>NZ_VMNH01000038.1 GCF_007625115.1 Sedimenticola selenatireducens | reverse complement strand
CTGAATCGTCGCCTTGCAACGCTTTCCAAGCGTCAAATACAGCTTCACCGCCCGAAGGCGTTCTTCGTATGAGTACATGGACTACCTCCAAAGTAGTCCAAGATTTTGTCCGCATCCCCCCTGGGTCAGTTTTAAATGCAAATCAACACAGGTGAACCTTTGTTTGTAGCTTCTGATGTGGCTAAGGCTTTGGGATACTTACGCCCAAGAGATGCTATTTCTCTTCATTGCAAGGGGGCGGTAAAACACCGCTCCCTTACTCCAGGTGGCATGCAATCCTTATCCTTCATCCCTGAACGTGATGTATACCGTTTAGTTATGCGTTCACAGTTACCTTCAGCGGAACGTTTCGAGGAATGGGTAGTTGCCACGGTACTCCCAAGTATCCGCAAGCATGGAGGCTATGTAGCTAATCAGGAATCAGTCACAGACCCACGTTTGATTATGGCTAATGCCTTGAAGGTAGCTGATTCCATCCTTGCTGAAAAAGATAAGATCCTTGCAGAACAGAAAGCACATATCAATGTGTTGGAACCTAAAGCTGCAATTGTGGATGAAACCTTTGTTCATGATGATCATTTGCCTTTAAGGCCGTCGACACAGGCGATCAAAATATCCTTCAAGCCGCGATTCTAGAGTTCCATCAGTACATTGAGCCAGAACTTGGCACCTTCATTCTCGGACAGCCACATGCCGAGCAACTCTTTGTGGCCCTCGATATTCACCCCCAGGGCCAGATATACCGATTTATTAATGACCTGCCGGTCTTGTCGGATCTTGACCACAATACAGTCCAGATAGACGATCGGGTAAACCGCATCCAGTGGACGGGACTGCCACTCTACGACCTGCTCAATAACGGCATCAGTTACCTTGGAGATTAGAGAGGCCGAGACGTCGGCATCATACATTTCCTTGAAGGTAGCAACGATCTCGCGGGTCGTCATGCCCTTGGCATAGAGGCTTAGAATCTTGTCATCCATGGAGGTGAAACGGGTCTGCTGCTTCTTGACCAACTGCGGCTCGAAGCTGCCGTCACGGTCGCGTGGCGTGCTCAGTTCAAACTGGCCATCCTCTGTCTTGAGGGTCTTGCTGCTGTAGCCGTTACGGCTGTTGCTGGTAGATGACTTTTGGTGCTTGTCATAGCCCAGGTGGTCATCAAGTTCAGCATTGAGGGCAGCCTCAATGGTGATCTTAGTCAGCATCTGACTAAATTCGTTGAGGTCTTTTTCTGTTTCCAGGGTTTTGGCGGCTTCGCGGGCGAAGGCCTCCAGCTCTCTCTTGTTCATAATCTGCCTATCCTTAGCCATTGCTGGCTTCAATGATAAGCAGTTACACACTTTTATCTACAGTCTCGGGTTGGCGATTTCATGTCGTTGGCACCCTAGGCTCGATGACCTGAATATATTCCATATTAATTTCGCTACCGGGAAGCGAACGACCCACCCAGGTGGCCAGCTTGATAAAAAGACAATCAGGTCGTGGCAGAGACGAATCAATCAGACTACTTAACACTCAACAATAAGCATTCCACTACACATTAAAAGCTGATGCCATAGCCTGGCGCTCAGCCCTGCCTAATCCTGCTTTCATCGCAACCGTGTCCCAATTACTGACGCTTGCCAGAACCTCACTTTTGATTTGTACAGCGCTCTTTTCACTGAGCCGGAAAAAGTCAATTACCTCCATTGCCAACTCATAATTCAAGCTGTTGTCATTGTCACTAATGTTCAGGTGCAAGCCATTGGCAGGCGTTACAGGGTTAATGTCAAATGCCGGTGAAAGCAGCCAACCGCCATTGTGGTAGATAAATCCATGGTTTCGCAGGTGGTCGTCGGTGTTCGAGACTGCGATATTAAAAACAATCCGACGCCATAGCTCAGCGAGATCTGCTTTGGTGTTAGAACCGTGATCGGTCAGGAACTGCGCCAGCTCAAGGTAGCTCGCGTCGTATTCACCATCGTAGTAACCGAGTTGCATCATAGCGGAAGTGAAGTGTATACGGCCTTCTGGTGTACGATCAAAACGTCGGGTCAAAAATGTATGGTACTGGCTATTGAATCTCTCCAGCCGGCACTCAGGCATGTTGATTCCTGCATCAAGTGCCAGTAGATAGGTGACATACTCCCATGCCCCGATGTCATGATCATCATGACGACTCGGGAACTTGGCGATCCACAAATTATCTTCATTATCGACGACACAGGATTTTGGCCTGGCACCACCGAGCGAGGAACCGGGAGAGATCAACATGTTCAACCATTTCAAATACTCCGGGTCATCGAGATCCCTGGCCTCCTCTACCTGAAAGACTGCATGTTCGAGCTCGCACAGTGACGTAATGGGTGGCGCTGCCAACTGTTCATTGTTGTCCAAAAAGTCCCCATCGATATCCTGCTTGAATCGCAATGCGCCCATGCGATACATGTCGTGTACACCAAGCAAATAATCTGACTCGTTCAAATCATTGGGCTTGCGGCCTTCTTGGCGAGCGATGACAGCCTCACGCCGTTTCATCAACAAACGTCCCCAGCGATCCGGACAGGAGTCCAGAAAGACACGAAAATTCTGCTGTTCCTGGCTGTACTGACTACCAGCATAGAGGTGCAATTCAGGATCAATTTGCTGAGCAAATTCTGACTGCAGCCACTCACCGTCATAGGCAAAGCTGAAATGCTCTCTGCCTTTCACCACATGAGCACGCAATATGCCAATCAGTGTCGGCTTCTCAAACACTTCCCAGTCGGCAAATACATAAATCTCTCTGCTCATCGTGCCCTGCTCAGCCTGACTGTCCCATCAGCTTAATATCCTGAAGCTTTCTCCCCAATTCATCATCGCTAGCCACCAAGCCTAAGTCCTCTACCAGACCAAGCACACTGAGTACCGCCACATAGTGACCCATGGATACAGTTGGGTCTCCTTGCTCAATTTTCCGAACCGTAAGACGGCTTAGACCGGTTCGTTCTGCGATGAGAGACTGGCTGTATCCTCGGCGTTTACAGGCAAGCTTGATATTCTCGCCCAGCAAGGATAAAGCTTTGCGGTTTTTGGGGAAAACCGGAGCGCTTCGCTTTTGCCTCGTATTACTGGTCATAATAATTACCAATTACCTTGATTTTGATAATTATAGTAACCACATAAAATTTAGTAAAGAGTATTATTTAAACCTATAGTTACCACTTTTTGGTCCAAATGGTAAATATATGTGTCAGCATATGCTAATACATATTAACAACATTTTTCAGATTCTCCTGCATCCATGACCCAGTCATCAGATACGCTTGACATGGTAATGCGTTTGCATTACCTTTTGATGTAGGTAATCGGCACTATTTTGGAGGTCACAATGACCACAACACTGACTGTGGAATCAACCCTCACCGACCGCTATCAGACAACGGTGCCTGAATCCGTGCGCCGCGCCCTGCATCTCGGTAAACGCGATAAAATCTGCTTCACCCTTCAACCTAATGGAAAGGTCGTGCTGACTCGTGCCGATAACTCCGAAGTTGATCCGGTTCTCGAGCAGTTTCTGGGTTTTCTTGCCAGAGATATCGCAGAGCATCCTCAGCATGTACATGCACTGAGTACCGAGCTGGTCAAGCGTGTGCAAACACTGGTTGGCAATGTTGAAATCGACCTCGACGCACCACTCCCTGATGACGGTCAGGATGAGGAAGACTAAGTTTGGCTGCCGGTGAACCCCTGGTCATCAATGGCTGGACCATCTTCGCCCACTCACTCTTTCTCGAGCAGTTGGAAGCTCTCCTGCATAAAGTAGAGCACCTGCGCCGAAAAAACCCGAAAGGCTACATCAAAAAGAACACCACCAAACAACTTACCGCCATCGCCAGACTAGCGTTCGAGATCATACCTCAGGACCCAACCCGAACGGATTATCGTCAGGGTTCCACTTTGGGTGACGAGCACAAGCACTGGTTCCGCGCCAAGTTCTTCCAGCAGTACCGGCTGTTTTTCCGTTATCACCAGGAGAGCAAGATCATCATCTATGCGTGGGTCAACGATGAAAATACCAAGCGTGCTTATGAAAGTAGTACAGATGCCTATCGTATTTTTCGCCGTATGATCGAGAGTGGACACCCGCCCGATAACTGGAAAACTCTGTTGAAAGAAGCCAAGCAGGAAAGCAAACGACTTCAAGATACACTGGAAAAATCCGGTGAGGCTACACGCTAATTTAGTCTATAAACATTTGCTTATTGAAGCGTATGTGGCGCGCGAAAACTCATCAATAATCATAAGCAATTGTTTTACATATTTATTTTATAAATTACTTTGGGAATTCAAGTCCTCTCCTCGGCACCAGCTTATAGAGCCCGTTAAGTTTCAATAACTTAACGGGTTTTTTAATGCCTGTGTGGTACACGTTTACTCACGTAATTACACAAGAGATGATTAAACTTAGCACCCCTCCTCTGCTCAATACTGCAGAAGAAAGCATTCATATCAGCGAGCGCAATGGCACGTTGCCAATGGTGGCGATCTTGAGTCACTACCTTTGTTCCTTGAATCAGTGGCGTAATAATGTATCAGGGGTAGAAATATTATAGAACATAAATAGAACATACAAGGGGTATATATGCGGTTGGATATGACACAAAAAAGAGGATGCGCTATGCGCGAACGAAAACGCCTTGGCGTCAATAGGATCAAATGCTTACGTTGCACCAAGGGCGACGAGTAGACTTAGCATCCCTCCTCCCAAATCAAACCAAGCATTATCAATGCTTCAGTCACCCCCATTTCGGAACAGTTAGGACGACTTCAGATGGACTGTCCGCTGAAAGCTCCGCGAGATCAGTCAGGCTGACATCGAAGCACTTCTCTTTGATCAGTTTCCGGACAGTGCCTTTATTTTACCGCAGGTTTTATTGGGTGGTGATTTAGCAGTATTCCGGTGCACAATAAATTGAATACCAACCTTACTATATTTCCTTGGATAATTTTCGATGGTCCTACGGGACTTATAGTGTATTTGGCTTATTTCTGACTTCAGTGTACACCTGAAAATGTACCGCTAAAGAAGCGTTGCTCAACTCTTGTCAACTGATGCAACCGCACCATGCAGGGTCATCTGCGGGAAGGGAATCTCCCAACCATACTCCGTGCAAGCATCAACACTCCAGCGCTGAATAGCACGACGCAGCCGATTGTAGAGATCACCCAACTCACCCTTAAAATCTGCCATCACGGCAATATCCAGCGAGGAGGCATTGGCTGCATTGAACTCGACACGCAGATTAAGTAACTGATCAACATAACCTTCCTGCCGTATCCTTTGTAACAGATAATTCTGAAGCGTCTCTGGAATGTTAGTAGTGCTATCTTTCTGCAGACTGTAACTAATGCCTATTATCTCTTTAATACGGAAATTAACCGCCAGATTACGCGGTGAACTGGCCAGAAAATCACTCATCTGGTAAGTCAGTCTGGCGCCACCCCGTTCAACCAACTGAACCATCTCATGGGATATCCCGGTAACCTTTCCCCGTATGCCACTGTTTAAAATTACCCAGTCCCCTTTACTACAGGGGAACCAGGGCTCATCTGACATGGAGGGTCTTGATTTCAAGTCAACCAGTTCATCAATCGGTACGCGTTGCGATATCCCGGCAACTGGATTGGTCAACGTACAGAAGACATTGATCTGTTGAACCAACCAGGGAAGACCTTCCATCAGGATGCGCTCGCCTTCACGCACAGAGCCCACATTGAGGAATAGTTGAATCTGACTCCAGTACCTTGGCAGGGCTTGCCGCAAGGCCCAAGCAATACCAAAGAGTAGCAAGATACCTAAACTGAACAGCACCCAATCTTCCACAATATAAAACACAGTCATTGGGCCCAGGATGGCGAACAATACCGTGAGCATTCGGTGTAACAGTTCAACCAGGCGTATCCGAAAACTACGATGCTGCGCCTTGAAACCGGGTATATAACGCTGCATCAGCTTGGCACTCAGGCGTGATAACAACACGACACTGACCACGACTAACAGAGCCATTGTCAGGAAAAGGCCCCGCTTTTGGAAAAAGGTTTTGAGATAACTCTGGGAGGCCTCAGCCAACGAAGTCTCTGATTCGGTCAGTTTATCTAACTGCAATTGCGCACCCTGCAATTCACTCTGCATAAAGGCCTTTTGCTTGGACCATTGGGCTTCTGTGGCCTTCAGGGAATTGATCAGTGCCTTTGTCCCTCCCTGTTCTCTCAATTTCGCAATATTGGCAACAGCTTCTTCAATGATTGGCAGGCGCTCTTCATAGTAGGCTATTTTCTTCTTCAGTTCAGATTTCTGCCGAACGCGAGAGGTCATCTCTTTCATCTCATCAATTGCAGGTCTGAGGAGAGAGAAAACCTCTTCCTGAATATTGAACGCCTCCACCGTCTCGCCGCGAAGAGCCGTAATATCAATCCCGGCCGCAATATTTTCGAAGTTGCGCTGCGTTGCCGCGAGATCGCTCTTTAATTTGTCCAGCTGTTCTTTTAATTCGACCTTTTCAGTATCAGACTGTGTGGAGGCAATCTTTTTATTAAGGGCAAGAATATCTTTTTGCAAATCATTCTGAAGATTGACAAATGAGGCCAATGTCTCACTGGTAGAAGGGGCAGCAACCGGTTCGGGTTGTGCTGCTTCACCATTCGTCTGAGAAAAGAGATTCCCGGAATAGAGCGTAAACACCAGCACCAGAAGACTTAAAATGCCCCCGATCTTCCGCGCAACAAGTGAATGATTCATATTAGCCCCATGGCAACGGACAACTGTAGGTATTAACAAAGAGTAACCCGACTCAATAACCGATTAAGAGCCTATCCGGTTCAATCCTCATCACGGTCATCAACATCGAGTTGGCCACTCATACGACGGCGAATATGTGACCAGGACAGGCCAAGGCCCATCACGGCTGAAAGTATCACCAGCACGATATAGGCAAGTAGCGTGGTATTACTGAGTGCGATCAATTGATAATGGATCAAAGTCCAGACCAGTGTAGCGAACAGGGCCGCCGCCAAAACTGTACCGATTATGCCTAACGAGCGGGCTGTAGCACGCAGATAAATAACCCAACCGATGAGCAGTGTAATGGCAGCCAAGGCCAATAACGGATCGACAATACTTTCTGCACCTGTAAGCCAGTGATACCAGGAGTATCCTGATGGGTTATAGGTTGCAAAAACCAAAATCAATGCCAGCACCCAACGAATCAAAAAACTGGCAAAGTTGAAACCTTTATCCGCCATCTGCAGTCCCTTTTTTGTTAGTCAATAATCGCTCATTTCCAACAGATACAACGGTATCTGTTGGAAACCGTTTAGTCTCTGCATATCATAACATTGAGTCGATCACGTGCGTATTTTTATGCGAAATGCTTATTTTGAGGATGAAAGCCGTCAACATTGGAGTGCCCCTTTCTCCAGGCCTGACGTTTCTTGATGGTGTCACACAAGTTAGCCTGCTTGACCATAAACTCTCCACCGATGTGGGTGAACCCAAGCCGCTCATAAAACTGTTTCACTCTCTGTACGTTCACCTCCGGCACCCGCTTGCCATACTCAGGCGAGAGTGGAAAGGCCTTCAGCGCGATTAGACTGTTTTCTACTTCGACCATCTGACCCACTTTACCCATCAATGCACTGCCAATATTTTGCCCACGGTACTGAGGGTCTACTGTGATCTCATTAATATAGACAAGTCCGCTACAGGTCTGTTTGGACAGGTTTCCATCTGCTAATTTCTGTAGATAGTGACAACCCGACTCACCGAACGCCGTCTGAGAAAATTCTGATATTTCAGGACAGACGGAATCTAAAAGCAGCGATTGATCAACGCCATCAACCATTGCTGCCGCCAGATCGAGTTTGTAGCCACGGATTTCACCCACAATCTTTTCCATGCCTTCATCATCATCCCATGCCATTGATTTACCTATAAATTCCAGGACATAGGGGGCCAATTCAGGGTCACTGTCTGGCCTGAGGGAAAATTCAAATTCAAGTTCGGGCATTACTTGCTCCAGAAAACCACTATATTAGCTATTACTAATACTATAGCACTTTCCGACCTTTTTCATAGGTTTCTTTTGAGTTTCGTGACTATTGTTCACAATCTCCTTTAGATTCTTTTTCTGTTGGGTTTAATTTTTCCAAGAGCTGGTCGCTAGATTATTACTAGGATTAAAACTGGAATACCCACCATGGCAAAACAAAACAAAACTTTTATCATTACCTGCGGTTTAATCCTCTGTTTAAGCTCAGCATCCAATCTTTTCGCTGCGAATAGCGAGTCAGACAACAAACCCGATGATCGCAACCCATTCCAGAAATATGACCTCTACCGTACACCTGTCGTTCCGACGCCTTCAGCGGAAGATCGCACAAAGAATTGCTACGCCCTTGAACACGAAATGGCTGCCTTGGTTCCCAAGACCTACAGTTACAAACCAGATTTTTATAATGATCCGTACCAAGGGGCCGCTGTCTGGATAGGCACCACTTTGTTCATGCCCGCTTATGCGCTGTCTGGCTATTCAGGCTATCGCCAATACACTGAGAATGCGCGCATGATATCGGCTGAGGAGAGGATAGCGTTACTACGCCACTTGAAGGCACAGAATCGCTGCTTTGAAACTTGAATCGGGGTATTTACCTGGATAACAATCGTTGCGCAGCAACCACGACGGCCTGCCCAAGCGAAAGCCCACCATCATTGGCAGGAAGGAGATGAGGGCAGATAACGGTTAACCCCCTTTGGCGCAACCCTTGGCTTACCCCTTCCAGAATGATTCTGTTTTGGAATACCCCTCCAGAAAGCGCCACCGTTTTAAGCGTATGCGCTTTACAAAGCCGCAAAGCCACATTAGTGACGGCTTGAATTATCCCGGAATGAAAGCGTGTTGAAATTGCAGAAGCACTTATCCCTTTTTTCAGATCATCAAGAATAGAAACCCACAGTGGCTGCCAATCGAGGACCAACTTGCCATCGACCCGTTCAGTTCTACAGCCATAGCATTCAGCGTGATGCCCAATAGCTGAGAGATCGACCAACGCTTCCAACTCAATGGCCGCCTGCCCTTCATGGCTCGCAAGATCACGGCAAACCCCAATAGCCGCAGCTACCGCATCAAACAAGCGGCCACACGATGAAGCACTCGGAGAATTTAAGCCACGCTCAAACATCTGCTGCAAATTGCTGATCGGCTTTAGTTGTAAAAACTGGATGAGCTGAAGATCGGCATAATGCACCGTAATATCTTCCCAGTTGAACCCGCTTAACAGATATGCCAGCGTATTGCGCCAAGGCTCATACATGGCCTTGGCACCCCCCAGCATGGGAATCGGCTTAAAGTGACCCAGGCGCTCATAATCAGCGTAGGTCACTTTCAGAAACTCCCCTCCCCAGAGTGAACCATCCCCCCCCATACCCAAGCCATCTAATGCAATCCCCAACACCGGGTGACTGTCTAGTGCGTAACCATGTTCCGCCATTACACTCGCGATATGCGCATGATGATGCTGAACCTTTACCAGCGGTATTTCATATTCAAATGCGCGTGCTTCACCCCATTGAGTCGACAAATAGTTAGGATGTCGGTCTATCGCAATGACGTCAGGTTTATGTTCAAAGAGTTCACTGTAGAGTGCCAGTGTTCGTTGATATTCGCCCAGTGTAGCGGCATTTTCCAGATCACCCATATGTTGAGAAATAATTGCCCTGTTCTGGGTTATGAGGCAGAAGGTATTTTTTAACTCTCCACCAAGTGCCAATATAGAAGGCACATGCTCGAAGCCCTCTGGCAGTGACAGAGGTGCTGGTGCGTAACCCCTTGCACGTCTCAATATACAGCGTTTGCCATCAACCCATCGAACCACTGAATCATCCAGCCGATTCACTATATCTCGATCATGCAGCAGCCAGTAATCAGCGATACCGGATAATTTTTCACGTGCAGTCTCGTTGGATATCACTTGAGGCTCATCGGACTGATTCCCCGAGGTCAGAACAATCGGATAATCAAGCTTATTCATCAGCAGATGATGCAGAGGCGTATAGGGGAGCATGAAGCCGAGGGTATTCTGTCCCGGCGCAACAGCTGGGGCCAGTTGCTCAGCACCTACTTGATCAAGCACAACAATGGGGGCCGCTACACTTTCAAGAAGATCGGCCTCATCTACACCCACCCGGGCAAATCGGCGAATCATGGCAGTATCTTTTGCCATAAGGGCAAATGCCTTGTGATAACGACGTTTTCTAGATCGCAGTTTGGCTACCGCATCATTGTTCAAGGCATTGCACGCAAGATGAACACCACCAATTCCCTTGATGGCGATGATGGCACCGCTATGTATGAGATCCGCAACATGTTGAATGACATCATGAGTACCATGCAGTTGGCCCGAATCATCCTCCAACCAAAGCTTAGGTCCACAAACCGGGCAGGCATTAGGTTGCGCATGGAAACGGCGATCAGCCGGATCCCGATACTCTGACAAACAGTCATCACACTGCTGAAATGCAGCCATGCTGGTCGTGGCGCGGTCATAGGGGATCGATCGAACGATGGAGAGTCGTGGTCCACAATGTGTACAGTTAGTAAAGGCATAACCATAGCGCCTGTTACTCATGTCCATTATATCATCCAGACAATCTTTGCATGTTGCAGCATCTGGAACGATGCCTGTCTGAATTTTTCCGCCCTGACTCTCAATGATTGCAAAGCTGCTGTAATCAGGAGGCTCAACCAGCGGAAAACGCTCTATGCTATCAATTTTGGCAAGTGGAGGGGGGGTTTGTTCCAGAGACTTAATCAGCTGACTGATTTGTTGCAGGGTACCTACTGCATCAATTAATACACCTTCAGCATCATTCCACACCGCGCCCAACAAGTTAAAATTCGTCGCCAAATTCCAAACTGTCGGCCTGAATCCTACGCCTTGGACAAGCCCTCGCACCCGGATTCTTTCTGCATATTGCTGTGCACTCATTTTGATCAGCTTAGAATCTCTGGATTGATATTGTCGTAGTTTACCCGCTCTTCAAAGTAGGATCGACATTGAAAACAGCACAAAACATAGAGCAGATTATTCACTGATAGCGCATAAACCGACCAATACAGCCTCAGCCAACTCTTCTGTTACAAACTTTGTCAATGCGGCATTGGCACCACAACTTACCGCATACTCCTTACTCACAGCGCCCGACAACGAGGTATGTAACAGGATATAGACTGAGGCAAGATCTGCATTCTTGCGAATCGCACGGGTTAGTGTATAGCCATCCATCTCAGGCATCTCAATATCTGACACAATCAAATCAACGTGCCGACCTTCCAGTTGAAGTGAATTGAGGTAGTCCAACGCCTCTTTTCCGTCCTTTGCAACAAGTGGATCAATTCCAATCGTTGCCAAAGTCTGAATGATCTGTTTCCTCGCAAGTGCTGAGTCATCGACTATAAGAACCAGCTTGTCCCGTATGGCCTCAACTTGTTCTGCGGTAAGTTGGATTCCCTGACCGGTACTATCTTTTGGAGGGGCTACCTCATTAAGCACCCTTTCGACATCGATTACCTCAATAATTCTATTATCCCGGTTAATCACGCCAGTAATATAGTTAAACCTTCCAACTGTCGATGGAGGTGGTTGAATCACCCCCCAATCAAGCGAAATAATCTGATCTACCTTGTTCACAAGAAAACCCTGAAGTGAACGATTAAACTCTGAAATGATGATTGAATAATTATCCAACTCCGATAACTCAGCGGTTTTAGGCATACTGAGCGCCTTGGCCAAATCAATTACCGGAAAGGGCTGTCCGCGCAATTGGGCAACACCAATTACAGCATGATGCGACCCAGGAAGCATGTTCATCTTATGATAAGGGATGATCTCTTTAATCTTTAGTACATTGATTCCGAAAACCTGATGTCCAAAGAGTGTAAACAGAAGCATACGCTGCTCCTGACTTTTGTTGGTATTACCTGTATTCAATTTAACTGCTACCAAAAGTTGTATGAGTGGATCTATCGGATGGACTCATGGTCGCTAAAAAAAGCAATGAGTCGTTTCTTGGAATCAAAGACACTATCGACAGATTATGCGTTATCTTGATCCTCAATGGGTATAATTCATCTATACCATGATCGTAAAAAACATACTTAAAAATAAACTTCGAACATCTCTATCAAGATCGACAATTCAACAGTTACTCGCCAATCTTGAGAAATGGGCTTGAAAAAAAAACGTAAAACGCTTGATTTTTTTCAAAATATGCTATCCTTGGGTATTGGCAACACTTACTATCTTTGGCAAGATTCACTTTGTGGAATATTCCAACATCTAAAGTAGTTAATACACTCTCATGGGGAACCTCTAATGGCGACAAGAAAAACCAGTACCAGTAAAAAGCGCGTTGCAAAAAAAACCGTTACGCGCAAAGCAAAATCACCTGCTGTTAAAAAAACCGTATCACCTGTAGCCGAGATCGAAAAAGCTATTGCCAAGTCTCAAGCACAATTGGCCAGTCTGTATAACAAGGCAGCTACACAGGCACAAAAGAGTGCCGATAGTGTTAAAGGTCAGCTTGATAAGGCTGTGGCAAGACAAACCGTATTACGTGATAAGAAGAATGCCGCTGCTGAAAAAGTTTCAACTACCCGCACACCGGCAGCATTGAAGCAACTTGCACGCGCCAGAGAGGCATTGAAAATTGCGGGACAGAAAACTGCAGCATTGCGCGAACAGTTGAAGACTGCAAAAGCGGCTCTAAAAGAAGCTGCTGATACTCAGAAGAAATCCGTTGCACAGCAAAAAGCCTTGGATAAATTTGAAAGCGATTGGGCTAAAGCAAACCAGCCCAAAAAACGCAAGGCTCCAGCTAAACGGCGAGCCAAGAAAGCCGTTGCCGCAGCTCCTGCAGCAACGGAACCGAGCGCAAGCTAAAAAACGTTCTGACCCGATACCATTAGGGGTCAACGATAAAGCCCGCACAGGAGCAACACCGTGCGGGCTTTTTTAGCTATATCTTATTGGTATTAACTAAACAAGTAGTGCCAGTATTTCATCGGTCTTTTTCCTCATCAATGAGACATCACCACGCGTTTCAATATTGAGTCTGACCACTGGTTCAGTATTTGAACTGCGCAGATTAAAACGCCAGTCTGCCATCTCAACGCTGATACCATCGGTATGGTCCACACTGATCGCGTCGGTCTCATAGCGCTTGAGTACGTTGGCAATCGCGGCTTGAGGGTCTTTTAGTTTTCGATTGATCTCTCCCGGCGATGGGTAACGCGCTATCCGCTCATCAACCAACGCCGACAAAGGTACCGCTTTCCGGCTCACCAATTCTGCCACCAGCAACCAGGGGATCATACCGCTGTCGCAGTAAAAGAAGTCGCGAAAATAGTGGTGGGCACTCATTTCCCCACCATAGATGGCATCCTCTACACGCATGCGCTCTTTAATAAAGGCATGCCCTGTCTTGCTTTGAATCGCCTTACCGCCCTTTTGCGCTGCAATATCCAGTGTATTCCAGGTCAACCTTGGGTCATGGATAATCTTGCTTCCCGGATGTTTATCAAGAAAGGCTTCGGCCAACAAGCCTACAATATAGTAACCCTCAATAAAGCGGCCCTGCTCATCAAACAGGAAACAGCGGTCAAAATCACCATCCCAGGCAATACCAAAATCCGCGCCATTATCTATAACAGCTCGAATCGTATCGGCCCTGTTCTCTTCCAGTATTGGATTGGGAATACCATTGGGGAAGGTCCCATCGGGCTGATGATGAACCTTTATAAAAGTAATCGGGATTTCAAGCGAGCTGAAACGCTGCTCTAACGCATCAATACAGTGTCCTGCAACACCGTTACCCGCATTCACCACCAGCTTAAGCGGCTTTATTGCACTGGGAGTGATATAACCCAGCAGATGTTCAATATAGGCATCCAGTGTTGATGCCTTTTGGTAATCGCCGCGTTCACTCTCATTAACGGTTGAAAAATCGTTCCCCCGGACTAACACCTCAATTTCATTTAACCCGGTATCACCACTGATCGGTTTTGAGTTTTCCCGGACGAGCTTCATGCCATTGTAATCTTTTGGATTGTGGCTCGCGGTAACCATAATACCGCCGTCCATTTGCAGGTGCGCGGTCGCAAAGTAGATCTCTTCCGTTCCACACAGACCTATATCAACCACATCCACACCGGCATCGCAGAGTCCTTTAGCCAAAGCCTGCTTCAGGGATTCAGTGGAAAGCCGCATATCACCACCAATAACAACCTGCCTTGGCTTTAAAAAAGCGGCATAAGCCCGACCGATCCGATAGGCAACATCCTCATCCAACTCGGTACCGAGCTGTCCTCGAATGTCGTATGCTTTAAAACAGCCTAACCTCTGCATAATCATTTCATCCTGTTCCATAGGTTGGATTTTATTGGGTGTGAGATAGCCGGCACCTGTAAACAGCCACTCTTTCAAAACCATATATTCTATCCTATTTCTTTTTCACTCTGCCTAAACCCTTTTGAATGACAGAAATAGCCATAGACATCTGAGAGAGATCCATTATTATGACGTTTACGTAAAGGTCAATTGGAGTCTCTAAATGACGGTCTGTGAATCATTGCTGCTTCGGAAAGCCACACGCGCATTTCAAACGAAAGAAGTCGAGCAGGAAAAAATAGTGCGGATTCTCGATGCAGCCCGCCATGCCCCATCTGGAACCAATACACAACCCTGGCAAGTGGCCGTTGTCACCGGTGAAATGCGGCGCAAGTTAGGTGACCTGATGGAAACTGCCTTCCGAGGTGGTCAGCAAGGAAAAATGGAATTTCAATATTATCCAGAGATTTGGGAAGGCATCTATAAAGAACGCAGACGCGCTTGTGGTCTGCAGATGTACTCCACCTTGCAAATCTCGCGTGATGATAAACAACGCCAGCTAGATCAGTGGGCCGCCAACTATCGTTCATTTGATGCACCGGTAATGATGTTCTTTTTTATTGATGAAATCCTGGAGACCGGCTCTTATCTTGATTATGGCATGTTTATTCAATCCATCATGTTGATGGCCGTTGAAGAAGGCTTAGCCACCTGCCCGCAAGCCGCACTTGGCGAATACCCCGAAATTGTTAAACAGGAACTGGGCTACCCGGATGACAAGAAACTGGTGGTAGGATTGGCGATGGGCTATGAAGACACCTCAGCCATCATTAACCAATACCGTACGCCGCGGGATGCAGTGGAACAATTCACTCGTTTTTTTGACTGAACCATCCCTGATCCGCAGACCATTCAGTCCCACCACGCATTCTAATCGACGCAAATCATAGGTTGGGCTGAATAATGTGAAGCCCAACAATCTTGAAGCTACCACGCATGCTGAAGAGTGATTGAAACATGTTGGGCTTCGCTACGTTCAGCCCAACCTACGGGGATTTTTTTAAAGATCATAGGTAACCAGAAAAAAAAAGCCCTGCCTAATAAATAGGCAGGGCATTTCAATTACAGCGCTTATCGTATTAAAGCGCGTCAGCCAACTCAGGCAACGCCACAAACAGATCCGCCACCAGACCATAATCGGCCACCTGGAAGATCGGTGCCTCTTCGTCCTTGTTGATTGCCACAATCACCTTGCTCTCTTTCATACCCGCCAGATGCTGAATGGCACCGGAGATACCGACCGCAATGTAGAGATCTGGTGCGACAATCTTGCCGGTCTGCCCTACCTGGTAATCATTCGGGACATAACCCGCATCCACCGCCGCACGGGATGCACCAATCGCGGCGTTCAGTTTGTCTGCTACCGCTTCGATCAGTTTGAAGTTTTCACCGCTGCCCATACCACGCCCGCCAGAGACTACAATCTTGGCACTGGTGAGTTCTGGACGCTCGGATACAGTTAGTTCAGAACCTACATAGCTGGACTGGCCATAGGCCTCGCCTGCCGCGATGTTTTCTATCGCGGCACTGCCACCCTCGCCTGCGGCATCAAACGCGGTGCCACGCACGGTGATCAGTTTGATCCGATCACTGCTCTGTACGGTTGCTAATGCGTTACCGGCATAGATGGGGCGAACAAAGGTGTCTTCGCTCTGTACGGCGGTAATGTCAGAGAGCATCGCCACATCCAGCAATGCCGCCACACGGGGCATGAAGTTTTTGCCATAGGTGGTGGCCGAGGCCAGCACATGGCTGTAGCCTTCCGCCAGCTGGGTGATCAGCAGCGAGAGCCCTTCCGCCAGCGGGTGTTCGTAGGCGGCGTCATCCGCCACCAGGACCTTGCTGACACCGGCAATCTTGGCGGCCGCTTCGGCGACCGCAGTACAACCGGATCCGGCCACTAGCAGGTGAATATCATCACCCAGTTGGCTGGCCGCTGTGACGGTGTTGAGGGTGGCGGCCTTCAGTTGGGCATTGTCGTGTTCGGCTATGACCAGGATACTCATGAGATCACCTTCGCTTCGTTACGCAGTTTTTCG
>NZ_VMNH01000014.1 GCF_007625115.1 Sedimenticola selenatireducens | reverse complement strand
GGGGTGAGGTGCGAAGCACCGAATAACGCGTGCCCCTGCATGATCCGTAAGGATCATTAAAACGCGGGAACAAATTAGGAGAGCTGGCCGAGTGGCTGAAGGCGTGCCCCTGCTAAGGGTATATACGTTAATAGCGTATCGAGGGTTCGAATCCCTCGCTCTCCGCCATATTTAGAAAAAAACCTGAAACGGCGCTTAGTTAGCGCCGTTTCAGTAGCTATACATACCTGATTGTTACGATTAACCATTACGATCAGCGAGGGCATGACTATGGAGTCAGCGCCAAGTATGTATACACAAACCCGCCTTTCAAAGCGTGGCTCAACCTACTACTTTCGAGCCATGATCCCAAAGCCGCTCCAGGCTCATTTCGGCAAAAAAGAGATTGTTTACTCCCTGCGTACCAAAGACCGACAGGAAGCTAGTAGACTTGTGCGCCAAGCTTCAGCCAAGTTGGATGCTGAATTCGAGACGATTCAGAAACCGATCAAACCAGCGAACCAACAACTCACAGTTCTGGACGAAGCTACCGTCGGGGGTATTTGTGATCTCTGGCGATATCAGTGTCTTGAAGGGGATGTCTGGTACCGGATACAAGGATTCACTGATGATGAGTATGAGCAGCGTCAGGCTGATCATGCCCAGACAATCGAATCTCTTCGAGAGATACTTGCGAAAGGTCGTCTGGAGCGAATACAGCCTGCCTTAAGCCAGTTTCTCGCGCTTATCGGTGTAGAGTTTTGCGGTGATCCTGAAGACCAACGCAAGCTTGCATGGACGTTTTTGGAAGCCGTCATTGATACCCATCTGGCTGTGATGCAACGGGATCACGGTGAAGTAGTGGCGACACCACCAGCCCCCCATATTCGCATTGGCAAGAAAACTGAGAGTCTGGTACCACAGGGACGCGCGGGGAGTATAAGAGGCAAAACGCTCAAGGATTGCTTCGAGTTGTGGAAAGACCGGCGTGCCAACCGTCCGCAAAAAACCGTTGCGGCTTACTGGGCTGCCCTTGAAGGCTTCATCTCATTTGCCGGCACTAAGGTGGTTTCAGACTATAGTGAAGAGTGCGTTTACGCGTATATCGATAATCTGCTGAAACAGGGCGAACACGATCCGCATACCATTGCCAAAAACATCGGTTTCCTGCGGTCTATCTTCAACGCTGCCAAGAAACGACTAAAACTGTCCGGCAATCCGTTCTCGGAAATTGAAGTGCCGGGGCTGGATGTCTACAAAGTTAGGCGATTGCCACTTTCACATGATGACTTGAAAACTCTCTTTGCATCAACGGTGTTTCAGCAAAGCGGCATGAAGCGTGGCGGGGGCGGGGCAGCTGCCTATTGGTTACCGCTGCTATCACTCTTTACCGGCGCGAGACTTGAAGAACTGGGCCAACTTTACGTAACCGATGTGAAACGAGAGAAGGGAATCTGGTATCTGGATATTACCGACATTATTGAGAATGACGTCCTTAAGCAAAGTCATCCGAAGCGACTTAAATCTCCCAGCGCACGGCGCAATATCCCCCTGCATCCGCAACTAATTCAGACTGGTTTTTTGGATTATCTTGCAGCGATAAAGGCAGAGAAACACACCCGTCTGTTTCCGCTACTCAAGGCGGATTGCAAAGGTGATATTACCGGTAATTTTTCCAAATGGTGGTCTCGCTACCGGCGCAGGATCGGTGTTGGAAGCAAGCTTAAGACCTTCCATAGCTTCCGGCATACCTTCAAAGATGCCATGCGGGAGGCTGAGATTGATGTCATGGTCGCCAACCGGCTGATGGGTCATAAGGATGACAGCATGGGCGGCCATTACGGCCTGGGTCACTCTCTGCGTGTGCTTGACCTGGCGATGAAGAAGATCGACTACCCGGACCTGGTGATTCCTTCGTATAAACTGCTAATCGCTGATCACCGCGAAAAAAGGCAGTGACGCCTTAATAGGTGTCTTATGTCGCTAGACGATTTGTCAATCGATCGGTTGGAGTCGAGCTGGATTTGAAGGCTATAAAATACCTTTGCGGAGCAGGTCGATCCCTTCAAAAGGATCGACCTGCAAAGCTCTACAGTATTCGACGTACTCAGCCACATCCAGGCGGCGCTCACCAGTCTCTATTTTTCCGATAAACGAATGGGGTTCATCGATCCGCAGGGCCAGATCGCGCATGGACAGGCCATGCGCTTCCCGTGACTTTCGCAGCCAAGCAAGTAGTACCTTGTATTCGGGTGAGGTGATTGATTTCCGCATCTTGTACCCATTTTAGGGACGTGATAGATTGTACCCAATTCAGGTACAAGGGTTTACGACGATGTTTCTTACCCATACAAAAGACGAAGTGCCTATTCACCCGGGTATTTGCTCGGATGGATGGCATGCCTGGGACTGCATTATCAATGACCTGAACCGGTTTTGGCTTCATGTGGCCACGGTGTTGACCAATAAAAATGGAGATGTTCAGTTAAGGATGTTTATGATTGGCGGCATGGAGGAACTGAATGGCCTGGCGTCCAATCCGCACCTGACCATCAAAGAAGTAGGTCTTGTTACGCCGGACCATATGAACGGTAGTGGGTACTGGGCCATGGAAACCGTAAATGAAATCGCTCAATCGGTACATCTTGAAACAGGAATGGAATACGTGGTTTTCAAAATGAAGAACGGAAATTCATACCGCTATCCACCAACAACGACGGAAAACGGCGAGTACAGAGAAAGCGTGCTTTTCAAATTCTAGTTCACACCTAATCAGAGATGTTCTCGCCTTATCCGTATGAGTTTGGAGAATGTGAGTCGCAGTATGCCTAAACCCGATATAGAAGTGCTCATTAAGGCAGTGGCATTCGCCGCCCATAAGCACAAAGACCAGCGACGCAAGGATGCGGGTGCAACACCGTATATCAACCATCCGGTCGCCTTGGCCGATATCCTAGCCAGCGAGTGCGGGGTTACCGATGTTGAAATACTCTGCGCAGCAATACTACATGACACCATCGAAGATACGGAGACCACTCCCGAGGAGCTTACTGCTGCTTTCGGAGAGCGTGTGACAAAAATTGTTCTTGAAGTTACCGATGATAAGAGTCTGCCCAAACAAGACCGCAAAGATGCCCAGGTTGCCCATGCGCCGTATTTAAGCACTCAAGCCAGAGCGGTGAAGCTGGCGGATAAGATCAGCAACTTGCGTGATGTCATAAAAACGCCACCACCTGACTGGTCGCTCCAGCGATGCCAGGAGTACAGCGATTGGTGCAAGCGCGTGATTGATGGGCTGAGGGGCGAGTGGCTCGTGCTTGAAGCGATATTTGACAAACAGTACCGAGAAAGGCCATAGCATGGGGCGGGTGTCATGCGTATGCAGAGCGATTAGAAGATCGATTATCCAGGGGCGAACGTGCAACCGTGCGAAACGTTGCAGGCGATGGATCAGAGTAATTTCAAGTTGGCATGTGTAGGTGGTTAACTTGCTGGAGAACAGACAGGGCAACCGTAGTGTCAGGTAGTCGCTCAAGATAAGGCAACTTAGGTGGCAACTGGAACTGCGACAGGTCGCCATGGTACCGACGCCACTTCCTGCGTGCTAAAGCAGTCAACTTTCCGACCTGGCGGCGTACACCTGAGAAGCCAGGAGTGCGATACAGCGAACCTAACATCTGGGTGGCCTTTAGCGCGTCATTGCCGCGACACACCTGGTTCACGCGTTCCTGCCACTGTGCGTAGCAAATGTGCGTCATGCGCCAGGTCCATACCGTGCCACCACCATGCTCCCTTCTTCGTGTAACTCGCACGACTTCGTAGTCATCTTCTAAGCGCAAACGCCTGCGTTGGTCCAGCAGGTGATCCAGGTGTTCCAATTGGTGCACCTGGCCACTTCCATGTGTCGCCAATAGCCACCACATCAAATCCTGATTTGAACGTTGGTAAAGAAAGAGGCGCGTACTGGCTCTACCAAGGCGCTTGGCATAGGCGCGTTGATTGGCGTTGTGGTGCACCTGATAGTGCTCTGCAAACTTGCCAGCCAGATTGCCGGCCTTGTGCAACGGCAACGTACCCGAGGTGTGATAACAGTAGCCTCGACTGGCAGCATCCAGTATGCGCTGCATCACGACGGTCTTGTGGGTATGTACAGGGGGATCAAACATGGCAACTCCGAAATGACAGACATGCTTGGTATAGGTAACGCAATGGCAGATTAATCGAATCCGAAATTTCAAAATCATCAGGCACGGCTAAGTGACTGATGCAGAAGCTTGAAGTGAATTTCTCAAAGAGAAATTCACTGAAAACTACTAGAGATTCCGAGTGAGGGGGTATATATGCACCCACAGTCGCTATACGAGGTAGGACAACAGTGAATATTTGTTGCACAAACAAACATTCCTGGAGGCCTGGCTCATCACCATTTGTGGGGGCCTACCAAGCCTCCATCACCGTTGTCACATGGCCGAAAAGCCAGGATCGGATCACCAATCCGATCAGGTTGAGAGTACCTACCTCAGCCGAGCATGTGCCGTAGCGGAGTGCCCGTAATGGGGCTCGCTGCGCTGCAACGGGCGCTCGGGGCTGCAATGTCCCGTTCGACCCAATTTGTCATTGAAACTGAAGATTGGGCGACGCGGAAACGGACCAAAGGGGGAGGCCAATGCGCTGAAACCGGAGGATTCCTGTCTTAAATGAAGGGGTGAAAATCCCCATTGAGGGAGGCTCGAGAGGGTCTAACTCAAACCTGACTGGTGGGCTTCACGCATATTGGGAAACCAATATGAGGTCGTAAGGAGAAATCTGGAACGACTGGTACCAACCGGGGTAACCTGGGTGGATCGATGCATAGCTTAAGCCAGTAACGGCGTCCGAAGAGGATGCTGTCAGGTCAGAACGATGATGCCAGTGTTTGCTCCTTTAGTGAGCAGATGACTGAAGCTGGAAGTATTCATAACGGTAAGGGAGATGCTTTGGAATCTCGGTCCCCCGAAAACCGAACGGTGAGATGGAAAACATCACGATATGAATATGAGGCGCAGGCTAATCAATCGACATTTAAGTCTAACGCGGGAAGGCCTACAGAACTGTGAACCCCGGTGGTACGGGGTGAGTTCCAAGGCTGGGAGCGGTGTGATTAGACGATAAAACTCATTGGCGATTCAGTCGAAGTCATGGGTGAGACGATGGTCAATTGGGAGTGGTATCCCAATGTCGAAAGCACTAAGTACATGCGAAATGTGACTGAGGCGGGAGCCTCAAATGGTGAGTAAAGAGCGACGTATCCTGCGGGTGGTGCCGGGAAATGCGTCGCTGGTCGGAGTGGTTTCCGGCGACTTTTTTTGAATGCTTTTTGTAGCAAAGGAGGATACTGATTTTGTTTATTTGGCCATTGATTCATGGGTCTGGCCAGCCCATATCTGGCGCCCACACTTTGTGTGGGCGTCTTCTCTACCTAAGCCGCAATAGCACTTTTGAACTTGAATTCCTTAACCGACAAGGAACTGTGTTGGCGGATTGTAGGCAGAGATAAAGTGGGATGAATTGTTTGGTATCCTCATCTTAAGTCAGTTTCGTATTGCGGGGGTGCATCTCAGCAATGGTGCTGTTCTAGGGCCTGTTAACACTATTCGCGTATTTTTCCGCAAATAGTGTTAACAGGCCCTAGTGTAATAAAGAAAGCAACTCTACATGCGGTGTGGTTTATAGACAATACCATTCGCCTCTTGTAGTTCACGTACATAAGCGATGATGTAAGAAATTTCTTTCTTGGACAATTCAGGTCTGGGAGGCATATTACCATAGGGCCAATGGTGCTGTTTGACGCCTAGCGTTGCTGCGCGATAAAACGCTTCATCTCCATGATGTCCTGGGTTGTAGACATCATGAATAAGCGGTGGACCAGTTTTAGTACCACTGGCATTATCGCCATGGCAAGAGATACAACTCTTATCATAATATGTCTCTCCTTTTACTGCGGTGGGTGAGAGTTCCGGTATCGTGACTGCAACGGATACCTCTTTTTCACTGGGTCCCATGATTTTTGAGGCTATCACGGCAGTGCCTCCAACCAATGCTAAACCTATAACGGCAATTTGTACGATTTCAGTTGTTCTCATATCGATACACTCTGTGAAAATAATTAAATACTTTTTCGGGTTAGCCTATAAGCGGGCTGTCAATGCTGATTTCTTGTGCGGGAAAAACATCATTACCCTACGCTACCAAACCAGGGGATCGTCTTAAGTAGCCAAAATGAGAAGCGACTTAGATACCCGGTTATCATGGCGATACCCATAATGATGAGAATAATGCCAGCGACGCGATGGATAAGAGGGCCATGCTTTCTGAACTTTTTTGCATGATGGAGGAATTGGTCCGTAAAGAGTGCAGCGACTACAAAAGGAACACCTAATCCGAGTGAGTATATGGCCAATAGTCCGATGCCATTGCTGGCTACTCCAGATGTAGCGCTGACTGTAAGAATGGCACCAAGAATAGGGCCGATGCATGGCGTCCAACCAAAAGCGAAAGCAAGGCCAAGCAAGTAGGAAGAGAGTGCCTTTCCCCCGGGAAGCTCACTGTGTACCCGTATATCGCGTTGCAACATATTAAACTTAAGCAATCCGGTCATGAATAAGCCGAATATAATGATAATGACCCCACCAATAATATTGGCTTCGTATTTGTAGCTGAGAAGAATTTGTCCCAATGCTGTGGCGCTGGCGCCAAAGGCTATAAAGACAGTTGAAAATCCCAGTACAAATGAGAGGCTCAAGCCGAGAATGACTAACGTCTCTTTTGAGGTTGGTCCATAATTCTTGATCTCATCGAGGGACTGTCCGCCTATATAAGAAAGGTATCCAGGGACGAGCGGTAAGACGCAAGGAGAGAGAAACGAGACAAGCCCTGCTCCAAATGCAGAGATGATGCTGATGCCTGAGAGTTCAAACATGCCACCACCCTGTCATGGTGGTGATGTTGCAATGAAGAATAGACATGTTGTAAATGTTCCTCTGATACATGTGGGGTAAATCAGTTGGTGATGCCAGCCTTTGACTGCTCTTGTCGTATATAAGCGATGATATGGGCTGTCTCTTCTGGCGTGATATGAGGTACAGCGGGCATATCCCCATATCCCCAGTGATGTTGTCTTACACCGTCACGTACAGCCATATGCACGGCAAAATCCGCATGGTGAGCAGGGCGGTAGACCTGATCAATGAGTGGCGGACCCTGTTCAGTACCCCTGCCATTGTTGCCGTGACATGATGAGCAGTTTGAAACATAGAGACCACTGCCCTGGACTGGATTACCTATAAATCCTGGCGGAGGTAAATGAAGTGCAGCGCGTCGTGCTTCAGGGTCAGGTGCTTCACAACCCGTTAAGATAAGAATGAAGCCGAAGAGTAGATACTTTTTCATAGGCACTATTTCGCTTCAGATTGAGGTGTATCACTTTTTAGTAACCCATCAACGATTCGCTGTAGACGTTCAACAGGGAGTGCGCCAGATGCAGCGATGACTTGTCTGGTTTTGTTATTGATGAAGATGTTACCGGGTGTCCCGGTGATACCTGACTTGACGCCATTCTCATAGTCCTGCTGAACGCGTTCACGCATTTCTCCACTATCAAGGCATTGCTTGAATTGTGATTCATTCAGACCTATTTCTACTGCAAGTGGCACAAGATTAACGATAGGAAAGCCATTGCCGTTTGAGGTTGTACGGGCATAGATAAGATCGGAATAACGCCAGAACGCTTCATTGCCTCCTAGTTTGGTCGCACACTCTGAAGCTTCGGCCTGTTTCTGAGCACCTGGATTATGGAAATCTAAAGGGAAATGTCGATACACCCAATTGACTTCGCCTTTGTTGTTTTCGATAAGTTGTGCAGCCGATGGATGGAAGCGCTTACAGAACGGACATTCAAAGTCAGAGTATTCAACAAGACTAATAGTAGCCTCTGGATTTCCGCGAATGTGATCATTGCTGGTCGAAACAACGCGGACATTTTTAGCCTTAAGTGAACCTGCAGACTGTTGTTGCTTTTGTGCTAATGCCTGCTGCTTGTTTACGAAATTAATGATGCCGCGTTCAATCGCCTTATCTAAAATGCCTTCCTGATTGATGAGGCGATTGAGTTCTGATCTTACTTCTTTAGCGATGGCCTCTCGATCAGGCGCTGATAAATTCGATTCTGCGTGGGCAGATTGAAAAATAGTCATGAAGATTATGACCATAAATGCGGATAGGTAGTGCTTCAGGTAATGCATCATATGTGAATGAGTCATTGACTTTTTCCTTGCGTGTAAGATGAGATCTAATGTTGAGTGGTTAACTCATTATCCAAAAGCGTTTACATGCAACTCATGTGCTTGGGTCCTTGGCAACCTAGAATGCGATCACTCCAAAGGCTCTTCAGATAAGCCAGTAGCTGGCCAGCTTGTTGTTCATTTATCACGCCTTGCCATGCGGGCATTCTCTTTGTTCGTTTAAGACCGTTCATGATGGTATGAATGATCTGCTCATCGGTATGATGCCAGGCATGCGAGGTCTCATTCAGTGGCATGGCCGTGAGATAACCCGGTTGTGCTAAAAAGGCAGGTATGGGTTTTTCACCTACGCCATCTTTTTGATGGCAGGCCTGGCAATATTGCACGTAGAGCTTCTTTCCAGCGAGTACAGATTCTGGATCAGATCGTTCTCCCGTAGCAGCCAGCAGTCCTGTACTAACAAGCAATGAGATGATGGCTATGCAAAACTTAAGCATGTGTGTGTCCTATCGAAAATTTAAAACAAAGACCTTTGTGGAAACACTGCCGAGTGAATACAGTGTTTCCCATAGGTTTAACTTTCTGAATCCCGTAGATATTCGATGATCGCTTTTAGGTCTTCTTGTGATAGCTTGCCAGTAGAATTTTCGATTACGTGTCCCATTGATCCACCAAGAAAATCGCCATCAGGGGTCATGCCAATCTGAATAGAAAACAGCAAATCTTCATCACTCCATTGACTGACTCGGTTCTCTTTAGCCATAGTCAAACCCGGTACTTTTTCGCCTTCAGGACCTTCTAAATTACCCGCTAATGCTTCTTCTGACTTAACACCACCTATTAAATTACGCGGTGAATGGCACTCACCACAGTGACCTGGGCCGTTTACGATGTAAGCGCCCCGATTCCAGACTTGTGATTTATCTTTATCGGGTACAAAGGGCGTTTCATCGAAATTCACCATTTTCCAGAAACCCATCAGAGACCGGAGATTGAAAGGGAATGACAAATCATGTGGCCTATTTTCTGAAACGACGGGTGTTTGTTGATTGAGGTAGTCTTTGAGTGCAAGTAGATCATGGCGTGACATCTTGCTGTACGACGTATAGGGGAAGGTAGGATAGTAGTGGCTGCCATCGGGCGCCTCACCTTTGGTCATGGCGCGTATGAAATCTTCATCACTCCAGTCACCAATGCCGGTCTCTTTATCAGGTGTGATATTGGGCGTATAAAAGACCCCAAAAGGGGTCTCCATGGCAAGTCCGCCCGCAAGTGCTTTACCTTCTTTAGCTGTATGGCAGGAGGAACATCCACCCATGTTAAAGATATACTCGCCACTTTTTACTGGGTCAGAGACCTCTGGCGTATCTTTATCTGCCCAGGTAATAGGGGATATAAGCATTGAAGATAATATCGTTAGCGCTTTAAGCGTTGAAGGCTTCATGGCACCACTCCTTATTTCTCTTCTTTTTTCCGATAGTCGGTGTGGCAGCCTGAACAGACTTTCCCTAACTTGGCGAATTGCATTGTGATGGCCCGTTTATCTCCACCTTGGGCAACCTCCTGAAGTTTATTGGCCTCATCGCTCAATTTATCGGAGAGCGCAGAGAATTGATCCCACTCTTCCCAGATCGCTGGAAGTGCTTCAGAGGGTTTATGTAAACTGTCGTTTGGGAATAGTTTAGTAATGTGCGGCCCGGCATCACTGATTGACTTGGCATTCTTCGCGATCGTCATCGAATCAAAAGGGGCTTGTCCCTTAACCATTGCACCGACTTGTTTCATGTTGTCACCTACTTCTTTCATCAGTTCCATGCGCTCTTTAACTACGCCTGTGGCTCCGCCATGAGAAAAGACGGTCCCGGTGAAAATAGTGCCAACAATGAAAAGTGCCGATAGGGCCTGTTTGGAAAAAAGGTGCGTGTTAAACGTTGTTTTCATACGGTTTCTCCACAAAAGAGTAAAGGTTTGCTGGATTTTATTGGCCAGCAGTGACTCACATACAATCTATTGTTTTAGTATCGAAGCCGCGCATAGATAAATCATGCTGTTTAATTGAAGAATTAAACAATCCCATTTGGGATAGGTCTTGATACAGGGGTTCCTATTTCGGATAGAGGTAACTCAATCCACCAGCCAGTGATGGCCGTCAATAGGGATAGCTATAGGATTATGAAACGTGGAGAGGGGGGCGTAATATTTGTGAGGGTATCAAGTCTGTGACCCGGGGAGATAGGGTCGCAATATAATCATCAGTTAAGGGGATGTCTGATGCTTGTGTAATATCCGTGCAGATTTGTGCGCCGTTAAAGGAGTTACAATGATCACTGCAACACTCATCATCTGTCTCTGCATGCTGCTGTTGATCAGACAGCTGATTGCACGAGGAGTCGGTGGTTTGGTCGCTGCACTCTACGGAGTCAGTGTGTCCACTCACCATGGAAAAATTAGAATCCGTCATAAAAAACCCGAAACTGGTTGAAAACGGCAGTACGACCAGCGTTAACGCCAGCACGTATGCGGTAATCATTCGGGACAGAGGTATCATGAATCGGACGATCTCATTTTCTTTTATGATGTGTCAAGGGCTAAAGGTTTATCTATTGAATCGCTGTCATTGTTCTCGAGAAATTCAGACCTAGAGTTCGCTAATTAGTTCAGATTCATTATCAAACTATCTTGAGGAGATGGGTATAACCATTATCTAGGTAAGGTAATGGTCGCGAGAAGTCCGCCATTTTTCCGGTTTTCCAAGGCCAGTTTACCACCATGTGCAACAGCAATATTTCTGGCAATCGAGAGCCCCAGTCCTGTACCGCCGGTCTCTTTACTGCGTGACTCATCAAGTCGTGTAAAAGGTTCAAATACATGATCTATTTGAGACTCAGGGATTCCCGTCCCATTATCTGCTATACGTATAGTCAGGTACCGTTTGGAGTCTTCAATGCTAATATCCGCTTGTCCACCATATTTGAGGGCATTGTCTACCAGATTGCCTATCATTCGTTTTAGGGATACAGGGTGACATATAAAGGCACTCTCGGCGCGACCTCTAAGTGAGATCTTTGCGCCGGTCTCCTCCCCATCAATTTGCATGGTTTCCAGCAAGTCGTTGATGTCCAGCGCTTGTTTCTGTTCATTTCTAGGCTCATCACGCATGAACTGAAGTGTGCCATGTACAAGGCCTTCCATATCACTCAGATCTCGCTCGAATTTTGCCTGTAATTCATTGTCATCAAGCAATCCACAGCGTAATCGCAATCGCGTAATCGGGGTCTTGAGATCATGGGAGATTGCCGCCAGGAATCGGGAGCGTTCATCAACAAACTGGCGTATTTGATCTTGCATGGCATTAAAGGCACGGAGTGTGCTCCGGACCTCTTCCGGGCCTTCTTCAGCCAGCGGTGGACGCTGTAGATCTTTACCGAGTTCACGCGCGGAATCTGCCAGATAGGCGAGTGGGCGAGTGATCCACCGGACAGCGAGAAGTGCAACCAATCCCAGTATGATGAGCACGAGGCCCAGTACCAGAATTACTCGAAGGGGCCAAGCGGTCATCTCCTCAGGCAGTTGTTCGCCAAAGCTGACCCATTGGCCATCCTTTAATGCGACCTGAATCAGATTTGTGCCCTCTGAAGGTAAAATCAGTCCCGCTTCAGCCATATGTTTTTGCATCATGTCGTGCATACCGGGACCGTTACCCATCCGCATGGGAAAATTATCAGTTGAACTGAAATGTTGTCGTGCGGTACTGCCTGCCAGATTGATGCGAATCGCATGCTTATCTTCAAGATAGTAGTGAAGTACACCCAGAAAGAGCGCGCTGTCAGTAGTGGATGTGCTTTTCTGTTCGGCTTGAGGAGGGATAGCTAAGCTGATGCGCATTCCAGGTGCATCAAGGGCTTTAACGGTCTCCTGGCGCTGATCAGGGGGCATCCGCTCAAGAATCTTTACAATGCCTGCAATACGTTGGGCACTGTGAATTCCTACGGCTCTTTGTATCGCTTCACCCCGGTCCCGGGTTAGTACCAATGCAGTGATCGCTTCAGCCAAAATTAAACCAAACAGTAGGATCAACACTAATCGGCTAAACAGGCTGTGCGGGTGGGGTAGCCACTTCATCGTTTTTCAACCTTGGCTGAAAGCACGTAACCTTCTCCCCGGACTGTCTTAATCAACTGAGGTTCACGGGCATCCTCCCGAAGTCTTTTACGCAGGCGACTTATTTGGATGTCGATAGCACGCTCATCAGGTGTCCAGTCCCGGCCTTCCATCTGCGCCATCAGTTGATCACGGGAAAGAACCCTGAGTGGACTATCGAGAAATAGCCGCAGCAATTTATATTCACCACCGCTGAGTGAAACGATGACCTTATCTTCAGCAATCAGATGGCGTGCCGAGGTATCCAGTGTCCATCCTGCGAAATGTAGCCGTTCACCTGTTTCTGGCCGGCTGTCCAATAACTCTCTGGCGCGCCACAGTACAGCCTTGATCCGAGCCTGTAGTTCCCGAGGATTAAACGGCTTCGGCAGGTAGTCATCTGCTCCCATCTCCAGACCCAGTATGCGATCCATCTCTTCACCGCGAGCAGTGAGCATAATGATGGGTACGTTGGATCTGCTTCGTAAGTTTCGACAGAGTGTCAAGCCATCATCGCCGGGGAGCATTACATCCAGAACTACCAGATTAATATGATTGCGCTCAAACTCGCGCCACATCTGCTTACCATCACGGGCACCCGAAACCCTGTAGCCACTCTTGGTTAAAAAAGTGGACAGGAGTTCGCGGATCTCAGGATCATCATCCACTACCAATATATGATCAATTTGTGCCATTACAGATTACCAATTGTATCTCTGACTGTAGTTATAGCATCGGTCGCTACCGTTATTTTGTATCAAAGTGTAACAGTTTTTAGGTGATGAAAGAGTTCGTTACCGAAGTAGACCAAATAGAAACAATAGTGCTACATGGCGGTGGTTTAATAACACACAAGAGAGCGCAATAGCTCACTTGGTTAACTTAAGAGTAAGGAGATTGACATGAAAACTATCACGAAAACTTTAGTCCTTGTTACAGGTCTTGGCGTCGGTCTTGCTGCTACCGGTGCACTGCTCGCTCACGGTCCCAACGGTTATATGGGAGGCCCCGGTATGATGAACGGTGGGTACGGCAATCCTACTATGATGCAGCAGGGGTATGGCGGTGGACACCCCATGGGATATGGTAACTCTGGAATGATGGGTGGCCCAGGCATGATGAATGGAGGATATGGAAACCCAGGGATGATGCAGCAAGGTTCTGGAACTCAGTCTCCTGTGGGTCGTGGAATGATGGGTGGTCCAGGAATGATGCAAGGCGGGACCATGGGGCCTGGAATGATGGGGCAGATGGGAGCGAATGCTACAGAGAATCTAAATTCAGTTAAGACTGAACTGGGTATCACCCAGGATCAGGAGGCGGCTTGGAACAATTATGCTACAGCCTTACAGGGTCATGTAGCTCTAGGTCAGGCCAGCCATCAGGCCATGTGGTCATCACAGGGCGAGGGGGTAGGCGCTTCACACAATAATCTCCGTCAAGCCATGTGGGAATCGCGGGAGAAAGTCGGTAATGCTCAGAAGAATCTGCGTGCTGTACTGACACCTGCACAACAACAGAAGGCCCAAGCACTGTTAGGCCAAGGTTGCTTTGGTTGATCATTGTCCCGGGGCAGGCAGTATTGCCTGCCCCTAATTTAGGTTTAATTATTTTGATATAAAAAACGGGCTACAGAAACACCTTGTTAAGTAATTAGAAATATATTTAATTTATAAGGCCTATCTAATGTTTAGTAATATTGTCAATTTGTGCATCGCTGCCTTGAACTTTCCCAATTTTGAATACTCTAGTACGTAACATCCATATGATAAGTGGGTGATTATTTTTCATTTGCTATTGACAGTGTTCGATTTTGAAAGTGATTAATCGTCACGCGTGTTATTAACTACAGGACTCTCATGAAAGTTCGTTTTTTAATTCCCCTGGGTATCTTCCTTCTTATGACTGTCTTGCTTGGGATTGGATTAACACTCAATCCGCGTGATGTACCTTCAGTATTGATTGGGCAGAAAGCACCAAAACTATTACTGCCTGATCTATTCGAACCTAACAAGATGGTCAATTCGGAAAGTCTGCTAGGTAAGGTGTGGCTGCTTAATATCTGGGGGACTTGGTGTCCCGAGTGTTGGCGAGAGCATGAATTTCTAAATTACATTGCATCAGAGGAAGGGGTGCAGATGGTCGGGGTCAATTGGCGTGATGATGCAGAAGCTGCAAAGAAGTTTCTAAAAGACAAAGGAAACCCCTTTATTGCTGTAGGTTTCGATCCTGAGAGCGTCGCTATTATGGACTGGGGTGTTTACGGCGCACCAGAAACCTTTGTGATTGATAAAAAGGGGGTGATCCGCAAAAAACATACAGGGCCACTCTATGACAGCGTATGGGAAAAAGATTTACGACCTCTTATTAAACAGCTGGAGGCCGAATAATGTTCAAGTCATTTCTCCTGATAGCTACCCTATTCTTGCCAGCAATGAGTTCAGCCTCGATTGAAATAATAGAGTTTGAAGAACCTGCAAAGGAACAGCTTTATATGAAGTTGATTAACGAGCTTCGGTGCTTGGTTTGTCAAAATAATAATCTTGCGGATTCAAATGCAGAGCTTGCGCAAGACATGCGTCGCAAGACATTAGAGATGGTTAAATCTGGTTCCACATATGATGATGTTGTCAATTATATGGTGCGCCGGTATGGTGACTTTGTGCTTTTTCGCCCACCGTTTAAAAACACTACTATTCTGCTTTGGATCGGCCCTTATCTATTATTAGGTGGTGGAATAACTTTGATGTTTCTAATCATTCTCACACAAACGAAGAAAAAGAATAACATATCAGATGAGGTGGATTATCAACGCGTCAGAAAACTTCTGACCGCTCATAATGAGAGTGATAATAATGTTAACCTAATCTGAGAGATTTGAGATTAAATCTACGCCTGTCGTAGCGCCTTATTTTGTTTGTAGATATGAAGAAGAATTTTCTGTGCGATCTATTTCTACCAAAGCCCCTATTGCAGATTGCACTCAAATAAATGGCATTTTATTTCCAATCCCTACGCAGATCGAGCAGCGTATCTGATTTGACGGAAGCTTTGGTTTGTCGGAAGTATGCCCATGAAAAACAGATAGACAAAAATCAATAGTTGCGGCGTCATGTGGACAAGCCGTGTTGTACTGTTCGAGGCCGAGAGCTTCGTTGACATAGGTCAGTCACACAGCTTGAATTAGTGACTGAGGGTGGTCAGCATAAATATGACACAGCTCGTACCAACAGGTTGTTAGAACAGCCGGATCTCGGACCGCGACGGCAGGCACTACCGGGTAAATTATCCGCATTCCTGGTTACGTGATCCTGTATGCCTGTGGACGAACGGACCGCAGTAGCCAGCTCGGAATATGGAGGTGCGAAACATATGTTCTGTTCAGAACGTTGTCTTAAGCGATTCACGGCGCAGCTGGAGCAATACGCTGACAAGACCTATTCAGGCTAGCGTGAAATCGATATGTCGCCGCTGCCAGACATCATACTCATCCTGTTGCTTGGGGTAACCGTTGGCTGGATTGCTACGCGTGTGGGTCTGCCCGCTGTCATCGGCCAGGTGCTACTCGGAATTGTCATCGGTCCGCCGGTTCTTGGCTGGATCAATCCCGGTGAGACACTCAACTTGCTGGGAGAAATTGGTGTCGTTCTGTTGCTCGGTGTGGCGGGTCTGCATCTGGGACTGAGGCGGCTCGTCAGTGCTGGTTGGCCCGGTCTTTGGGTGGCCTTGCTTGGGATGGCATTTTGTCTGGCAGGTGGCTATGTGCTGGCAATCGTCTGGGGTTCATCTCATGAAGAGGCAGTCTATGTAGGTACGGCCATGACGGCCACCAGTATCGGTATCAGTGTGCAGGTCCTGCAGCAATTCGGTTTGATCGATCACGCAATCGGCCGGATCGTTGTTGCAGCCGCCATTGTCGATGATGTAGTGGCGCTGTATCTCCTGGCGCTCGCACATGGAATCTTGGGTGAGGACTTTGCCGCCAGCCAGTTGCTGGGATCTGCAATACTGGCTGCGCTGATATTGACTGCCATTTTTCTTGGATGCAAGTGGTTTGCCCTGACCGTGCTACAGCGCCTAGCCCGAAAGACCTCTGCCGTTATCTGGCCAGTTAGCGTTCTGTTGATTATTGTTCTTGCATGGCTGACGGCTGAATTGGGTTATTCGCTGGTGGTTGGTGGTTTCTTTGCCGGGCTGGGGCTCGGTGAGGGATTGTCCAAGCCGCAGCGGGAACGGCTTGCAGTACAGGTCGAGCGGATGGTGCTGTTGCTGGTGCCATTTTTCTTTGTGTTAATCGGCAGTCGTGCTGAGTGGCGTGTCCTGGCTGACCAGGGGATGCCGTTGTTGATTGCGGCACTTCTGGTGGTGGCGATCGGGGGCAAGGTGTTAGGTGGACTCCTTGGCGCATTGGGAAGTGGCGGATTCATGCGTCCACTGATGATTGGAGTGGGTATGGTGCCGCGTGGCGAGGTCGCACTGGTGATTGCCGGTCTTGGTTTCGAACAGGCTCATATCAGCCATCACATGCTGGTTGCGCTGGTGTTGATGACAATAGGAGCTGCGCTGGTTGGCCCGTTGTTGCTCACCCCCTTGCTGCATATCCATGAGCGACGGATAGATCAGTGATGCTTGCGTACGACCAGCACAGTTGTACTGAACAGGGGTAGATTGAAATCATCTACCGCTACTGTTGGATCAGGGACGTTATGTAAACCGTCCCATCACACCGACGGGGTATCAACATCTGTTGAGGCAACCGGGCCTCATTCTGCTAGCCAGGTTTGCAACCCGCTTGATACTCATAAATAACTTGACCTGTGTCTAACGCACAGGTTGTAGGCTAATAATCAGAGAAGAAGTTATTCATGGTTTCGATGTGGAGGTGCAGTCATGACACAGGAGTATGCTTACGGCATGTGGGTGATTGCGGCGTTCAACGTCGGATTGTTTCTGTTTTTCTTCATGAGTTTTCTACCGCCAAAGGGTTTCGCGGAATGGCGCAACCTGGGAGTGGCCACCGCATTTCTGGTAGCACTGTTCAGCGAGATGTACGGCTTTCCACTGACTATTTACTTGCTCACGGGTTGGCTGGGGGATGCCTATCCTGTCCTACAACCTTTTAACCACAAGTTCGGTCACCTGTGGGTGGTTGTATTTGGGGGTTCGTGGCTGGTTTGGGCACTGGTGATGGGTAGTAGCCTAATTCTGATGGTGGCGGGTTACGTACTGCTTAAGAACGGCTGGAGGCAGATTTATGATGCCCACGGGCGCATGGTCACAGATGGCCTTTATGCCTATGTGAGGCATCCACAGTACACCGGTCTGTTTCTGGTCATTACAGGCTTCCTGGTGCAATGGCCGACACTGCTGACCGTATTGATGGCACCTATCTTACTTTATTCCTATGTGCACCTGGCGCGCTCTGAAGAGCGCCGTATGTCGAAGCAAATTGGTGAGCCGTATGTGGATTATATGCATCGAATACCGGCCTTTTTTCCACCATTAAATCAATGGAAGGCCTTCTTTACGACAAATTCGCAGGGAAAACCTGGAAATAGGGCACATGGCTAGATATATGAGTACCGACGTTCAGTCGGTAAGGAGGTAACAATGGAAGGTTTATTGTCGTTTTTATTATTTGGTGGCCTGTTCTTTCTGATGATGCGTTACGGTTGTGGCGCGCACATGGCTCACGGAGGTCATGGCAAACATGGCAAGGATAGTGCGGGAAACAACATCGATCCTGTCTGCGGGATGGAGGTAGATATTAAGCAGGGTTATGGAAAAATGCATGAAGGCCTTTTATACCGCTTCTGTTCCAGGAAATGTCTGGACCAATTCGAGGTTGATCCTAAAAAATATCTGAAGCAGTCTTTGCAAACTAGCGGAGGTGGATCATGAAGACCGGTGTCCCGCTGCTTGCCGTTGGTCATGCAACCAGTTTGTTTCTGGCTATCACCTTCACGCTGTGCGTCGTGTGGGATCTGGCCCTGCCTGAGTATGCGATGTATTCCTCCTGGCGTTCACTGTTACCTGGTTTTGAGTGGTTGAACTGGAAGAGCTTCTTTATTGGTCTGATCGAGGCCTGGGGATATGGCTGGTTCTTCGCATTGATCTGGGTGCCGATCTATAACTTCTTTGCAGTACGCACAAAGATTGCAGACTGATTGGTCGTTATGCATCGAGGACTACATTCGGTTACTGATGAACCTGGGAGGTATGCATGGATCACGCCGTTGCACTGGTAGAGGCCTATCTGCAGATCAACGGGTACTTCACGGTCGCCGAGTACCCGGTAATTGAGTCTTATGGCAAACAGCGCTACCGGGTTGAAACTGACCTCGACATCCTTGCGTTCCGATTTCCAGGCGCTGGCCGCTTGATAACGGGACGCGATGGCACCAGCCTGTTTGCTCCAGACCCGGCACTGGGTATTGACGGTAATACCGCCGATATGTTGATCGGCGAGGTCAAGGAAGGTCGCGCGAAACTGAATCGCAATGCACGGAATCCGGACGTCTTGCGTACGGTCCTTGCACGGTTCGGTTGCTGTTCTCTGCACGAGGTGGGTGATACCGTCCAGCAATTGCTCAACACAGGCGAAGCAGTCGCACACACGGGACATCGAGTACGTCTAATGGCATTCGGTTCCAGCGGCGGAGCTTCGCCACAGAGTGGCTACACAACGCTGACCTTGGGACACATCGCCGATTTTATAGCGGAATATCTTGACCTGCACTGGGAGGTGTTGCGGCATGCCCAGTTTAAACACCCTGTCCTCGGCCTGTTCATGATACTGGAGAAGGCCCGTCGAGATGCTATAAAACGGAGACCATCATGATCAACGATCCTGTCTGCGGGATGGAACTGGATATGCGGAGGGCCGGTGCCATGGCCGTGCATAAGGGTCGCTCTTGGTACTTTTGCAGTGACAACTGCAAACAGAAGTTTATTGCCAAACCTGAAATATACCTCGGGAATGCCCGTGCTGAACGTTTGACTGTCGGAGTCATGGGCTCGGCTGACTCTGATTCTGATCAAGCGGTGTCCAACCGTGCCAGGATTCTGGGCGAAACGATTGCAAATGATGGCTTGATCCTGATTACTGGTGCCTGTCCCGGACTCCCGTACGAGTGCGCCAGCGGTGCACGTGCACGAGGAGGATTGTCGGTGGGTATCTCGCCCGCCCTGAGTCTCGATGAGCATCTCCATAAATACCACTCACCGGCAGATGCCTTCGACATCCTGATCTATACCGGCAGCGGACTGATGGGGCGTGAGGTCACCAACATCCTGTCCAGTGATATGGTGATCATACTAGGTGGGCGTTCCGGAACCCTGGGTGAATTTGCCATTGCCTATGACGAGGGTAAGTTGATTGGCGTGTTGAAAGGCAGCGGGGGTATTACTGACGAACTTCCTGACTTGGTGCGGCGCATAGGTAAGGATACTGGCGCATTGCTGGTCTACGAATCTGACCCCAAAGTCCTGATAGAAGAAATGCTGAAAATCTACAGTGAAAGACATTATCGCCGGCCTTCCTGTTTCTGTATAGAACCCTTGTCGGAGGGAAAATCAGTATGTTGAAATTATAACTTAAAGAAGTACTAGCTGATGAATAAATCCATAGCAGGCAAGTTAATGTACGCCTTAAATTATGGTGAAGAGTAATCAGTCGATAGTGTGAAATAGTTGTTTAGTTGATCACTTGATAGTGACCCCAGAGCTGGGCATTACGAATAGGTTGGTTAGGCGTCATGCCTCTCTGTATTTCAACTAGCAAATGCCACTAAAAGCCTCTTTTTTAATTCCTCTATGGTAATAATATTATGCCGATCTATCCAAATATCGATCCTGTTGCTCTTTCGGTAGGGCCTATTAGTATCCACTGGTACGGTATTATGTACATGGTTGCATTTATTGGGGGCTGGTGGCTGGGCCGAGTGCGGGCAGCACGTCCTGATTCAGGCTGGAAGGCTGATGATATTGACGATCTACTGTTCTATATGGCACTGGGTATTATTCTTGGCGGGCGCATCGGTTACACCCTCTTTTATGGCTTTGATAATCTTATACGGGATCCCCTGAGTCTCTTTAGAGTTTGGGAGGGCGGCATGTCTTTCCATGGAGGGTTGTTAGGTGTCATGGTGGCCCTCATGCTATTTGCAAAACGCTTCAACCGCACATTCTTTGAATGCACTGATTTTGTTGCGCCACTTATCCCGCTGGGTCTGGGTGCAGGTCGTATAGGAAACTTTATTAATGGTGAACTCTGGGGTGGCCCGACATCACTCCCGTGGGGTTTTCAGATTAACTGTAAAGATTTTCCATCTGTGTGCTTCGATACACTCAATCTGGCCGAGGGAACCCTTATGAGTCAGGCACTTCATCCCAACCAACTATACGAAGCACTATTGGAAGGGATATTACTCTTTATTATCTTATGGCTATACTCATCAAGGCCTCGTCCAGCAATGGCGGTTTCTGGTCTGTTTCTGACAGGGTACGGAGTGATACGCTTTATTATAGAGTTTGTTCGCTTGCCCGATGCCCATATTGGGTATCTTGCATTCGACTGGTTTACCATGGGCCAATTACTGAGTGCACCCATGATCTTCGGCGGCCTTACGCTTATTTTGCTTTCTTACATGAGGCGAAACGCGGTCTCATGTAGAGAATAGATGCATGAGTAAAATTATCTATATTGATAGAAACTACAAAACGATAATATTTTTAACGAAGTGTATTTTTCGTTCGAAAGTATTTGCTTTCATGCACTGACGAAATATTAACCTATCTTATTGAAAAGTTAGTATATTAATCGATGCCATGGTTATTGGCACACCTGTTGCACTTACTTAGGCACCAAGCATGATAAACCTTGGTTTAATTACTAAGTAACTATACAACGGAGATAAACATGAAAAAATTAATAGGTAGCGCGATTCTCTCTTCCATGCTGATATCTGGAATTGCTGCGGCTGATAATGTGAATTCACAACTCGAAACTGACATGATGTATGGACATAAATACACTCAACAAAATTCAGCGATGAGATCAAAAGGAAACCAAGCGGCAACTCGAGGACATTCTGATCCAAATGGTTTGGAAACGGATGCAATCCATCAGATGAGTGAGCATATGGAGGCAATGCACGCTGACTCTAGCACGGTGCCTGATGTGCGACACGGTGATAACAGTGAGACAGCAACGGATATTATGTATCACGATAACGTTAAGCATACCGGGTCATAAGAGATCTAAGTTTACCCGACGAATTGCAATTAATTGTGCAATTCGTCGGACATTGCGAATACTAAAGACAGAGGGCGATTGCAGTGCGAGGATAGCAGTTGGTACTTAAGCAAGGCTGTACTTTTTAATTTTTCGTTCAAGCGCGGGTCTGGAGATCCCTAATATTTCACAGGCCTTTCCTTTATGCCAACGGCTGTATTCCAGAATACCCTGAATATGTTCTTGCTCAAGTGTATCGAGAGAAATCAATCGGGGAGAGCCTGCTTCACTAAGATCGTCTGTATCATCAGATGTTTCTTCACGCTCTCCAGGCAATAAGAGTAGATCCTCCGTTATTGTATCGGTACGTGCCATGACCGCTGCACGTGTGAGGGTGTTTTCTACCTCTCTGATATTTCCTGGCCACTGATAATCTCTCATCCTTCGCCAAGCACTTTCAGCAATATGCTTTACAGATGTTTTTTGTTTGAGATTTATTTTGGCAAGAAGGTGATTAATGAGAAGAGGTAAATCTTCCATTCGTTCACGCAGGGGAGGTATATGTATATGGACTACATTCAATCGATAAAAAAGGTCCTCACGAAAAAGCCCGGCATTAATCATCGATTTTAGATCACGGTTTGTTGCCGCAATAATGCGTGCATTCGATAATAGTGTCTGAGTCCCTCCAACCCGTTCATAACTACCTTCTTGAAGCACTCGCAATAATTTGGCCTGTAAAAGTACCGGCATGTCACCCAGTTCATCAAGAAAGAGTGTTCCATCGATAGTCTGTTCAAATTTCCCTATTTTTTGACGATCGGCGCCGGTGAAACTGCCTTTTTCATGCCCAAACAACTCACTTTCTAATAAATTCTCAGACAATGCCGAACAGTTGATAGGCAAGAATAAACCCTGGCGCCTTGAATGATGATGGAGCGCTCTTGCTAATACCTCCTTACCCGTCCCGCTTTCACCCGTTATCAAAACAGGGGCGCTCGTCGCAGCAACGCTTCCAATTGTTTTACAAATAGTTAAAATAGAGGGGCTATCGCCTACTATTTGACCAATACTAATTTGATAGTCATCCGTATGTGTAAGCGCGGTTACTTGACGTGATAGGCGATGCGTTTTAAGTGCATTAATTAGCGTTGTATCCAGTTCTATTTCATCCATTGGTTTTCGGATAAAATCATGTGCGCCTAACCCCATTGCTTCTATAGCAAGTGAATTATCACTCACGCCCGTGATCATTATTACTGGTGGATGTGGTTTATAATTTGTTATCTCTTTTAGTATATCGATGCCGAAACCATCCGGAAGTTGTTGGTCTAATAGGATGACGTCAGGAAGTGTATGGGCGAGGTGTGCCCTGGCTTGCTTCAGTGTGCTGGCCGTCTGTGTTTGGTGATTCTTATCCTCCAAGTGCATCACGAGCAGTTCACTAAAAACTTGGTCATCTTCAATAATAAGAACGTTGGCCATATTTAAATACCTAGATAAAGCTGTTTCATGGTTGATATTCTCTCCCATTAACCACAGAGTTGACAGTAAGAACTAATCGGATATTCATATTTGACATCTTCGAGTAGAATCGTTCAATGATTTCATTCTATAAAAATATCTCGTGGAAGCCATCAACAGTGTCTTGGTTGAGTTTTGCACTCATGAGTTTAATTGTTGCTGGTATTGGGCTTTCTGGGTCGGCTCATGTAGTCAACTATTTACAGGATCGGCTGCTCGAGCATGGAATAGAACACAATCAGGAGATTGCGAAAGCTCTGGCACCGAAGCTTGAACAAGTATTAATGGGAAAATCGCAAGACCTAGCGAGTCACATGACAAGTAGTTTGGAGGATTACAATATTTATGATTTTAGAGTCTTTGTTGTAGACATTAAAAATAGATCCATTGTATTTGACAGTGGTATGCAACTTGATTCACCGCTCCCCATCAATGAGAGCTGGTTATCACATGCGGGGACTACTATTTTGTCAGATGCGCTGACACTGTCTTCTAGTGGTAAAAGGCGTGCGCTAGGAGACCAGCAGCATCCAACGCTTTTCTGGGTACAGAAATTAAATACCACTGAACCTAATCGGTGGGTGCTCGGAATTGCAAAAGATCAATCCGTTATGATTGATTTCATGGGTGACCTCCATTGGCACCTTGATGCCGTGTTGCTTCTTACTTATGCCTTAATCACGCTGCTCGGGTATTTTGCAATGCGCAGTATTGGGAGGATCTATGAGCGACGCCTTGAAGCTAAAGTTAGTGATCGAACACAAGAACTAGAGGCGGCCTATGAGGATATATTGCTTAAGACTCGACTAGCGACTATAGGGCAGACCGCATCACTACTCACTCATGAGATGAGGAACCCGCTCGCCTCAATAAAGTTAGCCCTCTCTGGATTGAAGGGATCTGAATCGCTTACTGAGAGGGAGATGAGAAGAGTGGCGCTGGTGCTTGGGGAAGTCGATCGATTGGATGATCTGTTGTCAGAGACATTGGATTATGTAAGGCCTGTAAAACTATCTGAAATACCCGTTGATATGAACCAGTTGGTTACAAAAGTGATTGAACAACAAAAACCGGTGTTAGAAGAATATGGCATAACGCTTCAGTACACAGAGTGCACAGATTGTACTGCGATGAGAGTGGATCAGGCACAAATGCATCAGGTAATTCTGAACATAGTCAAAAATGCGATAGAGGCCAGCCCGCAAGGCGGGGTAATTGAGGCCTCTGTAGGCAGAGAAGGAAATGTCTTAAAGATAGAAATTGGCAATCAGGGGGATCTGTTGGATGAGATAGTGCTTAAAAAGGCCTTTGAGCCATTCTTTACGACCCGCCCGAAGGGTACTGGACTGGGATTAGGATTGGTAAAGCGCGTTATGGAAGAGCATGGAGGTTCAGTCAAACTGCAAAGTAATACTGAACGAGGCACGATAATTACATTAATTCTCCCGGTAAATTATCTAACTTAGACTGTCGATAAAGCTGTGTAACTGCTTATTATTGAAGCAATGGCGAAGGACAGGCAGATATAAATAAGAAAGAACGGAGATCTTCGCCCACGCAGGAGACTGTAGATAAAACATTGCGGCAACCACGTCTCATAGTGCCATGTGGCCATCCAACCGCCCTTCAAAACGTATCGCCAACTGTGACAGGGTGAGTTCCAATATTGTCCCGACTTACCTAATAATCAAATTCAATAGGATAGCCTTGTTGTCATATTGCGACTCACGGTCCGAGTGATGGATCAATCCAGCCTCTGGCAGGCGTTGTCAAATGGACATCAGTAAAGCTCATGAGCCAGCCTGGCCTTCATCAACGAACGCATGCTCTAGCCCTCCATCCGGCGCGAACACAGATCGATCACCATTGTAAGGTATTACCAGCCCTCTTGCGTCCATATATAGGCAAGATCCGCCGCATAAACCCGGTCTGGCTGCGTCACGTCAAATTCGCGGTTAGTAGTTTATCAAATGCCGGCTGAGAGTTATTGAACTGAAATGTTCGGATAGAAAGAAATCGGCTTAACTTGGTGTAATAAAATTGTTGACCACGTTAACACTCACAGGATTGGCGTGACAGTCAACCCTGTGAGGGTTTAAAGCTTAGTGTGGTTCAGTATCCGAATTCTACGTACTCCCATAGTATGAAGAATAGCTCATAATTTATTTCTGGAGTGTTGTCTCATGTGTGATGTGGAACTGGATGGTGCTGCACTCTAACCATTACCACTTTCTCAAACTGTACAGGTAATGTTTCGACAAAGGCCCACCGCCGTAGACTGGTATTATTCGGTCTGTACTTGCGAGATACCTCAAATAATTGCGCGCCATTGTCACCAAAGATCTCTATATGCAGATGACCTCGATCTATCCGCCGCTTATTGAATCGAATGCGTAGACTACCGCTAACTTTTAACCCTGACCCTTCCTGGCGCACAGTAATGTTGGATATTTGCACCGCATTGGAATCTACGTGCTCCACAGTCAATGTGTTACTTGAAGAAGGATCATTAGATAAGGTAGCGCATCCTGTAAGCCCCATGACAAGAGCCACAACTGTTATAAACTTCGTCATATATAAATATCGAACCAACATATTTTATTCCTCGCTTGTTTGATCAGGGTCATGAGTTCGATATAATTTCTTTCGAAAAAACTCGATAAAGGGCAGGTAGCACGAACAAAGTCAGCAGTGTGCTTGATACTAGTCCGCCTACTACTACCGTCGCCAGAGGTCGTTGCACCTCTGAACCTACCCCAGCTGATAGCAGCATCGGTATAAGTCCAAGTGCTGCAATGGCAGCAGTCATAAGGACGGGGCGCAAGCGTGAAAGAGCGCCATGATATATTGCGTTGGAAATAGGCTCGCCAGCAGTGATATTTTGATTAATTGCATTGACCATAACCACTCCATTAAGAACGGCAACGCCAAACAATGCTATGAAACCTATGGAGCCCGGTACGGAAAGATACTGTCCAGTCCAGTAAAGCGCTGCGATACCACCGATCAAAGACAGTGGAACATTAAGCATTATAAGGAGTGCCTGACCCATGGAATGAAATGCAAAGTAAAGCAATAGAAAGATTAGACCGAGGGATAGTGGAACTACAATCATCAGTCTTTGCTGTGCTCGTTTCTGATTTTCAAATTGACCACCAAACACCACAGAATAGCCTGGTGGAAGATCAACTTCCTTTTCTATTCTTCCGCGCAATTCAGTTACCAATCCGCCCATGTCACGTCCATTTGCGTTGGCTTGTATAACCACACGCCGCTGCACATCATCACGTCGAATTTGCGGGGGACCCACTTCAATTGCCACATCAGCAACCTCGCCCAATTTCACCCAAGCTCCACCCGGAGATTTTAGTAACAGCTGCTTTATCGTCTCAATATCCTTGCGATAAGGCTTCGCCAAACGAACATATATATCGTAACGCTCATTACCCTGAATTACCTGACCTGCTTCGTTGCCACCTATGCCATCTGATACCAAATCCATGACTTGCGCTACCGAAATGCCATAGCGAGCGAGCACATCACGTCGTGGACGGATAGTTAGCTGAGCTTCACCAGCTATCTGCTCCATTTCAACACCAATAGTTCCCTCAATACTACGAGTAAGGACTTCAATCTCTTTTCCTTTATCTGCTAACACATCAAGATCAGGACCAAAAAGTTTAATTGCAAGTTGCGCCTTAACACCGGACAAAAGTTCATCAACCCGTGTAGCAATAGGTTGTGAAAAGGTAAAGAGTAGGCCTGGATGTATTGACAAGACCTGCTCAAATTTTTGTTGTAGCTCAAACCGATCTTTGGCACTTACCCATTCTCCAATGGGCTTCAATCCCACATAGATTTCCACGTTTGAGACAGGCTCTGGATCGCCGCCAAGTTCGGGGCGTCCTACACGGCTTGAGGCATAGAGTACTTCCGGAAACTGCATCAATTGTCGTTCCAATTTACTAGCAACTTTCAGCGCAGTCTCTAAGCTGGCAGTGGGTGCCAATGTAGTACGGATATTGATTGTTCCCTCTTCTAACTCAGGTACAAACTCTGTGCCCAGCTGTGGTACTAGCATTAATGATCCAACAAACAAGCCAAGGGAAATCAACACTACAATCCACTTTGCTTTCATGGCTGCTTTTAGTAAGTGACGATAAAGCCATTCGAGAGGAAGAAAGACCGGGCTATTGATATGTTTAATACCACGTCGAAAGACATAACTGGCAAGCGCAGGCATTACCACCAAGGCGACAAGTAACGAAGTTAACATGGCAAGGACAATGGATATTGCCATAGGCTGGAAGAGCTTACCTTCAACTCCTTCTAAAGCAAATAGTGGCGTGAATACAACCACAATGATAATGACAGCATAGAAAACAGGCCTGCCAACCTCTTTTGCAGCCATTTGTATACGAAGCCGTATGCCATGATCATCATGACTGGAGTCGTAAGGGTCGTCATCACCTGGTGCCAGTTCTTGTTTGGCATGTGCTTCATGACTGGGGTCGGGATGGGAAAGATGTTTAAAGATATTTTCCATCATCACAACTGAGCCATCTACCATCATGCCGATGGCTATTGCCAAGCCGCCGAGGGACATCAAATTTGCAGAGAGCCCCCAGTAACTCATTGCTGTTAGCGCTAGGCCAATTGATAGAGGTACAGAGATCAACACCAGCAGTGCTGCGCGGATATTGAGTAAGAAAAGAAGCAATACCACCACAATTAACACGAATGCTTCTATTAGTGCCCGGCTAACTGTTTCCACTGCTTGCTCGACCAATCCACCCTGATCGTAAAATGGTTCAATTGTCACCCCGTTAGGTAAGGCCTGCTGGATAGCTGGTAGCCGGTCTTTCACTGCGTCTATTGTGCTTTTCGTGTTTGCACCTAATCTTTTTAGTACAATGCCAGCTACCACTTCTCCTAGTTGCTCAGGTTCTCCTTCGCTATTACGCCGAGTCATAGTCACTGCGCCTTGGCGAATTTCTCCACCAAAATTAATCTGCGCTATGTTTTCTACACGCACGATTGTGCCATCATTATCCTTAAGTGGGATGTTGGCGATATCATGTAAACCATCTGTACCTGCGCGAACCCAACCAACTCCGCGGATTACCAGTTGTTCAGCACCGCGATCCAGATACCAGCCACCTGCATTACGGTTATTGTTCTCAATGGCTTCCCTTGTTTCGTCTAAGGTGATTCCATATGCCAGTAACTTGTTGGGATCTACCTGTACTTGATACTGCCTCACTTCACCGCCATAGGAGAGCACATCTGTAATGCCGTCCACAGGTAGAAGTAACAACTTTACAACCCAGTCATTAAGGCTGCGCAGACTAATGGCATCGTACTTTTCTGAGTCGGCTGACCTCAGGATGTACTGATATACTTGTCCCAATCCTGAGGTATTTGGTCCCATTTCAGGGGTTCCAACACCGACAGGAATCTGTTCTCTAGCATCCTGTAGCCGCTCAAATGCAAGCTGTCTGGCAAAATATATATCCGTGCCCTCTTTGAACACTACGGTAATGACGGACAACCCAGTTTTAGAGATAGAACGCACCTCCTGAACATCGGGTAGGGCATACATCACTGCCTCAATGGGATAGGTTATAAGTTGCTCCACCTCTTCAGCGGCTAGGCCCTGGGCCTCGGTATTGATTTGCACTTGTACGTTAGTTACATCTGGAAATGCATCCATATTTAGCTTGGGAATAAGCGTAGTGGCAGCGCCTAACAGAACTACAAGACCAAGCACCACTAATAGCCGGTTGGTTACCGACCAATCGATCAATCGATTTATCATGGCTGTCTCCTAGTGGTTATGTACGGCAAAACCGGACTTAGCCAGTTCGGACTGAACAAAGAAGGCACCTTGGGTGACTACGCGGCTGCCTGACTCAAGGCCCTCAATTTGCACCCTCCCTCCCATATGGCGAACAATCTCTACCTCTTTGGGCTCAAATTCTCCTGGTTCATGCTCCACGAATACTTGCCAATCACCATCAGCACTACGCAGTAAAGCATTCAGCGGTAAAACCATTCCTCTTTCCTCTGATCTTCCATTCTGAATTCTTGCAGTAACAAATTGGCCGGTATGAAGGCGGTCGTTCGGATTTGAAACTTCCAAACGTACGGCAAGGGTTCGAGTAGTTTCGTCGAGCGTATGGTGCACCTGGATAACCTTTCCGGGCATCCAGTTGCCATCTATCATTATTTGGGCAGGATTACCTACTTGTATACTGTTAGCCGAACCTGGGGCTAATTTGGCCTCAACCCACAGGGTTGTTTCGTCACTAATCTCAAACAATAGACTACCCACCTGTGCCATTTGGCCCGTGATGAAATCATCACGAATCACTGTGCCACTAAGTGGTGCAAACAGGCCAAAACGTCCATTGGCATTTTCAATTGTATCGCTGCTGGCAAGTTGGTCGATTTGGGACTGCGTCATTCCGTAGGCAGATAGGCTGGCTCGTGCTTGTTGAGCAGCAATCCGTGCATCTTGGTAACGCCGTGCGGATACTACCTCACGGCCAAGCTTACGGACACGTTGCCACTCATTTTCTGCAACCAGTAGCTGACCTTGCGCCTCCGACATGGTGACGCTAGATAGTGTGACCAGTAGCTGGCCTTTATTTACCTTGTCGCCAAGGCGTGCATGGCGCTCGATTACTTGCGCTTCAATTCGTGGAGTAAGTTGATGAGTAGCATAGCTATTAAGAAGAATTTCGCCTGGTGCCTCAATTTCAACAACGATTGGTTCTGCGGTGATTTCTTCCACTATAATACCGGCAATACGACGCTGCTCGGCGTTTAATCGAATGCCGCTTTCTTCCTCGCTTGCATGTTCACTGGCATCTTCCTTCACGCTTGTATCTTCTAACTTCTCATGCCCATCTTTGGCTTGCAAAGGATTGGTCAGTAAAAGACATAGAAGTAAAAGAATAGGGGTATGTGATTTTATCATGATCTATTGTTCCTTCGTGGCGCCATATAGCCAGTCATTGAGGTATGCAGAAGCACTTAGCCATTCGATCCATGCGCTCCAGCGCTCACCCTGCAGTTCAGCGCCTGCAATGCTTGTTTCCAGGGATTGCTTCATCTGCAGTAGGTAATCCGTCGTATTTGTTTCACCGGCTTGCCATTGTTTTTCTAGCAGTATAAGGCTTTGTTGGAGGCTGGCTTCACCTAGGGACATCCACATCATCCACGTTCCGTCTATCAGCTTGTATCGTGCCCGTGCTGCCTGCAGTCTGGCAAAGCTATTTCTATACATTACCTGTGCTTCATGATCACTCTGTAGTGATTCAGCTCTAGCTGCGTCTACATCGTTTTGGAAATTGTTGCGTATCTGTAAAGGTATGGAGACGGATAGGGAGACTAAGTTTTCGTTTCCTGTGCGCCCCGTTGACAGTCCAAAAGTCGGGTCGGCCTTTCGTTCTTGATCGACAAGACGAATTTTCTGTCTGACAACTTGCGCCATATTGTGAGCCGCTTGAACGTTTGGATGATTTCGGATGGTGGTTTCATCATCTATGGCTCGCTGTTGCTTGAGTTCAAGGCGAGCTGGCAAACTAATATTACCGGGAAGCTGCACGCCACTTAAAGCAAAGAAAGCACTATTAGCTTTTATCAGATCAACGCCACTTTTAACTTGCTGCATGATTGCCTCAGCTCTGGAAAGACGTGCCAATTCCAGTTCAGCAATCGAAATATCCCCGACCGAATGACGTTTTTCGGCCAACAGTACAAAACGTGACAATGTTTCACTACGGCGTTTAGCCAACTCATTGATACGCTTCTGGGTGCTGATGTTACCAATGGCATCCAGTAATTCGCTTGCTTTGCGAAGTTTTAACGCCATCAGAGCTTGCTGTGCGGCATTCAGTCTAGTCTGAGCAACTTCCAGATACGAACCTTGCTTGTCGTGCCAATCCAGCGTTTGCTTAACGCCAATGGTATAGCTATTTCCCTCCGCACGTTCGGTCTCGAACTCTAACTCAGGATTATTTAAAGGTAGGCGTGCACCTTCAAGCTGTGCCTGAGTTATCTTTATGGCGGCTTCAGCGGCTAGGATATCGGGATTAGATATCATAGCTTGCCCAAGAATAGTTATTAGTTGATCTGTGTTTGAGGTGTTTGGCTGCCCCATAGCTACGCTTGGTGACTGCCACAGCGCCACTGTCGACGCATAGGCAAGCATACCTATGCGCAGGTAAGAAAGTATATTCATGTTTTAAATTCCGTCGGTCTACAACAATGTGCCGCCATATTAAAGGCAGCATGCATGACAGAGATTAGATGGCTATTGGCGGGCGAAAAGCGGGTTGATAAGTGGGGAATTCGAAACGTTCAGTATAGCTATCAAAAAAGAGTAGGTTGTTGACTACAGGCAGTTTTATTTCATGGCAGAAAAGTCCAAGAATGTGTGAAATACCGTGACAACCATGTCCGCCGTCTACCAGATGATCTGAGGGATTTGTCGGAAAGTGGTCATCCGGCATTATCTGAGTGCTTTGATCCATTTGAATGATCTCATTATGCGTACCAGCAGACAGCACCATCCCATATCCAAGGATAGATAGAATCAGAAGCACGATAAAAAGACGGTAATACATACTACACTTTGACCCAATAATTATGGGGCGCCTGCAAACAAAAAACAACCGGGCGGGAGTCTAGTATGGATGTAATTAAATGGCAAGAGTTATATATTGATGCTTACTATTCACAATGGTCGGCACGGCAAGCTTATATCTTAATAATCAAATATGATCAGTATTTTATACTCACGGTGTCCATATAATGTAGATGCTTTTGTATGACTACGACAGTAAAGAGTTGCATCCAATTTGGCTCGAGATAAGTGTAATAATCCTATTCAATAGGATAGTGCATTATTTGCCTAATTTATCTATAACACCAACTCTATTGTTGTTCCTCAAGGCTTCGGATGTTGTTGTGATATACAAAGAGTATGATTCGACAAAACTTCAATAATTCGGCAATCAGCAACTTGTTTACCTGCGCATTGAGTAATCATGCGTTTAAGCTCTTTTCGCATACTTTGGAGTCTTTTAATTTTTGATTCCACATCTTGCAGATGGGAATGTGCGATCTGATCAACTTCCTCGCAAGAATGAAAGGGATCCTCACTTAAAGTTAATATTTCCTTAATTTGATCCAGTGAAAATCCTAACTCACGGCTGTGGCGGATAAAGCGGAGTTTATCCATATGCTCCTGATAATAGATGCGCTGATTGCCTTCTGTTCTTTCTGGCAAAGCTAATAGGCCAATTTGCTCATAATAACGTATGGTCTGAACCCTACAGTTTCCTGCTTTAGCCATTTTGCCAATGGAATATTGTTGACTCACTTACAAGCCCCTCTTGAACCTACAGTCATTGTAGGTTGTAAACTTACCTAATAATGAGAGTAATGTTAACTCTAGGTGATGAATATGACTGGATGTGAGTGCGGTAATAATCTGAAATTCGACGGTATATCAAGATCTTATAAAATTGTTTTGTGGGTAATTATTGCCATTAATGCATTCATGTTCCTAGTGGAATCAGGTGCAAGTATTACCGCGCAATCAATGGCTTTACAAGCTGATGCACTCGATTTTTTAGGTGACAGCTTAACCTACAGCCTTACTTTACTGGCTATCGGTCACACGCTTCATTGGCGAGCCTCAGCAGCATTGTTTAAAGGGCTGACGCTGTCTGTAATGGGACTGTGGGTGCTGGGATCCACCATATACCGTGTATTTATACTTGGGGTACCAAACGAATTCATCATGGGAGCTATCGCCTTGCTGGCTTTCGCTGCTAATGTCATCAGTGCACTGCTCTTGCTTAAATATCGCAATGGGGATTCCAATGTACGTTCTGTGTGGCTTTGTAGTCGCAATGATGCCATTGGCAATCTAGCCGTCATGGTCGCAGCAGGCATCGTGTACATGACCCAGACCCAGTGGCCCGATCTGGTTGTTGCATTCTTGATGGCGTTCCTTTTCCTACATTCAGCTACGTTAATTATTCGACAGGCCCTGAGTGAATTACGCATAGAACAGGGAGACGCCCATGATCCAGGAACTAGTAAGCCTGAACCCTGAAAAAAGGTGAATTTATGCCCGTAAATACCGTTGCATGGAATCGCTTACGCTATTCATTGTATGCGCCTTTTAGCGATTTGAGTGAAAAAATACTTAGAAAAGCTAGAAAGCAGGCCATAACTCAAATTGCACCCATACCAGGTGAGCGCATCATTCTGATTGGATGTGGTACAGGCATGGATCTTGAGTACTTTTCAAAAGGGATTGATGTGGTGGCTATAGATATTTCACGCGCGATGGTAACTAGAGCCGCACAGAGAGGCCGCTTGCTTGGACTATCTGTTGATGCACGTGTAATGAATGCGGAATATTTAGATCTGGAATCAGAGCTGTTTGATGTGGCAGTATTACATCTCATACTGGCTGTCACTCCTGATCCTATAGCATGTATTAAAGAGGCTGCGCGGGTACTCAAGCCAAATGGGCGGATATCTATTTTTGATAAATTCGTTCCCGATGGCGAGGATATTACTTTAGCAAGAAAGTTATTAAATTTGTTTACGAATGCTTTTTTTACCGATATTACACGACACTTGGAACCTTTGATTGAATCTGCAGGTCTACGCATTGTGAAAGATAAGCCGGCCATGCTCAATGGGGAATTTAGAACGGTTACGGCAATAAAATCTACTGAAGATACTGCGACCAAACAGGACCTTGCTAGCAAGGTAGGTGTAAACTAATGATATATTCAGATTGATAGTACCCATATAAATAATGGTAGCATCATCAACAGATAATACCTCATTGGGTCAGACCGGTTGGGGTCTGATATTTTTCTGCTGGCTAATAGCATCAGTTGCCACCCTCGGTAGTTTGTTTTTTAGTGAGATCATGGGGTTTCCGCCTTGCGTGTTGTGTTGGTATCAGCGAATATTTATGTATCCACTGGTTGTTATTTTCCTCATTGGACTTTTTCCGCTCGACAAAAAGGTCATACAGTACGCTCTTCCATTGGCAGTAATTGGGTGGTGTTTTGCGGTATACCATTATCTTCTTTATTTAGGCTATATACCTGAAGATCTCCAGCCTTGCAGCCAGGGAGTATCTTGTTCTGATACTAATTTGGAATTGCTTGGCTTCATTACCATACCAATGCTTTCCATACTTTCATACACGGCTATCGTCGTGCTGCTCTATGTTTTTAAAAAAAGGTTCGTTGATGAAAAATAAATACGTTGTACTAATGGCTGGGGGGATATTGACTGCAACTTTTGTTGTCGCAGCTTTTATCTATAATAATAACGTATATAATGAGTTGGCAGAAAAGGCGTTGGATAATGCTTCCTTGCTTGTTCGAGATTATTCACCAACAATTGGCAATGCAGAAGCAAAAGTTACTATTGTAGAGTTTTTCGATCCTGCTTGTGAGACTTGTAAAGCGTTTCATCCATTTGTCAAGAATCTGATGGATTCCAATCCAGGTAAGATTAAGCTGGTGATGCGCTATTTGCCATTACATCAAGGATCTGATTATGTTGTGAAGATCCTTGAGTCGGCTAAAATGCAGGGTAAATTCTGGGAAACTCTTAATGCGACATATGCAGCACAACCCGTATGGGCGGCACATGGAGATCCGCAGCCTGAAAGATTATGGATGCGGATTGGCAAGGTTGGACTCAATATTGCGCAAGTAAAAGAGGATATGGCAAATAGTATTATTATTGAGCGTGTGCAGCAGGATCTTGAAGATGCCAAGAATCTCCAAGTCAGTAAAACACCGGGTTTTTTTGTTAACGGCAAGCCGCTTGTGAAGTTTGGTTATAAGCAACTCCAAGAACTGGTTGAATCTGAGATCCGTAGAAATTATTGATCAGCATAGATGCGGCCAATAACCATTTCTTTGATTCAGAACATTTTCTTTGTCTTATGACTAATTAATACTTTCAACCCTATTTATAATATTATATTTCATGAGGATAATCACGGAATGCGATATAAATGGCATAAATCATGTTTGCTGGCATTACTTTTTACTTTTACAGTGAATGCAGAATCGATCACAGAGCAGCAGTACAGCGTGATAAAAAAAATGGGTGATCTAAATGGCATTGCACTAAATTGTCGCTATCTGAACGAGACTCAGCGAATGAAAAAGGCGCTGGTAGCAGCGCTTCCAAAAATCCGCCAGTTTGGTGAGGCATTTGATACGGAGACAAATACTGCATTTCTCAAATTCATCGAGCAGAAGTCTAGTTGTCCTGCTGAAGATCGGCTTAGCATAGACGTTGATCAAGCTATCATTGCCCTGGATAGGGCTTTCAAGTACCAACAAAAATAAAAATGTAACATAAGGTTTGATGGCTTGAATACGAGAATTAGTTATTTCCCACTTCATTATCTTGCCGTACTGGCAAGCATGATCTTCATGCTGAATAGTCCTCTTATCTATGCGGAAAACTCATTTCGAGTAATTACTACCATCAAGCCGATCCATTCGATTCTTGCCGGACTGATGGACGGAACAGAGGGGCCTGAACTACTTGTTAATAGTGATGCTATACCATTCGGATATTTCCTAAGTGAAAAGCAAAATGCTGATATTTCAGCAGCCGATGTGATTATCTGGATTGGACCAGAGCTGGAACGATTTATGATAGAACCTGTAGAAGTTGCAAGGAAGGCGGGTGTTCAGGTTTTCACTTTACTTGATAATATTCAGATAAAGGTTTTACCTTCACGTTGGACCAAGGATGAGAAAGCATTATCGCGTGATCCTTACATATGGATGGATAGCCGTAATACCCTAATTTTGGTTGATGAACTCGCCAAAATACTAATGGAAGTCGATGCAGGAAGAGCTCATCTTTATCGTAGAAACCGCGGAAAAGTACTCGCCAGAGTAGCTGAACTGGATAGGCAGCTTGAGTATGGATACCGGGGACTGAAAAGCGGAATTGGAATGACCTACTATGATACACTCCAATATTTTGAGCAGGCTTATGCACTTAAAATTAGGGAAGTGATGACTCAGTCACCAGAAACCCCTATTCAGGCCAGCAAGTTACTGCTAAGCCGGGTTAAGCTCAAAGAGGGATATTATACTTGCCTGCTAACAGAGTATGGGATGCCCATGCCAGAGCTGCCATTATTAACGGAAGGTATTAGTATAAATATCGGCCAACTCGATAGTTTCGGAACAAAGTTAAATCCTGGGCCTGACCTTTATTTTGAATTAATGAAAGATAATACGGATACAATAAAACAATGTCTTCAATATAGTGGGAAATCTGAAAAAATCATTACTAAGAATCAAGATATACCGGCAGCACTTAGTATTGGTGGTAAATTCATGCTCATTGACCACAAAGGTAACTTGGTCACTGAAAAAGATTTGCAAGGAAAATATCAGCTGATTTATTTTGGCTATACCTTTTGCCCAGACATCTGTCCAACATCATTGCAGGTAATGTCTTTAGCCTTGGATATGCTAGGCGATAAAGCGACCTTCCTCAAACCGTATTTTATCACCATAGATCCAGAACGCGACAATGCAAAAGTCATGAGCAATTATGTGGAGTACTTTAACAAGGATCTTGTTGGCCTAACGGGTACGGTAGCTATGATTGGGCGTGTGGCGGAGCAATTCAAAGTCAAGTATGAGAAAGTATTGCCTGAAGGAGGTGATCCTAATCTTTACACCATGGATCACTCTTCTAGTGTTTTTCTGATGGCACCTGATGGGGAGTTTATCACCAAGTTCGCACATGGAATCTCTGCACAGCAGATGGTAGAAGGTATCAGGAAATATTTGCCACAGAAATAGTGAGCACCGAATTACTGTGGTTCGGAATACTTTAAGACACCTTGCACCCCAGCGAGTGATCTGTTGTCATTAATATTGATGTATCATCATCAATCGATAAATGTCGAATTCGACAATCCAATTCCATCTGACGGCATTGACGCAAAACTTTAAGTGGGTAGTAGCGTTGAGGATTTATCCGCTTATATTGGAAATTAGAATTACAAGTGTTGCTTTGAATTCCCTTCAAAGGTAGCTGAGCGGTAAGCGCATTAGATGATTTGCTAGTCAGAGAAAAGCGGGCAGTTTTTCAACAGCCCGCCTGAACTACTCCATCTTATTGAGCAGTCCTAGTTCGTTTGCACGCTCTTTCAGTATGGCCTCTGCCCTTTCTACTTGCCCAAGTGTCATAGCGGACGAAGCCGCTTTCTGAAAGCGTTCAGCGTTATTATCTCCAGTCAGTGAAGCTAGGCCAAACCAAACATAGGCTTCTAAGTAATCTCTCTCTACGCCAGCACCGTAAAGATACATGCCTGCAATCTTTCCATAAGCGCGCACATCTCCTTCTCTAGCAGCACCTTTATATTCTTGAAAAGCAAGTGGCTTGTTACCTTGGTCATAGGCTTTAATTCCTTCGTCAAATCCAGCGAATGATGGGTTTGAAAGTGAAGAAACTAATAACAATAGTAATGTGTTTTGTACTCGCATATATACCGACCTTCTGAATATTAGGCGCTATTATTTCAGCATTATGGGGTTTTGTATAGAAGCAAAGAATCTTGTATTTGAATAACATTCGCTAATAATAATATCGAACTTCACGTATCATTAGTTTAACGTTTCGTTAAATAATCTAATGTTTTGATCATTGAAACTGAACACTCCCGCTGCCGCTTCCTCTGCTCTATTAGCTATCCCAATGAAATCAATCACATAATACGATTTCGTATTTTTGGCTCGGCACTTGCACATAGCAAACCAAGATCTTAATGAGGGCAGTGCGATGATGCACGAAGGGTTTTATTCAGCTGGCTGGATTCCGTTCCATCCTGGGGCAAGCTGGGCTGGCTTAATCGTCTGGGTCATTGTGGCAATTGCACTCGTTGGATTTGTCATAACGTTGCTTAGACGATGATTGAGCCTCCTGTTTTTACCTTCGCTCCTATACATGGATCGACACTGGATGAAAAACCAATACTATTTTACTGGAGATTGTTAATGCATAACAAAAAATGTGTAAAAGTCTATTGCCTAGGCTTATTGACGCTATTACCTTTGACCCTTTTCGCTGGCACCGAAGTCTATGTTCCCCTAGGTAGCGCTAATGCAATTGCCGTGATCAATGCCGATACCAATAAGGTCATATCAGAGATACCTGGTATTAATGCCAGTCACGGGTTAGCTGTATCAATGGATGGAGAATTACTACTAGCTGGGAGTTTACTGGAACGCCCCAAAGGGGCTGCTCCACCTAAACCGCAGGAAATGTCAGAAGAGGATCATGCCGCCCACCACAGTAACCAAAGTAAACCGGGCCCAGAGAAGAGTAGCCAAGCTGAAATGGTAGGCACTGCCTATCTAATAGATGTAAAAACTCAACAACTGTTACGCCAAATCGATGTACCAGGAGCCATACATCATGCTTTGATTACTCCTGATGGTCGCTTTGCGATATTTACTCACCCAGGGCGAGGAAGTATTAGTGTAGTCGATATTCCAGGCAAACAATTGCTCAAGGAATTACCTACCGGGGTTACACCGAATTATATTGTATCTAAGCGGGATGGTAGTCGTATTTACGTAAGCAATGCAGGTGATGGAAATATAAGTGAAATAGACACCCAGAGCTGGACCGTACTTCGGAATTTGCCTGCGGGAAAAACGCCAGAGCATTTAGTGCTTTCTCCAGATGAGCGCCTGCTATACGCCGCCAACCCATCAAGTGGTACTGTGTCTCAAGTTGATATTGATAGTGCAGCGGTAAAAACTCTTTTTACCGTTGGAGCTGACCCCCATGGGGTAGACCTGTCGGATGACGGCCGACTGCTTTATGCGTCTAGTAAGAAAGATGACAAGGTGGTTGCCTACAATTTGGCGAGTGGTGAGATGAAGTCGCTTACATTATCCCCAGCGCCATATCACATCACAACAGTCCGGGGTACTGGAAAGGTCTATGTCTCAAGTCGAAAATCCCCCAAGATTTGGGTGCTTGATCAGCAAACCCTAACTGTACTGGGTGAAATCACGATACGTGGAGAAGGGCACGAAATGGGTGTTGTTAGCCGGTAAAATATCTAAGTCTTGGTGAATGTTCATGTGGAAGTTGAACTATTTCACTAAGATGCGACCAAACAGACACCATTGAGTAAGAATTATGAACCGTACTGTAGTCCTGTATGTGCTTTCTATCTAAAAAGCTTCTAGCGATTCTGTTGACACTGCTTCTGAGTCTATCCCCAGTGCTAGGTGCTGTGGAGGAAATGTCCTCGTCGTCCCAATCAATGGGGCATGCGCATCAGTTAGTGGATTTGCAGAGTGATAAGGGTATTGAGGATGGCCAGCTAACCCAAAATTCTGGCGAATATAGTACTGACACTAGCAGCACAAATCATAATTGCTCATCGGGACATTGTGCGTCTTGCGCACTGGTAATAACTCAGACATCAATCTTTTCTACAAACTACATATCAAAACCCTTACTGCTTCAAGTGGGCCGAAGCTTTATAAGCCAGCCTACGGCCTCTCTTTTTCGGCCGCCCAAATCCTGATTCCTCTATCGTAACTCCTGAATACTCAGGAATTATCTGACGAGACTCACTCGTTCAATAGTTGTTGGCGGTTTTACCTATGTCGCCGATTTGCAGAGGAAGTATGCTTCATGTTTGATAATAATGACCCCCAATATAAGGGGGGCGTCACGCTGACGCGCCGCCGATTTGTACAAGGATTGGCTATGGGAGGTGCCTTCGCAGGCCTGGGATTGGGTTCCAGTACTGTGCTGGCTACCGCGCTGAAACAGCAAGGGCCACAAACTCTACGTGGCACAGATTTCAATTTGACCATTGGCCAACAGGCCATCAACTTTACCGGTACACCTAGAATTGGCACAACCGTCAATGGTTCTTTGCCAGCACCAATCTTGCGTTGGCGTGAAGGCGATAGGGTTACATTGCGAGTGACCAATCTGTTACCAGAGACCAGCTCCATCCATTGGCATGGCATTATTTTACCGAGTGCTATGGATGGTGTTCCCGGTATTGCAAATGGCTTTACTGGAATAAAACCAGGTGAGACCTTCACCTATCAATTTCCCGTCACACAAAGTGGCACCTACTGGTACCACAGCCACTCCGGTTTTCAGGAACAGACAGGCCTATATGGCTCTATCATCATTGATCCAAAAGTACCCGATCCTTTCACCTATGATCGTGACTATGTGGTGCTGCTTTCTGACTGGACGGATGAAGATCCAAACGCGGTATACGCCAAACTGAAGAAGCTTAGTCACTATTACAACTTTAATGAGCGTACACACAAAGAGTTGATGAAAGACCTTAATGAGAAGGGTCTGGCTGCCACCTGGAGCGATCGAAAGATGTGGAACCAGATGCGCATGAGCCAACGTGATCTTTCTGATGTGACGGGGCATACCTATACCTTTCTGACCAATGGACAGACGCCGACTGATGGCTGGATCGGACTGTTTAATAAAGGCGAAAAAGTGCGTCTTCGCTTTATTAACGGGTCGGCCATGACCTTTTTTGATGTCCGTATTCCCGGCTTGAAAATGACGGTGGTCGCGGCAGATGGTCAAAATATCGAACCGGTCTCAGTTGATGAATTTCGTATGGGCGTGGCTGAAACCTATGACGTGATTGTCGAACCGAAGGATGATAGGGCCTACACCATCTTTGCTCAGGATATTGCCCGTTCGGGATTTGCCCGGGGAACCCTGACGCCAGATACCTCACTGACAGCTGATGTTCCTGAGATAGACCCCGTACCCAACCTGGGACATGGTGACATGGGTATGAATATGAACATGATGGGTGCTGAGCATGATATGGCAAGCATGAACGGCACTCAGCATCAAATGCCTGCGGGAACAATGATGCCCGGCATGGATCACAGCCAACATCAGATGGGCAGTGGGCAAATGATGCCTGGGATGAAACACGAAGAGCAGCAGATGCCGGCTGCTGGGATGATGACCGGGATGGATCACAGTCAACACCAGATGCCCGACGGCAGCATGATGCCTGGTATGGGGCAAGGTCAGCATCAGATGACGGGGGGTGGTCAGATGGGAACACAGCCACTTAAACCCAACCTCTCTGATTTTGCTGCGGGGCCTGTGAGTCATGCCTCGACTGAATATGGCCCCCATGTCGATATGCGGTCAGAAGGACCACAGTACCGTCTTGATGATCCCGGCGTCGGTCTACGAAATAACGGGCGGCGTGTTTTAACTTATTCCGATCTACGCAACTTGCGCACCACTTATGATCATCGTGAACCTGATCGCGAGCTGGAACTTCACCTGACGGGAAATATGGGCCGCTATATGTGGTCTATCAATGGGGTAAAGCACAGTGATGCCGAACCGTTGCGCTGGAAACTTGGAGAACGCCTACGCATCACATTTGTGAATGACACTATGATGAATCATCCGATGCATCTTCATGGTATGTGGAGCGATCTGGAGACCGGAGACAATAATTACTTGCCCCGTAAACATACGGTGATTGTGCAACCTGGCTCGCGTATCAGTTATCGCGTGACCGTCGATGCGGAAGGTGGCTGGGCATATCACTGCCATCTTCTTTATCACATGTTGGGCATGTTCCGCACCGTCATCGTAAGTTGAGGAATCAATAAAATGAAAAGCATAGTAGCTGTAATGATGTTTGCCGGTCTCTCTTCAGCGGCGTTAGCCGGTGGGGAAGATGACCCGCTGCTTTACAAAGTGATGGTCGACAAATTGGAACTCAGAAACGCTAATGGTCCCAATGCACTGGTTCTGGAGGCAGATGCCTGGATTGGCTATGACCTCAACAAACTCTGGATTAAAACGGATGTGGAGCGAGTCAACGGAAATACAGAAGAAGCAGAACTGCAATTTCTCTATAGCCGTGCCGTTGCTCCTTTTTGGGACTTCCAAGTCGGATGGCGGCACGATATTAAACCCAAGCCAACACGTGACTACCTGGCACTTGGATTCAAAGGTCTGGCCCCGTATCAATTTGAGGTTGATGCAGGATTGTTTATTGGTGAATCAGGGCAAGTAAATGCTCGGGTGGATGCGGAATATGAATATATGCTTACGCAAAAGCTCATTTTATCACCCGAAGTAGCGGTGAATCTCTATAGCCAAAATGATGCAGAAGTAGGTATTGGCTCGGGCCTTTCTGATATGGAGTTAGGTCTGCGATTACGTTATGAGATTCGACGAGAGATTGCACCGTATATCGGTGTGAACTGGACGAGGAAATTTGGCCAGACAGCTGATTATGCTAAAGCTGAAGGTGAAGATGCCAGTGATGTACAGCTTGTTGCCGGTATTCGAATCTGGTTCTGATATTTCATTGAGGACATTTCACTTTTGTGCGCTGGACTCTAAATGGAGGAACTATTACCGACAAACCAAGAAAGAATAATACTTGACCTATGCGTAACACATAGGTTGTACATTTAAAGCAGAGAAACAGATTTCAACAATACTCTATTGTTAACGAGGTAGTGAAAATGAATATGACGAAAACTTTGTCCATGGCGCTTTTAGTTGCAACAGTTTCAGTTCCAGTAATGGCTGACTCTGGGCATCATCCTGAAGAGGCGGAGGCAAAAGCATCGTCGTCCTCCATGCCAATGGCAAATGGACAAATGCCAATGGCCAATGGGCAAATGCCCATGATGGGTGGCAACATGAAAGACATGCCTATGATGAAAATGATGGAAGAGCGGCATGCCATGATGCAAGCCCATATGACAAAGATGGAGGCGCATATGGCCAACATGGAAAAGTTATTGCAGCAGTTGGTTGAATTGCAGAAGAAATAACCGATAGATCGGCAGGAGGACAGAGCGATGCTGACCGTTAATGAACTGGCAATCCAGAGTGATACACCTCCCCACGTGGTGCGTTATTACATACGCATTGGTCTGATCTTACCTGCCGATCAGCAAGATAATGGCTATCGTCTTTTTGCTGCGCAAGAAGTAATCCACATTCGATTTATACGCATGGCTAAACATCTTGGGTTTACCTTAAACGAGATCAAGCAGATTTTACAACATGCAGCTGTGGGTGAATCACCTTGTGATGATGTAAGAGAGATTATCCAACATCGGATTATGGAAAATCGCATCAAGATTGAAGAGATGCTGAAGCTGCAAGCCCGTATGGAGGAGGCATTAGAGCTATGGAAACTGATGCCCAATGGCGAGCCTACAGGTTCGAGTATCTGCCATCTCATTGAAACAATCGAAACTGATGACACTTGATCTACACTTAAAAGAGATCGCCAGGAGACTATGATGACACATCCCACAAAGCATCCTGGTTCACCAGCAGATATCGATCTGGTCTGCGGCATGACGGTTTCGGAAAAAAGTGACCATCAAACCCATCATGAAGGTGCGGATTATTACTTCTGCAGTGAACACTGCTTAAAGAAATTTACCGCTGATCCTGCTCACTATTTAAGTGACAGTGAATCGCATATAGAGGAAGAGCATCAACAGGGTGAAAAATGTCATGGCAAGCATGCCGCTAATGACAGCGTTAAACAGCCTATAAGCGGCGCTACCTATACCTGTCCAATGCATCCTGAAGTTCAGTCTGACAAGCCGGGGCCATGTCCAAAGTGCGGCATGGCACTTGAACCTATGGGTGAACCCGTGGCCGCAACACGCACTGAATATACCTGCCCGATGCACCCGGAGATCATTCAGGATCATCCAGGCAGTTGCCCTAAATGCGGCATGGCTTTGGACCCTCGCACTATCGACGTGGAAGAACGCAACGAAGAACTGGACTATATGAGCTGGCGCTTCTGGGTGAGCGCTGTACTGGCCTTTCCAGTCTTTCTGTTGGCTATGGTGGCAGATCTTATACCTGCTTGGCTGCCGGATGGCCTTTCCATGAAAACCGTTCAGTGGATTGAGTTTTTACTCGCAACACCGGTCGTGCTGTGGGGTGGTTGGCCATTTTTCGTGCGCGGATGGCAATCAGTGGTGAGTTGGAATCTGAACATGTTTACCCTGATAGGGTTGGGTGTGGCTGTGGCCTGGATTTACAGCGTCATTGCTTTATTGTTTCCTGGTCTCTTTCCACCCAACATGCTCCACGAAGGTGGGACAGTGCCAGTCTACTTTGAGGCCGCAGCGGTGATTACGGCCCTGGTGTTACTCGGTCAGGTGTTGGAACTCAGAGCACGTAGTCGTACCAATGAGGCGATAAAATTACTCCTGGGTTTGGCACCCAATACCGCGCGCATCGTTTATCCAGACGGCACGGAGATGGATGTGCCCATGGAATCCATAATGCCGGGTGACATCTTGCGCGTACGGCCTGGGGATAAGGTACCCGTGGATGGTGTGGTCATTGATGGCAACAGTGCGGTGGATGAGTCAATGGTCACCGGTGAGCCGATTCCAATTGAAAAAATGAAAGGCGAATCTCTGATCGGCGCAACGGTAAACGGGACAGGTAGCTTGCTGATGCGTGCAGAAAAAGTGGGTAGCGATACCTTGCTTGCCCAGATCGTGCGCATGGTCAGCGAAGCGCAGCGTTCGCGGGCACCTATTCAAAAACTGGCGGACATTGTCGCCGGTTATTTTGTGCCCGTCGTCGTAATAATTGCTGTAATCACGCTGATCGTATGGGGCTTCTATGGACCGGAACCACGCCTGGCACACGCCATTATAAATGCCGTTGCTGTACTCATTATTGCTTGTCCCTGCGCACTGGGTCTTGCAACCCCGGTGTCCATCATGGTGGGTACTGGTAAGGGGGCGACTCTGGGTGTGCTGATTAAGAATGCCGAAGCACTGGAGATCATGGAGAAGGTCGACACACTGGTTGTTGACAAGACGGGCACCCTGACCGAGGGAAGGCCAAAGTTGATCTCAGTACAGACTGCACCGGGTTTTAGGGAAGGTGACGTCCTGCGCTTTGCTGCCAGCCTGGAGAGGGCCAGTGAACACCCACTGGCGGAGGCCATTGTCCGTGGTGCAGAAGAGCAGGGGATTCTATTGTCCTCGACCGATCAATTTGCCTCCATCACTGGAAAAGGTGTGACCGGCTCAATAAAAGGGCACAAGGTAGCGCTTGGGAATATTAAGTTGTTTGACGAGCTATCAATTGATCCGGGAAATTTACCCGACATGGCGGAAATCGGTCGTGGCAATGGGCAGACGGTTATGTTTGTGGCCATTGACGACAAGGCTGCTGGAATCATTGGTGTAGCCGATCCTATCAAGGCATCCACTGCTCAAGCTATTCAGGATTTGCATGACGAGGGTGTAAGGGTAGTCATGCTAACCGGTGACAATCGGACTACCGCGATGGCAGTAGCTGGGAAACTTGGAATTGATCAAGTTGAGGCAGAAGTTTTACCTGATCAAAAAGCAGAAATTGTTAAAAAGCTACAGGCAGAGGGACACATTGTGGCGATGGCCGGTGATGGTATTAATGATGCACCTGCTTTAGCGCAATCGCATGTCGGTATTGCAATGGGTACGGGTACGGATGTGGCGATGGAGAGTGCAGGAATAACCCTGGTAAAGGGTGACCTTCGCGGTATTGTGCAGGCCAGGCGGTTAAGTAGGGGAACAATGCGCAATATTCGCCAGAACCTATTCTTTGCCTTTATCTACAATGCATTGGGTGTGCCGGTTGCAGCGGGTGTTTTGTACCCCGTATTTGGGTTGTTACTCTCGCCAATGATTGCGGCGGCGGCCATGAGCTTTAGCTCAGTGTCGGTGATCAGTAATGCATTAAGACTTAAACGAATCCGTGTTTAATGTGGAGGCTGAAATGTACGATGGACACATGTTTGGTTTTGGATGGGGCTTTATGTGGTTATTTTGGGTTGTCGTCATTATAGCCATTGTTTTTATGGTTAAAACATTTCTGGGCAATAGCAGTAGTCAGGATAAAGAACCGAAATCCGCAGAGGAGATTCTGAAGGAGCGTTATGCAAAAGGAGAGATTGATCGAGAAGAATTTGAGCGGATGCGCAAAGATTTAAATAGCTAGCGTAAGGAAGATACGATGAAACTTAAACATACATTGAAGCCTACTGGCACTTGGGAGGTTCTTCGGCGCATTAGGGTTCCCGCACTAAGCAGTATCAAGAATAACTACGAAGTAGAAAAGGTGATTAATGAGTTGCCCGGTGTTAATGAAATTGCAGTAGAAGTCAATGCTCAGAAACTATGGGTTCTGTACGATGCCAGCCAGGTGAACTATCAGGAGATAGTTGAGGTATTAACTGCAATGGGTTTTCCGCCGGCAGATAACTGGTGGACGCGATTTAAAGGTGGTATCTACCAATATTCCGATACCAATGCACGTGAGAACGCTAAGGCACCACCTCCGGCCTGTTGCAATAAGTCGCCAAAATAGTGACTGATAAATCTATTATAAATGCTCGTTTGGATAAGCTGAATTCCCACAGTAACGCCTTGCCTATACGAATTGGCTTGCTGATGCTGTTTGTGCTGGCACTCGTAGCAATCTATTATTTTCTACAAGAACGCGGAGTACTTTCGCTTATTACAGATGCGGACAAACTAAAGTCATGGGTAAATGATCTGGGGTATGTTGGCCCAGTGATAATTATAGCCATAATGGCCATTGCGGTTATTATCAATCCTATTCCCAGTGCGCCAATTGCCTTAGCAGCAGGTGCTGTATATGGCCACAGCTGGGGTACGCTTTATGTTGTAGCTGGCGCTACTATTGGGGCGGTAGGCGCATTCTTGATCGCCCGATCAGTGGGCCAGGAATTACTCATCAGGGTATTTGGAAAAAAGATCATGTTGGGTTGGCTAGGCTCACAAAACATTCTGATGGGATTGGTTTTTGTTTCTCGATTGATACCCTTTTTATCCTTTGATTTAGTCAGCTATGGCGCAGGATTGACTCGAATTAAGACATGGCGCTTTATACTGGCGACAGTTATGGGTCTTGTTCCAGCAAGTTTTCTGCTCACGCATTTTGGTGGGGAAATGGCTGCTGCCAATCTGAATGATGCGATGATAGTTTTGTTGATTGTGGGGAGCGTTACTATTCTCCCCATAGCCATTATGACTTATTTAAAGCGCACCTAACTAAAGGTTTTTACACCTATTACACACAACGCCACATTACATTGAAACTAAATAATTATGAGAATATCGATGCGGAACTTATTATTTACTCTTATCTTGTCATTGCTCGCTTTATCTTTTACTGCAAATGCCCAACAAAATGCCGGAATGGCGGGGCATCAGATGGGCAATAGCAAGGAGAAGCTTAATTTAAAGACGCCTCGTGTGCCCTTTAAATACGGTTTAGGGATGAATAAATTTCGTTCCTTGTGTTCAGGGTGTCATGGAAAATGGGGCGATGGGACAGAGCAAGGTCCCCCATTATTGCACGCTTTCTATATACCCACCCATCATTCTGATGATGCCTTTTACCGGGCGGCACGCGAAGGCGTCAGGGCGCATCATTGGACGTTTGGCGATATGCCGAAAGTAGAAGGCGCAACTAGAAAAGATGTCGATAAAATAATTCCGTTCATTCGTTGGTTACAGAAAGAGAATGGAATTTATTGAACGTGTAATAAATGACGGCCTCAGGTGTGTGAGTAATACCTTGACATTCACATGCTCGTAGCAATATAGAAATCTAACACAAAAAATATATGAGCCTATATGATGAATTCCAATAAACAAGAGACTGATAATAAAAAACGGGGTGGACATGCCCATTCTAATCACATGTGGATGATGGTTGCCTGTTGTGCACTACCCATTATTGGTTTTGTTGCAATAGGTTTTTTAGGTATCAGCTCTCCATCACTTGAAACACTAATTGCTGTTATATGTCCGATAGGTATGGTGGGGATGATGTATATGATGAACCGGGACAATAAAGCTGAAGAGAGCAATCGTTCTTGTTGTAGTACGAAAGCTAAGAATGAGGAAGCATCTGACAAAGAAGCGGAAGATCAACCGATACCCATTCAACAAACCGGTACCTTAAAGGCATAAGCTTCACCTGGCTTTATGGTTAACCAAATACACAATCCAGTTTGGTTTTGTAGTAAGCGTCAAATGGCGGTAAAACAAGATCGGTAATTTCGAATAATTGCAGGGAATAATCAGGTCATCGTAAATTGCATGGCAAGTAATGCTAAAAGGTAGATTCGATGGTGTGCAATTACTGAATGGCCGATAAAGATATCATAACCACCATCGGGTTAATCGAAGATATTTAATGCTACCCAATGCTTGATAGCTCAGGCTCATTTGCCTGTGTAGTTAACGGCTATGAAACTGCCACTTTCGGTTAGAAATACATAGAGTTTTTGCTTTTCAACATTAGTGATATGTAGTAGTTCAGACTTGATCTGACACTTCGCTTGAAAAAGAGAGGGTTACCAGTTTTGATGGAAGTGCGAACTTTCAATCGAAACACAAAGAGGTAACCCTCATGATCAATAGTAACG
>NZ_VMNH01000009.1 GCF_007625115.1 Sedimenticola selenatireducens | reverse complement strand
GCGTCAAATACAGCTTCACCGCCCGAAGGCGTTCTTCGTATGAGTACATGGACTACCTCCAAAGTAGTCCAAGATTTTGTCCGCATCCCCGGTGGGTCAGTTTTAGGTGCAATTCAACACCAATATCGATAGTAAGGCGGAGAGCTATCCATAAAACCGGCTTTTCCTTGTTGTTAGTTTATTCTTCCTGACCACTACTTCGGTTCTACCTCGGCCCAATGTACAGGACGAATTAAACGATGCAATTGATCTGAAGCATTAGAGTTGTCTTCATCTCACATCAGCAGACTCATTTTGTGAGCCTGTAGTTGGTGCATAGTGAAAAATAAGCTTTTTGGGTTGTACAGAAAAATTCAAAGAACCACAAAAACATCAGGGCTTTGAATCCTCCCCATAAGGTTTACAATTGATCCAAATATCACGATGGACAACGATCCATCAGCGCAATAATGGGAGCGTATTCGTGGAAGAGAAAAAAGTAGATGTGGCCATTATTGGCTCTGGCAGTGCCGGTCTCTATGCATTAGGCAAGGTTAAGCCTTCAGGTAAAAGTTTTGTCCTGATCAATGGCGGCGAACAAGGCACCACCTGTGCTCGTGTAGGCTGTATGCCTTCCAAGGCCCTGATTCAGGCGGCTGAGGATTTCCATCGCTGCAAAATCCTGGGTCGTTACGGGGTTGAAGGACACAAAGCGCTTACCCTGGACACCGAAGAGGCGATCGGCCATGTACAGGATCTGCGCGACACCTTTGTGGACCGAGTCATCAGTAACAGCACCGCTCACATGAGTGATGAAGTGTTTATCGAGGGTTATGCAAAATTCGTCGAGCCGAACCTGCTGGATGTGGACGGACTACGGATTCGTGCAGAAAAGATCATCATCGCTACAGGTTCCCGCCCCGTCATGCCCAAGCCCTGGGCGGCTTTTGGCGACAGGATACTCACTACAGATCAACTGTTTGAGGAAGAGGATCTGCCAGAGTCACTGGCCGTGATCGGTCTGGGTGTCATTGGCCTGGAGATTGGTCAATCCCTTGCCAGATTGGGTGTGGACGTAACCGGCTTCGATATGCTGGAGACAATCGGTGGTCTGGACGACCCTGAAGTGGCCAAGGCGGCCATTGATATTATCGGCAAGGATTTCCCCCTCTATCTCGGCCATGGCGCAGAGATTACCGAAGAGGACGATAAATTGCGGGTAACGGCCGGCGATAAATCAGTGTTGGTCGAGAAGGTGCTCGCCAGCCTTGGCCGACGACCCAATCTGGATAATTTGCAATTGGAGAACGCCGGCATTGAGTTGGGTGAAAATGGCATGCCTGCCTACAACCCACAGACCATGCAGATTGGCAACAGCGCAATCTTTCTGGCCGGCGATGTAAATGGCGACCGCCCCCTGCTGCACGAGGCGGGTGACGAGGGTCGAATTGCAGGCTTTAACGCCACCAGTGACAAGATTCAGGCCTTTCAGCGCAAGCCCCCTATCGCCATCAATTTTGTTGATCCGAATATCTGCCATGTGGGTAAACGCTGGTCTGAACTGGATCAGGAGACGACCGTGACCGGTGAAGTTAATCTGGCACCTGTAGGGCGCGCCCTGATCATGGGCAAAAACAAAGGTATCATCCGGGTTTATGCCGATAAGGCCAGCGGCAAGCTCTTGGGAAGTGAAATGATCTGCACCAAGGGGGAGAATCTAGCCCATTTGCTGGCTTGGTGTATTCAGCAGGATCTGACGGTGGGAGAGTTGCTACAGATGCCGTTCTATCATCCGGTTATTGAGGAGGCACTACAGGCCGCCCTGTACGACCTTTACGGTAAAGTCGACCAGAAAAATAGCAGTCCGATCACAGAACTCAGAACAGTTCAGTAATCAGACTGAAGGGACAGGGATGTCCCAGATATAGAGGGCAATCTCACCCTCACTGCGGCAGTCTTTTGTAATGTCCGACTAGCTGTCCATTGTATGCCAACGTCATTCGATCCAGCCCCTCAACACGCAGGGTAAAGCGCAGACGGGTTTCTGTATCCTGGGGTGTTGTGCAATCCAGCTGTAGATCAGATCCACTCTTGCCACCCCAGAAACAGTGGTGTGAAGCCGCCCCACTCTTGGCATCGATAAGTTCGGCACGACCTTCAAAGTGGACCAGCACTTTTGAAACGGCCCCATCACTTGGCTCAACGAGACCCCAATTCCCCGAGCCGGGGTGCGCTGAACAACCCACCAGGCCAAGCCCTATGAGGACTGATAGTACGACAATTCTGATTCGTTGCTTCATACACATATCGCTGCTTTGCTACTTGTGGGGGCACTCTGGGCTGTACTCGTGTATACAGACAGGGCACGGAAATGATTATGTCGTGGCATTATAAAGCAGAGCAGGTCAATTGGGGCAGAATATTGGCTTTTTGTGCTGGCTATGACCTGGCCACTGGCACCGTAGGAGTGGCAGCCGCAGTGATCTTCAATAATGGCAGATGAGTGACTTCTGTAAATATGCCACAATAGGGATCAGTAGAAACTCACGATTGTGAATCTGCAATCCAATATTCGCACTTCAGCAAAAGAAAGGTTATGGCACAGTATATTTATACAATGAATCGTGTCGGCAAAGTGGTGCCGCCAAAACGCGTGATCCTCCGTGATATATCGCTCTCCTTCTTTCCTGGCGCCAAGATCGGTGTGCTTGGTCTGAACGGTTCCGGTAAATCAACCCTGCTACGCATCATGGCCGGTATTGATACCGACATCGAAGGTGAAGCGCGTCCGCAAGCTGGAATCCATGTCGGCTACTTACCCCAGGAACCTCAACTTGATCCGGCAAAAGATGTGCGGGGCAATGTAGAAGAGGCGCTCGGCGATGTCGTCGAGGCACTCGCCGAACTGGACAAGGTCTATGCGGCCTATGCCGAACCCGATGCTGACTTTGATGCTCTGGCCTCCAAACAGGCCAAACTGGAAGATCTCATCAATGCAAAAGACGGGCACAACCTGGAACGCACCTTAGAGATCGCTGCCGATGCCTTACGACTCCCCCCCTGGGATGCGGATGTCACCAAGCTATCAGGCGGTGAACGCCGTCGGGTGGCCCTGTGCAAGCTACTCTTATCCAAGCCCGATATGTTGCTGCTGGATGAACCGACCAACCATCTCGACGCTGAATCAGTCGCCTGGCTGGAGCGTTTTCTGCACGATTATCCCGGTACCGTTGTGGCGGTTACCCATGACCGCTACTTCCTGGACAACGTAGCCGGCTGGATTCTGGAACTGGATCGTGGTCACGGAATCCCTTGGGAAGGCAACTACAGCTCCTGGTTGGAACAGAAAGAGGCTCGCCTCGAGATGGAGCAGAAACAAGAGGCCGCCCGTATCAAGAGCATGAAACATGAGCTCGAATGGGTGCGCTCCAACCCGAAGGGACGGCATGCCAAGAGCAAGGCCCGTCTGTCACGGTTTGATGAACTGCAGAGTCAGGAGTTTCAGAAACGCAACGAGACCAACGAGATCTATATTCCACCCGGTGAACGCCTGGGTGATCTGGTTGTTGAGGCGAGGGGGCTTTCCAAGGCATTTGGCGACAAGCTTCTCTACAGTGATCTTACGTTCACCCTACCAAAGGGTGGTATTGTGGGAATTATCGGACCCAACGGTGCTGGTAAGACCACACTATTCCGTTTGCTGACTGGCCAGGAACAACCGGATGGCGGTGAGCTGAAAGTGGGTGAAACGGTTAAAATATCCTCTGTTGAACAATCCAGAGAAGCGCTGGATGATAACAACACGGTTTGGCAGGAACTCTCCGGTGGCGCCGATATCATCACGATCGGGCGTTATGAACTGAACTCCCGTGCCTACGCCAGCCGCTTCAATTTCAAGGGCACGGATCAACAGAAACGGATAGGCGATCTCTCTGGCGGTGAACGCAACCGGGTTCACCTGGCGAAGACACTGCAACAGGGCGGTAATGTTTTGCTGCTCGACGAACCGACCAACGATCTGGATGTTGAGACCCTTCGGGCCCTGGAGGAGGCGCTGCTCACCTTCCCCGGCTGCGTGGTAGTCATCTCACATGATCGCTGGTTCCTCGATCGTATCGCTACCCACATTCTCGCCTTTGAAGGTGATTCACAAGTCACCTGGTTTGAAGGTAACTACGCCGATTATGAAGCGGACCGGAAACGTCGCCTTGGGGCTGAGGCGGATCAACCCCATCGGATTAAGTACAAACCTCTCAACCGATGATTAAGTGACCGCCCTCTTCCCAGTGAAGAGGGCGCACGCCGCTTCATTGTATAGACTATCCAGCGGACTCTGGCAGACAACATGACTCAGGCTGAACAACTGATACTGCGTACAGAAGCATTGATTGAGCGACTGGAAGCCGTTTTTTCTCCTGCAAATTTAGAACCTGATTGGAATCACATTGCTTATCGGTGGTTGCCATCAAAAGGGTTACTGCCCATTCTCCGTCCGCAGCGCGTTCGGTTGGATGACATACTCTGTACCGATCTGGCCAAGGCCGAGATCACGCGTAATACCCGTCAGTTTGTCGAAGGCCGGAGCGCCAATAACACCCTTCTATGGGGATCAAGGGGAACCGGGAAGTCCTCACTGATAAAGGCACTGCTCAATGAGTATGCTGACCAAGGGCTACGCCTGATAGAGGTAGAGAAACAAGACCTGATCCACCTCACATCTATTATTGAGGTGATCCAGGATCGTCCTGAAAAATTCATTCTCTATTGTGATGATTTATCTTTTGAAGCAGATGATCCCAGTTACAAATCACTCAAGGCGATCCTTGATGGCTCCTTATCGGCACCACCAGAAAATGTGCTGATCTACGCCACATCCAACCGCCGCCACTTGCTCCCTGAATTCAAGCAAGAGAATCAGGACGTACACATTGTTGATGGCGAAATACACCAGAATGAGAGTGTTGAGGAGAAGATCTCCCTGTCTGAACGGTTCGGGCTCTGGCTCTCCTTCTACCCGTTCAGCCAGGATCAGTATCTGCAGATCGTAGATCATTGGCTGGCACAGCTGGGGGCTGAGACTACCGCCAATGAAACGACCCGACTCCACGCATTGCGCTTTGCACTTCAGCGTGGATCACGCAGTGGGCGTGTCGCACTACAATTTGCCCGTGATTGGGCTGGACGGCTACCAGAAGACGTCCAATAGAAACCGATTAACCGCGTCGCCAGGTCGTTCCCTGGGGGCTGTCCTCCAGCACAACACCTTGCGCCTTAAGTTCGTCACGCAGACGATCCGCCTCTGCCCAGTTTTTTCCGGCCTTGGCCTCCTGTCGCTGCTGGATCATCGATTCGATCTGATCATCCGAAAGACCACTCGCACTCTCGCCACCCCGCAGATACTGCTCGGGATCATCCTGCAGGATACCCAGTACGTCTCCCAGACGACGCAATTCCGCCGCCAGTGAGGCCGCCCGACCCACATCTTCCTGACGCACCCTGTTGATCTCCCGCACCAGGTCAAACAACACCGCCAAAGCCTCTGGGGTATTGAAATCATCATCCATCGCGGCATGGAATCGTTCCGCGTAGGCGCTTTCATCTGTGGGTTCAGCCGAGGGTAATCCCCGCATGGCAGTATAGAAACGGGTCAGCGCGCTGCGGGCGTTATCCAAGTGCTCGTCATCATAGTTGAGCGGACTGCGATACTGACTGGTCAATATGAAGTAGCGAACCTCTTCGGCCTGATAACGGGCCAGTATCTCCCGCACGGTGAAAAAATTGCCCAGCGACTTGGACATCTTCTCATCATTGATGCGTACAAATCCGTTGTGCATCCAGTAATTCACGAACTGTTTACCGGTAGCACCCTCAGACTGAGCGATCTCATTTTCATGGTGAGGAAACGTCAAATCAGCACCCCCACCATGGATATCAAAAGTATCACCGAGGCAGCAGGTGGACATAGCAGAACACTCAATATGCCAGCCCGGGCGGCCCTCTCCCCAGGGCGAATCCCAGGCCGGCTCACCCGGCTTTGCGGACTTCCACAGCACGAAATCCAGTGGATTGCGCTTTTGGCTGTCCACCTCAACGCGCGCCCCCGCCTGTAGATCTTCCAGGCTTTTGCCAGAAAGCTTGCCATAACCCTCAAAGCTGTCTACAGAATAATAGACATCCCGGTTATCTGCGGCATAGGCATGACCGTTTGCGATAAGACGCTCAATCATGTCCACAATTTCAGCAATATGTGCCGTTGCCCGGGGCTCGCTATCTGGCGTCAAGATCCCCAGCGCATCAGAATCCTCATGCATTGCTGTGATGAATCGTTCGGTGAGGTCGGTGAACGCCTCTCCATTCTCATTGGCCCGATTGATAATCTTGTCATCGATATCGGTGATATTACGGATATAAGTGACGTCAAAGCCTTGCCTCTTCAGGTAGCGATAAACCACATCAAACACCACCATCACCCGAGCATGTCCTAAATGACACAGGTCATAGACCGTCATTCCGCAGACATACATGCGGACTTTTCCCGGCTCAAGTGGGACAAACGCTTCTTTTTGATTGGTAAGATCGTTGTAGATCTTCAGCATAACAACTCCGGCAGATCACTTTTTGAATTACGCCGCGCCAACTCACGCCGAACGCCGTATTCCTAAACACTTTATCCCGCGCATAGTAAACGAAAGCGCGCGGCCAACAAAGTGATTGGCGCTATTAAGGGCTTTTTCCTGAAGCCACTAACCTTTATGATAATCTGTTTATGCACGCTCTCAGAGTGTGCCGAACCTTCTCAAATGAGTGAGCATCAATAATGATTAAACGTTTTTATTCCTATCTGCTACCCATTGCATTGATCTTTGGCCTCACCGCACAAGCCAATGCCGAGATGACCCGTGTGTTGATGAAAACCACGCAGGGAGAGATTGAGCTCGAATTGGATGGTGATAAGGCACCCGTAACCGTCGAGAACTTTCTTCGTTATGTCGACGAAGGATTCTATTCCGACACCGTATTCCATCGGGTCATCAACGGATTCATGATTCAGGGCGGTGGTTTCACGGCCGATCTTGATCAGAAACGGGGACACTCATCGATTAAAAATGAGGCCAAGAACGGCCTGTCCAATGTCCGCGGCAGTATCGCAATGGCACGTACCAGTGACCCACATTCAGCTACCTCCCAGTTCTTTATCAATCATAGGGATAATGACAACCTCGATCATCCCAGCTTCGATGGATGGGGCTATGCGGTTTTTGGTCGTGTAACCAAGGGGATAGAGACTGTAGACAAAATTGCCGACGTGGCGACCACCAATAGCATGGGCATGCAAAATGTGCCTACCGAGGCCGTTATCATCGAAAGCGTAACCCGAATCTCCAACTAAACAGAGGAAACTCACAGCATGATTACACTCAAGACCAATCAAGGCGATATCATTATCGAACTGGATGAAGAGAAGGCCCCCATCACCAGCGCCAACTTTGCCCAGTATGTAAAAGACGGTTTTTATAACGGCACCATCTTCCACCGCGTGATCAACAACTTCATGATTCAGGGCGGCGGTTTTGAAGTCGGCATGAAAGAGAAGACCACTCGCGCCCCCATCGAAAATGAGGCGAAGAATGGTCTGAGCAACGTAATCGGTTCCATTGCCATGGCCCGTACGATGGATCCGCACTCAGCTTCTGCCCAGTTCTTTATCAATGTTTCAGACAACAAATTCTTGGATTACCCCGGTCAGGATGGCTGGGGATACTGTGTATTTGGAAAAGTCACTGAAGGCATGGATGTTATCAACAAGATGAAAAACGTCGACACCACCATGCGTGCTGGCCACCAGGATGTCCCTGCTGAAGACCTGATTATCGAAGAAGCGATCATCAGCGAGTAATTGAAACTGTTATGGGTGACACACTCATCATCTCTGATCTCCATTTATCCGGGAGCCGACCGGCCACGGTTGACCTGTTCCTACGTTTTTTACAGGAACAGGCCAGCCATGCTGACCATCTCTATATCCTCGGAGACCTGTTTGACGCCTGGATAGGGGATGATGATGACACCCCACCTATACCCACTATCATTGAGGGGATGCGAGAACTGACCTCAAAGGGGTGCAAACTTTCCATCATGCAGGGTAACCGGGACTTTCTACTGGGAGTGCGCTTTGCGGCCGCCACAGGCTGCAATCTGCTTCCTGATCCCTATGTTCTAGAACTGCATGATGTACCGATCCTGTTGATGCATGGTGATCTACTCTGCACAGACGACAAAGAGTATCTACAGGCACGTCAACTATTAAGAAGTGAGGCGTTTATTCAGGACTTCATGTCACGATCGATCGTAGAGCGCCTACACTTGGCCGCTGAATATCGCAAACGTAGTGGCGAGGTGATTTCGCTAAAATCTGCCGATATCATGGATGTCAATCAAGGTGCCGTAGAAGACTACATGCAAACACACGGCGTATTGCTATTGATTCATGGCCACACACATCGTCCTGCGGTGCATGAGTTTGAACTGAACACAGAGACGGCACGGCGCTATGTGTTGGAAGATTGGCACGAAGACTCATGCACTTATCTTCGAATCTGCCGAGATGGGATACGACAGGAGTCATTTAACTGAAACAGCGATCTGCACGATTGATGTGCAACAGAGTGCCACAGGGCATTCGCTGAACCTGGCTCAGACTAGTCAGACTTAATAGTGATTTTTCGTTCAGCTTTACCCAACACTTTTTGAAATCCTATACGCGCCTGGGTATTAATCAGCAAGGGTGCCATGAAATTAGCATTCACATTTAAGTCACCGGTTTTCTCCTGTTTCTCATCCGCGAATCGGCGATAGACAATAACCAGCAGCACGAGATCCTCAACCCGCTCTAACTGTAACAGCGACTGCTCTTCATCTGTAAGCGTGAATTCATAATGGATATTAAGATTCTCTGGCGCAAGTACAGAAAATGTCAGATCGGGGTCATCCGTTGACTGGAGATAGCCAACGACATCAGCCGAAGTTTGATGAAACAGCTGATACGCTTTGTGCTTCTCAAACCCGGGAATACCTTGAGGAAAAACAATATTGGTTTCAGGCTCACAGATCTGTGGACCAAAAAGGGTACTCTCGATCTTCACAATAACTCCACAACGGGTTAACGCATGCGGTACAGCTTCCCCGCCTACCCGCAGCAATGCTCAAGGGATTGCATTCTAGCGATCCAGGCACAGGGCCCAAGAGACGATTACTTATCTTTGGTGGGATCTTCCAGGTCACCAAAATCGATATCGATTGAAGAGAGGTCATCATCATCCGACTCTTCCTCTAAATCTTCAAATATAGACAGCCCACTGGACACGTCTGGAACATCCAGATCATCAAGATTCATGTCCAGGTTCATATCCATTTCCAAGGGATCATCAGACAACAGAGGGTCTTCATTCGCTTCCACGGGCGCAGGGGACTGTGAAGCAGAGGCCATACCGCCCGTCCCCCATGCGACATGATCAGGCACAAGATCATGGCCCATTTCCACTATCTTCTCCCAAAGCTCGGGCGACTGGACCATAAGTGTGGCATAGACCTGATCAAGATAACGGCTGAAAGCCTTCTTATCGCGCCTGAAAGCATAGATCTCAAGCAACTTGGCCTTCAGCTCCGGGCTCTCTGGATTGAGTGTCATGGCCTCTTCGACCAATGTTTCCGCCTGACTATATCGCCGGTAGGCCAGATAAATATCGGCCTCGGTGAGAATAGATGTAATGTCTGCCCCCTGCTCTGGAAACATGGATGCAGTATCAGAAGCAGTCTCTCTCGGCGTTGCCTTACGTGTCTCCAGGGGCGCTTCAAACAGCTCATCGATCATTGCAACAGGCTCGGATATTTCCTTGTTACCAACCTTGACCTGCTGACTGGACATCTGAAATAGATCCGGTGCTTCAAAGGCACCTTCATTGTCAGATCTGCGGCGTCCGAACAGAAGCATCGATGCCAATATAAAGATGATGATACCCATCAGTATCATCCAGTATTCGCTCTTCCAGTACGATTCCAAAGGACGCGACTCAGTAACTTGTGTATCTGTTGATACATTCCCAGTCCGCATGGAATCAGACCCTAGAGCAGGCACGCTGGTCGAAGAAGAGGGCATCTGACCACCGGCCACGGGACCTGCGGTGAGCCCAACCTGTTCAATCTGTTTTCTCAGGGACTCAAGTTGCGCGTCCTTCTCATCCAAGGCCTTTTTTAGCGCTTGCACCTTAGACTCAAGCGCAGCGCGCAATTCGACGATATCCTGACTGATATCCTGAACCGCAGCCAACTCCTGCTCAGAGTCTTTAATGGCCTCACGCAGTTTGTCACTCTCTTGAGCTGGATAACCTAATTCACTTTTATCACTCAACTGCCAGCTACGATCTGCATCAACGACGCGTAAACGCTGCCCCTCTGGTGCCGGAGATTCCGCTTTTGCAGTCGCTTCGGTTGTCTCTGTCACCGTCTCATCTGCGACAACAGGTGCAGTCATCATCTCTTGCCCTGCTACTACTGGAGGTTCTGCCGGATTCGTTACCCTTTCAGTAGATGACTGCGCTCCAGATCCAACAGCTGTAGGTTCTGGTTGCTTATCAGGCTGAGTCTTGGAAGATTTGGAGTTCAGCTGACGCCACTCAGTCATCTGCTGCTTCACGCTTGCCCGCGCTTCAGACTCTCCGATGGAGGCAATATCTTCAGCAGACGGTACCGTAAGCACTGCACCTTTCTTCAGCAGATTGATGTTGTCATACTGAAAGGCATCTGGATTGGCTTTAAGCAGTGCAACCATCGTTTGGTTGCGTGAAAAAGCTTTATCAGGCTGTACCTTTCCCGCGATCACCCAGAGTGTTTCACTACTTCTAATTGGCCCATAGGTGGTATCGACGCTTTGTTGTGGTGACTGGGGCTTTGTCGCGGCGATGCTGCGTTTTGGGGAGACCGCCGCCTGTGCTTTGGGCGCATGGTAGGTAGGAGGATCAAGAAGCACAGTAAACTCTCGAATTAAACTACCTCCCGCCCAGCTGACCTCTATGAGGAAATCCAGAAAAGGCTCGCGGACGGTTTCCCGGGTCGTCACCTGGATATAAGACCCACCCCGTTCGGTGGCTATTGCCTTAAAGCGTAACTTTGATAAGAGAAAGGGGCGATCAATTCCCGCGCGCCTAAAGACATCAGCACTGGCCAACCTTACTCGCAAATCTTCGATTTGTGTCGGGCTAGCCGATATGAGCTGAATCTTGGCATCCAGTGGCTCATTCAGTGCAGAATTTACACTTATTCCACCGAGTCCCAATGCATCGACCACTGTCGAGAACACCAGAAGAAAGAGAAATGCAGATAGCTTATTAATCATTCTTTTATTTTGGACGAAATCCGAATCCCATTCGCCATGATCTTTCGATCTCCCCTACCCGATTCTTAGCCGGGCAATCATACCTTCGTAGCAATATAAAACAATCGGTTACCTACGTCACTTAAAACCAAACATAAATTTAATAGTTGGTTAGCCCCAAATAATATCACCTACCCTGATTCCATAAGTCGAAGCATATCGTTATAGGTCGCGTAGTTGGCATAAGCCAGCACAGGAAGCACGACCAGCAACAACGGCAAAGCCAACAATACGGTAAAAAAAGTCAAACCACCCAACAAGATAGCCCACATAAACATAATCCGAGGGTTTCTCGACACCACTTTCACACTAAAAGTAACTGCATCAACTAATCCAGACTTTTTTTCAAGGGCAAACGGGATAGAAAGCACGGTTATGCAGAAGATGATAAAACTGAGCACAGCACCCAGAATACATGCAAAAATCAAAAAAGCGGTTGCATCGGCCTTGAGAACCGGATCAGCATTGAAATCAGCCAAGGATATAGGGACAAAATCGAAATAGACGCTATAGATTATGAGCGCATCAGTTATCCAGATCAGATAGAGCACCAAGGAAACCAGCCCAATCACCAGAACGGCAGCCGGACACTGATGGAAAGCTTCCTTAATATCAGCAAAATTGGGATGCTGACCCGCATGAATGATCCCTGCAAGATGGTAGTAAACTGTCACCAGACTCGGCACCACAAGCAAGAAGCCTCCGGCCAGTATAAAATAGACCAGACTAAAGCCTTCTGTGATGAGCCCCAAAACCGCAATCAAGCCGATTGCAAGAAAAACGGCCGCATAGGCCATGTTGAGTACCGGTGCGCGCCTAAAGTCCTGCCAACCACGACAAAGCCATTCCCAAACAACAGAGAACATCAGTCTCTCCCTATGAACTTCGATCTTTATTAGTGAACACACATAGCGCGTCTATTTTAAAGTAATTTTAGACGTTTGAAACGGATCTTGCTGGTTTCACAAAGAAATAGGCGGCGTAATCATGGAGAAAGACCATGCGTATCGATATCAAACGGGAAGTAGTGCGCCTATCGATACGATGAATCCTTGCAGAAACAAGCCAAACTAAATCGACTACTCTTTAGGCTTATCTTGCTCATCGGCGGAAAATTTCATGCTGAGATTAGGCAGGCTCACCTTACCGATCACATGCAAAACCACCCCAACCCCGACAAAAAACACGACTGAGGCACCAAAACTCGCGACCACTGGATGATCACTTCCCAGTTCCCCTGAGTAATATACAGTCGCCCCAATACAGCTAATAGCCGCAATATAAGAGATGATAGCGATAATAAAAGACACTTTCTGGGCAGTACTCGTTTGCTTCACCTAATACCTCGGGTGTGGAGCTGAATGAAGGCTGCAGGTTACCCCAATCGACACAAGCGGGCCAATAAATCTAAGATAATAATAGGGAATTGGCTTGCCAAGATTCAGAAAATTAGTTTATTTTAAATTTTCTATCTATCACAGATCACCACCACGCTATTAATTTATGCCTGACCAAGAACAGATAACACTGCAGATTTCGGCAGCGCAGATTGAACAATTTTGCACCGAACTCTGTCGGGGCAGCTCAAATGTCAGCAGAAAACACGCAACCTTGATCGCACTGGAAGGGATCATTACCCGATACTCATCGACAGATACCTACAGCGCGCCATTCCACAAAATTCTATCCATCATTCAAGATTATTCAGAACAAACCCGCGAGCAGCTGCTCAACGAATATGCCGATGAACTCATCCCAGCGCTAGCCGAACAGAATCCACGTTCGATATCCAGAGTTCATGAGTCACTCTCTCGAAATGGATTTGACCTGATTTTAGATCGCGTCCTGAACAATTTTAATGCTCAACACCTAGCCTCACTCAAGAAGTGGATTGATGGATGGTGTGGTGAGGCAGAAACAAAAGCACTCGCCGCCAGCGGCTTCCCGGATGCATTGAACTTCAAAGGCGCGGGCATTGCCCTTGCTGACTACCGTGCAATGTCTGAACTCAAGAGGAAATTGAGTACGCTATGAAGTATCTGATGATATTCCTGGGTTTGCTGATTGGCTTTCCCCTTGCTCTGGCCACTGAGAATGAAACTGATCATGAAAAATTGATCTCAGTAGTTGAGGCATCCAATCTCTATGCAGATGGACAGTCTGCACGCATCGAAGGGAAAGCCATTTTACTGCTGATCTCACAAGAACACTGCAGCTTCTGCGTGCAAATCAAGCAGGAAGTAATCGGCCCAATGATCCGCAGTGGCGCCTATAACAAGCGATTAATTATTCGCGAATTACTACTGGATACGGGTTCTGATGTCATCGATTTCAAGGGGGTTCGCAGAGGAAACCACGACTTTTCCTATGATTACAAAGTTACCCTGACGCCTACCCTACTTTTTCTTGATGCTGCCGGCAACGAATTGGCCGCTAAAATGGTGGGCATTCAAACTCCGGATATGTTCTATTATTATGTTGATCAGTCCATACAAGAAGCTCTCGGGTCATTGGACAGACAGGCAAAACGCTGATAACGCTAAGATATGAGTCTCTATGAAGCCAGGCCTGAAACCTGAATATTTTTATCTTTTGATGTCACTCGCACTGACGCAGACGGCCTATAGCCAGTCAGGTGCTAATGCACAACAATTTCAAACGGGTGGCGCAGCCTGCGTCGTTGCAAAAAAACTCGGGAACTCCTTGGCTATCCAGTGGGCTACCGGAGAACCCTCAGTCTCACAGGCTATCGATAAGGCTAAACAAGCATTACAGAGGCAGGGTTACGAATACGTATTCCCACAATCCAATAGTCATGCACAGCATGGCTGGATAGTGATCATAAAAACACATTACAGCACCTACACAGGACGTGAACGAACCAGCTTTGGCTGTGGTTTTGATGATCATTCTGCAGAGACGGCAGAACAGCGTGCACTGGCCAATCTACGCAGCTACTCCTGGGGCTGGAAATCCAATCTGGGATACGAGGTAATAGAGAAAAAGAAATATTGATTATCCGGACAAAAAACAAAAGCAAACAGTATTCACTGAGCTGATTTGCTGGCAAACTAAGATGACTACATTAGAGGCACATTAAGTGCTCATTTACTGGCCGATCACGGTCATATCATCCGAGGGAGACAATAGCGATGCATAAGAAAATACCACTTTTACTGTTGGCATCCATAATTTCACAGCCGCTTTTTGCTGGAGAGGATGTCGTCGAAGCCCGTGGCCTGATCAAGCAATTCGGCTCAACCCTGAAAGGTCAACTGGTTAGCTCTATGAAAGAGGGAGGGCCGGTAAAGGCCATCAAGTTCTGTAATGTCAGAGCACCCGGGATTGCTAACGAAATAGCCGCCCAATCAGGCTGGGAGATCGGCAGGACCAGTCTTAAAATACGTTCGCCAAGTAACGCACCCGACGCGTGGGAACTCGGCGTTCTCGAGCAATTCGAGATCAGGAAGGCCAGTGGCGCGGACCTAGCCACACTTGATTTCTCAGAAGTTATCGAGACCAATGGGAAAAAGACATTTCGCTACATGAAGGCTATCCCAACTGAAAAGGCCTGTTTGAACTGCCATGCAGCCAAAGTATCACCCGAAGTGGAAGAACAACTGAAAGCGCTTTACCCAGAAGATGAAGCACGAGGCTTTAATGAAGGTGATATTCGCGGCGCCTTTACCTTAAGCAAACCGCTCTAACTCCGTCAATCATGCCAACAGGCGCCGTATGGCCCCTGTTGGCATATCGAGCACTGATTCCCGCAATTATTCCACTTAGGGTTATACTTTGGTTCAGATAGGTACATGACCAAAGCGGTTAAGGAATCTTACCCATGCCAGTACAACGCTATGACATCTATTTTTCCGGAAAGATTATCGAAGATGCTGACCTGACTACTGTTAAACAAAAAATCGCAAAGCTATTTAATGCGGGTGACGAGCAACTTGATTATCTCTTTTCCGGGGTGTCGGTAAAAATAAAAAATAACATTGATCAAGATACGGCCATCAAATATCGCGTGGCCTTCAGGGATGCTGGAGCCTTGGTGGAGATACGCTCTGCCGACCCTATCGACGCCGCACAACCAGAAGCAGCGGCAAACAGTAACCGCCATGACCACCCTGAAACTGCCATGACACTGCTACCGCCCAATACTGGCAGCCTAATCGATTGTGCTCCCACTATTGAACCTGCTGATATCCCCAACACGGACTACCTGACACTGGCAAATTCAGGAGCCGTACTGGATGAGTCCCCAACGCCTTCCCCCGTTGATATTGACATCAGCGAACTTACTCTGGCACCCGCCAACAGCGGCACACTGGAAGAGTATCAGATCAAGAAGCAAGCCGCCCCTTTGCCCGACATCAGTCAGCTACGGATTGTCGAGACCAACGACTAAGTTAGAGATCATTGGAACTGATAACGCAAAAAGGCCGCCCAGAAGCGACGGCCTTTTTTCACTACTGATTGATTGGTACGCTATGGCAACATCATGCCACGGATCATGTAATAGAGCAGTGCGGCCATCAGGCCTGATACAGGTACCGTAATCACCCAAGCGGCGGCAATCTTAAGTAAGGCCGATCGTTTGACCAGTTCATGTCTATAGACCTTGCGCAGCCCCTTACGCTCTTTCTTGGTCAGCGGCGCATCATGTTGCGTTTTTGCACGTTCTTTAAGCTCAGCCAACATCTCCCCTTTTCGTGTCACTGAGGCCTTCTTGAACTGCATCAGATAGGCCTCAATAGCCACCGGATCATCATCCTGATGATGCATTTTGATCTCTTCCACCATCTTGGCATAACTGGTCTTAATGAACTCACGCAAGAAACCAACGCCAAATATCCCCCCCACCGCAATATGAGTGGAACTGACGGGCAATCCAAGCTGGGTAGCTATAATCACCGTAACTGCAGCAGCCATAGCAATGCAAAAGGCCCGCATCTTATCCAGTTCGGTAATTTCACTGCCCACAGTCTTGATCAGTTTTGGGCCATACAACGCCAGACCAACGGCTATACCGAGTGCACCCACCATCATCACCCACAGTGGAATCGATGCCTTCTTTACAATACCACCATGCATTATGGCATCATTGATTGCAGCCAACGGCCCTACTGCATTTGCCACATCATTGGCACCATGGGCAAAGCTCAAGAGGGCAGCAGCAAAGATCAACGGCAGCGTGAACAACTTGTTGATACTCTGTTTCTCATTGGGCAGTTTCTCTGCCACCCTGGTAACAAGCGGGCGAACAAGAAACAGCACCATGACACCCACCACAAAGCCTATCAGTACGGCTGAACCAAACTCCACCTTCCAGATTTTCTTGAAACCCTTCAGTACGATATAAGTCGAAAAAGCCCACGTCATCACACCCACCAGCAGCGGCACCATCCGCTTTGCAGCGGCGATCATATCGTCCTGATAGGTGATTGTTCGCTTTATTAAGAGGAGAAATGCAGCGGCAATTAGCCCTCCCATGACTGGCGAGATGACCCAGCTTGCGGCAATGGCACTCATCTTGCTCCAGTTGGCAATACCCATACCTCCGGCGGCAATACCGGCACCCAATACGCCCCCTACAATGGAGTGAGTAGTTGATACAGGCGCACCCAAAGCAGTAGCGATATTCAGCCAAAGGGCACCTGCCAGCAGTGCCGCCATCATTAACCAGATAAATGCATCCGTACTCCCGATGGCGGAGGGATCAATAATGCCTTTCTTGATCGTGCTAACCACATCACCGCCAGCGATAAGCGCCCCCGACGCCTCAAAAATGGCTGCGATGACGATCGCCCCACCCAAGGTCAATGCCTTTGAACCAACCGCCGGGCCTACATTGTTCGCTACATCATTGGCTCCGATATTCATGGCCATATAGCCACCAATAACGGCCGCCACCATCAGCATGACATGCCCGGGAGTATCTAATCCCCCACGGGTACCGATAAACAACATAATGCCGACAATAAACAGCAACGCCACGCCAATACGGAATAGTTCTTGCCTACCTTTACTGGTCGCTTTCTCAAGATTCGTTATGTTTTGAAGTTCCATAAAACCCAAAATTTCGTTAGGTTAGTTACCGGCATGAAGCAGACCCTAATATACTCATCATGCCACCCATAAATGTGAAAGATAACTGTAACATTTCTGTAATGCGAAAGCCGTATATGTAAACCAGTAACACGAAGAAATACCGCAGAATTGATCCTTTAATTGATTATCATCAGTGGAAATGTGGCCCGCTGTTTGCTTTACTGAAACATAACTGGCGAAAAAGCACGCTCAAGTCAATTTATTGACTCACATTTGGAGAATAATCATGGTCAGCCTACTCTCAAACGACAAAATTTTGCCGCAAGTGAATGATCGAAACAGCTCAGCTGCGGAAAAACGTTCGGGTACCGGACTGGAAAATAATACGGGATCACCTTCAGCAACCCCCGCTAATGACACCGTTGAGTTAAGCGGTACTGGGCGACTGGTGAGCCAGGAAGTGAACAGCCCACGCAGCGGCAATGTTACGAACCAAGAACAAGCCATGACACTGGCTCTGAGAATCAAAGAGACGATCCAATCATCTGCCAGCAGCGCCCTGAAAGCACACGGTCAAATTGAGAGCGGACAATTAACCAGCCTACTGGAAGCTTCTGCCGCATAGCACCTATCGACGGCGATGTCTTTCCGCAGGGGTATTGATTTAGGTGCGCCCTGACTCAAGCCGAAGCTTTTCTAACGCAGGAACTGCACCAATCACTACCAACACATCCCCTGCGTCCAGCTTGTGATTCAAGCCACTGCTGGCGAATATAAACTCATCCCCCATTTCCCGATCGACCACGCCTAGTACAATGAGATCATAGCGCCTGGAAAGCTCCAGATCACCCAGCATACGTCCATCCATGAATGACCCCTGAATTACAGTAATCTCTGCCAAATTCAAATAATCCTGGCCGTAAACGACTTTTTCAATGGTTTCAGCGATCAACGGCCGCTTGATCATGTCATAGATCTTGCGGCCACTGATTTCATAGGGATCTATAACCTTATTGGCCCCTGCGGCCTTCAGTTTTCTTGCCGAGTCGGCTGATTGTGTCAGTGAGATCACTTTGATATCTGGGTCAATGGATTTAACCGAGATAGTGAGAAACACGTTTTCGGCATCTTCTTCAAAAAAGGCGAATATCACTCCGACTTTTTTACCAATACCCAATTTGACCAGCTCTTCATCATCTGAATAATTAGCCATTCTGGTACTAAAGCCGCGATCTGCCATAACTGCCAACGCAGCCTCATCGCTTGAAACCAACAACAGATCCCAGTTTCGATCCTTGAGCTGCAACGCTACCGCAGAACTGAGGGAATTACTGCCGAAGATTATCACGCGTTCCCGCATATCAAAGCCCTCCACTCTCCAGGCGATCCTTGAAATGGGTAATACTGTACTCATGCCCAATAAGTACCAGCAGATCATTGGCACTCAAACGAAAGCCCGCTTTGGGGTTGAAGTGAATGCGGTTCCATTTCAGATCATAGGCCACAGTATCCTGATCGGGAACTCGATCAAGATGACTGATCACACCAAACAGAATGAGTTTGTAACTGACAAAATCCACATCACTAATCGGTCGTCCAATCAAGCATGAGTCAGGGCGTATGGTCACCGTTTCCAGACTGATGCCCTTCCGTCCTGACAGAATGCCGTGAATCGCCTCAAAGGCCACGGGCTGACCAATATATTCACCAGCAATGGCGCCGACTGCCTTGAAAGGGGCAACAGTATGATTTGCTCCGGCTTGGTAGAGTTTTCGAATAGAGGCCCTATTGTTGGCCCGGGAAATTATTTCAATATCTGCATTCAGATCACGCGCAGTCAACGTAATGTAGACATTCATTACATCGTTCCCGGTGAGACAAAGAATTCTCTCTGCACGCTCCTGAATGCCCGACTGCACCAACAGTTCACTGTCCTCAGCACTACCCTGAATACCCAGATAACCAAGCCGCTTGGCATACGCAATGACTTCAGCATCGGGATCAATGACCACAAAGCGATCTCGGCTGGCAGCCAAGCGTTCTGCAACTACTTGTCCCACACGACCAAAGCCACAAATTATGATGTGCTTTGTTTTATGTTTTTCCAGCTCGGCAAATACGCGGTTATCACGTAGCTCACTCATTTTTTCAGTAAAAGCTGAGACAATGACTGATGTGGTAAAAGAGATCACTCCAATCCCACAGATAATCAGTACCAAGGTAATCATCCGGCCTTCAGTGGTCTGCGGAGTGATATCACCGTAACCCACTGTGGATATGGTTACCACCGCCCAATAGATCCCATCAAAAAAGTGCTCAATCTCACCGCCAGCATTTCTCGCCTCAAAGAAATAGATCGCAGAGGCCGCGGTAAATACAACAAACGCCAGGAAGATCGCCAAGGTATAAAACTCAAAACGCTTTTCAGAAAGTACTTTGACAAACTCATTGATGCTACGAGCATAGCGAAACAGCTTGAACAGCCTGAATAACAGGAAAATGCGGAGAAAACGGAGAGGCCTATAACTCGGAATGATAGCCAGAAGATCAATTATAGCAAGCGGGGTTGTCATGTAATCCCACTTTTTCTGTAAAACCTCTTTTACAGGAGGTCCAAGAGAAAACGGTAGATTAACAAATTCAGCTCGTTCGTAATGCTCGATGAATACCCTGTGGATGTTGTTATAGAGCCAAAATCTGAGCAAGTACTCCGTTAAAAAAATCACCACCGCACAGAGTTCGAAAATCTGCCCTGGCAATCCAAGATCCTCTTTCACCTCATAGATCAGTACAAACACACTGGAAAGTACCAGTAATATCATAAAGATATCGAAGTAGGGTCGAATGCGCGCTTGTGGATTTTCTAGAAGATTATAAAAAAAGTGTTTGGTACGCTTGTAGCGAGGGGAGTCTTCCAGGCGATAGCAGTGTTTTATTATAGCTCTGGATAGCGACATAATCTGATACAAAAATGCCTTAAGAGTATCCCGAGCATAACCGATTTACGGCAAGGCAAAAAGCACAATCACCAACGAGGGTCGTTAGTCTGCACCGGTCTCCATGCGTTCAACCTCAGCGAGTGTGACCACTCGGCCATCTGTCGTTGTGAATTTCCGGCCTTCGATATCCCCTTTATAAGCCTGATACTGGGATGATTGTCCGCTACGGGTATCAATGACATGAATGGAGACTAACTGATAGGCATCACGCCATTGGTGATAAAGATAGAGGCTAGCCCCAATCAGCATCAGCAATACCGCGCCTGCTGCCAGCAACTGGGGCATACGTTTAGCACGCACATCTCTACCCGGTGCTTTCAGCACACGCGGTTCAGGTGCATACTGGTTCAAACGGCGCTGACTTCGCATTCGCAAGGTCAGAAGCGCCCCGGCAATCACCAATGCAGTTAAAAGAAGTTTAAGGAACATGGGCGCGTACCTTAGCATGCGGTCACTATTGGCGCTATTATTGAAGGCGATGAATCAGAAAATGCGGTAACTATGAATATATTGAAGTTTTTCTTACTTGGATGTGCACTTTTTCTATCCGGTTGTTCAGAACCTGATAAACCCACTATCTCGCTCAATCTGGCGGTCGAACGGGGAGATATCAATCAGATTGAACGCCATATTCAATGGGGCAGTGACATTAATCACGCCAATGTGCAAGGGGAAACACCCTTGCACATTGCGGCGACCCAAGGCAGCTACATCATTGTAAAACTACTGGTCAGTAAAGGCGCCAAATTGGACATCCCGGATAAACAGGGAAATAGCGCCTTAGTACGGGCTGTATTAAACGGACGCACCCAAATCACGGAATATTTGATAAAACAGGGCGCGCAGCACGATCAGACACAACTCCTCCATGTCGCTGTGAGCGCCGGTGTCACTGATCGGGATATCATTCCACTCTTGATTGATTTAGGCGCTCAGATCAATGAACAGAACTCCGCAGGCCAGACCCCACTGACAGCTGCGATAGCCGCTAATAATCGGGTACAGGTAAAATTATTGATTCAGAATGGCGCCGATGTAAATCTTGCAAATAAAGCGGGTGAACCCCCCCTGGCCGCTGCCACTAAGCAAGGCGATCAAAACATCATTCGTCTACTGCAGGCCAATGGAGCCCAGTAATCGTCGCTAAAAACAGGTTACGGCTCGTGACGAAACCCCTCACATCTGTTAACTTGCCGCCTCAGCCTGAATATGCAGGCCGATTTAAAAATCTATCCATCTTCCGGCCAAAATGGCCTTGAAACTCAGGACTAGCAGCTATGGCATCGACCGTTGAAGAACTCTCCATTAACTACTCAGAAGACGGGATCGACGTCGTAAAAGAGTTGGACAAAGTTGTACTTTCCAAAGGGGCCTGGTCAACCGTCATGTTCCGCTATCAGGAGTGGAACCGCTCTAAAGGCGAATACAGCCCTGACAAATACAGCATACGCCGCTATCAGAAACGTAACGGTGAGTATCTGCCAAAATCAAAATTCAACATATCTAGCAAGGCCCAGGCAGAAGCCATCATCGAAGCACTGAACAAATGGACCGCTGAGTAATCCACGGAATATAGACTGCCGGTCTCAATACATTCAAGAAAGAGGCCGGCTCATGCTTAGACCAGGCGAATAACTGCAGGCCAGTCCGCCAGCTCCGATAAAATCTGCTTTTTTGCGGCATCAACCGTTGGATCGACCATAAGCCTCGCCAGCTCCTGCTGGAAAGCTTTCAGTGTGATGCTACTGCCCCCTTCAGCATTTGTCAGCCGATCAACTCGATACTCCTGCCAACGCACCACCTCTGATGGAGAAAGCGTCTCTGGCCAGTTACGAGCGCGATAACGGAATAGCATCTCTGGCAAACGTGGATCATCAAAGGCCACCGCCATTTCCGCCAAGGCCTCCGGCGTGGCGGTGAGTATTCGATTCATTCGATTGCGATCATCCTTACTGAAGAACGCTCCCGAATAGAGGCTTTGATCCGGATCAGTAATAGGCTCAAACTGCTGTCGCGCATGAACGGCCTGTATCTTCTTCGCCACCCCTCCGGCCAGCTTTATTCGCTCAAGATAGGCCAACCCCTGTTGCAAATCGATACCCCAGCGCTCCGCAGCCTGATCCGTCAGGGTACTCATTGGCACTACAACAGGGCATTTATTCAGATGAATCGTCTTGAGTGGGATACGCTCCACACCAGGCGGTAGATGCTCTCGGGGCGTAAACAACCGCATCTGAATCTCCTCCTCGCCTAACTGAATCAGCGGATCGGGATCATAGCCCAGGTCATAGACAATCACGCCATTCGGATTGGTTGGGTGCCTCGCCAGTGGCATGACCATAGCAATGCAACCCTTCTCGGCTGGATACATAGAGGAGACATGCAGTACCGGGGTCTGCTCCTGTAAATTCAGCAATTCGCCTACTGTGCGCTTGTTGCGCAGTGACAAGAGATAGCTGAACAACCGTGGTTGATGCTGTTGTATCAGCTTGGCCAGCTCAATGGTTGCATACACATCGGACAAAGCATCATGCGCCGCTTGATGGGCAATGCCATTCGCTTCAGTCAACGCCTCAAGACGAAAACTGACTGCCCCATCCTCGCGCCTTGGCCAAACAACCCCTTCCGGCCTAAGGGCATGAGTCAACCGGACCATGTCGATGATATCCCAGCGCGAGTTGCCATTCTGCCACTCCCTCGCATAGGGATCGTGAAAATTTCGGTAGAATCCGAACCGCGTAAACTCATCATCAAAACGGACACTGTTATAACCTACGCCACAGGTACCCGGTCGGGCTATCTCAAGATGAATCATAGAGAAAAACTCGGCCTCATTGACCCCCTGCTCCAGTGCTTTTTGTGGTGTTATCCCTGTCACCAGGCAAGCCTCAGGTTGTGGCAATAGATCATCGGATGGTTTGCAGTAGACGCTCAAAGGCTTGCCGATGACATTCAGCGCTGCATCCGTACGAATCCCGGCAAATTGTGCGGCCCTATCCTTACGCGGATCGGCACCCCAGGTCTCATAGTCATGCCAGTAGAAGGTGAATGTCATTAATTGCCTATGAATTATTCAATTGGAGGGAGTGACACTATATTGAAAGCTTTTCATCAAGGAGGCAACCCAATCAACCTTTTGACACAGACAGCATGGGAATCTATTGTGGCTCTGTTCATGTGGCTAGAATAAGGGGAATAACATGCCGCACGTCATGGGTGATTTCCACATCAAGGGTTTGACGATGCGTTATAGCAGCTTCATCCCCAGACTCTACAACTTTTGCAAATCACTTGGGTTCAGGCCCGGTCAGATTATGCCCTCCCGCGCTTTCTGCTCCGATGAGAGTCAGGGTTTTCCAATTATCCTGATTGCCAAGCACTTCGGCACCTTCCCGTTCAACCATGGCATTGTGGGAGGAGTGGTCGCTACCGATCGCCACGCCCCACATGCCGATCACGGCGAAGATCTGGTGATCATACAGGCCAGCCATGTGGGATACGATCCAGAGAAAGATCAATTCGGCAGTTACCGCCGTCTACAGCGGCATGACCATGAGTCAACTGCCGCCTGCGGTAAAATATGCAAAATTCTTGAATGGTATAGCGCAGAATTTGAGTTTGCTAAAAACAATATCGCCTTCACGCTGATTAATGATAAACCGGCTGTCATTATCGATAATCAGCTACTTGATCATGAGCGCAAGCAAGGGTTAATACTTGATTTAAAAAAAATTATTGATGAGGCTCCACCGAGCAGGTTATTACCACTGCAAGTGTTCAGTACCTCAAAGGCCTTCTACTTGAGTCAGTCGTTTCTACCCCGACTTGCGAATCTTTCATTAAAATCCGGAAGCAAACAGGTGATTGGCGAAATATTGCGTGATGATTTATTCCACTTTAGAAGGGAAAACATTGTCACGAAAGAGGGCATAAACCATCTCGAAAGTAACCTGAGCAAAAGCATGCCACAGATCCTTACTGCCCCCTTCCCTACCCTAGCCGCTGCACAAGTGAATTCGCAAATAGAATTTGACAGAACCTACCGCTCCATCATCCGAGAACGAGAGTTTAGAGGAAGAAATCTGCTATTGATCTCCGGCATCAATATCGACATTTCCCCCAGCGAGGGACAACTGTTTCCGCTCACCAAGTTTGTACCCTGGGCAGCCCATTATCAGTTAGAAAATGGGGATCGAGCGACACTTGAACAGCGGGATATATTCGACAGACTTAATGCTCAAAGCCCGGAAAACGTGGATAAAGTCGATCTTGAAAGCGCTATTCAGATCATGGAGCAGACAAAAGGCATTGAACTCCCCGTAAGCGATTAATTTCCTGACAAAGCCGCCCCCGACCATTCGCGGCCTCCACGGCATAAGTTCATCCCTGGACACAAAACACCCCGCCGAAGCGGGGTGTTTGAGTACAGGGCAAATCCAGATTAGCGTTAAATCTTCTCGCGGATACGCGCTGCCTTACCCGTACGGCCACGCAGGTAATACAGTTTGGCGCGGCGGACATCGCCACGACGTTTTACTTCGATAGCGGCGACAGCCGGGCTATAGGTCTGAAATACACGCTCAACACCTTCACCGTGGGACATCTTGCGAACGGTAAATGAAGAGTTTAGACCGCGATTTTTCTTGGCGATGACCACACCTTCGAAAGCCTGCAGGCGCTCGCGGGTACCTTCGACAACCTTCACCTGTACTACAACGGTGTCACCGGCGCCAAAATCGGGAACCTCACGGTTCATCTGCTCGGCTTCAAGTTCCTGAATGATATTACTCACGATCGTATGCTCCTGTATTTCAGTCAGCGCCTTTCAGCGCTTCAATAAACTCGTTTAATAAAAATTCTTCTTCCTGATTCAGGGTTCGCCCTTCCAGGAGATCTGGCCGTCTCTGCCATGTCCGACCCAGTGATTGCTGAAGCCGCCAACGGCGAATCAACTCATGGTTCCCGCCAGTCAACACGGAAGGCACCACGTCACCCTCAAAACTCTCGGGTCGCGTGTAGTGGGGACAATCCAGCAAACCGTCAGAAAACGAATCCTGCTCAGCCGAATCAGCATCACCTAAAACACCCGGAAGCAGTCGTATAACCGCATCCATCAGGACCAGTGCTGGCAACTCACCGCCACTCAACACATAGTCACCGATTGACCACTCTTCATCTACTGAACGACTTATCAATCGTTCATCTATCCCTTCATAACGTCCGGCCAAGAGTATTAGGCCATCACGTTGGGCAATCTCATGGGCTGCCTGCTGACTAAATCGCCTACCCTGCGGAGAGAGATAGGCCACCTTGGCACCGGGAGTAGCGGCCTGTGCCTGTTGGATTGCGGCCCTTAAGGGTTCAATCTTCATCACCATGCCAGGACCACCACCGTAGGGTCTGTCATCCACAGTCCGGTGGATGTCATCGGTGTAATCCCGAGGGTTCCAGAGCCCTAATGAGACCTGCCCCCGTTCCACTGCACGACCGGTTACTCCCTGACCGATCATCGCCCTGAACATCTCAGGAAATAGGGTGACCACGTCAAAACGCATGCCACACCTCAAAAGTCTGGATCCCAATCAACAGTGATTAAATCACCGTCCAGATCGACCTCTTTAATTACCTGACCGATAAAAGGCAGGAGATGATCTCTCTCTCCCTTTACCATCATTACGTCATTCGCACCGGTCTCAAACAGGTGATCCACCCGTCCAAGCTCAACACCCGTTTCAGTAACGACTCGTCGTCCTTCAAGATCACTCCAGTAATACTCATCTGGAGAGATTTCAGGCAACTGATCACGCCTGACAGCAATGTCAGCGCCTGTAAGTTCTGCTGCCTGGTCGCGGTCATCGACCCCTTCCAGTAAAGCGACAAGCCCCTTTCCCTGAGCCTTGCCCTGCTTCAGCTTATACTCTTGCCACTCCCCCTCCCGAAATAAAAACCAGGAAGGGTAGTTTAGGATGTTCTCTTTTGGAGACGTGTGGGAGAAAACCTTCACCCATCCACGCACCCCGAACAGACCCGAGACACGACCCAAAACAGCCCAATCGGTCTCGTTTTTATCTACCGGCGCACTCATTTCAGTTCCCGGTCACTGGTTTGCATACCCGGCAACATGCACAGGCCCACAAACCAATCAGGCTGCAGCTTTTGCCGCTTCCTTAACCAGCTGTGAGACCCGGTCAGTCGGCTGAGCACCCTGGGAAACCCAGTGGCTAATGCGCGCTTGATCCAGACGCAGGCGCTCTTCTCCGCCCGTTGCGATTGGATTGAAGAAACCCAGACGCTCAATATATTTGCCATCGCGTGGGCATCTGCTGTCAGCGACTACGATGTGGTAGAACGGACGCTTTTTAGCTCCGCTCCGCGAAAGACGAATTGTTACCATGCCTAACCCTTAGAATTTAAAAAATCTGCCACGCACCGCCGGCCAACCAAACCGGCCGGAGTGAAACGGGGCATTCTACTCGTTTTAGAAGAAAAGTGAAGTGTTTTTCTTACTTCAAAACCAACAATCGCAGACTTTTATCAAGTCATATGATTTACACTCAAATCAGAATGGAAATCCTCCTCCAGGCGGCATTCCACCGGGCGGCATACCTCCACCAGGGCCCATTTTTGACTTGAGTCCTCGCATCATCTTGGCCATACCTCCGCCCTTCATTTTTTTCATCATCTTCTGCATCTGGGTGAACTGTTTGAGCATTTTGTTCACCTCTTGCACCTGAGTGCCGGAGCCAAGGGCGATACGACGCTTGCGGGAACCTTTGATTAGATTGGGGAATCGCCTCTCTTGCGGCGTCATTGAATTGATAATGGCGATGGTACGAACCAATTCCTTATCATTGACCTGATTTTTTACATGGTCAGGGATATTTCCCATTCCCGGTAGCTTATCCATGAGCTTGTTCAAACCGCCCATATTGGACATCTGCTCCATCTGATCCCGGAAATCCTCCAGATCGAAGCCTTGCCCCTTATGCAGCTTCTTGGCCAGTTTTTCGGCCTTGGCCTGATCGACCTTACCCTGAACCTCTTCAACAAGGGAGAGGACATCACCCATGCCGAGAATCCGCGACGCCATACGCTCCGGATGAAAAGGCTCCAGGGCTGTAGTCTTTTCACCCACACCCAGGAACTTGATCGGCTTGCCAGTAATTTGCCGGATTGAGAGGGCTGCGCCACCCCGTGCATCACCATCCGTTTTAGTAAGAATGACACCGGTAAGCGGCAACGCATCATCGAAGGCCTTGGCGGTGTTGGCCGCATCCTGTCCGGTCATGCTATCAACCACAAACAGGGTTTCGACGGGAGAGATCCCAGCATGGAGCTGCTTGATCTCGTCCATCAGGGACGCATCAATATGAAGACGACCTGCCGTATCCACAATCAGCACGTCGACAAATTGTCTACGCGCCTGATCAAGCGCCGCCTTGGCAATGGCCAACGGCTTTTGCAACGTAGTACTAGGATAAAATTCAGCCTCAACCTCAGCAGCCAAGGTCTTGAGCTGATCAATAGCCGCCGGCCGATAGACGTCACAACTCACCACCATGACGGACTTTTTCTGAGTCTCTTTCAACCAGCGCGCCAATTTCGCCACACTGGTCGTTTTACCCGAGCCCTGCAGGCCCGCCATCAGTATCACCGCAGGCGGCTGGGCAGCCAGATTCAACTTGGCATTGGCCTCGCCCATAACCCGGACAAGCTCATCATTAACGATCTTGATCAACACCTGCCCAGGGGTAAGGCTCCGCATCACCTCTTCGCCCAGCGCCTTGGCCTTGACCTGATCAACAAATTCACGAACAACCGGAAGTGCAACGTCCGCCTCCAGCAGAGCCATGCGGATCTCTCGTGCAGTTTCCTGAATATTTTCTTCGGTCAGACGACCCTGCCCACGCAACTTATCGAGCACGCCACCTAATCGATCTGTCAGATTGTCAAACATGCCTAAACTGAGCCTCTCACAAAAAATTTATCGCATTATATATGGAAACGGTGATCCACGCGCCCTTGATCCCATCAACGCTCAATGGGTGTTTTAACCCGGCATGATCTAAGGTATCGCTATAGCGCTAACCTGATCTAACGCATTACGCTCAATCCAAACCTATATTATGCTCAAATCTAGCAGGGATAGCCCGAATCTCTGGTGTTTCGGGCTGGCCAGGAATAGGGTAACTATGCGATTATCTCGGCCCATATGAACCATACTATCGTCGCGTTTCTCGCTATCATCTGCTATCTGGTTAGCGGGATTATCATTGCTCTCAGACTCTTTTCTGATAGAACAGGAAAATCCCTACCTCGCTTCATTGGCATCACTGCCGGTCTGGCTGGGGTAGCGCTGCATGGGATACTGCTTTATCAGAGCATGAGCAGCGAGGGTGGGGTAAATCTCAGCTTCTTCGGCGCCTCGTCGCTGATTGCTTGGACCATCATGTTGCTACTGATGCTCTCTGCCCTGACCAAACCGGTCGAGAATCTGGGCATCACCCTGCTTCCACTGGCCGCATTGACTATTGCCTTAGAGATGCACTTTCCAGCCAATCACATTCTGGCCGCTGACTCGCCCTGGGCATTAAGAATCCATGTACTCATATCACTGTTGGCCTACAGTATGCTCGCAATGGCCAGTGTTCAGGCAGTTTTATTAGCAATTCAAGATTATCAGTTGCGCCACAGGCATCCGGGCGGATTTATTCGCGCCCTGCCTCCTCTACAGACCATGGAAGCACTGCTGTTTGAGATGATTGGTCTCGGCTTTGCGCTACTCTCTATCGCACTGCTGAGTGGTTTTGTCTTCCTGGAAAACCTCTTCACCCAACACCTGGTCCACAAAACCATCCTATCGATAGTGGCGTGGCTGGTGTTTGGGACACTGTTATGGGGACGCCACCGTTTTGGCTGGCGAGGCCAAAAGGCCTTAACCTGGACATTGAGTGGGTTTGTGGTACTGATGCTGGCTTATTTTGGCAGCAAGTTTGTATTGGAGTTAGTACTCAGTGCTTGAGTGAGCTATTGCCCAAGCTCAGAACAAATTCTAACTGCGGGCGTTGGTATGATAGGCCTTGGTGGCCTGGCGACCGTGGTTCAGCTTACCCAGAGCGGCGCTAATCTCTTTTTGTTGCACAGAAGCCAAATGCAGGAGCTGTTTATCCAGGTAGAGTATGGATTGGATCTGACTGGCCGTTTCAGCATGATTCATATGATCTACGTCTAGCGGAAAACTTTCTGTTACAAGCTGTTGGCGCTTCTGCTGTAACGCCCCGACCTGCTCCCATTCACCGTCTTGAGCCAGTGAAAGCATTGCTTGGCTAAGGTCTAATATCTGCTCAATCATTTCATACAGCTGACTGTCGATTTTCGGTATCCAGCTGGGTTGGTATCACATCCCAAGCCGACTTCACCTCAAGTAACAGTGAAGAAACCTCATCAAGAATTGTCGGATCATTCTTGGCACCCGCCTCTCCTAATCGACGAACCATATAATCATAAAGATCATCCAGATTGCGCGACAACTCTCCACCAGCGTCCATATCCAGACTGCTCTGCAAGCCACTAATTATGGAAATAGCCCAGCTGATAAATCGTCCCTTGTCTGCCAATTCATTGCGCAACATATGGCCTTTTGCCGCGGCCATCTTGTCCAGTGCGCCTTCCATTAACATCTGCACAAGACGATGGGGGGTGGCGCTCTCAACTCCGGAAGACACGCTAACACTCTTGTACTGAGAGAGCGCGCTATTCACCCGAGACTTTGCCATAATTACTTCCTCAACAACCAGCAACTCGCTGATTAAAAATTAACTTTTATTAAGTGTCAGATTGGCTATGCTTTCCAACTGACTGGTCAAATAACTGCTTGTCGTCTGCATACTGGACATCAATGTATCAAGTGACTCAAACTGACTGCGTAGCCGAGCCTCTGTTGATATCAGTCGCTGTTCCATCAGACTCCTGTTACGGGTAATCGTGGTCACTTCACTCTTGGCGCCATTAACAATGCTGTCTATGACACCACCGCTTTGAAGGAAGGAGTCCAGCATACCATCCATTCTTACATCAAAACCTTTACTCGTATCAGAGAAGAAACTTATCACACCCTCAATATCATCTGTCATTGCAGTTGAAAGCTTGGAACTATCAAACGTCATCCCGCCACCCTCTTTGGTGGTCACGCCCAGCTGTGAGAGATAGGAGTAACTACCCAGTCCGGTTTGCCCTGCATTCATAATAGAGCTTAGCTGAAACTCAATACTCCGCATCACACTGCTGTTACCGGTTCCACTGGATGAGATTGATTTAACCTGATTTAACACATCATTTAGTGATGCGACAAAAGTATTCATTGCTCCAGTTGCGCTACTACTATCAGCATTAATAGTAACGCTGGCGCTACCCTCTGTTTTCAAATTCAGGGTGAGCCCTGCAACGGCATCGGTAATGCTATTACTGCTACGGGTAACCGGCACACCATCAATGGTTACTGACGCATCCAGCTCGGCTTCTGTTGCCAGCAAAACGTCATCACTATCCCTATTAAGCATGGAGAAGTTAAATGTCGAGGCATTGATCGCCCCGCCATAGGAGAGTTGTACGCGGTTATCATAGCCTGTATCAGACGCCGTCAAGGTCAATGTCTGCTGACCACTGTCTCCGGTAATCAGACCAGCTGTGACCCCTGTGGTATTCAACTCGGCATTGATGGTTGACTGGATCTGACTCAGGGTCTGGGCTGTTGAAAGATCAAGCGTGAAGGTTTTGCTATCCACCGTTAGGATCATTTCATCGCCTGCAGCCCCACCAAAGGTAGCTGTATCGGCAAATGCAGTGGAACCCACTTTATGGGCCTGAGCCAGTCGATTGACGGTCACCGCATAATTGGCGGATGTTGCAGTGGAGCTGGATGTCGCCGTAAATACGGCACTATCCGATGATTGGGTTGAGGTCGCGCGGAAGGTATCTTCCTCACCCAGCGCGGTCAATGAAGACTGCAGACTGGAGAGTGCGCTCTTGAGGCTTCCCATGGCTGAAATATTGGCCTGTACTTCAGCCTCTTTCTGATTCAGCAACGTCAGAGGGCGCTCCTCAATCGCCATCAGACTGGAAATTATCGAGTTGACATCCAGTCCTGATCCAAGACCGGGGGATGAAATGGCCATATTGGCCTCCTCGTTAAGTTGCTGCTATTGCCATCTACTCTTCAGGGGTCGTAGTCAAGCCGCCTTATAGCCCTGAAAAGTTTTCATCGACCGGGCGGGCGGCTTGACTACGACCCCGCCACACTTAAACAATGGAGACATCCTTGTCCCCGGTATTTCTTTACGCTTTGCCCTGAAACAACAGAGAGACTCGATCAGTTGCACTATTAAATATAGCTTCACTGGTCTCCTTGAGCCTTCTTTGCATATTCAGGACTTCTTCTGAGGGGATACTCCGAATTGTCTGTCCCGACTCTTTGTCTATGACCTTGACAATAGTCTTCCCACTCTCTTCGTCAACAGAAAATTCCAGCTGTCGCTGGACAGATTGAGCAAACTCATTCAATTGACCTAACGCTTCATCAAGCGCCTGCTCATCCACCTTTTGCGATGACTTTTCAGCGGCCTTAGTTTCACTATCAGGTAAAGGTTGTACAACCTGGGCCACCGATTCGACATCAGAACTCTCTTGTACCTTCCCGGTACTACTGCTTGGAGCTCCTTTTGGCTGGGTAGTCAAGCTACTCAGCACACTTTGAGAGATTTGATTTACCATGGCGATCACCTAGTTTACAGGGGATGAGGTTACTTTATGGAACCTCATCCCGTGCTCCTTTACTGGAGAAGTGACAGGACACTCTGTGGCAGAGCATTCGCCTGGGAAACCATCGCTATACCTGCCTGCTGCAGGATCTGCGCCCGGGTCAAATTCGCCGTCTCTGCAGCAAAGTCCGCATCCAGGATTCGAGAGCGTGCAGCACTGAGGTTCTCAGAGGCTGTGCTCAAGTTAGCCATGGTGGATTCAAAGCGGTTCTGCACCGCACCCAAGTCAGCTCGACTACTGGAGATCTGAGCCAAGGCACCATCCACAACAGCGATCGCAGAGTTGGCTCCTGCCACGGTTGAGATATCAACCGCACTGAGCTTGCTCAGCGCAACGGTCAATGAACTGAAACCGGCATCAGCAAGACCCGAGCCAGAACCTGTTAAAGTGAAGGTTTCTGAAGAATTCAAGGTCAACGTGCCGCCAGTAGTATTGGCAAGTGTTCCAGCTATATAATCAGCACCGCCCGTCGCGTCCTGTGTCACAGTCGCATTTGCGCCTGTAGTAAAGGCCCTGGAAACGCTACGGCCAAGAGTTGCATAGTCACCAACTCGACTATCCGTAATCGTGAAAGTATCGGTACCATCAGAAACAGCTGTTAACGGAACCAATGCAGCCGCGGTAAGAGAATCAGCTTTAGCATCATCGAAAGCATTCTTTAATGAATCGACTGCTGCAGCCAGATCGGCCGCGTCATTACCGCTAGCATCATAAGTAACACTCACCGCAGTTGCACTAGTGACGGATATCGCCTCTGCAGCTCCGGCAGTAAAGGTAAAAGCAATACCATTGATCGTAACTGCATCGCCAGTTATAGGGCCAGCCGTAGAAAGCACAACCGTATCTGTACCAGCAGTAGCCGCCGTGCCACCAACTGTCGCAGTCAATCCTGTAGCATTCAGCAACCGGGTTGCACCTGCAGCACTACCAGCGGCTAGAGCTATGTCGCGCCCCTCACTTGATGTGAGAGTCAACGCACCAGTGCTTGTGCTGTATGTGGCACTTACACCTGTTTGTGAAGTCAAATTATTAATGGCAGTCGCAACATTCTGACCTTGCGCTGCACCTGTTGACTGCGCAGCGACCGCACCCAGGGAAATACCATTAATGGTCAAGTCGCCCGCGTTAATCGTGGATCCCGCAATCGGAGCAGCACCCGTTACAGTAGTGGTAGCGGTCGCGGTTACACCCGTAGAAGCAGATGCTGCATTAATAGCCTGCGCTTTAGCTGCCGCACTGGCAGCTGTCCAGCCAGGAGACTGTGTCGAAAGATCAGCAGAAGCACCAATCTGTGTTCCATTGATAGTCAAGTAATTCGTCGTTGAGAACGCGGTGGTTGATACAGCAGCACCTGCGCCACCATAGGAGCCCAATGTATCAGTCGTAGCACCGGCCACACTGACATTAATGGTCTGATTGGCGTTTGCACCCACCTGGAACTGTGATGCCTGGAAAGTACCGTCAATAATGTTCTGACCGTTGAACTGTGTGGTAGTAGCGGTACGTTGAATCTCAGAAAGGAGCTGATTCACCTCTGAATTCAGCGCTGCCCGGTCAGATGCGGAGTTCGTGGAGTTAGCAGACTGAATCGCCAATTCACGAATACGCTGCAAGTTATTGGATGATTCAGCCAACGCACCTTCAGCCGTCTGGGCCAATGAGATACCATCATTGGCATTTCGAATGGCCTGGTTAAGACCACGCACCTGGGAGGTCATCCGGTCTGTAATGGCCAGACCTGCCGCATCATCCTTCGCGCTATTGATACGCAAACCAGATGAAAGACGTTGAATAGCGGTATTGAGTGATGACTGCGATTTGGTAAGATTACGCTGTGCAGTCAAGGATAGAACATTACTGTTAATGACCTGTGCCATTGTCTTGCTCCTTATTCCCCTTTAGCTACCGGATGGGGTGCCCTCGGGGTCAGGTTGATTTTTAGCGGATATATCTGATCGCTGATCTGATATTTACCGCCTCCGATGTCTGTAACGGCCATTTCCATGGATTCTTTAAGAAAAAAAGTGAAAAACATGTGAACTCCGCTACAAATTCAATTTTTCTATTATCTCATTGATAATTAAAGACTTATCTTCGAGATCACAAAGAAGTAATTTTTAATTCCGTCCCCTGGTTTTATCCTTTTCGGGGTATAGGGCCATGCCCGCCATGCGGCGCCTATGAAGAAAGCCACGTAGGGTGGGCACGTAGTTTGTGCCCACCTTTTTATCCAAGGATGGACTTATGCCGCGTAGGCCATGGATGGCCGGGAGCGGCTTTGCCCTGTACCGCATCTTTCGCGTGGGCACAAAAAGCGTGCCAACCCTACCAGACTTTCGGGACATAGGGCGGGCCATGCCCGCCATGCGGCGCCTATGAGGCGCCCTATGGGAGAAGCCTGTAGCCACCACCCACCATTTATAGATAGTTGAACAGCGACAACCCTTTCACCTTCACATAGGCCTGTTGCGCCGCCTGCAGCGCTACCATCTGGCTTTCAAAACGGGCAATGGCCTCGGCATAATCCAGATCTTGTTCTTCTGAGCGGTGAGTTTCAAGAATCAGTTTCAGATCCTCATTCACTGCCTGCTGCTCTTCCACCGCATTCAGCCGACCGCCAACCGTGGTACGCACTTCAATGATATTCTCTAATGCCAAGTTCACATCAGTGATATAGCGAGTGACAGAATTTCCAGCCTCCAACTCGGTTGCCAGGAGATCCAGCGTCTCAAAAATACTGCGCTTTGAAGTGACGGGTGGTGTTGTTGCTGAGGTGAGACCGGTATTGGCTGTAGTGGCTGTTCCAGCAATGGCCACTGTAACACCCGTACCACCGACCGCAGTAAGCGTGAGGGTGGTTGCCGTAGCATTGACTGCGGTCACTCCGGTTTCGCCGGAAATGGCATTTATTGCATTCAGTAACTGGGTGGCTCGATCAGTCGGACTGGCCGCAAGCGGCAGCGCACCTATACTGATTGGCCCATTACCATTGCCGCCATCAATAGTGATATCACCGGCTGTAATCGCCGCAGGAGCAGGATCTGTTGGGGCAATCACATTGACTGTAGCAATCGGACCGGTAGCGACATTCATGTACGTATCGAAACCGTTATCCCCATCCGCTACCGTACGACTGGGTGCAATCTGGAGTTCACGTTGACCGCTGTCGCCATTATACGTGTAGACACCCGCACTATAAGAGAAAGGGCGTGTACCGGACTGATAGCCGGCAAAGACATACTCTCCGCCACTGTCTTTTGCATTGGCCATGGAAAAGATCTGATCGCGCAATTGACGAACCTCTGAAGCCAGAGCGGCCTTGTCTGTCTGCGACAGCACATCATTATTACCCTGGACCGTCAGCTCCCTAACCCGCTGCAATATATTGGTTGTACCTGCCAGGGAGCTCTCTTCTGTCTCCAGCCGAGACGTGAGTCGGTCAATGTTGCTCTGATATTGGGTCAAGGTTTCGACCGCACCATTGAGTCCCATTACACGCGCCGCACTGGCCGGGTCATCCGACGGCACCAATAAACGCTTTCCCGTTGAAAGTTGAAGCTGAGTATCACTCACACTGCTCTGCTGTTTCAACATTGAGCTGATACTACGATCTGTGATCATTTGAGTCGAGATGCGTATCATGATTACCTCCGGACCGCCCCTATCAGCGTATCAAACAGGGTACCGGCCACGGAAATGACCTGCGCCGCCGCCTGGTACGCCTGCTGATATTTGATCAGGTTAGCGGCCTCCTCATCCAGGTTCACACCACTGATAGAGAGCAGGGAATTTTGGTGTCGCTCCCTCAAGCCATCGGTTGCATTGAAATTCACTTCAGCCTGATGGGTCTTTGATCCGACATCAGACACCAGCTGACTGTACGCCTCCTGAAAGGTCGCCGTCTCCAGACCACCACCCGTCTGGCCCAGCATCGTATCCGCCGACTGAAGATCAGCCAGCTTCAGGGCATTGCGATTATCACCCACACCCCCGCTGTTATTCTCTATCACAAACCGATCACCCGCTGCGGGGGTACCGGTCATGGTAAAACTCATACCCCCGTATGCAGCAAAGTTAAAAGTCGCGCCATTGCTTTGGGTAGCGGGATCATAGGCGATGGTACCACCAGGACCACCCGTGACAGTAAAGCCCGGTCCACCAAGATGCGCTGTGGCGCCCCACTGCAGTGTAATGGTAGCGGGACCGGCCAACGGAAGATTGGTGGTATTGCTGTAATCCGGCTGGCTTATATCACCGGTTCCCTGGTTGGGACCGCCCCCGGAATTGGTTGAGTGAACCGCCCGTATAGGTCCGGCGGCCGCAATCTTGCGGGGATCAGTAATCGACATAGTGAGATTATTGGCAGCATATCGAGTCGGTTGAATTAGATACCGATCCCCCGCTGTAGCCGCCGCCGAAATACTTACGGAAATACCGTCAATTTCAGCCGTAGTGTAGGGATAAGTGCCGCCTGTATTAATGGTGGTCACCTGACCATCTGAGAGCCGTGTCATGGTGAACTGATTGGCTGTGGTAGTCGCACGCAGCTCATAGTCACTGGCCGTAAGGTTCCCGGTATCAACAAAGGTCGCAGTGACGACTGCCGCACTGGCATTGTTGGTATTATCTAATACGCTGACACTGTGTGAGGCAAAAAACTGGCCACCAAAACTCCCATCCAGGTCCAGACCCTGCTGATGCTGGGCATTGATACGGTCCGTCATGCCGATCGCCACCAAGCCCAGTTGGTTCATGGCAGGCTTGAGAACCTGTTCACGGAAGTTAATCAAACCACTCAACTCCCCACCTGAGAGTTGATCGGTGACAACCTGAGTGCCCGATACATTGGTAAAGGCGATGTCACGTTGACTCAGATCACTGCTACTATTTACGGAGGTCAAAGTGGCATTGGTACCACCCATGACCAGTGCCTGGCCCTTGCCAATAAAGACATTCCAAGCCCCATTGTCCTGCGGAACAACTGATATATTGATCAGCTTGGAGAGATCACTCAGCAACACCTCACGCTGATCAAGCAGATCATTCGGCGTACCACCACCGGCAGCACCAGTCGCCTCAATAATGCCCTGATTGACTCGGGCAATAGACTGGGCAAGACCGGTAATCTCTGTGGAGAGATCACTCATTTCCTGATTCAGCTGGTGGTTCATATCGGTAAATTGACGATAGAGGTCATGGTAGCGATTCACCATGGCCCCACCCTCGGACAACAACACCTGGCGTGAAGAAATTGAGGCGGGATCATCCGCCATTACTTGCATGGCATCAAAGAAGTCCTGAATGGCAGGATCAAGTCCAATATTGGGATCAGCTAAAATATTATCCACCCGGCTGGCATGACTGAAATAGTTTTCCATTTCAGAGGCCGTTGTCTGGGCAGAGCGCAATTGAGTAGCGATAAAGTCATCGTACATGCGCTGAATTTCGACAACCTTTACACCGGAGCCGAGATAACCAACACCGGTTAACTGAGGTGGCTGTGTGGCAAGATTGACACGCTGCCGGCTGTACCCTTCGGTATCTGAATTGGCAATATTGTGCCCGGTCGTTGTCAGCGAGCGCTGAAACGAGAGCAGTGCCGATGTACCTATATTCAGTATGCCTGCCATTTGTCTGTCCTGTTTGCGGCTTTTACACGGAAAAACCGTTCATACCATTTGTAGCCCGGAGGATAGGTTGCCACGTCCCTCCTCCACCTTTCCTGCAACTGACTTTATTCATCAGAGGGCGGGCTATGCCCGCCAAGCGGCGCCTGTGAGGCGCCCTATCCCTTATCACTATATCGGCTGATCAGCTTCGAGCTTGAGTCTTTCCAATGCGCGCGTCATCTCCGCGCCATTCATTACAGCATTGATTTTATTCGCATATTCCGGATCCGTAGCGTAACCGGCACGCTGCAACGCCGTGAAATAAGACGCACTATCTGCGGTCGATTCAAGCGCTTTGTCATAGCGTGGATTGGATTGAAGAAAATCCACATAATCATGAAAACTGTCACGAAGCGATTCATAGGATCTGAAAGCGGCACGCTTTTTCACGGCTGTTCCTTGATCATATTCCAGCGTACTGACACTGACGCGATCGCCATCCCACCGTTGATCGGCTTTGATACCAAATAGATTATTTGCAGGACTACCATCTGCACTGCGGATCAAATGTTTACCCCAACCCGTTTCCAATGCGGCCTGTGCCACCAAGGCCTGGGGCTTTAAACCGAGAAGACCCGCCGCTTCGATAGCCCATGGCCAAAGCTGCTCAACAAATTCATCTCGGCTCCAGTGATTGGGATCCGGTCGATTATTGTCTGTAGCAACAACCTTTGGCGACTCAGCAACATCTGCACTGTCGCCGGATACGCCTGGCTGATACAGCCTTATCGCCATAGCCAGACGCTGATAATCCTCAATCGATTTAACAGGCATGGATGAGCCAGCACGCTCACCTGGCTCTGCATCACCTAATTGTCTTTTGATGACATCGGCCAATCCCATACCACCACTCTCTGAAAGGTGGATGGCCAGCTGCTGATCGTACATATCGCGATAAAAGAGGCTCTGGTCATTGTCCATCAACCCTTCACCCAACCCCGCCTGTCGCATACTCTTCAACATCTGTTGTACAAACAACGATTCAAATTGTTTCGCCACCTCATCCAGCGAGCCCTTTGCATCCTTCGATGCCCGCGCCTTAAGCGCGGTCAGGCCCTCCATACTGGTGTAGATTGAGGCGTTGGCCATATCCATCAGATGATGACCAGCTCGGCTTTAAGAGCACCAGCCTGTTTCAAAGCCTCCAGAATGGCCACCAGATCAGAAGGTGCGGCACCTACCTGGTTCACAGCACGTACCACTTCATTGAGTGAGACACCCGGATTAAACAGGAACATCCGGCTACCACCTTCAGCCACATTCACATCAGTACGGGGAACGACCGCAGTCGTACCACCTGAAAAAGCACCGGGTTGAGAAACTTCAGCGTTCTCGCTGATAGTGACCGTCAGACTACCGTGTGAAACGGCCGCAGGAGAGACCTGTACTTGATTACTGATGACGACCGTTCCCGTGCGTGAATTAACGATCACCTTGGCGGCGGTCTCACCAGGATTCACCGGCAGATTCTCAATCAGCGAAACAAAAGAGACGCGCTGTCCCAGATCGGAGGGCGTATTGACCCGTACAGAGGTTGAATCAATCGCCTTGGCCATACCCGGCCCTATCGCTTGATTGACGGCATCCACAACGCGCTTGGCCGTAGTGAAATCACCTTCATGCAGATTCAGTGTCAAGTAGTTGCCTTGATGAAAACCAGAGGCCACCGTACGCTCAACGGTTGCACCATTGGGTATGCGGCCGACACTGGGGATGTTAATGGTAATGTTTGAGCCGTCAGCACCTGAAGCACTCAAGCCACCCACCACCAAATTGCCTTGTGCAATGGCGTAGACCTTGCCGTCAGCACCCTTGAGTGGTGACATCAACAGCGAACCGCCCCGGAGACTTTTGGCATCTCCTATGGATGAAACAGTGATATCAATCTTCTGGCCTGGCTTAGCAAAGGCCGGAAGGTCTGCATGAATCGTTACGGCAGCCACATTCTTGGGTTTAATCTGGGTTCCTGGCGGCACCACGATACCTAACTGATTCAGCATGCTTTTCAGGCTCTGCTCAGTAAAGGGAGCAGCGCTGCTCTTGTCACCCGTACCATTCAATCCAACTACCAAGCCATAACCGAGCAATTGGTTGGAACGCACACCGGCAATAGAAGCCAGATCTTTAATTCGCTCAGCATGTGCTGTTCCCGCCGCAAAAAACAGTAACAACAGCAGACTCACGATCATACTCACCCGATGAGTCGTCAGTCCGATCTGAACCGCGTTAAATGTTGTAATCTGTTTCATCATTTTCACCTAGAAGGGGAACAGGGCGCTGATAAAGAATTTTGCAAACCAGCCCATCACATTAGAATCAGCAACAGCACCATCACCTTTATAGACAATGGTGGGATCAGCGAGCCGGGTTGAAAGCACGGTATTAGTCGAATCAATATCTGCCGGGCGCACAATACCCGAGACCTTCACATACTCATTGCCCTGATTAATGCCAATACGTTTTTCACCTCTGACCATCAGATAGCCGTTGGGCAAAACCTCAATTACCGTAACGGTCACATCTCCGGTCAGTTCATTATTCTGCGCACTGTCGCCCTCACCCGAAAAATCGTGCTCAGACTCCAACGAAAAACCCAGATTGTTGTTGTTATTACTGGCAAGTGGTAGAAGACCGGGCGCATTGAATTGAGGGGTACTGCCCAGGATGGTCGGATTGGTGACACTGTTACTGTTAGATTTCTTGACCGCCGTGGTGGCCTTTTTCTTGGCATCAGTCTTTTCAGCTAACTTAATGGTCAGCATGTCACCGACACGCCGCGCGCGCATATCCTCAAACCAGCTACGCTCATAACCCGCCTGATAGATAGATCCATTACCCATCGGTGCGGGAGGGGGTATAACAGGACGCATCGGTGCATAGGCAGGATCACGTACCGGTGCGGACTGACATCCCGCTAATCCAGCCGCAATCAGGGCCAACATCAAAAGAGAAAAAAGCCGATTCGTCATTTCAATCACCTGCTTAAAGCTGATTGCTCACATAGGCCAACATATCATCGGTCGTAGAGATTGCCTTGGAATTCATTTCATAGGCCCGCTGGGTCTCGATCATATTCACCATCTCTTCAACCACATTCACGTTCGAACTCTCGAGTGAGCCCTGAACCACTGTACCGACACCGTCAACACCGGGTGAGGCCGTAGTCACAGTTCCGCTGGCAGCCGTTTCGCGGAACAGGTTTTGACCCACTGCGGCAAGTCCTGTTGGGTTAATAAAATCGGCCAGTTCAATACTACCAATTTGAGTCGGTGTACTATTGCCAGACACCAGTGCAGAGACCACACCATCTGTACCAATCGTGACACTGAGGGTATTCGCAGGCACGGTAATCGCCGGCTCCAATGCATAGCCATTGTTATCGACAATCTGGCCATCCGCACTCAAACCAAACGAACCATCGCGGGTGTAGACAATAGAACCATCGGGATGCAAAACCTGAAAAAAACCACGTCCTTGGATCGCAATATCAAATGAGTTACCGGTCTGCATGATATTGCCTTGCGTATGCAGTTTCTGTGTCGCCACCGTGCGAACACCGGTACCTAATGCCAGGCCGGATGGCAGCTGGGTGTCCTGCGACGATTGCGCCCCCACTTGGCGGACATTCTGATAGATCAGGTCCTCAAATGAGGCACGGTCCCGCTTAAAGCCAGTGGTACTGACATTGGAGAGGTTGTTCGATATCACAGACATGCGGGTCTGTTGTGCATCCAATCCTGTTTTTGCGATCCAGAGTGCCGGGTACATAGTGCGTCATCCTCTACTCAATCAAATTACTCAAAAATATCATTGCAATCCGCTTGCCAACTTCATCAACCCATTCGCATGATGCTGGCGGATGATTCATCCGTCTGCTCTGCAGTCTTCATCATCTTTACCTGCATCTCAAAGCGACGAGCAAAGTCGATCATGTCCACCATGGAATCAACAATGTTGACATTACTGCTCTCCAACGATCCAGTGACCAGCTGAATCTCAGCCTCTGCCTCCAATGGCTGGCCATCACGCTGGCGCATCAGACCATCACCGCCTTTCTCCATCATATCCAGGGAGGGTGCAACCATCTTGATTCTGTCGATCTCTGCCAGCTCCGCCGCCCCCTGTCCGAGTGGACGAATTGAGATCGTACCGTCTGATGCAATATCGATTTTTTCAGAAGGAGGGATGGCAATCGGTCCGCCGTTGCCGATTACCGGCAAACCATTGCCGGTTGTGAGCAAGCCATTGGCATCAACCTTCAAATCTCCACGCCGGGTGTAAGCCTCACTCCCATCCAGGGATTGAACAGCAAACCAGCCATCACCGTTGATCGCCATATCCAGATCACGCCCGGTATGGACAACGGCACCGTGTTTGAAATCCGTACCGGGCCGTTCACTCATGCCATAGACCCGGGTCGGATAGCCATCCCCAAATACCGGCATACTGCGAAACTGCTGCAAATCGGCCAGGAAACCAGGCGTGGTCGCATTGGCCAGATTATTACTGTTACTTGACTGAGCAAGCATGGTCTCTTTAGCACCACTCATGGCAACGAAAAGCATGCGATCCATTATCTTCTCCTGTATGAATCACCACTATTGGTGAATCACCTGGATTGGAATAAATTCATTCCAATCCACTAGTCTTAACGTATATTGATAATCGTTTGAGTTACCGTGTCAGCGGTAGTAATCACTTGGGCATTCGCCTGGTAATTACGCTGCGCAGTAATCAGGTTGACCAACTGCTCAGCAATATCCACGTTGGAGTTCTCCAGACCACCGGACTGAATCAGACCAAAACTTGAGGTGCCTGCCTCACCCATCTGGACATTGCCAGAAGAGAAAGTCTCCGCCCAGCTGGTATCACCTAACTGCCGCAAACCTTGTGGATTATTAAATTTCGCCAGAGCGACCTTGCCCAATCCTGTGGACTGACCGTTGGTAAAACGCGCAAAGACCACACCAGAGTTATCAATATCGACGCCACTCAGTCGGCCCGTTGCATAGCCATCCTGGGTCAAGTTATTGACAGCAAATGCCGAACCAAACTGCGTGGTACTGTTGTAATCAAATGTAAGATTTAACGCAGCAGCACCAGTGATAGGAAGTGCGTTGTAGGCAATAGTTCCGGTGGCCGAGACACTACCAGAGCCCGTAGTGAGTGCACCTGATGTACTGAAGTTTACTGTTGCACTCGGGTAGGTGGCAGAAGATGGAGCTGCAGTTGAATTGGTAGTCGGCGTGACAATATTGCCATCCACTGTGGTATAGACATGCCATTGATTGGCTACCGTATCCGATTCCCGGTAGAACATGGTCATGGTATGGGCCGCGCCCAGTGAATCATATACCGTTGTTGAGGTTGAGCTGTCATACGAGGTAGCGATTGTTGGATCAAACAGTGTCGCGGCTGCAGTCGCTGTGCCGCTGGCATCCAGATTAACCGCCACCGTTGCTGCCGTTGTCGCGGAAGGTGCACCAGAGAGCGTCGGCAACTGCAAGTCTGTCGTTGAACCGGTATTAAAATTGGTCGTGCTGTTGCCTATTGGTGAAAAGACCTGTAAGCGATCATTATTGTGATTAACCACATAGCCGTCCCTATCTACGGTATGGGCACCTGCTCGAGTGTAGGAGACATTACCCGCAGCATCTTGAAGCGTGAAGAAACCTTCACCATTCAGGGCAAGGTCTAAATTACTAGCGGTAAAGTTGATATTACCCTGACTGAACTGCTGGGCGACGCGGGAGACGCGTACACCACGACCGGCCGCGGTGGCACTCACATCCTGAATGGATGTGGCGTAAATATCAGCAAACTCGGCGCGGGACTGTTTAAATCCATTCGTTGCAGAGTTGGCAATGTTATGGCCCGTGACCTGCAGGTCAGTTGATGCGGCATCAAGTCCGCTAAGTGCTATACGAAAAGGCATCTCTCTTCTCCTTTAAATTATTCAGCGGATTTCTGCTACAGACTCAAATGATACCGGCCCCAAGCCGGCCAGATTGACGGTTAAGCCCTGCCCTACGCCACCAATACTTACGCTACTGACTTTCGCTTCAATCAAAGTGTAGGGCGTCACTGTTTCTCCATTTACCTGAGCCTGCGCCTCAATTTGGTACTGTCCTGCGGGAACGGCATCACCATTCTCATCCAACCCATCCCAGGTAAAGTCCACCTCACCTTTGGATTGTGTACCTAGTGGAATCTCTTTAACCAGGGCACCCGTTGTATCAGTGATCCGAACGGTCACATTACTGGCCGATTCAGTAATTCCGACCACACCTTTAATGGTGCCACCGGACTCCAGATTTCCGGTATTGACCGGCACCAGAACATTACGCCCAACCAGATTGGCCGCCTGCAGCGCCTGATCTGAAATCATCGAATCTGAAAAACCCGAAAATGAGTTGTTCAACTCATCGATACCAGAAACTGCCGCAAACTGGGATATCTGTGTAGCCAGCTCGCTGTTATCCATCGGCTTAAAGGGGTCCTGATGGGTTAATTCAGTCACCATCAATTCCAGAAAATCCTCCATTTGTAACTGGGTATTATCCTTGTTCGCCTCCACCTCACGGGAAAGCCCTAGCGTCTGGTATAACTGATCAGTGCTGGCTGCATTGACTGTACTCATTCGATTGCTCCTTTATTCGCCTAACCGCAGGGTGGCGACCATCAATTGTTTGGCCGTATTCACCACTTCGACATTGCTTTGATATGAACGCGAGGCGGAGATCATATTCGCCATCTCCTCCATGACATTTACGTTGGGACGAAAGATATAGCCCTCTTCATTCGCCTTCGGATGATTGGGGGCATACTCCATATTCAGCGGCGCTTCACTCTCAATCACGCCCTTTACCTGTACACCCACTGCGGGCTCATCGGGATTAAGCTGATTAAGTAACGCACTAAAAACCGGCTGCCTGGCCTTGTAGGTCTCTTCAATACTGCTGCTGACACTATCTACATTGGCCATATTGCTGGCTACCGTATTTAATCGCAGCGATTGCGCACTCATGCCTGAAGCAGCGGTATCAAATATCTTGAACATTGACATGATTATTGCCCCGTTATGGCTTTCTTAAGGGTTTGAATAGTGCCACTGAGAAATCTCAGACTGGTCTGATACTGAATGGCATTTTCTGCATACGCGGTGTGCTCAAGCTGACTATCGACAGTATTGCCATCCAGACTGGGCTGACTGGGAATACGGTAGGCCATCTCACTGGGTGAGATGACACCATTGTCCAGTGGAATATGGTTTTGATGGGTTGTGCGAACGGTTACCGAAGGCGTCTGCTCCTGGCGCAAGATCTCACGAAAATCAAAATCCCTTGCCTTGTATCCCGGTGTATCGGCATTGGCGATATTACCCGCCAACACTTCGGCCCGCCGTGCATGTAGTTGGAGCGATTGAGCATGTAGCCCTAATGTCTTGTCTAGCTTCATCAGTCTGCTTCCTGGTATTTCCCAAAAGCTATAAAGCAGACTGTGTGCCAACTTCCTATCTAGATGTTTTTATTGATATTTCGAGAGGAAAAAGCGGGCCAGGATGTTAAAGCGGCAAGCCAAAGCCGGTAAAACGGCAATAAATATCCGTAAAACAAACAAAGCGGCAAATTATTTGAGGCGGTAGGCGATGCCACCCATGCTGCTGACCATCTCAAATCGATCAGTATGGGCGGTTAAGGATTCGGTTGAGCCAAGAAACAGATACCCGCCATGATTAAGGGCTCGGGCCATACGGGCAATGATATCCCGCTTCTGATCACTGGAAAAATAGATCAGTACATTACGACAGAAAATGACATCGAATCGGCCCATCATCTCGTAACCTTTGGTGAGGTTAAGTTCACGGAAGCTGACGCGCTGCCTGATCTCCGGCTTAACTTCGAGGCAATCACCATTGGCTTTAAAGTAACGGCTCTGCTGATCCATACTCAAACCGCGAGATGCCGACATCCCACAATAGATGCCCTTCTTCGCTTCCGTAAGGACAGTAGACGAGATGTCAGTAGCGATCACCTCAGCACCACCGGGCAAAGCCCCCGGATTGGCCCTTTGGTAATCCTGCACCACCATGCTGAGATTATAGGGCTCCTGACCGTACGAGCAAGCCGCAGACCAGATCCTGATTGAACGACCGGAACGAGACTTGATTTCCGGGCAGATCATATCTTGTAGCAGACGAAAGTGGGACATATCGCGAAACCAGAAGGTCTCGTTGGTGGTCATGGCATCAATGATACTGGTGCGTAATTTCTGGTTTCTTCCACTGCTAAGCTGATTAAGGAGATCACCCACCGTAGCAATGCCGTACTCCCGCATCAGTCCACCCAATCGACTGGAGACGAGATATTCTTTTCCAGCACCCAAGACAATCCCACAGGCGTCTTCTAAGAACTTCTGAAACGCCTCGTAGTCACCGTGTGACAGCATATTCCGGCTCGCTACGCACTGTTGCATGATTATCCATTCTATTGAGTTTTCTATCCCTGTTAAGAGTTCAGTGCCTGCACTTCCAGCTTATGTTGTTTGAGGCGTGCCTGTACCACTCTTGCCAACTCATCCGGCTCATATTTTGCCAAAAATGCGTTGGCTCCCACCTTTTCAATCATGGTCTGATTAAATACACCACTCAGTGAAGTATGGAGGATAATATGCAAATTTGCGAGAGTAGGATCTTTACGGATCTCCGTTGTCAGCGTATAGCCATCCATCACGGGCATCTCGACATCTGAAATAACCAGGGCCAAGAAACCAGGTACGTGCTTCCCTTCTTCTGTCCATGCCTTTAATTGGTCCAGCGCCTGTTTTCCATCATTGCAGACCGTGGTCATGACACCCAGTCGATCCAGAACACGCTTGACCTGATTACGGGCCACTGAAGAGTCATCGGCAATCAATACATGTTGGGTTTCATCAATGGCATCCTCCTCAATCACTCCCTCGGAGACACCCTCGGCCGACCCCACAATTTCGCTCAGCACTTTCTCGACGTCAATGATTTCTACCAACTCATCATCAACCCGCGTGACTGCAGTCATGTAGCTGCCCTTTGCTGCACCCTTTGGCGGAGGCAGGATATCACCCCAATTCATGTTGACAATCCGGTCTACTGAACCGACTAGAAAACCCTGAATCCTACGGTTGTATTCAGTAATAATGACAAAACGACCTTCAATGTTATCCAGTGGGGGACCACCAATCGATTGCGACAGATCCATAACAGTAATAGTCTTGCCCCGCATATTGGCAATACCCCTCACCACCGGATGGGAGCCAGGCAACTGGGTTAAGGCTGGACACTGAATCACCTCTTGCACCTTAAAAACATTGATGCCGAATCTCTGCCTGCCAGCCAATCGGAACAGTAGTAATTCCAGTCGGTTATGACCTGCAAGTTTGGTTCGTTGATCAACACCGTCAAGGATTCCGGCCATCTCTACCTCTCATGTTCTATATTTTCTTCTTTAGGTTAGCGACCCATCAATCCATTGCTTTAGCGCTGTTATACCTCTGTTGTCCAGAATAAGTACACTGCGTCCACTGAAACAAAGACACCAAAGCAGGCATACAATTTGCATATTTCCAATTTATTACGATAACCGGCTGAAATACACAGGCAGGTAAAATTATGCAACGATGTAAAACAACAGAATGGAAGAGAGGATCTATCCTCCTGCTACTGGGTTGTCTGTTAATGACCGCAACAGCCCTCGCTAGCGAATACCAATCCCACGACAGCATCCAGGACGCCGCCAAGGACCATGTAATGGATACCCTGGATGATGATGCTACCGGGGTCACCGTAACCCCCGGACGTCTCGACAGCCGTCTGCGTCTGGCACAGTGCAATCAGGCACTCGATACCTTTACACCCTACGGCCGAAAAAACAGCTATCGCGTCACTGTCGGGGTCCGCTGCAACGGCAGTACCAGTTGGACACTCTTTGTGCCGGTCACCCTGACGGATGAAAGAATGGTTATCGTTGCCAATCGCCAACTGCCCAGAGGCACCCTTGTGACCGCCGATGATATAAAGATCGAACGTCGGGATGTCGCCAGATTGCATAAAGGCTATCTGACACATGCTAATCAGGTTCTTGGGAAAAAAATAAAACGCTCTGTACAGAACAGCACTGTACTGAATCCCTCACAACTCACTGTCCAGCATGCCGTCAAAAAAGGCAGTCAAGTCACTATCCTCGCCCAGATTGGATCGCTTCAGGTGCGCATGTCTGGAAAGGCACTGGGAAATGGCGCGATTGGCGAACGAATCAAGGTGGAGAACAGCAGTTCAAGTCGACAAATTGAAGCGACCATTGTCTCACCCGGCATTGTACAAGCATCTACTTAGTCGCTCTCGAATGGAGTGTGAGCAACCGCTAATTTAGACACTGATTTTAAACGATTACTTGTTAAAGGTTACCCCTATATGGCCGATACGCTGATGGGAACAATTTAATAAGGTGATTAATGAGCATGAAGATTAAAGGCTCGTCTGGACATCCCATTGCAACCAGCGATGGAGGTCAAACCAAGGCGGCTGAAAGGCCACAAAGTAACAGCGCTGATCCGATTGGAAAATCCAGCGGCGGCAGCAATGACACGGTAAGCATAACAGTCTCAGCTACACGATTGAGGGAGCTGGAAGCACAGATTGCCAGCCTACCTATTGCTGATGCACAACATATTTCTGATATTCAGCGATCACTGGCTTCGGGCAATTTTGCCTTTGAGCCTGAAGATGCGGCTGAAAACCTGCTCACTCAAGAACGTGAGTTTGCGAATATTACTAAAAAGGAGTAACCCATGAAGCTCTCTGCTGAACTACAGAATCAACTCACTGAACTTCTTTCGGCAGAATACGCGAGCGCGGCTTCGCTTCTTGAGACGGTGCAGCAGGAGAACAGCACGTTAAGATCGAACGATGCAGAAGCCATCCTGGCAATCAGCCAAGAAAAGAAACAGGGCATGCGGCTCATGTGGGAGTGCATACAACAGCGAGATCGCTGGCTCACTCATCACAACATGATAACTGGAACAGCTGGGGTCACCTCACTCATGCAGCAAAACTCGGACACCAAGCCTGCCGGCATCTGGGAAAAACTGAGCCAGACCGCCAGTAAGTTACAGGCACAAAATGAGATCAATGGAGGTATCGTGGCACTCAGCCAACGACACAACAAGCAGGCATTGGATATACTCTGTGGGCGCACTGGAAACTCAAGCAGCACATATGGCTCAAAGGGACAGCACTACCAAGAAGACTCAGGACACTCTCTAGCCAAGGCCTAGGGGCTATAGCCCTTAATCAGCGCACAAATTCTGATAACGCAGCAGGTCCTCTTTTCTATCAACATCCCAAAGCGGTTCGAGCTCACGCCAGGTCCAGTTCAATGTTCTAAGACGTTGACGGGTTGACTCGCAGACATCATTACCACCCCAAGCAATCTGCTCAAATAGATGCGTATTCATCTGCTTCAATGCAAGCAGCACATAGCCACCATCTTCGGCGGGGCCGAGAACGGCATCACTCCCCTCTGCCAACCAGATCAAGGCCTTGATCAAGTGCTCCTTTTCAAGAACGGGGCTATCCCCCCCGATCAGCACAACACTTCCAGCCTCTTTTAACGCCGTCCTTGCTGCATGCGCCATCCGTTGACCCAGATCGGCACCTTTCTGGACATGCAACGTGATGCCACAATCCTGATCTATGGTTTGAAAAAAGGGATGTTCAGCATCCGGCGCACACCAAAGCTGTAGCGGTGCGATCGCCCCTGCGAGGCGATGAATTACACCGGACAGCAACTCAAGATAAAGCGCTGCTGACGCCTCCTCTCCAACAACCGGAATCAGGCGTGTTTTGACCAGCCCAGGTTCTGGAGCCTTGGCAAAAAGTAAGATTTTGGCATCAGGAAACAGCATTATCGGTAGCGTTGCGCCAGCCGTTTTGGATCAACGCCAAAATAAAACGCCAGCCGCAGTCTCCACATCAATAATACCGTACGCAATATTCCGGATTGCTCCCAACGTCTGCTGGAGGTCATCAGGCGTTGGCGCAATGCGATTGGCCACGCGTACTTTCTCAGCAAGGCGCTCAAACGAATGTCTTCCATCAAAGGAATTTCCGGAAAGCCACCGACTTGCTCAAACAAACCACGCTGTACAAATATCCCCTGATCTCCAGTAGCAATACCGGTCAATCGGGAACGCCAGTTCATCATGAATTCAATTACGCGGAAAAAGGGAGCCCTGCCGGAAAGCGTCACATCAAATCGACCCCATCGGCACTCACTTGATTGCAGTGCAGTACGAATCGCTTCTGGAAAATCGTCATTAACCATGCTATCAGCATGTAAAAACCAGAGTAGATCACTTTTAGCGATACGTGCACCGGCATTCATTTGCAGCGCACGTCCAGGAGCAGTCACTAACAACTGATCAACCAATGGCTTGGCAACCGTCGAATCATCACTACCACCATCTACCAGGATCAACTCAACCCCTCGACCCCGCGTGGACTGGAGTGATTCGAGGAGCTTTTGAATGATCTCAGCCTCATCCAGGCAGGGAATTACGATAGAGAGCGTTGGCACAATCATTCACTCAATGCACCACCACAACTGCTACCCTGCCCTGCTGTGCAGCCATAACAGTGCTCAGCAATTTTGATTTTATGACCATCAAGGGATTCATTCATAATCTCGGTAATGTGGGTTCTTTCACCAGCCTTGTGATCAATGGACATCTGTAACATCTGATTGAAATCACAATCGTACAGATACCCCTGCCAATCAACACTTAGCAAGTTACGGCACATCACAGTCTGCAAGTTTGCCCGAATGTATGAGCGCTTCAGCAATGCCATATAACTATTAAACTCACCTTTTGACAACAGTGTGCTGCCAAAACGACTGATTGGCATATTGGTGATTGTAAAGAGATTATTGAATCGAATTCCATGGTCATCCATCAAGCGTTTTTTATAATCGGCCTCCAGCACATCCTGAGGAGGTGGCAACGCAGCACCCAGCGGATTATAGACAAGGTTCAACACCAATCCACTTGCCTCATCACCATAACCCAACGCATTGAGTAACTTCAGCCCCCGTATACTCGCATCGTAAACACCTTTGCCGCGCTGCTCATCCACATTCTCCTGAAGATAGCAAGGCAGGGACGCTACCACATGGACTGACTGTTTTGCGAAGAATGCACTCAGATACTCCTGACCCGGCTCTTCCAGAATTGAGAGATTACAGCGGTCCAACACAGTCACACCCATAGAGCGTGCCGATGCCACGAGAGCGCTGAAATGCGGATTAAGCTCTGGAGCTCCACCAGTGAGATCGATGGATTTGATTTGCTGCCGTTCAATGAACTGTAGAATCTGATCAATGGTTTCTTTCGCCATCATTTCAGTTCGTGTGGGACCCGCATTAACATGACAATGCTTGCATGTCTGATTACAACGATAGCCGAGATTGATTTGCAGCGTTTCCAACCGCCCACGCGTTATTTCAGGAAATGTGGTTGGCGAAAGAAGGTGTGCGGTGTCCAACATAGAAAAACCTCATACAACGGAGCCAGTATTATGCAATGTCAATGGAACTGTGCACAGATAGAGAAAAGTTTACCGCCATTACCCGAATATAAAAGCTTTGGTTGCCAACGCACCCTGTGAAAATGCTAAAATGCCGACCGACAAGGAAAATGCGCTTCGAAGCACGCTCTTTGCCCCACATCACAACGCCCCCGTAGCTCAGCTGGATAGAGCGCACCCCTCCTAAGGGTGAGGCCACACGTTCGAATCGTGTCGGGGGCGCCATTTTCTCGGCCTGCCCACTGCAGTAAAGACCGGATCTGTTCAGGCTTTATTTCATCATGGCCTATTTTTACACTCAAGCCTGTATCGATTTTTAAGCGTTATTGCGATGCCGTGAGGGAAAGCGGGTAACTTCAAAGCGGAATTACTCTTGCTTCTTGGCCTTATCCTCTTTTGCCAAATCAGTGCTTTTCGGTGTCGCAGTAGTAGTTTCAGAAAATACCTTGTTCAAAGGGGAGGATTCAGACTCTTCAGAGACTTCAATGCCCGATGCCGCTGCAGGAGAAATAGTGGACGATGCGGGGGACTTAACTTGCCGGGTCTGCAAGCGCCCCAAAATATCAGACAGAACCCGTTCCAGTTCGGTATAAGCTCGATGCTGAGCCAGCTGATAATAACTACTTTTTTTCTGATCCAGCATGGCTAATCGGGCATCAAAATAGGCAACATCCGCCTCAAGTGAACTTACTGAAAGACGTGCCCATTTTTTTTTCTCTTTTTTTTCTGGTTGCTGCATAAAAAGTGCTATTTAACGTTTTACCCTGCAGATATTTTAGTGTGTATCACCAGTATAGCGCTGACTACCGACAAAAACCCTAACTCCATGAATAAGTGTGATTTAGTTCAATCTGCCTCGATCATGAATATTGTGCGACCGCACAAAATTTCACTTTTTTTTGGATATTCGTACTAATTACATAAAAACACTTTAAAAAAGCACCTCGTATGCTACTATCCCCTTAATCGCTCTCCCAACCACAAATAATAGGCCGATCATCCAAATGAGCGCACTTCTGGAGTTGCTACGCACAACATCAGCCCTCTCTGGCGGTAATGCCGCGTTTATTGAGGACCTTTACGAACGCTATCTGCAGGATCCCAACAGCGTGGATCCCGCATGGCGTAAACGTTTTGACAGCATTATCAAGGACTCAGCCAATGAGGCGCCTGATATTGCCCATGGGCCTGTCAGATCGAACTTTGCCCGTCTGGCACGCGAAAAACGCCCTGCGCTCAGACAGGCGTCCGAGCGCATGTCACCTGGAGCGGCTGAAAAACAGGCGGCCGTACTTCGCTTAATCAATGCTTGGCGTGTCCGCGGACACCAATATGCCACCCTCGACCCGCTAAAGTTACGCGATGTTGAAGATGTGCCGGATTTGGATCCCGCCTTCCATCGTCTGGGTGAAGCCGACATGGATACGGTATTTAATACCGGCTCGCTGTTTGCACCAGATCGCATGCCACTGCGTGAAATCATCTCCTTTATCAAAGATGTGTATGGCAGCAATGTCGGCGCCGAATATATGCACATTACGGATACCCGCCAGAAGCGGTGGATTCAAAAAAGGGTTGAAGGAAACAGGGCAAAAGCAGATCTCAGCACCGATGATAAGAAGTGGTTGCTGACCCTGCTGACGGCGGCTGAGGGCCTTGAAAAATACCTGCACACCCGCTATGTCGGTCAGAAACGCTTCTCCCTTGAAGGGGGTGAATCGCTCATTCCACTGATGGATGAACTCATTCAACGTGGTGGTCAGGATGGTATACGAGAAGTAGCCATTGGTATGGCGCATCGCGGCCGACTGAATGTACTGACCAACATTCTGGGAAAAGCACCTGCTGAACTTTTTGATGAATTTGAAGGGAAGAAAACACCTGAGCTGTACAAAAGTTCAGGCGATGTGAAATATCACATGGGGTTTTCTACCGACATTGAAACCCCCAGTGGATTCTCACATGTAGTGCTCGGATTCAATCCTTCACACCTTGAGATCATCAGCCCGGTTATTGAGGGCTCTGTACGCGCCAGACAGCAGCGCCGTGGTGATCGCGATGGATCCGAAGTGCTACCGATCCTGATCCACGGTGACTCTGCATTTGCCGGCCAGGGTGTCGTCATGGAGACATTCCAAATGTCTCAGGCACGGGGTTATACCACAGGTGGTTCAGTACATATCGTCATCAATAACCAGGTCGGTTTTACCACCAGTAATCCACTGGATACACGCTCAACACTTTATTGCACCGACGTAGCCAAGATTGTTCAGGCGCCGATTTTCCACGTTAACGGTGATGATCCGGAAGCGGTTATCTTTGTTACTCGATTAGCCATGGACTACCGCCAGCGATTCCATAAAGACGTCATCATTGACTTGATCTGCTATCGCAGACACGGTCATAACGAAGCGGATGAGCCTGCAATGACTCAGCCGATGATGTATCAAAAGATTCGTCGTCTGCCGACAACCCGTTCTAATTACTCCGACCAGCTGATCTCAGAGGGCATCATCACCCCAGATCAGAGTCGCGAGATGGTAGAGGACTATCGCTCATCCCTGGAACAGAATAACGCGGTTGCACGACCCACATTGACGGATCTGAATTATCCATATCATGTTAATTGGGCGCCCTATCATCACATCAGCTGGGAACATATTGTCGATACCTCCGTATCGGAGGAGCGTCTGGCACACCTCTCAGCACGCTTGGTGGCTGCCCCTGATGGTTTCGAAACACACGCACGGGTAACCAAGTTGATTGAAGGCCGTCGTAAGATGGCTACAGGCGACCAACTCGTCGATTGGGGTTTTGGTGAATGCCTGGCCTACGCTTCATTGGTAGAAGAAGGCATTCCTGTTCGCCTCTCTGGCCAAGATTGTGGTCGAGGCACCTTCTCACATCGCCATGCGGTGCTGCATAACCAGTTAACTGGTGAAAGCCATACACCGTTACAACACATTTCAGAGGATCAGGCGAACTTCCTGGTGATCGATTCACTGCTCTCAGAAGAAGCCGTGCTGGGCTTTGAATATGGTTACGCCACTACCGAGCCGAAATCACTGACCATCTGGGAAGCCCAATTTGGTGATTTCGCCAATGGCGCGCAGGTTGTAATTGATCAATTTATCAGTTCTGGCGGTTCTAAATGGGGTCTCTACTGTGGCCTGGTAATGCTGTTGCCTCATGGCTACGAAGGTCAGGGCGCCGAACACTCCTCTGCGAGACTGGAACGCTATCTGCAACTCTGTGCTGAACACAACATGCAGGTCTGCGTACCCACAACACCCGCCCAGGTATTCCACATGCTGCGCAGACAGATGTTGCGCCCCATGAGAAAACCCCTGGTGGTGATGTCACCAAAGAGCCTGCTACGCCACCGGTTGGCTACATCCGCTCTGGAGGAGTTTACCAAAGGTGGATTCCAATCTGTGATTGGCGAAATTGACGACATTAACCCTGATGATGTCGAGCATATCGTGATCTGTTCTGGCAAGGTCTACTACGAGCTGCTTGAAGCACGGCGAGCACGTGGACTGAAAAATGTTGCACTTATTCGACTGGAACAACTCTATCCGTTCCCACGTGAAATATTTGACGAGATCATTGACCAGTACACCAAGGTGGACCGACTGATCTGGTGCCAGGAAGAGCCACAAAACCAGGGCGCATGGGATCAGATCAAACATCGATTCCATACCCAGCTTGATAAGGGCAAACACCTCTACTACGTAGGACGACCAGCCGCCGCTGCGCCTGCGGTAGGTTTTTACCCAATTCACGTCCAACAACAAGAAACCCTGATCGATGAGGCCTTAACTGGCCGCATCAATCCCTCAATGAACCGAAGGATGCCTGCATAAATGAGTACGAACGTAACTGTACCGGCGCTGCCGGAATCTGTCGCTGATGCCACCATACTCGCCTGGCACAAAAAACCAGGTGACCCCGTATCACGCGATGAGAACCTCGTAGACCTGGAGACTGACAAGGTCGTACTTGAAGTCCCTTCTCCTATCGATGGCATCATGGGTGCCATCTCAGCGGCTGAAGGCGAAACCGTTACGGCAGGCGATCTGCTGACAGTGATTCAGGAAGGCGCTGCTGTGCAAGCACAGGCTCCTGCCGCAGAGGCCACTGAGGCTGCAGCAGACGGTGAGATTATCCTCACTCCCGCTGTTCGCAGACTGGTAAAAGAGAAAGGTATAGACCCGAAGGAGATCGTTGGTACCGGTAAAGATGGCCGCATCCTTAAGACCGATGTTACCGCCTATATCGAGAGCCTTGAAGCGAGTAGCAAATCGGCTGTATCCATGACCCAGGAAAGTGAAATTACCCAGTCTGGTGTTGAAGGCGATCGCCCTGAGCAACGCGTCCCAATGACACGTTTGCGCGCACGTATTGCTGAGCGGCTACTGGAGGCACAACAGAACGCCGCCATCCTGACCACCTTTAACGAAGTGGATCTGCAGGCCATCAATGACCTGAGGAAGAATTACAAGGATAAGTTTGAAAAGGACCATGAAGTCAAACTGGGCTTCATGTCGTTCTTCATCAAGGCCTCCGTTGAGGCACTTAAGCAATTCCCGGCCGTAAACGCCTCGGTCGACGGTAAAGATATCATCTATCATGGCTATTACGACATTGGCATAGCCGTTGGTTCACCTCGCGGCCTGGTTGTACCTATCCTGCGTGATGCTGACCAGCTTGGATTTGCAGACACAGAGAAAGCCGTCCGTGACTTTGGCAAGAAGGCTAATGATGGATCACTCAGTTATGAAGAGTTAACCGGGGGTACCTTCACGATCTCCAATGGCGGTGTGTTTGGCTCCATGCTCTCTACCCCAATACTGAATCCACCGCAGAGTGCCATTCTCGGCATGCACACCATTCAACAACGCCCCATGGTAGTTAATGGTGAAATCGTGATTCGTCCCATGATGTATCTGGCGCTCTCTTATGATCACCGTATTGTTGATGGCCGCGAAGCTGTCCAGTTCCTGGTAACCATCAAGAACATGCTGGAAGATCCGACACGCCTGCTACTTCAGGTGTAAGAAAGACTCGGGCGCCTGATTTCAGGCAATGAAACCCGTTAAAAAACCGGCGTACCTATAATTAGGTACGCCGGTTTTTTTTGTTCCAGTCTATAATCTAGCTAGGTGGCAGCTACATAATAAAACCAACCCATCCACCTGACAGGGATATGCTTAAAAAAATACTGCTACCGACTATCTGTTTTATTCTCGCCTACGGTTTCTGGCTGAGTGATGACTTTAAGGAAATCTCTGCTGGTGTAGCGATCTTCATGTTTGGCATGCTCTCGCTTGAACAGGGATTTCGCACTTTCACCGGCGGCATTCTTGAAAAACTGATTAACAAGACGACCTCGAGCCTCTGGAAAAGCCTCTCCTTCGGGATGATCTCCACCTCTATTTTGCAATCAAGTTCGTTGGTTTCCGTCATTACTATATCGTTTCTCAGTGCGGGCCTACTCACTTTGATGGGCGGTATTGGTATTATTTTCGGCGCCAATCTAGGAACGACCACGGGCGCTTGGCTGATTGCAGGATTAGGCTTAAAAATAAAGATCTCAGCCTACGCTATGCCCATGCTGGTGTTTGGCGTTCTATTGATATTCCAGAAGTCAAAAAACCTGAACGGTATCGGCTACATACTGGTTGGGCTTGGATTCCTCTTTCTCGGCATTCACTATATGAAGGAGGGTTTTGAGGCCTTTAAAGAGACCATTAATCTGGCGGCATATGCTGTCGAGGGTTTCTCAGGTCTGCTGCTGTTTACACTCATTGGCGCACTGGCTACCTTTGTCATGCAGTCCAGCCATGCCACGCTGGTGCTGATTATTACGGCGCTCGCCGCACAGCAGATTACCTATGAAAACGCACTGGCGCTGGCTATCGGGGCCAATGTCGGTACGACCATTACTGCCATCCTCGGATCGATCAGCGCCAATGCCCAAGGCAAGCGACTGGCAGCAGCCCATCTTGCTTTTAACCTGGTGACAGGTCTAATTGCCATATTGTTTATAAAACAACTCCTCATCACTGTTGATGAAATTAGTCTGTTAACAGGTATTCGGGAGGATGATTACACCCTAAAACTGGCCCTCTTTCATACGCTATTCAATATCATTGGCGTTGTGGTGATGACGCCTCTCATCAAACCACTTGTTCAACTACTTGAAAGACTATTCAAGGAGAAAAAACCGGAGATTGATCAACCCAAGTATCTTACCGACTCGGCCATCGACTTCCCGGAAACGGCCGCCAAGGCTGTCTTGGAGGAGTCTCTCCATGTCTATGACAATGCCCAGAGCATCCTGATCCATGCCCTGGGCTATAAAAGGCCCGAAATACTCTCCACCCTGGATTTACTGGAAGTTGCGGAAGAACAGAAAAAACTGACCCGACTGGATATTGATGCGGCCTATGCGCGCAGTATTAAAGGCCTCTACAGTGCTATTGTGGCCTTTATCAGCCGTGCGGATTTTTCGTGGCAAGTGGAACAATCAGCGGATCTTCATCATCTGCGCGAAGCCAATCAACATGTCGTTGAATCTATTAAAGACATGAAGCATCTGCAGAAAAACATGATCCGTTATATCAATGCCGATGATACCGCCATGCGGTACGCATACGATCAGCTCCGAAGCCAACTGGCTGTCATAATACGGCAACTTGAAGAGATTAGACTCACAGATGAGAGTGACACCGCTATTCTCTCCCTCGATGCTTTGAAGTTGATGGTCAAAGAGACGCATGAGTCCTTCTATTTAACCCTCAACGAGATGATGCGAAAAGGTCGTATAAGCCCCGAAAAGGGCACATCGTTGATGAACGACAGCAACTACACCTATAGTATCGCCATGAATTTGATTCGGGCGGCACAAACGCTGTTTGTTACCGGCCCTAAAGATATGGCACAAGCGGTTCGAACGATTGCCCTGGATGACAATGAGCTCCAGGCTGTCTCCGATCATCATCAGGCGCTTGAGTCAAATGAATCAATTTCTAACAGTATTCATCAGGAACACTCCCGAAATGAAACGTAAAAAACTGCTGCACAAATTGGCTGATTATCTAAATCTTGACCAACGCACCCTGAAAACAAAGCGGGAGAAAATGAAATTGATTCTGAAACAGTTACGCGATAAGGAGCGGAAATTGCAGCTGAGATCAGAACATGAAAAAGATGAAACCAAGAAATCGAGGCTAGCCAAAGAGTTAGATATTCTGCGGGCGCAACGACTGAAAGGTATTTCGGCTTTAAAGGAGCTCAAATAACCTGATATAGACCACGCCAATAATTGGACTATTGTCTTATTATAGTTCTGCTTTTTTACCCACCCCAGGCTATTCCAGGTATAATGTATGCTCAGATAATCACCAGCATCTGGGACATCACATGACCACAATTAAGCAAGACGACCTGATCCAAAGCATTGCTGATGCACTGCAGTATATCTCCTACTATCACCCGGCTGATTACATCAAAGCGTTAACGGGCGCATGGGAAAAGGAAGAGTCCCCTGCAGCCAAGGATGCCATGGCTCAGATACTCGTTAACTCAAAAATGTGTGCCGAAGGGCATCGTCCTATATGCCAAGACACCGGCATGGTAACCGCCATTCTTAAGGTGGGCATGAATGTGCAGTGGGATGCCAAGCTCAGTCTTGAAGATATGGTCAATGAAGGGGTCCGTCAGGGCTACGCCCATCCAGACAACGTCTTGCGTGCTTCGGTAGTCAGTGATCCCGCCGGGGCAAGAAAAAACACCCGTGATAACACCCCGGCAGTGATCCATACACAGATAGTTCCAGGTGATACCGTCGAGATCAGTCTCGCCGCCAAAGGCGGTGGCTCGGAAAACAAGAGCAAATTTACTGTGCTTAATCCCTCCGGTAGCCTAGTCGACTGGGTGTTGAACACCGTACCCACTATGGGTGCCGGCTGGTGTCCGCCCGGCATGCTCGGCATTGGCATTGGGGGCTCGGCTGAAAAGGCGATGCTACTCGCCAAAGAGTCATTGATGGAGCACATCGACATTCACGAATTGAAGGCGCGTGGGCCGCAAAACAGGGTTGAAGAGTTACGCCTGGAACTCTTTGAAAAGGTCAATGCACTGGGCATTGGCGCACAGGGTCTGGGCGGGCTGACCACCGTTCTGGATGTAAAAATCAAGGACTACCCAACACATGCGGCCTCTTTGCCGGTTGCAATGATTCCAAACTGTGCCGCCACCCGCCATGTGGAATTCACACTGGATGGCAGTGGCCCCGCCATCCTCACCCCACCAAAGCCAGAAGATTGGCCGGATATCAGTCTGGAAGGTGGTACTAAGGCTCGCCGCGTCAGTATTGACAACATCACCAAAGAAGAGATCGCCACCTGGAAACCCGGTGAGAGTCTGCTTATTTCCGGAAAATTATTGACGGGGCGCGACGCCGCCCACAAGCGTATTCAAGACATGCTGGCCAAAGGCGAATCACTCCCCGATGGCGTCGACTTTAACAACCGGTTTATCTATTACGTTGGACCTGTTGATCCCGTTCGCGATGAAGTGGTCGGTCCCGCCGGACCTACAACCTCTACCCGCATGGATGCCTTCACCGATATGATGTTGGGTGATACCGGACTGATTGGCATGGTGGGTAAAGCAGAACGTGGACCTGCGGCTATCGAATCCATCAAAAAACATGGGGCGGTCTATTTGATGGCCGTGGGTGGTGCAGCCTTCCTGGTCTCCAAGGCCATCCGCTCTTCGCGGATGGTGGCCTTCGAAGATCTCGGGATGGAAGCGATCCGTGAATTCGAGGTAGAAGATATGCCCGTTACGGTCGCTGTTGATTCGCAAGGAACATCCGTACACCAGACAGGCCCTGCGGAGTGGAAAGTTAAAATCGGAAAACTTTGATCGCAGTAATGCTACGCTTTGCTGGAACGCCCTATAAGGCGTTCCAGCATTTTAACATCTAGAACACCCAATCCATTCGATCGATGATTATTTCTGGCTCACCCTTGCAGGGTCTGCCACTGCTCTTTGGTGTAGGTCTTAATTGATAATGCATGAAGCTGATCACTCTCCAGCTGAGCCTTTACCGTTGCCATCACCATCCGCTGTTTCTGAAGCGGGCTTTTACCCTCGAACTCTTCACTGATAACAATGGCCTCAAAATGACGCCCATCACCTGTAACCAAAGCTTGGCAACCCGGCATACCGGATTCAATAAGCGCAACAATTGCTTCAATTTCCATCAACACAACCTCATCAAAATGCTTAATTAGTCATAGGAACAGTCTAGCGCCCTTTGGTAACGGTAACACCCCCACCTCCACAGGGAATAGACAGCTCCTTTAAAGTTCCCGGGTCGCTAAAAACTGAATATCCGGCCAACGCTCTTCAGCCAGGCTGAGATTAACCCGGGTCGGTGCCAGATAGACCAACTGATCATCCCCATCCAGCGCTAGATTCTCATGTGCCTTAACCTTGAACTGCTCCAACATCTTGGCGTCTTTACACACGACCCAACGAGCGGTGCTGACACTGACAGCCTCTACAATCGCTTCTACGCCATACTCACCCTTAAGTCGATGCGCCGCCACTTCAAACTGAAGCACACCAACAGCCCCAAGGATCAGGTCATTGTTTTTCAGCGGTCGGAAGACCTGTGTTGCCCCCTCTTCGCAAAGCTGTAGCACACCTTTCTGCAAGGCCTTGAGTCGCAGTGGATCCTTCAGGACAACACGGCGGAACAACTCGGGAGCAAAATAGGGAATACCTTCGTACTTCAGCTCCTCACCCTCGGTAAAGGTATCACCAATCTGAATCGTGCCGTGATTATGCAAGCCAATAATATCTCCAGGCCAAGCCTCTTCTACATGGCGCCGTTCATCCGCTTGAAAGGTGATCGCGTTGCTAATCTGTACCGTTTTGCCAATGCGGACATGACGCATCTTCATGCCTTTCGTATAACTGCCAGAACAAACCCGCATAAAGGCGATGCGATCACGATGTGAAGGGTCCATATTGGCCTGAATCTTAAAGATAAAGCCAGAAAACTTCTCGTCACTTGGGTCAACCAGACGCTGTCGCGTCTCCCGCGGACGGGGGGCTGGCGCATACTCAACAAAGGCATCCAGCAGCTCTTTTACACCGAAGTTATTAATCGCCGAGCCAAAAAATACCGGGGTCAATTCACCTCGCGCATAGGCATCCAGATCAAGGGCGTGACTCGCACCGCGCACCAGTTCTATCTCTTCGCGCAGCTCATCGGCCATATCACCCAAGACTTCATTCAAGCGCGGGTTATCCAGACCTACGATAAGCTCACCACTCTTGATTTTGCCACCATGCGTTGCTGAGAATAGGTGCGTCGTCTCTGTCCGCAGATCAAATACCCCTTTAAGACGTTTCCCCATGCCAATAGGCCAGGTAACGGGGGCACACTGGATCTCCAGGACTTCCTCAATCTCATCCAGAATATCCAGGGCGTCCCGGCCCTCTCGGTCAAGCTTGTTGACGAAAGTCAGAATGGGAGTGTCCCGCATGCGACACACTTCCATCAACTTGATGGTGCGAGACTCAACACCCTTGGCCACGTCGATCACCATCAGCGCCGAGTCAACAGCCGTCAAGGTTCGGTAAGTATCCTCCGAGAAATCTTCGTGTCCCGGGGTATCCAATAGATTGACGATACCGTCACCGTAAGGGAACTGCATCACGGATGAGGTTACGGAGATACCACGTTCTTTCTCCATATCCATCCAGTCTGAGGTAGCGTGGTGTGCTGCTTTGCGCCCCTTTACCGTCCCCGCCATCTGGATCGCACCGCCAAATAGCAGAAGCTTTTCAGTCAGCGTGGTTTTACCCGCATCGGGGTGGGAAATAATCGCAAAGGTACGTCGTCTTTGCAGTTGCTTGAGAAGTTCGGACATGGAGTTCTACTGGTTACAGGGTAAAGGCGGAATTATACAATAATTTGCGGGTGCTCAGGGGCATTCCCGTATGACGATCTGTCTGGAACAGATTTCAAAGTACTTTGGCAAAAAGAATCGCGTCCTCGCGGCCCTGGCCAGCCGGGTAATAACCACGGCGCATGCCGATCTCATTAAAGCCGAGTGACTCGTATAGCCCCTGTGCAATACGATTGCTCGAGCGGACCTCCAGAAATACCGTATCCACTTCTTGTTCTCTGGCTCGATTTATCACGCGCATCATCAAACGACGGGCAAGACCCTGACCGCGCTGATCAGGATGGGTACAGATATTGAGTATATGGGCCTCCCCGGCTGCCACTGACATCACGGCATAGCCGATAAGCTTTTCATCAAGAAAGTAGCCCCAGCAGTGATAACCTACTTTCAGGGAATCCCGAAATATTCCCGGTGTCCAGGGGTGTTCATAACAGCGCCGCTCCACTGCCATGATGGCATCAATATCACTCTCCCGTAGCGGGCGTAGCTTGAGCAGAGGGTCTTTGAGTAGGGCGCTCATTTGCTGCACCCGCCAATCAAGCCCATCATGAGATAAGTCGGGCAGCTCGCTGCAGATCTTGCCATGCCTTGGCCTTTTGTTCCGGTGACCTGAGCAGGTAGGCAGGGTGATAGCTGACAACAACAGGAATACCCTTGAGCTGGTGTGACTTGGCCCGCAATCTGCCTACAGGCTCATCACTTTGCAAGAGGTTATGGGCCGCTACAGCACCGAATGCCATGATCACTTGCGGATTAACCAGCGCTATCTGACGTTGCAGATAGGCCGCGCAGTGGAGACACTCTTCAGCCCGCGGGTCACGATTTCCAGGCGGTCGACACTTGAGTATGTTGGTAATATAGACATGATCTCGTTCCAGCCCGATTGCGCCTAACATGGCGGTAAGCAGTTTCCCGGCTCGACCGACAAAGGGCTCGCCCTTTCGATCTTCATCGGCACCGGGGGCCTCCCCAATGACCATCAACTTTGCCGTCTGTAGCCCGACACCGAATACGGTTTGAGTACGCGTTTTATGCAGTTCACAGGCCGTACACTGGGCCACTCGTGACGCTAGTTGCGTCCAGCTGAGCTGACCAATACCATCATTTGACACCGATCCATTGTTCTCATTCGTCAGTTCATCTGGAATAGCAGATGGGGCGTACTCATCATCAGGCAAGGGAATATCATCCAGCCAGTCGGGAGGTGAATCTGCCATTGGCATTGAGTGAGCTTGTGGGGATGGTCGGATGGCCTGTTGAGGTATTTGTTCCGTTGCCGGTATCACTGAAACAGCTACAGGTTCAACTTCAACGGCAGTCTCTCCACTATCAGCCTTCAGTTCACTGGGGGCGGCAGACCGGGGCATCCAAGATTGGATACCCATGGCCTCCAGATATGCTTTTCTCAACAACGGTTTCATAACATTTTCAATGAGGCGCTACACCTGCCCCTGAGGATGTGCCTTGTGCGCCTGATCCAGCTTATTCACGGCATTCACATAAGCCTTCGCAGAGGCAATCACAATATCGGTATCCGCACCCTGACCGTTTACAATCCCGCCATTTTTTTGTAGCCGGACCGTTACCTCACCCTGCGCATCCGTGCCACTGGTAATAGCGTTTACCGAATAAAGCTGCAACTCAGATTCCGTATTGACCATCGACTCAATCGCCTTGAACGCCGCATCGACAGGACCACTACCTGTTGCATCGCCTGCCAGTTCTTTCTCATCCACGGAAAGCACGACACGGGCATGGGGAATCTCACCCGTCTCAGAGCACACTTTTAAAGAGATCAGTTTGACCCGTTCATTCTCGGCACTGAAACCGGCATCTGAAACCAGCGCCTGCAAATCTTCGTCAAATATCTCATGTTTCTTATCCGCCAGATCCTTGAAACGTCGGAACGCATCATTCACCTCTTCTTCGGAGTCGAACGTGATGCCCAGCTCTTCGAGGCGTGTACGGAAGGCGTTCCTACCCGAGTGCTTGCCCATCACCATCCGATTCTGCGACCAACCCACATCTTCGGCACGCATGATTTCATAGGTTTCACGGTTTTTCAGGACCCCGTCCTGATGAATTCCCGATTCATGGGCAAAAGCATTGGCCCCCACGATCGCCTTATTCGGCTGCACGGGAAACCCGGTAATACCGGATACCAGTCGGGAACAATTGACGATCTGCGTGGTATCAAGATTCGTATCACAGCTGAACAGATCACGACGCGTCCTGACCGCCATCACAACCTCTTCCAGTGAGGCATTACCCGCCCGCTCTCCAAGACCGTTAATAGTACACTCGACCTGCCGTGCTCCCTGGGTGACCGCTGCCAGGGAATTCGCAACCGCCAAACCCAAATCATTATGGCAATGAACGGAAAATACCGCCTTATCCGCGTTTGGAATGCGCTCCATCAAGGTGCGAATGGTCTCACCAAACTGTTGCGGTAAATTGTAGCCAACGGTATCGGGAACGTTGATCGTCGTCGCACCCGCATCGATAGCCTGCTCAATCACACGGCAGAGAAAATCAATCTCTGACCGTCCGGCATCCTCTGGAGAAAATTCCACATTATCCGTGTATTTTCGTGCACGCTTGACGGCCCATACCGCCTGTTTAACGACCTCATCCGGGGTCATGCGCAGCTTCTGTGCCATATGGATGGGCGAGGTAGCGATGAAGGTATGAATACGCCCTGAATTGGCATCACGCAACGCTTCACCCGCGCGATCAATATCGGCCTCAAGCGCACGCGCAAGACCACAGACGGTGCTGTCTTTAATCGTGCGGGCAATCGTCTGAACGGCATCAAAATCACCCGGGCTGGCGATTGGGAAACCGGCCTCAATGATATCGACACGCATCTTCTCCAGTGCCTTGGCAATGCGCAGTTTCTCGTCCTTGGTCATGGAGGCCCCAGGACTCTGTTCGCCGTCACGCAATGTGGTGTCAAATATAAATAATTTATCTGGGTTGCTCATTATCTGCTCCCGGAGTAATACCACACCGATGATGTGGGTTACCTTAATACTGTCTATGAATTCGGGTTGTCTGCGTGGTTAGCCCTCGCCAGGGCGCGTGTCGTTTTATGCCCCACAGGGCAGTAGTCGCAGCAGAGAGGGTAGTAAAGCGCGGAGAGGACGCACAGCCACACCAGCCTGTTCGGCAGTGTGATAGCTAAGCTGTGAGTCAAAGGGTTTCATTCGGGTTTAATCCTCGGTATAGGCCGAATATAACCCAAGGATATCCAATTGCCAAGCAGCGCGCTAAGACATACCTACCATTAACGATTCAATCACTCGGCTGATTTATCTTCGCCATCTATCTTCTGTGCAGCCTTCCTCTCTGCCCTGCGCTGCTGCAGATAGCGCAGCGTTAACACGGGTCCCGATATGGCATAAGCCATGAAAAGGATGAAGAGTACGGTCGGCGGCTGGCTTATCACGACGGCCAGGACCAGCATCATAACAACCACACTCATAAAGGGGATCTTGCCTCTAAAATCGATCTCCTTAAAGCTGTTATAGCGCACGTTACTCACCATCAACAAACCGGAGATGAGCGTGATGAAACAGGCCAGATAGGATACATCCACGCCTTCAATCTGATACTCAACGGCAACCCAAACTGAACCCGCTAATATTGCCGCAGCGGCTGGACTGGGTAATCCCTGGAAGTAACGTTTATCAGCCGTGCCAACCTGTGTATTGAAACGGGCCAAACGTAAAGCCGCTCCTGCCGTGTAGACAAAAGCGGCTAGCCACCCCAGCTTGCCCAGATGATTCAATGACCAGACATACATGACCAATGAAGGGGCCAATCCAAAAGCCACCATATCGGATAAGCTGTCGTATTCAGCCCCAAAAGCGGTCTGGGTGTTAGTTAAACGCGCTACCCGGCCATCCAGACCATCCATTACCATGGCGACAAAGATGGCTACCGCGGCATGCTCGAATTTTCCACTCATTGCGGCAAGTACCGCATAAAAGCCACTGAACAGGGCGGCTGTAGTAAAAAGATTCGGTAACAGGTAGATGCCGCGACTCGGTTTTTGCTGCTGAGGTGTCTCGGGCATTATTTCCATCCTGACTAGTAAACTGGCCTGATTATAGATGAGTTGGCGATCAAAGACAGTAACCGGGCAGTTGAGCCGGGATAAATAATTCCTGGCAAAGCCGCTCCCAACCATCCATGAACATAAAAAAACCGCAAGTTGCGCACATGGCAACCTGCGGCTGTTCTTGCAGAATGAGCTGGATCAGTTCTTGGACTTATCCACGATCTTCTTAATCCAAGGCATCATGCTACGCAGACGCTCACCTACCACCTCAATATCATGAGCGGCATTCAAGCGGCGCATAGCGGTCATCTCAGGATAGTTGGACTGACCTTCGGCAATAAAACGCTTGGCATAGTTACCCGTCTGGATGTTCTTCAGACACTCGCGCATTGCGGCGCGGCTCTCGTCATTGATTACCTTGGAGCCGGTGACATACTCACCATACTCTGCGTTGTTTGAGATGGAGTAGTTCATGTTGGCAATACCCCCCTCATACATCAGATCAACGATCAGTTTCAACTCATGCAGACACTCAAAATAGGCCATTTCTGGAGCGTAGCCTGCTTCAGTCAGGGTCTCAAAACCGGCCTTAACCAATTCAACTGCACCACCACAGAGTACTGCCTGCTCACCGAACAGATCAGTTTCGGTCTCATCTTTGAAAGTGGTCTCAATAATACCTGTGCGACCACCGCCGATAGCCGAGGCGTATGAGAGCGCGATATCTTTAGCCTTACCACTGGCATCCTGATGGATAGCGATCAGGTCAGGAATACCACCGCCCCGCTCGAATTCTGAGCGAACAGTATGGCCTGGAGCCTTCGGTGCGATCATGATCACATCCAGGTCAGCACGTGGAACCACCTGGTTGTAGTGAATGGCAAAACCGTGAGCAAACGCCAGGGTTGCACCCTGCTTCAGGTTTGGCTCAAGCTGCTCACGATAAAGCACGGACTGGAACTCATCTGGGGTCAGCACCATGATCACGTCAGCCGCCGCTACGGCGCTTTCTACCGTATCTACTTTGAGACCGGCATTCTGAGCCTTAACGGCTGATGCGGAACCCGCACGCAATGCCACCGTGACATCGACACCTGAATCCTTCAGGTTATTGGCATGGGCATGGCCCTGTGAACCGTACCCTACAATAGCAACCTTCTTACCCTGGATAAGAGAGAGGTCGGCGTCTTTGTCATAATAGATGTTCATGGTCATATCTGTATTACCTTTAAATAGTGCTTCAATCCAGAGACATGCCATCAGCATGTCATTTAAATTTTACGTATCGATTCGCAATGATGCTTAGAGGGTTAAACCTTTTGAGCCACGAGAGATACCAGAAGGCCCAGTGCGTACTACCTCAACGATCAGATCCTCTTCAATCGCCTTGACGAAGGCATCCAATTTAGAGGCCTGCCCGGTCATCTCTATCAAATAACTGGTATCAGTGACGTCAATAATCTTACCGCGGAAAATATCCACCAGACGCTTGATCTCTTCACGCTGACTCTTTTCAGCCTTGACTTTGATCAGCATCATCTCACGCTCAACGTGAGGGCCCTCAGAGAGATCGAGTAGCTTGACGACTTCCACCAGCTTATTGAGCTGTTTAGTAATCTGTTCAATGATATTTTCATCGCCCCGAGTAACCAAGGTCATGCGGGAGAGAGAAGCGTCCTCTGTCGGAGCAACGGTTAACGACTCGATATTGTAACCGCGGGCGGAGAACAGTCCGGCTACCCGTGAAAGTGCGCCTGCTTCATTCTCCATCAAAATTGAAATGATATGTCTCATGGTTATACCAGCTCACTTTTCGGGGGAAGATACATCTCGTGGTGACCCTTTCCGGCTTCAATCATCGGATAGACGTTTTCAGTCGGATCAATCACGACATCCATAAATACCAGTCTATCTTTCAAGGAGAAGGCTTCTTTCATTGCCCCTTCCAGATCGGCTGGTTTTTCGATCTTCATTCCCACGTGGCCGTAGCTCTCAGCCAGCTTAACAAAGTCCGGTAAGGCATCTACATAGGAGTGCGAATAGCGGCCATCATAGAAGAACTCCTGCCACTGGCGAACCATTCCCATATAGCCGTTATTCAGCAACATAATCTTGATTGGTAAGTCATGCTGTTTACAAGTGGCCAACTCCTGTATACACATCTGGATACTCGCCTCGCCAGTCACTAGCGCCACATCCGCACCGGGATGAGCCATCTGAATACCCATGGCGGCAGGCAAGCCAAAGCCCATCGTTCCGAGCCCGCCAGAATTGACCCAACGCCGCGGCTTATCAAATCCATAGAACTGAGCCGCAAACATCTGATGCTGTCCGACATCAGACGCTACAAATGCGTCCCCATTGGTCACTTTATGCAGGGTTTCTACCGCAAACTGCGGCTTGATCTGCGGGTGACTGCGATCATAGGTAAGGCATTTCGCAGAACGCCAGCTGTCAATCTGCGCCCACCATTTTTTCAAGGCCGCAGTATTAGAACTCTTCTTGCTCTCCTTCAGCACCTTCAACATATCCTGAAGTACGCCTTTGACTGGGCCTACGATTGGCACGTCCACCCTGACATTTTTTGAAATAGATGAGGGGTCAATGTCGATATGTATAATTTTTGCATTCGGGCAGAAATGGGCGATATGCCCCGTTACCCGATCATCAAACCGGGCACCTATGGCGATCAGCACATCGGTGTCGTGCATGGCCATATTGGCTTCATAGGTACCATGCATACCCAACATGCCAATGAACTGCTTATCACTTGCCGGGTAAGCACCCAGCCCCATCAGGGTATTGGTGATGGGAAAATCAAGTGTCCGTGTGAGTTCAGTCAACTCATCGCTGGCATTCCCAATAACGACACCGCCTCCAGTGTACAGAACCGGCCGTTCGGCACTCAGTATAAGGTTGACGGCCTTCTTAATTTGCCCCAGATGCCCCTTAACGACTGGACTATAAGAACGCATTTTGATCTTTTTAGGATATTCGTAAGGAATTTTGATATTCGGATCAGTGATATCCTTTGGAATATCTATCACCACGGGGCCTGGCCGACCTGAGGTCGCGATAAAAAACGCCTTTTTAAAAGTCTCGGCGATGTCTTTGACATCTTTTATCAGGAAATTGTGCTTTACGCAGGGACGTGTGATACCAATTGTATCCACTTCCTGAAAGGCATCACTCCCTATGAAAGGGGTCGGGACCTGGCCAGTAAGCACGACCATCGGAATGGAATCCATATAGGCGGTGGCGATACCTGTAACGGCATTCGTTGCCCCAGGACCGGACGTTACAAGAGCGACGCCTGGTTTACCGGTAGAACGGGCATACCCATCCGCTGCATGGGTGGCTGCCTGCTCGTGGCGCACCAGAATATGTTTTACGAAATCCTGCTGAAACAGCGCGTCGTAAATATGGAGCACAGCCCCGCCAGGATAACCAAACACATGCTCAACGCCTTCGTCTTTCAAACACTGAATGACGATCTCGGCACCACTCAATTCCACAAAAAACCTCCCAAACAACCAGTTAACGGGCTATTCCCGCACCAGCCTACACAATAAACAGGGGAAAAATCGAACGGTACAAATTACTCATATAAGACAGGTAGGTCAAGCTAGATTGGCCAATAAACCATTGAGGATCACCCTGTCAGAAGCGATCAGGAATACAACTCACCGAGCTTCAACCAGGTTCAGGCAATTCAAACGAACAAAATCAGATTGGTCAGCTTGGTCTGTCCGGATCATTTATTATGTCGATTCAGAGAGTTACTTCAACAATGTAAAAACCATTGTTTTGCGAAATCCATCCTTGCTGCCTAAGAAACCAAACCCTACAATGGCAGCCATAAATTAAAGATCGGCTTCTTCACAGTCTATACAAGGATGATACACATGGTTATCCGAACAGCATCTCTTCTGGGTCTTGCCTTGTTATTGGTCGGCAGCGCTGAAGCGCGCATGTATCGTTGGGTAGATGACAGCGGTATGACGGTTTACTCCCAGTCTCCTCCTCCCTCAGGTGAGGCCACTGAAATCAAGGTCAACACATCGACTGCAGCCCCACCTGAAAAACCATCAACGGATGGACAGGCAAAAGAGGCGGCGGCCCCAGAGAAACCAGCTGGCCCTACCAAGGCTGAGATCGAAGAATCCAACAAAATAAAGGCTGATAACTGCAAAGCGGCGACCAGCAATCTATCCCTGTATGAAAATCTAGGTAATAAATTGGTCAAGACGCCGGATGGTCTCTATAAGCGGCTCACTGAAGAGGAGCGCCAACAAAAAATACAAGAGAGCAAAAAAGGCATCGAAGAGTACTGTGATAAATAATTACCAAGAGAATAAACTAATACTAACACATTGATATTTAAAGATATAATAATCGTAATATAAATAGATTACTGCATCATTGGCGGGCTGTTTAGGATAATTCCTACAAATCGCAGTAGTACATCCCTACACTCGATCCTAGCAATGTGAGCCATACTTTATCCACCGTCAAGCAAGGAAGGCCATGGATCGGCACAACTCTTCAAGGATGGGCGAATGGATGCCATTTTCTGCCTAAAGAATACGACGGCAACCCCGAAGATAAGGAAAGTCTTCGGGGTTTTTTATTGCCTAAGCTAAATCGACGACCCCTACTACGATCACAGCCATGATCACTCAGGACGGCCAATAAAATACCCCTGCGCTCCATCCATATGAAGCGAAGGCAGCAGTTCCCAGGCGCTCTTTGTCTCAATCGCTTCTGCGATCACCTCAATCTCCAGCCCATGAGCAATCTCGGCAAGGGCCTGGACAAAGAACTGATTATCGCTATTCTGCTCAATTGAGCGCATAAAACTGCCGTCTATCTTCAAATAGTGGACCTTCATAGAGCGTAAATAAGCCAATGAACCAAAACTGCGACCAAAATGATCAATTGAAAGCCTGGCACCATAGCCTGTTACCAAAGCCAATAGTTCGGTGACCTTGTCGATATTGGCAACCACACCATACTCCGGCAGCTCAAAGATCATACGCGGGGCAACCTGCTTATACTCCTGCAGCTTTTCCTCCAACCAGCCCATAAATCCATCCTGCTTTATGGAGGGTGGCGAGATATTGATCGCATACTGAATCTGGTCATTCGGCGAATCAGTGAGTAATTTAAGTATCTGGGAGATCACATTTTTATCGATATCTGCCGTCATGCCCAGACTCTCCGCTTGCGGCATAAACAACCCGGCAGAAAGCAATCCACCTTCATCGGGCAAATCCAGATTTTCAGGGATTCGCACTAATACTTCCCGATGCAGCAGGATCTTATCGGTACAGGTGACAACAGGCTGGAACTGAAGCTTGATGACGTTCCGCTCAAGGGCCTGGCCAATAAAATCACGCCATTGAGAGGCACCCCTAACCTGACCCTGAACCTTTTCATCTGAGCGGGCCAGATGCCAATCATTTGCGCCAGATATTTGGGCCATGCGCAGTGCCGTATCAGCCTCTGAAAGCAGTATCGAGACGCTCTGACTACCATCAAAGTAACTCACACCCACATGCCCAACGTCCGGATCAGCCAACTTCCCTGTACCATACAGCCCAACCAGCGTCGCCGAGAGTTGTTCTGCCAACTCAGCCGCTTGCTGCTCGGAACACTCTTGCACCAGCAGGGCAAAATCGGCACCCGCAAGATGGGCAAGCTGACTTTTTGGCCATTGCGCAGAAACCGCTTCCAACTGCTTGGCCGCATCCTGCAGCAATTCATCACCCGCCTTATAGCCATGACTATCGTTATACTGTTTAAATGCTTTCAACTGAATCAGACAGAGTGCTCCACAAGAAAACTCCTCGATTGAATTGACCTGATTGGTGAGCAAATCCATGAAAAAGCGCTTATTCGCCAATCCCGTTACGGGATGCTGGTAAGCCTGGCGCCTCAATCCTAAGACCCGTCGCTCCAGCTCATCAAGCATCTGCCGTACTTTGGCGGACATACGATTCATGGCCTCGACAATGCGGCGCATGTCTGTTGTTCGCGGCATCTTCTCCAGTATTGGAAACTCTCTGTTACATATAGCGTTTGCCTGCTCCTCAACAGCCCGAAGCGGACGCAACACCTGACGCAACAACACAACGCCAATCAACAACGCAATGACAGCGCTTACCAAAAACCACCTGAGCGTACTCGCTATGGTCTGCCACAACTGATTGTAGGCATAGCCCGGGTGACTCCTCACGACGACCCGACCACTTTGTAGCCAGCCATTCATCAGGGTCGCCTGCCCTTCTGGAGTGGTCAGCGGAAGACGCTCTATAAACCATTCAGGCACGCCTTCGATCTGCACTGGCAGCACCCTGTCCACCAGAGGTTTACCCTGCATATCTTCGATACGAATCACTCGATAGAAGCCGCGATCGAAAATGGCATCCGTCATGGATGTCACGGTTGCAATATCGTTATTTTCCATATAAGGCGATATCGATAGGCCCAACGAGGTGGCCGCATCCTGGGCATGAGACTCCAACTGCTTTTCAAGATAATCACGCGTGTTATGCACGCTTATCAAGAAGGTACCCGCAAACACCAGCAGCAGTAGGGCAACAATCAATGCCACAAGCTGTTTCGACAAAGTCATAATGCTTTCCCCTGGATTATTTCCTTTGGCCATCGTCCGGCCTTACTAGCTACTCTTTTAAACTGATACCGAAAACCGTTCATTTCGACGCTTCCTTTGCCATTCTGGCTTTCAGATCCTGCCATAGACTGATACGCGTAGATGACCCAACCTTCTGTCCACGGCCCCTGTTTTTGGCCAGCCAGAGGCCTTCCGCATTAAAACTGTACACGGGCGCAAGGTCTCCTCGCTTATCAGCGGAGAGAATCTGGCTATTAAGGTTGTCGAGCACTAAAGGCACAGCGGACTCTTCTGGATAGTAGGTTAGAACCATATGGGCCTGATTCAACTCCAAGGCCTTCACATACATAATGCGCATTTTTTCATCAGCCACACCCATCTCCCTGAGCGTGAAATACTTGGCTATGGAGTAATCTTCACAATCGGCCTGACCACGCCCTAACGCTTCCAACGGAGTAGCCCAGTAATCACTCTTACCCCAAATATTCAGATCAGATCGATACGTTAGTTTATTGAAAAAGTCATTCACTAATAGGAGCTTCTCATCTTCACTTTTATCTTTATGGCCTTCCATCAGCCCCTGCCATTCATGCATTCTGGCTGCAGCAGGCTCACCGTATTTTTGCTTGACCCACTGAATAAGCTCGGCATTGACCAAGCTCTCTGCAGTGACCATACCGCAAAGCAATAACACGGCCATCAGTAAAGACCACCCGATCAATTGACGGCGATCGTCCAAGATTGCGCTGTGATTACATTGATTGGCAGGCGTTATTAACAAAGGTGCTACCGAAATTGAAGGCCAAATATCTTCTATATAATCGGCAGATACAGATAAAGCTGTAGATTTTTAAGGAATAAATCGCCATATCGTCCTCTGGACGCCCTTCTTAATTTGTCCCAATCAAGGCATATCGTTAGAATAGATCGATTTGCACCAAGACCCCCTGGATTTCACACACATGCGCACATCCCAATTCCCACTCCAGACTGTGAAGGAGACCCCCTCCGACGCCGAGATCAGTAGCCATCAGCTGATGATAAGGGCCGGTATGATCCGAAAGCTCGCTGCGGGCCTCTATACCTGGTTACCGCTGGGTCTTCGTGTACTGCGAAAGATTGAGACTATCGTCAGAGAAGAGATGGATCGCTCAGGAGCACTGGAAGTGCTCATGCCATCGGTCCAACCAGCAGAACTCTGGCAGGAATCTGGTCGCTGGGAACAGTATGGCCCGGAACTGCTACGGATTAACGATCGCCATAAACGTGCTTTCTGCTACGGGCCGACCCACGAAGAGATCATCACTGATCTGGCACGGAATGAGCTGCACAGTTATAAACAACTGCCCATCAACTTCTATCAAATTCAAACCAAATTTCGCGATGAGATTCGACCACGATTTGGCGTGATGCGGGCACGCGAGTTCCTCATGAAAGATGCCTACTCTTTCCATGTTGACCAGCCGTCCTTACAGCAGACGTATGATTTGATGCACCAGGCTTATAGTCAGATCTTTACCCGCTGCGGCCTCAATTTCAGGGCAGTCCAGGCAGACAGCGGCAGCATCGGTGGTAACGCATCAAAAGAGTTCCATGTATTGGCTGACTCAGGAGAAGACGCCATTGCCTTCTCAACAGAGAGTGATTATGCGGCAAATATTGAGACCGCAGAGGCCGTTGCCCTTGGATCAGAACTGCCGGCCCCAACCGAAGCGCTACGACTCATCGATACGCCAAATACCAAGACTATTCAGGATCTGGTGGAACAGTTTCAGCAACCTATTGAGCGAACCATCAAGACACTGATTGTTGTCGCCGATGAGTCACAAAAAACACCGTTCATCGCCCTTCTGGTTCGCGGTGATCACGACCTGAACGAGATTAAAGCGGAGAAGCTGCCTGAAGTGGCCTCCCCGCTCACCTTTGCCACAGAAGAGCAGATCAGGGATACCATTGGAGCAGGCCCCGGTTCACTGGGACCGATCAACCTACCCATCCCCTGCATTGTGGATCGCACTGTCGCTCTGACGGCCGATTTCAGCGCTGGGGCGAATCAGGATGGACAACACTATTTTGGCATCAACTGGGGACGCGACCTACCCCTCCCCAATATCGCTGATATCCGCAATGTTCAAGAAGGTGATCCCAGTCCTGATGGCAAAGGTACCTTGACCATTGCTCGTGGTATTGAAGTGGGACACATTTTCCAATTGGGCGATAAATACAGCGACGCCATGAAGGCCGCCGTTTTAGATGAAAACGGGCGTAGCGTGGTTATGCAGATGGGCTGTTACGGTATCGGCGTCTCCCGTGTGGTAGCGGCTGCCATTGAGCAAAACCACGATGACAGCGGTATCATTTGGCCAGCCAGCATCGCCCCCTTCCAAGTTGCACTTTGCCCTATGAAAATGGATAAATCGCATCGGGTACGAGAAGCAACAGAGGCGCTATATCAAGCCTTAACCGAAGCGGGTGTTGATGTGCTGCTGGATGACCGTGGCGCACGCCCAGGGGCCATGTTTGCCGATATGGAGTTGATTGGCATACCGCATCGAGTGGTCATCGGAGAACGCAGTCTCGATGATGGCAAACTTGAGTATCGCGGCCGCACTGATACAGAGAACCACTTAATTGAGATTGAGCAGGTCGTCCCCTATCTGCTCAAACAAGCAGGCATCACCACCTGAATATAGAGATACGCAAAGGAATGTGGCTCATAATTGATACGAACAATAACACAGAGAAACTGGATTCATGGCTAAAGAACAGAGCTTTACAAAAGATGAGTTGCTTGAATGCGGCCACGGAAGAATGTTTGGTGAAGGTAATGCACAGTTACCAACACCTAACATGCTAATGATGGATAGAATCACCCGCATAGCAGATGAAGGTGGCGCCTATGGCAAAGGTGAAATCCTGGCTGAACTTGATATAACCCCGGATCTGTGGTTTTTCGACTGCCATTTTCCAGGCGACCCTGTCATGCCGGGGTGTCTGGGGCTCGACGCCATGTGGCAGGCCGTCGGATTCTATCTAGCCTGGCTGGGTAACCCAGGTCATGGCCGAGCCCTGGGTGTTGGCGAGGTTAAATTCACCGGCCAGGTACTCCCCACAGCCAAGAAGGTCACATACCAAATCGATCTCAAGCGTGTCATCACACGTCGCCTGGTCATGGGCGTGGCCGATGCCGTCATGAAGGTTGATGGCCGTGAAATATACACGGCCAAGGATTTACGCGTAGGGCTCTTCGTCTCTACCGATAATTTCTAGACGACATCTCTAGATTCAGGCAAGGGGTGATGATGCTACATCAACGCCCCTTGTCCTCACACCCTGCCACCCGTCCGCTCTTTACTGAGAAGAAAAAAGGTCATGCACTCTTGAGCAATACACCGTCAGCGCGCTACAGAATAGTGTGACCCAGTCGACAAAAAAACAGGTCTCCGGACCAAAAACAAGATATGAGTTCCTAAATACAGAATTTATGACACCCAATCCGCATACAAACTTGTCATTCTTGGCTTAATATTCAGCTATATCGGTCGAAACCTGTTTTTAATATGACTCCAGACATCATCAGCATCGACAGTCAGGCTAAAGAACGCGCACAGCAGGACAAGACCCTCCGCATTCTCCAGATTACTGACAGCCATCTCCATACGGATCCCGAATGGAGACTGGCCGGAATCAATACCCAGACGAGTTTCGAGTGGGTGATGGATCTTGTACAGCAGGAAGCAGATACAATTGACCTGCTACTGCTGACAGGGGATCTCGTTCACGATGCGTCCATTACTGGATATACCCGATTAAGGCAGCATATACAGCGGTCCGGCATCAGGGCAAGTTGCCTGCCTGGAAATCACGATAAGCCTGAGACATTACGCATGCACTTGGCCGGTGAGCGGGTGGATGTCCCTAAGGTCGTTGATCTAGGCACCTGGGTGCTTATTTTGCTTGATTCCACCATCCCGCACTCTGAGGGTGGGCACTTGAGCGATCAAGAGTTGGAGCTATTACAACAATCACTCAATAACTACGCTGATCGGCACATCTTGATCGCGCTGCATCATCACCCTGTAAAGATCAATAGCGCCTGGATGGATAAGATGTCGCTGGATAATCCAGCACCTTTTCTGGCCATTCTTGAGCAACATAACAACGTAAAAGGCGTCGTCTGGGGACATATCCATCAGACCTTCGAAGCGGTTCATAACGGCATTAGGTTGATGGGCACCCCTTCCACCTGTATTCAATTCGTAGAGAATCAAGACAAGTTTGGCATCAGTACCGCTCCGCCAGGATACCGCTGGCTGGAACTCTCCCCTGATGGTCTAATCAACTCAGGAATAGAACGAGTCGAGGCACTTCCACCAGGGCTTGATCTTAAAACAGCCGGCTATTAAGCCGTTACTCCCCAGTCCGCATCAACAGCGACATCTGTCATTTTTCCGGTTAATATGTGGAAAATGAGAAGAATCGGAAACGTCGCAGATCCGGTCATATATTTGGAGTATAACAATGCAGGGTTTCGTACTAAGTGCCTTAACCTGGGTACTGTGTTCTAGCATCGCAAGCGCAGAGAGTTTTCCTCCCTCATCCTACACATCGACCAACAATAACGTATGGCGACCGGATGAAAATGCATCCGCTCAGCAAATGACACCGCCTGCCGCACAAGGGCAATATCAGCCACCCTACAATCAACCTCCGGCTGTGCAGAGCTTCAATCAACCACCGCCCAATCAACGGTTCAGCCAGTACCCTGAAGAGATACCACAAAACAACAGTGCACCCCCGACAGACTACGCACCTCCACAGCGTTATGACTCGGGATACTATGCCTACCCACAGGCCCAACCTAACTATTGGGGTAACAGTCCCTATCCTGTAGCCCCCAATTACCCCTCTGGCTACTACTCTGAACAACCTTATAGCTATCCCTATGTGTATGAGACAGCACCCCCGATCAACGAGTACACTGCGCCCCAGGGATACGGCTACCCGCAAGAATATGGTTATGAGCAAGAGTATTATGCCCCCCCACAGCCGGAGTCTATCCAGGGCTATGGGGCAGCATATCCCCCTGGATATGGGCCAGAATATGGGGCAGCCCCCCCCTACCAAGAAGCACCTTACGGCTATCCAGCTCAGCAGCCAGGGCCAATGACTTATCCCACCCCGGCACCTCAACAGGGCTATGGGATGGGGGAACCTCAATACCATCAGGGCATGATGCAACAACCCCAGACACCAACAGACAGTGCGCAGGGTGAATGGCGTCCCAACACACCAGAGAGTGCTGCCGAAACCCTACCTCAGCAAGTCCAGAGGGATAACGGCACCCTGATCAATGGAGCACCGGCCATATTCAGGCCCTGGACCGATCCGACAACTTCAACAGAGGAAAACACAGAACAAACAAGACAATGAAACGAGTCATCAAACAGCCGGCCCGCTTCTTTCAGCAACCACTGGGTAGTTCTAAGCGATGGTGAAAGCGGGTAGATCCTGATAGGGGACAGGTTCAGAGGCCACACCACTCACTTTCGCCTGTGAAGGTCCTCTCGTCAGCCAGACACGCATCTGCTCAACCGCTTCAGGTTCACCACAAGCCAACACCTCAACGCGGCCATCCGATAAGTTCCTGGCATAACCTGTGATTTCAAGGCGCTCCGCCTCAAAGCGAGTTGAGGCACGAAAGAACACCCCCTGAACCTTCCCAGACACAAGAAAACGCATACAGATACTCAAATTCAACTCCTTCAGTTGTTGCTGTTTTTAACCTGTTTCAGATCATTGGAGTGCCGTTCAATCATCTGCTCAATCATCTCCTCCGTCACACTGCCTATACGCCTCTCTATCAATTCACCCTGAGGTGAAATCAACAATGATGTTGGCAGAGCAGATATGCGACCAAGAACCGTCGTTCCATCAGAAGGCGCCAATAAGACGGGGTAGCTGATAAACATACTCTCAACAAACTCTTTTAACTCAGCCAGTTCAATATCTTCCATATTGACCCCAACTACCATGGCATCTTTATCCTTATGTGCCGCATGAAAGCGCTCCAGCTCTGGCATTTCTTCAATACAGGGCGGACACCACGTGGCCCAGAAGTTAATCAACACCCATTTCCCTCGAAACTCAGATAAGGCGCGATCTTTACCCGTGAGGTCAGGCAAGATCAGGTCCGCACCCTGGGCAGGTGAAAATAACGAAAGCAACAATCCCAACAATAATAACTTCAGAATTTGCATGAATCGCTTTTCTTTATAGTGATCGGCTTTAAATTAACTTTATCCATACGATAGAAGGTACTCAGTGGAGTTGCCATCGTCTCATCATATAATCGATTCACCTGCTCAATAATCTCACCCAGATGGATCTCTTCCGGTTTAGATGAAACCTTGAGCATTTCTGCATCCGGCAACACGCCTGGTCGGATATTGTACAAGTCCCGTAGTGTGACATCCGACAGATCTCTGGCCAACACCCATTCACCCGTATCCGTCGTCGCAAGAAAATGGGCCTGGCGTAACCCACCAAGGTGGCCTTTGAGTGAATCAAGACCCATCGGTTCTAAATGATGGGCCAGGGTTTCAAGAGATTGACTCTCGCCCTGCTGTTGCGCCGAAAACAACAGACGCAGGATACGAAACCGGGCCAATAGCGGATTAATCTCACCCTGGGTATCCGTATCCCCTTGCTCATTTAGGAGACTGAGGCAACAGCTAAACTCCGCACCCATCAAGGCAATCGCCCAAGAGAGATAAATCCAAACTAGAAACAGGGGAATAACGGCCAATGCGCCATAGATCGTCTCATAGGTTGGGAAATGCGTAAGATAGTAGGCAAATCCCCGCTTGGCCAATTCAAAGAGCAAGGCAGCCAGTACACCTCCAGCCATTGCATGCAAAACAGGCACAGGTTGGTTAGGAACTACCAGATAGAGCAGACTGAATGCAACGGCAGACGCAAAAAGCGGCATTAGCTGGAACAGACGATCACCCACCCCATACCGTATGGCCGCATCCGATAAAAAAGGCAGCGATGTCAGGTAGGAGGTAGCCGCAACACTCAACCCGATCAGGAGTGGCCCCAGCGTTAATATAGCCCAGTAGACCATAAATCGATTCAGCGGCCGGCGCTTCTTATCAATCCGCCAGATGATATTAAAGGCCCGCTCAATATTGGCCATCATCAACAACGCAACCACCACCAAAAAAACCAATCCAGGGCCCGTCATCCGCGCAGCATTCTTGCTGAATTGGTTTAAGTATTCGTGAATAATCTCGCCGGATTCCGGCATAAAGTTATTGAAGATAAAATTCTGAAGCTGAATGACGACTCGATCCCCGACTGGAAATGCGGCAAATATCGCCAATACGACCGTCATCAACGGGACAATCGAGAGCAGTGTGGTAAAGGTCAACGCCGCCGCTGTAGGTAATCCTTGATCCGCAACGAACCGAGACACGAGGAGTGCAAAAAAATGTTGAACTTGTCGGAAGTTCATCCTTGGTCACCCCAAAAGATCATAGTTTCCCATCAACACAAATTATAATTACTCCCAATTAATACATGATTCTGCGGACAATGCATCAAACAGAAGACCAATAACCACGACACCGTTGAATAAGCACACCTATCACGGCTGTTTAGAACCCTGTGGTTTCGTTACAATAGAATCAATTTTATCAGGAGAGTCGAGGTCACCATGCCGGTTAAGATCTACCACAATCCCCAATGCAGCAAATCTCGCCAAACGCTTCAACTCCTTGAGGATGAAGGTGTCGATGCCGAGGTCATTGAGTATCTGAAGACACCACCCAGTAAAGACGAACTGATCAGCATACTCGACGGTCTCGGATTGAAACCCCGCCAACTTATGCGGCAGGGAGAGGCCGAATACGCGCAAGCCGGTCTGGATAATCCAGATTTGACACAAGATCAACTGATTCAGGCGATGCTGGATTACCCAAAACTGATCGAGCGTCCGATCGTAGTAAAAGAGGGTAAAGTCATTATCGGTCGTCCGCCTGAACGTGTACTGGATATCCTCTGATGCCAGACATACTCATCCTCTACTATAGTCGCTATGGCGCCACTGCAGACATGGCGCGTCAAATCGCCCGAGGTGTTGAAGAGATCAACGGCATGCAGGCACGGATACGTACAGTGCCACCAATTTCGACTGTCTGTGAAGCGACAGAACCTGCCATTCCAGAGAGTGGGGCGCCCTATGTCACATTGAGCGATCTACAAGAGTGCACGGGTATGGCACTAGGTAGTCCCACCCGATTTGGCAATATGGCCGCGCCTCTGAAATACTTTATCGACAGTACCAGCTCACTCTGGCTCACCGGCACACTGTCTGGTAAACCGGGCGCTGTATTCACCTCCTCATCCAGCCTACATGGAGGGCAGGAGACCACCCTGATATCGATGATGCTACCGCTGATGCACCACGGCATGCTTATCACTGGACTCCCCTATAGTGAGACCGAACTATTGCATACCACGACCGGCGGAACCCCCTATGGCCCAAGCCATCTGGCGGGGGTCGACAGTAAGCTCCCACTGAGCGAGGATGAAAAAAAGCTCTGCCGTGCACTGGGCAGTCGACTCGCCACAATAGCGAAAAAACTGCTCAGCGCCTGATCGCCATGTCAAAACAACTCGCACTGGGTTTCACGCTACCAGAAAAAGCCACCTTAGAGAGCTATGTACCTGCCACAAACGAACAGGCTGTCGCAGATATGGCGGCTTGTGCACGCGGTCACGGCGAGCCGTTCATCTATCTTTGGGGTTCTGCTCAGACCGGGAAAAGTCATCTACTCCAGGCCGCCACGCAAATTGCCGACGAAGCTGGGAGAAGTGCACTCTATATTCCACTGGACCAGGCCAAACAGTTCTCACCGGAAATCTTTGACGATCTGGAACAATTGAACTTGATATGTCTGGATGGCGTTGAGCAGATTGCAGGAGATCCTGCATGGGAACAAGGGCTGTTCAATCTGTTTAATCGAATACGGGAACAGGGCAATTCACTCCTGGTTTCAGCACAGTGCAGTCCGTTGAGTTTACCGATAAAACTCCCCGACCTCAGTTCTCGACTGAGCTGGGGACTCTGCTATCAGCTGCAACCACTAGATGATCAGCAGAAAGTGACCGCACTCATTGAAGATGCGGCCAGACGCGGCCTGGAAATGAGCGAAGAGAGCGCAGGCTACATACTCCGGCACACGCCACGGGATATGGGATCGTTGAGACAGTTGCTAGAAGAGTTAGATCAGGCTTCGCTTGAGGCACAACGTCGCTTGACTATTCCGTTTATCAAGGCATTTCTGCAACGAAATCCAACATAATTTCGCAACGCTGATTATTAAGGGTTTTTCTTGTGGCTCAGCGCTAAGCGACTCCAAACCCATACATAATTGACGCCACTGGCCACTGTGGTTATCAGCACAACCCAGATCAAGCTATCAATAAGCAATTCAGGTAATGATACCAGCCCCCTATCGAGGACTACCGCTAAAACCAGGACAATCTGAGAAAAGGTATTTACCTTACTGATCATACTTGGATGGGCATCAAGCTCCATCACGCGGAAATGATAGACCAGCGCACCCGTCACAATGATCAGGTCACGCAGGATCACCAGTAAAACCAACCACACGGGTATTATGCCAATCAGTGCCAGGGTGAGATAGCTGGAGACGAGAAGTACCTTATCAGCCAATGGATCAAGCAGACCACCAAGCTGACTCTGCCAGCCATAGTGCTTGGCAAGATAGCCATCCAGTCCATCAGAAATACCCGCAACTGCAAACAGTACCAAGGCAATACCAAACTGCTGCTCCAGTAGCATCCAAACCACGGGGACAGACATGAAAATCCGTAATACGCTAATCAGATTGGGTATGTCTTCTCTTTTCAACATCACAAATAGTCGGAATCCTTGTCGCTTCTGATGATGCGCTCAGCGCATACGGTAATAGAGATCGACGCCGTCGACCAGTTCCCGTGATACGTCGGGTTGCTCAGGAGTGGGTTCAATCAAACCACCCAATGCCAATCCCTGCTCCAACACCTGTACGCCACCCCTCACCCGGAGATCGAAAGTAATGGAATCAGGCTCTGCCGTTAAGATCTCGGCCGTCTCCACCGAACTCTGTGACTGAAGAAAACGCCCCACACCCGCATACTGCTTGAGGTCCACCACACCACTTACCCGCAAGCGCACACGGGAGAGACTCCCCTCACCTGAAACCGGCGCATAGCGCTCTGCAAGAATATCTGTGACACGCTCAACCCCCTCACTGGCCAGTAAAGAGGGATGAGTGCCTTCATCTTTCCAGCGCGAGGATCGCTCACCGTGATAGAGGGACCAGGAGGCCCGCCATAATCCACCTGATAGCTGGGTCAGCTTACCCGTGACAATAAGGTCGGGGGAGTAGCGCTCCGACGCCCTCCTGATATTAAGCTCAAAATCACCCCATAAATCAGCCACTTGTACTCCCGCCTGATCCTCCAGATCCATCAATGGAACCATCAGTGGGATTCCCCGCTTATCAGCGGTCTGAGTCATCACATTTAATAACTGCGCATCACCCTCTGGCCGCATCACCCGGCGTTGACCCTGACCCTCGAAACCCAACCAAATCAAACCTGATGGCCTATTGTCCCCCCAAACCGGTAGTCGGCGATCTCGTAACAAACGCTGCACGGCGTTCTCATCAAACTGGACCATCAACAGACGCCCGGCCTCTTCCGCATCGGTGACATTCGCCGCAGGCATCTGATCGGAAAGTAGGCGATAGCGATACTGCTGTACATAGCGTGGTGCCAATGGAAGATCACTTTGCAACTCAGGGCGCTGGGCTATTTGTCGATTCCCCGTCACCTTCACCAACATCTGCGCAAACGCCCGGACAATACCCTCGGTGCGCTGTTCAGCAGACTGACCTGCAACAGGTACTTCAGCACTGTACAGCCCCGTCACCTGACTGGCAGATGCAAGCACCATGAATCCCAGATAAAAAAACAGCCCGAGCGGGAGCTTGATTAACCGTTTCAAGCGTTTGGTTTTGTCACTACGGGCACAATAAGGCATTAATCTCTTATCCAGTCTAGTATTAAGTTAGTGCGATTTTAGCCTGCCACCCAATCCAAATCCATTCATCTCCCTTCAAAGGTGGCTCGATCGCACACCCAACTGACCAAGGGCACTGACGAAAACAGACAAGATGCTATAATCGCCCTCTTTTTTGCCTGATCCGACGCTATGGATTTGGTAGAATCAACTATTGCAGCGCGCTGCCTTTTCAAGCACCTACCCTGGAGCGATCAGTGGACCAGAACAAAACAGAATCCGACTCTCTCAGTTATCGGGATGCCGGTGTTGATATTGACGCCGGAAACAGCCTCGTTGAGCGGATTAAACCCATCGTTAAAAATACCTTCAGACCCGGCGTTATGGCAGGACTGGGAGGATTCGGCGCACTGTTTGAGCTGCCACTCAACCGCTATCGCGAACCCGTGTTGGTGTCAGGCACCGATGGAGTAGGCACCAAACTGCGACTGGCATTAGCCATGCAGAAACACGATACGATCGGTATCGACCTGGTGGCCATGTGTGTCAACGACATCATCGTGACGGGCGCTGAACCCCTCTTCTTTCTCGATTACTACGCCACCGGAAAACTGGACGTCGATGTAGCGGCCAGCGTCATTAAAGGCATTGCCGATGGCTGCCACCTCTCAGGAGCTGCCCTGACCGGGGGCGAAACAGCTGAGATGCCCGGAATCTACGAAACGGGTGATTATGATCTAGCAGGGTTCTGTGTAGGTATTGTAGAGAAGTCGCGAATTATTGAACCCGGCAGGGTTAAAGCGGGCGATGTATTGCTGGGATTGGCCTCATCCGGCCCACATTCCAATGGTTACTCGCTGATCCGGAAGATTCTTGAAGTCTCTGGTGCAGACCTGAATCAACCCCTCGGTGACACCACACTGGGCAATGCCCTGCTGATGCCGACACGCATCTATGTAAAATCACTGCTGGCACTGCACGAAATAATCGATATCCATGCAATGGCCCATATTACTGGCGGTGGCCTGCTGGAAAATATACCCCGAGTGCTGCCGCAAGGAACTCGTGCAATTATCGATGACAACTCATGGGAACTGCCCGCCGTATTTGAATGGCTGCAACAACAGGGCAATGTGATTGAATCCGAGATGCTGCGTACCTTTAACTGCGGTGTCGGCATGGTAGTCTGCATAGCCGCTGAAGATGCCGACAAGGCGATGGCCCTTCTCCAGGAACAGGGCGAGAGCGTATGGAGGCTGGGCCATATCGCCGCCCACGATGGCGCACCCTGTGTGGAAATCACAAGGTGAACGCAGAAAAGAGACTCCCTATCGTCGTTCTGGTATCAGGCAGCGGTAGTAATCTTCAGGCGATTATTGATGATGCGCAGGCTGATCTACCCGTAGACATACGAGCCGTCATCAGTAACAAAGCGGATGCTTATGGGCTGGAACGGGCGCGTAAGGCCAATATTCCCACCCGTGTGCTTGAACATACCGCCTTTGAAGATCGATCCTCCTATGATCAGGCCCTTATAGCGCTGATTGATGAGTACCAGCCAGCCCTCGTCATACTGGCCGGCTTTATGCGTATCCTCACTCCCAGCTTTGTCAGCCACTATCAGGGGAGATTATTGAACATTCACCCCTCTCTGTTGCCGAAGTACAGAGGATTGCATACCCACCAGCGGGTACTTGAATCAGGCGATAAACAACATGGTGCCAGCGTTCATTTAGTAACAGAAGAGCTGGATGGTGGACCCCTGATCTTGCAGGTTACTGTGCCCATAGAGCCAGACGATAATGAAGCCTCACTGGCTGCACGGGTGCTGACCCAGGAGCATATAATCTACCCGACCGTAATCCGCTGGTTTGCAGAAGGCCGCTTGAGTGTAACTAACGGAGTGATTGAAATGGATGGCGTAGCACTGGATGGACCAAAGCTTATGACCTTTAATCAGACAACCGCCTTATAACAGCGCTCTCCATGAGATCAATCGCGTTATTAACAATAACCGTCTTGGTGCTATTGGGCTTCAATGGAGCTACCGCATCACCGGATCTCCTTAAGCCCTACAAGGCACAGTATCAGGTGAGCAGAGGAACCTTTGTCATCGGTACAGCTGAAATCTCCCTGACACTCTCGGATCAAGGGGCTTACAATTATCGCGGGTTTACAACCCCCGTGGGTCTAGCCGCCGTTTTCCGTAAAGATGAGATTACCGAAGAGAGCGCGGGGCAGATGATTAATGACAAAATTGTTCCTGAACGCTATCGCTACCACCATAAAAAACCCAAAAAACTACGGCAGGTCAATCTGGAATTTGATTGGCAGACAAAGCGGGTGACGAACCAAATAGCCGACTCAAACTGGTCTATGGAGATACCAACGGGCACACAAGACAAATTCAGTCAGCAACTCTCTCTCATGCTGTCACTTTGCCGAGGTGAAAAGATGGCGGAATTTGAAGTCGCAGATGGTGGGTTACTAAAAACCTATCGCTATACGGAAGTAGCGCGTGAGGCGATCCGCACCGAATCAGGGGAGTTTGACACGATAAAAATGGCTCGGCATAAAGAAGGCAAACCCTCAAATACGGCGATCTGGTTTGCCCCCAGCCTGAATTACTTACCGATAAAAATTGCCAAACATGAAAAAGATGGCAGCTACGTGATGGAGTTGGTCTCGATTACCTGGGAAACTCCGGCCAATTGATTTTCAGTCACGAAGTAATAAGCGGTTCATCACCTTCTTAAAGAAACCACCGGGTGCAACTGTAATGTGCGCATCGTCAACATTGATCTGCTCAATGTCATAGCTCTGATACTCTACACCTGCCTCCTGGTACATCTCTTGCGAGAGCTTCAGGTCATCAGCCCAACGTGACAGGAAATCCTCACTGGGTGCAATACAGACAATCCGCTTAACCTCTTCCTGAATCAATTTAGACGCACAACGGGGACAGGGAGGATGAGTGACATAGACGGTACAGGATGTCAGATCACGCTTTGCAAAGATCATCGCGTTCTCTTCGGCATGAATGGTCAGATTCAATTTGCAATTACGATCAGCCAAGCGCTCTGCACGATCCTCAACACCCGCCGCAAAACCGTTATACCCTACAGAGACTATTCGGTTACCGTCAGTAATGACTGCGCCCACCTGAGAGGAAGGATCCTTACTCCAGGCTGATATATGTGCCGCCAGCCCGAGAAAGCGGGTATCCCATTTAATACTCATCGGTATGGCCTCATTGCTGACAGTTTGATTATGGATGCTCTCAGGCAGGATGAGGGGTGCAGCGATTACACTGCACCCCGACAGCTGTACATCAGTTATTCTGGATCACAATAGGGCAAATAAGCCCTACCTTTTTGTTTTTAATGCTATTTATCAATCTCATCCTATCTATCGCTAATCAATCACTAAGCAGATGATCGAAAAACGACCCACCTAGTGACAGCAGATCAAATCAACCAGTGGCATATTTAAGGCAAGGCTAGATGAGGTGTGACTCGAGGTCAATAGCTTTACTTATTAACATTACTCAGACTCACAAATTTTTAGTTGCTATTTCTTCCAACTAGTACTGAAATTCAACATTCGGGCAAGCTCGAAAGTTCCTATATGCGAAACTCCCAGAGAATGACAGATATCTGGTATTCTCCGGTTGGCTCTTTGCGCCTTAGGTTTACTTGCCTCGATCGAGACAACTGTACGATTATGTATATCCGCTAGAGCATGTGCTATTAGAAAAGGGTCCATTCCTACTTTTGCTAATTCCACATCCGTAAGATCAGGGGCATACCCCTTATCAATTGTGTACTGAAGCAAATCTCCGTCTACTTCTTCATTGAGCAATAGTGCTTCTATTACCTGTGTTTGCTTAAGCCAAGCAGAAAGTTCATCCGCACCTGATTTTGGTTCGTTATAAATATGGAAGGGGATTTTAACAGCACCTTGCTGCCCCTGATGAATAAGCCAATCCCAAAATTCAGGAACTCTATCCATCTCGTAGTAATAGTTCTTTGCAGTTATTAAAACATTTGAGTCGATTAAGTAGAGCATGTAATCCTTTACAAATAATCCCTTAACTACCTAGCACTTGGCTGATATTGTGAGCTTTAATACCAAGGATCTTTGCCGCTTTGGTAGGTGAAACTGCCCCGCCCCGCAGCATCCTGGCCATTAGATTAACAATTGCTGCACCAAGTCGATGTCTTCGCAAAATGTGATAGGTCGGCCCAGACCCATCCTTACTTTTAGGCTTACTCTCAAACCAACGCTGGCGGAACTCACGACTAAGCTCCTGATATTGCTCAAGGGTAAGTTTGCCTGTTCTATATAGATTATAGGCAATCAATGTATTGCTTAGATTTGTTTCCGATGAAAACGCCTGAATTACATGAACCACATCAGATCGGCTTGTATTAGGCGTAACGTTTAAACCTAACACTTCCACATCAGGAAGTAATATCTCTCCAGCAACATTATTGCAAAATTTTTCTATTTGATTATCTGCCCACGCACTACTATTACTTACACCCTCCTCACCAAGCCATAGATGAGCTAATTCGTGTAGTAACGTGAAAGACCATGCACCTTTTGAATCATTGTCATTTATAACAATAAAGGGAGCCACATCATCAGCGATAGCGAACCCCCTGAAGATGTCGGTTCCTATATCGGTATGATGAGAACCCAAATCACCAATTAGAAGCACAAAGACGCCCGCATCTTCAGCACGTTGCCTAATAAAATTGAAGACTTCATTTTTGCTTCCGCAACTGCGGATAGCTTCTAGCGAAATCCCAAGTCTAGAGCGGATAGCTTCAGCGATGACTTCTACCCCTGCGCTTCTTTTCGAGGAGCCAACGAAGTCTAATCGATCCGCTTCATCCTCATCCTCCAACAAAGCCCGCACCATGCTTTGTCGTGCTTTAACATCACGTAGCAAAGCGTCAAGTAGTGCATTTTCTTCCCGTGAAAAGTCAGGTGGTAGTTTTCTAAAATCCTCACCACGATCCCCTTTGATTGGGGGCCTTACGAGATAAAAAGTGATCAGTGGGCGATGGTACACTTCAGCCATAGATATCAGCTGCGCTTGAGTTGGGTCTTTTCCACCAGTCTCAATCAGTTGCAGTTTTTCTGCCCCCGTAGATTTTTGAGACGTTGACATACCTATTTTCCGGGCAGCCTCCTCCAAGGAGAGTTCTGCTGACTCCCGAGCCCACCGAATTATTTCTGGGTTTACTTGTGGCATGGCGATAAATTTATATGAAGCCCTTGGCTGAAAAAAAATCAGTAACGATCCATTTCTTAGAGGATAGCATTGCTAACACCCAAAAGGCATATACTGATTTAACATAGACTATTTATCCAAACCCTCTCGTGAAGAATCACAATCGGGACACCCCCATCCCGATAGCCAATCGCTTTCTGAATCTTGGTACCATATGAAGAATTCGTCCAATCGCGGGATGACAGTTCACCGATCACAAGATAATTCGTCTTCTTGGTAACTGTTTTGTGAATAGAAGCACCCTGGTTGAGGGTCGCTTTTTGGCATTCTGATCGAGCACCATAAGTGAATCGCCCGGTGAAACAAAAAGACCGGTCGATAAACTCTATATGGTCAATTTTATCGTTAAAAACACCGATGGTTAGTCCGTCGGATATCCCCATATCCGGAGCGAAACCCGTAGTCTCATAGAGTAGCTGCAGCAGGATGTCCTTCTCTTCTGAAGTAATCACCCCATCAGCTAGAATTCGACCAACGCCAGCACGTACACCAGCTCCTATCGGGTTATTTGTCCAAGGTTCTGCCTGGTCTAACCAACCAGCTAAAACAAGGATCTCTACCTCATTCAACTCCTGATCAGCAGAGACTCCCTTAAGCAGGCCAAGTAACCGCTGCATAGCTTCTTTTTCATTTGCAAAATCTGAATCTGATCGATACTCAAGGAAAGTCTCAATCAGACCTTGAAGGTCATCTAACTCGTCGGCAGTAACAATTCCATCTGCAAGAATATCCGATGTGAGTTCGAACAGATCCCTATAATCAGGATCCCGTTCAAGTATTCGGTTATTCCTAAGCCATGTGTCCAGGAAGATCGCCTCCCCAGTTGTTATATGTTTGTCGGCTAAGATGCCCTCACATATACCAAATAGATCCTGGAGGGCTTTTCGAAAGTTTTGCGTGTAGTTATAACGACGATTCAGCGGCTGTCCATGATCATCAACCATATCAACTTCCTTTTTATTCTTCTTATTCCCTAAAGACGCTCAATATACCCATATCCAGGTACTATTCGCAACCTGAATAAAATGGTCCCGCACGACAAAGCCCTCTACTCTCAAACCGGCCCGTACTGGCTTGCAGAATAGCAGAATTTTTCCCTCAGCTTTTCAGCTTGTTCGCCATAACCAGCTTTGGCCTTACTAGCCTTATCACGGTAATAACGACACTGATCCTTGAAATAACTCTGAGCATCCCTTCTGCAAGTTCGATAGGGAATACTTCCATAGTCATGATTGAAACAGACAGATTCGTGAAGGATGCGATTATCTCGCTCCTTCCATTTGATGGGGTACTTGAAATTGCCTGAAAAAGAGGCAGTGGCGACCAACAATAATATAATAGCGGTTATAGCTTGAGTCCTTTTCATTACTTCTTTCCCTGTTAAATCCTGCAAACTCTTCCACGGTAAGTCTTTTTGTGTAATATATCATACGAAATATAATACCAAAAAGGACATCACCAAATGGAATTGGAACCCGATCTAACCAAGATATCCAACCTCAGAACAGACCACCCATCAGAACGCTCAGGTCTGTGGTGGGTGATCGTCATTGCTATCGGTGTTTTGACCGGGAATGCCCTCAGCTTTGGCGCACAAGAACTGTACACCCAATGGCAAATAAAAGAGTTCCAGGTTACTGTCGACGCCATGATCGACAAGCAGAGGGCGCAAGCCTCGGCCAATAATAAGGCCTTGGCTAAGCAGCGATCAGTCGACGCCCAGCTACAACAAACCTGTAACTTCTGGAACGATCAAGTCCGTCAGGAGGATACCAAGCTAAATCGACAATACCGCGATACGGCGTGTGCGCGGATGAATGGTCTGTTTAGGTAAAGGCTCTGTGAGTCTGAATAGATGCTCATGTGCAGATACGCTTACAATCTGATCCAGAAAAAATAGCAGTGGATAATGTATGTCACCGATTGCACTACTAACACTTATGTTATCACTCGTCTGCTCATAGTCTTTTCCCCCATATACCCTAGATCTTCACCCAAGATTCACCTTAGAACCTCCCTATTAAGCTTACAGCTAAGTAAATAACCATGAACAACTATTGTAATCCAAAGACACAAAAAAGCCCGCTGTTATGCGGGCTATGAGTAGTTTTGGATAGGTGTGAATATCGATCAGTTATTCTGGATCACAATATTGGGGAACTTGGCCGCATAGCTCTTGGCCTGCTTGGCGAGAATAGCGGTTGTCTTACGAGCGATCTCCCGATAGATCTGAGAAATACGCGTCTCAGGGTCAGCCACAACAGTGGGCTTACCACCATCCGTCTCCTCACGAATGCGGATATCCAATGGCAGTGCGCCCAGGAAATTGACGCCATATTGCTCGGCCATTCTTCTGCCACCGCCTTCTCCGAAGATATGCTCTTCGTGATTACAGTTGGAGCAGATATGGATACTCATGTTCTCCACGATACCCAACACGGGCACTTCAACCTTCTCAAACATCTTGAAGCCCTTACGCGCATCAAGCAGGGCGATGTCCTGAGGAGTAGTGACAACTACTGCACCCGATACCGGCACCTTCTGTGCCAGGGTCAACTGAGTGTCACCCGTGCCAGGGGGCAGATCGATAATCAGATAATCCAGATTGGACCAGTTGGTATCATTCAGCAACTGCTCTAAAGCCTGAGTCACCATAGGGCCACGCCAGATCATCGGTGTCTCTTCATCAATAAGGAACCCGATTGACATCGCCTGGATACCATAATTTTTCAATGGTTCCAGTGTCTTGCCATCTTTTGATTCAGGCTGTCCAGAGACACCCAACATGCGGGGTTGTGATGGACCGTAGATATCCGCATCCAGCAAACCGACAGTCGCTCCCTCTTCAACCAGGGCAAGCGCCAAATTGACCGCTGTAGTCGATTTACCCACGCCACCCTTTCCGGATGCTACAGCGATGATATTCTTGACATTATCAATTGGTTTGAGCGATTTCTGAACGGAATGAGCTGCAATCTTCCAGGTCACGTCAACCTCAACAGATGACACACCTTCAACTGACGAGATCTGCGCCTTCAGTGCATTCGCTAATTCATCTTTGAAGCCTTTGGCCGGGAATCCCAGTTCAACCGACACCTTGACACTTCCACCCTCAATATCTATTCCTTTGATCGACTTGGCAGCGATCAAATCGGTTTCGAGGTGGGGTTCGACGTAGCCTTTAAGTGCCTCTTCAATCAACTCTTTTGTTACTTCAGCCATTACTTGCTCCTACGAGACAACCCCTCAGGGTCGCAAAATCGGGGAATGATGGCCGCGCATTCTACATTAAAAAACGCTTATGCCCAACCAAATCGCTTGGTCTTTCGCCGGCTATCATTGATATTTATCCTTTAAGCTACCATTAAACACCTGCGACACTCCCACTACAAATACACATGCAGGGGTAATTAGAGTTGCTGGCTTTTCGGAATCCGCGTAAATATGTGATAATTGAGCGTTTTACTAAACAGGTGGCTGTATCTAGACGGCCGCCCCATTCTTATCTCCCTGACGCAGCCGTGAAATCATGATTCAGAAAGCGCGAAATATACTGGTAACCAGTGCCCTCCCCTATGCCAATGGGCCGATCCACATCGGGCACATGGTGGAGTACATACAAACCGATATCTGGGTACGTTTTCAAAAGATGCGGGGTAATCAGTGCCTTTATGTCTGCGCAGACGATGCTCATGGCACGCCCATCATGCTGCGCGCACGCAAGGAAGGCATCGAACCTGAAGCGTTGATTGCACGGGTCTCCGAAGAGCACAAAGCCGATTTTGCCGATTTCAATGTGGGGTTTGATAACTATCACTCGACACATTCAGATGAAAACAGGTATTACGCTTCGTTGATCTATCAGCGCAACAAAGACAAGGGAAACATCGCCAACCGTACAATTACCCAAGCCTACGACCCTATTGAAGAGATGTTCCTGCCCGATCGTTTTATCAAGGGCGAATGCCCCAAATGCGGCGCACAAGATCAATACGGCGATAACTGCGAAGTCTGCGGAGCCAGTTACTCACCTAACGAACTGAAGAACCCTGTCTCCGCCGTCTCAGGCGCTACACCTGTCGACAGGGATTCCGAGCATTACTTCTTCAAGCTGGCCAATTTTGAAGACATGCTCAAGGAGTGGACGCGCGGCGGCCATCTTCAAGCCGAGGTTGCCAATAAGCTGTCCGAGTGGTTTGAGGCCGGACTGCATGAATGGGATATCTCCCGCGATGCACCTTATTTCGGTTTTGAAATCCCCGATCATCCAGGTAAATATTTTTACGTCTGGCTGGATGCCCCAATCGGCTATATGGCCAGCTTTAAGAACCTGTGCGATCGCACGCCCGGGCTTGAATTTGATGCCTTCTGGAGCAAAGACTCGAGTGCCGAGCTCTACCATTTCATCGGCAAGGACATCATCTATTTTCATGCCCTGTTTTGGCCTGCCATGTTGCATGGGGCAGATTTCCGTACACCAACGGCCGTTTTCTCTCATGGTTTCCTGACCGTTGATGGCCAGAAAATGTCTAAATCCCGCGGCACCTTCATTAAGGCACGCACGTATCTGGACAACTTGAATCCCGAATATCTGCGTTACTATTTTGCCGCCAAACTCGGTGCTGGCATTGAGGATATCGACCTCAACCTGGATGATTTTCTGGCCCGGGTAAACTCAGACCTGGTTGGCAAAGTTGTGAACATTGCCAGTCGCTGTGCCGGTTTTATTAACAAGCGCTTTGAAGGAAAACTGGCCAACAAACTGGAAGACACTGCACTCTTTGAGTCTTTTACCGCTACGGGCAATCAAATTGCTGAGTGCTATGAAAAGCGTGAATTCAGCAAAGCCGTCCGCGAAATCATGGCCTTGGCTGATCGAGCCAATCAATATATCGATGAGAAAAAACCTTGGGTGATCGCCAAAGAGACGGGCCGTGAGCAGGAGTTGCATGAAGTCTGCACACTCGGTCTGAACCTTTTCCGGCTGTTAATAGGTTTCCTCCGCCCCATCTTACCCGCGACCGCAGATAAATCAGAGGCTTTCTTACAGGTACAACCCATCAGTTGGGATGACCTCGAACAGCCGTTATTGGGACATACCATCGACGCCTTCAAGCCCCTCATGACGCGTATCGAAAATAGCCAGATTGATGCCATCGTCGAAGCGTCAAAAGTGGACCTGGAAAAGCAAGAGCCTAGCACGGTTAAAACAAGTGAGCCGCTACCTCAAGATCCCATCTGCGATACCATTGAATACCCGGATTTCGCTAAAGTCGATTTACGTGTTGTCAAGATCATCAAGGCGGAACAGGTTGACGGGGCTGAGAAGCTGCTGCAGCTCACGCTGGATCTCGGCGGAGAGACACGCAATGTATTTGCAGGGATCAAGTCCGCCTATGCCCCTGAAGATCTGGTAGGAAAGCTAACCGTGATGGTTGCGAATCTGGCACCGCGAAAAATGCGCTTTGGCGTTTCAGAAGGCATGGTGCTGGCTGCAGGCCCCGGCGGTAAAGAGCTCTTTATTCTGACCCCAGATAGCGGTGCCACGCCCGGAATGCGGGTCAAGTAACCGGGTAAAGCAGTATGTAGCCTGGCTGTGCCGGTTATTTTCTGGTGCTTACTATTAAACAGGAACTTACAGGTCATGCTGGAAAATGTTACGGCAAATACATGAAATATTGTGCATGTACTTTTTTATAAAAAGTGATATATAATGCAACACAACATCTACAGCTGGATATATACCTAAAAGTTATAAGGTTATATACACACAAACTGTCGGTTGTTAGTCGCTGGCTTAAACACTACCATCGGCCATCCCTGAACCTGGAGTAGGTCTGTTTTTTTAATGAAAGAGTATGCGCTCATCCTTGTCAGCACTGTGCTGGTCAACAACTTCGTATTGGTGAAGTTTCTTGGCCTTTGCCCCTTTATGGGTGTTTCGAAAAAACTCGAGACAGCAGTCGGCATGGGGATGGCAACAACCTTTGTACTCACCCTAGCTTCAATCTGCAGCTATTTAGCCAATGAATATCTGTTAGCGCCATTGGGACTGGAATATCTGCGCACAATCACCTTTATTCTGGTGATTGCAGTACTCGTTCAATTCACTGAAATGGTGATGCACAAAACCAGCCCGGTCCTCTACCAGTTATTGGGCATCTTTCTACCGCTGATTACCACCAACTGCGCTGTACTGGGTGTCGCCCTTCTGAATGTTCAGGAACAGCATAACTTTATTGAATCTGGCCTTTACGGATTCGGTGCGGCGGCGGGTTTCTCGCTGGTTCTCGTGTTATTTGCAGCGATGCGCGAAAGAGTGACGGTTTCCGATGTGCCCGCTCCGTTCCAAGGCAGCGCCATCGCCATGATCACCGCCGGATTGATGTCCATTGCCTTCATGGGCTTCTCTGGCTTGGTTTCAAGCTGAGGGGGGCGCCGATATGCTAATCGCCATTGCTGCCCTCGCTTTGCTTGCCCTGGCATTTGGATCATTGCTGGGTTACTCCTCTATCCGTTTCCGGGTAGAGGGCGACCCAATCGTTGAAAAGATTGAAGCGCTCTTACCGCAAACCCAGTGCGGACAGTGCAGTTTTCCAGGTTGCCATGCCTATGCAGAAGCACTCGCCAATGATCAGGCTGAGATCAATGCATGTCCACCGGGCGGCGAAACAACCATGATTGCCCTCTCTGACCTGCTCGGCAAAGACCCTCTACCGATGGAGGGAGGTGCTGCCGAAGAGAAACCCAAGGCCGTGGCTGTAATACGTGAAGATGAATGCATTGGATGCACGTTATGCATTCAAGCCTGTCCGGTTGATGCCATTCTGGGCTCTGCCAAGAGTATGCACACGGTTATCAGCAGTGAATGCACAGGGTGTGAGCTTTGCCTACCCCCCTGCCCTGTTGAGTGTATTGATATGAAACCACTGGAAGTCAATACCAGTAACTGGAAGTGGCCCTATCCCGGCGATTCTGCCAACAACCGATCCATTGCAGCATCTTCAGTGGGTTAAAGAAACGTCATGCAGAATTTGAATCAGACCAAACAAAAACATACCCTGCATCGTTTCAATGGCGGCTTGCATCTACCTGATAACAAGTCACAATCATTGACCCAGCCATTGCAGAAGGCGGCTATTCCAAAGCGTCTCACCCTCCCACTGCAACAACATATTGGTGAGATTTCCGAACCCTTGGTGAAGGTTGGCGATCATGTTCTTAAGGGCCAGATGCTGGCGAAACCCCAAGGTTATGTCAGCGCACCGATACACGCCCCCACTTCTGGAACCGTGGTTGCAATTGATGTATTCCCCATTCCTCACCCATCCGGCTTACCTGCACCCTGTGTCGTCATCGAAACTGATGGAAAAGATACTTGGGGCGGACAACTAGAGCCCATGCCTGATTATATGCATGTTGATCTCTCAATTTTACGGGAGCGTATTCGCAACGCGGGCATTGTAGGCTTAGGTGGTGCCGCCTTTCCGTCAAGCGTCAAACTTACCCCTGGACTGGATAATCCAATCAACACCCTGATCATTAATGGTGCTGAGTGCGAACCCTACATCACCTGTGATGATCTCTTGATGCAGACACAAGCGGAGAGAATCCTCTCTGGCATCACGATTATTCGTCGGCTAGTCGGTGCAGAAAAATGCCTCATCGGCATTGAAGACAACAAACCAAAAGCCATTCGCTCACTTCGACAGGCTGTAACAGATCATGAGTTGTCCTGGATTTCAGTTATTACTATCCCGACACTCTACCCGAGCGGCGGTGAAAAACAGCTTATAAAAGTTTTAACCGGTAAAGAGGTACCTTCCGGCAAGATACCCGCAACGATTGGTATGATCTGCCATAACGTGACAACGGCATACTCAGTAGCTGAAGCCGTTTTGGAGGGAAGGCCGCTAATCTCCCGCTATGTCACCATCACCGGAAAGGGTGTAGCACAACCGAAGAATCTAGAGGCGTTGATCGGCACACCGGTGTCCGAGCTTATTGCTCAAGCCGGAGGCTACACAGAGCAGGTCTCTAAGCTCATTATGGGTGGACCCATGATGGGCTTTACCCTGGCAACGGATGAGGTGCCCATCACTAAGGCATGCAACTGCTTGCTGGCTGCTGATAAAACCGAGTCACCTGATCCTCAACCCGCATTGGCATGCATCCGTTGTGGACAATGCGCAGCGGCTTGTCCAGCCAACCTGCTACCGCAACAGATGTATTGGTATGCACGCGCCAAAGATCTTGAAAAGGTACAGGAATACAACCTTTTTGACTGCATCGAGTGCGGTTGCTGTTCACACGTGTGCCCTTCGCATATTCCGCTGGTGCAATACTTCCGTTTTGCAAAAACTGAAAGCTGGGCACAGGAGAAGGAGCAACGCGCTGCTGAAAAGGCACGCCAACGCCACGAGGCTCAACTGGCACGCAAGGAGAGACTAGAGGCCGAGCGAAAAGCCAAAATTCGGCAGAAGAAGGAGGCCCTAAGCGCAACAAAGGCAAAAGAGGCTTCGGTAAAAACGGCATCGCCTGATGACATCGGCGAGGACCCCAAAAAAGCCGCCATCACCGCAGCACTTAAGCGTGCCGCAGAAAAGAAGGCTAAATTAGCTGAATCCGGAATAAAGCCAAAAAATCAAGATGACCTCACAGAGGCCCAGAAGCAGGCCATTAAAAAAGTGGATGCACGCAGGTCAAGTCATGAAGAGGATGCGACCACTACTGATGAGCAAGGCGGTTAGCGAAGATGCAATTCACCACCATCACATCACCACACAGTGACCGGCCCAATAGTGTAAGCCGGACCATGCTGCTGGTTATTTTGGCACTGGTACCCGGGGCAATAGCCATGACCTGGTATTTTGGCTGGGGTATTCTAATCAATATGCTGCTCGCCAGTGTTACCGCGGTGATTTGTGAAGCGCTAGCCATGCGTCTAAGAAAACGCCCTATAATTCCAGTGGTTGGCGATTTCAGCGCCGTGTTGACCGCACTCCTGTTTGCCGTCGCGGTACCTCCACTACTGCCCTGGTGGCTGACCGTAATAGGTATTGCATTTGCCATTCTCCTCGTCAAACAAATCTATGGCGGATTGGGTTACAACCCCTTTAATCCAGCCATGGCGGCTTATGTTCTACTGCTGGTCTCCTACCCCGTTCAGATGACCTCATGGCTACCTCCAGAGATGCTGAACGAACATCCCCTGACATTCCTTCAGACGGCAACGGTCATCTTCACGGGCGCTTTACCGGGTGGACTCACCTGGGATGCCCTGACCATGGCTACACCATTAGATTCCATGTTTACCCAGTTAGATCAGAGCAAGATGGTCAGTGAGATCCTGATGAGCCCTCTGTGGGGTGATTTTGGTGGGCGTGGATGGGAATGGGTTGGCAACTGGTATCTGCTCGGTGGCCTGTTCCTGATTTACAAACGGATTATCAGCTGGCACATCCCGGTTTCCATGCTGGCCAGTCTGCTGGTTATCGCCATGCTGTTCCACTTCCTGGATCAGGAGGCCTATCCGTTTGGCATGTTCCATGTGTTCACAGGCGGAACAATTCTCGGTGCCTTCTTTATCGCCACCGACCCGGTTTCAGCCTGTACGACTAAAAAAGGCCAACTGGTCTATGGCGCCTGCATCGGCCTCATGGTCTTTGTCATTCGCACTTGGGGTGGATATCCCGATGCCATTGCTTTCGCCGTATTGTTATTGAATATGGCAGCACCAACCATTGATTATTACACCCAACCCAGGGCTTTCGGACACCAGGGGGCACGGCGTGATTAAGCATCCCGTATCTGTTGCTGGTATATTGTTGGCCCTGTTCGCTACTGCTGGTACCGCACTGGTTGCAGTGACCAATGACCTGACAGCTGACAAAATTGCCGCCAACGAGCGTGAAGCGCTATTACGCAGCCTGGTCGCCCTGGTACCCGCTGAAAGCATTGACAATGACATTGTCACTGATACCCAAATCGCTCACCAGAAAGACCTGCTAGGCAGTGATGAGACCCTGGTCTATCTCGGGCGAAAACAGGGAAAGCCTGTCGCGGCAGTTTTCTCCTCTGTGGTACCCAATGGCTATAGCGGCCCGATTAAGCTACTGGTAGCAGTCCGCACAGACGGCACTTTAGGTGGCGTCAGGGTAGTCTCACATAAGGAGACACCGGGATTAGGCGATAAGGTTGAGGAGAATCGATCAGATTGGATCTACTCCTTCAATGGAAAATCACTCTCCAATCCCGAGTATACCCGCTGGAAGGTTAAGAAAGATGGGGGGGATTTTGACCAGTTCACCGGGGCCACAATCACACCTCGCGCCATCGTGAACGCCGTAAAAAACACCCTGATGTATTTTGATAGGCACGGTGAGTCCCTGTTTATGGATCGGGAAAAGGCAACCAAAAAATGAGCGATACCGGCTACGCAAAACTGATTAAAGACGGTCTCTGGAGTAATAACCAGGCACTGGTTGCCCTGCTAGGGCTCTGCCCACTCCTGGCCGTTACGAACACTGCCATCAATGGCCTCGGCCTGGGTATCGCCACAACAGCAGTATTGGTAATGTCCAACGCGACCGTCTCGCTTATCAGAAACCTGGTAAGACCTGAGGTACGGTTACCCGTATTCGTCATTGTTATTGCTTCATTTGTAACTGCCGTAGAATTGAGCATGAACGCCTGGTTCTTCGATCTATATAAAGTCCTGGGTATTTTCATTCCACTGATCGTGACAAACTGCGCCATTATTGGGCGCGCTGAAGCCTTTGCATCAAAGAATCATCTTGTGCCTGCGGTAGTCGATGGCTTGGCCATGGGACTTGGCTTTACCTGCGCTTTATTTGCGTTGGGGTCCCTGCGTGAGCTGATCGGCCTTGGTACCTTGTTTGCCCAAGCTGACCTCATGTTTGGACCGATAGCAAGCGATTGGGCCATCAGCTTGGGCTCAGATTTCAGAGGCATGCTGATTGCGATCCTGCCACCAGGCGCCTTTCTGGGTCTCGGTTTAATGATTGCCTTAAAAAATATCATTGATAGTAGACTGCCAAAAAAGAAGCCAGCCCCTATCTCCTCTTCAAATGAAGAGATGGAAACCAATACAGCCTAGATTAGCCCGTTCCAACTGCGCTGTAACGCTCAATAGCCTTCTGTAGTAGCTGTTCATCAACAGGCTTGGCCAGGAAATCGTCCATACCTGCTTCTGCACACTGCAGGCGAACACTGGCACTGGTGTTAGCGGTCAGGGCAATGATAGGTAATCGGACATTAGCCTTTTCACCTGCTCGCCACTCTCTGGTAAATGCCAACCCATCCAGCTTGGGCATTCTCAAGTCAATAAAGGCGATATCGTAACGGCCTTTCAAAGCCATCGCCAACGCCTCCTCTCCATCCCTGGCCCAGGCTACACTGCAACCAATTCCACTTAACAAAGTACTTAGAACCTTGGCATTAATGGCGTTATCTTCAGCCATCAGCACGCTGATCTTCACCTGTTCAAAATTACGCTTCCCGTCTAAAACGGCTACCGTGGAGAGAGGTTCTTTCAGCACTGTAGAAATTTGTTGAAATAGATCTGAACAGATAAAAGGCTTTTTTAAGAAATGATTGTTGGGGTGTTTATCGGGAGACTTGCGTTCAAGATAGCCAAGATGAATAACGGGCAGATCGCTCCTCAGGTGTTTGCGAATGAGACGGCCAATTCTCGCAATATCTTGCCCGGAAGGAGAATCGGCAACAATGGCATAATCCACGCCTCCCTGCATCTCAACCTGATTGACAACCTCCGAGAGCTCACTCAGACGCGACACACCATTACAGTGAATACCATAAGTCGCACAACACTTCTTCAGCAACTGTAGCGACGTTGAATTCGTCTCATAAATCAGAACAGAGAAGCCGTCATACCGGCTCAGATTGGTTTTATTAGGATATTGACCCTGCCCTGTCAGGGGGAGTCTTACCCAAAAGGTAGATCCATCACCCGGCTTACTGATCACGCCAATCTCCCCTCCCATCAAGTGGGTCAGGCGGCGTGAGATAGTTGTACCAAGCCCGATACCCCCATGATGACTAGTGGTTGAAGTATCTGCCTGCCAGAAACGTTCAAACAACTTCTCTTGGTGTGAGGGCTCGATACCAATTCCGGTATCCCTTACTTCAATACACAACTCACTGGTCAACCCTTCATCTTCGGCGGAAATCAGTTTTGCCAGTAACACGACTTCACCAGATGCAGTGAATTTTAAAGCGTTCGAAAGCAGATTGGATAAGATCTGCCGAAGCCGCAACTCATCATAGAAGACCAATGCTGGCAGTCGTTCATCCACATCACAAATTAACTCAAGACCTTTATCCAATGCCTCATGAGAGAGCGACTGGCTCACATCACGACAGAGGGTCCTTATATCAAAAAGGTGTGGCTTGAGCTCCAGACCGCCTGCGTCCATTTTAGAGAGATCAAGCACTTCACTGATCAATGAATCAAGCACACTCCCCGATGAGACAATCGATTCCAGATACTCCTTCTGCTCAATATTCAACGGGGTATTTTTGAGTAACTGAGCCATACCCATAATACCGCTCAGCGGGGTGCGCAACTCATGGGTCATGCAGGATAGAAATATACTTTTCGCCTGATCAGACTGCTCGGCCTCCTGCCGGGCTTGATGGAGTTTTCTTAACAACACGTACTGATAAAGTGGCAGCATAATCAACAACAGCAGAAAGAATATCACCTCAAAGGTATAGCGCTCCCATTGACCCAATGCCGTTAATACCAGGGTGTAGGCAAGGATACTGAGAATTGATGCAGACTTGAGATGCTCTTTTCCGTAACGTGTGCCATACGAGATAAATATCCATATATAGAGCAAGTAGAAAGGGCTCACTATGTCCTTGGTAAGGTAGATACAGAAGCTGGTAGCGGAAACATCCATCAAAAGTGAGAAATAGCGTCGCGCTTCCCAAACCGGGCGATGTATCACACTTGCCAACAACGAGAGAAACAAGAATAAAAAACCGCCAAACAACAGCGAATAGTCATCGATATCAACCAGATAATAGTCGCTGGCAGCGCCAAGTCCGATGTAGAGAACAGCAAACAACCAGATGGCCAGCCGAACCATTGCTGATTGGAATTCCGGGTTTCTAAGCAACGCGGGGTCTAGCCGAGTGAGCATCCTATGCCTCATTGTCTAATATGACCGTTATTATAAAGTACCGTATACTACTTTATATCTTACACGATCTAAAAGGGTGTCCCACGGATATTAGCCAGTGATCATCAGAATAGCCAACCGCAACACATTTATCCGCGCGCAAAAATCGAGTCATGATAAAATTGCACTATGAACAAACAGATCCGGCAAACCATCTTTGAGCGCTTTAAAGCGCACACGCCCAACCCCACTACAGAACTCCAGTATGAAAACCCCTTTGAATTACTCATCGCCGTCATTCTATCCGCGCAGGCGACAGACAAAGGGGTCAACAAGGCAACTGCCAAGCTGTATCCGGTTGCGAATACCCCGGAGGCCATTGTCGCCCTGGGTGAAGAGGGTCTTAAGCACTACATAAAAACAATCGGTTTGTTTAACAGCAAGGCCGCCAATATTATAAAAACCTGTGAACTGTTGATACGTGATCACCAAAGTAAAGTGCCTCAGGAGCGGGCAGCATTGGAGTTACTCCCAGGAGTCGGCAGAAAGACGGCTAACGTGATACTAAATACCGTCTTCAGGCTACCCACCATGGCCGTCGATACTCACATATACAGGGTCGCCAATCGGACAAAAATCGCACCAGGAAAAAATGTCCTTGAGGTAGAAAAACGGTTGCTTCGCCATATACCCAAGGAGTTTCTGCTGGATGCCCATCACTGGCTGATTCTGCATGGCCGATATACCTGTACGGCTCGCTCCCCCCGTTGTGGTTCCTGTATCATTGAGGATCTCTGTGAATTTCGCGATAAAAACCTGGATTGATGAGTAATGTTTGGATCTGATAGAACACAAATGCGCCGTTTTTTTACCGAGACCTGGCGTAAGGCCCAGAGCGGAGAGATGTTAGTGCCCCTTGAGCAACTTCTCGCAGGGGTTATTCAGCAGCACCCGGAATATCATCCACTGATTGAATCAGCAGACAATGCGCTCGACAAAGATTTCCTTCCCGATGGCGGGGAGACGAATCCCTTCCTACATATGGGTATGCACATCAGTCTACAGGAGCAAATCGGCACCGACCGGCCTGCCGGTATTCGCAATCTTTATCAAAAAGCCGTGGCAAAAGTGGGCGACAGCCATGAGGCTGAACACCAAATGATGGAGTGTCTGGGAAAAATGCTTTGGGAGGCGCAGCGGGAAAACCGTGCACCCGATGAACAGGCTTATCTACACTGCGTCAAACAACGGGTGACTAAATAACAGCGTTATTAACTTTCTCTTTCTTGCGCTTCACGCGCTTGCCTGATCTGAGCACCCTGACGCTGAATAACATGCTGGATCAAAACATCGCGATCACGTGTTCGTATATGTGAGAAATTTGTTCTGAGATTATAGCTGTGATCTGAATCAGAGGCATCCCGCTCATCACAACTCACCACTTCAGCAAAGCAGAGAATTCCAGTATAGGAGGGTAATAAGAGGATTTTAAGCTCCAGAATAGTGCCTTCCGAAACGGGTTCCGATACATTAAACGAAATCCCGGTGGCACTCAGATTCACTTCCTGAGTAGGCTGAGTGAATAGCTCAGTTGCCTGTGCCAAAAAAGCCCGCCCAAGGATATCAATCTTTTTATCCAGTGATTTTAAATAGGCCGCAATTTCAGGGCGACTCGCCTCTATTTTATGCAAGGTACCCGTCATCTCCTGGGTAACTGCGGCAAGGCTGCTGACCACGGTAAAATGACTGTCGAGCTCTTGCTCAAGACGCTCAACACAATCAGGAACCTCGTCCAATGGCACCTTCTGATAGCTGAGTGTCAAACTGTCTTCGATACGAAAATACTGCCTGCGCTCATCCTGACTGATCTTCAACGGCCCTTCACTCCTGCTTTCTGCTGCTTGAATAAATCATCAATCACCCTAGCCCTGAGCAGGTGGAATGGCCAAGGCCTCACCACTCTCAACATCGGAGCCACGCTCAATGATCAGCTCGACACGCCTATTGATGGCTCTGTTCTCTCTGGAATCATTAGGCACTAAAGGTTGTGAATCGGCATGCCCCTCAACCTTTACACGGCCAGGATCAACGTTTGGATCATCCAACAGGGCATGTACCACAGTAACGGCTCGGGCGGAAGAGAGCTCCCAATTTGACCGAAAACGATTGGTCGATATCGGCACGTCATCGGAATGTCCCGCCACAACGACTTTACCGGGGGTTTTAGCCACCGCTTCACTGAGACGCACCATCACACCGTAGAAATCATCATTCAGCTTTGCGCTACCTGAAGGGAATGAGCCCTTTTCATTAATACGTATAATAATCTTCGCCTGCTGTGTCTCAACAGTGACCAATTTTTCTTCAATTTCCAGCTGCATGGCCTCTTTGATCTCTTCGGCCTGCTGGGCAATCTCCTGCATCAGTTTTTCCGCTGCCTCTGCCGCTGCCTCTTCCGCTGCCTCTGCCTCTGCCTCTGCCTCAGCGGCCACTTCAGCCTCTGATTTCGAAGCCGCATCCGGGACATCAAGATGCTGTTTCTCTACGTCTGTGGTCTGTTGACGCACCTCATCGACCAGTGAGGGCTCTGGAATGGTAGAGGGACTAAACTCCTGCTTAATAACGCTGGTCCCCATGACGATATCAGTCACCTGTACTTCCCGCTGTACGCCAAAGGCATCCTTCATAGAATCCGCCATCTTTTTGAATCGGATGGCATCAATCTCTGCAAATGAGAGCAGCAGTACGAAAAAACACATCAACAAGGACATCAAATCAGCAAAGGTTGCCAACCAGGGGGGTAATCCTGCATCACATTTTGGGCAATCATCTGACATACCCGTTACTCTGCCTCATCCTTGGTACGTTTATTGGAGGGGAGATAGGTAGAAAGCAATTGTTCGAGAACACGCGGATTCATGCCCTCTTGAATGCCGGCTATTGTCTCTATAATCAATGACTTATTTGTCTTTTCCAGGGCGCTTGCCCGGGCCAGTTTATCGGCCAGCGGCTGAGCAAAGGCATTGGCAATCACCGCACCATAGAGCGTGGTAAGCAGCGCCACCGCCATTGCCGGCCCAATACTGGCAGGATCCGACATATTCGCCAACATCTGCACCAGACCAACCAGAGTGCCAATCATACCCATGGCAGGGGCCATAGTAGCCATATTCTTAAACATGGTCTGACCCACCTCGTGGCGTTGTATAGTCAGATCAATATCTTTACTGAGCAACCGATTAACCAAGGCGGGATCATGCCCATCAACACAGAGCCCAATACCTTGTTTGAGAAACTCATTACTGATCTCTTGACCTTCCAATGCCAACAACCCGTTTTTACGTGCCACATCCGCCAGTGTGACCGCCTCTTCAATCAAGGTCGCTGCATCATCTGTCTTATAGAAGAAGGCCTTCATGCCCATACTGAATGAGCCCAGAAAATCTTTCAGGGAGACCTGCATCAACGTCACCATGAAAGTGCCACCTACCACAATCAGAATCGAGGGCACGTTAACAAACAGCATGACATCGCCGCCCGTGGCAATAGCACCAATAATGATGCCAAAACCGCCCAATAATCCGATCAGTGTCGCTATATCCACAAATACTTCCTCATTACGCCCTCTAGGCCGCGCAAAAACCTATTTCAGTACTAACGTTTGTAGCGGATACATCGCTAAAAACTTTAACGTTCAACACCATTCTATATTCGGTTAATCCACTATTATCTGCAAACCCTTCGCTCCACAAAGAAAGCGGCTTGATCCTTCAGACACAACTACGTAACTTGGTATCGCTCAGAATCAAAATTCGGTGTCTGAGGAAAGGGCTGACTTTCTATAATAATTGACCCACAGGAAGATAGGCGTGAAAAACCTGATTGATAAAAGCGTGCTCATTACTGGCTGCTCCAGTGGCATTGGTCTCTGCGCTGCAGAAGGTCTGAGAATGCGCGGATATAAGGTCATTGCCAGCGCCCGGAAGCAGGAAGATGTAGACCGATTAACCGCAGCCGGCTTTAGCGCCATTCTGCTTGATCTGACGGATTCCGCAAGCATTGAGCAGGCCGTTGCTCACACCCTTGCGATCACTGGCGGAAAACTCTATGCCCTCTTCAATAACGGCGCCTATGGACAGCCAGGTGCGATAGAAGATCTATCCAGGGAAACCTTGAGGGCACAGTTTGAGACTAACCTCTTTGGCTGGCACGAGCTCACCTGTCGGGTCATTCCGATAATGCGCAAACAGGGAGAGGGACGCATTATCCAAAACAGCTCGGTCCTCGGGTTTGCCGCACTGCCTTATCGGGGCGCCTATAATGCGAGTAAATTTGCACTGGAAGGACTCAGCGACACCCTGCGGGCAGAATTGAGGGGTAGCGGGATTAAGATCAGCCTGATCGAACCAGGCCCCATCGAAAGTCAGTTTCGTGCCAATGCCTACAGCATGTGGAAACAGAACATTGACCCGACACAGAGCTTCCATAGGCAGGCCTATCAAGCAATGGAAGAACGCCTGACTAAAAAGGGACCAGCGGTACCCTTCACACTGCCACCAGAATCCGTACTCAAGAGAGTCATTCACGCCCTGGAGAGCCCTCGGCCAAAGATACGATACTACGTGACCTTTCCGACCTACCTGTTTGGGACGTTAAAACGCCTGCTCCCTTTTTGGGCAATGGATTGGGTACTCCGTCAAGTCTGAGACCAAAAACAGACTCAGTGTTGCGCGAAATAGTCCGCCAAAAACTGGGTAAATGTCTGTTTATCCTCTTGTTCAATCTGATGCTGCTGTGCCAGTGAGGACTTCGCTTCCTGGAGTAGCAGCTGATATCGCTCCGTACTCGGTACCAAGCCACTGAAATAGGCCTGGTGCTGAAGTGACTTTCGCTTGGCGAAATGGAAGAAGCCTTCTCCCTGATCACGCATCTCTTGTAGCATTCTGGCTGAAGGGGTCAGCTCAGGATCATCGACACAGGCCATCTGCTGCTGAAGGGTTGCCGTATAAGGTCTAGCATCATCCCATTTATCCAGTAATTCACACACTGGTATCATCGCTTGAAGTAACTCACGCGCCCAGTCACGTAAACGAATATCACGACCTTGACGAGAAAGATAGAGTGCAGGATCGCGTCCACGGTGAGCTGCCCCACCAATATTTTGATCAATCTCTCTACGCTCCTGTACATTGATGGGCGGACTATCCATCAACAACGAATAGACCATAAAGGCACGTAAAAAATAGAGTTGCTCATGACTGACGCCCAAAGGATGGAAGGCATTCACATCGAGAGAACGCAATTCAATATAGCGAACACCACGGCGACGCAAAGCAATTGTGGGTTTCTCCATGCCGTGCAGGATCTGCTTGGGGCGAACAGTGGTGTAGTACTCATTCTCAATCTGCAGGATGTTGGCATTCAACTGCTCATACTGTCCATTCACCTCTACGCCGATCTTCTCCCACATCGGACAGGGGGTCTCGATCGCATGGGTCAAGCTCTCAATGTAACTCTGTAGATTGTTATAGTTGGCCTTGATGCCAACGCCTTTCTCTTTGCTATTGGTGTAACCGATATCACCCATGCGTAGAGAGGTCGCATAGGGTTCGTAGTAGGTATTTTTATCAAATAGAACAAGGTCCGTCTGCTTATTACCTAAAAAGGACTTGCAGACCGCAGGTGATGCACCAAAAAGATAGGGAATCAACCAGCCAAATCGCTGCAAATTCCTGATCAGTGACAGATAGGCGTCATCGGTAAAATCACGTAGCGACTTGTTGCTTTGTTGCATCGCCCTGAACAGTGGCCAGAAGGCCTCATCAAAAGAGAAGTTAAAGTGTACTCCGGCGATCACCTGCATAGTTCTGCCATAGCGGTGACCCAACCCTCTACGATAGACATTCTTCATAATGCCGGGATTGGAGGTGCCGTAATAGGCCAGCGGAATATTCTCTCCCCCATCCAGGACACAGGGCATACTGGTCGCCCAGAGGTATTCATTGTCCAGATGATCATAGACAAACTTCTGGGTATCACTGAGAAATGCCAGTGCCTCATCAACCTGCTGGCAGGGTGGCGTAATCAGCTCAGCCAGTGCTTCAGAATAATCCGTCGTAATATAGGCATTTGTAAGGGCTGAACCGAGACTGGAAGGGTGCGGTTGTTGTGAAATACTACCGCTGTCAGATACGCGCAGGCACTCCTTTTCGAGCCCTACAGCCCCCCCCGTGGCGAGGTACTGTCCGATATCATCCGGCAATTGCCGAATGCGGTCTTCAACTGTTTGATACAATCGTAATGTCCCGGCTATATGTCTGATTTGGATATTCGTCCCACTTGCACCGGACAAAGCCCCATTCCTTAACTGGCATTATAGCCATTGCGACTATCATCTGTCCGATGCATCAACCACATCTCCAGACTATTGCCGCGGGCCACACCCAATCACAACACTTTTTGCAATTAACATCAGGTTGGGCAAAGATAGTCTAATTTCAATAGCCCGAGACAAGAGATTGAAGAACCTGGTTTTATTCATCCTTATTCTATCCAGCAGTGCACTATACGCGGGTAAAAACAGCACCCAGCACACGGCGCAGCCACAAGAAAACCCTGCTACTGAGGCTATTGACCGTGAGATATGGACTCATCTTGATACCCGAAAACTGAAACTACGCTCTGCCTCTGTGCTGATTATCGATAAAGCGGGCAATGAGTTATACAGCAAGAAGAGCCAGCAACCGAGGCCTATAGGGTCCATTACCAAACTAATGACCGTAATGGTCATACTCGATGCCAAACTCTCACTGGATGAAAAGATCCCTATCACCAAGCAGGACAGAGACCTGATAAAACTAACCGGATCAAGACTCAAATACGGGGCCACACTCAGTCGTGGAGACCTGCTGAATCTCGCCCTGATGGCCTCCGAAAACCGCGCCGCCAGCGCCCTGGCCCGGACATATCCTGGTGGCACCGAGGCCTTTATCAAGGCCATGAACACCAAGGCGCAGGCCTTAGGCATGACACAGAGCCAGTTTACAGATCCTGCCGGATTGGAAGCAGACAATGTGGCATCCCCTCATGATTTGGCACTGATGGTCAGCGCGGCGAGTCGCTACCCTGAGATAGAGGCCGCTACCACCCGTCTCAAAATGGATGTTCACCCTTATCCCAAAAAAGGTGCGCTGACGTTTGGAAACACGAATCGATTATTAAAAAATCGAGCCTGGAATATATCCTTAAGCAAGACCGGCTATATTAACGAGGCCGGTCGTTGCCTGGTCATGCAGGCTGAAATGAAAGGAAAAGAGTTGATTATTGTGTTACTCAACTCCTTTGGAAAACTCACCCCATTTGGTGATGCCAACCGCATTCGGAAGTGGATAGACAGCTGACTTTCCGGGTTAATCAATCTGGTTAATTGACCATCGCAGCCCGACTTTGCCCCCCAATATAATCCGCAAGGATATGCGCGGCTTCGTTGAGCATGATCCGGGCAACAGGATCATCCTTGTCAGAAACAGGATCAGTCCGGTTTGTTTTTTCATCACTCTCATCTGGCTCGGGCGCTAAACCAATTGCCGTCAGGAAATGATTTTTTTCTGCCTTACGGCGTTTTTCCCGCAAATCCCATTCAACCACCCGATCCTTCTCCAGTAACGAGACCGAATGTTGCTCCCGGACCTCTTTCAACAGGGTTTCGACCTGCGTGAGATAGGTAAAACCAGGGTCATTTTTTACGCGCTGCTGATGCTTCTGCAGATACGGTTCTAATACGCCCAACCCCTGACTTTGATACTGTACAGCGCGAATCTGGGCCCAGGGAAGTGCATTTTCAAGACTTCGCTCGCCCTGCTCATCCGACTGAACGGCTGAAGGATAAATAATATCAGGGACGACACCTTTGAACTGCGTGCTACCACCATTTATGCGGAAGAATTGCGCCATCGTTAGGCGAAGCCGTCCAAGATTCTTATCGCCATAACGAACAAATCGACCAAGATCAACCAGCGTTTGTACCGTCCCCTTTCCAAAAGTAGGTTCGCCTATGATTATACCGCGATGATAATCCTGTATGGCCCCGGCAAAAATCTCCGAGGCCGAAGCGCTGTGCCTGTCAACCAAGACAGCCAACGGACCGCCATATACCTGAGCGGGATCGGGATCACGCTCTATATCGAGATTTCCAGAGGCATTTTTAACTTGGACCACTGGGCCGGAGGGAATGAAAAGCCCTGTCAGCTCGGTAGCTTCTACCAAAGAGCCACCGCCATTCTGTCGCAAATCAATGATGACACCATCAACCCCTTCCGCCTCTAACTCTTTAAGCAAACGACGGACATCCCGCGTGGTGCTGGTAGAATTCTCATCACCTTTAGAAAAGCCCTGGAAATCCCGGTAAAATGCTGGAAGATCAATGACTCCGATTTTAGTACTACCCATACCACCCAGGCCTTCAATGATATATTTCTTGGCCGCCTGGTCTTCAAGCTTAATCTCATTACGAACCAAAGTGACCAGCTTGGAACGACCGGTGGAACCTTCATCTTCCGGCAGTAACTGTAAGCGAACAGTGGTCCCCTTCGCTCCCCGAATCAGATCAACCACATCCTGTAGCCGCCAACCAACGACATCTTCCATCTCGCCTTGGGCATCCTGCGCGACTCCGATAATACGATCCCCCGGGTTGACCTGACCGCTCAGGGCAGCAGGACCACCAACCACCGTGCGTTGTACCACGGTGTATTCATTTTCATTTTTCAGCACTGCACCTATACCCTCGAGAGAGAGACGCATGCTGATATCAAAATTCTCCGAAACACGGGGAGACATATAGGAAGTATGGGGCTCAAGACTGAGCGTATAGGAGTTGATGAAGATCTGGAACACATCATCAGAGTCCATCTGGCGAGTGCGCCGCTGGATTCCGGCATAGCGCTTTTCCAGGGTGCTGCGAATCTCATCCAGCGGTTTATCCTTCAGCTTCAGACTAAGGATATCGCTTTTTACTTTCTTGCGCCAAAGCTCATCCAGGTCCCGCTTATCGGTTGCCCAGGGGCTCTTTTCGCGGTCGAATTGATAGCTTTCATTGATCGTAAAATCATAATCCACTTCCAACAATTTCAACGCAAGATCAATGCGTTCATCAACCCGCTGACGGTATACTCGAAAGATATTGAATGCGGAGTCGAGCCTCGCCTCTTTCAGGTCATCATCCAATCGATCGCTCACAACTGCAAAACGGTCATAATCACCCTGCATAAAGAAGTTTTTATTGGGATCCAGCACTGTCAGATAGCGATCTAATATCGCCTTTGACATCTCATCATTTAGCTGATGCTTCTTGTAATGATACTCATCGATCACTTTTAAAATGATCAGAGTGGATTGGCGCTGTGAGCGGGTCGGCTGCAGTTCATCTAGTGGAACCTCCCGGACACTGGCAAATACCAGCGATACACTCTGGAGTAGCAGAAAGGCCGAAAGCAGCAGATATCTAAATTTCATAGGCAGAGTAATATCCCGTAAACAACCGTTGGACCTCAAATGGGCCCCATAGGTTTCATCACATGATGAGTTTGAGTTTAGCACGCCCTATTCGAGGAATGGCATAACTGGATGTAAGCCCGTGAGCAGGTTCATATATCCCGGCTCATCCGGGTTGATATAGCCATGGCGGATAAGAAAATCAATAATAACCAGGTTACAGTTGAGTTTGAATTCATTGCCACTTCTCACGCGCTCCATTACCTCCTCAACTGGCCAGAGATAAAACGCCTGCACCTCACCATCAGTGCAAGCAGGTGTAAAATCTATTGGTAATTCAAGGTCATAACAATAGAGCGTATCGGATTTAAAACCGATTTGAGTATCCATGTGGTAGTTTACAGCGCCAACGGGAACGGCATGTTCTGCCAACTCAAGGGGTATGCCCGCCTCTTCCCAACACTCTTTGGCCAGATTCTCCTCGAGGGAAATACCGTAAGGAAGTCCACCTGCAGCGAGATTATCCAGATGTCCGGGGTAGTGGAGTCTGTCTTCCGCACGACGACTGATCCACATCTTTAGCCCATCAGGGCTTCGGACAAAGGCGTTGACATGCTGCCCAAAGGCCCGAATACCAAAGCAAGGCGCCATCGCCCGATCAATAAGTAACAGCGGACCAGGAGTCCCATCGGCATACGCCGCATATTGTTCACCATGAAAAGGGCGCAACACGCCCTGTTTGACTAGCCGTTCCAGCGCATCAGCCACTTTTTCGGAACGGTGTGCCAAGCCATCCCCTCGATCCATAAGCGAAACAGAGGCGTCCGTAATATCAAATATCTCGGGCCAGGACAACAGCCGTCGTACGAAGTCACGGTTTACCCGGCCAACAACATGCCCTGAAACAATAAAGGGGAGAAAACGACTCGCATCGTGGGTATTGCAAGCGGCTATGTGATCCAAAAAACTCATACGGCATTATTCCTGAGTTTGGCTTATGGACTCAACCAGCAAGCGCAGATTATTCGAACCCAGCAACACACACGGGTATGTGTGTTGACTAGCGGTCATCAATCACCGCCCGTACTACCCGCCCCGCCCAGCGACTCACCAACCCGGCATTGGCCAGCCGGAATTCACTCCTTAACACTATCCGCTGACCAGGTTCCAGCTTTTCCGGAACCTTATATTCAGCACGTACGCTGACCCGCCCGCTGGCACTACGCTCACCCAACTGAACGTGCAGATTACTGACTGCAACGGTTGTCCGGTTTTCCAGTTGAATCAGCAACCTACCGGAAGAGTCAACGGCCAGGGAGGTATTAAGATATTTGTGCGGATGCGCAGGGAGATCAAGCCTTACCAATGCCGCAGCCGCAGCCTGGCCACTCCCAGACGAAGCGCCAGAAGCGGCCTGATAGTGTGCCAAGGCCTGCTGCCTATCTCCTGCCCGCAAGGCTTCCTGACCGAGGAGATAGTGCGCATCTGCTGTTGGCAGAAGCTCGATACTTTTACTTAAATCCTGTCTGGCACCTACGTGATCGCCCAACTCCGCCTTGACCGCGCCTCGTTTAAGCAAATGCCTGAAAAAATCACTATCCAACTGCACCGCCCGGTCGTAGGCACTCAGCGCGGCTGGGTTATTCCGCTTCAGCACCAACGCATCCCCATTAAGCCCATGAAACAGGGCCTCTCTGGGCTCAATTTTGATCGCCTTTTTTGCCAGCGCCAAAGCCTGATCTGGCTTCTTATCACGCAGGGCAGCCAACCCCTCTGTGTACGCTGCATATCCAGGGGCAACACGCTTCAATGCGGCTATCTGCTTTTGATAACGCTCACGCCCCAAATCCCCGCCTTTCGCCAGCCGTCTGGCCGTCTCCCGATTCTTCTCAACACGTTCCATGGAGGGGGGGTGACTGGCAAACAGACCTGACAGCCAATTTTCTTTACGGTCTTTTGAGAGGCGGACGAAGGTCTCCTGCAGCCCTACAGCCGCCATCGGATCATATCCTGCCCGGACCATGTAGGTCATACCAAACAGATCCGCCTCCAACTCTGCATCACGCGAATAGCCTTGATTAATCAGGTTGGCCCCTACAGCTGCAGCACCGACCGCCAACTGAGAATAGTCACTGTCACGAGTCGCTACTCCGGCCGCGAGCAATACACCTTGGAGTACTATGCCGCGCTCTATTCCCTGTGCACCATGGCGTGCAGCCGCATGGACAATCTCGTGCCCCAGCACAGCCGCCAGTTCAGCTTCATTATCCAATTCCAGCAGTAATCCCCGATTCACTGCGATCTTGCCACCGGGTAAGGCCCAGGCATTAGGGGTTGAATCGTTAAGCACAACAAACTCATAGGGTAACTTTCGATCACTGACGGCCGCCAGACGTTGTCCCACACCTTGCACATACTTGATCAGGGAGGGATCAAGCTTATAGTCACCTCCTTGCATCTGACGGCTGGGCTGATACTGTGACTGGCCAATTTGTAATTCACTCGCTTCTGAAACCAGCGCCAGCTCACTCTTTCCTGTCACTGGATTGGTGGCACAGCCCGTGATACCCGCAACAATCAGTAAAACCCAAAGCGGCCATAGCCAATGTGGCAAACGTCTATTCATCCTCATCATTTACCTTCCATTTTCTTTACGGCTTCCCATTTATCTTCCATCTCCAACGATGTGGAGTCCTTTAATGATCTACCCTCTGCCAAAACCATCTCTTCCATACCGTTGAACCGTGTTTGGAATTTATCATTAGCTTCACGTAACAATGTCTCGGCATGCAAACCAAGATGTCGGCTCAGATTGACACAACTGAATAGCAGATCGCCCATCTCCTCTGCAATCTTTTGAGGGGCCGGTTGGGAAACCGTCAATTCAGCTTCCAGTTCGGCCAACTCTTCTTTGACCTTTGCCAGCACATCCATCTTATCTGACCAATCAAAACCCACTTTTGCTGCACGCTTTTGTAATTTTTCGGCCCGTATCAGTGCGGGTAGCGCCCTGGCAACGCCATCAAGCTGACGAGCCGGCAAAGTCCCGGCCTTTATTTGACGCTCCTCGGCCTTTAACTGTTCCCACCGAAGAGTCTGTTCATGGACATCGGCCACTTCTACATCAGCAAAGACATGCGGGTGACGACGCAACATTTTCTGGCAAATACTCTGTGTCACATCGCCCATATCAAAATTGCCCTGCTCACTGGCAATTTGCGCATAGAAGACGATTTGAAAAAGGAGATCGCCCAGCTCATCACACAACTCTGGCATATCATCTTTGGCAATGCTGTCAGCGACCTCATATACCTCCTCAATGGTATAGGGAACAATAGTCTCCAGCGTCTGCTCCTTGTCCCAAGGACAGCCTCCTTCTGGATCTCTTAGCTGGGCCATTATCTCAATCAGTTGCTGCATACTCATCGATACACCTTCATGTTTTTATCGCCCAACATTTGAAAAATCGCTGTTGGCATACTGCACGATAATCAATTCAAATTATTTGAAACTAACTTTGCCTGAATGCTGTCACTAAATATTATGCCGCTTTTTTTTAACAACATTCACGGCAAAGTTCTAAAACATCAACTAAGCTTCTCGAATAAGCGTTACACGAAATCAACATAAACTGAAGCGAAGTATATCTTTATGTTGGTTGCGCCGAAAAACATAACGAATAACGGACAGACTAGGCGAGGAGAAAACAGACACCATACTGCTGTAAATGCGGATGGCGGTACCGTATCACACTATCAGGAGGGACGACTCCATGACTATTTTTGACCATTATCAGAGTCGATTTGAGGCCAATCAGGAATCGGAAATAACACTGGAAGAGTATCTGGATCTCTGTAAAGAGGACAAATCAGTATACGCCTCTGCTGCAGAAAGACTGCTCATAGCCATCGGTGATCCAGATCTAGTAGACACCAGCAAAGACCCTCGCCTCAGCCGCATTTTCTCCAACAAGGTAATCAAGACCTACCCAAGTTTCAATGGATTCTATGGAATGGAAGATGCTATCGAATCGGTAGTGTCATTCTTGCGTCACGCAGCCCAGGGTCTGGAAGAGAAAAAGCAGATCCTGTACCTGTTAGGCCCAGTGGGTGGCGGCAAGTCGTCCCTTGCCGAACAACTCAAATACCTCATGGAGAAAGTGCCCTTTTATGCCTTAAAAGGGTCTCCTGTGAATGAGAGCCCGCTGGGCCTATTCGACCCCAACGAAGATGGCGAACTTATCCTCGAGCGCTATGGAATATCACGCCGCTACCTGGACCATATACCCAGCCCCTGGGCGGTTAAACGATTGCGCGAGTATGGCGGGGACATCTCTAAATTCAAGGTCGTAAAAGTATGGCCGAGCCGACTTAGCCAGACGGGTATTGCCAAGACCGAACCTGGCGATGAGAACAATCAGGATATCTCCAGCCTGACTGGCAAAGTGGATATTAGAAAGCTGGATGAATTTTCCCAGGACGATCCAGATTGCTACAGCTTCTCTGGTGGACTCTGCCAAGCCAATCAGGGCTTGCTTGAATTCGTCGAGATGTTCAAGGCACCGATTAAAGTGCTGCATCCCCTACTTACGGCAACACAAGAGGGTAATTACAAAGGCACTGAAGGCATATCCGCCATTCCATTCGAAGGTATCATCCTGGCTCACTCCAACGAATCAGAATGGCAGAGCTTCAAAAACAACAGGAACAATGAGGCCTTCCTGGATCGCGTCAACATCGTCAAGGTGCCTTACTGCCTCCGAGTCACTGAAGAGATAGAGATTTATAAAAAGCTGATTACCCATTCGAGTCTGGCAGAAGCACCCTGCGCACCGGACACACTCAAAATGATGGCCCAATTCGCAGTCTTGACACGCTTGAAAGAGCCTGAGAACTCAAACATCTGGAGCAAGATGCGGGTCTATGACGGAGAAAATCTGAAAGACACTGACCCCAAGGCCAAAAGCCTTATGGAGTATAAGGACTATGCTGGCGTCAATGAAGGCATGAACGGACTCAGCACCCGTTTCTCATACAAGATCCTCTCCAAAGTTTTCAACTTTGACAATACCGAAGTTGCAGCCAATCCCGTTCATCTACTCTATGTATTAGAACAACAGATCATGCAGGAACAATTCCCGCCAGAGCTGCAGGAACGCTATCTGGAATACATCAAGGGACACCTGGTTCCCGAATACATCAAGTTTATTGGCAAGGAGATTCAGACTTCTTATCTCGAAAGCTATTCAGAGTACGGACAAAACATCTTTGACCGCTATGTCACCTATGTTGATTACTGGCTGCAGGATCAAGAGTTTCGTGACCCGGACACAGGCGAGTTTCTTAACCGCTCCGCACTTAATGAAGAGTTGGAGAAAATTGAAAAGCCAGCGGGCATTTCCAATCCGAAAGATTTTCGCAATGAGATCGTCAACTTCGTGTTACGCGCACGCGCCAATAACAATGGCAAAAACCCCAGCTGGACCAGCTATGAAAAATTGCGCACCGTTATCGAGAAGAAGATGTTCTCTAATACCGAAGAGTTATTGCCGGTTATCAGCTTCAATGCCAAGGCCTCTACTGAGGACCAGCAAAAACATGAGGACTTCATCAGCCGCATGATGACCAAAGGCTACACGCGCAAGCAAGTTCGATTACTGTCCGAGTGGTATCTGCGTGTTCGGAAGGCCAACTAACATGAAGGAGGTGATGTAACAGCGAGAGTCGATTGAGTATGAATAAAGGATGTGACCTATGGCCATGATCATTGACCGCAGACTGGACGGGCGAAACAAGAGCGCCGTGAACCGTCAAAGATTGATGCGGAGATACAAACAGCAGATTAAAAAATCCGTATCTGATGCGATCAGTAAACGATCCATTACGGATACTGAGTCTGGCGAAAAGATCAACATCCCCGCCAAGGATGTCAAAGAGCCAATCATTCATCATGGCTCTGGAGGCATACAAGAAAATGTTCACCCTGGTAACAAAGAGTTCAGTGAGGGTGATCAGGTAAAGCGGCCTGAAAAATCAAATCAAGGCGGTGGGGGCAGTCAGGCCTCCAATTCGGGCGAAGGGGATGATGACTTCGGCTTCGAGATCTCCAAGGACGAGTATCTCGATTTGTTATTCGAAGAACTCGCCCTTCCCAATCTGGTAAAAACAAAAGTTGCTGCACAGGCCACTCAAACGCTGGTCAGATCGGGTTTCTCCAACACGGGCGTTGCATCAAACTTGAATCTGGTGCGCACTATGCGGCGCGCAAAGGGTCGCAAGATAGCCATTGCATCACCCTACAGTAAACGCTGCAGGGAACTTGAAGAAGTCCTGAAACAGGAACTGGATAAAAAACCGCACAACGAGGAGAAGATAAAAGGCTTGCGAGAAGAGCTGTCTCTATTACGCTCACGCATTGAAGCCATCCCCTTTATTGACACCTATGACCTCAAGTTTAATCAGTTCATCCCCCAGCCAAAACCGATCACACAGGCGGTAATGTTTTGCATCATGGACGTCTCAGGCTCCATGAGCCAGGCCACAAAGGATATCGCCAAGCGCTTTTTCATTCTGCTTTATCTGTTTCTAAGCCGCAGCTATGAGAAGACTGATGTCGTATTTATACGCCATCACACCTCGGCGAAAGAGGTCGATGAAGAAGAGTTTTTCTACTCCCGTGAAACCGGGGGGACCATCGTATCAAGCGCATTAAAACTGATGCGTGACATTATTCGGGAACGCTACCCCACGGAAGACTGGAACATCTATGCCGCACAAGCCAGTGACGGTGACAACTGGGAAGATGATAGCGCCACCTGCCGGGATCTTATGATTGATTCAATCATGCCCTATCTTCAGTACTACGCTTATGTGGAGATACATAATCAGGAACATCAAGGCCTTTGGCGAGAGTATGAAAAAGTCGGAGAGATGTTTGAAGCCTTCTCCATGAAACAGATCAGGGATACCGGTGATATCTACCCTGTTTTTCATGAGCTATTTAAAAGGCAAGAAGCATGAGTAGAACAAAAGAAAAAACTTCTGCCAAAAGCTCCGAAGCACGGCCGCATAAAGAGTCGACGCGCCTCATCTCTACCGAGTCAGATTGGACCTTTGACCTGATAGAGGAATACAACCAACAGATTGAGCGTATAGCAAAAGATATCTTTCATCTCGATTGCTATCCAGTGCAATTGGAATTGATCTCAAGTGAACAGATGATGGATGCCTACGCCTCAGTTGGTATGCCGATTGGATATAACCATTGGAGCTTTGGCAAGCAGTTTGTCATAACGGAAAAAAACTATAAACGGGGTCAGATGAATCTGGCCTATGAAATTGTCATCAACTCCAACCCATGCATTGCCTATCTGATGGAAGAAAACACACTCACCATGCAGGCATTGGTGATAGCGCATGCGGCCTATGGACATAACAGTTTTTTCAAGGGCAACTATCTCTTTAAGATTTGGACCGACGCAGAAGCCATCATTGATTACCTTATCTTCGCGAAGAACTATGTAGCCGAATGCGAAGAAAAGTACGGCGTAGAAGAGGTTGAAGATATTCTGGATTCATGTCACGCCCTGATGAACTTTGGTGTAGACCGCTACAAACGACGGGCAGGTGAAACACTTGAAGATGAACCGCTTATTCAGTCTGACAGAGAACTCATGTTACAGCACCATGTCAACGAACTGTGGCGACAACTGAATATTTTCGAGCCTGAAAAAAGGGAGAAAGAAAACAAACGCATTCCACCAGAACCACAGGAGAATATTCTCTATTTTCTTGAAAAGAATGCCCCTCTACTCAAGCCCTGGCAGCGTGAAATCATTCGTATCGTAAGAAAAATTGCGCAGTATTTCTATCCACAACGACAGACTCAGGTGATGAATGAGGGATGGGCCTGCTTCTGGCATTACACCATCATGAATCAAATGTATGACGAGGGATTGATCAACGATGCCGCCATGATGGAGTTTCTTCACACGCACACTAACGTGATATCACAGCCGGACTTTGACAGCCCCTACTATTCCGGAATCAATCCTTATGCCCTGGGCTTCAAGATGATGATGGATATACGCCGCATCTGCGAAGAGCCAACCGATGAGGATCTGCAGTGGTTCCCTGATATCGCCAACACTGATTGGCAAAAGACCCTCGACTTCGCCATGCGTAACTTCAAAGATGAAAGTTTCATTGGACAGTATCTTTCCCCTCGACTGATTCGCGAATTCCGCTTATTCGCCGTACTGGATGATGACAGCGAAGAAACTTTGGGTATCTCGGCCATTCATGATGACGGCGGCTATAAGAGGGTCAGAGAAAAACTGAGTGCACAATACAACCTCAGTAATCGGGAGCCCAATATTCAGGTGTACAACGTGGATCATCGGGGCGACAGAACGCTGACTCTTCGCTATTACCAGGATAAGAACAGGCCCCTCTCCGAGACCACTGAAGAGGTGATCAAACACTTGCACCGCCTGTGGTGTTTCAATGTTGAGATTGAAACGGTAGAGAGTGATGGAACGAAGCGCATCACCCACCGCTGTCCAAAGCCAGGTAAAGAGGACGCCGACCGGGACTAAGCAGCACTCTCTTGCAGGCTATAACATTTGGGTGAAACACCTAACTCACTTCGAAACATTGCCGAAAAGGCACTGGTACTCTGATAACCCAGTTCAAAGGCAACCTGGGTTACCGATTCACCCTTTCCCAATCGGTCAATCGCTTCCATCAGCCGTAATCGTCTTCGCCAGGCACCAAAACTCATCCCGGTCTGTTTCAAAAAAAGTCGTGACAATGTTCGTGGGCTACTCCCAACGACAGCCGACCACGCCTCAATGGTCCGAGAATCTTCAGGATGGGCAATCAGTGCATCTATCACCTTTCTGACCCGCGCATGCTTGGGCATTGGCAGATGCAGCGGAGCTCGTTTCATCTGTCGCAACTCATCCAGAATAACGCCCATCAACCGCCTTTCTGGTCCTTCAGGCGGATAGCTATTGCCGATCTTCACAGCACGCAGTATTAACGCCCGCAACAATTCACTTACTGCAATTGCACAGCAATCATTAGGCAAGCCGTCTGTCCAGGCCGGATCAACATAGATAGTACGTAGCGCAATCGCTTCGTTTGCAATCACCTGATGCTCAATCATGGAGGGAATCCAGACAGCCTGGGTGGAAGGAACCAGCCAGGTTCCCAGTGAAGTCACTACCCGCATCACCCCCTGAATAGAGTAGAGCAACTGGGCACGAGGATGGGTATGCGGGGCGCCCTGTTCTCGCTCTATATCCAAAGCGATCGACACTACCGGCAAGTCGGGATTGATGATCTGTCCTGTTGTGGAGGGCTGTAACAATGTCTATTTCTCTATAGTAATTGTCTTTTTGACTGTAACACGCCAAGCCAAATTGAGCGAGAATGACCCATGATAAGAGACATCACTCATCGCTGGATACGCCCCGAGACACTTCTAATGCTCATGGCGGCGGCTGTACCGATCAGCTTCGCAGCCTGGCAGGCACTACTCAATAACTTTGCCATTGAGATGGCCAGTTTTACAGGTCGTGAGATGGGTATCCTACAGAGCCTGCGGGAAATTCCTGGCTTTCTGGCCTTTGGTGTCATCTTTCTACTGCTGCTATTTCGCGAGCAAACGCTGGCGTACATATCATTGTTGCTACTTGGCATTGGTACGGCATTAACCGGATTCTTTCCAAGTATCATCGGACTTTATTTGACCACCGTATTGATGTCTATTGGCTTTCACTACTACGAAACTCTACAGACTTCTCTCGCCTTACAGTGGATAGATAAAGGTAGCGCTGCCGAGACTCTCGGGCGCTTGATTGCCACGGGCTCTTTCGCCGCCATTCTCACTTTTGGATTGATCTGGCTCGGCAATGACCTCCTCCAACTTGACTACCTATGGCTCTATCTCGTGACAGGCGGTATAACCATAGCCATAGCGACAATCGCCTGGATAGCCTTCCCACTCTTTCCGCAACATACCGAGCAGCACAAACACATGGTATTGCGGCGCAGATACTGGCTCTACTACGCACTCACATTTATGTCAGGTGCTCGTCGCCAGATATTCGTGGTGTTTGCCGGCTTTCTGATGGTTGAGAAGTTTGGGTATTCGGTAAGCGATATTGCCCTACTGTTTCTACTGAATGCCTCACTCAACGTCCTGTTCGCTAGACGCATCGGTCGACTGGTTGGGAGAATAGGCGAGCGAAATGCGCTACTCATAGAATATACCGGTTTGATCCTGGTATTCAGTGGTTATGCGTTGGTTGAGCAATCTGAACTCGCAGCAGGCCTGTATGTGCTGGACCATCTCTTTTTCGCTATGGCTATTGCCCTGAAGACCTACTTTCAGAAGATTGCGGCACCTGAAGATATCGCCTCTACGGCGGGGGTCAGCTTCTCTATCAACCACATTGCTGCAGTCGTGATACCAGCCAGCTTTGGATTACTCTGGCTTGCATCACCAGCGCTTGTATTCTACTCAGGTGCAGCTATGGCTTTGATTTCGCTGCTTCTCTCCTTAATGATCCCGGATAGTCCAGAGGCCGGAGTAGAACACCGTCTGCCCAATATTTTGGCAAGCCGCCCAAGCCAGCTCTGATCCCCCCCAGCCCGCAAAACAATAATCACACCTTTTTTCGGGTTGATTCGCCCTTGCTTTTGTTTATTATTGACGAAACGTCAATGACGAAGCGTCAACAATAAACATGAGCCCACGACTAATAGACAATAACCAACTACTGGCTAGAGAGATGGAGCTCATTGAGGCTGCCCTACAGATCATGGAAGTTGACGGTACTGCCGGTCTGACTATGGATAAGGTGGTCGCCAAGGTTCCCTACTCTAAAGGCACCGTCTACAACCACTTCAGTAGCCGGGAGGACCTGCTCACCGGGGTCTGCAATTCAGGGATGAGCGTACTTGCAGATCTGTTTTCTCGCGCCATCACCTTTGACGGATCAACCCGAGAGAGAATGCTCGCCATTCTCTATGCCTATCTGCTGCATGCACTCCTGCAACCTACCCAATTTATGCTGGTGGTCTCAGCAAAAACAGCCGCAATGATTGAGCGCACCTCAGAGCGGAGACAGACAGAACATTACCAGCTAGAGGGCCGTCTCATGGGACCAATGCTCAATCTCGTCGATGAAGCGATTGAAAAAGGTGAGCTGGTATTACCCAAGCATATGTCCAGGCAGCAAATTGTATTCACGCATTGGGCAGGTAGCTTTGGCGCAATAGCACTGCTGATTAACAGCGAGGGAAAGTGCAGTGGCCGGAATGGATTGGCATTCCAGATAGAGGTGTTCAATCACGCCAACCTACTGCTTGACGGGATGCAGTGGTATCCATTAAGCCATGAGACGGACTACAGCGAGAGCGTTAGACGTATTGCCCACGAGATATTTCTAGAAGAGTCTGCACAAGTCGGCAATCCACAAGGCGAATTGTGAGCAGGACCAAACAATGGAATGAATAATCAGTATAATCCCATAGCCAGTTTATTCTGTTACAGATACGACTAAAAAAACATAGCATGATTAAACCAACAACCAGCAAACGTGCCGTAGTTGGGTGCACAACATAAATGGAGAATAGATAAATGCACCAAAAACTGACCCATCTCGTCATGCGGCATCCGATCTGGGTGATTGTAGCGACCCTGATTTTTGTGGTTGCCGCCGCCGCGGGCGCACAGAAACTGGTTTTTAAGAGTGACTACCGCGTCTTCTTTGGTAAAGAAAATCCCCAACTAACGGCCTATGAATCCATTCAGAAAATCTACAACAAAAGCGATAACGTGGCCTTCATTGTCGCGCCAAAGGATGGGCAGATTTTTACTCGGGAACGACTTGAGGCCATCAGAACGCTGACTGAGGCATCCTGGCAAATCCCTTTCTCAACCCGAGTCGATTCCATCACCAACTATCAACATAGCTATGCAAACGGCGATGAGTTGATTGTTGAGGATTTGGCACTGGATCCCCTGGCGATGAATCAGGATGCCCTGGATCATGCCAAACAGATCGCTATCAATGAACCGCTGTTGCTGAAAAAGCTGATCTCACCCAAAGCCCACGTTGCGATAGTCAACACCACTGTACAACTTCCCGGGATAAACCCGGTTGAGGAGATACCCGAGGTCACCGCAAAAGTCAGGGAGCTAAAGGCAGAGTTCCTTGAAGCCAATCCGGACGTTGAGGTCTACCTCTCAGGTATGGTGATGATGAATACCAGCTTTGCTGAGGCGTCCCAAAATGATTTTTCCACACTTGTCCCACTTATGTTTTTGATTGTGGCACTGACTATAGGACTTTTTCTTCGCACGATTACCGGAACAATTTCAACTGTACTCATCATCATCTTCAGCATTGTATCCACCATGGGTATTGCAGGTTGGAGTGGGTTTTATTTAACGGGTCCTTCAGTCAGTGCACCTACCATGATCCTCACACTCGCGGTAGCTGACTGTATCCACATCCTCAGCACCCTGTTTTATGAGATGCGGCATGGCGTTGAAAAACGGCAAGCCATTATTGATAGCTTGCGCATCAATTATCAGCCCATCTTTCTTACCAGTGTGACTACCGCAATTGGTTTCTTGAGTATGAACTTTTCCGACTCACCACCCTTCAGGGATCTGGGCAACATGGTGGCATTGGGCGTGATGTTGGCATTTGTCTTTTCGGTGACGGTATTTCCTGCCCTGCTTACCATACTGCCGCTGAAGGTTAAGCCGCATAAAGAACGTGGCGACCTGATGATGCATTTTGCAGACTTTGTGGTACGGAGCCGAAGATGGCTTCTTCCTGTGACCGCCATGATTATGGTTTTCATCATCCTGTTCCTGCCAAAAAATGAGCTGAATGATGATTTCGTAAAGTATTTCGACACCTCCGTACCCTTCAGGCAAGCAACGGATTTCATGCAAGAAAACATTTCCGGCATGACCACCATGGAAATATCCATTGATAGTGGGAAATCGAGTGGCATCAATAGTCCGTTATTTTTGCAGAAGCTTGAAGATCTCAGTAGCTGGCTGCGTGAACAACCTGAAACAGATCACGTCAACACGCTGACTGATACTTTGAAGCGTTTGAACCGAAATATGCATGCGGATGATCCCGCCTGGTATAAGCTTCCTGACAGCCAAGAGCTGGCCGCCCAATACCTATTGCTCTACGAGATGTCCTTACCCTATGGACTGGACCTGAATAATCAGCTCAATGTGGATAAATCATCCACCCGACTGGTGGCCACATTTAATAACATGACCAGCAATGAACAGATCGCTTTAGAACAGCGTATTCTGAAATGGTTTGAACTGAATGCCGCAGAGTATAAAGTGGATATCGCCAGCCCTGCTCTAATGTTTGCTCACATTGGGCAGCGAAATATCAAGAGCATGCTGATCGGTATTACGCTGGCATTGGTGTTGATCTCCCTGCTATTGGGTATTGCGTTAAAGTCAGTGAAGTTTGGATTGATCAGTCTGCTGCCAAACCTGACCCCGGCAGCGGTAGGTTTTGGTACCTGGTACTTTATTAATGGACAGGTCGGGCTTGCGCTCTCAGTAGTGGCCGGAATGACACTAGGTATTGTTGTTGATGACACCGTTCATTTCTTAAGCAAATACCTGCGTGCCAGAAGAGAACGCAACGCCGATACCCAAGCTGCCGTGCGTTATGCCTTTGGCAGTGTCGGGCGCGCACTCTGGATCACCACACTGGTACTGGTCTGTGGATTCATGGTACTCGCTCAATCCAGCTTTAAAATCAATGCTGACATGGGTCTGCTGACCGCCATAACGATCCTGATTGCACTGGCAATCGACTTCCTGTTCCTGCCACCCCTGCTGATAAAACTGGATACCCATTCACCCACTGTTACCGAAGGAGCTACTGATAATGAGAAGGCACATAATGCCGCGTAACTATTTCCTGCTGATGGCTCTGCTCTGTTTATCAGCACCGCTTCTAGCCGAGACAGCCGAAGAGAAAGGCCATGCCATAGCCGCCGAAAGTATTGCCCGTGATACCGGCTGGGGTGATATGAAGGCGGACATGCAGATGATCCTGCGTAATAAGCAGGGTGAAGAGAGTCTGCGTGAAATTCGCATTCAGTCACTTGAGCAAGCAAATGATGGCGACAAAAGCCTGACCATCTTTGACAAGCCACTGGATGTCAAAGGGACTGCGTTTCTCAGTTTCTCCCATGCCACAGAAGCGGATGATCAGTGGCTCTATCTGCCTGCATTAAAGCGGGTCAAGAGAATCTCGTCGCGGAACAAATCAGGCCCCTTCATGGGCTCTGAATTTGCCTATGAAGACCTGAGTTCATTTGAAATTGAAAAATACACTTACAAATACATCAAAGACGATACCATCAATGAACAGACCTGTTTTGTTGTAGAGCAATTTCCTGTTGATAAAAACTCTGGTTACACGCGTCGCGTTGTCTGGATAGACCAAGCTGAATATCGTGTTCAACGAGCCGAGTTTTATGATCGTAAAGATAGCCTGCTAAAGACCCTGTCTTATAGCGGTTACAATCAATACTTGGGTAAATACTGGCGGCCAGACAAAATGGACATGCTCAATCACCAGACAGGAAAAAGCACCGAATTGCTCTGGAAGAACTACTCATTTGGTAATGGATTGAATGATGCTGACTTCAATAAAAATAGCCTGAAGCGTGCACGATAAGATGAAAAAAAGTTTGCTCATGCCACTGCTGCTCTGCTCATTCATTGCTAATGCAGATGATAACGTTGAGATAAGCGGCAAGGTGGGAATAGACCTGCGCCTGTTCCCCCACAGCCCGAGCTATTCAGAACAGTATTCAACAACCAATATTTCAGGCTTTATTGAGCCTCAGTTTTATTACGCCTGGAATGATGATGCAGATTATCTGAAATTTATCCCCTACCTCCGCTGGGATCAACATGACCGGGAGCGTACTCACGGCGATATCCGCCAACTCACCTGGAGTCATATTGGTGATGGATGGGAACTGCACAGCGGCATCAGCAAGGTATTCTGGGGCGTCACCGAATTCCAACATTTGGTAGACACCATCAACCAGTCCGATGGCGTTGAAGATATCGATGGCGAAGATAAACTGGGGCAACCCATGATCCACCTCTCGATTGCCAGGCAATGGGGCATTCTAGATCTATTTGCCCTACCAGGTTTCCGAGAACGCACCTACCCCGGTGCAGAGGGCAGACTCAGATCCGGACTGGTAGTCGATACAGATCAGGCCAATTATGAATCGGGTGCTGGTGATAAGCATGTCGATTTCGCTGCACGCTGGAGTCGTACGCTGGGAGACTTTGATCTTGGCCTGCACTATTTTCGCGGCACCAATCGGGAGCCGCTATTACAATCCGGCCTTACCAGCTTAGGTGCCCCGGCTTTAATACCACACTATGAACAGATCAATCAGGTAGGCATAGATCTGCAAGCCACACTGGATGACTGGCTATGGAAACTGGAGACGCGCTGGCGTGACAGTCGCAACGACACCTTCTGGGCTGTGCAGGGCGGTTTTGAGTACACCCTCTACGGCATTTCAGAGAGTGATAAGGACTTAGGCCTGCTCGTCGAGTATGGATGGGATGAGCGGGGCAAACGCGCCACCAGTCCGGTCCAAAATGACCTTTTTTTGGGTGGTCGCCTCGCCTTCAACGACGCTGAAAGCACTGAACTGCTGGCAGGTGTCAGTTATGACCTGGATTATCACAGTTACAGTTTTCAGGTGGAGGCCAGCAGCCGCATTGGGCGAGGCTGGAAGGCCAGCATGGATCTGCGCCTCTTCTCAGGCAATGACGCCCGCGACCCGATTTCTGCCTTAAATAGAGATGATCACCTACAGCTGACCCTGGAACGTTATTTCTAAATGAGACAAAGAATGGCCCACTGAACATCAATATTCCGCACAAACGGTCGATAACAGACTAGAGTTTACTGTTAGCAGTAGACAAGAACTGTAACCCCTCATCATCTGCACCCTTAGCCCGGTACAGATGATGCTGATCAGGAATGGTGATGGGAACGATCGATATCCAATACCGGTTTTGTCAAAACGAAACACTCTTGCATGAGATCGATATCCACCTCGATCCGGTGAATCTAGATCGCGTCGGTATCGATACCAGTGCACTGCCTGACTGGACCCATCTGGAAAATGAGCAGTGCGTTCACTGTCCCTTGATGAAAGATGCCCACCCCCACTGCCCCGTTGCCTTGGGGCTGGCGGAGATGATTCAGAACTTTGACGGCATTGTTTCGTTTGACGAGATCGATCTAGAGGTTATTACAGAGGAACGACGGGTCACACAGCACACTACTGCCCAACGTGCGATAAGTTCATTGCTTGGACTATTGATGGCAACATCAGGCTGTCCCCATACCGCCTTTTTTAAACCCATGGCGCGTTTTCATCTGCCGCTCGCCTCTGAAGAGAACACCATCTATCGAGCCGCCAGCATGTATCTACTGGCCCAATTCTTTCTAAAAAAAGAGGGCCTAACCAGTGACCCAGGTCTACATGGCTTGAGAAAGATTTACGAAAATATGCACATTGTAAACCGGCATATTGCGAAACGCCTGAAGAGCGCAACTGTAACTGACTCATCAGTGAATGCGATTGTGCTGCTCGACAGCTTCACCAACACCCTGCCCTATGTGATTGAAGATCATCTGGATGAGATATCCTATCTCTTCTCAGCTTATCACACGGAAAACTATCAACAACTTTTGCAGGAGAGCGAAGACTAGGGCCTGTGGAGTTCATCCGCTTGAGCGAAAATTCTACAAACTACCAGGGGTCGGAGTCACACAACCGGTGTAACTCCGACCCCAGCAGACACCAAATCCCATGATCAACCCAGCACCGAATCCCAATCTTTCCAGACCGGCTCAAAGCCCTGCCGACGGATCATCGCGGCTACCTCTTCCGGTGTTCGTTCATCACTGATTTCGAACTGTTCCAGTGCCTCTTCCTCAATGGCATAACCACCCGGTTCGGTCTTGGATCCGGCACTCATGGAGGTAATACCCAGTTTCAGCAAATGATCACGAAACTCCGGACGCTCCCGGGTTGAGAGTGAAATCTCCACATTTTCGCTGTAGATACGATAGGCACAGATCAACTGTACAAAGTCCCGATCCGTCACCTCCACATTGGGTGATTGGACACCCTCGGCGGGACGCAGACGGGGCAGTGAGATAGAGTACTTGGTCTGCCAGTACTGACGTTCCAAATAACCCAGATGCAGCGCCACAAAGGCGGCATCAGTGCGCCACTCCTCCAGTCCCAGCAAGGTACCCAGCCCAATTCGATGTATACCGGCCCGGCCCAGTCGATCCGGTGTCTCCAAGCGGTACTTGAAATTGCGCTTCTTGCCTTTCGGATGGTACTGCTGGTAGTTGTCCCGGTGATAGGTCTCCTGATACAGCAGCACGCTGTTGAGTCCCTGTTTGATCAGCCGTTCATAATCGGCCTGATCCAGGGATTGCACCTCCATGGAGAGACTGGAAAAATGGGGCCTGACCCACTCCAGTGCCTGCTCCAGATAATCGACGCCGACCGTCCGATGGGCCTCCCCGGTTACCAGCAGCAGATGCTCAAAACCGTGCGCCTTGATCGCCTCCACTTCGCGCATGATCTGCTGCTGATCCAGTGTCCGTCGCTCCAGCTTGTTATTCACACTGAATCCGCAATAGGTGCAGATATTGTGACACTCATTGGAGAGGTACATCGGGATGTACAGCTGTGTGGTATTGCCAAATCGCTTGCGGGTCAGGTCATGACTGATCTGCGCCATCCGTTCCAGGTAGGGCACCGCCGCGGGAGAAACCAGCGCGCAGAAATCATCCAGGTCACGCTTACCCCGTCTGCTCAATGCCCGCTCAACATCACTCGCCTGCTTGGCATTGATCCGTTCGGACATCCCTTGCCAGGAGTGCTGTTCAAAGACCGATAAAAAGCTCATGGCCGATTTACTCCTGAGCCAGGAATGCTGTCAATGGACTGCTGGCGGCGGCCGATTTACTCACCGCACCCATTCTTGCTTCAAAGGCGATACGGCCAGCCAGAGTAGCCATTCTGAAGGCATTAGCCATGGCCACAGGGTCACCAGCTACAGCAATCGCAGTGTTGACCAGCACCGCATCGGCACCCATCTCCATCGCCTCTGCTGCCTGTGAAGGCGCACCGATGCCCGCATCCACCACTACCGGAACAGCACTCTGCTCAATAATAATCTCCAGCATGGCGCGGGTCTGCAGTCCCTGGTTGGTGCCAATCGGCGCACCCAGCGGCATCACCGCCGCAGCGCCCACATCTTCCAGGCGCTTACAGAGGACAGGATCGGCATTGATATAGGGCAGCACGATAAAACCCTCTTTGGCCAGGATCTCTGTAGCCGCCAGGGTTTCAATAGGATCGGGTAGCAGGTAACGGGGATCAGGATGGATCTCCAGTTTCAACAGATTGGTCTGTAGTGCTTCGCGGGCCAGCTGCGCAGCAAGCACGGCCTCTTTAGCCGTCCGTACACCCGAGGTGTTGGGCAGCAGATGCACGCCCGGAATTTGCAGATGGGAGACTACCTCATCTTCCTGCTCCTGCAGCCGGACACGGCGAAGTGCCACCGTCACCAGTTCACTGCCTGAGGCGAACACCGCATCATGCATCAACGCATTTGAGCCAAACTTACCGGTTCCCAGGAACAGGCGAGACTCAAAGGTGTAATCGCCAATGATCAAAGGTTCAGTTTTCATGATTAACCATTTCCTTCCGTTTCAAAGAGACGCGCGTCAGCTAGCCGCCCTGTACCGGGGCAATCAATAGCACCCGGTCATCCGCCTGCAACTGATAGTCGGGCCACTCAGCCTGGCGAATCACAGTATCATTCACCGCCACCGCCAACTTGCCACCCGAGGTCAATCGCGAGAGCAGTGAGTCCAGGGTCTCGCCGGACTCAATAGGCGTCTCTTCGTCATTCACATATATGTGCATTTGCCTAACCCTCAGGCCTCTTTGTAGATCTCACTACCACCCGCAGTGAACTCCTTGGACTTCTCGCTCATGCCCACTTCAACCGCCTTGGACATATCATCCAGGCCCTTTTTGTTGGCATACTCACGCACATCCTGAGAGATCTTCATGGAACAGAACTTCGGTCCACACATGGAGCAGAAGTGAGCCACCTTGGCTGAATCCTTTGGCAGAGTCGCGTCATGGTATTCACGGGCCCGCTCCGGATCGAGGCCGAGGTTGAACTGATCTTCCCAGCGGAATTCAAAGCGCGCCTTGGACATGGCGTTATCACGAATCTGCGCACCGGGATGCCCCTTCGCCAGATCCGCCGCATGGGCGGCAATCTTGTAGGTAATGATGCCTTCTCGCACATCTTCCTTATCAGGCAGGCCCAGGTGTTCCTTGGGCGTCACATAGCAGAGCATGGCGCAGCCATACCAGCCGATCATGGCAGCACCGATACCCGAGGTGATGTGATCATAGCCGGGGGCGATATCCGTCACCAGCGGACCCAGGGTATAGAAAGGGGCTTCGTAGCACTCCTGCAACTCCTTATCCATATTCTCTTTGATCATCTGCATCGGCACATGACCCGGTCCTTCAATCATCACCTGAACATCATGTTCCCACGCCTTCTTGGTCAACTCACCCAACGTCTCCAACTCGGCAAACTGTGCCTGATCATTACCATCGGCGATGGAGCCCGGACGCAGACCGTCACCCAGTGAGAAGGCAACGTCATAGGCCTTCATGATCTCGCAGATCTCATCGTAACGGGTGTAGAGGAAGTTCTCCTGGTGATGCGCCAGACACCACTTGGCCATGATCGAACCACCGCGAGAGACAATGCCGGTAACACGCTGGGCGGTCATTGGCACATAACGCAGCAACACACCGGCATGGATGGTGAAGTAATCCACACCCTGCTCGGCCTGTTCAATGAGGGTATCCCGCATCACTTCCCAGGTCAGATCTTCAGCGACACCACCCACCTTCTCCAGCGCCTGATAGATAGGCACTGTACCGATTGGAACCGGCGAGTTGCGCAGAATCCATTCGCGGGTTTCATGAATGTTTTTACCGGTAGAGAGATCCATGATGGTGTCCGCACCCCAGCGGATACCCCAGGCCATCTTCTCTACCTCCTCCTCAATACTGGAACCCAGAGCCGAGTTACCGATGTTGCCATTGATCTTCACAAGGAAGTTGCGGCCAATGATCATCGGCTCCAGTTCGGTGTGGTTGATATTGGCTGGAATAATGGCACGCCCCCGCGCCACCTCATCCCGAACAAATTCAGCGGTGATCTCTTTTGGAATGGCGGCACCAAAACTGAAACCGGGGTGTTGCTGTTTCAGCAGTCCCTGGTCCCGCGCTTCCTGCAGCCGCATGTTTTCACGCAGTGCGATATACTCCATCTCAGGCGTCACAATGCCTTTGCGCGCATAGTGCATCTGGCTGACGTTGGCCCCGGCCTTGGCCCGCCGTGGTTCCCGCAGATGGGCAAAACGCAAAATATCCAGTTCGCTGTTCTCTTTACGCTGCAGGGTAAAGGCCGAACTGACACCGGAGAGCTGCTCAGTGTCACCCCGCTCTTCAATCCAGCTGCGACGAATCTCAGGCAGCCCCTCTTTGAGATTAATCTTGGCATTGGGGTCGGTATAGATGCCCGATGTATCGTAGACCAATACGGGGGGATTGGGCTCGGCACCAAAGGTAGCCGGTGTATCGGTCAGGGTGATCTCACGCATCGGCACCTGTATATCGGGCCGACTGCCCTGAATATAGATTTTCCGGGAACCGGGAAATGGCTGCACCGCCATGCTATCGGTATCGACGGGCTGCAAGGGTAGCGTGTTATCTTTATTTGGCATTTCGATTCGTCCTCCACAAAGGGATGATGGGTCAGACGAAACAGGGGCTTGAACAGAGAGGAAGGAGTAACGCCCTGATTCAGTGATGAATAGAGCCAGCTTCCCTACGCCGGTATGACCCGGATCAGGTTCAAAGGGTATTTCTCAGCCACCGAAAAGGCGGCACCCCCGCTTCAATCAGGGCAGAGTATCTGCCCACATGAGATTCATACTACAGCAAAGCGCTACACAGCGGCAATCGGCAAAACAGCCAGGAAAGCTCAACAACTGGAGATTAAAATTCCAGTTTCATCAGCAACTCAGCCAGATCAGGCTTCCAACCAAATTCTGCGAGCTTGACCCGATTTCTTAACACCACCACATCCTCCTCCTGTAGCCGCTGCTTCTGGCGTTCGGCGGACTCAGAACCGGCAGGAAAGGCAATGCGACCATCACTGCGCAAGATCCGGTACCAGGGCACGTTCAGCTCATCAGGGGCCAAACCCAGCACCTTCCCCACCATACGGGCACGCCCCGGAAGTCCAGCCAGATCGGCAATCTGGCCATAGCTGGCAACGCGTCCTTCTGGCACAACCAGTACGGTACGCCAAATGCGCTCATGGGGATGAACTTTCGCAGTCATTATCATCCTGACAAAGTGATCTAAAGCTAAAGTGTACCTATTCCTCCCTCCAGAATGAATCTTTGACTCGGTAGCAAACAGCACTTTTGTTGCAACGCACAATTAGGGGCGATACACTCACCCAATAAACCAGTCCAAATTCAGGGAGTGACTCTCATGCGTCGTGTGGTATTCAATCAGAAAGGCGGTGTGGGCAAATCCACCATCACCTGTAATCTGGCCGCGATCAGTGCCGCTCGGGGCAAACGTACCCTGGTGATTGATCTGGATCCTCAGGGCAACTCAACCCGATACCTAATGGGTGTCAATCCGGCTGAACTGAACGACACACTGGTGGATTTCTTCAAGGAGATCCTCTCCTATAGCTTCAAACCGAAAGGCCCCGCCGGCTACATCCACGAGACCCCGTTTGAGAATCTCTATCTGATGCCCGCCCACCCGGAGCTGGAAGAGCAACAGGGAAAGCTGGAATCACGCTACAAAATGTTCAAACTGCGTGACGCCCTGGAGACACTGGAAGATTACGACGCCGTCTACATCGACACACCCCCGGCACTGAACTTCTACACCCGCTCCGCGCTCATTGCGGCGAACAGTTGTCTAATTCCGTTTGATTGTGATGACTTCTCAAGGCACGCACTCTATACCCTGCTGGGCAACGTACGAGAGATCCAGGACGACCATAACAGCGAGTTGGCGATTGAAGGGATTGTAGTGAATCAGTTCCAGTCCCGCGCCCGGTTACCGCAGAATCTGGTCAATGAATTGATTGCAGAGGGCCTGCCCATCCTGGATACCTACCTCTCTCCCTCAATACGAATCAGAGAGTCACACCAGAGCGCCCGCCCCATGATCCACTTTGATCCGCGCCACAAGCTGACGCAGGAGTATGAAGCGCTCTACGGTAAACTGGCTTAAACGCATTTCAAAAAGCATTCAGATTGCCCAAAATAATTTATCATAGCTGCAAAGATGCCAGATGAGATAATTGAGCGTTGAATTCCTGCACCTGTCGCGACTTTCATACCACCGAGCAACGGAATAAATCAAGGATCAGAGTCGCAACTGTTTGAGCGTAACGAAGCCCAACATCTTCAATCATTCTCCAGAGTCCCTTATGGATTCTGTATCGTTGGGCTTCACTTTGTTCAGCCCAACCTACAAAGGTTGCCTAAGCAATGCCATGCGTAGGTTGGGGTGAGTATAACGAAGCCCAACATCTCCAATCATTATTCGACTCCTCTGGTTTATGAGTAGCGCAGGGTGGTATGACGGAGCCATGGTTTTGGTCACTTTTGCTAAAACAAAAGTGACACGCCGTTGGGGCGCGCGAGCCCCGATCAAATGAAGGGTGGCATAGCAGAAAAAGACAATGACGGAATTTAGCATAGTACTTTACGCTGTGCTTTCGGACTGAGCAGCGTAAGTTAACAAGCTAACTAACCGTCTGATTATTTCGGTTCCGGATAGTTCTCTGAGAGCCGCTCAATAAAGCGTTTGGAGAAGTGTTTCACGCCCTGAGCCTTTGCAGCATGGATCTTCTCCCAAGCAGCCACATAGTTCCCCTCGCGATAGAGCGATTGCGCCCACCGCTGCCAGACAGGAAAGTACGACGCGTCTAGCTCAAGCACTTCTTCAAAATAATCATTTGCGCGTAAAAACAGGGCTTCACGTTCTGCAGTTTGCGAAGTAGAAAGTGCCTCACTCTGTAGCGAAACAACCGTCGCCAGATCCGTCAGCAAAGCAGGTTTTTGGAAGGGATCATCAATCAGTTCATTGGCTTTCAGCAGATAGCGCTTGGCCTCTGGCAACTCATCTTTAATCACCAACACCTGACCAAATCCCCAATAGACCTGATAGTTCGAATCATCCAGCAGCCAGGCCTGATTGAACTTGCGCATGGCCCCTTCAACGTCACCATATTGAAGCAACTCATTGCCCTGCTGCGTCCAAACTCTACTGGCCCGTTTCAGGTCGCCATTAAAACGCTGTGATGTCTGTTTTAGGAAAGCGGCATCTTCCCACTTCAGATAGTCCGGACGTACCTGATCCGGCTGGCCATACATCGGCTGCGATTCAAAGGCCTCTTTCTCTGCCACGGTGACGCAACCGGTTAACAGCGAAACTAAAAACAACAGAAGCAGATATCGTATGGGCATCATCCTTGATCTATCAAGAGACATCTTTGACTTATGCCTCTGCACGTAGACGGGCGATACGATCTTCAATCTTCGGATGAGTCCTGAACAGATCACCCAGACCCTTGCCACCGGATATACCAAAGGCAGCCAGTTGATCCGGCAGTCCCTCGGCCTGTACACCACCCAGTCGTGCCAGTGCATTAATCATACTGTTGCGATCAGCCAGTTTGGCACCTCCCGCATCCGCACGGTACTCGCGCTGTCTTGAGAACCACATGACAATAATACTGGCCAGGAAACCCAGCACCAGTTCCGCCACAATCGAGGTAATCCAAAACGCTGGCCCATGGCCCCGCTCTGTCTTGAACACCACCCGATCAACCATATGTCCAATCACCCGGGACAACACAATCACAAAGGTATTCACCACACCCTGAATCAGCGCCATGGTGATCATGTCGCCATTGGCGACATGGCTGACTTCGTGCCCCAGTACCGCTTCCACTTCGGAACGATCCATCTGCTGAAGCAGTCCTGTGCTCACCGCCACCAGGGCATTATTGCGATTCCAGCCAGTGGCGAAGGCGTTCATCTCTGCACCCTCGTAAATCGCCACCTCCGGCATGCCAATGCCAGCTTCTTGAGACTGCCGCTTGATGGTATCCACCAGCCACTTCTCTGCCGTTGATGACGGAGTTTCAATCACCCGCAGGCCCATCATGCGTTTGGCGGTCCACTTGGAGATAAACAGCGAGACCAGCGCCCCGCCAAAGCCCAGTACAGCGGCAAAGATCACCAGGGAGTTGATATCCAGGCCGATACCCTGCTCATCCAATATCCGCTCGACACCCAATAGTCTGAGGGTGACCGACAGCACAGCCACTACCGCCAGATTGGTTGCCAGGAACAGCACAATACGTTTCATCCGTTGTAACTCCAGTTTATAAGGATAATCGCTATTGAAATTGGGATACTAGTAAACAGTTTCAAGAGCTGCATGACCAAAGACAAAGGGGCCATCTATTCATTTTAAGCCACTGTATAACAGAGAGTCGCAGAAATGAACCAGCCAGGCTTCGGCTTTGTTGCACCCATAAAAAAAGCAGCCCATAAAGAGCTGCCTAAAAAACACAACAACAGAGAGATTAGGATTCGATGGTTACATACTCAAAGTCACCGGGCTTCTTATCGATACCCATCTTGGGTGGTGCAATCCAGTCGGCATATTGGCCTTTCTCAGTAACGGGCTTCATCAGGCTCAGCAGATAATCTTCATCGGCCTGAGAGGGCAGCCAGTTGGATGCCTGCGCATTCCACTCCGCTTCACTCATCACATTGCCAGCCACATCCACATGCATCTCGGCAAACTCACCGACCCGTCTGTTGAACGCCTTATGGGGAATCGTGATTTGAAAATCGACACCAAACTCATCAAATATTTTATTCCAGCGTTTAACGCCGGCAGAGGCATCCTTGATGTAGTCATCAAGCAGTCTTGCATTGATCGCATTAAGCGCCGGCTCTTCAACTTCCACCAGCTTGCCATCCACACCTCGCAATACCGGATAGGTTTCGTTAAGCAGTTGGTGATCATCTTCCAGACGATCTTCCCGGTAACGACCTTTTATACCGGCGTTAAAGGCATTCGCTGCATTGGTGGAAACCTCCGCTCCAAACAGATCCAGAGTCACTGAGAAGTGGAAATTAACCTTGCGTTGCAATGCAGGCAGATCAACACCCCCAAGCGCTCTGACCTTATCGACCTCATTGGGATCCGTGATGCCCGCTTCTTTCATCTTTTCCAGGGTACGACGAATCACACGCCCAACACCCGACTCACCAACAAACATATGGTGCGCCTCTTCGGTCAACATGAAACGGCAGGTTCTGGCCAGCGGATCAAAACCCGACTGTGCCAGTGACTCCAACTGCATCTTGCCATCACGATCAGTAAAGAAGGTAAACATGAAGAAAGAGAGCCAATCCGGCGTCTTCTCATTGAATGCACCGAGGATGCGCGGTTTGTCTTCATCACCAGAACGCCGATTCAGCAGTGCCTCGGCCTCTTCACGCCCATCCTTTCCAAAATATTTCTGCAGCAGATAGGCCATCGCCCAGAGGTGACGCCCTTCTTCCACATTCACCTGGAAAAGATTGCGCAAGTCATACAGCGATGGACAGGTCTTACCCAGATAACGTTGCTGCTCAACCGACGCCGGTTCCGTATCACCCTGAATCACCAGCAGGCGCTTCAGCATGGAGCGGTATTCACCCGGTACTTCCTGCCAAGCAGGCTCGCCCTTGTGTTTACCAAATGGAATAACGCGACCTTCCTCTTTGGGGGCCAACAAAATACCCCAGCGGTACTCCGGCATCTTTACGTAATCAAACACGGCCCAGCCTTTGGGGTCGGCACCCACTGCCGTGCGCAGGTAAACCTCGGCATCCTGAAAGCCATCCGGCCCCATGCTTTTCCACCAGTCGATGAATTCCGGCTGCCACTTCTCCATGGCGCGCTGCAGGCGTCGGTCATCCGACAGGTTGACATTATTCGGTATCTTATCCGCGTAGTTGACTTCAACGGTCGGGGTCATCTCTGTAGTCTGCTCGCTCATCGTGTTACACCCTTTTCTGATCGTAAGTTGCTCTTTCACCCGTGCCAAAACACTTCAGCGCACCCTGCACGCCCACTGCGTTCGGTCTTTGGAATATCCAGTTCTGCCAGGCACTCAAGCGTCCAAATATCTTGGTCTCCATGGTTTCCGGCCCGGCAAAACGCAGGTTCGCCTCCATCCCGGTCAAGGCGTCTGGTGAATAACTGGCCCGCTCTTCCAGCAGGAAGCGAATATCATCTTCCCAGTCGATATCATCCAGGGCGAACGTCACCAATCCTGCCTGCTCTGCCGCTTCAGCGAGTAGCGATTCACCCATCAGTGACTGTGCCTTCTCCAAGGTTTCCGATTCACCAAGGAAGCGTGTCTGCAAACGGGTCAGGCCATTGCCCATCGGCAGCACACCAAAATTAAATGCCGAGAGCGTAATCATCGGAGCGGCGGTGTCGTCATCTTCAAACTGACCGTCCAACATATAGCTGCGATCAACGGCGAACAGCAGCTCCGCCAGGAAACCGTAAAAACAGCTACCGGGTTCAACAAAGGCAAAGGTGCTGCGGGAGGTATAGTCGACCCGTTTCAGGGTTCGCTTCATATAGAGAATGATCTCCCGGATAAACCAGTCGGCCTGATGATCACTGAGGAAGTTTTCATAAGCGGCGACCTGTGCGGAATCACCCGCGGTCTTGAAAATCAGCGTACCAACTTCAGGTTCATTGGTGCGCAGGTAAAGCAAGGCATCATCCAGTTCACGAATCACCGCCAGTGGCCAGAAATTACACCCTTGCTGCTTGGCTGCGGCAAGGTCATCAGGTAGTTGCTCGGTTGGTCCTTTGAGCAATACCACAGCCGTCCGGGCATTTCGGTCGATGCTAAGATCCAGATGAGGATAGTGTCGCTCATCATCTGAACTGATAACGCCCAGTGGCTCCAATGCAATACCGGCTTCATCTGCGGGACGATCAGAATCTGCCGCCATCGCCTCGGCCCGCGCCTTAACCGCCTCGGGGAATTGTGAAGAGACCACGGTTTCATCGACCAGCCGCCAGTCAACGGCACGCTGCCCCTTAATACCCTCTTCTATAGAACAGAACACATCCGCAAGATCACGGCGCATCATGCGCTTATCCACCAGACGGGTCAGACCACCGGTACCCGGCAGCACCGCCAACAGCGGCACCTCGGGGAGTGAGACACTGGCGTTGCCATCATCAATCAACATAATATGATCAGCCGCCAACGCCAGTTCATAGCCACCGCCTGCTGCTGTGCCATTAATGGCACAGAGATAGCGCTGGCCGGAGAATTCGGAGGCATCTTCTATACTATTGCGGGTCTCATTAGTGAACTTGCAGAAGTTCACCTTATGCACATGGGTAGAGCTGCCCAGCATGCGGATATTGGCCCCGGCGCAGAAGACGCGCTCTTTGGCGGACTCCAAAATGACGGTCTTCACCTCTGGATGTTCAAAGCGCAACCGCTGAACCGCATCATAAAGTTCAATGTCCACGCCCAAGTCATAAGAGTTGAGCTTCAACTCATAGCCGGGCACCAGCCCGCCATCTTCCTTAACACCCATACGAAGCCGGGCCACCGGTCCTTCAAAGGCCAGCTCCCAATGTTGGTATGCCGCTGGATTGGTCTGAAAACTGATCATGGATATCCCCGTCTGTGATAAAGAAAATACGCACTATATTTCCTACCTTTCAACTAAGGATATGGCAATAAATGACATTTGTCACGTTTTTATTTAGGCAATATAGTTCATGTTTGATTGTTATGGGAATAATAGCTTGTCTGACAAGGGGTTAAGGGAGAATGACAAATGAGAGGTAAAAAGACTATCTGGCCCCACATATCAAAACACCCCCACCAAGAACTTATTTCACATAGATTCTGGTTCTGATAACCTCAAATGAATGGATGGATATCACCCTAGCGGGACGCTGATCTCACCACTAAAAACCCGCCAATGGTTAGGCTTTTCAACCTGGTAGGGTGGGCATTTTTTTATGCCCACGCGATTTTAATAATCTTCAATAAGAGATCTAACAAGGATGTCCCGATATCGCCGCGCCAACAGCCAAGGCGCAACCTATCTCTTCACGGTAATTGTCCGCGTGGGCACAAAATCGTGCCCACCCTACTCGACTGCCATCGAATCAAGAGCCCAAGGGTTGAATCAGGGTCTACTGCCAACTCACACCCGATCAAAAACCATTATTAATTACGGTTGTAATATTTTATTCCGCTACCGATATGTGACATATATATCTTCAACTAGCTATTGTATATAGTTTTTTTATAAATATCCTCAATTTCATTTTATACAGCCGGTTGTTTACTCACGGTTTAAATATTAGAGTACATAGATATTTGGGGCGATAAAGAGAGGGATCAATGAATTCCGAACATGACAAGTACAGTATCGAAAACACTGACTACTCTGTGGGTCAGGACAATATTAGAAAGTGGGGATTTGACATTCACAACCCGGTATTCGGGGTCAGTGCCGGGCTGATTCTGCTTTTTCTCATAGCCACGTTGGCTACCGATTCGGCCACCGCCAAGAAGCTACTGGACGGTCTGAAGTGGGATATCATCGGTAACTTTGATGCGCTCTTTATGTGGGCCGGTAATATTTTTGTTGTCTTCTGCCTGTTGCTGATCGTGTCACCCTACGGAAAACTTCGTCTCGGCGGCAAGGATGCAAAACCGAAACACTCCACGATCTCTTGGCTGGCCATGCTGTTTGCTGCCGGCATGGGTATCGGACTTATGTTCTGGAGCGTGGCAGAGCCTGTCGCTTATCTAACCGGGTGGTATGAAACACCACTTGGTGTAGAGGCAAACACCCCCGAGGCGGCCCGGATGGCAATGGGTGCAACCATGTACCACTGGGGCCTCCACCCTTGGGCCATCTACGCCGTGGTTGGGCTGTCACTGGCATTCTTCACTTACAACAAGGGACTACCCCTCTCCATTCGCTCCATCTTCTACCCGATCCTGGGTGACCGGACTTGGGGATGGCCCGGACATATCATAGATATATTGGCGGTCCTTGCTACCCTGTTCGGCCTGGCCACCTCACTCGGTCTGGGAGCCCAGCAGGCAGCGGCCGGTATTAACCATGTATTTGGAATCGAAAATGGTATCGGACTGCAGATCCTGGTTATTATCGTGGTCACCGCGCTGGCGGTGATCTCTGTGGTACGCGGTCTGGAGGGCGGGGTTAAGTTGTTGAGTAACATCAACATGATTATCGCATTTGCCCTGCTTATCCTGGTCACCCTGCTCGGCTTTGCCGTTGCCATGGGCAACATACCAACCACCATCGGTGCCTACCTGGAGAACATTATTCCACTGAGTAATCCGCACGGTCGCAGTGACGAGGCCTGGTTCCAGGGCTGGACTGTCTTCTACTGGGCTTGGTGGATCTCCTGGTCACCCTTTGTCGGCATGTTTATCGCCAGAGTATCTTCCGGCCGTACTGTTCGGGAGTTCATCATCGCCGTACTCCTGGTGCCAACCTTGGTAACCATCCTCTGGATGTCAATTTACGGCGGTCTCGCCATCGACCAAGTGATGAACAAAATAGGCGTACTGGGTGAGAAGGGTCTTACTGAAGTGCCACTGGCCATGTTCCAGATGTTCGACCAGTTGCCGATGAGCACACTGCTGTCGGTCGTGGCTATCGTCCTGGTACTGGTCTTCTTCATCACCTCATCGGACTCCGGCTCTCTGGTGATCGACAGCATCACCGCGGGCGGCAAGATTGATGCACCAGTTCCACAGCGGATCTTCTGGGCCACTACCGAGGGTGCCATTGCCGCGGCCCTGCTCTGGATAGGTGGTACCGAGGCGATCCAGGCGTTGCAGGCAGGTGCCATTTCAACCGGCCTGCCCTTCACCATTGTGCTATTGCTGATGTGTGTCAGTCTGTTGATGGGGTTCCGTACCGAGCCAAAGTAACTCACGCAATCCGGCTCAACTGTAGAAAACCGGCGCTATCAAGCGCCGGTTTTTTATCTCAACACCAGAGCTCTCCAAGCAGTGTCTCTTCGCCGAAATGATGGGCTACCTGGGCCTGGAACAACTCGGCGGTAGCGAGCGCGTCGGTCAGTGCATGGTGCGCCTGGTAGTGCGGCAGGCCGTAACGTTCACGGCAATCACCTAGACGCAGAGGTCCTACTCGCCGCTTCAGAAGACGATCCAGAATAGACTGCCTTCGATACAGGATGTTCTGCTCCAGCGCCATGGTGTCGATTACCGGAAACTCAATGCTCTCACCCAGTCTGTGCAACAAGGCCTGGGCCAGGAACTCTCGCTCGATGTGGCGATAGTGGACCACTACGATCCTACCTGCAATCGCGGTCAACAGTGATTCCAGGATCGATTCGAGATCCGGCGCAACATCAATCTCAGAGTGAGTGATGCCGTGAATAACCACCGAGCCCCCTGTCAGGTTCTGGCCCGGCTTAACCACCCAGTGCGCCGATTCGCGACAGAATATGCGATGAATGGAAAACGGTACGACACCAATACTCACGATATCATTTTGTTCCGCATCAAGACCGGTGGTCTCGAAATCCATCGCGATCAATGGCGTGTTGATGATCGGTGTATCCGCAGTTACTGTACCGGCGGCATAGAAACGCTGAAGACGCATATCCCTGCTACGGGTATACAGTTGATCAAAATGCTCCGGCCAACTGCCAACTGCCCCGGGGCCAGTCACTAAAGAGGGGCGCTGCACACTCATGCGTTACGATGCGGTGGGAATATTGGCATTATAACGGTACTTCAAGAAGCTTTGCGCATTGCTCACTACCTGGAACGCCTCTTTCAGGTTGCGTCGTTCAAAACTGGTCAGATTCGTCGGATGGATGTTGTTGTCTGGTTCCTTACCGGATTCGATCTGCCTTGACTGGTGGCGAATCCTGACAATTGAGAGGTATTCCAGCGCATCGACCAGATCGGCACCCTTGCCCTCCGGCAAGATACCGGATTGAATCACGTCATCCAGCCGCTCAAACGAGTTGACCGCGCTAGAACCTACCGCCAGCGCATGCACTCGTATCACGTCGGTCAAGGGAGCGGTCCCGCGCCGCTTGATATTGATCGAGTTCTTGTGCTGACCATCCTTCTCCATAACAAACTCCTTGAAAAACCCTAGAGGTGGCTTCCGGTTCAGGGCATTTCTCGCCATGCTGGCCAGGAAACTACGATTACCCCGGGTCTTATCGGTCACGAACCGGCGCAACTCGGTTGCCCACTGTGTTCGCCCAAACACGCCATCCAGATCAAAGAAGATACTGCCGTTGAGCAGGGCCTGCGGTTTCGGGTCATCGATCCACTGGCTGAAATGTGCCTTCCAGGCACTGCGCGTCATACGCCACTTGGGATTGCTGGCCATGATCTCTCCATCACAATAGCTGTAGCCGCAGGCTGCCAAGCCATCACAGACAAACTTTGCCAACTGTTCGAAGTAGGCACCGTGCGCCTCCTCCCGGTAGCGGTCGTCCAGAACAATCGCGTTGTCCTGGTCGGTGTAGATCAACTGCTCATCGCGCGCCATGGAACCGAGCGCCAGGAAACAGTAGGGAACCGGCGCTGGTCCGAACTGCTCTTCAGCAAGCTCCAGCAGGCGCTGTTTGAAACTCTGGCCAATGACTGCCATGGCACTGCCGATCATGTGTGAATTGGCATCCTCCTTGACCATACGCACAAACACTGCGGGAAGCTGCTGGGAGTAAGCTTGCAGCTCCTCTACATTGGTCATGTTGAATATACTGCGCACCAGGAGAATACTGCTCTGTGACTCGTGACGCACCAGGTCCGAGAGCGCCAACACACCGATAGGCACCTGTCGACGCATGATCAGCAGATGATGGATGTTGTTGCGCAACATCAAAAGCATCGCCTCGAACACGTAGGCATTCTCATCCAGGGTTACCATCACCTTCGACATCACCGTCTTCACTGCACTTTCCGGTGACAACCCAGTGGCCAACACCCGTTCGCGAAGATCCCGGTCGGTGACGATACCACCCGGACCCTCGGAATCAGTCTGTTCCGGGTTCGGGTCAACCACCAGCAGGGAGGATACCTGTTGCGCTGTCATCAGCTCCGCTGCATGCCTTATACTCGCATCACCCGGTATCGTGACCAGTTCCCGGGTGATCAACTCCTTGACCTTCACCGATGTCAGGTTGTTGTTCTCCTGGTGGTCGGAAACCGCCTTATGCAAGAGCGTGCTGTTTTCGCTTTCGAAGTAGTCGGCAAAGGTTTCGTAACGATCACAATAGTCCTGGAACAGCTCAAACGGGATGCAATAGATCAGCGTATCCTCGATCGCCTTGACCGGAAAACGGACCCGCTGATTCATCATCAGGCTCACCTGTCCGAACACATCACCATTGGTCAGCCTGTTATAGAGTTCACCCGTCCTGCGGTAAGTCTCTACCGCCCCTTTCCTGATCACGTAGAGATCCTGTATCGGGTCAGCCAAATTCAGAATGTCGCTACCTGATCGGTAATAGACCACCTCGACCTGCCGGGCCAGCTCATTCAGCACCTCTTCGGGAAGTTCATCAAAAGGTGGGTGATTGACCAGAAAACTCGCGATTTCTATTTGCTCTGCATGCACGTTGATTATCCCGATACGGCCTCTGCGAGGGGTCCGATGTACTCTGTGGATCCTCGATGAATTAAAAAGGTGGATTCAGTTTACGAATGCGCCACCAGTGATGCAGTTAAACACTTCAAAAAGTGTTTAATAGTTAGACATTCTCTCAGCCTATGATTCAGAAAACAAACTACTCTATCAAGCGCCAGTTTTGAAACATCCAACAAATTGATTCCCTTCGGAACATGCCACTTGAGCAAAAAATTGGTTTTTTCATGTGAAGCCGAATTCACCAGTGCCATTTGATGCAGTCCATTTCTTACTACCGAATGTTAAAATCTGATCAATCCTTTTGCCTATTAATAAAAGGATTAGAGCCTCCGAACAGGGACAAGAAGAGATAATAAAGAAATTACATTCAGCACGCACCGTCGAGATCGAGACACCCTGATGTGGAACTGCCTGTTGGTATGATTTATGGAAGGGGTAATTTCAAAAGAGGCCAAACAGATGAAAGGAGAAAAACCGGAAGGCTATGCGCCAATATAAATATCAGATCATCTCCACATAACGGAGATTTTTCTGACTGAAAAGGTCAAAGCCATTTTCTGAATCCGGCCCTTTTTCTACATTGTGATTAAGTGAATAAGGTAACTCAAAGCAGAAATCACAAGAGCAAAAAGCAGCAGCAGGACAGTGGTACGTGGCCAAATAAAAACAATAACACCAAGTAATCCGGCTGCGCCAAGATTAAACAATGACTCCATAACAAAGTGTTCTTCTGGTAGATTAAAAACTGCGCCCAAAACCACCAGTAAGATGAACATTAACAGTATTGCCACTGCGCTAATAATTAGCCCAATAACCCGCCAGCGCTTCCAGTCATAAAATGGATCTTTTATAAATATCAGGAACAAGAAAACGGGTATCATTAACAAAAAAGTAATGCCGCTCACATCCATATGGGGCACTGGTAGCCCCATGGGACGCTTTGGCATATGTCCCGTCATGATCATCTTCATATCTTCGTAATAGTCGTGGACCGTATACTCCCGATGAGTCTCCGGGTTATAGCCAAGCTCAGATTCTAGATCATAAGGCTTGTTATTCTCGTCATTCATCGTAAAACTCCCTTTTTTCTTAGACTTTTAAGAATGTTTGAGCAACGACCTGGAAGATATAGATAGACTGCGTAGGGTGCTATGAACTGCAAGCGTCGAAATTTTTTTGGATATTCTATAGAGCTTTAATGGTAGTACATACCAAAAAAACCCGCCACTACGGTCAGAAAGGTGAAAACAACGGGACCGGTCTCAATTTAAATAAATTAAACCTGAGTGAAAGCTTAGGCTAATAGTTATTTGCAATTGCTTTACATGACCTGAAACATCGATTCAGATCATGTGCAAGTTAAACCCGACCAGTTAACTAGCTTTTCATAATCCGACATGAGCGAACTTTTAGCACCTGAAAATATCGGTTAGATGTACTCTTTTCAACTTAGTATGGAGCTATGCCCACTGTTACTGTGATGGCGTCTATAGCCTAAGCCAGCCAAGCCAATAACTAATAAAGCAACAGTTGCAGGTTCTGGAATGCTTTCTGTAGTCTGCTGAGGTGAACTTGCAGATGCACTGCTGTAAACGTGCCCCTCGAGGTAATATGTATTTGCAGCAAGAAGGTCGACCGTAAATCCCACCGCCCCAGTTATTTCACCTACATTACCCGATGTGAATAAATCACTGCCAATGTTTACAGCGCCAAGCATTAGGTTGAGTGCAATGTGTGAATAAACGGCATTGCCTTCAGAAATATCATCTTTGCTTAATGCATGAGAGATAAGATAGTCAAAACTGAAGGTGATTTCGCCATCTGATATAGGCGAAAACGTTTTACCTCTATGGGATGTACCGGAAGCTGAGACATCTTCCGCGGGAGGAGTTGTTGTACCTATACCATCTGCTCTTGCATGCGCGGATACATTTGCAGAGGTCATAGTGGTTCCAGCATTACCTGTAGCATCAGCAGTGACTTGTGCCTGATATGAAAGCACAGGACTCCCGGTCCACCCATCTTCTGATTGGTAGTTACTGTCTGTCACTCCATCTAAATTTGCATCAGCACCATTGTATTTAAAATCACCATCATTCCAAATCACAAGAGAGTCAAGACTTTCCCAGTCAAGAGTTAATGATGCTGATGTGTCAGATATAGCCACAGCCTGAACAAACTGGCTTGATGATATCAACGCAAAAAAGATAATCAACGCTTTGGTTAAGTTACTTTTTTTCATTTTGAAACCCATTATGCCTATTTAACTATATAATCAATTATAAAAAAGCATAATCTATGCCACGAAAATAAACTTAATAAATACAGGTATTTATTATTTGAGGAAAATACTAAGGCATTGAAATATGTAAAATATTCTGACAGTTAATCATTAATTCCTGTCAAAAGAGTAACGGCACCAGACAAGCGAAAGGGATTAGGGTCGCCATCCAGAATCAACCTGCAAAAGAACAATCAAGAGACCATGGAAAGATCATCCAGAGAGTGCCGCTGATCTTCTTCTGCCCCCAGCTCACGTAATCCCTTAATAGCCGTTGTGATGTGCGCCTCTTGTCGGTCGAGCGGATAAACCATATAGACCGGTAGCGTAATCAATGGACTGTCCTCTACTGGAAACAACTGCTGAGATTCAATCAGATGGCGCACCAAACGCAATGGAAGGTAGGCGGAACCCCCGTAATTATTGATCAACTGCATAGCGAGCCAACCGATATTCACTCGCTGCGCCGAGGTATCCACATCGGGAAACCGGGCCGCAAACTGGGCCAGAAACTCCGGCCCCCAGTCGATGTGTAGATAACTGGAGTCCTGCCACTTCCGCTCCCGAGAGCTGGTCATCAGCACCAGTGATTCACCAAAGAGCTGTTCTGCCGCAATGGCTGGTCGACTCTGCGGTGTATACATCACGCCGATATCGATATCCCCCTGCACCATACCCTGCATGATTCCCTCTTCAAATCCGATCTCCAGCCTTAGTGAGATATCCGGGGCAGTCTGGCGCATCCAATGTACCCAGAGGGGCAAAAATCCATCCCACAGGGCGCTACGACCCTGTAGCGTCAGTCCTGCACTGAATCCACTGGAAAGCCCGACATCATGTCTTGCCTGTTCATAGGTACGAACCATGATCTTGGCATGTCGCAAGAACCGCCTGCCCGCCGCCGTCAATGCAGCCCCGCCTCGTCCACGGCGAAACAGCGCAGTGCCCAACTGCTGTTCCAGTGTTTTGATCCGCGCACTCACCGTTGATTGGGTAATGTGCAGCTTTGCCGCCGCGCCAACAAAATTTCCAGCGGCTGTCACTGCCAGGAAAGTCCGGGCAAACTCTATATCCATAAATATAATCCGGGAAATATGAAAATTAGGAGCTATATTCTATCGTATATTACGATATTAAGTAACGGTAATATTCGTTTGTTCAATATACGCTACCTCCCTATACTGACCCAAGTATCAGACTTTAACGGAAGCAGTATGAAAGAGCGTTGGCCATTGATGTTGTTAGCAGTAACTAGAACCGCATCAAGGTGCATACCCAACCTGCACCCCTCCCGGTTACTCGGTTATTTGTCTGATAACAACGCCCATCCCACCAGCCATGCCGAGAAATGGATCTCTGCAGGTGGTGGATTAGTGAGTGTCTTTATGATCCTGTTGATCAGCCAACAAGTGCTGGATATGCACGGCACCACTCTGGTAGTCGCCTCAATGAGCGCCAGTGCAGTGCTGCTGTTTGCAGTACCCCATGGCGCTATGTCCCAGCCTTGGGCTGTACTGGGGGGACATATCATTTCTGCACTCATCGGTGTAACCGTAGCACGATGGATTGAGTCGCCGCTGATGGCATCCGCCATCGCTGTATCGTTATCGATTGTGGTCATGCACTATCTCAACTGCCTCCACCCACCGGGGGGTGCCACTGCACTGGTGGCGGTACTCGGGGGTAGCGCCGTGCAGGAGATGGGTTACAGTTATGCCGTTACGCCGGTGCTGGCAAATGCAGTAATCCTGCTTACCATCGCGATGATTTTTAACTACCCATTTATCTGGCGGCGCTACCCTCAGGCCTGGCAAGAGGCAGTGCCTACCGAGAAATGCATGATCGCCCATAGCGACCTTGTCTACGCACTGACCGAGATAGACTCATTTATTGATGTCAGCGAAGAGGATCTGCTACGCATTTATGGATTGGCTTTAGGCCATCATCGGATACCACAGCCCCAAGGGCAGATGCTGCCTATAGAAAGCACATTGTGAGGTTTAATAAAATGAATATGCCGAACAAAAAAGAACCCATGCAGACAAACCCTTTTGCCATCCGTATCGACTACGTTGACATCGGTGGCCACCTGATTGCTACCGATCAGGAGGGCTATATACAGGACATGGACGAGTGGTCGGAGGCCTTTGCCCTAGCCCTTGCGGAGAAAGAGCAGCTGACCCTGAATGACGAACACTGGGAGGTGATCAATTACATCCGCGACTACTACCAGCAGCACCGGGTACAGGCGCAGGTACGCGACATGATCAAACACTTTCGCAAGGTATGGGGCAAGGAGCGGGCCAATACTCGCTACCTGCACGATATGTTCCCGATGGGCGGGCCACAGAAACAGGGCAACCGGCTGGCCGGCATACGTAAGACAAAAGGCGAGCACTGATCAATTTCGGCTTAGCAAGGTAGGGCATTTTTGCCCACGCTGAAAATTAATCCGATAGGTCAGACTCGCTGATATTCACAAAACATCTAAACCAACACTCACGGCTGGTCTACACATCTCCGGGTATCCGCATGTTCCAATCGGGCACATCACCTATCACCCCATCATGTCGTGGATCAGGTTCTTGAACCAGCTGTGTGCATAGGTCACCTCGCGCTTGCGCTGCTCGTCCGAGGCATCCATGGGTGATAACCCTCCAGAACCTTTTATCGATTCGATAACGTTTGTCTCCTTGTCCAGGCGGTATACTGCAGCAACGGAGATACCGTGCTCTTCGCCCAAGATGCTGTAGCAGGTGTTAACAAAGGTCGGATCACCTGGCTCAAGGCCATTGAATCGGGCCACAATGGCCGCAGCTGCTACCTTCGCCTGAGAGTTGGCGGCATAGGCCGATTTTGGCATCTTGGCTGCGTTCGATGCGTCACCCAGGACATGGATGCCGGGGTGACGTTTGGATTCAAAGGTCATCTTATCGACCGGGCACCAGTCACCGTCCACCAGGTCGGAGGCAAAGGCCACCTTGCCAGCCTTTTGTGGGGGAATGATATTGATGACATCGGCCTGGAACTCTTCAATCTCCGCCTGCAGGGTCATTGTGGAGGGATCAATCGCCTCCACTTTACCACCCCCGGCAGCACCGACCCATTCGATCATGCTGTTCTCGGTGCCGAATCCATACAGCTTGGACCAACCCTGTCGGAACAGGCCCTGCTTGGAAAAGGCGTCTTTGGGATCGAGAATAAGTATCTTCGCCTTGGGTTTATGGTGCTTACAGTACATGGCGATCTGGGCCGCCCGCTCATAAGGTCCTGGGGGGCACTTGAATGGGTTGGGCGGAGCGACAATGATCACTTTCCCCCCCTCGGGCATGGATTCAATCTGCTTGCGCAGAGTGACCGTTTGTTTACCGGCAAACCAGGCATGAGGAATGGTTTCAGCCACCTCCGCATCGTAGCCTTCAATCGCGTCCCACTTGAAATCGACGCCGGGTGAGACGACACAGGCATCATAGGGGAAGCGTTCTCCGCCATCGGTCACCACCTGTTTTTTCTCGGGATCAATGACTGAAACCCGATCGCTGATGATCTTCACCCCATGACGCTTTAGGCCTTCGTAATCGAAGGTGATCGATTCAATAGTCCGATCACCGCTAAGTACTTCGTTACTCATAAAGCAGGAGGTGTAGGCGGCCTTCGGTTCAACCAGGGTCACATCAATCCGGGGATCGAGCTTGCGAAGATACTTGGCCGCAGTGCAACCACCCACGCCACCCCCAACGATCACGACCTTGGGGCCGGCTGCCAGTAACAGACCAGGAAATCCCAGAACACCTGTTGCCAGTGTGGCGCCGGATGCTATGCGAATAAAATCTCTGCGATTAAAATCACTCATCATCTTTTTCCTTATACCTGATACCTGTTTACTGCTGGCTGCCGTAGAAATGAATCAATGCTGATTGAGCCTTTTTACCGTGCTCTTTCAGTACGGCATCCACCTTACGCTTCATCTTGCGTGGATAGGCTCTTCTCCCCTCGACAAAGTCGGTCATGGAGTACTCAAGGTAGGGCATCCACTGACCGGCCAGAATGCCGGAATCGCTCTCCCGTCCTCCGTCAGAGTGGCACTTCTCGCAGTACTCCTTGTGAAGATCGGCACCCAGCTTGGCCAGATCAGGATCATGCTTCTGGGGCTTCAACAGAAGTGGCTGCTTGGCAAAAAACCAGGACATGCCTTTGATCTGTTCGTCGGTGTAACCCTTGGCGATACGATCCATGATAGTGGCATTGCGCTGATCCGCTTTATACGCCTGCATGGCATCAACAAAGACCTCAGGGTCCATGCCGGCGATGGAGGGGCTGGATGGCCCCACGCTGGAACCATCCGTGCCATGGCAGCCCGCACAGGTAAAGGCCAGCGCCTGTGCCGTTGGATCGGCCAGAACAGTGGCCGGGAGCAGTGTCAGTGCTGCCACGAGGAGATTGCGAACGGTTTTATTCATGATGTTATCTCTCTGCATGTTATCCGCTCCCATCATCAGTTCGGTGAGGTGGCCAGGCCGATCAGCACCAGGGTAAGCAAGGCCAGACCCGCCATGATCAACACGCTGGTGATAAAGGAGGCTGCCAGGTCGGCACGCCGCGAGGGACGTCTGACCAGGTAATTGTTGATCTCACCGCTGGCGACAAGCCGCTCGTACTCTTCACTGTGGTCATGCCTGAACTCCTCAAAGGGAATGGCGCCGGTGAAGATGGTGGTACTCATCGGGAAGCGCTCGGGCCTGAAGTGCACGTTGAAGAAGTGTACCGAGTTCAGGAAGATGGCGGCCAGCAGCGCCTCCTCAGCATGTACCAGGGTGGCGATATTGAACATCCAGCCCGGCAGGAAGAGGGCGGTCTTCTCTGGCATGAACAGCATAATACCGGAGGTACCAATAACGGCCGCACCCCAGAAGGGAGCCCAGTAATCAAACTTCTGCCAGTAAGTCCAGTGAGAGAACTCGGGGCGTGGTCCCTTGCCGAAGAACCACTTGAACATATCCCGCAGATCACGGGCGTCCTTCATATTGGGCAACATCGATGTACTGCCAAACCATTTGAATTCGTCACGCTTACGCCAGATGTTACTGATGGCGATCAGCAGATGGGCGATAAAGATACCGAGCCAGATCACTGCAGCGGTACGGTGAATTATGCCTTCCATCTCAACACCACCCAGGAATACCACCACGGCCTTGGCCCAACTGGTATGTGAGAACAGCAGCGTGGTACCGGTCAGAATCAGGGTCATGGTAGAGACCGCGAACAACCCATGAATCCAGCGCCAGACAAGCGGGAAGCGGCGGAAGTAGACGATGTCAGGCTTGTCCATATCCTCGATAAAGCCCTTGCCCTGGATGCGGTCCATCACCTCGCGGTAGAGCCACAACATGACATGGACCCAGAAGAAGGCCATGACCGAGAAGATCAGGATTTGCATGAATATTTTGAAGAACCACAGACCAGGATAGTTTTCTCTGTCGTCCGCGTCACCATGGGGCCAGAAGGTCAGGAAGTTCTCATTGGCCTCGGTGTGACAGACCTTACAGTTCTCCAGGCGATTGTTGGCGTGAATCTCTGAAGTGGGGTCATCTGCACCCTTAACCTCATGACCGCCGTGGCAGTCGTGGCACTTGGCGGTATTGGTGTAGCCGAGACGATGCACCTGGCCGTGATATGAGTCGAAGTAAGTGCGCTGGGCATCCTCGTGACAGTCGCCGCAATTTTTGGTGATCGCTCGTTTGGCTTTGTCGCTCTCGGGTGAACTGATGTCATGGGTGGTGTGGCAGTCAGAACAGACCGCCGACTCGCTGTCACCTTTCTCCAGAACAGCCTTACCGTGATCAGAGGTTTTGTAGGCGACCAGTTCTTTCTCGTGACAACGTCCACATACCTCCGGGTTTTTCAGGCGTTTCTCGGCACGCTGAATACTGCCCAGCTCACCGACGTTATGCGCATCATGACAGTCATAGCAGGTGGCATTGGTCTGTGATTGATCAAGTTTGCTGGGTTGGGCATGGACCGACTGCATAAAGCTGTCGATCTGCTCATTAACCACTTTGAGGCGGTCATGTTTGCCGTCGAGATCATTTTTGTATTCGTCCCAGGTCTCCTTGTGACAGTCGATACAGCCAACAATCACGGCCGGTGCCTTGCGGTGAGGGACGCGTTCGATCGTTACGTGGCAGCTGTTGCAGCTCTGTTCGCCGTGAACACTCGCCTCAATCTCTTTGCGATGAACAAAGATCTTGACCGGACTGCCATCATCCCGCACATCAGTTTGTTGTTTCTCATCGCCGTGACATGTCAGGCAGCGTTCATTCGGTATGATGCGCTTGCCCGTCTTGGGGTCAAAGCCGTGGGGGATCTCTTCGCCTAGCAACGTGGCCACACCATTCTCAGTGGCTGATAAAGGGAAAACAACGGCAATAAATAAGAGGAAGGCGAACCAGGTCGAGTATTTAAGGCTGATCTTTGACATCTCGTGATCCCTGCAGTTTATGAGACACAACCGCTGCAACAAGGCAGAAGCTATAGAACATTCCGGAACACAACAAAATGGCGTACAGGAACGTACAAGCTTAAAAAGTCAGAGATCAGAATTCAGGGAATATGCCCCTTAGATAACAATAAAACCCCACCCTACAGATCTCCCGCCAGAATAAAGTAACAATGTAAGCAGGGTTATTACTTGATAAACATCAATAGGTTTCCGTAGTTATATCTATGCGGGTATACACTGTTTCTTGCTTTAGCCATCCGCCTACAATCCCAATTAATGAATCAGTCATATTGGACAGATTGCCAGAGGTATTGCTCAAGCGTCATAAGCACCAAGGCATCCCATTTATCCTGAGTAATATTTTTAGTGCGCTATTGAACCACGCTGGAACGAGGTAACCTGCCGCATGGCGCGGAATTGATTTTTCGTCTTATCCACTACAGAAGCTAATAGGTTCTGAGTTTCTATGATTACGCAAGCAAGGTTATATCAACAGCTCAGTTCAACGTTGTCAGCCGTCTGAATAGATCACCCCAACCATGACTGAAGATAACCAATAGAGGGACTATCGTTATGAAGGTATAGAGGACATGGCGAATGCGCGCATTGGCACGACTCATCTCCATGTAGTGATCGACTACCATGCGACCTTTAAATGCGATCAGTCCTGCAACAATCAAGGTCAAAGGCCAGCCGGGATGTCCCGTTTCTGCGAACCAGGCACCCGCCACTGTCAGGCCAATCAGCAGCAACCATATTTTTTCTGCATGTCCAATATTCATCTTTCCCATTTCACCTCAATATGTAGAAGAAGGGAAAAATCGCCAGCCAGATGACATCGGTGGTGTGCCAATAGACCGCCGCCGCTTCCAGGCCACTGTAGTCTTTTGATGTGTAGATACCGCGATGGGTGCGTACAGCGACCCAACCAAGCCCCAACAACCCCCAGAACACATGCACGAGATGATTAAGTGTGAGGTAGTAATAGACCGTGTAAAAAATACCCGCCTTGGTATCGACGCCATGTGCCATGTTCCACTGGATTTCAAAATATTTAACCAGTGGATAACCACAACCCAGGATGAACGCCAGTATGACCCAGCGGAATGCCCTGGTCGCAGCGTCCTTTCGGATCGACTCAACCGCCTTAACCATGCAATAACCACTGGTCAATAAAAGCAATGTAATCGTTACACCCGCTAGAGTGACGAGTTTATCGGGTCCAGTCTGGAAGGCTTCAGGGTGATGCGCCTTGGCAACGAAGTAAACAATAAAGAGCAGAAAAAATTCTACTAGTACGCAGAAGATACCGACCCAGATGCCACTGTTTCCTGGCACCCTGTTGTGATCATCTACACTAGCACTTGGTTGTGCATAAATAGGCTCTGTCAAAGGGGTAGTCATCGTGTCCATTATTCATGAATGCTATCGGGTGGATCTATGATAAAGGTCAAACTAGCTTGATACTGGTAACTAACGTTTAAAAAAGCGCACTTTTACACCAATGGCCAACTACCCCTTCTCCAACAAGCCATGCATACAGTTCGCCAGGAGAGCCAAATCAGCCTTGCGATGATAGGAGGCTCGCCACACTAGGCTTAATTCACGATGTGGTCCCTTCTCGGCCAGTGGACGTACGGCAATCTGGTTCTGTGCCAAAAAGTCATCATTGACCGCCATCTCTGGAAGAAAGGTGATGCCCTGCCCGCCTGCTACCATCTGTACCAAGGTGTAGAGACTGGTGCCTTGAAACGAGGCTCGATTGGCTACTGCCTTCATATGACAGACAGCCAAGGCATGATCGCGCAGGCAGTGGCCCTTTTCGAGCAACAGTAATTCATTACCGGGTAAGGCCCTTGAGGCGATGGGTCCTCCTTCACTGAGAGGATGCCCGGCCGGGAAGGCGACCAGGAAGTCCTCCTGCCAGAACACCTGCTGTTCCAACCCACCCAGATCAAACGGCAGAGCCAGGATAGCGCAGTCCAGTTCACCCGCGGATAGCCGCTCCAGCAAATGCTGGGTCTGATCTTCCAGCAGATAAAGCTCCAGATCGGCAAAGGTTGTGCGGACGCCCGGCAGTACCTTGGGTAGAAGAAAAGGACTGATGGTAGGGATCACTCCCAGCTTTAGCGCACCGCTGAGTGGTTTACGATCTACCTGGGCGTCCAGTACCAGTGATTCGGTCATGCTGATGATCTCCCGGGCCTTGTTGGCCAGGTCGATACCCAGCTTGGTGGGGATCACCTTGCGCTTAGTGCGCTCAAGCAGTTGAACACCGAGCAGCCCTTCCAGCTCCTGAATAGCCGTACTCAAGGTTGATTGAGTAACAAAGCAGCGTTCTGCCGCTTGGCCGAAATGACATAACTCCACCACCGTGACCAGATAATGAAGCTGTCTAAGTGTCGGTAGATTCATTAATCGCTTTTCTCCATTAATACTATTTTTTAATTCAATTGGATCGAATTTACACCATTCAGTAACCTACATCCATCGAATTCAACACCAGGAGAAATGAGATGACTGAATTAACTATTTCAAAGACTGTAAAGAACCTTGAGGCAGCCTTTGCCGGTGAATCCATGGCAAACCGTAAATACCTCTACTTCGCCAAATTGTGCCGTGAATTAGGCGCTGATGACGTGGCTGCGGTATTTGAAAATACTGCGCAGCAGGAGACAGCCCATGCCTTTGGTCATCTTGATCTGCTCTACCCCAAAGACACATTAACCGTAGAACGGATGTTAGAACTGGCCATTGAAGGTGAAACATACGAATATACGGAGATGTATCCTGAGTTCCGCCACACCGCCTTGCAAGAGAAGAATGACGACGCGGTGAAAGAGATGGATGAGCAGATTGCCGAATCCGCTGAACATGCGGAACGCTTCAGCCGCTTGCTGGATACTGCCGCCAAACGCTTCAATGCTTTGACCAAGGTTGAAGAGCGGCATGCCAATCACTATCGTGATGCGCTGAAGAATGTCGCCAGCTAATTAGAACCATAAAGTATTACTGAATTAATTAAAGAGGGAACAGTGATGAAAAAGTATAAGTGTATTGTATGTGACTTTATCTATGACGAAGCCGTTGGCATCCCTGATGAGGGCATTCCAGCCGGCACCAAGTGGGAAGATATTCCTGACGATTGGGAGTGCCCAGACTGTGGTACATCCAAGGATGATTTCGAGATGGTCGAGGTCTAATTCACCTACCCTGACACTGTCTGTTGCAAGGGATTGCACAGACAGACCAAACACCCCATACAAGCAACTGCAATTACCTGCTGACTGAAGTAAGCAGGTCAGTAACAAAGGGTAAAAACTATGTCTATCGTGATAATTGGAACGGGTATGGCGGGCTATAGCCTGGCCCGTGAGATACGTAAAATCGACAGTGAGGTGCCGCTTGTTCTGATCACGGCTGACAACGGTTACGCCTATCCAAAACCCGCTCTTTCAAACGCCCTGATTCAGGGGAAGCAGCCTGAACAGATCATCTCGGCAGATGCCGCGACCATGGCAGAACGGCTGAATGCGGTGATCCATACCCATACCCGAGTAACAACCGTTGATGGTGATGCCCATTCACTGGAGACGGATACCGCAGGAACGGTTCACTACGACAAATTGGTACTGGCAACGGGTGCACGTCCGATTCGCCTGCCTTTTAAAGGTGATGCGGCTGACGATCTTCTATCGGTCAACGATATAGAGGAGTACACCCAGTTCCGCACCAAGATCGAAAAGGCTGAACGGGTTGCCATTATCGGCCCGGGTTTGATTGGCTGTGAATTTGCCAATGATCTCGCCGTCTCTGGACGCGCCATCACCCTGATCGGCCCTGACCCCTACCCAATCAGCACCCTGTTGCCCGAGGCTGCCGGAAAAGCCTTGCAACAAGGACTCAGCGATATTGGCATCAAATGGCAACTCGGTACCGTGGCTGAATCAATCAATCATGCTGAGAATGGTTATGAGCTGACTCTGGCGAATGGCGACAAGGTGCAGGCCGATGTGATGTTATCCGCCATCGGTCTTAAACCCGATGTGAAACTGGCAGAAGTAACCGGACTGAAAACAGAACGCGGCATTGTTACCGATCGTTTTCTGGCCACTAGTCAACCCGATATCTATGCCCTGGGTGACTGTGCAGAGGTTGAAGGACAGAATCTCCCGTTTGTCATGCCACTGATGATTGGCGCACGAGCCCTGGCCAAGACATTGACGGGCACACCTTCTGAAGTGGTTTATCCGGCAATGCCAGTCACCATCAAGACGCCCGCCCATCCGATTGTTGTAGCACCTGCACCGCGTGGCACAGAGGGTGGATGGGAGATCGAAGCAGCCACACAGGGTACCAAATGCCTATTCAAATCGGCTGATGGAACCCTGCTTGGTTTTGCTCTGACCGGAGAGGCAGTTGAAGAGAAGGCGGCGCTACTGAAGGCGATGTAAACGAAAAGTGCCGATCAATTGATCGGCGCTTTTATAAATACCTGGTAACACAAAGATCTACTTCAGGGCACCCCTGAGAAAATCGCGCCGCGATCCACTCTTCTCGGTCGATTTCGACTCCCGATCAATATCAAGACGTCCAGGCACTGCTACCTGAACGGATTGCGTCTGTTCAACTTCCGCAGGCGGTTGGAACATCAACTCCATCACTTCCACCGCGGTCTGTCTGATCTGTTCTTGTGTTTCAAAGCTGTGCAGCGGCGACATCAGGGCGCAAGATTGATAGGGGCCAAGCGCTTCATTTTCAGTCGTCATGAAAACGACCTTGCCCTGAGGAAATTCATAAGTTCTATGATCACTTTCAACCAACTGCTCTGCATCGGCGGTGGCAGGCAACATGATCAATTGGAGTGTCCAGGGGGTAATCAAAGCACCCACCCAAAATGCTTGGAAACGCGTTAGCCCAACAATTTCAGTCGTCAATTGCTCATTGCAGACCGGCAATCCCTGCATCTGATTCTGCTCGATCTGTCTAAACGCTTGGGTGATCAACTCGGCAGGATTATTGGAATAAAAAGCAGGGTGTGACATCAATCATTCAACTCTTATCGGTAGGAAAAGAACCAGGGGTGCGGTTCCGATCGGTCAGATCGGCAAAATAGGTATCAATATCCACTTCATCATTGCCACTCATAATCTGTTCCATGGCATCCAAAGCATTGTTGGTCTGCTTCGCCTCGTCTTCAGTCAACACTTCCCGAGCCGAACCAATGAAATTCAAAACCCAGGTACCTGGCGCCTGCGGGCCAATCAACATGGTATTGACCATCTCTTCCCGCCCACGTCCCCGACACAACGCCATCAAATCACGCTGTTCAATAACTTGCATAGGAATTCCGATACACATATCTTCACCTAACCTGTCAGTCCCGTTTACTGTTCTGCTTCTGCCCAGAAGCCCTGGGCTCCATCCTGCCTGGGTTTTACTGCAATGCCAAGCGAACGCAATTCATCCACCAACAGTTCGACCATTTCATCCATCTTGGCGGATACACCCTCAGTCAAACCGATATGAGTGGCGAAAGATTCAGGTACCATGCCAATGATCGTGATCTTTTTAGGGGCTTGCCCTTGTACCGTCAGCAGGGCCAACAGATCAGAGAGACCAATTTGATGCGGCGATATCTTGGTCTGAAAGAACTTGGGGACCTGTTCATCTGCAAGCCGGACTAACGTGCAAGGTGCTGCACCGGTCTTAACCGAGTCTGCAATGATGACATGATCGTTATTACTGAGCGGATTGAGCAGATCCATGGCTGAGGTGCCACCATCAATCACTTCAACAGATTCAGGCAGGATGTAGCGTTGCTCAAGCAACTCGACGGCACGTACACCCAACCCTTCATCGGACAGCAGAACATTTCCCAAACCGATCACTACTACACTCATTTCGTCTCCACTCTTCGTCAGGCAAAAAGTCGCGTAGGGTGGGCACGAAGTTTTTGCCCACCTTTCCCATATCGGATTTTCAGCGTGGGCACAAAAGCGTGCCCACCCTACCAAGTAGGGAGATTTTAAAAAACCCTCCCACCCTGTTAGGGATAGGAGGGAAGGAGGCATCTATAGCTGTTCAGATGCTCAGAGGGCTTTAACCTTGATGATCTCCTGTTGCTCGGTATCCACCAGATGGATAGCGCAGGCGATACAAGGGTCAAACGAGTGAACCGTACGTAACACTTCCAGCGGTTGCTCAGGATCAGCAACTGGATTACCCATCAGTGAAGCTTCGTAAGGACCCATTTCATCACTCTCATTACGCGGGCCCGCATTCCAGGTACTGGGTACTACACACTGGTAGTTCTTGATCTTGCCATCATTGATAACCACCCAATGAGAAAGCACACCGCGAGGGGCTTCATGGAAACCGAAGCCTTTGATCTCACCTTTAGGGAACACCGGTTGATTGAACGTATCGGTGTCACCTTTGCCGATATTCTCTACCAGCATATTCCACTGCTCGTTCATATTATCCAGCATGACCGCGGTGCGTACTGCACGCGCTGCATGGCGCCCAATGGTAGAGTGTAGAGCTGCTAATGGAATCTCTTTACCAGAAACCGCATTAAGGGTACCCATGGCTGTCTTCAGGTGCTTCGCGGTGGACTCATGGCCCGCAGCAGCCATACAGAGGACATTGGCCAGTGGACCCACCTGGGCCGGTTTTCCGTAGAAGGTAGGCGACTTGATCCAGGAGTATTGCCCTTCATCCTGGAAGTCAGTGTACTGGGGCTCAGTCTCACCGTCCCAGGGATGCAACGCCGCGTCACCTTCATACCAGGAGTGCTTGGAACTCTCCTTCACACCTTCACGGAAGTAACCATCCTGATAGCTGGTGATTGGCTTGAAGGTGGTCAGATCGCCACCCTTAATATAACCGCCGGGCAACGCAAACTTTGTACCTTTGGTATCGATTGGCATATCAGGAACAGAAAGATAATCCGTCACACCCTGGCCGTATCCGGCCCAATCCAGATAGAACGCACCCACGGCAGGGACATCTACCAAATAAACATTATGAACAAAGTCGGACAACTTATCGATCCAGCCTTTGATCGCCAGCAGACGTTCCATGTTCAATGTGGACTGACTATCCAGATTGATGGAATTGGAGACACCACCGACAGCCAGGTTCTGGATGTGTGGCGTCTTGCCACCCAGGATGGTGACAATCTTGTTGGCATAGCGCTGCACTTCCAACGCTTGCAAATAATGCGCGACGGCCAGTAGATTCACTTCCGGCGGCAGCTTCATGGCAGGGTGTCCCCAGTAACCATTCGCAAACGGACCGAGTTGACCACTGGCAACGAAGGCCGCCAGTTTATCTTTTACCGCCTTCATCTCATGGGGCCCATTGCCCCCCCAGGAGGAGAGACTCTCCGCCAGTTTAGAGGTCGCAACCGGATCAGCATCCAGCGCTGAAACCACATCCACCCAGTCAAGGGCAGAGAGATGATAAAAGTGGACGATATGATCATGCACGGCCTGAGCCGCAACAATCAGGTTACGTACAAATTGTGCATTGAGCGGCACTTCAAGATTCAATGCATTCTCAACTGCACGCACCGAGGTGAGTGCATGTACGGTGGTGCAAACGCCGCAGATGCGTTGGGTGAAGACCCAGGCATCACGGGGATCACGGCCCACCAGGATCTTTTCAATACCCCGCCACATCTGGCCGGAGGACCAGGCGTTATTAACCTTGCCATCTTCTACTTCAACATCGATGCGCAAGTGTCCCTCAATGCGGGTTACGGGATCAACAGTAATACGAGTAGCCACAATATTCTCTCCTACTTAAGGAATGTCTGTTCTGCCTTACGCATGTTCAGCAGAATGCAGAACGGGCAGTTTCTTAACGAAGACCAGATAGGCCATGATTTCAATCGCAACGATACCCACGGTCACCATAATCTCGGGGACAGAGGGGAAGTAGCTGTAACCTGGACCTGGATTAAATGCGATCAGGAACGCATTGAAGCGATAAAGCGCACCGGCAAACAACAAGGAAACAGCCGCAAACAGCAGTAACCTACCGTTGTCCCGATTGCCCCGTGACAACATCACTACCAGCGGGAAGATAAACAGCGCCATCTCCAGCAGGAACATGTTGCCAGCCAGATCACCCGCGAAGGCAAAGCCAAGCTTCCCATTCAGAGCCAGTTCAAGAACACGCACCAACAGGAAGACTGAAATCAACGCGATGATCGCTTTACTAAGCCGCGCCAGCAGCGGTGTTTCAGGACGGCGATTAAAACCAACGGCGGCAAAGGATGCCTCAAAGATTACAATCGAGAAGCCCATGGTCAAGGCGGTTAGCAGTGCCATTAATGGTTGCCACTGTAGTGACTGCCACAGTGGATGCACCTTGGCCCCCATGATGATCAAAAGCGATCCCAAGGAAGATTGGTGCATGGTCGGCAGCAGCACACCGAGCGCGATAAAGAAGAACAGTACCTTATTCAACCAACGCAACATGTTCTTCGCACCCATTCTTTCGAGCACGGCTGGAGCAAACTCGATAAACAGCACGAAGATGTAGGTGATGACGCAAAGACCTACTTCGAGCATGACCGAGTTGAAGTTCCAGTTGGACGGCATGGCGATGTTATAGAACTGCCAGTAGCGCCCCATATCAAAGAAGGCACCAAAACCACCCAGCGCATAACCGAACAGACTGGCCAGTATGGCCGGTCGGATCAGTGGATGATATTTACCCTTATTAAAGACATAAATGACAAACGCCAAGGCGTAGCCACCACAGGCCAGAGCGGTACCAACCACCACATCGTAGACTACCCAGATACCCCAGGGGTAACCGGAATTGATGTTAGCCACTGCACCCAATCCATCAGCAAAACGTACGCCGAGAAAATAAAGTCCAATCGCAGCCAGGACGCCCAGGAACATGAAGGGCAGGGTAAGGATCTTACCTTCTACCGGTTGATGTTCACTCATGGTTCACCTCTATCGTTGTTAGGCCCGGGACGACGACTGTTTTGACCATCTGGGTCATCCTGGTCCGAGTTACTGGTGTTACGCTTGACCACATAGGCGAGTCCCGCCAAGGCAATTGCCGGAGCAATCATGCCTTTATAAAGCGTGTGCTGGACCCCTTCTGCGATGGAAGCGTAAGAGCGATCAGGGAGTTCGGGCATGCCCAACTTGTTCAGTGGTACACCGGCAATATGCATTACCTGGGTGCCACCTACCTCATGCTCACCATAGATGTGTTGTTGATAAGCGGGTGCATCCTTCTCATGGGTATGTAGCTCATCTGAGGCACGCCCCCTGGGATAGATGTAAGTCTCACCCGGTTTTGCAGCAAGCCGTTTTTTCGCCTCCGCCAGCAACTCTTTGCGGGTACCAAACAGCGTGGCACCGGTCGGACAGACATCCGCACAACCCGGTAGCAACCCCTGAGAAATACGCTCCACACCCGCCTGGTTACAGAACAGACATTTCTGAATCTGGCCTTTGGCATCGTGGTACTCGTACTGAGGAATACTGAACGGACAACCCACCATGCAGTTACGACAACCGATACAGGTATCCGCGTTGTACTGAACAATACCCGTCACTGGGTTTTTGGTCAGCGCCGATACCGGACAACCGGAAACACAAGCCGGGTCAACACAGTGCATACAACTCTTCTTGGCAAAAGAAAAACCATCGATCTCTTTATCTTTTGCTTCTGAAGTGCCGTTTTTGTAGACCTTGATGACATTGTAAGTCGTGCCAGAAACACCCCGTGAGGCATCGTACTGAACATCCTCACCCATAAGGGTGGGTGGCAGACCATTAATCTCTTTACAGGCGCGCACACAGGCTTTACAGCCCACGCACAAGGTCGCGTCATAGAGTATGCCGATAGCATTCTCTAATGGCGGCTTGTTTTCCCGCGCTTCGGCAATGCCGGCACCGCAGAGTGCTGCGGTTGCACCCCCTGCAGTCGCTTTGAGAAAATCTCTACGTTTCATAACGCCCCCTTAACCCTGGCTATCGCCGTCGCCTGCCTCGTTACTCTTTCCCAGCTTCTTGGCAGCCATAGCGGTCGCACCAACTGCAGCACCGATCACACCACCGACCAGTGCAGCCGCACCCGGTGTGGCACTGTTGGTGCCTGGACGATCATTGACATAAGGGAAGGCATTGGGTGGCGCATGAGTCTTCACATCCGCCAACTGGTGAATCGCCTTGGTGAAACCAACGCCCTCTTCCGTACAACCGAAACAGGGATGGCCTACACCTACAGGCCAGGCACCACCACCTACATCGCCAAACTCGATAGCGGGACAATTGGCATAGGTCTCAGGACCTTTACAACCCAGTTTGTAAAGACAGTAACCCAGCTTATGCCCCTCATCACCGAACTCCAGTGCAAAACGACCCGCATCAAAATGTGGACGACGTTCGCAGTTCTCATGGATCAGTCGACCGTAAGCAAACTTGGGACGATTCAGATGATCCAGTGCAGGCAGTTTGCCGAAGGTGACAAAATGCAGCACAGTGGAGAGGAAGTTATAGGGATTTGGCGGACAACCCGGAATGGTGACAACCGTCTTGTCAGGGAGGATCTCTGGAGCACCTTTCGCCTCAGTGGGGTTGATTCCACTAGAGGGGATACCGCCCCACGAGGCACAAGAACCGATAGAGACAATCGCTGCCGCACCTTCGGCCGCTTCTTTCACATGATCCAGCATGGTCTTGCCGCCGATCTTGCAGTAGATCCCGCCATCCTTGGTCGGCGTAGCACCTTCAATGACCAGCAGGTACTTGCCCTTGTTGGCCTTCATGGAGGCCTGCTTAGCAGCCTCCACTTGATGACCGGCCGCCGCTGCCAATGTCTCGTGGTAATCGAGCGAGATCAAATCCAGGATCAGGGTCTCAATCGTCGGATGTTCCGAACGCAACAGGGACTCTGTACAGCCTGTGCATTCCTGGCCATGCAGCCAAATTACCGGTGGTCTCGCCTTTGGGCTGGCTACCGCATTGGCCATCGCCATGGCATCACTGGTGGTCAAACCCATGGTCGCAGCCACGCCGGTACAGAACTTCATAAAGTCCCGCCGGGATACGCCCAGTCTCTTTTCGAGTTGCTCGAAATTGCGCTCGTCGTTCATTAACCCCTACCTCAATTGTCGGTTCTGGAAGGTGCGTTATTCTGATGTCTGAAGATCCAACTGCTGTGATCTGCCATTCCAGACGTAATTACACTTTCCATGCCAAAAAAAAGGGCAATATTTTTATCCTGATAATCAGAGGGTTATTTAAGTTGCTGACATATATCAGTAATGCATATCGGAAGGTGTTATTTCACCAAAAGGCTGGAGATGAAAACTATGTTTCCAGGAGGGCATGAACTTAACGGCGCAGAGAATTTCCCAGGAAAATTGCCTGGTAATAAAGCATGCAGTTGTCGATGAATATATTGATGGGTCGTCAGGAAGCCCTGATCTCTCGCCACTCACGGGACAGCTGTTCGCGATCATCCGGGTGGGCAATTGCAATCAGTGCCTCAGCCCGCTCGTTGAGGGTACGCCCAAAGAGGTTAGCCACACCATATTCGGTAACGATGTAATGGACATGAGAACGGGTAGTCACCACACCCGCCCCGCTATTCAGCGCTGAAACCAGGCGTGAACGACCCTTACGTGTACGGCTGGGCAGAGCGATAATCGGTTTACCGCCCTGTGAAAGTGATGCCCCCCGAATAAAATCCATCTGTCCGCCCACACCTGAGATTATCCGATGGCCAATGGAATCGGCACATACCTGCCCGGTCAGATCGACCTCAATGGCTGAATTAATCGCTGTCACCTTGGGATTCTTGGCAATCTCATGGGGCGAGTTCACCCAGTCAATACGCGCCTGAATCACTGAAGGATCATCATCAATAAAATCGTAAACCCGTTGCGTACCCATGATGAAACCGGAGACTGTTTTACCCCGGTGTGTCTTTTTCCGGGAATTGTCCACCGCACCCGCTTCAATCAGATCCAGCAATCCATCTGACCACATCTCGGTATGTACCCCAAGATGACGATGCCCATGCAGTGCTTTTAATACCGCGTCCGGTATACCACCGATACCCATCTGCAGTGTCGCTCCATCTTCAATCAGCCCGGCAGCATTACGCCCAATGGCCAACTCCACATCCCCCAGTATTGCAGGAGCAACTTCCGGAATGGGCTCATCCACTTCGATGTAGTGATCGACTCTGGAGATATGGACAAAACCGTCACCATGCACTCGTGGCATTCTGGGGTTGATCTGCGCAATGACTGTTTTGGCAGTCAACAGTGCCTCAAGGGCCACATCGACACTGCAGCCTAATGTACAGAAACCGTGCTTATCCGGCGGTGAGAGGTGCATCAGCGCCACATCGATGGGCCGTTGCCCAGAACGGAACAGCGCCGGTATCTCAGAGAGGAAGCAGGGCAGATAATCGACACGATCACCATCATAATAGGGCCGCATATTGCCACCGACAAAGAGATTGGCCACTCGAAAACTTTCGGCGTAACGCTGATCTGCATAACACGCATCGCCAAAAGTGTGCAGATGCATAATCTCTACGTTCCTTAACCTGTCCGCGTGTCCGACCAGACCTTCTATCAGTCTCAGCGGTGTAGATGACGCCCCATGAATGAATACGCGCTGTCCGGACTCCAGCACTTCCAGGGCATCGGCTGCATTTTTATACAATTTAGTAGTCAATTTTGAATTCCCTGTGCCGATAATAAAGCGTAGAATCGCGCCGCATAGCCAGAAGTGGATCATTCTACTTCAGTTTGTCGGCCTGTTTGATTGAGCTATGTCAGAAGTGAACCATGAGCAATATTCCTGAAAACGGTACGCATCAGATCATTGCGGATAAAGAGTGCATCTTCTATGACGGCTACTGGATCCGCTACTACCCTACCCCGGAAAACACCCTCGCCAATCGTAAAAAACTGATCGACGACCTGACTCGTCGCGCTTTCCATCATACAGAAAGTGGCATCAATACTCCGGGAGAGCGACTGGAAGAGGCCCGCGAGGCCTATGAACAGGAGCATGATCTTGCAAAAAAACGGGTCAACGGGGCCATGTTGGCCGGCGCCCTGTTCAATCGCGCATCGGATATTTTTAATGCCATCGTTGATCTTGAAGCCAAAGGCGTCAAGGTCAACCATGATAATGAACTTATGGTACGTTGCGGTGACTACTTCAAAGAGGCGCTGGAACTCGGCAAATTGGTCAAACACTACAGTGGGCATGAAGGCATTGATGAGCTGTGGGGCGAACCGTTCAAGGCCTTTTCGCATCCGCTTGAGCAGCTGTTCGAATCACGCTATCGCAAGATCGCCCAATCGATGAACGATATTGATCGGGTTACACACCAAATAGTACTCACATTCACAGGCGATGAATACTTTGAACCCGCCATCCCTTTCGTTCTGAACTATTCCCGTGCAGCGAAACAACAGATTGAAGTCATTAAACAAGACAAGGCACTCTTTACCGTCTGGCCTGACTTTGTCTCTTCACGAGAGCGGATCGAACAGTTCAATGACACCCTGCCAATCACTACCGATAGAGAAAAACAGCGGCATATTGATCAAGGCGTGAAGTTGATCACCGCAGGAACCCAACTTATCACCTATCTTTCAGGTGCTAGGGTTCCAATGCCCAAAAGCACCAGTGAATTTCTGGAGCAGTGCCAATACTATCATGAGAGCTGGTCAGTAAAGCGCTGAAACCACTCCATCGGCACTCTCCAATAGATGATCTAATCCTGTGGAGAAGCCGGACATCGACGACCTGACACGCACAACGATCGGAAAATTTCAGATCCGCAAACTGCTCGGCAGAGGTGCCACTGCCTCTGTCTACCTGGCCGAGGATCCCTTTTCAAAATCCGAAGTTGCCATAAAAATTGCCCACCAGAACATCTTCAGCGATCCGGTCAATGGCGCTCGCTTCAAGAAAATGTTTATCAACGAGGCAAGCCTCGCAGGCAAACTGCGTCACCCCTATATTGTGACCGTATTTGATGCGGGTACCGAACATGACATGCACTACATCGTCATGGAGTACATCAACGGCCACACGCTCAAACGTTATACAAATCCGGATAGCCTTCTACCGATTGATGATGTGGTCGAGATTATATTCAAATGCTGTAACGCCCTTGAATATGCGTTCCTAAACGGTCTGATCCACCGCGATATCAAACCTGCCAACCTGCTGACTACAGGCGGCACGGATATCAAGGTCACCGACTTTGGCACAGCACTGCTCACTGACTCAGACCTGACCCAGGTAGTTGATGCGGTCGGCACGCCGAGCTACATGTCCCCAGAGCAGATCATGGGGCAAGAGCTCAGCCAACAAGCCGACATCTACTCATTGGGTGTGGTCATGTATCAGATGCTGAGCGGCAAACTGCCTTTCACTGCTGATAACCAGTTTGATCTGATACAGAAGATATCCAACAAACCACCGACACCATTGGAGGATGTCCGTCGAGGCATACCCAAGGCGATTGTTGGCATCGTCGAGCGCTGCATCAGTAAACAGGCATCTGATCGATACGCTAGCTGGGCGGATCTCGCCTGCGATTTGGCGGCCGTCCATGAACAACTGGAGCACTCATCCAGTATTGATGTTTCAGATACCCGTAAATTTAATATCCTTAAAACGCTCCCCTTCTTCCATCTGTTTACCGATGTGGAACTCTGGGAGGTACTGAGAATTAGCAAATGGCGACGTTTTCGAGGGGCCAAGACGCTTATTGAAGAGGGCAAGATTGGCGGCTCAATCTTTATTCTCGCCTCTGGTGATGCGCGCATCATGAAAAATGATTCATTTCTGGGTCTGATCGAGGCCGGCCAGTGCTTTGGGGAGATGGCCTATATCAACGGCATGAAAAAACCCCGCAGCGCCAGTGTGGTCAGCAACACACCCGTGACTGTCATCAAGATCAAAACGGAGGCCCTGCAGCAGGCCTCAGTTCAGCTACAGATCAAATTTGACAAAGTACTGATGCGGACCCTGGCTGATCGACTCGAAAAGACATCGATGATGGCCTCTGCACTTTAGTCTTTACCCGCCTTGATCTAACACAACGTACAAGTGGTGGGTTTGGTTTTCTGGGTCACACTTAATTCAGCATCATCACCTGAAAAACGTGGATAATGATCTCTCACCATCAGGCGGGGTTCAGTAAAGGGAGCCAACCGCTCAAGAAAATCGAGCAGGCTGAATGTCGGGCTGGCGACAAAAAACTGCGCCCCCGGAAAGTCCAACCACAGTTGATCGGCGTAGGCGTATAACTCATAAGGTGTGTCTCCACTGCCATTCTGGTCCTGATCAAAACCGGCATAATCGCTCCAATAATTACCTCCCCAGCGATTTTTCAATGCACCACCCCCATTCCTGACGGCAACCGGAAGGTAGTTATTAACGAACCGATTAGCGGATAGATGATTGCCCCCTCGGTCACTCAAGAACTGGATACCCACGGTATTGTGAGCAATCAGATTGGCGCTGACATAGTTTGGGAGATCATGATCTTCTGGCGATAAGTCCAACGCTATACCAATCTTGACGTTGAATATGCGATTCTCCTCTATGCGTGCACTGGAACTCTCTTTGAGACCAATGCCAACGCCGGTTACATCCCGGATCTCTGCCACCAGATTCTGCTGGATAACCAGACCATTAGCCTTCAGGGCAAAAATACCCGCCTCATTATCAATAAAACGATTACCTTTAATCTGGGTACCCTGCGAATTCACCACATGCAGCGAATAACGCCCTCCCTGTACCTGGTTTTCTGCCAGATAGTTCTCCCGTGAATCAAGGATAATCACATCACGGGCGTTTAGAATTCTATTCTGTGTGATTTTGTTGCCAACGCTGTACCAAATGCGCAGACCATCACCCCGCTGTGCCAACTCACGCACTTTGGACTGGATGGTATTTCGTCGCACAATGCCATGCTCTGATTGATGAAGCGCAATTCCAAACAGCACATCATCCAGCCGGTTATCCTTAATGACATTAAATTTGCCAGAGACCAGGATTCCGGCATCCAGCTCATTGTGCCGATCACCTGATCCGGTAATGTGCAGATTACTCAGACGGGCTCCATCGGTATCGATAGTGATCACCGTCCCTACCCCACCTCCGTCAATTGTCACTTGGCCTGCGCCATCAATAGTCAACGGCTTATCAATCAGTACCGGGCCGCTATAGCGACCAGGTGGCAACTGCAGAGTAGCACCAACCTCCGCTGCATCAATAAGCGGCTGAAGGGGTGTCATACCCATAACGGAATGAGGAGAGAGGGCAATCCAGATCATCAGGCACTGGGCAAAGTGTCTCAGCAAAGGTAACCTCATAATCTGTAAAAAGTGAAATAGTCGGACCACTCTGTCATCAGGAATAAATATTCTGAAAACAGCGGGGCGCTGAACAGCGCAGCGTAACAGATGATGGTAAAGCATAATTTGATATGGATTAAGCAGCATGAGCAGAACAGTACTCATCACCGGAAACAGCAGTGGCCTGGGTAAAGGTCTTACCGAAGCCTATCTCGAAAAGGGCTTCGAGGTATATGGCATGAGCCGACGTGGCTACGCTTCATCGAAGCATAAACTGAATGATATTCGTTGTGATCTTACCGATTACGAATCCGTACCCTTGGCCCTCGAAACCCTGCTAATGGGGATTAGCCATCTGGATGTGGCCATCTTGAATGCCGGCATCCTTGGAAAAATGCAGGACATGGCAGACACTAGCCTGGAGGAAATCCGCAGAGTCATGGAGGCCAATGTCTGGTCCAACAAAGTGCTGCTGGACTGGCTATTGAAATCAGGTATCCGTATTGACCAGATCGTGCTTATCTCATCCGGTGCAGCGGTTAATGGCAATCGGGGCTGGGGAGCTTATGCCCTCTCCAAAGCCACACTCAACATGCTCACCCAGCTCTATGCCCATGAGTTTCCACACAGCCATTTGGTTGCACTGGCACCCGGCCTGGTAGATACCGCGATGCAGGACGTGCTATGTGATCCGGTTCAGGTAGACGACGGGCAGTTCCCCTCAGTCAAGAAACTGCGGGCCGCGAGAGGGACAGAAAACATGCCCAGCGCCACTGTCGCGGGTCAAATGATCGCTGATCTGATCCCTTCTCTAAAACAGTTGCCGAGTGGCAGCTTTACTGACGTGCGCACACTCATGCAAGGCCAATAGACGGTGCCAAAGATTATTCTCACCACCCTCAACGCAAAGCATATCCATGCCTCACTTGGTTTACGTTACCTGTATGCCAATATGGGTGAATTGCAAACGCAAACAGCCATCCAGGAGTACACCCTTGAACCCTGGCCTATTGATATCGCGGAACAGCTTCTCATTGATAAGCCTCGTATTATCGGGATTGGTGTCTACATCTGGAATGCAGAAAGAAGTCAGCAACTGGTCGCCCTGCTAAAACAGATCAGCCCAGAGACAGTGATCATTCTCGGTGGCCCCGAGGTCAGTTATGAGTGGCAAGACCAGCTTATTGTCGACCAGGCCGATTATCTGATTGCAGGCCAGGGGGACCATGCCTTTGCCCAACTCTGTCAGCAACTGTTTGCCGGTGAAAGGCCCATCCAAAAGGTCATACAGGCCCCGGCACCCTCACTGGATACGCTTGCACTCCCCTACGCCTTCTACAGTGACGAGGACATCAAACACCGGCTGATCTATGTAGAAGCATCACGCGGCTGTCCTTTCAAATGCGAGTTCTGTCTCTCGGCCCTGGACAAAACCTCGCGCCCTTTTCCCGAGCAACTGTTCATGGAATCACTCGAGCAGCTCTATCGACGTGGAGTAAGGCATTTCAAGTTTGTTGACCGCACCTTCAATCTGAATCCACAACAGAGCATCAAAATACTGAATTTTTTCCTGGATCGGCTGGATGATCAGTTGTTCCTCCATTTTGAAGTGATCCCTGATCACCTACCGCAATCATTGAAGGCCGTACTGAGCCAATTTCCAGCAGGCTCCTTACAACTGGAGATTGGCATTCAGAGCTTCAACCCAGAGGTCCAGGCCATCATCAGTCGCAAGCAGGATAATGAGAAGAGCCGAGAAAATTTACGCTGGCTGCGCCAGGAGACACAAGCCCATCTTCACGCCGACCTGATTATCGGCTTGCCGGGTGAAGACCTAACAAGCTTTGCACAAAGTTTCAATGAACTGGCCGCCCTGTCGCCCCATGAGATTCAGGTCGGTGTTCTTAAGCGGTTAAAGGGCTCACCCATCATTCGCCATTCACAAGCCTATAACATGCGCTACAATCCGGCACCGCCCTATAATATTCTGAGCAATAATCTGCTTGATTTTCAAACCATTCAGCGCCTTAACCGATTCACCCGCTACTGGGAGATGATCGCCAACTCAGGCCGCTTCCAGCATACCCTTCCGCTGATACTGGAAAGACAGCCCTTTGAACGCTTCATGGAATTGAGCAACTGGCTCTATGAAACGACTGGGCAAGTCCACCGGATTGCACTGAAACGTCTGTTTGAGTTGCTGTATACGGGCGTAACCACCACACGCCTCGTTAATCCCGAAGAGGCGATGGCCGCATTATCGTTAGACTTTGCAGATTCGGGGGTAAAAGGACGGCCGCCCTTCCTCATGCAGGAGATGCAACCGATAGCCACCGATGAAACAGGCCAAGATAGCCACAGAGCACGCCAAGCCAGACATCATTAGCTTTTTTAACGCAGCGAGGCAGCATTGCCCCTCCCAGACAGAGTATGATAGTTTGACTTAACCCTGTCACTGGTCAAACAGCCCAATCAATAAAGTTAATACAGCTTCTTCAAATAGAAAAAACACCTCAAAGCTGTACAGACTAAAAGGATTTTTTATTCATGAAATCACTTCGCCAACTCTCATTCACCTCACTGCTACTTGTATCCAGCCTACTCAACGCCGCAGATGCCGAGCAATATATCCAAGAGGCAAAATCCTATCTGGATAACAATGAGCCAAAAGCGGCAATCATTCAGCTGAAAAACGCCCTGCAAGAAAATCCCACCAGTATCGAAGCGCGACTGATGCTGGGAAAAATCTATCTGCAAGCAGGTGATGGAGCTTCCGCAGAAAAAGAGTTTGAGCGTGCGAAAAAGCTGAACGCCGCAAAAAGTTACTGGGAACAGGATCTTGCAAAGGCTTACCTGTTACAGAGGAAGTATCATGAGATTCTCGACAACATCGTCGATGATCCAAACAGTTCAAGCGAAGAGCGCGTCGCCATCCTACTGATCAGAGGCGATGCGCACCTGGGGTTACGCCAATTGAAGGAGGCGAGAGAAACCTTCGGCCAGGCGCAAACCGTCAATAGCGAATCACAAGAGGCCATGCTCGGTTTAATTATGGCTGATCTCGCCGAGAACAAGCGCAGTGAAGCATTGGCGAGCGTTGACAGTCTCCTCTCCCGCTACCCTGACAATGTCTCTGCACTGGTACTTAGGGCAGAACTAAATATGCAGACGGGAGGCGTAGACGTTGCCCGGACTGATTTTAATAAAGCGATCTCTTTGCAGGGAAAAAATATCCGTGCGCTCCTGGGGCGCGCCAACATCAACCTTGCCAGCGGAAAATTGGAAGAGACCAAGAGCGACCTGGCCGAACTTGAAAAACTGGTCCCAGGACATCCAAAACTGTTGCATCTAAGTGGCACAGTGGCACTGCTCGAGAAAGATATTGATAAAGCCGACACACTACTGCAACAAGCCCACACTGCCGATCCAAACAACTTGCAGACCCAGACCATGCTGGGTGCTACCAATCTTTATAAAGGCAACCTGGAAGCGGCGCATGAGCACCTCTCTCAGGTACTAAAGGCCCAGCCGGCCCTGCTACCCGCTATTAAACTGCTTGCCTCCGTACAGCACAAACTCAAACAGCCAGAGGAAGTCATAAAGCTGCTTGAACCCGCCTCAAGACACTATCCCAACGACGCTCAACTGATGGCGATGTTGGGCACTGCCTACATGCAAGTTAAGCGCTTTGAAGAGGGTTCAGCCTTGATGTCCAAAGCGATCGAGATCTCACCTGACCTAGCCTCCTATCGCACACAACTTGCACTGGGGTTATTGGCACAGGGCAAGACCGGAGAAGCGATCCATGAGCTGGAATCTACAACCGGTATGGAACAAGAGTTTGTCCAAGCCGATGTCCTGCTGGTGCTCTCCCATATCAATAAAAAGAATTATGACAAAGCGCTGGAAGCGAGTATGTCCTTGGAGAAAAAATCTCCAGATAATCCAGTCAGCCACAATCTTACCGGACTGGCCTATCTCATGGCAGGCAAGCACGATGAGGCAGAGCAGCGCTTTAACAAGGCACTCCAGGTAGATCCAACCTTTATCACTGCCCACGCCAACCTCGCTCGACTGGCCATGCAAAAGGACGACATTGAACAGGCAAAAGCCCAGTTGGAAGCGGCCCTGAAAAAGGCCCCGAAAAATACCACCGTACTTATGGGACTGGCCGACATCGCAAAACGCAAGGGCGATCTGGCCCGCATGAATGAACTGTTGGAACGCGCCCATAACGGCGAACCTAAAAGCAGTCGGCCCGGCCTTATCTTGGCACAGAACTACCTGGCTGATGGCGAACCGCTCAAAGCACTGCGCATGACCAGCCAACTCTCTACAGACTTCCCTAAAGAACCAGCGGTACTAGCGATTCACGGAAAAACTCAAATCACCTCGGGCGATGCAATCAATGCCGTCACAACCTTTAAGCGGCTCCAGGATATTGTAAAGAGTGCTGAGACACTCCAAATGCTCGGAAATGCACAACAAGCCGCAAAACAGTTTGATGATGCCAGAGTCAGTTATCAGCAAGCCCTCGAAGATAAACCTGACTTCGTTCCCGTTTTGATTGGACAGTACAGCCTGGAACTCAGTACAGGTAACTTGGAACTGGCATTGACACATGCCCGGTCCATACAGAAGGCCCTGCCTGATAACGCAATCGGTTATGAGTTTGAAGCCACGGCTTACGCTTTCCAAAATAAGCCCAAGCAGGCCATACCGCTCTATGAAAAAGCGCGGCAGATACAGGCATCTGAGAAAGTGACTATGTTGTTAGCCGGACAATACCAAGCTGCGGGAGACCCTGAGCGTGGACTCTCACTCCTCAATGACTGGATCACCCAGCATCCTGATCAGCTGCAACCCCAGCTCAACCTAAGCATGATGCTGCTCAGTCAGGGGCGTAATGATGAATCCATCGCCGCCTATGAGAAAATATTGCAGGCCGATAAGGATAACCTGATCGCACTCAACAATCTGGCCTGGCTCTATTCCACAAAAAATGACAAGCGCGCTTCCCAGATAGGCAAACGAGCCTACGATTTGGCCCCGCGTCGGCCTGAGATCATCGATACTTATGGATGGATACTGGTGCAGGAAGGTGATTACAAGCAAGGATCGGAGATCCTCAAGCAGGCCGCTGAGCTGGCGCCCAAAAATCAGGAGATTGTCTATCACCTTGGCTACGCGCTCAACAAGCAGGGTGAGAAGCAACAGGCTAAGGCCTTCCTTAAACGCGCTATCGCAATCGATGAAAAGAGTGAACTGGCAAAAACAGCTCAAAAACTGATCGAGACCTTGAACTAGAAAACACCACAAAAGATCTCCCGGATATGCCCGTATCCGGGAGGCCAATCGCCATCTCTTCGATATACCCAAACAAAGGTATTGAGTACGCTAAATTGATACTGGTAACTTTTCACGGGTAAAAAATGGACTTGAGGTATAAGGGCGTAACACCAGGCGCTGTTACGCCAGCAATTTCTACCTAGACTGAAACCGGAGTTACATCAAGATGAGATACAGAGTCATAATCCCGCTGCTAATGATTCTCCCCCTGGCTGGACAGGCCATGACGGGTGGCCCCTGCCGGTATACCCCCGTGGAGACCGATGGGCAGGTGACTGCCGCGACAGACCTTGAGGTACAACTGGCGACGAATGCCCTCGGCCCTGTCACGTTGGAACGCAAGCATTTCCCAATCATGCCCTCCGTCGGTTCACGTTATCATCTGCAACTCCAGACACTGAGCGAAGGGGCCTGCAATCCATTCCAGGTAACGGGACTGGCGCCCAGTGCCCCTGCGAACTGATCAACAAATAGATAGAAGAAAGTGAAGAGCAAAAACAGCATTACATGAAAAGCGTACTGTTTAATAAACCGATAACTCAACGATCGCCATCTGTGAAAGATCACGGATATGACCTCTAATCTGCAGACCAGCCCGTGCGAAATATCCCCTAGATAAGTGATCTACTCAAATACTAAATAGTTTGCCTTTCCATAGGTGATTGAATTAACTAACCCAACTCGACTTTTTCTTAATTTAAATTAAAACCAATCTCGCCAACGGAAAAAGGCCCATAGGCCACCGGCAATCACAATAATTGATAAGGTCACGACAGCAAAACCTAGCGGACTATCAGCACCGGGTATGCCACCAACATTTATACCGAGCAGCCCCGTCAAAAATGAGAGTGGCAGAAAAATCGCAGAAATAATCGCCAACACATACATCCGTGTATTTGTCTGTTCCGTTAGATTACTGATCAATGATTCATGGACAACACCTGCACGTTCCCTCGCCGCATCCAAATCCTCTACAAAACGTGTAAGACGATCAAAAGCTTCTCTTAAACGTAAATGATGCTCATCCGTCAATATTACCGTTCGCTCCGAGGATAGGCGATTGAGCGCTTCACGTTGTGGCGCCAGAAAACGACGCAATGCAATGGTCTGCCTACGAATACTTGCTATTTGCCCTCTTTGTTGATGACTGGATACCAAAAGAACCGACTCTTCCAACTGATCCACCAAATCATATAAATCTTCTATAACCACACCCGCTCGATCAAGTAGCAACTCAACAAGCTGGACAAGAAAATCCCCCGTTGTTTCTGGACCCATTCCTTGGTGAATAGACTCACGCATATCGTCAAGTGATAGTAATTTACGCAGACCCAAGGTATAAATACGCTTTTCGCCGACCCAGAGTCTCAGGCTAACCATGTCCTCAGGATCAGCACCCGGATTAAGGTTAACTGCTCTGAGAAAAAGCATCAGTCCACCATCGGCCATCACGCAGCGCGGACGCGTCTCAACCTGCAATAAAGCTTCAACCGTTAGTGCTGATAGGCCACTGCATTCAACCATCCACTCTTGAACTTCCGGTTGTGAATAATTAAGGTGCAACCACAAAGAAGCCTTAGCATCAACATGCTGACTCACCGCCTGTTCCCAGATGAGCTTGTTTCCACCACCGCTACCGTCAAGCAACCAACAATTTGTTAATTCGTCCATTGTTTCTTCAGCCATAGCATATAAAAAATGTTTGAGTGCGATTGTCCATCTCACTGAGATGAAGTGCAATCAGCACCCGGCTAAGTGCCTAAAAGAATAGCATAACAACAGACATCCACATCTATTGATAAATTAGTAGTAAATCTCATATTTTCTCCATACCCTCCATTTCAGCACAACCGATTCATATGATAGTGTGGTCAGTAATATCAGCATCAGCTAGAGAGAACAAAATGAGCCAGACAGAAGAATCGACTATTGCAGGTGAGCACGCAGTGCAGATAAGCATGATTGATCTCTTGCGGCGATCCATTAAGGAGGGTAAATCTATAGATGAAAAAACAGCCATCCTCGATCAATTAATCAGCTACACCGAGGTACATTTCATGTCCGAACAGCTGATCATGCGTCAACACAGTTATGAAGGGTACGACGAGCACGATGGAGAGCATGACATTCTAATGGAGCAACTGCTAACAATTAACAACCAAGTGCTTTCCAATGAGACCAGGCTGGAAATCAAGCTACTTAGAGAGCTACGTGAACTCCTTCTGACCCATATTGCTACACATGATAAAAAACTAGCTAACTATCTCGCTTCAACGGAAAATTGATGTGCCCTTTCACAAAAAAGAACGAGACCACCCTATTTAATTCGTCTTTGTAGCTGCGGCATGAATTTACGACTAAACTCTGAATGCCGTATTTCATAAATCTGCATTGAGATGCATAGCTACTGAAGGAATATACCCATGAAAAATAATGTAATAGCTGTGGTAATTAGCACGTGCGCCCTTTTTGGTTCATTCTCGGTAAATGCGGAGGAGCGGCCGATGGGATTTTTTGTGACCAGTGAAGGCATGGGCAATGGCGCTGATCTGGGAGGATTGGAAGGGGCTGACGCCCATTGCAAAAAACTGGCGTCTGCTGTGGGTGCAGGTGACCGAGACTGGAGAGCTTATCTCAGTACAGAAGAAGAGGGTAAACGGGGCATTTCAGCAAGATCACGTATCGGAAATGGCCCATGGTACAACGCGCGTGGGATTCTGATCGCAACCAATCCAACCGATCTACACCTATACAATAGAACGATCACTTTAGAAACGGCACTTGATGAGGCAGGCAATCGCATAAAAGGCCGTGGTGATAAACCCAATGAACATGACATATTAACCGGCAGCCAGGATGATGGCACCGCCTATTTCCCGGATGAGGCTGACCACACTTGCAGCAACTGGACCAGCAGTGATAAAGGAAGCGCGCAAGTGGGCCACCACGATCGTCACGGTGGCGGAAATACATCTTGGAGCTCAGCCCATCCATCACGCGGATGTAGCCAGGAAGGCCTGATTAGCACAGGTGGTGCAGGAAAGTTTTATTGCTTTGCCGCCGACTAGCACCTTCAATTGGCAAAGATTATTTGCTGTTGATTACATAACATAAACATCCGTCACACTGCGATTCTTTGTACTTATTCGGGCAGCCCATTAGGGCTGTCTTTTATGGGATCACAATGACATTGATGCTGACAAAGCGCTGAAAAATATCCCGCAAACTAAACCCAACTCCTTCCTTTAAATGAACTCCCGCTATTGGCAGGATGTGAAAAATTGTCAACATTGGCATTGTCGCATTCACTGAAACGACGTATCAGTATAAGCTTACCCATCGCCCTTCAACTCGTGCCTTAATCTGCTGTGGAGCTAACAATGGAAATAAATGGAATCCTTGGACTCATTCTTTTACTCGCAGACATCTTCGCAATTATTAAAATTGTACAAAGTTCAGCATCAACAGGTTTAAAAATAGTGTGGATTGCAATTGTCCTTATACTGCCTCTTATCGGACTGATTATCTGGTATCTTATGGGCCCTGGAGATAAAAAAATGCAGCTCTGATGGCCAATTGAAAACGGCATTCGCATATAAGTAAGACCTAGCCACCCAAGGTATATGTGAAACATTAAGTCGAGGACATAAATGCAGACAAAAGGTTAAAAGCGCAGATTTCTGATTAAATTATTGATGGTAAAAAATCTTAAAACAGCACGCCGCACGACAAGACGTGGATCAGCTATCGTCACTCGCCGCTATAATTCTTAACACATCTTCAAAATTTTCCTGCTTCAGATAATCGAGAAACGTCTTCGCTGCCCGCGTTAAATGCTTACCCTTTCGATGTACGGCATACCAGTTACGGCACAACGGGAAACCCTCTACATTCAGTAGCGCGAGTTGTTTGTTCTGAAGCTCCAACTTGAGACTAAATGAGGAGAGAATACTGATACCAAGATCAGACATTACAGCCTGTTTAATCGCCTCTCCACTGCCAAGCTCCATATAAGGCTCGATAACAATACCCCGCTCCTTGAACACCTGTTCACTGGTAAGTCGAATTCCGGATCCGAGCTCTCGCGTAATGATACGTTCAGAGGCCAGCTGTTCAGGCTGTATTTTTTTCTTCTTTGCGAGCGGATGATTGGGGTGCGCTAAGACTACCAATTGATCTTCAAGAAAGGCATCTACCTCAATATCATCACGCGAAGGGAGGGTAGCCATAATGTAGATATCATCCGCGTTCGCCTCAATACGCTCAATGATTCGCTCGTGGTTACTCACTTTGAGTTTTGGCACCACTTGGGGGTATTTTCGCAGAAAGGTTCCAAGGTATTGCGGCAGGAAATATTTTGCTGTGGTAACTGCCGCAAGCCGCAGTGGCCCCGTGACCTCCCCATGAAACTCTTTTAACTTCTCTTCAAAATCTGAGAGCTTGTCGAAAATCTCACGACAGGTATCCAGCAACGCTTTCCCTTCTGCGGTCAAGAAAATCTGGTTTCCCATCTTCTCGAATAGAGTAGCGTCAAGTATCTCTTCGAGTCGCTTTACCTGAATCGATACCCCTGGTTGCGACAGGTGTATCTCCTCCGCCGCACGGGTATAACTACGATGCTCAGCAACCGCCTGGAATACGCGCAACTGCTGTAAGGTAGCCCGGATCATCCCTACTCTCCCATTCCTCAGTCATAAACAATTCATTATGACACCCATATTTACTATTAATTTCCATTATTAATCCAGATCCATAAAACTTCAAGCCTGGATTAACAAAGCGCAGCGGCTGATTAAAACGCCGCAAACTTATGCGAGTTAGGAAGAGGAGCGAAACAACATGGCTGTCAAAAGCTACAACGCGGGCGTTAAAGAGTACCGCGAAACTTACTGGATGCCGGAATATACCCCTACAGATACCGATATCCTGGCGTGCTTCAAGGTCACCCCTCAGCCGGGCGTACCCCGTGAAGAGGTTGCTGCTGCGGTTGCTGCCGAGTCTTCAACCGGCACCTGGACCACAGTCTGGACTGACCTGCTGACCGACCTGGATCACTACAAGGGTCGTGCCTACGCCATCGAAGACGTACCCGGTGACGACACGTGCTTCTACGCGTTTGTTGCTTACCCCATTGACCTGTTTGAAGAGGGCTCAGTGGTTAACGTCATGACCTCGCTGGTAGGTAACGTTTTCGGCTTCAAGGCCCTGCGTGCACTGCGTCTGGAAGATATCCGCTTCCCCATCGCCTACGTCATGACCTGTAATGGCCCCCCACAGGGCATTCAGGTCGAACGCGACCTGCTGAACAAGTATGGCCGTCCGCTACTGGGTTGTACCATCAAACCCAAGCTGGGACTCTCCGCCAAGAACTACGGCCGTGCCTGTTATGAAGGCCTGCGTGGTGGCCTCGACTTTACCAAGGACGACGAGAACGTCAACTCCCAGCCCTTCATGCGCTGGCGTCACCGCTTCGACTTTGTGATGGAGGCCATCCATAAAGCTGAAGTCGAAACCGGAGAACGTAAAGGTCACTACCTGAACGTTACCGCACCGACTTCCGATGAAATGATGAAGCGTGCGGAATACGCCAAGGAGATCGGCGCGCCGATCATCATGCACGATTACATCACCGGCGGTTGGTCTGCCAATACCCAGCTGGCGCAGTGGTGTCAGGACAACGGTATGCTGCTGCATATTCACCGTGCCATGCATGCGGTACTGGATCGTAACCCGCACCACGGTATCCACTTCCGTGTACTGACCAAGATCCTGCGTCTCTCCGGTGGTGACCACCTGCACTCCGGCACGGTTGTGGGCAAGCTGGAAGGCGACCGCGATGCCACTCTGGGCTGGATCGACATCATGCGCGACAGCTACATCAAGGAAGACCGCTCACGCGGCATCTTCTTTGATCAGGACTGGGGGTCAATGCCAGGTGTAATGCCTGTTGCCTCCGGCGGCATTCATGTCTGGCATATGCCGGCGCTGGTCAACATCTTTGGCGACGACTCCGTACTGCAGTTCGGTGGTGGCACCCTCGGTCACCCCTGGGGTAACGCGGCAGGTGCAGCAGCCAACCGTGTGGCAGTTGAAGCCTGTGTCGAAGCACGTAACCAGGGTCGTGAACTTGAGAAAGAAGGTAAGGATATTCTTACTACAGCGGCTGAACACAGTCCTGAACTCAAAATGGCCATGGAGACCTGGAAAGAGATCAAATTCGAGTTCGATACCGTCGACAAACTGGACGTTTCACATAAGTAACAGACTTGAGAGATTTGGCGGCTCCAGATATCTCGGAGCCTGCCTAGTCTCAGTGAATTGATTTCGTATATATCGACATTGAATGAAGGAATTTAAAAATGAGTACAGTGCAAGACTATAAATCGAGCCTGGGTGATAACACCAGTCGCAAGTTCGAAACCTTTTCATACCTGCCAGCAATGGATGCAGCGCAGACACGCCAACAGATCGAGTTCATCGTGAGCAAGGGCTGGAACCCTTCCATTGAACATACCGAGCCTCAGAACGCTAGCGGCAGCTACTGGTACATGTGGAAACTGCCGATGTTTGGCGAGACTGACGTCGATGCCATCCTGGCTGAACTGGAAGCGTGCCACAAGGCACACCCGGAAAACCATGTGCGTCTGCTGGGGCTGGATAACTACGCCCAATGCGCAGGGGCTTCAATGGTCATCTACCGAGGCAATGTGGTTTAAGACCCTATAAAAGAGTAAAGATAAAACCCCCGACCGAATCGTGTCGGGCGGGGGTTTCTATCGAAAGGGTGGTTCTATTTAATCCACTAACCAACCTATCAGAGAGATAAACAATGGCTAAACCTGACCGATATGTAGGCGTTGACAAAGATATCAATGGTGGCATGACCACCATCGGGAAAGTTATCCGCGACGCTTGGGTATTTGAGCTGATCCCTGAGACTGAAACATGCGAGGGCTGGAACCTTGCCGGCATTGACGCGCTGTTACAGAAGGTCAATACCGAATGGGACAAGTATGGCTGCCTGGTCAGTCATCTCCCTGAAACACTTGTCGGGCGTCACAGCCGAATTCATGGAAATGCCATGACCCTGGCAAAAGCCGCTGGCTGGAACGGCAACGTCGAAACCGACGACGAAAGCTAAACTCATCGAGATATAAAAGAAGGTCTGTCATGTCAGTCACAACAGTAGATCCAAAACAGTACATTGTTAAGAACGAGCCCTACTACGAGCAAGTGGGAAAAGAGATTGCCCTCTATGAGGCGGCCTATAATGTACGCATGCCGATGATGCTCAAGGGACCAACCGGCTGTGGCAAATCCCGTTTTGTCGAGTACATGGCTTACAAGCTGAACAAGCCACTGATCACCGTGGCCTGTAATGAAGATATGACCGCCTCCGACCTGGTAGGCCGATTCCTGTTAGATAAGGATGGAACAAAATGGCAGGATGGACCACTGACAACCGCTGCGCGAATTGGTGCGATATGCTATCTCGACGAGGTCGTTGAAGCGCGACAGGACACCACCGTTGTCATCCATCCACTCACCGACCATCGTCGCTCGCTTCCCCTGGACAAGAAAGGTGAGTTGATCGAAGCCCACCCGGACTTCCAACTCGTCATCTCTTACAACCCAGGTTATCAGAGCCTGATGAAGGATCTAAAGCAGTCAACCAAACAACGTTTTGGTGGACTTAATTTCGATTACCCGGGCGCGGAGAAAGAAGCCGAGATTGTCTGCAAGGAATCTGACGTTGATCTCACTACTGCAGGCAAACTGGTACAGATTGCGCACCGCGCCCGCAACCTGAAAGGCCACGGTCTGGATGAGGGTATATCAACACGCCTTCTGGTCTATGCCGGGCAGTTGATCGCCAAGGGAATTGACCCTGTGGAAGCCTGCTCGATGACCATGGTGACGCCACTGACGGATGACCCTGATATGCGTGACACACTCGACGCAGCAGTACAGACATTCTTCGGCTGATCAATCATTCACGCAGGAGATACAGCGTTAATATCGGACGGTTTGCCTGATCTATTTCAAACTTACTGCCAACGCTGTAACCCTGTGGTCAGGTATCAACAATGAGTATTAATCTCGAAGACTACGAAGCGCTTCTGGGAGAAGTAGCACCTGAAATACGTGATGTATTAGAAGGCACTTTTCATGAAGCGGCACGCATCATGTCACCTGCCGGATTGCAGGATTACATGGATGGTGCAAAGAGCCTGTCTAATCTTGGTCGGGGCAGTGATGTTGTCATCACTTACGTCCAGGAGATGCCCCTGGTTGTGAAAGAGTGTGGCGAGGACATCATTCCTGACTGTATCACTGCCGCCATGAAACTCGCCTCTATGGTCTCTGGCGAAGTGGTCGGCTTGCTCTTCAGTAGTCTGCCTTCTGCCGCGCGTAACCTGGGTGATGCCGAACTGCTGCGTGGCTATTTGACATTGATTCATCAGCTCTCAGGTACTGCCGCACGCGGCCTGCGTCCGATGCTGAACCACATGGATGAACTGCTCTCCAAACTAACCATTAGCGGGCTTCGTCGCTGGGCCAATTTTGGTGCCCAGGCCTATCGCCGTGACTTTGACAACCTGACCGCCTATTTCAACCTGGAATCGGCAGATAGCAAAGCCATGCTACAGAAGGAACGTCGAGGCATTCTCTTCATCCGCGTGCAGCGCAAACTCAATTTCTATCTGCGTGCCTTATGGGGCCGCGATTTTTTCCTGCGCCCTACAGGTGCCGACTACACCGATTTCAAACCCTATATCGAAAACCGCATCTTTCATCTACCGGATGCGGTCGATAATGTAGGCGAAATAACCGGCCTTGAACTCTATCGCGCCACGGCTGCCCATATGTCCGCTCACATGAGCTATACCACCTCGCGGATCTCTGCAGAACAACTCAGCCCGGCCCAAATGTATTTCATCGGCTTGCTTGAAGATGCACGAATCGAATACAAAGCCATTCAGAATTTTCCCGGCCTGAAGAAGTTATGGGCTACCCTGCTCGCCCATGATTATGAGGGACAGGTGGAACACCCCACAGCGGCCATCCTTGAGGATGTGTCATTGATGCTGCTCGATAGCACTGTTACCACCGATGACGATGAACTCAACGCCTTCGCCGCGCGCTTCCATGAGCAGATTGCAGAACGTCAGGATGACAATACCTTCTCATGGCACATGGGTATGGAACTATTCAATATCTTCTCGGTACGTCGTGAAGTACCCAGCCTGCGCATACTGGAGCGCAACCGCATACCCTATCGGGATGATAACCGCTTTATCTGGGAGTTTGAGGAGTTCGATCTAAACCTGGGCAATGAATACATTCCCGCCAGTCAACGCCAGGTGCGTAAAACAGTCAGCGTGATCGAGATGGCCAACGAAGTTGATTGTGAACTGGCCGGCGATGATGCACAGGAGATTTGGACCTGTGCCACGGAGATGTACCCCTACGAAGACGAAGGGATCAGCTTTAATGACATGTGGGGCAAAGAGGCTGTTTCCGAACCGTTCCATTACCAGGAGTGGGATTACCAGATCCAGTTGCACCGCCCAGACTGGGCAACGGTTTATGAACGCCGACAACCCAAGGGTGATCCGGAAGCAATCAATGCGATTCTTACGGACTATAAACCCATCGCACACCGCATTAAACAGATCATCGACCTGCTCACGCCTGAGGGTGTGCAGCGAGTACGCAATATGGAAGATGGCGATGAGATCGATATCAACGCAGCCATTGACGCCATGGTCTCCATTCGTATGGGTGAGCAACCCAACCCGCGCATCACCATGCGGAATGTACTGAAGAACCGCGACCTCTCCGTTGTTCTGTTACTGGATCTCTCAGAATCCACCAATGAAAAGATGGCGGGCTCGGACAAAACCGTATTGGAACTGACCCGTGAGGCGGCCACCCTGGTTTCAACCGCAATCGAGGGTATCGGTGATCCCTTCGCCGTCCATGGTTTTGCCTCAGATGGTCGACATGATGTGCAGTACTACCGCTTCAAGGATTTCAATCAGCATTTTGATGATGAGGCTAAATCCCGACTGTCCGGCATGAAAGGTGGACTCTCAACACGCATGGGCGCAGCCCTGCGGCATGCGGGCCATCATCTGCTGAAACAGCCGGAACGTCGCAAGCTGATCCTGCTGGTCACCGATGGCGAACCGGCAGATATTGATGAGCGTGATCCACAACATCTGCGTCACGATACCAAAAAAGCAGTTGAGGAACTCTACAGTCACGGCGTACTGAGTTACTGCCTGACACTGGACCCCAACGCGGACAGCTATGTAAAGCGAATCTTTGGCGAGAGTAATTACACCATCATTAATAACGTCGACCGGTTACCGGAAAAACTGCCAACGCTGTTTGCCAGCCTGACCCGCTGATGCTTCATCAAATACTATCCAGGCAATGTGATAGCGCCCATGTAAACCGTACAGACAAGCGAGACACAAGAAAGCCATGTATACCCGACACAATGAGGTGCCCGTTTATGAATACCAAGCCGGTGTTCTTGACGCCCTCTATTACAACAGGGTGCAAACCGCTTTCAAACGACTGGGCCTGTGTATTCGACTCGCCATACCACAGTTAAGAACGCTCGATATTATTTTGCAGCCGGATGCCTGGATTATTGTCGACAATGCCTTGAATGACCTGCCTGTGGCAGCCTGGACAGATTTTGAAACAGCGGACCGCAATGCGCTGCATACACCGATTAACTGTCAGCTTCGGCTGTTTCACTCTAATGCCAGCATGATCATCAAGCGTGTACTGGAGGCCATGGAAGCGATGTTGGAACAGCAATTGAATGTTACGGAAGATTCACATCATGTGATCAACTTCCCTCACCGAGAGTAAAGCGTTATGGCACTCGTTAAAATGCAGGACATGTTACACCATGCCTACAACAACAAATATGCGGTCGGTTCATTCGACATCGTAAATCTTGATCAACTGCAAAGCATTATGAATGCAGCAGAAGCGTGTCGAGCCCCAGTCATTTTAGGACTGTCAGAACCTCACACCGATTACTTTGACCTGGCATTGCTCGCCAATGCAGTGGAAGCCGCTTCGCGGCGCAGTGAGGTACCAGTAGCGATTCATTATGACCATGGCAGTGGTATTGAGGGGGCTGTACGCGGCATTAATTACGGCTGTAATGGTGTCATGGTGGATGCATCTCATCGATCACTGGAAGAGAATATCACTATCACCAAAGAAGTCGTGGCCATGGCCCACACCTGCGGCATACCGGTAGAAGCCGAACTGGGTTATGTTCCGGACAGTGGGGATGAACTGGTTTTTACCACGGTCGATGAAGCCCGCGGATTTGTGCGCCTGACAGGTGTAGACTTTCTGGCCGTATCAATTGGTACTGTACACGGTCGCTTCAGCGGTAAACCGCAACTAGATTACCCACGTCTGCGCCATATCAATGAAGCCCTGCAGATCCCGCTGGTACTGCACGGCAGTTCAGGACTGAACGAAGACCAGCTACGACGCCTCATCGCCAACGGCATTGCCAAGGTTAACGCATTCACATCAATCACCGACCGCGCTGCAAAATTACTGCGCAAAAATGCACGCGCCAAAGACGAGGGCTACCTGAAACTGTTTACTGATGTTCGCGCAGAAATGGAAGAGGAAGCGACCCGGCTGATGCGTATCTGGGGTTGTGCAGGCCGGGCTGCCGAAGTATTTGAACAGTGCGATCCATGGCAACCAGCGATCTACGAAATCCGATTCAATCTTCCCGGTACCGACGCCGAAGAGATGGCGCTGATTACCCGACGAGGTCAACAGGCGCTGATACAAATCCCAGGTGTGCGGGCAATAAAGGCAGGAGAATCGATCAACAGCAATACCGCACCTCGGTACTGCTGGCAGATCCAATTGGCCTGCGCAGAAGTCGTCGAGCCACTTAAACAGCATCCGGCATTTATCAACTTTACCCGGCGCTATCTAAATGACGATGCTACCGATAGGACGATGGCGGTTTATAAGGAGCAGGCCTAAAACGATTGGATAAAATCACCAATTTCCGGCATTTTAGCGTCGTAAGAAACCACGCAAAATTCCCTACGCTAGAAAAATAAATGGCCCACGTTTTCTCGTAAGCCTTGTTGTGCTACCTGACACATAGGTTGCACATCGAGAAATTTTGGATGACTCTCAATTGCCTTGAAAAAGTCTACCCTTATCAAAGAACACATTAGGCTTGTTGCTCGTCTACACTCAGTTCAACGCTACATAGCAACAACAACTCAACAGGTAACTATCTACCTGAATAGGTTTTGCTCGTATTTTTCTTTCAACTGTGAACGACTTCGTCCTTCCTGTTTTCACATTAGCCGCTTAGCGTCTGTTCAATCGCATAATTATAAAATCGATGCATCTCTGTCTCTTCCTTATAATCTATTTGGATATATATGGATGATTTTTTAGACATCTGATATGGATTTATTGGATACTTATGGATATCATTTCGGATGTGAGCATTCATACCGACACTTTGGTCATTACCCCCGAGATCCTTTCTCTGGTCGCTGAGCTGGACGAGTTCAAGGGTGCCTGGCGTGCCTTAGGAACGCTAGCTCCAAAACGTCTTTCGGCACTTCGGAGAGTGGCAACCATCGAAAGCATCGGCTCCTCTACGCGAATTGAAGGCAGCCGGCTTTCTGACCAAGAGGTTGGCCAACTCCTTGCAAATATCGAGATCAAGAAGTTCGACTCGCGCGATGAGCAGGAAGTTGCCGGCTATGCCGGCGTAATGAACACTCTTTACAGCCACTCGGAAGCCATTGGCCTAACAGAAAACCATATCCGACAGCTACATCGCGACCTGCTCGGCTACAGCAGCAAAGATGAACGCCACCGAGGCAATTATAAAACAACTCCCAATCACGTCAGTGCCTTCGACGTCGAAGGGAATGAAATCGGGATCGTATTCGAAACAGCAAGCCCCTTCGATACCCCCCGACTCATGACGGAGTTGGTTGAATGGACACGACACGCACTTGAGAACAAAGTCCTTCATCCGCTTTTGGTGATCGCGTTGTTTACAGTGATCTTTCTGGAGATTCACCCATTCCAGAATGGTAACGGACGCCTTTCGCGCATACTTACTACCCTACTATTGCTCAGGGAGGGTTATGCCTATGTTCCCTATTGCTCGCTGGAGAGCATCATTGCGCAGTCAAAGGAGGGCTATTACATAGCACTACGTAAAACACAGGGTACGATTCGTACTAAAACCCCGGACTGGCAGCCATGGATAAGATATTTTCTTCAGGCTTTAAAGAAGCAAAAGAAACGCCTCGAAGCCAAGATTGAACGTGAGCATATTGTGCTAGCCAAGCTACCCGAACTCTCTTTCAACATCCTTGAACTGGCAACAGAACACGGACGGCTGTCCGTAAGTCAGATCGTAGAATTGACCGGCGCAAATCGCAATACTGTAAAAAAGCACCTGCAGACCTTGGTTGCCAACCAGCAACTCATACAACACGGTAAAGGGAAAGGAACATGGTATGGGCGCATTTAGCTAGACCGAAGTGTTACCTATCTCTACGGTATAAAGCGTGACCTATGTGCCCGGTACACAGCTTTGGTAAATGACTCGTCCGGAAAGAAGATTCACGCCACAAGCTCTTGCTGAAGTTCAAACTTTTTGACAACACATAAACAAAAAGCCCACCCTATGGGTGAGCTTTATGATTTATATGGCGCGCCCGGAAGGATTCGAACCTCCGACCACCTGGTTCGTAGAAAGACAGCTAGAACTCTGTAGGTATTTGTTTTTATTATGAATAATGCTTGCTAATTGTCCCACAAAACCAGGTTTTCGCTCTTTGTAACTTGTTGTTTTTATTGATGCTGTTTTTGTTTATGGGACAATTTTAGGGTGGTTTTATTGGGTCACTGCACCACGGGCCGCGATGCCCGCCGTCATAGGGTAGCGCATGACCTGTTTCTATAAGCGCTTGACCTAGATCAACTCCGCCAACCTGGATTTTGCCCAGCACCCGACCCGCGTATTTACCCAATTTCACATCCGTGACAGTCACCGATTCCACACCCTCCAGAAACCATAACGTGAATTCTGTGGCTTTTTTTGCGGCTAACCGCTCACATTCTGCGCTGGCGCGCTTCTCTGGCGTGTTAACCCCGGCCAATCTTAGGCTGATTTGCTGAGTCAGGCCGGGCCAGATATGCACATTTAGGTTGACGGTATCGCCATCCACCACGCGCACGACTTCGGCTTTGTAGTCTGCGAAAACCAGCACCGGCACTATGTACAAAAGCAGGGCAATTTTTGATAATAATGACCTCATAGCTCCCCCAGGGAATAATGGTTTCCGTCTTTCCGTTTGAACCGCCCACCCCAGCTACCGCCTATCGATTCCCAGAACTCACCCAATGGCTGATGATCCTCTGTTTTTGTCAGGTACTTACCATCTTTGAACAGATTAAAATCAATGGCCAGCCGCTTATAGTGGAATGACCCATTGATGTGGCCTGACTTCGCATAAGCATCACCGAAGGTCAGCTCATAACCCAGCTCAGTAGCATAGTCGATCAACAAAGCCACCATACGCACAAACAGTGATTGTTTCTGCCTGAGCGTTAACGCGGTCACGGGGCCACCTCGGGCAGTCTGTGGCGTTGAGTGTTGGGCAGGCATGAGCCACCCCCGAACAGTGATACCGATTGATGCACGTACCACGCCCGGAATCCAGACATCCCATCCTCAAGGCAGATCCGTTTTAATAGGTCATCAATCTGGCTTTTATAGTCAATCGGCAGCAACCCCATCCTGATCAACTGATACCCGGCATCGTGAAACAGGGAGCCGCGCATAAATGTTTTGGTATCTACACTCGGGCCTGATGGACCGTCCCAGCAGTACCCTTTCCGCGCGAGGAACAAACCATCGTTTTGCAGTTTCAAATATTCGGTTTCGAGATCCAGCCCAATAATACCGGACTCGGTTTCTGCAGGCCCGGCCAGCTCGTACTTATAACCTTTGATCGACCGGTAAACAATGAATTTTCTCATCGGATTTTACCCACCAGGTCACTGATCAGTTTCATTGCTGCAGCGCCCCCGGCGGTGTCTGCTGAGACTGTAACTTTACAGTCATCCTCAATCATCAGCGTACCGCCTGCTATATCTCTGGCTGAGTTGATGGTTACCACGCAATCACCCGCCGCCGTTTTTTGGTAAGCATAGTTAGCACCACCACTGGCGGCTGTGCCAAACGGGGATGTCGCACAGCCGGTGAGTGATAGGGTTGATATCATGATCATTAACGTTTTCATAGTGATCCCCTGTTGTTTACAGTTCCGCTGTGAGCTTGTACGCATTCCCCGCACCATCACACCCGATCTGGCAACGGGTGCCTTGGGTGATGGTTACGCCCGTTCCTGATGTGGGTTGTACCGTGACCGTGAAAGCCCCGCTCGTGTTGTTGTAAAAGTGGGTCACGTTGGCGGAATCGGTCATGTTGACAACGATGTTTGCGGTGATGGCCCCTGTCAGCTCGATTTGTTGATAGGTGCATTCGTTATCAGTCAGCGTGACATCAACACCACCCGCTACTGATTTCGCCAAATACCCCATCACCATCTGATTAACCGTGACCTCTTTATTGGCCTGCCCTGCATCTAACCCGACTGTCATAGTGTTTCGCTCCTGACATACCCGCGCCCTACCGTCGCGGATACTTGATAGATATTGACTGTTATAGGATCACCCGGCGTGAAGCCGTCCAGGGTTTGCTGGGATGCGGTATAGTCTGCACTGTTGGTTGCAGCCTGAATAACCCGCTTGACCACAGCACCATCCATGATATGCACTTCGTACAGCTCGGATTGTTCGCCTAATGCTGGGTCATCCAGTGACACACCCGACAGCCTGGAACGTCTGAGCCAGTTGATCGTTAAATTGTTTGAGCCGTCACGGGTGCCTGAGATTTGGCACACACTAAGCGGTTTTGAATTAAGGTTATCAAACGTCACATCTGTGGTATTGGTGACTGATTCAAGGTATTGGCCGTTGGTTACGGCTTTGAATTTGTTGGTCACGCCCTTTTGTGAATACTCAGACGACACGCGGTAGATACTGGTTGTGTTGAGTAACACGAACCGGTCACCTATCGCATGGTTTCCGGTTTCATGTTCGGTGCCAATTCGACCCCTCAATAATCCTGACAGGGTATAGGTGCCATCACCCTCAAGCGTGCGGGTTGTAAAGTGGATCAGCTCATTTCCGATCAGCGCGGCGTTCGCGCCGTTCAATACATTCTCAACCGTATCACTCGCCAGGGTGCCGTGGTGCATGGAGATATTGACCGTGCTGGTCATATCCCATGTTTTAGCATCAGCATCAGGCAGCACATTGGTTGTGATGCCCATTGTTGCCTCTGTGCTAGTCGTGATCAGCCCAGACCATGACGCGCCAGAGTCAATGGATTTATAGACAATGCCCGATGTCCAATTTGTTTTTTGACCATACACAGCGACGTAATAGCCTGCCGTTGTTGCATCGGCATCTCGCAGCGCGGGCAAATCCAATATCTCGAATAGCGTATTACCCACCAACACCAATGTTTGCGTGGTGTAGCTTGATGCTGCCCCGGTCAGGTTGGATGAATAAACAGAGGCGCGGGTCGCTACTCCGCCGCAGTTGATTAACCCCGGCAACTGCTGGTCATTGGATGTAATGCGGGTGATGTGATTAAACCCGCCATTTTCCAGCGTAACCACATCACCGGCATCCAGATAGGCATGCTTTGTGGTCAATGACCAATCAAACGATTCTCTCTCTGTCCATGCGCGATAGAGTATTTTCTCTGACAGTTGCGACATGTGATCGCCGTCAGTTGACAGTGAGAACTGTTGCGAAATTTCATTGACGATCTGACCGGCTGATTTGATGCGCTGCGCCGATTGTACTGCCGGGAGATAGTCGGCATCTTTGTCCGCATAAGCCAGCGTCACGCGGCGAGGTAGTTCTGTTTCTAGTGCGCGGGTGATGCTGATATCGGCGGCAAGATCATCATCGACTATGGTTTCTGATGACGTACCTGTTAAGGGTGAGAATTTTAGTTTGTAATCGGATTCTACTGCGCTTATTTGATAGGCCGACAAAAGCGGCTCAAGAGCTGACCTCGATGACATCACCCCCGACCGAACGTAACCATATATCTCATCAGTCACTGTGTTTGTGGATAGTTCATGAACGCCTGATTCTGAGCATATATCTACTATAACGTCTGCTAGTGATTCATTGACGATACCAACTGTATCACTGACGACGGCGGACCCATTTTTAGTGTACGCAATGCTGCCTGAGCACGTTACTGAATCATACTGATCGGAGCCAATAGAAGGCACATTACCAATATAAACAACAGCCCCGTTATCACTTAACTTAGAAGCGGCTATATAATAATTCTGGTCTTTATAGAAAATAATGTTGTCGGCATTAACGTCAAAAGAGTGTCCGCCGCACGAATCTACAGTAGACGACATATGCTGCGCAGTTACCTGCCAGGCTTTATCAAAAAGCATTGTGAGCGCGTCTATAGCATCAACATCAACATCTGTACTCGCATCTGTTGCTCCTGTAACAAATATACTGCCGTTTTGATTGGAGCAAAGCCCCGGCCTAATATTTGCCCCTTTACTTCCGATATACTCTCTTCCAGTTGGAGAACCGGCGGATGTGTATTCCTTCAGGACGTAACTTGTGTATGAGGTGTTTTTGATCCATAGCACAAATATTTTATCAGTTGGGTAATACCTGATCGCTGCCAATACCTGGTTTGTCCCTGCTGGAGGCGAAAGCAGTACATTACCGCTATTCAGTGCCAGATACTGTAGGCTTGAAACAGAAACCCTTAATATATACTCATAGTCCTGTGAGTATCTAATTGTACCTATCGAATAGACAGGCAAAGATAATGACTCTGAGGTATCTGATATCATAACCCCTTCGGAGCTGTATTTTTTTTTGTGCACAGTTGCATATGTTAAATAGTCCGTTTGATAATCTATTACATCAAACCCACTATTATCGGCATAGGGAATACCTATATGCTCAAACTGCTCACCATCTACAGTGTAATCATTAAGCGAGTCTATTTGATGAGATGTGTAGCCACTCCCTACCACCTCAAACGTAAAATTAGGAATACGATTGCCGTAGTTTTCAAGTTGAAATGTATCAAACACCACATGCGCCAAACCACGGAAGGCAGGCACATTACCCATACCCTCAGCGGCCTCTATAGTGGGGTCAGGTTCCTGGGTTTCTGAGCCGGTATAGACCGTAATACCGTTCTGGTTTGATACCGCCAGCTCATCAGCCGTGGCGGTGTCGCCCTTGTTATAGATCAGTACCGAATCAGCCCAGATGCGGCGTATACCTGTAATTTCGCCCTCGCAGATACCCACCGAAAAAGAGCAGCTATAGGTATAGGTGGTATGTGATGCGCTGGAGCCACCCTTGCCGCCCACGTCTTGGGTGTGTGAGGTTTCCTGTATGCCACCTGACCAGATCACATTCCCCGCAATACGCGCCGTGCCGTACACTTTGGGGATCGGCGCACCACGCGTGGAGGTTTGAACGGACAGATCAGACAGTCGCGGCCCTTGGGTGTTGGGGCCATCCGGTGCAAACAGAATACTACCGAGCGTTGACCCGATAGACCAACCCAGACCCGCGCCGGTCATACCGAGAAACGAGAACCCGGCAGGTGCTAGTGATCCAATACCCGCCCCGACTAAACCCAGTGCCAGCGAGGCCATTACTCAACACCCCTGAATGAATAGTACGCGGTTACTCTTCTTTTCCATTTATCATCCAGACGATGCTCCACCACTTTTCCAAACGGCTGATAAGCGTGAATTACGGTGTTTTTATCGGTCAAAATACCCAGGTGTTGCGGTTCGTTGAGCAGGGTAAACAGGATGACATCACCCGCTTTAGGTGTGACGGTTCTATCAAGAAACTCAATCAGTATTCTCACCAGGTTACCGCCTGATGGGGTACGCGGATAATCTACCGGCACCTTTGAAACATCATTCCCCAGTTCACGCCACACACCTTTAACCATGCCCGCGCAATCACAGCCCACCCGTTTGACAGCGGCTTGATGGTGGAAGGGTGTACCGATCCAGGTCTTTGCTTCGATTACAATGTCAGCGCGGGTAATCATTGGCCACCAAATTTCATAATTTCATCAGACCCTGGAATGAACGGTTCACCGCGAAAGTTGATGATGTTGTCGTAATCATCCCGGCAGGTTTCCATAGTCTTATCACAGCCTGCATAGACTTCGTATGAGTCGCCCACTTGCACGGTGTAGGGAAATGGCAACGCGCTCTGGAATGTGTCAGATGTGAAGGTTTTAATCTCCATTGACACGCCCACATTCAACCCACTGGTAAAGGTCAGATAGCCTCGGTCAAAAGTGTTATCGGCTTCTGTTCTGGCGGCGTCGGTAAAATTCTCGTTTGAGTTAACAGCGGTGATGGTGCCGAGTTTGGTATAGCAATTTTCCGTTTCCCAAACGGTGGTGACTTTTTCGGATACCGACACATCATCAATATCACCCACGAAATCTGCATCCGCTTCGATGCTGATGGGCGTGGTGCCTGTCATGATGATGTCTTCAGTAAACGCGCCATTGGCAACGCGCCAGGTGCCTACTTGTGTGCCACAGACAATACGCACCTGACCGGCTGAAAAATTTGATACGGTGAAGCTGGTTTCATACAACACACCATTCACACCCGTTACCGGCTGGGACAGGGCATCATTGGCGGTTTGGGTGCCATCACAACTGGCCACGCCTGCCGCTATCGTCCAGGCGGCCGAGCCATTCCAGTAAACGCCCTTGGCATTTGTAAACGCGCCATCGGTTAACAGCTCAACAGAAACCCCGTTGGTGGAATTGCCAATGGTTGCATCCCATGTGGGCTCTGTGCTGCCTGAATACCCGGCGGTTGTTATTTTGTATTGGCGCTCATTGCCATTGGCCAGCGTTGGGCGAACAACATCATCAAGGGCGTAGAGTGTGTGAGGTTCCCATCTATCCGGTTTTATCAGCACACCACAACGGCTATCACCCAGATCAGCACGGCAGGCCGTATCAAACAGCTCACCGATGGTTTGCTGTAGCCCTTGGGATAGACTCCGTACTTCTGCTTCAAACACCACCTTACCGGATCTGACTTGGCCTAATTTGCCATAGGCGAGCTTGAGATCCTGCATGGTCAGGTCTTCATAATTCAGCATGAAGACATAGACATCGGCATAATCATAGCGACCGGCTTGCAACTCACTGGCGCTGAGGCGCTGTGATTCAAGCAGCCCGACCACTTCCATGTTGTTGACGGCCAGATCATCGGTTGAGGCGATGTTTGATGGCGTAAACCCGGTGGCGGCTTCGTACAGCAGGCCGTCATAAGTCAGGTCTTTTACGTGGCTGGTAAAGCCCTGCTCTACCCCGTCACGCCGGACTATTTTCCAGCAGACGCAGAGCGTCGTCACCTCTTCCGCTAGGTGATTTTTTAATGCCGTACTGATGGTTTTCATACGCGTATTTCTATGAGCGGCACGCTGGCTGATTGCAGTTCATAGCTTTCAAACAGGATGGGCAGTTTGTCGATATCAAACCGAACAGGTACATCAAACTCATACCCGGCCTTTACCACCACACCGACACCCGGTGGCGTTACAAAGGTGACGAAGCCGGTTGCGGTGTCAACTGACCACCCCGAACCCTGCGTGACATCATCCAGCGAAACCACCACGGTGCCGGTAACGGGCTTGCGGATGTCACGGGTTCTGGATAGTGCGCCTTTCGTGTAGGTTTTGATCAGTTGAAAATCAACCACCACCCCATCACCCGTACCGATGGTTTGATCTGTATCCGATACCGTTGCGCCGTGGGTTTGATCGGTTGATGAATTCCAATCGCTCCAATCTTTATAGCGGAACCCATGACCCCGCCCCGCTACCGCATGGAATAGCTCAGTGAGTGAATAGAGTTGCGCTTGTGTGCGTACCCCATAAGCCACATCGTATTCAGCGCGGGATTCAGCCCAGTTAATATTCCGGCTCTCTTTTCCCGAGGTGAACGGCGTGATGGTGGTGTTGTACCCAGGCCCACCCGTTGAGCCGAGTGAGATGTCATCAGGGAAACGCGGGGTTTCTAGAAAGCTCATGTATTGCGCGCCAGTGAACGTTGCATGGATTTAGCCAGCTTGGTTTGTAGCTGGTTCATGGATTCGGTTGAGATTTGGCCGTTAGGTGCCGATACCGTGATGTTATTCACGACACGCATACCGCTGGATTGACGGCTGGATTTTGTGTGGTCGATTACGGTTTCGTTGGGATGGAGAATGGATAGATAGCCGCCCTTGCCATCAAGCCCACCCGTGCGCGAACCCAGGCCGGTGAAGCCGCCGCCGTCGAATGACGGAATAAAGCTTTTGGCAAACCCAGTAAAGAAATCACCCAAGGGCTCTGTGACCAGTTTACGGGTGACTATGCGGGTGATGTCTTGCTCTAACCCCGCCAATACATCGGACAGGCTTTGACCGTTTACAATGGCATCCTCAAACGCACTGGAGAAGGTCAGGCCCAGGTCTTTCCATTTATCCTCTGTCTTTTTTGCTTCGTCTTCCAGACCACCCATGACCTCAAACATGGCATCGCCGTAGGTATCCCAACTGATCTTGCCTTTTTCCAGCAGTAGATCCAGTTCGGCCATTTGGTCGTTGACGCCGTTCGCGGGGTTTACCAGATCGCGCCAGCGCTTGGCTTGTGCTTCTAGCTGTTCGTTCAGCCGCTCTGCCGATTTAGCGGCCTCTTCTTCTGCCTTCGCCGCCTCTTTGGTGGATTCAATGTCTGCCGTTTTCTGGTCAATGCGTTGGGCAGCATCCAGCAGGGCTTTTTTCTGGTTGTCGTTCAGATCTTTATAGCGACCTTTCTGGACATCCCAGAGGGTTTTTTCGTATTGCGTGGTGACACCGAGTAAAGCAACGGTTTGGTTGAGGGATTCGAGGGCCGCGTCATATTGCTCTTGAACACGCTTTGCTGCTTTAGATGCTTCTGTATCTTGTGAATCGATACTGAACAAACCGGATACATCAACACCCGCCACCGCAGAATTGGGGTTTTTGTCTTTTTGTTTTAATAGCTTCTCTTTTCTTGAGACCGCTTTCCAATATCTTTCAATAAGCGAATCAACTTTTTGATTGACCTCTTCTTCTGTCTCATTAAAGCCAAACAAATACTCAGCCCAGTTAGGCGAATCTGTTGCTACTCGTTTCGCGTTATTCGTTTCCTCTGCAATTTGGGCCTTAATATTTTCAATAGTCTCATCCAAGGCACCAAGGGTCTGATGCTCCACATCCCCCCAAGCCCCAAAGAAATTCGCCACTTTCGGCGCGGCTTCTGACAACGCATTACCCACACTAATAATCGCTGGAGCCAGCTCAACAAATATCTTGGTGGTTTGCGCGTTTATAACCTGCTTCAGTATGCCTAACTGCTCATTCGCAGCGGCGGCACCTTCTACCAGGTCATCATCCAGAATAATACCCAGGCCTCTGGCTTTATCGGCAAAGTCATCAAGCCCTGCTGTGCCGTTTTTAAAGGTGGTTGCTAGGCTTTGCGCGTCATCACCAAACAACCGAGTGGTTAAGGCCAGCCGGTTGGTTTGGTCATCCATATCACCCAGCGTATTCACAACCTGGCGGAATACCTGCTCGTTTGACTGCTTTAAATCAATACCCAGCTTCTTATAAGTATCAGCCGCCGCACCCGTACCGGCGCGCGCCAAGCCGAGGCGCTTGGTAAATCGCCCCAAGCCACCATCCAGCACACTGATACCCACGCCGGTTTGTTCAGCGGCAAACCGAAGCTCTTGCAATGACTTTACTGAGAAGCCGGTTTTATCAGACGCCACGCTGATTGCATCTGCAAAATCCAATGATGATTTTGCTGCCGCCGCAAGACCCGCCAATGGCAATACGGTGGCCAGCCCTATAAACCCTTTCTTGGCAATGGATGACGCCCGATCAGCGCTCTTTTCAAATCGATCCAGGTGCTTTTGCGCCTTTTCAAGATCAGTCCTGAGTTTGGATGATTCCGCCTCCAGGCTGACTACTAACTTTGCGAGATCGGTCATTGCTGTAAATGCCTCTGGATTTTTTTACTTAGCTGCTCAGATAACCGAGTCAGCATGGCCTTTTCATTTTTCACGAATGATTTTACAAACCAGGGTTTGGCTCTGGCTCCGGGGTGGCGAACGTGATTCACAACACGACCATTAAAGAACAACGCCTTTTTTCGCCACGCACCCGTCACGCGGGATTTACGCCGCACGGTTACGCTTTTTCCGTTACGGCGCGGCACCCGGTGCTGATACCACTTCTCTTTTTTGGGTATGTCATGCGCCTTGGTGCCTTTCTCTACAAACAGCACACCATAGAACGCCTCTTTTTTTACCCCGATAATCACCCGCGCTTTGCCGTTTTTGTAACTGGATTTGCGTTTGATACTGCGAGACAGAAACCCAGGCGCAACCAAATTACCTTTATAGGTACGATGGGCCTGCTTACCTTTTGGGGCCGCTTCGCGCATGGTTTTCATGGCCGGCGTGGTAGCGTTCATGGTCGCCTGCCTTAGCACCCGACCCGCCAGTTTTGGGCCTAACGTGGCCAGCTTGTTTTGCAGTTCACGCAACCCTTTGACGCTACTTTCTGGCACGATGAAAATCCCGAATGGTGACCAACTGACTGACTAGCCAATCAATGTCTTCAATACCCAGCATCTCAGCAACGACAGGCAAGGCGACCCAATCAATTCCGTCCATGAGGTTCCATGCACGAATAACAGGCTCTGAACTGAGCGGCGGCGGTTTGGCTGTGCCCTTATGCTGAGTGGACTCCAGCCAACCGGTCAGTTTCCCTCGGCTTCCTCCATCTTCTTGACGTGATCCGCATAGGCGTTTTGTATTTCCTGGATCAAGTCACCCCATATCACTGGCTTGTCTTCCACCCATTCAATAAACAGGGTTTCGTCAAACGGCACCGGATCAGGCGCGCCGCCTGGGACCAGATCAATCTCTGTGAGATTCCAGCCGACCACATAACCCAGCGCAGACCGGACGGTGGTTCCGCCAGATGCCGCGCGGGCTTCTATGATCTGCAGGTGGGTAGGACGGCGGATCGTGAAGCGATGGCCGCCCGTTTCAACGACCTTTTCACGCGCCCGCCGCATTTTCTCGATTAATGGGTGCATGCTTAGCTCGCGTAGTAGGTAGGCGTGCCATACATCGTCACAACAGACGATGTGGTAACCAGATCTTGAGCCGATCCGGTAGGCAGTAACGACGCGCCAACATAACCGTTAAAGACCATGATCTGACCGTCGGAGAAGGTGAATTTAAACGCACGCTTGGCCTTGGTGTCTGATGCCGCTTTCATGGCGATCAGCCCCGCGTCTGCCACGTCCCAGATGTTGTCGAACGAATAGGTTGAGGCCGAGGCGATGCCGGGGATCTGGGTGGCTACGCTGTCATGAATGGTGGTGGTATCCACAAAGGAGAAGTCGCCACCGGAACCGGACAGGCTTTTGATGGTGCCGAAGGTGGTGCCGAAGGTGATCACCTGACAGCTACCGGATGTGAAGGTGTCGAAATTGGTGGTATCAACACCTTCCAGTTCAAAGGTGTTGGCGGTGACATTTGCCGCCCGCACGACGCGCTGGTCAAGCTGGCTCATGCCGACGGATGTCAGCACCACGTATTCACCGTCCAGGATGCCGTGACCCGTTGAGGTGACAACGCCCGGATTGGCTTTGGTGATACCGGTGATTGTGTCTGCAGTGGCCAGCACGGATTGCATGGCGACTTGCACGTTGGACCATATTTTTGGACTTGGCATTTCTATTCTCCGAGCATTAAAAAACCCGCCGAGGCGGGTTGTTTGTGAAGTGGGTTTTGGTTATATCAGCGTTTCAGGGCTGTTTTCTTGAGTGAACACTTTGACGGTGTATTCCATGTTGACAGCCGCGAAGGTTCTTTCATTCTCTTCTTCTATGATTTCAGTGGTGGCGCTGTTGAGTGTCAGCCCGCCGAGCTTGCCGCTTAACGCGGTATTCAGTGCGGCAAAGGTCAACGTGGTTTCTATTTCTGCTGATTGTGCATCCAGCGTTTCTTCAAAAGTTTCATTGTCCGGGATACGCACGCGGCCGCTTATCACCAGGGATAAATCTCTGGATTGCACACCCGCTTGGTGGATGGTTTCCTGGTAGATGGTTTCTGATTCAATGTACACCAACAGCAACGGCAACAGTTCCCGCATTGGGTGCAAGCGGGATTTGATCGCCACCTTCCAGGCAGTTGGGGATGCGTTGAGCAGTGTACCCACTGCATCCCGTATTTGTTGTCTTACGTGCGCCATGTGAGCCTTAGAGTTTAATGATTCGGTGACGTTCTAATAGGTCATAGAACTGGCGAGGCATACGGGATGGCCCGACGCCGCTTTCAACTTCTGACTGAAACTTGATCCAGTGACCTACCGCGATATACAACGCGCTTTTGATGTCTTCAGGCACATCGGCGGCATCACCAAACCCAGCCACGTAGCGGATTTTGACCGCATTGGCCGCGTCATAGGTGGATGGCCAGCTTTGACCCGCAGACAGCAGTACCCAAGGCAGTGGACTGTAGTCATCCAGCACATAGCTGCCTGCGGAGAGGGTTTGTTCGTTGCCGTCACTGTCCAGGTATTTAATGGAAGTGATCGACTGAACCGGCCCTTTGGGTAGTTCAATTTCAACCGGGAACCGATCAACCGCCAGCTCCAGGGTTTGGGTGATGAACGAGCGCGCCGTGTAGGATTCAGCCTGTTCTACCGCCGCCTGTATCAGCGCAGGGATTTCGGTATCCTCCAGGGCATCGGTGATTGATAGCCGGGTTTTTACATCCGCCAGATCGATGGGGGTGGTTGCTGGTGGTGTGATTGTTTTTGGTGTCATTACCAACGCCTTGAGTGTGTGATTGCCGGTGGTCTACTGGAGTAGCTGCGCCGGCTGGCTCTGGCGGCGGCGATGACCCCTTGGCCCAGGTAGACCGCGAAGGGAAAGGCGCTGGCTGTTTCAACCGCTAACCCGATGTTGATGGTTTGCGGAAAGGCAAACGGCAACGCCGTGTCTGTTTCAATACTGAGATCAATACCCAACGCCTTGCTGTGACTCAGCGTAAAGGCTGTGTCTGTTTCCTGCGCCAAACCAATGGGTTGACCAATGGAGGCCGTGACCGGTAAAGCTGTGTCTGTTTCTGTTGCAAGGCCAGTTGATAGTGCCTTGATGTGACTGACGGCAAAAGCGGCATCTGCTTCAACCGCCAACCCTATAGGGACGTTGTTGGCCGTTACGGGCGTTACTGAAAAAGCGGCATCTGTTTCAGCGGCCAAGCCGATGGTGAGTACCTTTGACCAGGTGGCGCTGAATGCGGTGCCTGTTTCACTGGCCAGCCCGATCGGGATGTTTTGTGCCGTGAGTGCCGTGACAGCAAAGGCCGTGTTTGTTTCTACCGCCTGCCCAATGGCTAGGGACTTTTGGGCGGTTATAGGGAACGCGGTGTTGGTTTCGGTGGCCTGGGCGATTTGGATGGTTGAGCCGCCCCCACTATCCGCCCACGTTCCTACCGTACCCCATGCGGTTGCTGCTGATTGGTTGGCGTATTCTGTGGCGATGTAATCTGATGTTACATTCGAGTTAGTGGATAAACTAACCTCCTGCATATCATCAGGAATGGTCCAATTATTATTATTATATCTACCTATCTCGAATACGGCAGATGACGGCGTGCTAATTGTCCCTGTTCTGGATGCGCTACCCTCTAACGCACCATCAACCATTGTCCTGACGGTCGTGCCGTCCCAGTATCCGCAGACATGATGCCAAGCGGAGTTTTGCACGACGGACGTTGATGTCGCGGTCGCCGCCGTTCCGCCCGTATTAACGCGGAAAAAGACTAGATCATTGCTGCCGGTAAATAGCAGCACAGACATATTGCTGTCGCCGCCCAGCCACGCACCGCAAACGCCCTTACTCGCCTCATTTGGTATCTTGTACCATGACCGAATGGCGGCATGTGACGCGCCGGGGAACGGGTCAGTCAACCCACCGACATAGGCGGTCAGGTTCATTTCTAAATTGCTAGAGCCGAAGGCAGGTGATGTGCCAGTAGTTGCACCCGATCCGCCTAGCGTTCCATCATCATTGCCCGTGTAATCGACAACCGTTGATGAATTGTCTTTTAGACCATATCGCCTATCATCATTCGAGTAGACCGCATTCCGGCCATAGGTATTAGTAACGGCAGGCTGCACCGTTTCAACGGCATCAGCCTCAATGTATATCGTGTTACCTGTAGCCGCAGTGGGTATTTTTACCCTGACATCAGCCGCAGGCGTACCACCAGCAACAAACTCAACAACATGAACTGCTAGTTGCGTAGTTTTCGCACTGGACGTATACGCCCGTAGATTTCCACCACCATTTAAAATGGACGAGCTTCCGCCGTCTATCGCAGTAGCCGGGAAGTCCGCTGTCTTTAATACAACCGGAAAATCACTATGACTCCCGGTGATCGTCGGCAGCGTATAGGTAAAGCCGTATGCCATTATTTAAAGCGCGTCACGTAGCTGTTAAGGTCAATATTTTCATTCGCGATAAAGGCCGCAAGATTCGTTGGGATGTTCGTAGGAACAGCCTCATCATTAATCGCCTGTATCGCGTCCAGCATAGGAATGAATGCGTCTATCTGTGCGCGTTGCGCTCTGAACTCTGCAACGACCGCCGCAACGTCTGCGCTATCTGCATCGCCATCGCCATTCACTGCTGAATTAAAAACAAATGCGGCAAAGTGTTGAACGCGGGTTAAATCTCTGGACATATCAGAGATTGAGCGCGCAACAGTTCGATTGATCTCTTGCAGTTCATCCGCAATTTTTCGCGCGCGGTCGATTGATTTGAAGCCCATCACGATCTCCTAAAAATGTAAAAACGGTTGCACCAGCATTAACGCCACCAGTGATCCGCATAGAAAGCCCACTCCAAATGAGAGAGCGCCGGCCGTTAATACGAGAATCAACGGGCGCACTATGCGCCCTAGAACCCACCCCGAATACGGGTGTAGTGGTCCCTGGCTTCTTTTCCCTTGGTGGCTGATTCTGCGCCCTTACCTTCTGGGTAATTCTTTTGGGACCAGCGCTTGTCTGGGTCTTGCACGAACAGGCACAGCGCACCACCGACCTTTGGCATCAGGTCCGTGCCACGAATGGCGTTTTGCACGTCCAACTTGGCGCATTGGTAGGCGACTTCCAGCCAGTATTGATCAATGGCCTCACCTTCTACACCCAGCTCCATGAGCAGTTCTGGGTAGAAGTGATCTGCAAACAGATCGATCTTGCCGGGGGCGATGGCTTTTGCCCAATCCGGCAGGGATGCTTTTCTTGCCATGGTATTCCCCTTATGCGGCCCGGTAGAAACCGGCGGCATTAACTTGTAGCGTGAGATCACTGCCGTCTGTGGTGGCGGCAAAATCGTGATGAGTGAGTGGTACGCGACCGGTATCAGTCGCGGACTCTTCATAGGCCACCACGGCCTTGGTCAGCGTGTTGTTTAATGCGCCACCGGCACTGATAAAGGCTTGGTCTGGTAGGTCCACATCAACCCGGTCATTGGAGTCATCAACCGTGATGGTGCCGGTTAGGCCGGTTTTACGGGCGTAGTTGGTGAAGTCTGCCTCTGTGTTACCCGCAGCGCCCAACAGTACAGACACGTTGTCGTGATCAACCAGGGCGGTTTCCGCCTCATTGGCCTTGAGTAGCAACAGCAGGACGTTGGTTGACGCATCGCGGATTTTTTCCACAACGGAGCCTTTTGCTATGTTAAATACACCATCTGACATGGTTTATTCCTCGTGTCCCAGGAAATAGAAAGACGGCACTTGGCCGCCTTTGGTGGGTTAGGTTTTTGATTAACCGCCGGTATCGGGGGGTTCATCATCAGGGGCCAGCTCACCTGTTTGGTCATCGGTGATTACAGCCGCCTCTGACTCAGCCGTCACGCCTTGATGGGTGATGACTTCCTCGCCTTCTTCAAGGCAGTATTTGACGGCGGCGGGTTTGTCATCGGCAAAACCTGCGTTTACTAGGTCTTTGATGGTGGCGGCTTCGGCTTCGATGACTTGGTTTGGTTTGTAGTCGATACCGTCCAGCGGGGTATTGACCAGGATTCTGGCTTTTTTCATTGACATGATTGTTTCCTCTTGCGCGATTCAAGCAGGGCCAGCGGACTGGCCCTGCTGTGCGTTGTGGATTACCTAACCCGCTTAGGTGGCGGAGTTTTGGTAGTATTTGACGGCGTTGGTATCCAACAGGTTGCCGCCAGAACGTGCCCACATCAGGAAACCGACCTGGCCGAGCTTGGCATAGGCTGAATCGGTGAAGCGGAACAGTGAAGCCTGCATCACATCACGGATGTAGTATTTCGCCATATCACCAAACAGGATGGATTTTGCACTGGCCGCCATGGTGGCCACGTTCTGGTTGATGGTGACGCCGTAGCCCAAGACTGAATCAGCCATCGGGCCACCCAGACCGTCGTAACCCGGCAGGAATACCGGGCGGTTCTGGCTGTCTTTCAGTTTACGAATCACCTTGAGTGATGAGTCGTTCATCATGAAGCGGCAGTTACCCGAGAGGCGATAGGCGGGGTCAACGGCGTGAACCAGATCAACCAGGTCATCAAAGATCACGGTTGTGGTTTGGCCGGTTGTGCCGGTTTTACCTGCACCCGCACCCGTTACAATACCGCGCGGCTGGGATGAGCCCGTGCCGGTGGTAAAGTAGCTGTTGGTGATCCGGCCAATGCGTTCAACCAGGCGGTTATTGATAAACGACTCGATATCGACCTGGCTGTCCTGCAGCAACTCGAACGGGACTGCCACGATCTTTGAGCTGAACTTGTAGGCGTTGAGGGATACGGTGCCGAAGGTGGGGTCAGCCGCTGTTGCGGTGGTGTTTTCCGCGATCAGCTCACCGGTTTCACTGGTGCCATCTGATGTAGGGAACGACAGCGGATTGCCCATTTCAGTTTGAATCACAGTAGCTGCTTCACGCATACCACCAAACGCCTTGAGGGCATCGATAATGGTTTGCGCAACATCTGACTGCACGCTGTAACCGCCCTCTGAGCCCGTACCTGTGCTCATGGTGTTACGAATGCCTGCCCACTCTTCAGCCGACAAAGCACCATCACCACCCCGCAACCATTTAGCAAATAGAGCAGAGGCGGGTGATTTTGCATCACGCGCGTGACGATCAGCGGCGGTGATGACGACTTGGGTTTCTGCTTCCAACGCCATGGCGTCCAGCAGCTTTTGATGGCGGTTGATTTCGCCGTCAAGGGCGTCAATTTCCGCCATACCTTCATCGTATTTGGCCTGCAGTTCTGCAGCCCATTTGTCACCTGGATTTTTCTCCAACAGTGCATGGAGTCCCTGAGCGCGTTCGCTGCGACGCTCCCGCAGTTCTTGAATGCTGGTTGGCATTGTGTTGTTCCTCAAAAAGTTATGGACATTAAAAAACCGCCGTTAGGCGGTTTGTGTTGCAAGACACGGGAGCGCGTCAGGCAGCATGGGCGACCAGGCGCAACCGGCGCGCTAGGTGGTCTGTGTGGCTGTTGTTGTAAGCCGCAATAGGTTCAGGTGTGGGTTCTGGTTCCGGCACAGGGTCTGGTTCTGCAACCGGCGCTGGTTGCGGGGCATGGCCATAGGCGGCCAAGTTCCAGTGTTGCGCGGGTGCTTTGGCTTTGGCTTTTGATCCGAGTGTATCCATGCCCGTGGCAAAGCCGTATTCGATAGCCTCTTCTGCATCAAACCAGGTGGTGGCGGCTATCCATTCGTTTAGCTGTTCGGGGGTTTGGCCTGTTTCACGGGCGTAGGTTTTCACTAGTGTGCCGTCGATCTTTTCCAGCAGGCCCGCCACATCCATCAGTTCATCGGCATTACCTATGGCGATGGTCCAGGCTTTGTGGATCATGAAGAAGCCGCCTTCACTGATCAGCACTTCATCCGCTGCCAGCGCCACATATGAAGCAGCACTGGCGGCATAGCCATCGATATGGGCAATGATTTTACTGGGATGTTCGCGTATGGCTTGCTCCATAGCGCGGCCGGCAAAGACATCACCACCCGGACAGTCAAAGCGTAGATGGATGACGGGAGCGGTCAGGCTGTTTAGGGTGCGTACAAAACTTTCTACACCGATGCCGCCCCAGTAGTCATCCGCCACGATCACATCATAGAGGTAGATGGTGGCCTCTTGCTCGGCGGCGTCCGCGCGGAATTGTCCAACGCCGCGATTGTCAGCCAGCAGTTTAAGCAGTGGATTCACTTTCTTCTCCTCCGTGGAGTTTTTCGCCACCAGCAATAGGTGGCAGGTTATCCAGTTTCCGAACTTCGTTGACTGTAATCCAGCCCGGCTCACCCGCGCGACCCAGGGCGATCCGGTAGCCTTCGTTGCGGGTTTTGTAGTCACCCCGCTCAAGCCCGGCTGTGTTGAATTCAACAAAGGTTTTTCTATCGCGGAACAGTTTACGGTTGAACTCTTGTTCAAATTTAACCAAGTGGCGCTGCAGGGTGTATTTCACAAAGCCGATGGACATCTGCTCTACACCGCTACCCCAACTGGATGTTTTTTCGGTGTGGCCGATCATGTGAGGCGGCACACCAAAGATGCGCGCGATGTCTTCAACCTGGAATTTGCGTGTGTCAATGAGCTGCGCATCTTCTGCGTTCATTGTCAGCTCATGGACTTTAATGCCGCCCGCCAATAGTGCGGGCTTGTGGTTGTTACCTAATCCGCGATAGCGTTCATTCCAGCTATTGCGCATCATGTCTTGTTGATCGGTTGTTGGGTTCCCCGGTAATTCCAGCGCAATATCAGGCCGCGCGCCGTTGGTGAAGAAGCTGCCACTGTATTCATCCGCAGCCAGCGAGATACCGGCCGCATTGCGCAGGGCGTGGCGGATTTGGCTTTGGCCGTTGCAACCGTCAAAGCCGGCACCGGGTACGTGGATCATGTCGTCTTGGTCAATGACTTCGGTTTTGCCTTCATCATTTTTTACGTGATACCAGAGCCGGCCATCTTTACGCACGACGGTTACGCGGGATTTATGCAGCGGGTCAAACCCCGTGGCCATGGGTGAGCGCCCCTGGCGCTGGATGCGCGCGAAGCTGTCACCGTTCAGCAGGAGTGAGCCGGTGAGAAATTCCCAGAACACCGCCGCCGATAGGGCGTCTGTTGGTTGGCGATTCAGCAGCCACCAGTAGTCATGATCGATGCGCTTTTTTTCGCCATCCTGACCACGCTGATAAACAGGTAAGGGCAGACTGGAAAGCGCGCCACCGATCAGGTTGACCGAGGCGTAAACGGCCGATACGCGCATGGCGCTCTGTTCGGTTACCGCGACACCGGAGGCACTGAGCCCGCCGGTCATCCAATCAAACAGTTCGGAGCCTTTGATTATTTTTGATGAGTCGAGTGTTTCATTACGCACAGCGGGCGCACGGCGTGACGCTTGTTGTTCAGAGACAAACCGGTCAAGGATGGGGCTGCCCGGTGTTTTGCATTTTTCCAGGGCATTATTGAACCGCCCACAGGCTTCTATTCTGTCTGCAAGCTCATTCATAAAATTATCAACTCGGGTGTTGGCTGTTGTTCAGCCTCTTTGCTCGATTGGCCCGCTGCCATGATGGCCGCAACGATTCCATCCACCCGGCCGGTGGCGCGCTTTTTGTCTATCTTTCGGTTGCCTGATGGGTCAGAGGCGATTACGGCATTGGCCGCGCACCAAGTCATCACCGGGTTGGCGCTGTGTTTTAGGCTGTCATTCAGTAGCCGCTGTTCAAATTCATCCAGCGACGGGCTCATGTCTTTGAAGCCCTGCCCGAATGGCTGCAGGGGTAACTCGATGCCTTCCTGCTCCATGAGCATTTTCAGGTCTTCTATTCGCCAGCGATCATAGGCGATGGACTGTATCGCGTAGCGCGACACGTCTTCCGCCACTTGTTTGATCACTGCCAGTTTGTTAATGGCCTTCCCTGGCAAGGCAACTAAATGCCCAGCGTCACGCCACGAGAGGTACGGTACACGATCAAGGCGTTCTTTTTCTGTGAGCTGATCACCCGGCACCCAGAAGCGCGGCAACAACCGCCAGTGCTGATCCGTTTCTGTTGGCTCAAAGAGCAGCACGAAGGCGGTCAGGTCTTGTGTGCTGCCCAGATCCAGGCCACCCCAGCAGCGGCGGCCTTGTAATTCTATTGGGTCGAAATCAGTATCTTGCGCGGCGAACCATACATCACTACTGATCCAGGGCGATGCGGCATCAACCCACTGGCAGAAGTTCAGCCGGCGGACAATGCTTTCTTTTGAAGGCATGCCGCGCGCTTGCACAACCTGTTCACGCAGGTACTTTAGACCAGGTATACCGGCATCAATACTCGGGTTGGCTTTTATCCAGCATGTTTCATCTTTGAACGGATCATCATGTTCATCCAGCGAACAGACGAACGAGAAAAACGAGTCATCCTGAATAGTGCCTGCAGCAATCTTTGCGCCGTAATCATGGTAATCCCAACAGACCGACTGTTTATCAGTGCCACTATTGGTGATCATGAACATCAACGCCTGGCGGCGTGACTTGGTGCCCGCGCGTAGCATCTCAACTACTACAGGTGAGCGATGCTCATGTATTTCATCAATCAACCCGATATGCGGACGCGGGCCAGATTGGCCGTCATCTGCACTGATCGGGCGGAAGAAGCTATCACTTGAGTGATAGGCCAGGTTCCACTCTTTACCGGGTGAGCCGCTTTTGTGAATACGGCACGTTAGTTCCGGCGATAGGTCAACCATGGCCACCGCATCACGAAACAAGACCATCGCCTGGTCTTTCTTTGTGGCGGCCGCGTAGATTTCCGCGCGGGATTCTTGGTCAGCCGTTAAACCGTAAAGCCCAACACCCGCAGCCAACGGGCTTTTACCGGAACCTTTAGCTGTTTCAACATACGCCACACGGAAGCGGCGGAAACCATCATCACCCAACCAACCGAACAAGCTACCAATAATAAATAGCTGCCAGCCTAACGGCTCAAACGGCACCCCCTCGTATTCACCACCATTTAGGCAGAGAACATCACGGAAGTAGCCAATGGCCCAGTTGACGTGATCAATCGACCACACTAGGCCGCGTTCATGGCCAATCTCTAAATCATTCAGATGGCGCTGACAGGCATCCCTGACATGCGGCCCCGCAATCGTTTTACCTGATACAACTGCGTGCGCGTATTCTGTGGCCTCATCAGAAATACTTTTCGGGTCCGGCCTCTTCTTCTGCGCCTGAGCCGTTTTCATCTGATTCAAATAATCCTAATTGCATATCACCCTGCGAAGGCTGCACACCTGTTCTAGCGCTAGGGTTCATGCCGAATAATGCACCGTATGATTTCATTGTTTCAGCCGCCTTGTTGGCGATCTGAAATAACACGCTTTGTTGTTCGTACCCGCTAGGGGTTGTGGTGATGTAACCAGTAAAGCCAACCACTTTCAGTTTGCGGCGGGCCTCACACCAATCACCCCAGGCCTGACAATAGATCGCCACGGCAGCCAGATCGATCTGAGCAATCACGCGCAGTTTCGCCAGTTCAATTGTGATCCGGTCCCATTCAGCCCGCGCATCATCTGACAGCAGGTCAGATGGGCAGACAGGAATCTCAATTGCAGGATGCAACCCAGCGGCTAGCGCCGCCGCAGGCTTTTTAGACGGATTTCCATTGAGGTAATGAACACTCGCCGGCTTACTTTTCGGCCCTCGCTGTCCCATATACCCCCCTCCAAAACTCCCGCTTGTAAACACAACTATGAGAGCGCGGTCTAGGTGCGGGTGGACCTGAAGTTTTACGCCCCCCCGCCCCTGTTCCAGTGATGGTGTGGGTCGATGGGTAGGCCAGCATCAGAACAGCCGATGACTGTGCCTGATTTTTCTAGCCGTTGTTTATGTCTGTCATGGCACTGCTTACATAGTGCCTGCCAGTTTGATTTGTCCCAGAACAATTCCAGGTTGCCACGATGCGGATTGATATGATCAACCACCGCCGACGGAACAACCTTGCCTTGTGCCTTGTGCGTCACACAGAGCGGATGTTCTTCCAAGTATTTCGCGCGTTCCTTCTGCCACCTGTAGTTATAGAGGGCAGATTTCTTCATCGTTTAATTGATTCTGAATTGAGTAGCAGCCGATAGACTTCATCGATCTTTGACTCCATCCCGGTCAACCGCCGCTGAATCTCGATGCTCCTTGATCCTGACACCTGCTCCAACACAGTGACCCGCTTATCCAGGCCCGCGAAGAACCAGAACGCGGCAAGCAGCATACTGATGGTAGTCAACAAATGACCGACAGAAATCTCGCGCTTCAAGTGCCACGGGTTACCGCGACGCTCAGGACCGGAATACTCAGGTGTTGTAATTTCTTTATCCACTGATCATCCCGATTGATCATAAAAAAACCCGCCACCGTTTCCGGTTGCGGGTTTCGCAGTGACACTTTCTCTACGTTAGCAGGAAAATAGCAATTGGCGGCTAGCTGGTCAAGCACTTTTTTTCAATGACTCTTGAGTATCAATTTCACCATAGCCTGCATCCCAGTATGATGTGACTGATGCCTCGCCAATCATCCGCCTGCTTTTCACTGTTGCAGGGCTCACGTTCACCTGGTCCGCAATATCCTGAACGGATACACCGCCGTAGTACCACCACCACAGCACCTTGAACACCTTGGGTTGCTGCTTCTTCAGTCGGCACAAGATACGCTCAATCCGCTCCGCGACATCGTTATCAGGCATCAGCACCAGCCCTTGTGCATCACCACCTATCCGCTCATCGTACATCGCAATCACATTGCCACCCATGCCCACACCACAGGTATCCCGCAACCATTGCCCCCACAACTGCAAACGCTCCCTTGTTTGCTCCACTGCATCACCCTCATGCTGCACAATCATCGTTAATCTCCCAATGCTCACCACACACACCTTTTGCCTCTTCCGGGCTACCAAAGACCCCCAAACACTCTCGTGGACCCGGCACCGGCTCACCCATGCTGTAATGCGCCAGCAGCCCGTATTGCCTCACCTGATCCACATCCCCGTATCTTGTTCGCATAAATTTTATGATCTCCTTCCACTCCGCACGCTCTGGCCCCCATGCCACATACAACCAACCCGCAGACACCGACACCCGGCACGCACAGACCCGATAGCCCTGGTCTGAATCTGAGTGATACTTGCTGTTTTTCTGCCATATCATTTGCCCTGCCTAACCTGCCCGACCTGCACTATCTAGGTTGGGCATACTTAAACTTTTGATTACTGGTTGTTTTTTTATAATGCCTAACGTGCCTAACCTATATCTCGCATGTGCGCGCGTGCGCGTGCGCGCCTCACGTAGAAAAGGTTGGGCAGGTTGGGCATTGACCTGTAGCCCCCGCCGTTGGTGGGTTTTAGTGGCTCCCAACCTCTTGACCGAGGTTGGGCAGGTTGGGCAGAAAACGGCTTTATTCATCCTCACCCTCCGGTAAATCCGGTGAATCATCTTCAACCGGACGCAGATACACCCAATGCCGACCCTTGCCTTGCAGACTCTTTCTGGCCTTATGCCACCCCAGTGACATCATGATCGGCGCTATCCGGTTCATATCCGCACGCGTCTGGGTGCCCACCGGCTTCTCTATCGCCTGTGACAGCAGCTCTTCAGCCGTGAAATATTGCGTGGTATTGCCACCCAGGAAATCACGTAAGCGATCCTCCCAGGGATCTCGCTGAAGCCTGGTATCCTGTTCGCGCTCGAAAAGCTCCCGCTCGGCAGGGTCTGACACCCACCACGGCACACCGCGACTGAAACAGTCCAGCGCTTCCGCCCACAGTTGATCCCGGTTCGCCGTGACCCACGCCACATCCACCGCCAAGCAGCGAATCGGCCAATAGCGCCGGTTGCCGCTGTAGTCTTTCAGGTACTCTTCTTGGTTGGTCGATCCGATGAACACGGTTTGCCGTGGGAAATCTTGTGATGTGCTGCCATACGGCGGCCTGTAGCGGTCACGACGCTGCGAAAAGAACGCCTTCGCGGCTGTTGATTCAGCTTTATTAAAACTGTCCAGCTCCGCCAGCTCATAGCCCCACACACCCTGTATGTTGCTATAAGCGTCTTTCTCACCAATTGGAATAGGCGAATCAGAAAACCACTCACCGAACAGCGCACCGATGGCGGTTGATTTACCCCAACCCTGACCACCCTCCAAGATCATCACGTTATCCGCTTTGCACCCCGGCACCATCACCCGCGCCACGCACATAATCAAAAACTTGCCCCCCGCCGCGCGGAGATAACGGGTATCACCACCCGCCCTGAACACACTTGTCAGCCAAGCCCCGATGCGCTTCTCCCCGTCCCAGCGGAGCTTTTGCAAATAGGATCTTACCGGGTGGTAACGATTGGCCTGCGCCACGGTGATCAGCGCGTCCTGTAGCTCTGTCTTGGGTGGCGGCATCATGAAATAGTTACGGTGTAACCAGATCCGCAGACGGGATGTATCCGCATCCTCCCACTCACCCGCTGCAGAATGCGGCATGGGTGGTGTTTTCAGCTTGATCAACCGATATGAGAAATCGTCATATGCCAGCACACCTGACCAACGCGGGTCACTCGCCAAAATGCGCTCTAAATTGGCCGCATGCGGCCTGATCTGGCCCTTCTCCGTGGTATCCAGCCGCGCATACCAACCAAATTCCTTGGGGTTCATCCAGCCCGGCTGAGCGGCATCATCCACATAAGCCTCAATCGGCGGCTCAGGCGGTAGGGTTGACGGTTCATATTCTGGCGAGTTTTGCGTTATACCCCTGTCTAAGCTGCGCTGCGCATCAGCGAGTGCTGAATTGATTTGCTGCGCAACCACATCAAGCCCGGCGATCAGATGAAGGTCATTAAAATCAGAGGCCCGTTTTTGTTTATTCTTATCGGCCGGCTGCGTCATGCGGCTTGCTCCTCATAGCCTGAGAAGTCGGGTATAACTGTCCTGCCCGCCGTCAACCCCGCCGCCTTCTTGGCCGCCTTAACACCGGGATTGCCTTCTGTGTCCCGGTCATTATCACCACACATCAACAGCGTGGCTTCAGGCCATGCACCCCGCAGCGCCTTGGCCACCTTCGCCATGTTGCCGCTATCCAGTGCCACCGCGCAGGGGTAGCCGGTCGCCTGGTGAATGCTGGCCCCAGTCGCATACCCTTCCGCCTGTGTCACAACCTGACCCTCACCAAAGGCTGTAGCGGCCTGAAAGCCCACCACACCCCGGCTGTAATCACCCTCAGCATCAGCGGCAATCAGGTGGAACAACCCACTCTTACGCCCAAACTTCAAAAACTGCTTGCCGCCCTTCTCCGGTATAAACTGCCAACTCCACAACTTGCCGCTGACATCACGTAAAGGCAGGGCCACCGTGCCATAGCGCAGGTACTTGAATGAGGTCGTCTCGCGGTCAAAGTCCGGTGATTTCACTTTCACAAAAAAAGCGTCGATTGACGCCTTACCGGATAGTATTTCAATGCGCTTCGCCTTGATGTGTGTCACCACCACCAAGCCATTGCTCACAAACTTAATGCCGTAGGGCCGCACCTTTTTGCGTGACAGATAATCCGACTTACCGCCCCAGGCCAACAACTCATCCAACTCAGCCGAGGCCAGTGCCACACGTTCATGCCATTCAGCGCGCGCCTGCTCATCTGCCTCAATCTCAGCGGCCAACGCCTTGCGCCGTTGCTCAGCCGCTTCACGGCGGCGCTTCTGTTCAGCCTCATCCAGCTCACCGGGGTTAAACACCCAGCCGGCCTCTTTTGCCGCCTTCACCAGCGTGCCGATACCCACGCCACCCTTTCTAAATGACTTCCACACACTCTTTGCCGCAGCGGCATCATAAAGGCCCGACAGTTCAGACCAGGCATTCCAGGTATCAAACCCCGCATCACCAAACTCGGTCTTGATGGCCATACCCATCTGCACCCAGGTATCACGGCAATCATAATTCAACCGATCCAGCGCACCCGCCACATCATCCAAGTTCAACTCTTTCATCGCTCATCAAACCCCTTGCACGAATTTCTACCCGGCGACAACCGCTTGATACACGGATCATCTTTCCGCCGCATATCATGGTGCTGGCACCCGCAACAACGCACCTTGCGATAAACGCTGTTGCGCTCTAACCGCGAAAGCGCCTCAGCGGGGTCACCATAGAAAACCCCAGGCAACGCCCCGCTCATCTACCCCGCACCACATTCAATGGGCGTTTTTTATCCTGCTTACGCAACGCATCCAGCACCGCCTCTCGGAACACCGAAGCCGCCGCCAACACATCATCCGTTTCATTCAGCGCCTTGCGCAGTTTGGCCGGGTTGTCATGCTCATCAATCACACCCGAATCACCCAGTAGCTCACCGTAAGCCGTAATGGCCTCACCAAACTCCCTGGCAAACCGGGCCAAATCCGCCGCCACACCCGGCGCAACCGAACCGGGCACCGGCACCGCCATCAACCCATAGCGCGCGCTCAACTTGCGCAACAACGCCGCACGGGGTTCAGGCGGCAAGGCATCCACCGCGCACTCTTCAAAGTCACATTCGAACTTAATCTCACCCCGCAACCGCCGCATCACAATCTGCTTGGTTTCCCGCAGATCATGAAAGGCATCACCGGTTGACGGAAAACGAATCTTCCGGTCCCTCGGGTCCGGGAAATACGCAAAATAAACAGACCGCACCTGGTCAGCATACGAAAGCTGGTTATCCACCACCCCCTGCAGCCAGTTCTCAATAAACCGCCCAATCAGGCGGGAGCGTGACTCTCTTGAATGACTTTCCATTGTGTTATCCTTGGTTCCCAAGTTGCACAGCAACACGCCACCAAGCTAAAGGGGTGACCATGCAATTAAAAAACGCCACTGTAGTCAGCAGCGCAGACGGAAAATTTGTAAAGCTAACCATCAAAGGTACAAACAACGAACTAGCCGATGCCGTTATGACAAACGATGAATTCACGGGGTTGCTCGCATATCTAATTGAATCATCCGTATCTAAAAACATCGCTAACACACTTCCTCTACCAACGGACACCGATACCGAAACACATGAGCTGAACCCCCTGTTATTGCTCGCCAAGCACATAGATGTGGTTCGATATGAGACAGGCGGTTGTGCGATCCAACTTCAAACGACCCACAATGCAGACTTTCAATTTGCCCTGGATGCGGGAATGACGGCATTTCTTCGGCAGACACTGAACAAGCCCTTGCCATGAACCCCTCACTTTTCTGATTTTCATCAATCATTCAAAATCCCCCGTCATCGTCTACGCTTAAAACAGTTACAGCGACACAGGAGCCGACACACTGACCAAAATGATCAGAATCAACAGCTTTAGCATCACGCCGCCTGCTCGTTCAGATCACCGGGCGAATCATCAACCGGACGTGGTGGCAACCACTCCGGGTCTGGGTAGATCTTCGGGTTAAGTTCATGCGGTGTTACCCGTAGGTCTACGGCCAAGCAGATAGGAATAACCCGGTCAGCCGGAACACCACGCTTTTTCCATTGACTGATTGCCATAGGAGTAACCCCTTGACTCTCCGCCAACCTGCCAGCACCCATAATTTCAATGACTGTTTCTAATGCGTCCATGAACGTAAAGTAAACTATATGTTTGATGAAATCAAACTTTTTGTTTGTTGCGAGCGGTCGTAAACTGCTAAACAATATGTTTATGTCTGAAATACACGAACAAATGCAGAGGGTTGAAAAACTACTTGCCGAGAAAGGCATGAAGAAGGTAGATTTTGCCAAGCAACTTGGCGCATCCACTCAAAGCTACAACAACTGGCGAAAAAGAGGAATGCCCGGTAGCACGTTAATCAAAGCCGCGGGCATCCTTGATGTATCGCCCGCATGGCTTGATACCGGAAAAATAATAGACGCACAGTCAGTGCGCGATGCTTCAGGGAGTTACAATGTCAGGAATGACCCATCAGGCGATGACGTCTTGATCCCGCAATACGAAGATATTGCCCTCGCAGCCGGGCACGGCAGCTACATCGACAACGAAACCGCGACCAATGCCCTCGCCTTTAAACGCACATGGTTAAATAAAAAAGGCTATAAAGAAAACAACCTGGTGGTAGTATTCGCCAGAGGTGACAGCATGTCACCCCGCATCAGTGACGGTGACGTACTGCTGGTAAAAACAGACGAAAACCACAACATCCTGGACGGCAAAGTCTACGCCATCAACTACGCAGGCGAGGCCAAGGTAAAGCGACTATCTAAACGCTTTGACGGTTCCGTAGTGGTCAGTTCAGACAATCAAACCGGGCACTACCGGGATGAAATCATCTCGCCAGAACAGATAGAGCAGCTCAACATCATCGGGCGCGTGGTCTGGATCGGCGGTGATATGTAATCAACTTCTGCTAGCAAGGAGCAATATCTATGCAGGGAATACCCATATCAGGCTTATTCGGCCTATTCGTCTTAGTCGTATTAGTGACACTGATCGTTGCCTGGATCGTAATGCCCTATATTGTACTAAGGGTAAGCGATAAGTTATCAGACGCCATCATCGAGGCCAAAGAAGCCAACCGCGAGCTAAAGGAAATTAAGCGGCTACTTGCAAATAAGAGTATTACACCAACTAACACATCACAGACTGAGAGCCTGCGATAAGGAATTAATATGGCCATGAAGCCCTGCAGGGAATGCAAAAAGATTATCAGCACAAAAGCTGACACATGCCCATATTGCGGATCAAAGACAAAAAATGGCCATTGGCTATATCTGATAATTATCGGCTTTATTATTTTGATCTTCTTTTCGCTATATAAAGGCATCAAAAGCACTACCCGCGCCACCCGCCCCAATAACCCCACCCAACACCAAAACACCGATATTACGAAGCCACCGGTTTTTGATGACACCAAAATTCTTGGCCTGAATTGGTTTTATAATGAGACAGAAGACCCACTGGGACGGGGCGTTATCAAAAGAGCGACTGTAAAATCCATCAATACAGTATCTTTCGATTTCCCATACAGAGGCGAACAAAGAGCGACCTTACAACTAAGAGATCACCCGAAATATGGAAAGGACGTTCTTTTCTATATAGAGAAAGGACAATTCACGTGCAGAATAAACAAATGTACAGTCAACGTTCGCTTTGGCGACGAAAAACCAAAAACCTTTACCGCCTTAGAACCACAGGACCAGAGTACAACGCTACTATTCATTCAAAAATATAATGATTTTGTCGCAAAAATCATGAAGGTTAACCGCGTTCAAATCGAAGCCACTTTTTATCAGAACGGCAACCACGTATTCGAATTTGACACAAAGAATCTTATATGGCCCTAACGCTAGCGCTCACCTAATAACTAGACCCATCACCACCCCCTTACTGCCACCTATGGCGAATACCACCACGCCGCTCTACCACTTTTTTTAGACCGCCTAACCCCCACACACCAAACCATCTGGTTTTTTCTCGCCTTTTAAATAAACATTATGTTTGACTTTAGCAAACTTGTTGTTTATCTTATCCTAACTGAAACAAACAAAGCCTTGGTTGGCACCCGCCGCGACTCACTGTCAGCGGCCCGCGCGACCGGCGCTTAAACCGGGCACCTATTAACAACCGAGCCACAGGAAAACGCGCATGGAAAATTATTCCAACAGCTACAGCCAGGAACCGGCACGGGCGACCTTCGTTGATAGGAACGACCCTATCAGTGGCAACACAGAGGATGCCGCGCGTTATCTATTTAGACCAGACAAATGGTCAACATTGGGGTCAGAACAATCGGATAAAGCATTGCTGTTCGGTGCCTCTTTTATGGTGCCAACGCAATCAGCCGATTTTGCTTTTTTGAGATTACTCAACGCCGCTTCTGGCGGCATTGGGATCATCTAATCACCCACTCACCGACAAACAAACAAACAGGAGAGCAACCATGATGGCCATAAAATTCAGAAGCTCAGAGGCCGAAAGACAAGCCTACCAAGCCCTAATGAACGAACAGCGCCTCAAAGCCTGGCGCACACGCTGGCTGCTGGCCACCGGGCGGGAACCGGTCTACGTACTCAACCCGCCCACCACGCCCGAACAACGGCTGATGCTGGCACAAATGCAAAGCACCGCCATAGCCACCAACACCAACGTACTGAAAATGCCGCTGCGCAAACGCCAGTACATGGGCGCAGACCTGCCCCGCCACCCAGACCCGGCCGCATAAGGAGAACACCATGCAGAACGCAGCCCGCGAACTCTGGCCATCCGAAAAACCGGACGCCTTCATGGCAGCCTGGAAGCAAGCCATTAGCCTCACAGGCCACCCCACCCTGTTCGGTGGCAACTACCTGATGGGGCTGGACGGCTACGCGCCCAAGATCAAAGAGATCAACCAGGTCATCAGCCGGCTACCCAAAAGCAAAGCGGCCATGATCGCCGCCATGGTCAGCTTCTACAACCCGGAAGAAGGCGCACGCCTAATGGCAAAAACAGGCTGTACCGGCCTGGGAAATCTGGCCCTACACCTTCCAGACGCTGCGCGCGCCGTGCTGGGTGACCTACTTTTTAACTATCACGGATGGTAACGCCATGAAAGCTACAGACATCACCTTACGGCTACTGGATGAAGCCGCTGTCACGCTCAGAGAAAACGCCGCCCACCTGAAAGCGATGCACACCCTTGACGGGCACTGGCAGATCACTGAAAAAAGCGACATAGACGCCATGATCAGCTACGCGCAAGAACTTCGGCTGGCCCGCAGACTGACAGCCGAAGCCGCCCGACTGCGTGACGAAGCCCGCAACTGCTTTGAACCACCCAAAACAAAGGCCGCATCATGAACAACCCCGAACCCATCTACCTGCTACCCGCAGAGATAGAACAAATCACCGGCTACCAACAACCCGCGCGGCAACTGCGCTGGCTGACGGATAACGGGCTGATGCACAAAAAACGCGCCGACGGCACCCCACTGGTTGCGCGCTCACACTTCAACAAAGTGATGGGTGGGTTTGACCCGAGCGCACCAGAAAAACCCAACACCGAGCCCGACTTCAGCAACCTGTCTGCCTGAAGCGACCGCCATGAGCGAACTAAAAACAATCATCAGCTTCGGCCTATTCGCCCTGGTCATTAACTTGGCACCCATGGCGTACAGCCTCACCCAAAAAGGAACCAGCATGCCCGAAGAAATCATCTATAAAACCTTCAGCACCGGCAGAAAGCGTATCAAATCGCTCAAGATCGACGGCAGAGAACAAACCGTTACCGAATGGAGCGAAGAGTCTGGAAGTCCGCCATCAGCCATCCTGTACCGACTCAAAACAATGAGCGTAAAAGAAGCCGTATTCCACGGCGCAATACCCAAAATCAACATCGCCCACGCATGGCCCGTACCCAGCAACACACTGGCCAAAGAGATTGGACGATGGCGGTAGACCTGAGAATGCAAATAGACCTCCGCCAAGCCATCGACAAACACCTGCAAAGCGGCTGGCGTATGATTATGCGTGACCCGATAACCCTGGTCAGAGGAACATGGGCCATAGAAGAACACAAAGGGGCGCTTCGGATGCGAGAGCCTGTAGATTCCATTAAGCCAACGCGGGCCACGGAACGAACTTGAGCGAATAGCTATGCCTTGTTTAGATTTTGGAAATGCAATTATATGCGTAACCGCTGGCTGGTATCGAATGAGAACCGCCGACGGGAGATACTTTTTTATGGACTGGCACGATTATCTTGGCCCTTCGATTTACAAAGACCGAGCGGCTACAAGGGGCATTGACAACTGGTGGGACGATGCAGGGATTTGCAACGCCGTTGATTGGTTTCAGCTACGCGGGAACAGAGCATAGCGCCATTATCAGGAGATAGACATGAACAAACAAAATGATGCAACTGTAAGCGATATATTAATGATAATGGCACAGCTAGAGTCGGAGGGGTTAGGGCATTACGTTGTGACTCGCAATAGCGAGTACACGCTTGCTAAGAAAAACGACAGGCCGGAAATTAACCATAATGCAAAAACCGTAGACCTTGGTGGATATGACGGCTAACGACCAGGCTCAGACGAGAGCGCAGCGAGTGAGTCGGCTGGTGTGATTGGTTAGGCGATATTTTAGGGGTAATGAAAATGACAGGGATTACAGATCAGGTTGGGCCGCTAGTGCAGTTGATTGCATACGCAGACCATGAGGTGAAATACACCAGTGACGGCTCTGGTAAAAAACATATAGCACACTGGGCCGCTGAAGAGATTGAGCGACTGCAACAAGAGAACGACTCGCTTAAAAAGGCACTTACCGACTTAATGCCGATAATGCGCGGCTGGGAGCCTGACTATTCTACCGGGGAGGAACGCCAGAAATGGGCGCGTGCACAGGCATTGCTGAGCGCCTAACGACCATGCTCAGACGAGAGCGAGCGCAGCGAGTGAACCGGTTATAGCTACTGGTTAACACTGGAGGATTTTATGAGTTGGGATGTTGAGGATATAAGTTACCCGGTAGCAAAAAAGGCGTACCGATGTGATGCATGTGAATGGATTAACAATGTACCGATTGATGAGTGTGATCTGGCAGACGATGAGCGTCACGCAATCAGCGCGGCCAAGGCAGATCGGTATAAGATTTTGAAAGGCCAAAAATACATTAAGGTGCGCGGCATATGGGAAGGCACATGGCAGACATTCCGTGCGCGTATCGACATTAACAACATCTGCCAACGCCACGACATATACGAGTGTTAACGGCCATGCTCACGCGCCGATAGGTCGCGTGTAGCTACTGGTTAGTGTGATTATTTAGAGGACAAGATGATGGGTGAAGAGGCTGATTATTTAGAGAGCCAGTGTGATGGTGGCGCAGAGCGCGATATGCGAGAGCTTGAACAGCGGGCGTATTACGATGGACTGAACAAGAAAGAGGCTAGATACCGCGACAATAAGCGGTCAGAAATTGGCACAACGATTCGCTGTGCCAACTGCGGAGGGCGAATTTTGAAAAAGTCGTATCAAACTCAATTTTGCAGCAACAGCGGAAAAGGCAACTGCAAGGATACCTATTGGAACAACGTGAGCGATAGGCGCCGCGATAGGTCGCACAGGTTTTCACACTAACGCCAAATTAAAAGGGCGTGGTACGGAATAGAATAAAGCGCCAAAGTCTAGGCGCTCCTTTTGGATTACTGGTTAAGTGAGGAATTAAGCAATGGCAAAGTATAAAGTACCGGTATCGATACAGACAGTTGCAACCCATGTGATCGGGGAGATTGAATGTGACAGTGCAGAGGAATTTAAAATAAAAGCGCACGATCTATGGGCAGAAAAAGGATGGAATTATCCTACAGCAAACATTCACAACGACTTTGATTTGCACGACTGGGATATTACTGAAATTGGCGATGATGATTTGCAGGATTACAAATCCACTTAACGCTTGAGTTAAAGCGCCGACTGAAAGGAGGTCGATTTTGAACGATTTGTTATGCGCGGGAACTGGCACCGCAAAAAACAGCCAGGACGATACTCTAACCATGGAAAAACTGAATGAGGCACTGGAGCTAATAAAGGCACTAGCGCCAAAAGGAGCACCAGAAGGAACGTTTCTGATCAAGGGCTTAACCGGCTTAAAGATTATGAAAAACGACATGCTTCCGCCAGATACCGTGATGGTGAGCAAAAGGCTGTTTGACATGATTTACGAAAGCAGTAGCACATAACGATTTTGATTAAGCCGGGAGCGGTAGCGACTCGGTTTTGAATTGCTGGTTAACTGCGATGAAGAAAAGACAATATGAGCATGTGCTAGATAGGATGATTGATCTTTTTAAGTATGGAACGCGCCGGGAAAAGGAACTGGAAAACGAATTAGCGAAAACAAAGGCGGCTCTATACCACATAGAGCAGTGCTATCTGGATGCGCTGACTGAGATTAAAGAGCTGCGCGATGACTTATACCGAGAGATTGGAAGCACGAGCAGTTAACGCTGAGTGAAGCGGCTGGCGTCAGCCAGTCCGAACGAAGTGAACTTGCACGACTTGTTGTATTGCCGATCATATACGGAGAACAGAATTATGAGTGAGAAGGTATTTAATTGGGTAACTACCCAAATGGGCGATGGTGAGCGCGCCGGTAACTTTTCGCCAGAGGTAAAGGTGTGGAGTGAGTATGCGGTACGAGCCGCCATCCTTCGCGCTCTGGCTGATTACGAGAAACACAGGGAGGAGCATTTGAGCGACCACTAAGGCAATACAACGCTAAAGCTCAACTGTGAGCGAAGCGAATCTTTTGGAGCGACTTGTTATATTTTGGAGATTGATATGACTGATATTAAAACAGTAGAGGCCAGGCTAGATATTGAACTGTTTGTGACTTGCCCTAACGAGGACTGCGAATATCTCATCGACTTACTGAGGGAAGACGACACAGATGGAACATTGCACGATGATGATGCTGCCCTAGTACGGCAAATATTCCCTGAACACGGCAGCCATGATGACTTCGAGTGCAAGGAAGTTACTTGTTCAAAATGCAAGACCACGTTCAATGTAAAAGGCTTGGAGTGGTAGAAATATAACGACCATGCTCAGGCGAGAGCGAGCGCAGCGAGTGAATCGGCTGTAGCTACTGGTTATAACGGAGTTTGCATGCACAAAAGAAAAGGCAGGTTTTACACAGCGCATATGCCAGCGAATCGCCCATTACATTACTGGTGGTGTAAAGGCATGGGTCGGTTTCATGTTACAGAGCATAATGCGTGGGAAGCAAGAACGGCATTTTTGGATAAGCTGAAATGGTATACATGGAGCGGCTGGATATCGACGATTCATAAGATCAAGATACCTGATGCGGCCAAGTACACACCGCGTAATGATATGCTGGTGACGCTACGTGAGCGCATCCGTTCGTTATAACTGGGATTATGCGGCATAAATATATTGGCAAAAGCAGCGGTGAGAATAATTCTCAACAGGAGAATGATTAAATGTTCCAAACAAAATCACCCTTCCTAATCGGCATCCGCAATCAAATGCGGGCGATGAACTACAGCGATAAAACCAGTGATGCGTACTTGCTACGCATCAGGGGCTTTATCCGTTTTCATCACAACAAACACCCCGACGAAATGGGGGCCGATGAGTGCGGCCAATATTTATCCTATCTCGCCACGGTCAAAAACGTCACTGCCAGCACACAAAAGCAGGCGCTCTGTGCATTGGTATGGATGTATAAACACCACCTACAGAAAGATATTGGTTACATCAATGGCGTGAACTACGCCACCAAACCAAAGCGCCTGCCCGTGGTGCTGACAAAAACGGAAACCGCCAACGTACTCAACAACATGAAGCGTGAAGGCTTCACCAACTGGCTAATAGCCAACCTACTTTATGGTGCAGGGCTGCGTATATCTGAATGCCTACGGCTCAGAATCAAAGACATTGATTTCGAATATCAAACCATCACTGTGCGATCAGGCAAGGGCAATAAAGATAGAACCACCCTACTACCAGCCTCACTCATACAGCCCATAAAAAGGCAGATGCAACAGGCTGAACAAGCCCACGAAAAGGACACAAAAAAAGGAATAGGCGTCACCCTGCCCTTTGCGCTGGCCAGAAAATATAAATCAGCACCCCATGACTGGGGTTGGTACTACTTATTCCCGGCTATCGGTTATGCGGTAGACAAAGAAACCGGCGAACAAAAACGCCACCACGTCTACCAGACCACGCCCCAAAAGGCGATCAAATCAGCCGTGAGGCGGTCAAAAATCACCAAGCCCGCCACCGCGCACACCCTGCGCCATAGCTTCGCTACCCACATGCTGCAAGACGGCAACGACATCCGCCGGGTACAGGAGTTGTTAGGCCATAAAGACCTCAACACCACAATGATCTACACTCATGTACTGGAGAATAACGGCAAGGCCATCACCAGCCCACTGGAAACGCTGAGCAGCGCAAGCACAATAAACAGAGCGCCTAGCTATGTACATTTACGAACAGCCACCCACGCACAAGGTTGAAATTTAAAATGAAAGCACAAGACATGGCCCAGGCCGTTTATAAAGCAGAAAGAGAGCTGGTCCACGAAATAGCGGATATCGTCAACAAAAAACTGGCCACCCTGAGTGAACAAACCGGCCTAATACTGGGCGCCGTGACCATCAGCACAACTGAAACAACCAGTTTTAGCGATAGAGAAAGAAAGTGGATAGTGACCGGAGCCAGAATAGCCCACTGGATGCCGGAGCCGATATGTACGGAATAGTAAGAAGAGGAAAAAGCTATCTAACATAACGAGGTTAATAATGTTCTCAGTTATCGCCGGCAAATACGAGAGCCATGAGCCAAACTGCAAATACAGCGAAGAATTCGAAAGCCTTGATGCTGCAATGAGCGCCTACGATAAAGTGAGAGGCTACCCATGGGCTTACATTCAGTATAAAGGAAGATTTCTTGAGCTATTCAACGACGATTTCGGAATGTTTAAATCGGTATAACTGAAAACTCATGAGCCCAAAATCAAAACTCCCCATCAACCGCCCACTTCCAAAGCGCTGGCGAATCAAAAACGGCGCGTACTACTACCGCGTACCGCCTGCCGATCTTGACCTATGGGATGGAAAACAAGAATTCAGACTGGGAAAGAGTGAAGCTGAAGCCTATAAAACCTGGTCAAAACGACTAAACGCCGTTGATTCTGACCTATCTACCATGACAAAACTCATGGATCGCTACCTACTGGAAGTGATCCCCAGCAAGGCACCCAAAACACAAACCAGCAACCGCACCAGCATCGGTAGGCTCAGGCCCATCTTTGGCCCCATGCAACCCGACGGCATCAAGCCACGCCATTACAACGCCTATAAGCACGAAGCCCTGAAGAAGTACGGCAAAACCAGCGTAAACCATGACCTTGAAGTGCTTTCACACCTCATCACCATGGCGGTTGAATGGGGAGCTATTGACAGAAATCCGCTACTCGGGCAGGTAAAGAAACACAGCACACCACCCCGGCTGCGACTGGTTGAAGACTGGGAGATAACTGAAGCGCTGAACCTAAAACCACCCACAGACAAACGCAGCGCGCGCAATGTCCGCATAGCTCAGCTATACGTTCAACTAAAGCTAATGACCGGACTCAGGCGCGGCGACATCCTCAGACTGAAGCTGCTACAAATAAAAGATGACGGAATCCACGTACAGCCCAATAAAACAGCGAAGACAACCGGCAAGCGCCTGATCATTGACTGGGACGAAGCCGGTGAACTCAGAGCCCTGATTGATGACATCCTACGCATACCGCCACGCAGAATAGGTGACGCACCCCTGTTCACCACAAACCAAGGCAAGCCCTACATAAAAGCAGACGGCAGCGCCAACGCCTTCGACAGCCTCTGGCAACGGTTCATGGATAGAGTAATGGACCAGACGAAAATCACAGACAGATTCCAGGAAAGGGACTTGCGCGCCAAAGCAGGCAGTGACAAAGACACACTGCAAGAGGCATCAGAGTTTCTAGCGCACTCAGACACACGCATAACCGACCGCGTTTATCGCCGAAAACCCACCCATATCAAGCCACTAAAACGCCCCGGCTCTGAGTAACTATGTATAAATCTATGGGACAAATAGCTATCTATGGGACAAAACGCAAAAACGGTTACAGATGAAACTCTGCAACCGTTTGTTTTTGCTTATAAAATGGCGCGCCCGGAAGGATTCGAACCTCCGACCACCTGGTTCGTAGCCAGGTACTCTATCCAGCTGAGCTACGGGCGCTTAACTTTGGAGCGCGAATTCTGAAGATTTCTTGCTCCTTTGTCAACTCTACAACTGACATAAATAATGGCGGAGAGCGAGGGAAACTCCAGCCCATTCATTAATACCTAATTATTCAGAAGCTTACAAAATACATCTTCCAATTACAAGATCTCATCGTAACACCCTATCGGAACGGATATTCTTCCAGTATTATAATTCCCAGGTAACCTGTCCACATCCAGTAATAACAATATGTCACGATCATAAAGCCAGACTAATAAAGGTTCGTGGGTTCTTCTATTGGTGCCCGTCAGCATTGTTGGGGAGCATTTCCAAAGCAACTGGTTGGATAAACACCCCATTCCATATGTGCATAATGCCTAGCTCTTATCTGGATAGGCACAAATTAAAGTGCTTACCTCTTACAAGCTTGATCTCTATAAGGCATACAATTAGACTCTGCTGAAATGTTTACAAGAGATCATAAAGTTTGGCGAATTACCTCCTGGGTGCTACTAGCAGCCTTGGCTTTTGTGTTTTCCAGCGGAACGGGCATCCACTCTCATAGCATCGAACACGCGCACGAATCGCTCTTTATTACTGATTCCATAGCTGACTCTTCTCATTACCACTCTTATGCGCCTCATGCCTCTACAGATACCTCACATGACATAGAGCACGGGGAGATTGCTTCCCAGAAGGATCTATCTCCCAAGGCAGTTTTTACTAAATTGAGCGATGGGCCTTCTGCGTTCTTGTTTTTAGTATCGATCTGGCTAGGGCTATTAATCCAGTTTATTTGTAGCATCACTATTAATCGTCATACGGGGCCGATCAACCTCTATTGGCGCTACCTTCTTTGCCCACCTCTTCGCGCACCACCTCAATAGCTGACCCAAGCCACTCATTCAGAAACGCCACCACACTCTTCAATGAGATGACGGGTTTTCTGCAATGGGGTGGCCTCTCAATCCATTAATATCCTGGTCTTGTGTCATAGGTCAAAGTAGGAGGGTAGCCAGCTTTTTGGCGACTCCAGGCATTGATATCTTCCAACACAAGCGTCTTATTTCTATAGCCCATGGGACTATAGATGGGTCAATACAATATTAAGGTAAAAAACGTGAAGATGAAAATACTGACTATCCTCATTCATTCCGAAGCACAACAAGCGCTTCTAGATAAAATACGCAGTTTAAAAGAGGTAAATGGTTTTACCTTCAGCCATGCTGAAGGACACGGAACTCATGTCGAAGACAATGACTTTCTCGCTGCACGAGATAAAGTAGTCGGGCACTCCGCGAGACTCAGAGTTGATATGCTGCTGGACAATCTCGCCTGCGAAAAAGTTATAGCGATGCTGAAGGAGAGTAAAGGCCCACTTAAGGGGCATACTGTCTTTTGGGTTACTGCCACAGAAACGAGTGGTCATATCTAATCAAGATTGCAGCTGTTCTAGACCAATTTTCTCGGAGTAATTCATGTTAGTTATACGTCATTTACTGATGCTCATTTCGGGCATTGTGATTCTTCTTGTATTATCAGATGCATCGTTTGCGCATGGTATGTCAGAGGAGGAAAAACAGGCCGTGATTGCTGGTGGTAATCTCCGTTACCTCTGGCTCGGTGCCACTCATATGCTATCCGGTTATGATCACTTGGCATTCGTCTTTGGTATTATCTTTTTCTTGACGAGTTTCCGTGATATTGCCAAATATGTGACCGCTTTTACATTGGGGCACAGTGTTACTTTAATATATGCCACCTTTAATGGCATCCAGCTTAACTACTTCCTGATTGACGCCATTATCGCCTTGAGTGTCTGCTACATCGCATTTGCTAATCTCGATGGCTTTCGTAAATACCTCAATATCAACCCACCAAACATGATGTTCATGATTGTTGGATTGGGTTTAATTCATGGTTTTGGTTTGTCTACCCGGCTCCAGCAATTACCACTGAGCGAAGATGACCTGTTGGCCAATATCATTTCATTCAATGTGGGCGTCGAGTTAGGGCAGATCAGTGCACTGGCAGTGATGTTACTGCTGGTTGCGGCTTGGAGAAAACGCAAGAGCTTCACTACTTTTAGCTTCATAGCTAATTATACTTTAATTATGGGGGGGCTATTTCTCTTCTTGATGCAGATGCATGGCTATGAGCATGTGGCCAATGCGAGTGAACTGGGAGGTACAAATACTAGTGCTGTAACTGAAGCCGATAAAGGAACCGAGGATCCAGTTTCTACAGGCGCTACAGAAACGATCAGCATCACTCTCCCCCCTCGTGGTGAGAAAGAGTACAAACTCTATCTAACCAAGGGTGCTGTACTTACCTATTCCTGGAAAACTGATGGAGAAGAGCTCTACTATGATTTTCATGGAGAACCGGCTGGCGATACCACTGGTGCCTTTAAGAGCTATCAGACAAATACGATGAGTAGTGCTTCAGGTCAGTTGCTTGCACCTTTTGAAGGTACGCATGGGTGGTACTGGAAAAGCTCATCAAACTCGATCGTTACAATCACATTAAATGTTCAGGGTGGTTATTCGCGGCTGGATGATGAAAAAAAAGGAGCAGTCGGTGAACCTCTTTTAGGAACACCAACACCTGAGAAAAAACGCGACAGTATTTTTTAAGCAACAGGAGAATTAATAATGCGTATGTACAAAATGATTATGGTATTGGTGATGAGTCTGTTGGCATTCGGTGTCTTTGCTGGCAGCGGACATTCACATGCGCCAGTAGATGAAAATAAGGCAAGCCTTATCGCTACTAAAATTGTTTCTAATCTAGTTAATCGAGGCGTTATTGAGGAAAGTTGGAAATCGATTGAAATTTCAAAGATTGAGGCAAAAACCTTTAAAGGCAGCAAAGAATGGGTTGCTGCGTTTACGAACCCTGAAGTGAGTGAACCAGAGAAGCGCACATTATATATCTTCCTTACCCTGAGCGGGGAATATCTGGCTGCAAATTATACAGGCATGTAGATCGCTGGTAGTTACTGTAGAGCCCCACTTTAGGTTAATTAATCTAAAGTGGGGCTCTACTATCATCATTACTAGAAAATCTATTCATACATCCTTATTGGCATTTAAGGAAAAAAACAATGAAAGTACGATTTACTCTGACCATTTCTATAATTTTCATACTAGCAGGCTGTTCAGATCATGGTCACTCCCACAATGAGCCGGCAGATAGTCAGATTCCTGGTAAACACGAAACTATTGATAAGTAAACTGGAGAAGTACGATGAAAAGGTTCTTTACAATTTTTATACTGTCATTTTTACTTGCAGGCACATCAGTCATGGCAGGATCGGGGCATAGCCATGGATTTGGTGGTCCAGTAATCCCTGTAGATGAATCAGCAGCCGAAAGAAATGCCGGGATAGTAATTGCCTCACTTGTTTCAAGAGGGAAAGTAGATGAAAGTTGGGGTGCAGTTAAGGCCAACTCAATAGAGAAACAAACCCTAAATGGTAAACCCGAGTGGGTAGTCGTTTATGTCAACAATAATATCACTTGTAGTAGTCGCGACTTGATCTGACAGTTACCAGCTTTCTGGAAGTCCGTATTGTCAGGTCAAGTTCAGTTGACTAACTTCTCCTGCCAAATTTGTTTCCCATCTTGCAAGGTTTCCAG
>NZ_VMNH01000002.1 GCF_007625115.1 Sedimenticola selenatireducens | reverse complement strand
TTGGCCAACTCCACCCCCGTCTCATCCGCCTTCACGCGGATCTTTACGTTGTAATCCACAACGCGCTTTACTGCGACCAGTACTTTCATACATCACCTTCGGTTGATTGGGCTGTCGCCCCAATACGGGTCATTTAAACCCGCCAAAGAGAAGAAAAAATGAATTATCTTTCCTGTTTGATTTATACTTACTGAACTATTTTGCCTATTTCTCTGTGGAAATCAAACAAAACGTGCAGAAAAGTTCGTCATAATACCTTTTTATATGATCACAAAGGAGTCTGCGTATTTAACCATTAGATAGTAAACTACGCCTCGATTCAGTCAGATCCGGTTAATTCTGGTTTCATAACCCCTTCTATATAAAGGTATGAAATCAAATTGACCCGCCTGTCTGGCTCAGTATAATGACGTTTACGTAAACGTCAACCTAGCCACTTAAGACCATTCGGCAGAAGGTGCCGGAATAACACCAGAGGGGGTGTCGCTGTGGAACGCGAAGCGATGGAATTTGATGTTGTAATAGTAGGCGCAGGGCCGTCAGGGCTCTCTGCTGCCATACGGTTGGCGCAACTGGCCGAAGAAAAAGATCAAGAACTGACCATTTGTGTTGTAGAAAAAGGCTCGGAAGTAGGTGCCCATATCCTCTCCGGTGCCGTACTGGAACCCCGTGCACTGAATGAACTGTTCCCGGATTGGAAAGAGCGTGGCGCACCGCTGGATACCCCCGCCAGCGAAGACCGCTTCTGCTATCTCACCGAGACAAAATCCATTGGCATGCCTAACCCGCCACAGATGCATAATGATGGAAATTACATTATCAGTCTGGGTAACTTCTGCCGCTGGCTGGGTGAACAGGCCGAGGCACTTGGTATAGAGATCTTCCCCGGTTTTGCCGCTGCAGAAGTACTCTACGATGAACAAGGTGCAGTAAAAGGCATCGCTACCGGCGACATGGGCATCGGCAAATCGGGTGAAAAGACCGATAACTATGAACCCGGTATCGAACTGCATGCCAAGCAGACGCTCTTCTCAGAGGGGTGTCGCGGCTCTTTAACAAAAGAGCTGATGGAAAAATTTAATCTCAGAGAGGGTGTCGACCCACAGACCTACGGTATCGGCATTAAAGAGCTGTGGGAGATCGATCCAGCAAAAGTAAAACCGGGCAGCATCATGCACACCATCGGCTGGCCGCTGGACAGTCAGACCTATGGCGGCTCATTCCTCTATCACTTGTCAGAAAACCAGGTAGTCGTCGGCTTTGTGGTGGGGCTCGATTACAAAAACCCACACCTCAGTCCCTTTGAAGAGTTCCAGCGTTTCAAAACCCATCCCTCCATCAAACCCCTGTTTGAAGGTGGCAGAAGAATCAGCTACGGCGCACGTGCCCTCTCCGAGGGTGGTCTGCAATCTATCCCCAAACTGACATTCCCCGGTGGCATGTTAATTGGTGATACCGCCGGCTTTTTGAATGTCCCGAAAATCAAGGGTACCCATACTGCCATGAAGAGTGCCATGGTGGCGGCAGAAGCGATCAGCAATAACCTGCCCGAAGAGTATGGCCGTGAAATCACCGCCTACTCGGAACAGCTCAAACAGAGCTGGGTCTGGGAAGAGCTGGACAGGGTTAGAAATATCCGCCCCGGTTTTACCAAGGGACTCTGGTTTGGTCTGTTTAATGCGGCACTGGAAACCTATATTTTCCGTGGCAAGGCACCCTGGACAATGCACCACCATGCCGACCATGAACAGCTGGGCAAAGCAAGTGACTACGCCAAAATCGACTATCCCAAACCGGATGGGAAAATCACTTTCGATCGTCTCTCATCGGTGTTTATCTCGAATACCAACCATGAAGAGGATCAGCCCGTTCACTTGCGGCTGAAGGATGCCACTGTTCCGATCACAGTCAATCTGGCGGAGTACGACGCACCCGAGCAGCGCTACTGCCCTGCTGGCGTTTATGAAATTCTGCGTGAAGAGGGACAAGCGCCACAGTTACAGATCAATGCCCAGAACTGCGTGCATTGCAAAACCTGCGACATCAAGGATCCCACACAAAACATTAACTGGACCGTGCCGGAAGGTGGTGGCGGCCCAAACTATCCCAATATGTAAAACAACCGAATACCGGGGCAACTACACCACTGTAATTGTCCCGGTAATCAGTCGATCCACTGACCACGCCCTATCAAGAGGAACTGATCCATGCCGAGTTATAAAGCCCCCATCCGCGATCTGCAGTTTGTGTTTCATGAACTGCACCAGGCTGATGAGACCCTGAGCAGCCTGCCCGGTTTTGATGAGGTCAGCGCGGATCTGGTGGATGCCATTCTGGAAGAAGGGGCCAAGGTCTGTGAAGAAGTACTGCAGCCGATAAACCAGAGCGGAGATCAGGAAGGGTGTCAGTTTAATGAGGGTGTAGTTACCACACCCACTGGCTTTAAGGCCGCCTATCAGACCTATATTGAAGGTGGCTGGCCCTCACTGGCGGCCGATCCCGAGCTGGGCGGTCAGGGCCTGCCTGAGACCATCAGCTTCATGCTGGAAGAGATGCTCTGCTCGGCCAATGTCTCATTCAGTCTCTACCCCGGATTGACCCGCGGCGCAATCAACTCCATCAACGCCCACGCCACAGATGCACTGAAAGAACAGTATCTGCCAAAGATGGTGGAAGGGATCTGGAGTGGCACCATGTGTCTCACAGAACCCCACTGCGGAACTGACCTTGGGCTGGTCAGAACCAAGGCCGTACCCAAAGGGGATGGCAGCTATGCAATCAGTGGCACCAAGATCTTCATCACCGGTGGCGATCAGGATCTGACTGAAAATATTATTCACCTGGTACTGGCGCGACTGCCCGATGCCCCGGAAGGTGTGCGTGGCATCAGCCTGTTCCTGGTACCCAAGCAGATGCCCGATACCAATAATGAACCGGGCGACAGCAACGGCGTCACCTGTGGTTCCATCGAACATAAAATGGGTATCAAGGCCTCCGCCACCTGCGTGATGAATTTTGATGACGCCATTGGTTACCTGGTAGGACCGGAGAACAAGGGGCTGGCCTGCATGTTCACCATGATGAATGCAGAACGACTGGCCATTGGCATGCAGGGTTTGGGCTTGGGCGAGACGGCTTATCAGAATGCCGTTGAATATGCCAAGGATCGCCTGCAGAGTCGCTCTGCCACCGGCATCAAGGCACCCGATAAGCCAGCCGACCCACTGCTGGTCCATCCCGACATTCGCCGTATGCTGCTCACCACCCGCGCTTATAACGAAGGGTGTCGTGCATTGGCGGTATGGACAGCCATGAATATCGACCTGTCACACAAACACCCGGATGCCAAAAAGCGTGAAGAGGCCGATGACTATGTAGCCCTGATCACACCGATCATCAAGGCGTTTTTCTCTGACTATGGCTATGAGACCACCACCCTCTGCCAGCAGGTACTCGGCGGCCACGGCTATATCCAGGAATGGGGCATGGAGCAGTATGTCCGTGATGCCCGCATCGCCCAGATCTATGAAGGGACTAACGGTATCCAGGCATTGGATCTGATTCGCCGCAAGCTGTTTATCCATGAGGGTCGCCTGCCCCAGCGCTTTTTCAATTTATTAAACAGTTTTGTCAATGAACACCAAAACAGTGAAGCCATGAACGACTTTGTTTCACCATTGGCTGATGCCCTCAAACTATTGGAAGAGTTAACCGACTGGCTGGTTGAACAGGGTAAACATAATCCCGATGAACTGGGTGCCGCAGCGACCGATTACCTACGCATATTCGCACTCACTACCCTCGCCTGGCTCTGGGCCGATATGGCGAGAGTGGCCCTGGAAAAAGCGCCAAGTGATGACACAGGCTTCTATATTACCAAACTCAGAACCGCCCGCTTCTTCATGGGACGGCTGTTGCCACAAATCTACGGACTGGGACGTGGCATACGTTCCGGTGCTGACCTGATGATGGAATTCACCGACGACGAATTTTAATGGGCCTGAATGGGTGCAATTCCCAACCTTCGGTTATTGCACCTTTCTGATTAATAATCCGCGCCAAAGATTGAGGTTTGCTATGCCTAAGATCACCTGTCAGGAATTCAATCACATACTCGAAACAGAAATGGCCTGGGCCAGTGACCTGGGCATGCGACTGGAGAGTATCGAGCCAGGACTGGCAATTATGCGCCTGCCCTATCATCAGAACAGCACGCGACCTGGAGGCACCATCTCCGGGCCACACATGATGATGCTGGCCGATGCCTGCATGTATGCCGTGGTACTGGGCATGATCGGCCAAGTGAAACTGGCGGTAACCACCAACTTCAATATCAATTTTCTACGGAAACCAGCCGCTACCGATCTCATTGCTGAAGGAAAAATTATCAAGATGGGCAAGCGGTTGGCGATCATGGAAGTATCAATTCACGCTGAATCTAACGACAAACTTGTCGCACACGCAACCGGCACTTACTCTATCCCGCCTGAAATTGAAACCTGAAACGTAGACCATATAAATCAATAAGTTACAAATAGATGGAATAAGTATATAATTATTTTATTGATTTGTGATTATCAATGTGTAATACTCTCTCCCGTGCTTCAATGTGCACAGAACAGCAGGACTCAGCCAAAGGCAGTATCGTAGTAGTGTTGAGTCTTGCTGCTCCTCCAATCACCCTCCTCCTTTGGTGATTATTGGTTACTTTCAGCCTGACTTCCCCTGTCAGGCTTTTTTTTGCCCTTTTGAATTCGTCTGACATATACTTTGAACTATTATGAAAGCAGAATTTGTCAATCCATTCCTCAATGCCATCCTTGATGTCTTATCAACCATGGCACAGATTCAGGCGACACCTGGAAAGCCCTATGTAAAAACCGAACGTGCGTCGATGGGTGACGTTAGCGGTCTGATAGGACTGGCCGGAAACCAAATGAAGGGGTCACTGGCCATCTCTTTTACTGAGCAGGTCATTTTTCAAGTGGCAAAAAACATGCTCGGCGAAGAGGTCGATAGCGTAAACGATATTGTGACTGACCTGGTGGGTGAGATTACCAACATCGTAACCGGTGGCGCCAAACGAACCCTGAGTGAAATGGGCTATGATTTTGATCTTGCCATACCTGGCGTTGTTGCTGGAAAGAACCATATCATTACACATATGACCAAGGGGCAGACCGTGGTACTCCCTTTCCATACCGAACAGGGTGATTTCTTTGTAGAAATCTGTTTTGAAGAGTAGCCTGCCCCACCTCGCCGCCTATATATATTTACCTTGCACTGGCGGATATTTCATCACAGATCATCTTTTACCGATTAATTTGTTTCACAGCCTCTCGCTTAAATCACAGGATCAACACAGGTGACCATCAGCCCGCATGAACAACTCAGGCAGGGCATCAAAACCTTATACGCCAAGGGACTCAATCTATTTGCCATCCTGGAATACAGCAGCCTGCCTACAAGTGCTCAATCCTGTTTAGCCGACTTTGATTTTCCACTCAACGCCTCGACTCGTATTGTTTTGATTGGCCACGGCGGAAAAACGCTTTGGGAAATGTTACAAATTGATGCAACCACACCAGACCCCATTGATCAATACAGTCGTGTGGCAGCGATTGCTTTTGCAAAAGAGACGTTGGGCAAAAATGGATATCATTTGATCTACCCTGGCGATAAACCGATAGCACTACAACAACTCGGCACAGTGGCCGGCTGGCATGCACCCTCACCGCTGGGGCTTGGAATCAATCCACACTGGGGACTTTGGTACGCCTATCGCGCGGCCCTACTGACGAATGCCACACTCCCTGTCATGATCGAACCCTCACCCCAGCGACCCTGTGACCGCTGTTTGGAGAAACCCTGTCTATCGAACTGTCCCGCCGGAGCCCTCTCCAAGGTTCATCAGATCGACATGGATCAATGTGCCACCTATCGACTTTCGGATAACAGTTCCTGTAGTGACCGCTGTCTGGCTCGAATGAGTTGCGCTGTATCAAATGAACACCGCTATACTTTAGAACAGATCCAGTACCACTATCGACTCTCTCTTGAAACATTGAGACACTATAACTGTTGAATACCTGAGCATAACTGCTGTTACAACTTGGCCCTATGGAAATCATGATGTCAGATACTGCAAAAAAAATGGACAGTGAATCAGCTAAATCTGTCCCGTCAGCAACCGATCCAGAAGTCGAATCCTCGATCCCTGAAGAGCAAGTTTTTGACTTAGATGCCAGTGAGCTATACCTCAACAGGGAGCTGACTTGGCTAGAGTTCAATAAACGCGTGCTGCATCAAGCCGCCGATGAGAGAACTCCACTACTCGAGCGGCTGAAATTTATCGCCATCGTTAGCGCAAACATGGATGAATTCTTCATGAAGCGACTGGGTGGTCTGAAACAGCAGGTAGGTGCCGGCGTCACTTCACTCACCGTTGATGGCAGAAGCCCGCAGCAGCAAATTGACGACTGTAGCCAGGTCGTTAGAGATATCGAAACACAAATGCGTGAGAACTATCACCAAGTCACTCAGCTACTGGAAGAGCACGATATCGCCATCCTTGGGTACGACCGGCTGAGTGATGAAGACAAGACTTACCTTCGGGAATATTACTATGAAAACATCCATCCTCTGGTAACACCTCAGTCGATCGATCCGGCCCATCCCTTCCCGTTTATCTCTAACCTGTCACTCAATCTGCTGGTGTTGGTTCGTTATCCTGGCAACTCGGACAAGACATCCCTGACGCGGATTAAAGTCCCCGTTGGTGCAGGCATACCCCGGTTTCTAAAATTAAAAGACAGGCAACACTACATTCCACTGGAATATATTATTTCTGATAACCTGGACATGTTGCTTCCCGAGATGGAGGTGGTCTCCAGTGAAGTTTTCCGGGTCACACGAAATGCCAATACCGAGCGCAGTGAAGAGCATGCGGATGATCTTCTTTCACTGATTGAATCCGAGTTGAGAGATCGCCGGTTTGCACCCATTGTCCGGCTGCAGGTGCAGAAAGACATGATGCCGGTCCACCGAGGCATGCTTGCTGCTGAACTCTTCCTCGATGAAGAGAATGATGTATTTGAAATCATTAGCATGCCAGCGATGCGTGATCTGTTTGAGATCGCCTCCCTGGATATCCCTGAGCTGAGAGATCCACCCCATAAGGCCATTGATCATCCAGAACTCTGCGATAGCCGGAACATCTTCCATATCATTCGTGAGCGGGGGCCTTTGCTGCTGCAACATCCCTATGAATCTTTCGGCACATCGGTTGAGCGCTTTCTGAAAGAGGCCAGTATCGATCCAAAAGTTCGTGCCATAAAGATGACCCTCTATCGTACATCCAGCGACACCAAGGTTGTCGACTACTTGATCAGTGCCGCACGAAACGGCAAACAGGTAGCCGTTGTAGTGGAGTTAAAAGCACGGTTTGATGAGGCGGCTAACATCCGCTGGGCAAACCGTATGGAAGAGGCTGGAATCCATGTCACCTATGGCGTCATCGGCCTCAAAACGCACTCAAAAATCGTTCTTGTTGTTCGTAATGATTACAGCGGCATTAAGCGCTACCTCCATATTGGCACCGGCAATTATCACGCAGGAACAGCCCGCCTCTATTCTGATCTTGGGATACTGACCAATGATGAAGAGTTAGGACGCGATGCTACAGAGCTGTTTAACTATCTGACCACCGGCTACACCCAGGAACGTCGCTATAAAAAGTTACTGCCCTCACCAAAGATGCTGAAATACGCCCTGCTTGCGAAAATCAAGCGGGAAAGAAAACTTCACTCCGAGGAGACTCCCGGACTGATACAGTTCAAGATGAATGCGCTGGAGGATGTCGACATCACCCGTGCCCTCTATGAAGCGGCACGGGATGGCGTACGCATTGATCTGATTGTGCGCGATACCTGCCGTTTCCGACCAGGCATACCCGGACTATCCGAAAATGCCCAGGTAATCGGTATTGTCGGCCGCTTCCTGGAACATACACGGATTTACTATTTCCAAAATGGTGGAGAAGAAGAGTATTTCATCGGTTCTGCAGATGCCATGAAACGGAATCTGGAGTCCCGGGTTGAAGTCGTTACACCCGTAAGTGATAAAAAGTTGTGTGATGAACTACGTGCCATTCTGGATACTCAATTGAATGACCAACGCAGTGCTTGGCAGATGCAATCAGACGGCAGTTTTATTCAGCGCCAGCCAAACAGTGACGCCGAATCGATCGGCAGTCAGCAGTTACTCATTCAAGCCGCTGAAAAACGTGCCAAGCAAGCCGCGAAACTTATTCGGGGCAAGAAAAAGCGGCACATCAGGAGAAATGCTTTCGTTAGCAAATGAGCTATAAAAAAGGCAGGTGAAACCTGCCTTTTTTAAGACTTGTTTAAGCACCTGAACTCTCTATAATCCACCTCTTTGAGACAGACAAATCGTCTGTCATAAGAGGATTTCATTAGTGCTAAGCCTGTTCCGCGATAGTGAAAACCAGCACATCCTCACCCTGGTGCTCGGCTGTCTGATGATGGGATCCATGGGTATCTTTGCCAATATGATTGTGCAAACTCACCCAACAAATGTTGTTTTTCTTCGGTTTTTTTTCTGCGTAATAAGCCTTCCGCTGATCGCACTGATAACCTATCCGCTTTTCAGACGTGCAACTCGCGAAAAACTCACTGAAACAATAAGTTTCTTTCGTAACCATAAAAAACTTTGGACTATAGTGGGCACGGCTATGGCACTGGTTGTCGCGCTCTACACATTGGGCGCTATCCTGCTCTCTGTGGGACTGAGTGTGATACTACTCTACACAGCAGCAATATGGTTTCCACTGGCCGAGAAGCTGGCCTGCCGCTATCTATTTTCTGATCTACGACCAACCCATTTCAGCAGGGCCTATTACCTCTCGGTGATACTCAATCTCACCGGCCTGCTGATTATTATTCTTGGTACGTCACAAGTACCCGAGTTCGGTTCCGTTCCATCATTAGTTGGACTGGCTGCCGCGCTGGGTGCCAGCATCGCCTTCTCTTTCAGCATGGTTTTGATACGGGTGATGAAATCACGCGGCATTAAAACCGATCAGATGATTGTAGCCAGCTCCAGTATTGGCTCACTTATCATGCTACCCGCCCTGTTTATCTTTCCCATTCAGTATTCAATGGAAAACATGAGCTATGCCTTTGGCATGGGATTCATCGCAACCGCCTTGGGCGGCCTGATCTACTTCAAAGGTTTTGGCAGTGTACGCACAACGCTTGCCCCAATACTCTCCTATCTTGAACCCATCTTTGGTTTTGGACTGGGGATATTAATCCTGTCTGAGCAGTTTAATACAACGTTATTAGCGGGTATGGCTATCATACTTGCCAGTAATATAGGCTATACGCTGTATGATATTAAACGCAGCCGAAAACTCCTAAGCGAACTCGATTAATGAACGCTGCACAGCAAACACCCAATCGCGCCACCCTGATTGGTGCTGTCGCCATTTTGCTCTGGTCTACCCTCGCCATCTTCACCACCATGACCGAGGGCATCCCCCCTTTTCAACTTCTTGCCCTGACCTTTCTGGTCGCCTTTTGTATCAGCACGCTCATACTGTTGATACGCGGGGAAAAAATCATCCGGAGGGGCAAACTCCATCTGGTGGTATGGATTGTCAGTGTGGGTGGATTATTTGGTTATCACTTTTTCTATTTTGTAGCCTTACGTAATGCACCCGCTGTCGAAGCGAACTTGATCAACTATCTGTGGCCGCTATTGATCGTGGTCTTCTCATCGTTATTGCCAGGGGAAAGGCTCCGCTGGTTTCACACAGCAGGTGCACTGTTGGGTTTGTCTGGTGCCTTTCTGTTGGTGGCACTTAAAGGCAACATCTCTTTTCAGTCGGAATCCATTGGTGGCTATCTGGCCGCTGTCGCCTGTGCCGTCATATGGGCGACCTATTCTGTACTTAACCGACGTTTTGAACACATCCCGACTGCATCCGTCAGTGGCTTTTGCGGTATGACGGCACTGCTGGCCTTTCTCTGTCATCTTGTTATGGAGTCTTGGGTTACACCGAATTTGGCGCAACTATTTTATATTATCCTTATGGGACTTGGGCCACTCGGACTGGCATTTTTTGTATGGGATTACGGTACCAAACACGGCGATCTGCGGTTAATTGGCGTACTTTCATACAGCACACCACTGTTATCGACGCTATTATTGATTCTGTTTGGCAAGGCAGAAGCCAGTCTATTGGTACTGATTTCATGTACCCTAATTATCGGCGGTGCGCTACTGGCATCTAAAGACAAACTAAAAAGAGCCGGAGAAAGAGCTACTGAATAGCTACGACTAATTTTTACTCAGGGCCATCACCGATAAAGGTGAAATTATTTTTACCACTATGTTTAACCCGATACATCGCCTGATCAGCCAACTTCAATAACTCATCAGCATTCTGTGAGTCATCAGGATAAAGCGCAATCCCAATACTGGCACCGAGAAAAGCTTCATCTTCAACCGCTTGAATGGGCTCTGCAATAGTCTCTATTACCTTTTGAGCCACAGTGGCAATCGCCTGTCGTGACTCAACCGGAGAGATAATAATAATAAACTCATCGCCCCCTACTCGCGCAACTGTGTCTACATCCCGTAAGGATTGCGCAATGCGTTTGGAAACCACCTTTAAAACGCAATCACCGACCTCATGACCGTAAGTGTCATTAATATTCTTAAAACCATCCAGATCAATAAAGAACAAGGCAAACTGATACTTGCTTCGTTTTGCCAGAACAATTTCACGAATCAACCGATCACGACCCACACGAAGATTGGGAAGACCAGTCAAACTATCGAGATCTGCCAACCGCCGTAATCTTTCAGCATTCTGTTCGCGTTCAACTACGCGCCCCAATTCAATGCCAATATGCCCCAGTGTATCGAGGAAACCTTTCATTGTCGGTTTGATCTCAGGCGTAAAAAACTCCAGGACACCCACCACTTCCTCGCCTATTTTTATAGGCAAGCCGAAACCCGTTTTCAATTGCAGATCGGCTGAAACTTTTGTCCGTGGAAAGTTTAGATCACTCGATAGGTCCGCAATCAGTAAGGGTTTTCCACTGTGCAAAACACGTCCAGGCAATCCAATGCCTGAGTGCAAAGTGGTCTGCTCTGTTACGTGACGAAACGCTTCATACTTCTCTTCATGTGCTAAATACCAGAACTTTGATGAAACCAGCTCGGCAGTAGAATTTTTATGATTGACCAGGTAAACATGCCCGACAGTCCAACCGGTATATTCACACACCTCACGCAGATAACTCTTCATTGCCATTTCTGTGCTAGTCGCCTCGTTCGCCAACGAGGTAAGGCGATGCAGTAACTGCACCAACGCAGTCTCCTCCCGAAGGCGCTTTTCCATGGCAACGCGCTCAGAAATATCCCGGATAAATGCCGTAAAAAAACGCACCCCCCTGACATGGAAAGCCGTCACTGTCAGCTCAACAGGAAATTCCTCTTCCGTCGAACGCATTGCGGTCACTTCAACCCGCTTGTCCATGATGCGCGCTTCACCAGTCGTTAAAAACCGGTTAAAACCAGCATAGTGATGTTCACGAAATGAGGGCGGAATAATTACGCTGGCAATCTCCCGCCCTTTCACCTCTCGTCTTTTGTAACCAAACATTTTTTCTGCAGATTTGTTGAAAGCAATAATGGCCCCTGTTTCATCGATAACAACAATCGCATCCAGAGCCAAATCCATAATCACACCCTGTGACCGACTGTCATCCAACAAAAGTTGTGAAAGAGAGGCGTCTACTTCGGGAATATCACATAGCCCACATGCAGCAATATGGGCATAGAGATTTTCAAGCTCTGCCTCTAGATCGGCCTTTGTTTTGGACTGAATTGATTTCGGTGCTACAGGTTTGTGCATTCTCTACCCCAAGAGCCACCCTGAACCTACTTGATAGTTGTATCAAGTAATTAAACGCTACAAACGCCTGACTTATCCATGCCATTACTTAAAGTGTAGCCAACTTAGGCTTTGAGACCAATCCTCTGATCTAAATCAATCTATGTGTACTTTAATAAGAATAATGATTCAAGCATCATGACAACCGCATAAAATCAGTGGTAGTCTCCCCGACCGACGATTCCAGATAGATTATTCTATTTGAACCATCTGAACAGCACGATTTATCCTACGCGATCAGAAAACAGGTCCTTACCCCCGACCTTGGAACAAAACATGTCAGAAATTGAGCGTTTACGTACACTAGTAGGTCTTGATCAAGCCGATATTGACCTGATCAGCGAGTATAAAGATGTTATTGAAATTGAACTCACATCGCGCACAAAGGCCTATGAAGAGTGGTTTTATACCGCGACTGACTGGCCAAATGAGATTAACCCGTTTATAGAGGGCTACCTCGCCAGCTTTTTCAGCGCTGACTACGATGATCACTTCTTTGCCATCCAGTACCAACAGGCCAGCCATTGGCGCAAACGACAGATCGACTCCGGTACAGCCATAGCATCACTCACACAGTTACGTGACATTTTCATCAATATTGGTGGCGTTTTACTGGATCACAAACTGTCTCGATCACTCTGTCGTGTAGTTGATCTGGCACAATCAATACAAGCGGTCGTTCATCACTTGGATCACATGCAGAGCCGGCATCGACTGATGGCTGAGCAAGAGATTAAACGTGCCACACGGATGTTTAATCACCTTTCTCCGAGTGATCAAGACGGCATACTGAACGCCTACATTGAACATTATCGGTGGAAGCTCAAAGCCTATCGTCTGGCACTTGGCGATACGCCTGAGGATATTGCACTTCCTCTTTCCCATCATGAATGCACACTCGGTCGCTGGCTTGATGGGGGTGGTATAAAAGAGATACCCAAGCCGTATCAAACCGCATTGGATGTAGCCCATAAGCGCCTACATAAACTGGCAACAATGGCAGTAGAAGATGTCACTGCTGGCAAGCCTCACGCTGTCGCAGCCTACTTGATGGACCTGGAAGCCGCCTCGGATGAGATCACTTCAATACTCTATGACAACCTCACCACACGGCTCAACGTCCTGGCTATCGAAGATACACTCACACGACTGCCCAACAGACGCCAGTTTGATCGTGATATTGGACAGAAGATGGCCTATGCAGATCGTACTCAAACCAACCTGGGTCTGTTGGTAATCGATATTGATCATTTCAAAAAAATCAATGATGAATATGGTCACACGATTGGCGATGAATTCCTTAAACAGTTGACTGAACGTTTTAGTCACTCGATTCGTGCGGCTGACAGTATCTACCGCTGGGGTGGTGAAGAGTTTACGGCGCTGGTTTGGCCTTCAGATCAAGAAGAACTTGGGAAAATTGCAGAACGGCTCAGAGAGAGTGTCATGGAAAAACCATTGACTACCTCTAATGGCACATTGACCGCAACGATTAGCATAGGCGCTGTTATGTACGACCATCAGGTGCATCAAACGTCTGACGATCTGTTTAGAGCGGCCGACCACAATCTGCAAGTGGCTAAGCAGAGTGGGCGTAATCGGGTGGTGTTACTTTAAAGAAATACCCACAGAAACGAGACAAAAAACCCGGCAAAAATGCCGGGTTTTTTATTCTACCATCTACGTTGTTATCAAATTAAAGATAATCGTAGTTACCATTGGTCCATTTATACAACACATAACCGGGTGCCGTTACGTCACCTTTAGCATCGAAACCAAAGTTACCCAGTACGGTTTCAAACTTGCCAGCTTTCAGTCCCTTGATAACCTTAGCAGTATCGGTTGAACCCGCAGCGGTAGCCGCCTGCGCCCAAGCCTGGATCGCACCGTAGGTGTAAAGTACATAACCCTCAGGCTCGATACCCATGCCACGGAACTTCTCAACCAGTGGTGCTGCTACAGGATTCTTGCGTGGGTCAGGGCTGAAGGTCATCAATGTACCTTCACCTGCTGCACCAGTAATAGACCAGTACTCATTGGTCACCAGTGCATCACCGGAAACCAGTACGGTGTCCATGCCCTGTTCACGCATCTGGCGAACGATCAGGCCACCTTCAGTGTGATAACCACCCAGGTACATAACGCCCACATTGCTCTGCTTCATTTTTGAAACCAGTGCGGTGTAATCTTTCTCACCTGCGGTGATGGCTTCGTACATCGCCTCTTTACCACCGGCAGCCTGGTACGTTGCCAGGGTGGCATCAGCCAGACCTTTACCATAAGCGGTCTTGTCATGAACGAAAGCAATCTGCTTGTCACCGTAAGTTGCCTTCAGGAACTTGCCCGCTACATCACCCTGCTGGTCATCACGGCCGCAGACGCGGAATACATTCTCACCGCCTTCCTCGGTCAATTTTGGGTTGGTTGAAGCAGGAGAGATCATGACGATACCCTCTTCTTCATATACTTTAGATGCAGGGATTGAAGAGCCAGAGCAGAAATGACCTGCCATGAATACAACACCCTTGTTAACCATCTGGTTGGCAACTGCTACAGCCTGTTTTGGATCACAGGCATCATCACCCACTTCCAGTACCAGTTTCTGACCTAGTACACCACCTGCCGCATTGATATCTTTAACAGCTTGCTCAGCGCCTGCTTTCATTTGCGCACCGAAACTGGCGTATTGACCAGTCATCGGACCTGCGGTTGCAATCATAATATCGGCGCTGGCCACTGAGCCATAGCCCAGGGTTGCTGCAGTCATCGCTGCCATCATTGACAGCTTGAATGTCTTTTTCATTTGAACTTATCTCCTCTGGTTCTTACCCAGTCATTGAGGTTGATTTCACTCTTGTTATTCGTCTAGCTCCTATCCAATAAGCCAGACCGCTACCTTATAAATTCCAGGTTTATTACCTGTAGTAGCACACAATCAACGAACGCAATCAGTGTAAACGCTTTCGTCAGATTATTCATTAATCTCTGCCCAGCTAAACAAGCCTGAACGTCGATAAATCCAGGGATATTGACTCACCATTCGATTCACCCGGGTAATACGAAAAGCAACCAGGCCTATGGCGGTAATCACTGCCGTGTCTATCAAGTAACCGGCTAACGAGTTCAACTCTCCACCAAACAGGGCGAAGACCAAAAACCGGTCACCCGCACCCAGCAATGCACCATAGGCAATGACATGGGCTACCGGTCTCCATGTTATTGAAATCGCTTGGCCCATCATATAGGCGGCGCCCCCGAAGAGAATCAGGGTTACACCAATAAATACAGGAATGCTCAATGTCCACCCTCCAGATAAGCGGCACGTACTTCTGGCCGTTCCAATAACTCTTTACTGTCGCCCGACATAGTGATTTCACCGTTCACCATTACATAACCACGATGAGCAAGTTTAAGCGCATGAAAGGCATTCTGCTCAACCAATAGTACCGTCACCTTATCTTCACGATTAATCTCTTTGATTACCTCGAAAATCTGCTTGACCACCAAAGGTGCCAATCCCAGCGAAGGCTCATCCAGCAGCAACAGTTTGGGGCGACTCATCATGGCCCGGGCAATGGCCAGCATCTGCTGTTCACCGCCAGAGAGTGTGCCACCCCGTTGATTCGCACGTTTTTTCAGTATGGGGAACAGGGTGGTCACACGATCCAGATCCTGATCGAAGTATTTTTCATCTGAGACAATGGCACCCATCTGAAGGTTCTCCATCACCGTCATGCGCGGAAAGATCCTCCGCCCCTCTGGTGACTGAGCCAATCCCATACGCATGATGGCATGGGTGTTCTCATGGGTGATGTCCTGTCCCAGATAGTTAATAGTACCTTTGGCAGCACGGGGGGTACCGCAAATGGTCATTAACAGCGTGCTTTTTCCAGCGCCATTGGCACCGATTAGCGTCACTATTTCACCTGCATTGACCGTGAAATCGACACCTTTCAACGCTTCGATACTGCCGTAGAAGGTGTGTAATCCTGATATCTCTAGCATCTCAGACACCCTCTCTGTTTTCTGGATCAAAATCTTTGGCGATATCGGCCGCAACCTCAGGAGGTAGCGCTTCGTCTTCATCTTCTCCAAGATACGCTCGGATCACATTGGGGTCAGACCGTACATAGAGTGGTGTGCCATCCGAAATCTTGCTGCCATAATCCAGTACGACGACATGATCAGAGATTTCCATCACCACCGACATATCATGCTCAATCAATAGCAGTCCAATGTCGTGCTCATCTTTAATATAGATAAGTAACTTGTTCAGCTCACTGGACTCTTTCGGATTCAAGCCTGCTGCGGGTTCGTCCAGACAGAGTATAGTGGGTTTGATACACATGGCCCTGGCAATCTCCAGACGACGTTGATCACCATAGGGCAGATTGCCTGCATTGATATCCGCGAGGTGCGTCAGGTTGACCTTATCCAGCCAGTAACGTGCCAGGTCAGCCGCCTCTTTCTCTTTCTTGCGATAACCACCCAAACCGAACAAACCCGTTACAGTGAAACCAGAGGCACGCATCAGTTCATTATGTTGAGCAACGATCAGGTTTTCCAGTACAGACATCTCAGAAAACAGTCGGATGTTCTGAAAAGTACGAGCAACATGTGCCTTCTGTGCAATGCGGAAACCATCCATGCGTTCCAGCAAATACTCTTCACCCCTAGCTGTTAGCGTCAGCCGTCCGACCGTTGGTGTATAGAATCCAGTGATGCAGTTAAACAGCGTGGTTTTACCTGCACCGTTTGGACCGATAATGGCAGTGATCTCACCCTTCCCCGCTGAAAAAGAGACATCATCAATGGCCACCAGTCCACCAAACCGCATGGTAAGGTGCTCAACGGTGAGTAACGGATCGGCCCCGCTTGGTATCACCAACTCAGGAGGTGTGGTAGAAACTTCTTTCATTTTACACCTCCTTCGGTTGCGGCCTGTTTTATGGGCGGAGGTGCACCATTGGGATGGAGCTTGATAGTGGGTTCACGATGCGCGAGTAAGCCACGCGGTTTCCAGACCATAATGGCGACCATCAATCCACCAAACGCCAGCATACGGAACTCTTCAAGACCCCGGAAAAGTTCCGTGCCGCCAATCAACAGCACAGCAGCAATAGCCACGCCTACCTGTGATCCCATGCCACCCAGCACCACGATCGCCAGGATTACGGCTGATTCAATAAAGGTAAAACTTTCAGGGCTGATAAAGGCCTGACGGGTCGCAAAGAAGGAACCGGCAAAACCGGCAAACATGGCACCCAACGCAAATGCCGTCAGCTTGGTGTTGGTGGGATTGATGCCCAGTGAACGACAGGCGATCTCATCTTCACGCAGTGCTTCCCAGGCACGACCTATCGGCATCTTACGGATACGAATCGTGAAAAAGTTGGTGAGCAGGGCCAAGATAAGAATCAGATAGTAGAGGAAGATTAATCGATGCATGGTCGAGTAATCCAGATTAAAGAACTGATGAAAAGTCTGTTCACCTTCGGCTGCCGTACGCTTCAACTCCAAACCAAAAAAGCTCGGACGTGGAATACCTGACAAACCATCTGGACCACCGGTGAACTCATACCAGTTAAGCAGAATGACTCGAATTATCTCACCAAAGCCAAGTGTCACAATGGCCAGATAATCACCCCGTAGCCTTAGCACAGGGAATCCAAGCAGTACACCAAACCCGGCGGCACAGAGTCCGGCCAATGGCAAACAGACCCAGAAAGAGAGATCAAAGTAGGCGGCAAACAGTGCATAGGAGTAGGCACCGACGGCATAGAAGGCGACGTAACCCAGATCCAGCAGTCCGGCGAGTCCCACTACGATATTGAGTCCCCAGCCCAGCATCACGTAGATCAATACATAAGTAGCCACATCCACTACATAGCGATCCGCAAAGGGCATGAATGGGAGGACGAGAGCAAAGCCTATAAAGAGTGGCCCACCGATGGTTGAGAATCGATTGACGATAATGGCCGCCCGATTCTCTTTTGCTTTCATATCGACATGAACCGGGGCACGGCTGGCCTTGCTTTCACGCCTGACGGCAAACGCCAGTCTACCGACAAATACCGAGGCAACGGCGACGACAACCCATACCCAACGTGTCGTAATGTCCATACCCGTTGGGGTATCCACAGTTTTAAAGCCAACCAGCACTATCGCCAGACCCAGGGCAACCAGTGCTGCAATCCCCGACTCTTTTAACAGCGCCTTGAAATCAATGGCGGTGGTGTTGTTATTAGATTGATTCATCATGCTTACACCTTCTCGATTTCCGGTTTGCCCAACAACCCGGTGGGTCTGAAGATCAGCACCAGAACCAGAATGGCGAAGGCGGCCACATCCTTATATTCAATACTGAAATAGGCCGACCAGTAGGTTTCGATCAAGCCGATCAACAAGCCACCCAGCATGGCGCCAGGCAATGACCCGATACCCCCCAATACCGCGGCGGTGAAGGCTTTAACACCGGCCAGAAAGCCGATATAGAAATCGATCACACCGTAATAGAGTACGAACAACATACCGGCCACCGCCGCCAGCGCAGCACCCATCACAAAGGTTAATGAGATGGTGCGATCCACATTAATGCCTAACAAGGCCGACATGGTGCGGTCCTGTTCACAGCCCCGCTGTGCACGACCCAACGATGTGCGCGAGATGATCAGTGCAAAGGCGGTCATGAGTATGATGGTTAGTAGTACAATCACAATTTGCAGATAACTGACGGTAATAGAGAAGGCACTCCCCTCAAGGAAGGTAAAACCACCTGAGATCACAGGCTGCATGGGCCTGACACGTGCACCTTGCAGAAGCTGTACATAGTTCTGCAGGAAGATCGACATACCAATAGCCGAGATGAGAGGAGCCAGACGAAAAGAGCCGCGTAACGGTCGGTAGGCCAGACGCTCAACGGTCCAGCCGTAGATAGAAGCGATGATCATTGAAACCAGTAACACGATGAGCAGTGCTAAAGGTATCCAGGTTATGCCGATAATGCCGAGTACTAAAAATGTGATCAACGATATAAAGGCACCAATCATGAAAATATCGCCGTGGGCGAAATTGATCATGCCAATAATACCGTAGACCATGGTGTAACCAATGGCGATCAGTCCGTAAATCGAACCGAGCGTAACCCCGTTGATTAACTGCTGGATAAAATATTCCATGAGCTCCTCACCCGTCTATTTATTGTCATCATACAGCTGCGGCACGGCCCTCAATGTGAGGGAACGACGCTGTACGTGCTGTTGGCTTTTGGCCATGCGGTAAGTTACCGCGACATTGTTATCAAAGACAATACTAACACTTGTCTGGTAAATCCCTGCATCCAATTCAATGGATCACACTGTTCTCCAGAGAGAGTAGCGTTGCATTACCACCGATAGCAGTGGTATTGGTTGTCCTGGTTCTTTCTGTGGCAAATCGCAATAGGTAGTGCGGCCCGCCCGCTTTTGGCCCAGTCCCCGAAAGTCCCAACCCACCGAAGGGTTGTACCCCGACCACGGCACCAATCTGGTTCCTGTTAATATAGACATTCCCCACCCTCACCCTGGAATCAATGGTCCGGCTGGTTGTCTCGTTTCGCGAATGAATGCCCAGGGTAAGTCCATAGCCTGACTGGTTGATCTGCTCAATGACGCCATCCAGTTTAGAGGCCGGGTAACGAATGATATGCAATATGGGACCAAAGTGTTCCTTACTAAGCTGATTCATACGCTGAATTTCAAAAGCCACAGGTGCAACAAAGTGGCCAGACGTTACATTGAGTGGCAGTTGCCCCTCAGCAATCAATGTAGCTGTCTCGCGCATATGGTCAATATGCTTAAGCAGTGAATGTCGGGCCGCTTCATCAATGACTGGACCGACATCGGTATCCAACTCACAGGGGTTGCCTACCTTAAGTTCCGCCATGGCGCCTTTAAGGAGTTGCAACATATTGTCAGCTACATCCTCTTGCAAGAAGAGCACCCTCAGGGCTGAGCAACGCTGTCCAGCACTGGTGAACGCTGAGGCTACTACATCTTTAATCACTTGCTCCGGTAGCGCGGTGCTATCAACTATCATGGCATTCTGGCCACCCGTCTCGGCTACCAGTGTGGCTATCGCCCCATTACGTGCCGCCAGTGATCGATTGATTCGTTGTGCTGTTTCAGTTGAACCGGTAAAGGCAACGCCGGCTATCCGTTCATCTGAGGTCAGGACTGGGCCGACCTGACTGCCCAGACCCGGAACCAGTTGCAAAACCTTGCCGGAAATTCCGGCCTGATGAAAAAGTTCTACAGCCCGTGCGGCAATCAGACTGGTCTGCTCTGCCGGTTTGGCAATGACCGTATTACCTGCCACCAGTGCGGCCATGATCTGTCCGGCAAAGATCGCCAGCGGGAAGTTCCAGGGGCTGATACAGACAAACACACCTTTTCCCTGCAGGTAGAGTTCATTCGATTCTCCCGTCGGACCATCCAGTTGCAACGCCGCCGCAAAATTATGGCGCGCTTGATGGGCATAGTAGCGACAAAAATCAACTGCTTCCCTCACTTCATCAATGGCATCCTGAAGGGTCTTACCGGCTTCTAAATGACAGAGGGCGATCAGTTCAGAGCGGTGCTCTTCAAGCAGGTCTGCAGACTTGTCCAGCATCGCTGCACGTTTTTCAACGGGCGTTGTATTCCAGCCGACAAAGGCGTGATGGGCAATGGAAACAGCCTGTTCTGCGATTGACTGATCAGCCAAGTAGGTTGAGCCGACATGGATCACACGATCAAACGGGGCATGCACGCGCATCACTTCGCCCTGCTGAATAAGTTCGCCATTAATTATTGGCCCAGCAAGCCAGCTGTGATTAAAGAATCGGTGAACCTGCTCATACAACGGTAAGCATTGGCTCATAACGTTTATATTGATGCCCCGGGAATTGATTCGGGAATCACCATAGATTTGTGGCGGCAGTGGAATCCGGTCGTTTGCCAGCGAGGCATGCTGTTTGAGTTGGGTGACAGGGTGTTCCGTCAAAGATTCAACGGGTGTCTTCTGATCAATCAGTCGATGAACAAAGGAGGAGTTGGCCCCATTTTCAAGGAGTCGTCGCACCAGGTAAGGCAGCAGATCCTTGTGACTGCCCACGGGCGCATAGATCCTTACTCGGGTATCAAAATTCTCCATGATGGTGTGATACAGCGCATCTCCCATGCCGTGTAATCGCTGAAACTCGTACTGTTCATGAGTAGCCATGCTGAGGATGCTGGCAACAGTATGGGCATTATGAGTGGCGAACTGGGGATAGAGCAGACCTTTTACCTGCTCACTGAGCAGGAAGCGCGCACAAGCCAGATAGGAGACATCGGTCGACTCCTTGCGCGTAAACACCGGATAACTTTCAAGACCCATCTGCTGGGCATGTTTGACCTCACTATCCCAGTAGGCCCCTTTGACCAATCGTACGGGTATTATGTCACCTTGCTTATTTGCCAGCGCCGCCAGCCAGCAGAGAACGGGCAGTGCCCGCTTGGAATAGGCCTGAACCACCAGGCCGAGATTCCCCCACCCTTTTGCAGATGAGTCGGTATAGAGCTGTTCAAACAAGGTGAGTGAGATCTCTAGTCGATCCATCTCTTCCGCATCAATGGTAATCCCAACATTCAGTTCACGCGCCAGGCCGATCAGCGCCAGCATGCGCTCACCCAGCTCACGTATCACACGCTGTTGCTGATGCGTTTCATAACGCGGGTGCAGTGCTGAGAGTTTTATTGAGATAGTGGGACGGGGTGACTTGGCTGTAGAGAAGGTATCATTGCCGGCGGCATTAATCGCCTGGGTATAGGCTGTAAAATATTTTTCGGCATCTTGCTTGGTGAGCGCCGCCTCACCCAACATATCGTAAGAGTAAGTAAAACCCGCCTCACGATTTTTACGACTATTGGTCAGTGCCTCGGCAATGGTCCGCCCCAGCACAAACTGCTTACCCATGATCTTCATCGCCTGATTCATCGCCTGCCTAACCACGGGCTCACTCAGACGATTGACCAGCTTGTTGATAATGCTGGCGGGCTCAGCATCAATCTGGGTGTCCAGCGTGATCACTTTACCGGTTAGCAGCAGACCCCAAGTTGAGGCATTAACCAGCAGCGACTTACTCTGCTTCAGATGTTTTTTCCAATCCGCTATGGTCAGTTTATCTTTAATCAGCGCATCGGCTGTGGCGCTGTCAGGTATACGCATTAAGGCCTCTGCAAGGCACATCAGCAAGACCCCTTCACGGGTGTCAAGACTGTACTCCAGCAGCAAGGCATCAATCATGTGGATGGCATCATCCCGTGCCCTAACCGCTTTCACCAGGTCAGTACAGGTTTGAGTAGTCTGCTTTAACAAGCGAGGCGAAGGTACCGCAAGGGAAATTAACTGTTCTAGCAATGGGGACTCATCGACGCAGTACATTGCGCTGATGGTGGCTTTCAGCTGCGACGGATCTTGCTGAATAGTGGCAATATCTAAAGCGGAATGCGCATCGAACATCACTCTTTCAACTCCTCACTCCTGAACGGTGGCCTACAGGCTAAAACTGATACAACACCATCACAAAATTGTTACGTACAATTTAGGATGCGCCAGCCTACCGTTGAGCATGGCGCGCTTCTTACAGAATGCTATGGTTTTTTATCAAAATTCTATGATTGATTGGTAAAAAATGCACAAAATAAAGCATTAATTCCCATTTAAGGAAGCATATTCATGAATATAAGTAATTGATTAACCGGCTTTTTTAATTTTAATGTTTCAGGCGGTACTGGCGTGGGGTCATAGCTATATACTGTTTAAAAACATGGGCAAAGGCACTTTGGCTGGAGAACCCGGTCTGTACACTCACATCACTCAGAGGCAGTCCGGTACGCTCTAACAAGTACTTGGCATGATCCAGCCGCTTGCGGGTAATGTACTGATTGGGCGTGACACCCATCTCCTCACGAAATACACTGAAGAAGTGACTGGGACTCATGCAGGCCAGAAGAGCCAGGTCTCTTACCAGCATCTTCCGATTAAGATTTGAATCAATGTAGGCATCGAGCACGCTCATGTTGAGTCGTTTATTCGATCGCCGTTCCTCTGCACACCGGGTGATACGCTTGGTCAGTAACTGCAGCAGGCAGACGCCAAAACTGCGGGCGAGCCCCGCATCTTCAGGATAGGCCCGCATCTCCTTGGCAGAGAGTTGAAGCAGTTGCTGAACCGGCTGATCAACATTAAAAAATCCTGATTTATCAAAGATAACTGAAGCGCATCTCGATTCAAGATCAGCAATTGACTCGGAGCCCTGTTCATCAACAGGTACATTCAGAACGAGTATTTCGTTTTGATCCACACCACAAAAGGCGTGACTAAGGGAGGAAGGTATCAGGCAACCGAGTCTATTGCTGACAAGATCACCACGACCTTCAACTTCGAATTCCGCACGCCCCTGCACACCCAGGATAAGCTGATGGTAGGCGTGATCATGTTCAACACTTTGTTGCGGTAACTGTATAACTTGTGCGTTCAGCATATTGTCTCTTCTGAACCGATGACCAAACTTAGGTGCAGCTTTTGACTGCGTCGTATGCCTGCTCAAATCTGGCTGGTAGGCCAAGTCACAGAGGATACCTCTATTATCAAATGCAATAAACCCGTTATTGTTAAAATCAGCGACTCAATTGACAGCTCAACAAAGCGGTTTCATTGGAAACAAAACACGCTAGCCAGTTGCTGCACTGCAGCCAAGCCGTTAAGCTGGAACAATTTTTAAGAACCGAAAGAACATTATGCCATCAGAACAGATCATCTTTGAACGCGGCCAAGGAGTCCCGGTTGTGCTGCTGCACAGTTCAATGAGTAGCAAAGAACAATGGAAAAGGCTTTGTGAAAGCCTACTCCCCCGGTTCCGGGTCATAGCTATTGATCTGTATGGCTATGGGAACAGCACATTTCCACCCACACCCGATACATTCACCCTCGGTGATGAGACTGCCCGTATTGAACGCCTTATTCAGGCATGCATTGGCGACCAACCATTCCACTTGATCGGCCACTCCTATGGCGGGGCAACCGCGTTGCGCTATACGTACGATCATCAGAACAGCATCCTTTCTTTAGGCCTGTATGAACCGGTTGCCTTTCATCTGCTTGAACCGGATGACCCAGGTTTAGTCATTATCCAGGAGATCTTTACCCAGATTTCAGCACACCTTACTGAAAACAAGGTTTCTGCTGCAGCGGAGGATTTCATCGACTTCTGGAGTGGCGTGGGTACCTATGCAGGACTCACTCCAGAGCGAAAACCTTTTCTGGATAAGCTAATCCACAAGGTTGCCCTGGATTTTCTGGCATTGCTTCATGAACCCCTAACCGCTGAGTCATATCAAGCGATCAACCTGCCTGCCTGTCTCCTGCGTAGTAAAGAGAGTCCACTTCCGACGCGCCGGGTAGCCGAAGTGTTGGAAAAAAACCTTCCCCAGATAGAAGCTCACTGGGTTAAAGGTGGTCATATGGCGCCCATTACCAATGCCGATGAAGTGAATCCATACTGGATCAACTTCCTTAACCATCATTGATCCTGATAGCCCTTTCGAAAATGGATAGACGAGACGGCATTAGGCATCGTTACGGTTCATGAATTAATCTTTAAAACATGGTACGTATACGGTTTAGCTGGCGATCTCCAACAGCTTTTCATTTTTAGGCCGACACTCGTAATCATAGTCGGTTTCACCATAGGCCTTAGAGTAATAGTGTCCCCACTCCAGCAACATCTCCATAATCGGTTCCAGCTGTTTGCCAAACTCCGTCAGCGAGTATTCAACCCGGGGTGGCACCTCGGCATAGACCTTCCGATTAACGATCTTCTCCTCTTCCAGCTCACGCAGTTTCTGGGTCAGCATTTTCTGGGTGATGCCCGGCACACGGCGTTTCAGATCACTGAAACGGCGGGTTTTATGGCGCAAATGCCAGAGGATGTAGAGTTTCCATTTGCCGTCCATGATATCGATAGCGACCTCAAACGGACAATTATATTCTGAATTGTTTACTTTGATCATGCCAAAACCCTTGCTACTTCCATTAGTATACTTTTAGTAAGTATCATACATTAACGTGCCTACTTGCTAATAATAACCGTAGTTGTTACTTTGAAACAACTACGGCGAATTGCAATTTAAAAACGGTCTGTTTACAGAACAGATTAACTCAAGAGGAGATAGTGTGATGAGTGACACCCAATTCCGAGCCTTGGTTGTTGAAGAGGCTGAACCCAAAAAATATGTACGTAACATCAAGACCCGCTCAATTGATGACCTCCCTGCGGGTGAAGTACTGATCAGGGTTCACTACTCTGCACTCAATTTCAAAGACGCCCTCTCCTCTGTTGGTAACAAAGGAGTCACGCGCAACTTCCCGCACACACCCGGCATTGATGCAGCCGGAGTAGTGGCCGCCAGCGATGACCCTGCGTTTTCCGTAGGTGAAGAAGTGATCGTCACCAGTTATGACCTGGGCATGAATACCGACGGTGCACTGGGCGAATACATTCGCGTACCAGCATCCTGGGTGATCAAGCGCCCAAAATCACTCAGCATGAAAGAAGCCATGATGTTCGGTACGGCAGGATTGACTGCTGGCCTGATGATAGAGGCCCTTGTGCGTAATGGTGTGAAGCCAGAGAAAGGCCCCGTGCTGGTCACCGGCGCTACCGGCGGCGTAGGAAGCCTAGCCGTTGCCATCCTGGCCAAGGCTGGTTATGACGTCACGGCGGTGACGGGTAAAGCCGAAGCCGCAGATTTTCTCAAACAGCTGGGCGCTAAAGAGGTGACCAGTCGCGATTCCATCATCGAAACCGAACGTCCGATGCTTAAAGAGCAGTGGGCCGGCGTAGTCGATGTGGTGGGTGGCGATATGTTGGCCAGTGCCATCAAGGCGACCCGCTACGGCGGCACCGTCACCTGCGCGGGCCTGGTTGGATCTCCTGAGCTCAACACAACAGTATTCCCTTTCATTCTGCGGGGTGTTTCCTTGATAGGCATTGACTCCGCCGAGTGCCCCATGATCCCTCGTCTTGAGGTATGGAACAAGCTTGCCAGCGACTGGAAACCTGACTGCCTGGAGACATTGACCACCGAGATTACTCTGGATGAAGTGGAAGCCCAATTGATGGCCATTCTGGCGGGTAAAGGCCACGGCCATACGCTGGTGAAGATGGCTTAATGGTTCCATGCTTGCGCCGCCTACATAGATTAGCAAATATTCTCCACGACAATGTCAGAGGAATCACTGGTTTACTCAAGCTGTTCACGAGTAGTTTCCGCGGCTTTAAAAAAGCATCTATCAAGTTTGAGAAACAAAAGAAGGGACACCTCGCCCGCGTCTGGAACTTCGATGGACGCAATGCAGAGCATTGCGCCATCGAGTGGTCTGGCCCCTGATTAGCTATTCCACATAGCCTCGGCGATAAACAACTATCTGGATAGATTGAATCTGCTTTCGAATAGTCAGATCAGTATATAATAGCCGCCTCTCTAACCGGGGCGGCTTTTCTTTATCCAGTGAAACGCATATGAACCAAGATTCAGAACAGGACAGGGTCTACTCAGAGCAACGAGACCGTGTGGGCGATTTTGTATTCGATCAACAAGTAGCCCGTGTCTTTCCCGACATGATACGCCGATCAGTACCGGGCTATGCCACGGTTATCAATCTCAGTGGCGTACTCGCCAGGCAGCATGTGCAAAGCAACTCAAACTGCTATGACCTGGGCTGTTCCCTGGGTGCCACATCACTTGCCCTGCAGAGCGGCATCGAGGCCAACGGCTGTAAAATCATCGCAGTGGACAACTCCCCAGCTATGTTGGAGCAGGCCCGTACACGTGTGCCAGACCTACCAAACAGGACACCCATCGACTGGGTCTGCGACGATATTCGTACAACCCCAATCGAAAATGCCTCACTGATCACACTCAATTTCACCCTCCAGTTCATTCCCGTTGAGGCCCGCAAAGCACTGCTGACCCGGATTCAGCGGGGACTCAGACCCGGTGGCATACTGGTGCTGTCAGAAAAAATCGCTTTTGAAGATCCGCAGGAAGAACATCTACAGATAGAGATGCACCACGCCTTCAAACGCGCCAATGGCTACAACGACCTGGAGATCAGCCAAAAGCGTAGTGCGCTGGAAAATGTACTGATACCTGAGACACTTGCGCAACATCAGGCGCGGCTCAAACAGGCTGGATTCGTCCGGGCTGATATCTGGTTCCAATGTTTCAACTTCATCTCACTGGTTGCTCGAAAGTGATTAATATCGATGCGCTTTGCCGGTTGATGGAGACGCATGGACTCGAGAAGTGGGCCAATCAGCTGCCTGAACAGTTGCAGCAGATCATGCAAGCACGTCCCCATGGTGATCTGGATCGCTGGATTGCTGCTATTGACCAGCTTCCCTCACTCGACGCTAAGACTATTCAGCTAAACAGCCCAAGCATCACCGCATCAAGTGAAAACCCACCTTCTATTGAAGCACTGAATAAAATCGAAACCCTGTTGCGTCAACTCCATCCCTGGCGTAAGGGGCCCTACAATCTTCACGGCATCGCTATCGACACAGAGTGGCGTTCAGATTGGAAATGGGATCGTGTCTACCCACATATCACCCCACTCAAGGGCAGAAGCGTGCTGGATATTGGCTGTGGAAACGGCTATCACTGCTGGCGAATGGCAGGTGAAGGGGCCGAATTGGTTGTTGGTGTCGATCCTACCCAGCTGTTTCTGGCCCAGTTTCTGGCGGTACGTCATTTTCTCGGGGAACAGTGGCCAGTACATCTGCTACCCATGGGAATTGAAGATATCCCAGAAAATCTCCGGGCCTTTGATACGGTGTTTTCCATGGGTGTCCTGTATCATCGGCGCTCCCCTATCGATCATCTGTATGAGCTGAAGTCCACGCTCCGCTCTGGGGGTGAATTGGTGCTTGAAACCCTGGTCATAAGCGGAGAGCAAGGGCAGGTGCTGGTACCCGAGGGTCGCTATGCGAAGATGCGGAATGTCTGGTTTATTCCAAGTTCAGCCACATTAGCCGGCTGGCTGGAACGGTGTGGGTTTACTAATGTGAAAGTTGTTGACGAGACACCCACCAGTATTAATGAGCAGCGCGCGACAGACTGGATGCATTTTGAATCACTGGTCGATTATCTCGATCCCGATGACCCTAGCCGTACAATTGAAGGTCATCCAGCCCCTCTTCGGGCCACACTGATTGCCACCTCAAGCTGATCAAGTAAATGGCTGGCGGCGCTCAGCCATGGCCTAAAGCCATAGCTGAGCGCCACACACGCCAAAACAACTACTTACTGGCAGCCATTTTCAGCGCCTGCTCAATAGCATCAGGTGCATCCGATATCTTCATGAACGTACTCATAGTCAGATCAGGGAAACTCTGGGCAATTCGAAATTTACCATGCAGCATATACACCTTGTTTCCTGAAACCAGCATATCATAGGGCAGATGTGCGGTATGACGTAGATCGGCCTGATCAATTATTTGCATTACCGGTTCATCCGATCCTGCACCCTGCTTCACCGCCACATTAAACAGCACCTCATCTTTGCCACTTATTTCTATGCGGGATATCTTGCTGACCCCCCCCTTGCCTGCCGCGAGCCCTGCCTCAACAGCTTCAAGCGCGGCCTGATGAGAATCATAACTGGCCAGTTCGACCTGCTCATCAAAATACGGCATAAACATCATGTAGTGATACTCTCGCAGGTTTTCCACCGTACGACCGCCTTCTGACCCAAAGGCTTTGTCGTTACCCAGAGCCACCTGCAGCTGATTTCCCGCTGCAGCGAAATCCCCGGACATGCGATAGACGTTGCCCATCCATTGCGGGTTGGTATAGCTCACCTGAACCATGCCATCTCTCTGCGTCAGCGAAACACGTAACGCCGCACCATAGCCACCCCATTGGGTAGCTGCCGCCTGTTTGCGTAGTCCTTCACTGGTGATGACCAGGATATGTGCGCCCGCATAGGGTGCATATTCACCCTCAATAGAAAATCCCGCCTTCTCCAAAGCAGCCGTTACTGAGGATAGTTTGTCGGTTAGTGAAACTTGCGAAGTCTCAGCAAGAATAAAGGGACGAAGCCGCTCTCCTTCCTGGGCCACAAGTGAAAAACTGGAAAACAGTAGTGACAGTAGCAAGACTGCCCATTGAACAGATCGCATAGAATCCTCCCAAGATGATGATGGGTCTTTTACAGACCTCTTTTCTCCGTACTTCAGTACGTTCTTAAAATCTAACAGATACGGGATGAGAATAACATTTGAAATTTTTATTTCGGTAATAAGCTGTTAACCAAATTAACCTTATTATGTTGCAGCTTATTGCAAAACGGATCGTATAAATCAGGCATTTCACCTTGCGCTGTTGAGCGTGCAATCGATAAAATGACCTTGATGGTTCCAAACGGCATCAGCCGATGGGATTAAAACGGGAACACGGGAAGGGTAAACCTTGGCCGTGGCTGCCCCCGCAACTGTAGTCGGAGAGTTCGTGTCATCTTGCCACTGGAGAGATCCGGGAAGGCGACACAAGAACGGTGACCCGCAAGCCAGGAGACCTGCCATCATCCACTTATCTTCTCAACGGGGCGGGGCGTCCCAAAGGAACAAATTAATGATGAACACGCTTATATCAGCGGATAGTACCGCTGTTTCACTCGCTTTCCATCCATGCAATCCAACATGTCAGGTCCCGGGCTTCCGTTACTGACTTTAGCGCCATTGCGCTTTTTACTCACAGATTACATGGGAAGGAATGATGCATTACAGTGACCCTGCGGCGTTTGCACAGCGCCTGAATAGCTGCCTGAGTAAGGCCCGAGTTTCTCAACTGGAATTGGCCAATAGAACCGGCCTTAAGCCAAGTCAGATAAACCATTTTTGTTGTGGCAGACGTCTACCCAACCTCAGAAATTTTACTAAAATTTGTCAGTCACTCCCGGCCGCAGACCCACGCTACCTGATGGGACTAAAGCATACTTGAAGCCTATCGCTTCTGGTCACTTTGCAATCAATACCGTTATTGTCCATGCTAGAGATGTGATGAGAAAACCTAATTTCTATAGCAATCAGGATTATGATCGCCTGGATCGTTTTCGAGATGATCCAGACTGGCTTGCCCATGTTATGCGATCAGATCAGACCCGCTTGTTACCCTTATGGCGTGGCCGTCATTTGGTATCAGAGGATCATCGACCCATCGCCTATCCGGCCAATAAGGATCGGGGGCTGATTGATCTCGCCAGTGAATGCGTTTTACTGGGGAGAGATAATAATCAGACAGTCTGGTTGGCCCTGGATATATCAGCGATTGATGAGGCAGCCGCTTCTCTGATCGGCGATGAAACCGATTGCTTCAGTGATTTGAGGACAGTAGGCCCTCTGATCGACCGACAAAGTGGCGCCATGCTCGCCCACGCGCGGGCAATGTTGCACTGGCATCGACAACACCGCTTTTGTGGCCATTGCGGCAGTCGAACTTCATCGACACGCGCAGGCCATTTACGCCTCTGCAGTAATCCTGATTGCGCACAACAACATCATCCAAGAACAGACCCAGCGGTCATTATGCTGGTGCAAGATGGTGATTATTGTCTGTTAGGCCGACAGCCTTCTTGGCCATCCGGTATGCACTCAACACTGGCCGGCTTTGTCGAACCGGGTGAAAGTCTGGAAGATGCCGTGGCGCGAGAAGTACAAGAAGAGGCCGGCGTTCTGATCACCGACATACGCTATCACTCATCACAGCCCTGGCCATTCCCCTCCTCCATTATGCTCGGTTTTTATGCGACCGCTGTTACTACCGATATTAGTGTGGATGGGATTGAACTTGAAAGCGCGGGATGGTATCACCGAAATCAGCTGTTAAACTCACCTGAGAATGAGTTGTTTCATCTTCCCAGACGAGACTCCATCTCCTGGCAACTTATAGAAACCTGGATGAAGCAAGGCGCATCATAATCAAAACAAAAGGGGTGATGAAGCACCCTTCATCACCCCTTATATCGATCATCACATCGGCTTTATTTAGGCAGATAGGCCTGCAGACTTTCAACCATCTGTTTGGCAGAGATTCCATGGGCAAACTTGGTAATAAATTCCCCATCCGGGGCCATTAGAAACACACTGGCCGAGTGATCCATGATATAGAGATCTGGATCACCGCCTTCTTCGATCACCTTCTCATACCTCACCTTGAACTGCCTCGCTACCCGCTCCACCATTGTCGTGGTACCGGTCAGGCCGACAAGATCCTGATTAAAGTATTTGACATAGTTCTTCATCACCTTGGCATTATCCCGCGCGGGATCAACGGTAATAAAGTAGGGTTTGATGAGTGCTGCCTTTTCACCCAACATATCCAGGGCCAGCGACATTACCTGCAATGAAGTTGGGCAGATATCCGGACAAAAAGTATAGCCAAAATAGATTAGCTGGAACTTGCCCAGCATATCCTTTTCCGTAACCAACTTGCCATTGTGATCAATCAGCATGAATTTGCCCCCAACCTTCGCCGTCAATGGAAGCTCATCATCTATTTCCCGGGGTTCACTTGCCGTGCCACTGTACTGCAGACAGTTTTTGATCGTATCCGTATTCTGCTGCATAAGATCGAAGTAGAGTTCCGGGCCCGCAGCAATCGTTGTCCCAAAACTATCCAGCACGCCTATATTGATATCTACCCCCTCAGTCAGCAATGAAAACTCGGGCATTGACATCTCGCGCTCAGTCAGTAGACAGGCGTAATAGCCCTCTTTCAACTTTACGTGACTCATTAGTAACTGACTGGCGTCGACGGGTTGTTCTGGCGATTGCGCCATCACTCCCCGGATTTTTAGTGCATAGGCCTGCTCAAAATATTGCAACGTATCAAAATAAGCCATGCCAACACCGCTTTTAAGACCCCGGTAGCCATATTCTAAACGGCGATCCAGCTCCGCTACACGAGCGAGCAACTTATCTCTATTGCGTTTATAGAGGTGTGCCCTAGCCACATCCGCATCCGTGAGTGCACGCGCCAGTTCATCCACCAGTATCAAGGTGTTTCTACTGTCCATCCAAAAGAAAGGATCCCGATCTGCACTCGCCTCACTCTTCGCCCAACGCGATGGCAGTATCTTCAGTTCGGGATTATCCAGCAGCGTCAGTACCTGAATACCCTTGTCAGAAGCTGATCGAACAGGTTCGATCATAAACTTCTCCAATTCCGGCCCAACCCAGACAATGACATTGGCTGTAGCAATGCGTAATTTTTGCTGCTCGTTCAACGCATAGCCAAAGGGTATGGCATCATCCTCGAGTAACAGATCAGGTCCATCTGTACCCGCCATCAATCCAGCCAGGATAGAATGAACCGGTTTGATGGTGGTAACCACTCGAAATGGGTCATCCGCCAGAATGCTCTGACAGAAAAGCATCAGAACAAGACTCAGCAAAGTTGTGTGTCGATGCGGAAAATATTTTCGTAAGATGCGATTCACTGCTTCTGTTTACCTTTTGATAAAATCGATTCGACTCAATTATTTGTCTGCGAATGCAGCGTCAAGTTTGACAATTGCAGCATCAACTTCGGCACTGAGCATAGCTTCTTTTGGGCAAACTGATCTATTTTCTATAAAGCTCAGAAAGGCCGTATTTGTTTCAGCATCAAACACCTCTCCAAACTGTCGACGCTTGGGAAGCGCCAACACTAACGCCTTCTTCATGCGCTGGGTTTCGGCTAAGAAACGACAATTCAAAGCGATACCGTTGAGTTCCCCCAGTTTCTTGATGGCACTGTATTGCTGTTCTGTGATGCCTTCAGCGCGTACTACAGAACTGATCAGTAAGGTAATTATCGCAATACTCAACCATTTGAAACGCATCATGCAGCTCTCACTATCTGGTCTTAAAGGGTAATAATCGATTAAAGCAGGGATTATAGACAGACTTACATGATGCCGTAATTGCTTGAAATCAATCCAACGCTAACACAGAATATTTTCTTTATTAATCTGTAATTTACGATGCGTCATCAGAATCTTGAGGTCCTGTATAAAATTCAGGCCAGCGAGCCTTCACCTCAGGCCCGTCACTGGCCAGTGCGATACAGGTATCCAATATACGAGGTTTTGTTTTAACTGGCTGCTGATTGGCCCGCTCTTCCAAGGCAGAGTGCATGGTCTGGTACGCTGTTGTCGCCAGCGGCCCCAACAGCTCCATCAAATGGGTGCAACTCGCTTTCCGTTCTACACGGCTTCTGACTTCACGCATCCAGCCGGGGCCAATCTTAATACCAATCAGTTCTCGCATTGCCTCTGCGGTCTGTTTACACACGGGATAAGGGGTATCATCAGACACAGCGACCACATCATGGATGACGAAATCCAGGTCCATGGTTACTCGCAGGTGAAGACCGTGAACAGGGGCTCCGGGCTCCATATAGCCACGATGCCGCGTATCAAAACCAAAGGTCTTGGTATCAGTCAAATGCGCTTCCAGATCCCACAGCCCATCCTGTCGAAGATAACCCTCGCAGCTGATTTTCCGGGTATGGAGATGTTCGCGCTCAACAGATCTAGGTAATGGCACAGCGATAAATTCTCAACTAATTGACAAAGTGGAGGAACGATAATGTCATCCGCAATGAATATCAAATCGAATACAGGTATCAATCGATACCCCAGATCCGCCGTAACCGCTTGACATCGTCGACCATCAACATCTAGTGTGCGTGAATATGCTAATTTTTCAGTACCTTATCATCATAATAACCTTGGCTATCGCCTGCGTTTCCCCACTCTCCGCCGAACCCATTGGTCACCCCATAACAATTGACACAACCACGGGCAGCAGGGATGCCCATATGGGAATTCAACTATTGGGCAGTCTCTCACTGAAGGGAAACTCAGCACTCGCGGAATTATCGGCGCTCTCTTGGGATGAAGATGAACAACAGCTTCTGGCCATCTCAGACCGAGGTTGGCTGTTACACCTCACACCACAATTTGAGGAAGGCAAGCTGATTCAGGTCGACTTGCAAAAAACCACTCCCCTCATGAACCGACAGGGTACACCTCTGCAGGGTGGATGGCGGGATTCCGAGGGATTGACCCTGGAAAAGAGTCAGAATGGCATTCGTGGTGATACCGCACTGATCATCTCCTTTGAGCGGCATAATCGCATTGACCGTTATTCCTCCGAGGGTAAATGGCTCGCTACCGAGCCGCTCCCTAAACTACTCAAAAAGAGCAGCTACCGCCCCAAGGGTAACAAAGGGCTGGAAGCCGTCACACTACACCCCACTCTCGGCATCATTACTGGGCCAGAATATCCCCCGAAGGGTAAATCACACTACTTGGTTAATAGCGCCAATCAGAAGTGGTTCTATACGCCCAAGGAACCAAATGGTGCTTTGGTGGCCCTTGAGGCCCTGCCCAATGGGGACCTGATCTTACTCGAGCGTGCCTATACCTCGATATTCTCGCCTTGGGTGATCAGTCTGACACGGATCAAGCTGGAAGATCTGATCCCAGATACGCAAGTACCCAGTAAATTGATTGCGCGTTTTGACAGCAGCGAGGGATGGCTGACTCAAAACATCGAAGGTTTGACGCGCCATCAGGGGATGAACTTCTTTATGGTAAGTGATGATGGCAACAAACCCTGGGCACAGACCCAGTTAATCTACTTTAAAATACTTGAATAATAACTTGGACTACTGTCTGGTCAGCTTGGTACCGTTCTGGCGTTCAAGCATCGGAGCCAGTTCTTTCCAGACATGTTCCAACATGCGAGGCTGTCCCTCTGCCCTGGGATGCAGACCGTCCCCCTGCATCCATTCAGTTCGGTCAGCAACACCCTCTAAAAAGAACGGTACCAGGGGTACTTCCCGTTCCTCAGCCAATTCCTGATATATCAACAGGAACTTCTCAGTGAATGCCTTGCCAAAATTGGGTGGCAACATCATACCCAACAACAAGGGACGACTCGGAACGGCCTGAGCAAGTGTTATCATCTGAGCAAGATGTTCACGGGTCTGACGATTAGTCAGCCCACGCAGGCCATCATTGGCACCCAGTTCAATGATCAATATATCGGGGCTGAACTGGGCAAGCGCACGTGGAAGTCGCGAGAGCCCACCCGCGGTGGTATCGCCTGATATGCTGGCATTAACCACTTTATGCGGATAACCCTGCTCGGCCAGACGGTGTTCCAATAAGGCAACCCAACCCTGGCTACGTTCAATGCCATAGGCGGCACTCAGGCTATCGCCGAGGACAAGGATAACCGGCTCTTCGGCGATTGCGTCGGACATAACAATAAACAGTAGTAGGAAGAGATGCTTCATGATCACAGATCATACATCAGAAACACCGATCATAAAGGCGAGTCATGTCAGAAAACAGCTGGATGGTCCAGGCGGCAGACTCACTATCCTTGATGATATTTCACTACAGCTCGCTGCGGGTGAGGTTACTGCGATACTGGGCGCATCAGGCTCGGGCAAATCAACGCTTCTGGGGCTGCTCGCCGGCCTGGATGAAGTAACAAGCGGTAACATTGAGCTATTCGGTAACCCCTTGAGCGGTTTGAATGAGGATCAACGGGCCGCTCTGCGGGCAGGGAAAGTCGGCTTTGTTTTCCAGTCTTTTCAACTGCTTCCGGGTATGACAGCACTCGAAAATGTAATGCTACCCCTGGAGCTGTCCGGCATAAAAAAACCTGCGACAGGCGCCACGGAGGCACTAAAACAGGTCGGACTGGCCGATCGGCTTCAGCATTATCCGGGACAACTCTCTGGTGGAGAGCAACAGCGCGTCGCTATTGCTCGGGCATTTGCCTCTGGCCCAAAGATCTTGTTTGCAGACGAGCCAACCGGCAGCCTGGATCAATCCACAGGCAATCTCATTATTGACCTGCTATTTCAGATGCGGGAACAGACGGGAGCAGCGCTGTTACTGGTTACCCACGATGAGCGCCTTGCAGCACGCTGCGATCATCGCCTGCTGATTGAAAATGGCCGTCTGGAGTCTGGGCGATGAGTTGGCTCTCTCTCGCATTGCGCTTTTTCCGCCGGGACTGGCGCAGTGGTGAGATGCGGTTACTCGTACTCGCCCTGATCGTAGCAGTAGCCGCCGTATCAGCCGTTGGCTTTTTCACAGACCGGGTAGAACAGGCGATGATTCGTCAGGCCAACCAAGTGCTGGCAGCCGATCTGGTGTTATCCAGCAATAACCCAATTCCTGAATCTTTTGAGAAACAAGCCAATCAGCTTGAACTACAGATTGCACACACCCTGACCTTTCCGAGTGTCATCGTGCACCAGGATGAAACCCAGCTGGTGGAAGTCAAGGCGGTCAGTAAGAACTATCCTCTGCGCGGTGATTTGCGCATAAGGACTGAATCCACCGCTAGCGAGCAGGTTGTTACCCTACCTCCAACACCCGGAAACCTGTGGGGCGAGGCAAGACTGATGGCGGCGCTGAATCTACAACCGGGAGCAGATGTCTCACTGGGTGAAGCGCGCTTTTCCTTGCAAAATATTCTGAGCAGAGACTCAGCATTAGGTAACAGCTTTTTTCGCTTAGGTCCTGAAGTAATGATTGCCTTGGAGGATATCCCTAAAACCGGATTAGTAACTCCTGCAAGCCGTGTTCGCTATCGGCTATTGATTGCCGGTGATCAAACACAGGTAGCAACCTATAAACGTTGGGCAAGCAACGAACTACCAACGGGCGTCCGTCTGGAACACTTGAGCAGTGCCCGTCCAGAATTGCGTAACGCACTCGATCGAGGCAGCCGTTTTCTTGGGCTGGCGGCGTTGGTCGCCGTACTGGTTGCCGGTGCTACCGTTGCACTCTCTACCCGGCAATTTGTTGAACGGCAATCTGACACCAGCGCCATCATGCGCTGTCTTGGTGCCAGCCAGTCAATGATCTTTAGTGTCCTCATTTTTCGACTCTGCTTACTGGGTTTGATTGCCAGTCTGCTAGGCATTGCCGGGGGCTGGTTGGCGCAGCATTTCCTGGCAGGTCTCCTCAGTGATTGGTTTGGAGGTGAATTGCCACCGACATCACTGCGGCCGGTGCTGATCGGTTTAGGCACAGGAATGATCACCTTAATAGGATTCACCCTGCCACCCGCAATTCGATTAGGTGCTGTACCACCCTTGAGGGTGTTACGGCGCGATCTGGGGGCCCCGCCCGTGAGCACCTGGCTGCTGATATTTTTTAGCATAGGTGCAATGGCACTGCTGATGTTTTGGCAGGCCGGTGATTTCATTTTGGCCCTGTGGGTATTACTCGGAACAGTAACCACTGTTTGCCTGCTGCTCATGACGGCCTGGTTACTCGTCCGTGTTCTTACACCGCTCCGACATCGAGGGGGCGCTTTATGGCGTCAAGGTCTCGCAGGTTTGGCTCGCGCCCCAGCCATGACGGCACTGCAGTTAACCGGTTTTGGATTAGGCATACTTGCCATGTTGTTACTGTCAATTATCCGCCTGGATCTATTATCGGCCTGGCAACACACCATACCTGACCAGGCACCCAACCATTTTCTGATCAACATTCAACCCGATGACGTAAACAGTCTAAACTCGTTCTTTCAAGAAAATAACATTCAACAGGCGGGTATCTACCCCATGCTGCGGGCACGTCTTACACACATCAATTCGCAGCCTGTATCGCCAGATCAATATCAGGATGATCGCGCACAGCGTCTGGTAGCTCGAGAATTTAATCTCTCCTGGGCGACTCAAATTCAAGAAGATAATCAGATCGTGTCTGGGTCTTGGTGGGAGGAACGCAATCAAGATAAACCGCTGTTCTCGGTTGAGGTCGATTTGGCCAATACACTGGGAATAAAGATAGGCGATCAATTGGCTTTTGATCTGGCGGGTGTACCTATTGAAGCACGGGTTTCCAATCTGCGGCGCGTACACTGGGATTCATTCCAACCCAATTTTTTTGTCGTTGGCACGCCAACTCTACTCAAGAGCCACCCTACCAACTACATCACCAGTTTCTATCTCCCGCCGGGTAAAGAGGCATCACTGGCTGCCCTAGTACGACAATTTCCATCGATAACCATTATCGATGTTAGCGCCATCATGCAGCAGATCAGAGAGATTATGCAGCGCGGTTCACTGGCGGTAGAGTATGTTTTTCTGTTTACCCTCGCTGCAGGTCTGCTGATGCTGTATGCCGGCATTCAAGCGAGTCGTGATTATCGAAGACAGGAAGCGATCGTGCTACGTACACTCGGTCTACAACGCAAAGGATTACTCACAGCCGCCGCAATCGAATTTGTAACGCTTGGTCTGCTGGCGGGTACCTTAGCCACACTCTGCGCCAATGTGACGGGCTGGTTTATTGCCACAGAAGTTTTCGGCTTTCAGTTTAATATGAATGCCTGGACCCTTCTCATTGGTATCATAGGAAGTGGTGCTGCCATCGGAGTTGCCGGCATCATTGCAACCTGGCCTTTGAGTATCAAACCACCCTTGCGCATGCTACAAAACGGATAATGAAAGAGGAGACGATCAACGCCTTCCTGTTAACCCGACATTGGCGTGACACACACCAGGGCATTGATTTACAGTTCTGGGCAAGCTCACCTTCCGGTCCTATTCGGCTGCTTTATCCCGGCCAACAAGCCGTCTGCTTTATAGCACGAGATGCGACAATACCTGCGAATGGATTCCAACTCACCCGCAAGCCATTACAACTCACCGACATGCACGGCAATCCGGTGGACGGTCTCTACTTCCAAAAGCAGCGACAACTTGAACAACTACGTGATCGCATCTCGGGTAGCAGCACCCTACTGATGGAATCAGATATCAAGGTCTCTGATCGTTTCCTAATGGAACGATTTATAACCGCCCCAATGCAGATCAAAGGCCAATCAGTGCAACGCAAGGGCTATATTGAACTGACCAATCCAAAGATAAGGCCCTCTGACTATCAGCCAAACTTCAGCTATTTGAGCCTGGATATCGAAACGGATGGCACAGCAGGCAATGTCCTTTCAATTGCCTATTGCGGCAATGGCATCGAAAAGATATTAATGCAAGGCAATGCAGAAGCGTGGCCATCTGATTTACCAATCCAGTGGTGTGCAGATGAGGCGATACTGTTACGCCAGTTTCTAAGCGATGTGCAACAACTGGATCCAGATCTGCTATTGGGTTGGAACGTGATCAACTTCGATCTTGATTATCTGGAAAGGCGCTGCCAATCACACCGCATACCCTTCTCACTCGGACGTGGTGGTGAGATTGCTGCGATACTACAACCACAACAAGCAGGACAGACCAGAATTGCCAGCATTCCAGGTCGCGTGGTACTGGACGGCATTGATAATCTACGCGCCGCTTTCTGGTCATTCGAGAGCTTCGCACTTAATCATGTCGCAGAAAAACTACTCGGTCGAAATAAATTAATCTCAGGCAACCAGGATAAGCTCGCAGAAATTCAACGTCAGTTTAAAGAGGATCGCCCCGCACTTGCCGCGTATAATCTTGAAGATTGTCGATTGGTAGAGGATATCTTCCATAAAACCGACTTGATTAACTTTGCCACACAGCGCTCGGCAATGACCGGATTATCACTTGGAAGACAAGGAGGCTCTGTTGCCGCCTTTGATAACCTCTATTTACCTCCATTACACCGGGAAGGGGTTGTAGCCTATGACATCGGTGCATTTCAGCATACTCAGAGTAGCCCTGGTGGATATGTCATGGACTCACAACCGGGAATCTATAAAAACGTTCTAGTGCTGGATTTCAAAAGCCTCTATCCCAGTATCATCCGTACCTTTCAGATCGACCCTCTGGGAATGGCCTTTCCTGGCAGCGACCCAATACCCGGTTTTCTGCAAGCAGAATTCTCACGAGAGAGGCACATTCTTCCTTCGATTATTTCCGACTTATGGGCTAAACGTGACATCGCAAAAGCGCAATCGGACAAGGCTCTGTCGCAGGCCACAAAAATAATCATGAATTCATTTTATGGTGTGCTAGGTTCTAGTGGTTGTCGATTCTATGACCCTCGCCTGGCCAGTAGCATTACCCGTCGTGGACATGAAATCATTACCCGCAGTAGAGACTGGCTTGAACAAGCGGGCTACCCGGTGATCTACGGTGACACCGACTCCGTCTTTGTTTTACTCGGCGAAACGTATGACGAGGAGCATGCCTCAGAGACAGGTAAAAAACTCGCGCATGAACTGAACCAATGGTGGAACAAGATAATACAGACTGAATTCAGACTGGTCTCTGCGCTGGAGATTGAGTTTGAAACTCACTTTTTACAGTTCATCATGCCTACCATCAGGGGCACTGAGACAGGTAGTAAGAAACGCTATGCCGGGGTAGTCCGTAATAAGCAGGGCGAGTGCGAACTTATATTTAAAGGACTGGAGAGTGTTCGCAGCGACTGGACACCGCTTGCTCAGCACTTTCAACGCGAGCTTTATAGAAGAATCTTTTTTAAAGAGCCTTATGAAGCCTACATCAGTAATCTTGTTATGCAATTGCGGCAAGGTGATCTGGATGATCAACTTATTTACCGGAAACGGTTACGCAGGAAATTGGATGAGTATCAGCGCAATGTCCCACCCCATGTTCAAGCTGCACGAAAACTGGGTAAATCGAGTCGCTGGATTAGTTATGTGATTACAATCAACGGACCAGAACCTGTTGAAAAGCTGAACAGTCCCATTGACTACCAGCACTACATTGATCGCCAGATCGAACCGGTAGCAGATGGCATTCTGCATTTCCTGGATGACAGTTTTGACAGAATAACGGCTAATCAGTTAACACTTTTTTAAGCCTGATGGACTCTCTACTTGTCAATATTACCATTCAGGATTCCTGCTTAATAACATTAGTAAATTGGCATCCGTAATTCCTGCCATCTGGAAGGACGCAGAGTTCATCAAAGAAATCCTGCGGCAAAAGCTCATAACTTTCAATCAAGTTTGTCTCATCGAGCATATCCAGATAGCCCATACAGCAGCCAGTTCGGTAGTTTTTCTTTCGCCATGCCGAATCATACCACTGTATGAATGCTTGCTTTATTGCCCGCATGTCATCATCAGATCGTGCCATCTCTTGCTCAAAAGACTTTGCAATATCGGCGTAGTGTTTGAACGTGAGTAACGTATGCCACAGATCAGGCAGACCTTTCTTTTTCATGCGCCATGCAAAAAGCACAGAAAAAGCCTGTACATCAGCCTCAACCGCATAGGTCATCCGCGTCATCTCATTCATAGAATACTCGAGTGTCTGGCGAAATCCACGATTCACCTGCTCTACGTGTCGCAACTCATGCAATACAATGGCTACCTTCTGATAAAATCCTAATGATTCTCGTACCGCAATAATATTGTATCGATAGTCATAATACCCTCGTGACCCATCTGCGCGATTTTCTATGCAAAAGGCAATGCCGGTAGTAACTGCTGTTTTCATCAAGGCCTCTGAATACTCAGCATCTTTTTGAATATAGGACAGAATATTTTTGAATAATTTTGCGGCAAGATGATCGGCATCTTCATCACCTGGAAAATAACAACGATTTCGACTCTCAGGATGCCAACCCCTTATATCAGTTGCTGTATCTGACTCAAAAAACAGGTATTCGCAATAACCCGGTAGCGGAAATAATAGAATCAAAATAATTGCAATAACTCTGGCACCTATCATTATTATATATGCCCCCCCTTTATACTGCCCCGATAACACGGCATTACAATGGCCATCCTATTAGCGCCATGAATGAGTAATAGTTCTTGCGTTTACAATAAGCGGTTTATATTAGCAAATAGCTATTACCCACCTATAAGTCTAATCAACTCACCTATTTTTCTATTGAGCTTGATCATTTATTCAGCAATAAAGCAATACACTCCTTTTGTTCGCCTACAGTTTCACAACAACAATCAATCGTGAAATATTTTTTCAATTTTCCAGGTCTTTTAAAGCAAGGGCCTTTGTTGAGGTCAACAACATCAAACTGGAGAATTACTATGAAACGTCTACTTATAACCGCACTCATTTCACTCTTTACGATTGGATCTGCTTCTGCTGATTTTGCGTCGGATTCACAGTATGACTTACTCTACACGCCTGCCACTTCGGTAGAGCTAGATAATTTACCCCCAACTGCTGCTGGTCGGACTACTATAATGGAAGAACACGAAAATCATGGTGGCATGCAAGATCATCCAAGTGAGAGAGTGTCAGGAATCTAACAACTTTTAACAGCAGGAATAAGAAGGCCACGCCCATTAAGGCGTGGCCTTTTGCTTTTTCTGGTTCAGCTGTCCCATTCAAATATTTTTTTATAAGCGTGAAATATTTACATCGTCCACCAGGTCTTTTATTGCAAGGACCACTGCTTAGGTCCACCAACAAATAACTGGAGAATTAATATGAAACACCTACTCATTACCGCACTGATTTCACTGGTTTCTATTGGAACCGCTACCGCTGATATCAACTCTGATTTGAATGTTGATCAGGTTTATGGATCAACTGTTAATAGCGGGAATAATTTTACAAGTCTTCCTGCTACCGCTGCAGGTCGTACCTCTGAGGCCAGTGAGCAAGGTAAATTTGGGGGTATGCAGGATCATCCCAGTGATCGCGTATCAGGCATATAATCACTAACCCAACGCAAAAAAAAACCACGTCTAATGTAGACGTGGTTTTTTTGTTCTTGCGCCAAAAGCTAAAATTGGGCCTATTTTTTTGGCAAACGACCCAACAAATAAAACTCATCATTGGTCCGCATACTGGTCAAATTGACCATACGGTTTGAGAGACCGAAGAATGCCGAGATTGCACCAATATCCCAGATATCCTCATCACTGAAACCATGCTCATGCAGCAACGCATAATCGTCGTCATCAACCTCATTGGCATTCAGGGTAATCTTCAAGGCAAAATCAAGCATCGCTTTCTGACGGGGGGTGATATCGGCCTTGCGATAGTTGGCGGCAATCTGGTCGGCAATCAGTGGATTTTTTTCACGTATGCGCAGAATGGCACCGTGAGCCACAACGCAGTAGATACATTGATTCCTGCTGGATGTGGCGACCACAATCATTTCACGTTCACCTTTTGTCAAACCACTCTCTTTCTCCATCAGGGCATCATGATAGGCAAAGAAGGCACGAAACTCATCGGGACGATGAGCCAAAGCCAGGAAAACATTCGGTATAAAACCAGACTTCTCCTGGACAGCTAAGATTACTTCTCGGATATCATCGGGCATCTCATTGATATCGGGTATGGGGAATCGGCTAATGGGTTTGTCTGACATGAATACCTCCGCATGAAGCGCTTTTATGGTTAAGTTTTTTAATCTGGATTTAGCGGTAGGGTGGGCACGTTTTTTATGCCCACGCGGATGACACGCAGCAATTACCCACGTGGGCACAGACGACGTGCCCACCCTACCGGGGATCAGTCAGCCGCGCTTAGTGCGCGAGCGACTTTAGAGGCCGGCTCACGCTGCAGATAGCCACTGATATAACTACCGGCCTGCAGTAGTTTCTCTATATCGATACTCATTGATATCGGGTATGGGGAATCGGCTAATGGGTTTGTCTGACATTGTTACCTCCGCTCTCTATTTTGTTTGTGTCGTGTACTTTTATTTCTTTACGGTAGGGTGGGCATGCTTTTTTGCCCACGCGAACACGTATCAATTAACCGCGTGGGCACAGACGACGTACCCACCCTACATGGGATCAGTCAGCCGCGCTTAGTGCGCGAGCGACTTTAGAGGCCGGCTCACGTTGCAAATAACGACTGATGAAATCACCTGCCTGTAGCAGCCTCTCCATATCGAGACCGGTCTGAATACCCAGTCCATTCAACATATAGAGCACATCTTCAGTGGCTACATTTCCTGATGCCCCTTTGGCATAGGGACAGCCACCCAAGCCAGATACAGAACTGTCAATGATTGATACACCGCGCTGTAACACGGCAAACAGATTTGCCAAAGCCTGACCGTAGGTATCATGAAAATGGGCGGCTAAATTTTCAACGGGAACACATTTGGTGACGGCATCAATCATCTGTTGTGCTTTGGCAGGTGTACCCACACCAACAGTGTCACCCAATGAAATCTCATAGCAACCCAGTTCATAGAGACTTCGTGCAACATCTGCTACACGTTCAGGCGCAATCTCACCTTCATAGGGACAGCCGAGAACACAGGAGACATAACCCCGCACCAATAATCCGTGCTGTTTAGCCTGCACCATGACATCACTGTATCGGGCGATACTATCTTCAATAGAGCAGTTGATATTCTTTTGGGTAAAACTTTCTGAAGCCGCTGCAAAGATGGCGATCTCTTTAACGCCAACTGAGAGCGCACTCTCAAGCCCTTTCAGATTCGGAACCAGCATGGGATAACTGACACCGGGTTTCTGGTCAATCTGCTGAAACAGTTCTGCACTGGAGGCCATCTGGGGCACCCATTTGGGCGAGACAAAACTACCAGCCTCGATAACCGACACACCTGCTTTCTCCAATCGCTCAATCAGCCCCAGCTTTACTTCTACAGGTACCGGCGCGGCCTCGTTCTGCAGGCCATCCCGCGGTCCTACTTCTACAATCTTTACGCGTTCTGGTAGTTGCACTCTCTATACCTTTTCAATAACGGTAGGCTGACAAATGTTTTTACCAACCAATAGACATATAGGATGAACCGATCTACTCAATCACCAACAAGGCTTCGCCATCTTCAACCTGATCTCCAACGGCAAAGCGTATCTCTTTTACAATGCCATCACTTGGCGCCGAGATGGTGTGCTCCATCTTCATCGCTTCAACAATCATCACGGCATCGCCCTGCTTAACCTCATCACCTTCAGCCACATTAATGGCAATTACATTACCGGTCATAGGTGCCACCAGACTGCCGCTGGCCGCTTCGCCTTCAAGGGCATCAAGTCGCGGATCGGTCAGGGTAAGCTGCCAGGAACATCCCTGATGCAGTATGGTCAGCTCCTGGTCATGCCGAATCACAGCGACTTTGAAGCGACGCCCTGACAAATCAGCCAGCAGATCACCATTCTCCAGGATCTCACCCGATACCAGGCATTCGCCTTCGGGAAGCTCCAGTAGATAAGCGCCATTACGATAGTGCGCAATCACACTGCCCTGCGCACTCTCTGTCGACCAGTGCAAGGCATGGAAGCTGTCTTGATTCATCCGCCAACCGCTACCACTTCCCCAGGGAGAAAAGGGATCGTGGGAGTCGGCCTGCTGCTGCAGTGTACGTTTCTGCTCGACCAACAACCCATGAAGTGCCGCTATCGCCAGTATGTCATCCGATAAAGACTCAACTACAGGAAAGAGTTCAGCCTCATGCTTCTCAATGAATCCTGTATCCAGCTCGGCATTGGCAAACGCCGGTAAGGCACAGAGTGTGGAGAGAAATTCCAAATTGGTGGTTACACCTACAATGCGATAATCAGCCAGTGCCGCACGTAACTTATGCAATGCACTGGCCCGATCCTCACCCCAGACAATCAGTTTTGCGATCATCGGATCATAATGAATACTCACCTCATCGCCCTGCTCGACACCGGTATCAACCCGCACACAAGGGCCCTGCTCAGGTGTCTGCAGATAGCGCAGTTTCCCGGTTGCCGGGAGAAAATCTTTTGCCGGATTTTCTGCATAGACCCGCGCCTCAAAGGCATGGCCATTGATCAGCAACTCAGATTGAGCCATGGGCAGTGGTTCACCGGAAGCCACCTTCAGCTGCCACTCCACCAGATCCTGCCCGGAGATCATTTCGGTGACAGGATGCTCCACTTGTAATCGGGTATTCATCTCCATGAAATAGAACTTGCCATCACTATCGAGCAGAAACTCCACCGTACCCGCGCCGACATAGCCTATCGCTTTCGCTGCATTGGTCGCCGCCTCACCCATCTCAGCGCGCAGCTCGGGGGTCATACCGGGCGCAGGAGCCTCTTCCAGCACTTTCTGGTGACGACGCTGGACCGAGCAGTCACGCTCAAACAGATGGACGGCATTGCCCTGTGTATCAGCGAACACCTGCAGCTCCACATGCCGAGGGGACAACAGATAACGTTCCAGCAACACCTTGTCATCGCCAAATGAAGCGATCGCCTCACGCTTGGCGGCGTTCAACCCGGTTTCAAAATCTGCTGAACTACTGACCACTCGCATGCCTTTACCACCACCACCGGCTGTGGCTTTGATCAGCAAAGGGTAGCCCATTTTATCTGCTTCACTTTTCAGTGTAGCCAGGGATTGATCTTCACCATGATAGCCAGGTACCAGTGGCACATTGGCCTCGGTCATAATAATCTTGGCCTCACTCTTCGAGCCCATCGCAACAATCGCAGAGGATGGCGGACCAATAAAGGCGATACCTGCCGCCTGACAAGCTTCTGCGAATTCAGCATTCTCAGACAGGAAACCGTAACCTGGATGAACCGCCTGGGCTCCCGATGCCTTGGCGACTTCGAGTATTTTATCGGCCCGCAGATAACTCTCTTTCGCCGGAGCCGGTCCGATCAGATACGCCTCATCACACAACGACACATGCATCGCATCAGCATCCGCCTCGGAATAGACAGCCACGGTGGTGATCCCCATGCGTCGCGCAGTACGGGCAACTCGGCAGGCAATCTCACCTCGATTGGCAATCAGAATCTTGTCAAACATCTCTTTTAATCCTCTGGTATCCAGGCGGGAGGGCGCTTATTGAGGAAGGCATTCAATCCCTCTTTTCCCTCATCCGATGCACGTGCAGCAGTAATACGTTGCGCTGTATCTTTGATTACCGCCTCGCTGGTTGGTTGCCGGGATACGGCAAAGATCAGGGATTTGGCAGCGGCCAGTGAACGGGGACCACCCATCAGCAGTTGATCAATCAATGCATCGACCTGCGTCTGAAGCTGTTCTTCAGGAACCACTTCATGCACGAGACCCAATCGGTGCGCTTCTACCGCGTCAAAACGTTCTGCTGTCAGGAAATAGCGGCGTGACGCACGTTCACCCATGGCCGCAATGACATAGGGAGAGATCACTGCGGGAATCAAACCGAGTCGAACCTCAGAGAGGCAAAACTTCGCACTTTCACTCGCCACCGCCATGTCACAACAGGCCACCAGACCCACACCACCGCCAAAGGCCGCACCTTGCACAACCGCTATCGTTGGCTTGGAGAGATTGTTGAGCCGCTCCATCAGACTCGCCAGCGCCATCGCATCTTTTAGATTTTCTGACTCACTGTAGTCAGCCATGCGCCGCATCCAACGTAGATCAGCACCGGCAGAAAAACTTTTTCCTTCTGAGCGCAACACCACAATGCGTGCTTTGGGATCAACCTCAACCGATTCAAGTGCCTGCAGCAGACGATTGATCAGCGCATCATCAAAGGCGTTATGAATTTCAGGACGGTTTATGGTGAGTGTCGCCACTCCCCGATCGTCCAGGTCAAGCGTTACTGAATTTTCTGCCATCATCTTCCCATCACTCCCTGTTTACATCCTGAAGATGCCGAAGGTGGTCTTTTCAACGGGTGCATTCAATGCGGCGGAGAGCCCAAGACCCAATACGGTACGTGTCTCTGCCGGATCTATGATCCCGTCATCCCAAAGCCGTGCACTGGCATAGTAGGGATGGCCCTGGTGTTCATATTGATCTTTCACTGGCGCTTTGAAAGCCTCTTCATCTTCTGCCGACCAGTTTTCACCCCGCGCTTCCATCGCATCCCGTTTAATCTGGCTCAATACATTGGCGGCCTGATCACCACCCATGACCGAGACCCGGGCATTGGGCCACATCCAGAGGAAACGTGAGCCATAGGCACGTCCACACATGGCATAGTTACCCGCACCAAAACTACCGCCAACAATAACCGTAAATTTCGGCACCTTGGCACAGGCCACGGCTGTTACCATCTTGGCCCCATCTTTTGCGATACCACCCGCTTCATATTTTTTACCTACCATGAAGCCGGTAACATTCTGCAGAAAGACCAATGGAATACCACGTTGGGCACAGAGCTCTACAAAGTGCGCGCCCTTCTGCGCCGACTCGGAAAAGAGGATGCCATTATTGGCAATAATGCCTACCGGATAACCGTGGATATGGGCAAAGCCACAGATCAAGGTTGTACCATAAAGCTTTTTGAACTCATCCAGCTCACTGCCGTCCACCACGCGGGCAATCACTTCACGTATATCAAACGGCTTGCGCAGATCATTCGGCACGATGCCGTAGATATCTTCTTTTGGATAAAGGGGTTCAACGGGTTGTCGCAGTGTCACCTCGGGTTGTTTTGTTCGGTTCAGTGTCTTAACCACACGGCGAGCCAGTCCCAGCGCATGGGAGTCATTCATGGCATAGTGATCCGTCACACCGGAGATACGAGAGTGCACATCGGCACCGCCCAGCTCTTCCGCTGTCACCACGGCACCGGTTGCCGCCTTGACCAGTGGCGGGCCACCCAGGAAGATCGTCCCCTGTTCTTTTACGATGATGCTCTCATCCGACATGGCCGGTACATAGGCGCCACCCGCAGTACAGGAACCCATTACCACGGCAATCTGCGGTATGCCCTGGGCCGACATATTGGCCTGGTTATAGAAGATGCGACCAAAGTGTTCACGATCAGGAAACACCTCATCCTGGGTTGGCAGATTGGCACCACCGGAATCCACCAGATAGATACAGGGGAGTCGATTCTCCCGCGCAATCTCCTGGGCGCGGATATGCTTTTTTACGGTCATGGGGAAATAACTGCCCCCTTTGACCGTCGCATCATTGGCAATGATCATGCACTCCTGGCCGGAGACACGCCCTATGCCGGTAATCACACCCGCTGCAGGCACTTCATTTTTATACATGTTGTAAGCGGCAAACTGGGAGAGTTCCAAAAAGGGTGAGCCCGTATCAAGCAATACCCGGATACGTTCACGCGGCAGCAGTTTACCCCGACTGAGATGTTTATCACGGGCGCGCTCACCACCACCCTCGGCAATGGTCGCCACGCGTTCACGAAGATCTGCCACCAATGCCTGCATGGAGGCTTGGTATTCCCGAAACTGCTCGCTTTTGCGATTGATACTGCTCTTGATGACCGACATTACCAGCCTCCTGTCTCTAACCAGCGATCAACCTGTTCAAGTCGGTCATTTCCCCAGAAGGGTTCGCCATCTACAAAAATGGTAGGCGATCCAAACACGCCTCTTGTTAACGCGGCTTCAGTTTCTTGTTTTAATCGCGCTTTCACTTCGGGTCTCTGAATCGCTTCAAGCAGTTCATTTGAATCGATACCGAGAGGTACCGCCAGCTCTGCAACCAGTTGTGGATCAGCACCATCACGCCCTTCAGCAAAAGTAGCGTTATAAACGGCCTTTGCCAGCCTCTTGGCCTTCTCTGGGTCATTATCTGTCAACCAGTAAAACGCCCGTGAGGGGGCCAGCGCCGCCTTGGGAAACCCGGCTGGCAGTTGAAAAGGAACGCCTTGCATACGTGCACATCGTTGCATGTCATGCAGTGAGTAATCACCCAGCAAGGGAATATCAACCAATGGACGCGCACCGGTTACTGCGAAAGTAGCGCCAACCAGGAAGGGGCGCCAGATCACTTCCCGGCCATGCCTGGCCGCCAGCGCATCAATCCTTGAACTGGCCAGATAACCGTAGGGTGAGTAAAAATCAAAATAGAATTCGAGGGGTGCGGCCATGCGTCAATCCTCTGCAAGGGCGCGAGAGATGACGATGCGCTGGATATCGCTGGTCCCCTCATAAATCTGGGAGATACGTACATCGCGATAGATACGCTCAACCGGGAAATCCTGCAGATAGCCGTATCCACCATGTACTTGGATGGCATCTGAGCAGATCCTTTCTGCCGCCTCGGAGGCAAACAATTTGGCCATGCAGGCCTGTTTCAGACAGGGCTCACCGGCATCACGCAGAACGGCCGCGTTCATTACCATCAGATGGGCCGCTTCCAGTTGTGTGGCCATGTCCGCCAGACGAAATCCGACAGCCTGATGGTTGATAATTGGGGTACCGAAACTCTCCCGCTCCTTGGCGTAACTCAGAGCGGCTTCATAAGCCGCTCGTGCCATACCCACACACTGGGCGGCAATTCCGATGCGACCACTCTCCAGGTTACTTAATGCGATCTTGTAACCTTCACCCTCTTTACCGATCAAATGATCGGCTGGTATGCGGCACTCATCAAAAAAGATCTGCGCCGTATCAGAGGCGTGCTGCCCCAGTTTTTTCTCTACATTGGCGACTTTATAACCGGGGTTATCCGTTGGCACTACAAAGGCACTGATGCCCCGTTTACCCGCCGCAGGATCGGTCACTGCAAAGACAATGGCGGCCTGTGCGTATTTGCCCGAGGTGATGAATTGTTTGGTTCCATTCAGGACATACTCATCACCCGCTCTTACGGCACGCATCCTCAAGGCTGAGGCATCAGAGCCCGCCTGGGGTTCTGTCAGGCAGAAGCAACCGAGCATATCACCCGATGCCAGTGGTTTCAGATAGGTCTCTTTCAGATAGTCACTGCCGAATTTCAACAAGGGCCCACATACAACGGAGTTATTGACACTGAGTATGGTTGAGCAGGCACCATCACCTGCGGCAATCTCTTCAATAGCCAGGGCAAAGGAGACATAATCCGTACCGGCACCACCCCACTCTTCTGGCATGGTCATGCCAAACAGGCCAAGGGCGCCCATCTCTTTCAGCTCATCGGAAGGAAAGATACTCTCCCGGTCCCATTCCGCTGCATTCGGGGCCAGCCGCTCCTGGGCAAAGTCCCGTGCCATATCACGGATCATGCGCTGTTCTTCAGTGAGGATCATTCAATGACTCCTGTCAGCTGACTAATAGTTACCGTAGGGTGGGCACGTCTTTAGTGCCCACGCGGTTGTCTTGTTTTGTGCGTCTACGTGGGCACCTACAACGTGCCCACCCTACCAATCTCGCTTAAACCCGCTCGATCGCAACAGCCGTGGCTTCACCACCACCGATACAGAGAGAAGCGACACCCCGTTTCAACCGTAGGGTGGGTACGTCTTTGGTGCCCACGCGGTTTTCTCGTATCGTGCTTCCGCGTGGGCACTGACAACGTGCCCATCCTACCGATCTCGCTTATACCCGCTCGATAGCGACGGCCGTGGCTTCTCCACCACCGATACAGAGTGAGGCAATACCTCGCTTCAGTCCCTGATTCTCCAGGGCCGCCAGAAGCGTTACTAGTATACGTGCACCTGATGCGCCAATTGGATGTCCGAGCGCACAGGCACCACCGTTGATATTGACCTTTTCATGATCAAGATTCATCTCGCGCATGGCCGCCATGGTGACAACTGCGAAGGCCTCATTGATCTCCCACAGATCCACTTCATCCTTGTTCCATTCCAGACGCTGTAACAGGTTCTGCATCGCATAGACAGGTGCTGTGGTAAACCAGCAAGGTTCACCGGCATAACCGGCATGACCATGGATAATGGCCTTGGGAGAAAGACCACGACGTTCTGCTTCGGAGGCACGCATCATCACCAGTGCAGCCGCACCATCTGAGATAGAACTGGAGTTGGCCGGGGTGACGGTTCCGTCTTTACGAAATGCGGGACGCAGGCTGGGGATTTTCTCAGGACGGGCATTGCCTGGCTGTTCGTCAATAGTCACTTCCGTATCACCACCGCGCCCTTTGATGGTAACGGGTGTGATTTCCCGTTCAAAGCGGCCCGCTTCAATTGCAGCGTTGGCACGACTCAGCGAGGCAATGGCGAAGTCATCCTGCTGTTCGCGGCTGAATTTAAAATGATCCGCACACTGTTCCGCAAAGGTACCCATCAAGGCACCACGATCAAAGTAGGCATCCTCCAGTCCGTCGAGGAACATGTGATCCATTACTTTGCCATGGCCTAGGCGATAACCGCCGCGCGCCCTGTCCTGCAGATAAGGGGCATTGGTCATGGACTCCATACCACCGGCAACCATCACATCGTTGGTCCCAACTTTGAGTAGGTCATGGGCCAGCATCACCGCCTTCATACCAGAGCCACATACCTTGCTGACACCGGCACAGGTGGTACTTAATGGAAGGCCGGCTCCCAGTACCGCTTGGCGAGTCGGTGCCTGGCCAATGCCAGCGGTCAGTACATTACCCATCAGTACTTCCTGTACATCTTCGGGACTGATGCCGGCCCTGCTCACAGCCGCCGCAATAGCGGCTGAACCCAGCTGCGGCGCAGTCAATGATGACAGGGAACCCTGAAAACCACCCATCGGGGTACGGGCGATATCAACGATGACAATAGGATCACTCATGGGAAAACTCCGGTTTGTTCAATATTACAATTCAGCTTGTTATCGCAGGGGTCAGAGTCAATGCATAGGGGTCGGAGTCGATCTGGATCGACTCCGACCCTTTAACAAATTATCGGGTTTCGTTAAACAACTCTCGGCCGATCAACATACGGCGTATTTCTGAAGTACCTGCGCCAATCTCATAAAGCTTGGCATCTCTCAGGAAACGGCCTGTTGGATATTCGTTAACATAACCATTACCACCCAGGGTCTGAATTGCCTCCAGTGCCATCCAGGTTGCTTTCTCTGCGGAGTAGAGAATGGCACCTGCCGCATCCTTTCGAGTCGTCTCACCGCGATCACACGCTTTGCCGACGGCATAGACATAGGCTTTGCAAGCGTTCATGGTGGTATACATATCCGCCATCTTGCCCTGCATCAACTCAAACTCACCGATCGGACGCCCAAACTGTTCACGCTCATGGATATAGGGCACCACCACATCCATACAGGCCTGCATAATGCCCAGTGGCCCACCGGAGAGCACGGCTCGTTCGTAATCGAGCCCACTCATCAATACCTTCACACCCTGATTGAGTCCACCGAGAATATTCTCTTCCGGGACTTCCACATCTTCGAATACCAGCTCGCAGGTGTTGGAACCACGCATACCGAGCTTATCCAGTTTCTGGGCACTCTTAACACCAAACTCGCGCTCAATGATAAAGGCCGTAATCCCTTTTGGTCCGGCCTTAAGATCTGTCTTGGCATAGACCACCATCACATCAGCATCAGGGCCGTTGGTGATCCACATCTTGTTACCGTTTAATACGTAACGATCACCCTTCTTTTCCGCCTTCAGTTTCATTCCCACCACATCAGAGCCAGCATTGGGCTCAGACATCGCCAGGGCACCAATGTGATCACCACTGATCAATTTGGGCAGGTATTTCTCTTTCTGTGCCTGGCTGCCATTGCGCTTGATCTGATTAACGCAAAGATTTGAGTGCGCACCATAGCTCAGGCCGATCGAGGCGGAGGCCCGGCTGATCTCTTCCATGGCCACCATATGCGCCAGGTAACCCATCTCACTGCCACCAAACTCGTCCGAAACCGTGATACCCAACAGGCCCATATCACCAAATTTTTTCCAGAGATGATTGGGAAATTCATTTTTCTCATCGGTCTCTGCTGCTATAGGGGCAATCTCGGCCGCCGTAAACTCCTGCACGGCATCCCGCAACATCTCTACGGTTTCACCCAGATCAAAATTCAACGAAGGCAGATGGATCATTCACTTTCTCCTTAGGAGGGACGCATCGACACTTCGATCGACCCTAAAAATCGTGGACAGGTCAGGGATTCCGGCAAAACCAGACTACAACTGCGCATAACGGTCTAACTTATCCAGTGCATTGAGATATTTCGAGATCCGCAGTCTCCTCGACAATCAAGAAGAGAACATATATTACGTTTACGTTAACGTCAACTAGATAGTTACAGCTTAAACACATTCAAATTCAAACTGGGTGATCACACCATCAAGGGTAGTACGCTTTAGAAAGAAGAACGAAAAACAGAGGATGAAACAATAATTTCATCCGTTGGCTGGAATTATAAAGTAATAGGTACTGATCAACCCTCACCCATCTCCTCAAGCACAGTGACAGCACGCTTCTCTACACTCTCCATTTCGTGTAATACGGCCTCAATGTCCTGACGTTGCTGCTCCAGCATCTCACGTCGATCTTTGATTTTTCCCAGAAGGAATCGTAGCTGTGCCGTTTCGCCAGGGGCGGTATCATAGAGATCAAACATTTCTTTAACCTCTGACAGCGCAAACCCAAGCCGTTTGCCCCTTAATACCAGCTTTAAGCGAACGCGATCCCGCTCACGGTAGACCCGCCTACGCCCTTTGCGACTAGGTGATATCAGCCCCTGATCTTCATAAAAACGGATTGCCCGCGGGGTTATATCAAACTCTTTGGCGAGTTCGGAGATGGTATAGGTCGTGCCTTTCATGATGTCGGCAGTATCGGACATGTCAGTGTGTATTTCTTCCATTAGCATATTCTATCCCGAGTAACTGTGCTTTTATACTCCAGCGTGCTCCCAAAGTTTAACGGGAGTAGAGTGAGAGTCCCTCTGTTTTCTGGGCAAAGTCGACTGCATTAATCTCTTTTGATGCCATAATCTGGTGTGTGGTAAACGTCATGGCATTACCAGTTACCCACAGTTATAACCTACGTTTACGTAAACGTCACTATACTTTCAATTCCCAGGACTGACCATGGGACATTTTGGGACCTGCATCGCTAGACAATGCGCCATTGACGTTTACGTTAACGTAAGGTAGTTTTAGAGTGCTGAGGCGCTAAAAGATCAGCACTGCTGAGTCTGTATAGTCACCTTTAGAACAGCATTATTTACATTATTATCTGATAGTTATAGAAACAACTGGAGACATCATGTCAAACGCCCCACAGGCAAGCAATGTCGTCGGAATTGCGCAACAAAAGCACAAAATTCGCTTCGTCACCGCCGCCAGCCTCTTCGATGGTCATGATGCCTCCATCAATATCATGCGACGCATTCTTCAGTCGCAAGGCGCTGAAGTCATTCATTTGGGACACAATCGTTCGGTTGCTGAGATCGTCAACGCAGCCCTGCAGGAAGATGCCCAAGGTATCGCGATCAGCTCTTATCAAGGTGGCCATGTCGAGTATCTGAAATACATGGTCGACATGCTCAAAGAGCGTGGCGGCAGTGCAATCCGTATCTTTGCTGGCGGTGGCGGCGTCATCGTGCCCGAAGAGATCAAAGCGCTGCACGAGTATGGGGTGACACGCATCTTCTCCCCTGAAGACGGCCAGAAGTTGGGTCTACAGGGCATGATCCAGATGGCCATGGAGCAGAGTGACTTTGATCCCGGCCAATACGCTCCTGACAGTATCGATCCGTTAACGGATGGTGACTGGCGCGCCCTCTCCCAGATTATCACCCAGCTCGAAAACAGCCCGCCAAACAATGCGCTGGCAGACAAGATCACAAAGGCCGTTGATACACTCGATAGAAAGATCCCTGTACTAGGGATCACCGGAACCGGTGGATCAGGCAAATCCTCACTGACCGACGAACTCATTCGCCGTTTCAGACTGGGCCAGCAGGATCAGCTAAAGATCGCCATTGTGGCAGTGGATCCTACGCGCAGAAAGACCGGCGGTGCCTTGTTGGGCGACCGTATCCGAATGAATGCCATTGAGCATCCGAATATCTATTTCCGCTCCGTTGCCACCCGTGATGCGAGTGGTGAGGTACCGGAATATGTCGCTGATATCGTCAAGGCGTGCAAACTCTCTGGGTTTGATTTCATCATTGTTGAAACACCCGGAATCGGCCAGGGCGACGCAGGGATTGTGCCGCTAGCCGATGCCTCACTGTATGTGATGACTCCAGAGTTCGGCGCACAGAGCCAGCTGGAAAAGATCGACATGCTGGACTTTGCCGACTTTATCGCCATTAACAAGTTCGACCGGAAAGGAGCCGATGATGCTTTCCGCGATGTCCGAAAACAGGTGCAACGAAATCAGGAGGCCTTCACCACGCCCGTTGAAGAGATGCCGGTATACGGCACCATCGCTGCACGCTTCAATGACGAAGGCGTCACGGCCCTCTATCACGGCCTACTGGATAAACTCGCCACACTTGGCCTGAAAGCATCAGAAGATGCCCTGCCCCGCAGCAGCGAACGCCGCTCAACCGGAAAGCAGGTCATCGTTCCACCGCAGCGGGCGCGGTATCTAGCTGAAATTTCTGAAACCGTTCGCGACTACAAAAAGACTGTAGAGATACAGGCACGCATTGCCCGGGAACGTCAACAATTGACCGAGTCCAAACGCATGCTGAGTGAGGCAGGCACCGAGGTCGACACACTCGACAGCCTGATTACCGAACGGGACAACGCCCTGGATCAACGGGCGAAAAAGCTTTTGGAGATCTGGCCCCAGGTTAAAGAGAGCTACGCTGGCGATGAGTATGTGGTGAAGATCCGCGACAAAGAGATTCGTACTCAGATCACCCGCACGACACTTTCTGGTACCAAAATACGTAAGGTCGTTCTGCCCAAGTATGAAGATCATGGCGAGTTGCTGAAATGGCTCTTGCTGGAAAATGTTCCCGGCACGTTCCCCTACACCGCCGGTGTGTTTGCATTCAAGCGTGAAGGTGAAGATCCAACCCGGATGTTTGCCGGTGAAGGCGATGCATTTCGTACTAACCGTCGCTTTAAAAGACTCTCGGAACACGCTGATGCAAAAAGACTTTCCACTGCATTCGACTCCGTCACCTTATACGGCTGCGACCCGGATGAGCGCCCGGATATCTACGGCAAGATCGGTAACTCTGGCGTCTCCATAGCCACTCTGGATGACATGAAAGTGCTCTATGATGGCTTTGATCTGTGCAACCCCAGCACTTCGGTCTCGATGACTGTTAACGGCCCGGCACCAATGATTCTGGCGATGTTCCTGAATACCGCCATTGAACAGCAGATCAGCAAATTCGAGGCGGATAATGGCCGGCAACCCACCGATGAGGAGATCCAGAAGATCCGTGCCTGGGCACTCTCCAATGTACGTGGCACGGTGCAGGCCGATATTCTGAAAGAGGACCAGGGTCAGAACACCTGTATCTTCTCCACCGAATTCGCACTCAAGCTGATGGGCGATATCCAGGAGTATTTCGTCCATAACCAGGTGCGTAATTTCTACTCGGTCTCGATCTCCGGCTATCACATTGCCGAGGCTGGAGCGAACCCGATCTCCCAGCTCGCCTTCACCCTCTCCAACGGTTTCACCTACGTGGAGACCTACCTAGCCAGGGGCATGGACATTGACGAGTTTGCACCCAATCTCTCTTTCTTCTTCAGCAACGGCATGGACCCTGAGTACACCGTTATGGGGCGTGTTGCCCGGCGCATCTGGGCCACCGCCATGCGCTTCAAGTATGGTGCGAACGAACGCAGTCAGAAACTAAAATACCATATCCAGACATCGGGTCGCTCCCTGCATGCCCAGGAGATGGATTTCAATGACATTCGCACCACACTGCAGGCCCTGATTGCCATCTATGACAACTGCAACAGCCTGCACACCAATGCCTATGACGAGGCGATCACCACACCGACAGAAGAGTCTGTGCGTCGCGCGTTGGCTATTCAGTTGATCATCAATAACGAGTGGGGCCTGACCAAAAATGAAAACCCCAACCAGGGCGCTTTCATTATTGATGAGCTCACCGATCTGGTTGAAGAGGCCGTGCTCAGTGAGTTTGAGCGTATCTCTGAACGTGGTGGCGTATTGGGTGCCATGGAGACCGGCTATCAACGCGGCAAGATTCAGGATGAATCGATGCACTATGAACACATGAAGCACGACGGCTCGCTCCCGATCATCGGCGTCAACACTTTCCTTAACCCGAAAGGCAATCAAGAAGTGACCATAGAACTGGCCCGTTCCACCGAAGATGAAAAGCTGAGCCAGATTAAACGTCTACGTGAATTCAATCAGCGAAATCGCACTCAGGCCGGTGCAGCTCTGGAGCGTATTCGCTCCGCCGCCATCAACAATCAGAACATCTTCGTAGAACTGGTGGATGCCGTGAAATACTGCTCTTTGGGCGAAATATCCAACGCACTCTATGAGGTGGGCGGCCAATATCGCCGAAACATGTAGACAGCTGGGGGGAGCCTCAAGGCTCCACAAAACTCTAAATAACTTTAGTGTATGATCATAACTACATGTTAATTATATCTAAAGTTACTTTACACAAAGACATTACTCATTTGCAAAAAGCAACTCTTTGCAGAGTGGGCAAAAATCCTTTTTAATAAGCACTATATTTCATTCATGCTAGAGGTTCATATGCAAGTTAGTTCAGTTGGTGTCATTGGCGCCGGTACAATGGGTAATGGCATTGCTCAGGTATTTGCCGCATCCGGTTTTAAAGTAATCCTGCACGACATCGCGGATGAACCACTTCAGCGTGGCCTCTCCACCATCGAGCAAAGCCTGAGCCGCATGGTTAAAAAAGAGAAAATCAGTGAAGCTGACAAGACAGCGACACTGGCTAATATCTCTGGCGCCACCAACCTGGAAGCGCTGGCATCGGTCGACCTGGTGGTTGAAGCGGCCAGTGAAAATCTGGAGATCAAGAGTAAGATATTCCAGGAACTCGATCGCATCTGTAAACCCGAGGCAGTGCTTGCCACCAATACCTCATCCATCTCACTGACCCGCATAGCCCGCGAAACAAAACGCCCAGAGAAAGTCATCGGTATGCACTTCATGAACCCGGTACCGGTGATGAAACTGGTCGAGGTCATTCGCGCCCTGCAGACCAGTGATGAGGTCTATGCGCTGATTGATGGGCTATCGAAACAGATCGGTAAAACACCCGTTGAGGTTAATGACAGCCCGGGCTTTGTTTCCAACCGTATCCTGCTACCCATGATCAATGAAGCCATCTATGCCCACTATGAAGGTGTCGCCACGGTTGAAGCGATAGATGATGTAATGAAATTAGGTATGAACCACCCAATGGGGCCTTTGGCTTTAGCCGATCTGATCGGCCTGGATACCTGTCTCTCCATCATGGAAGTACTGCATGAAGGCCTGGGTGACACGAAGTATCGCCCCTGCCCCCTGCTCCGCCGCATGGTTGATGCAGGCTATCTGGGCCGCAAAAGCGGCAAGGGCTTCTACGACTATTAATAGCATGTGGGGGTTGGGGTCAAATTTTGGATTAGATCCAAAACCAGACAACAACTGGTCGAGTAATTTGACTCCACACCCTTTATGAAAATATCAGACACCAAACAGCCGAGATGATTATGGAATACGAAAATATTCTGCTAGAGCAGGTTGAGCCAGGTATCTATCAGCTCACAATCAATCGCCCTAGAAGCTTTAATTCACTCAACAGCGCCACTCTGGACGAAATATATGCGGCAGGGGAATCTCTAGCGAACAGTGCTGATGCTCGGGTTTTGCTCGTTACCGGGGCCGGAGAAAAGGCCTTTGTTGCCGGCGCAGATATACCTGAAATGAAGGACAAAACCGCCCTGGAGGGACAGGCCTTTTCACAAAAAGGAATGCGCGCCTTTCGTCGGCTAGAAACACTCGCAATACCCGTCATCGCTGTAGTCAACGGTTACTGCCTAGGGGGTGGATGCGAACTCGCCATGAGTTGTGACTGGATTATTGCCTCTGAAAAAGCCCTCTTTGGACAACCCGAAGTCAATCTTGGTGTGACGCCTGGATTTGGTGCCAGCCAGCGACTACCGCGTCTGGTAGGTCGAGCCAAGGCCATGGAACTACTTGTCACGGGGAGACAGATCAAAGCCGCCGAAGCCGCCGAGTGGGGGTTGGTCAATCATGTCTATGCCGCTGATGAATTGATGGAGAAGGCCCTTGAGACCGCTCGACTGATTTGCACAAAAGGACCTGTCGCCGTCAACTTAGTCAAGCAGGCGGTACAGCGGGGCCAGGATATAGACTTGGAGAACGCCTGCCTGCTCGAAAGTGAAGTATTTGGTCTCTGTTTCTCTACCGACGATCAGAAAGAAGGCATGGGGGCCTTTTTGGAGAAGCGTTCAGCCGCGTTCAAATGCCGCTGATCCGTACCTGCAGACTTTAATACAGGCTCGCCTCCCTTTAACCGCCCACCTGCTGGGCGGTTTTTTATTAAACCCGACCTGAATCACTCAGAGGTTGAAAAGAATTTTCACTCCCAATCTATCAATCTGCACTTGAAGGTATACACTCAGGCAATGTCCAAGCCTGTTGTTAATCGGATAACTCAAAAAAAAGCATCCCTGTTTCGAAATCAAGGACAATCACTTATTGACCACTCGTGATTTTTTAATTAGTGTTGCCCTATTAAGTTACGTTTACGTAAACGTAATATTATTATCACATTGATATTTAAACCGCGAATAAATTTACACACAAAAGCGGTTGGTAATCGAACGCAACGTTATTCACATGAGGGGGATACAGCTCCATGGCACTGAAAGACATTCTGGTTCATATCGACGACACGCCATATTGTGAGAGGCGCTTCAAGATTGCCCTTCAAATTGCCAAACAGAATGAGGCTGGAATCACTGCCCTGTTCGCCCGCGCAGACCCCAGTTTGAAAGGCTTTGAACCCAACATGAAAAAGCGCCATGAGGCGCACGAAGCGTTGAGCGAGAAGATCCATAGCCGTTTCGCCAAGCTGGCGGACAAGGCCGGAATTACGCTGACCTGGGTTACTGCCAAATTACCCAGCAGTTCGGATCAGGTCACCAACCAGGTAATCCAACAGACGCAACAGTCCGATATGATCATTGTTGGCCAGCATGATAATAAAAGCGCTGATGGCAGTGTGCCAGAGGATATGCCAGAGCATCTTGTTCTGGAAACCGGGCGCCCTGTATTGATCATCCCCTATGCCGGTGAATTTAAAAGTGTCGGCAAAAAAGTGGTGGTCGCCTGGACATCAGGCCGGGAATCTGTACGCGCCCTGAATGACGCTATCCCTTTGATGGGAGAAGCAAAAAAAGTGAAAGTTGTTGCCATCAATCCCAAGAAAAATACCAAGAAAGAGTCCGGTGTAACCGCTGAGCAAGCGGCGGCACACCTCACGCGCCACGGCATTAAAACAGAAAGCGATCAGTTCTCAACCCGTGGAGTTGATGAAGGAAATTTGATTCTAAACTGCCTAGCTGATGAGCGAGCTGATTTACTGGTAATGGGCGCTTATGGCCACCACAGATTCCGCGAACTGATCTTGGGTGGGGTTACTCAAAAGGTGTTTGAGAACATGACCACACCGGTTTTGATGTCGCATTAAAAACATAACAATGAGGGAAGAGATCTCCCTTAAATGGCAACCCTGGCGGATGTGCTCTGATTACCCGAGTAAAACTCCGAAAAGATTGTAAACAACAGAAAATCCAGGTTGACCATTTAGCTATTTTTAATTAGTGTTGGGCTTTAATTTACGTTAACGTAAACGGAAATATAAGCCAATTGACGTATACGTTAATTGCGGATAATAAAAAATAGCCGCCATAAAGATCCGACACGCATTTTCGAGCCGATAGTGGCGTCAATCGATTACTAAATTACTGGCGCAATGTCGCCGGATCATTGAAAGTGAGAGGAGTTGAGGGAATGTCTTTACCCCCAAACCAACCGGGTGGGCAAAACAGCGAGGTGCTTGATACTTTTCCCAAGCTATTGCTGAATCATGCCAAGGTTCGTGGCGATAAAATCGCCATGCGTGAAAAAGATCTAGGTATCTGGCAGTCATGGACCTGGTCCGAAGTCGCTGATGAAGTGCGGGCCCTGGCTTGTGGATTAGCGGCTTTGGGTTTCAAAAGCGGTGACAAACTTGCCATTATTGGTGATAACCGCCCCCGCCTCTACTGGGCAATGGCGGCAGCTCAGTGTCTCGGTGGTGTCCCTGTACCCCTCTATCAGGATTCAGTTGCTGAAGAGATGATTTATGTACTGGATAACGCCGATGTGCGTTTCGCCATTGTCGAGGATCAGGAGCAGGTCGATAAACTCCTAGAAGTAAAAGAAAAAGCCCCGAAAATTGAACATATCCTGTTTGATGATCCACGTGGTTTACGTCACTACGACTACCCCTTCCTGAGCAGCATCGATAAAGCGCAGGAGCAGGGTCGCCAGTATGATGAAGCCCATCCTGGATTTTTTGATCAGTCAGCGCTATCAGGCAGTGGAAGCGATGTGGGTATCATGCTCTACACGTCTGGAACGACGGGCAATCCCAAGGGCGTGGTGCTGACGAATGACAATGTCATAATCACCGCACGCAACGGCATCATCCGTGAAGGATTAACCGAAAACGAAGAAGTGTTGGCCTATCTGCCAATGGCATGGGTCGGTGACAACCTTTTCTCCTATGCACAATCCTACGTCGCCGGTTTTACCATTAACTGTCCGGAGAGTGGCGCGACAGTCTTGACGGATCTGCGCGAGATTGGTCCGACTTATTACTTCGCCCCACCCCGCGTTTATGAAAACATGCTGACGCAAGTGATGATCCGCATGGAGGATGCCAGCAAGATCAAACAGAAGATGTTCCACTACTTCATGGATCACGCGAAGAGCACCGGAACCCGTATCCTGGATGGCAAGCCGGTCTCGCTCATGGACAGACTGATTTACAAGCTGGGTAACTTTTTTGTCTACGGACCATTGCGTGACGTATTAGGACTCGGCCGAATCAAGCTGGCCTATACGGCCGGTGAGGCCATTGGCCCTGAAATCTTTGATTTCTACCGCTCACTCGGCATTAACATCAAACAGCTCTATGGACAGACAGAGGGCATGGTATTCATCTGCGTACAACCCGATGGCGAAGTGTATGCCGATACCGTTGGCACCCCAGCCATCGATGTTGAAATCAAGATTGATGACAACGGTGAAGTGCTTTATCGCAGCCCTGGCGTCTTCCACTCCTATTATAAGAATCCGGAATCAACCGCCAAAACCAAGACTGATGATGGTTGGGTATTTACTGGTGACGCGGGTTTCTTCGCAGAGAATGGTCATCTGAAAATCATTGATCGTGCAAAAGATGTCGGCAAGCTCAACAACGGCACCCTGTTTGCTCCGAAGTATATTGAGAACAAACTCAAGTTCTTCTCCTTTATTAAGGAAGTGGTCGCATTTGGTAATGAGCGCGACTACGCCAGCGTCTTTATCAACATCGATCTGGAAGCGGTAGGTAACTGGGCGGAGCGTCGTAATCTCGCCTACTCTGGTTATACCGATTTGGCCAACCAGGATACGGTCTACGACATGATTCAAGAGTGTGTCGAACAAGTTAATCTGGATCTGTCAAAAGATCCGCTGCTCAGTAACTCTCAGATCAAACGCTTCCTGGTACTGCATAAAGAGCTGGATCCGGATGACGGTGAGTTAACACGTACCCGCAAGGTGCGGCGTAATTTCATCGCAGAGCGTTATGGGCCTTTAATGGGTGCACTCTACTCCGATGTAGCCGTTCAACATGTCGAAACACAGGTGAAGTTTGAGGATGGACGTACCGGCGTATTAACCGCCGATGTAAAAGTACGCAACGCCAAGACATTCACACCAGTGAAAGCGGCCAGCTGAGGATCAGGTAAACACTATGAATGAACGTAATTTTGGAGAGGTCATCCTCGACCTGAAGGGCATTTCACTCTCCTTTGGCGCCATGCGCGTTCTGAATAACATCAGCTTCAACGTCAGACAGGGTGAGATCCGCTCCATCATCGGACCAAACGGTGCTGGAAAGAGTTCCATGCTCAATGTCATCAACGGCGTCTATCATCCGCAGGAGGGTGAAATCACCTTCCGTGGTGAAGTACGTAAAGAGATGAAGGTACATGAAGCCGCCGGTTTTGGCATTGCCCGCACCTTTCAGAACATCGCCCTTTTTAAAGGCATGAGCACGCTCGATAACATCATGACAGGTCGTAACCTGAAGATGAAATCCAGCATGCTTGCGCAGGCTATCTATTGGGGTAAGGCACAAAAGGAAGAGATCGAGCACCGGAAAAAGGTGGAAGAGATCATCGATTTCCTTGAGATCCAGGCAATTCGCAAAACACCGGTTGGTCGCCTCCCCTACGGCATGCAGAAGCGTGTGGAACTGGGACGTGCACTCGCCGCCGAGCCAGAGATTCTGCTGCTGGATGAACCGATGGCCGGAATGAATGTGGAAGAGAAAGAAGATATGTCGCGTTTTGTTCTCGACATCAATGACGAGTTCGGAACCACGATAGTTTTGATCGAGCATGATATGGGCGTGGTCATGGATATCTCGGACCGTGTTGTGGTTCTGGATTATGGCCGCCAGCTTGCCGATGGCACACCCGATGTGGTGCGCAGTAACCAAGACGTGATTGACGCCTATCTTGGCGTTTCACATTAATTCGGGAGATTAATCATGCGCGTCGAACGCGATGTCATCTACATCATATTTGCTTCACTTCTACTGATGGTCATCATCCCCTGGTCGGCTGGGATGCTATCAGAGGACATTTTCTTTGAGTGGCCATTCTTCTTTGAGGTTGCTATTGGCGGCTTGTTAGCTGGCGTTATGTATTCGCTGGTGGCCCTCGGGTTTGTACTGATCTTCAAGGCCTCAGGTGTTTTCAATTTCGCGCAGGGCGCCATGGTGCTGTTCTCTGCACTCACCCTGGTCGGCTTGAATGAGATGGGCCTACCCATGTGGCTCTCTATCATCGCCACATTGATTGTCATGTTGATACTGGCCATTGCCATAGAGCGCGTGGTACTCCGGTCACTGGTCAATCAGGAGCACATCATCTTGTTCATGGCTACCATTGGTATCGCCTATTTTCTGGATGGCTTCGGTCAGACCATTTGGGGATCAGAGGTCAAACTGTTGGATCTCGGTTTCTCCCAAAACCCCGACTTCTACTTTGGTGGTCTGATCCTGATCAACGATTTTGATTTGATCGCGGCAGGTATTGCCGGCGTATTGGTTATCGCGCTGGCCCTGTTTTTCCAATACACCCGCATTGGACGCGCATTGCGTGCGGTAGCCGATGATCATCAGGCCGCCTTAAGTGTGGGTATTCCCCTGAAACATATCTGGGTGATTGTCTGGGCAGTGGCGGGTATTGTGGCACTGGTCGCTGGCATCATGTGGGGAAGCAAGTTAGGCGTACAGTTTTCACTGGCGCTCATTGCACTGAAAGCCCTACCGGTATTGATCCTCGGTGGATTCACCTCGGTACCCGGCGCCATCATTGGTGGCCTAATCATTGGTGCTGGAGAAAAACTGGCTGAAGTATTCATCGCACCCATGATCGGGGGTGGTATTGAAGACTGGTTTGCCTATATGTTGGCACTGGCCTTCCTGGTGTTCCGTCCGCAAGGGCTGTTTGGCGAAAAGATTATTGAGAGGGTGTAACTGATGTTTTACCGTGAAGCTGGAGAATTCAAGGCATCCTATCAGAAGGACCAGGCCATCCTGCCGATTCGTCAGGACCGTTGGTTTATATGGGCTATTATTGCCATCGCCTTTCTGGTCATACCTGCCGTTTCAAGTGATTACTGGTTGGGCACTATCATGCTGCCGTTCCTCATTCTTGCCCTGGCAGCACTGGGCCTGAATGTACTCACCGGTTACGCCGGACAGTTAAGTCTGGGAACCGGTGGTTTCATGGCAACGGGTGCCTTTGCGGCCTATAAACTGGCCACGATGTTCCCTGGGATGCACATACTTTTTGTATTGCTGTTCTCGGGTGCAATCACTGCCGGGGTAGGCATTCTATTCGGCATACCCTCTTTACGGATTAAGGGTTTTTACCTTGCCGTTGCCACGCTGGCCTCTCAGTTCTTCCTGATCTGGATGTTCAACAAATTTGGCTGGTTTACCAATTACAGCGCCTCTGGTGTAATCACAGCCCCTCAAATGACTGCCATAGGCGATATCATGGTGACAGGTGCTCATGCTACTGTTACTGCAAAATACCTGTTTGCATTATCGATCGTCACACTGTTGGCACTGATCACAAAAAACCTGGTTCGCTCCAATATCGGCCGTGAATGGATGGCGGTACGTGATATGGATATTGCTGCTGAAATTATCGGCATAAAAATGCTGCCGACCAAACTCAAGGCGTTCGCTTATAGCTCTTTTCTGTGTGGTATCGCAGGCGCACTCTGGGCATTTGTGCACACCGGCTCTGTAGAACCCCTGGCCTTTGATGTGAACCGTTCTTTCCAGATACTGTTCATGATCATTATTGGAGGACTGGGTTCCATCATGGGCGCCTTCCTCGGAGCCGCCTTTATCGTATTGCTGCCTATCTTCTTGTCCAACGCCCCACACTGGTTTGGTTTGAATATAGCTGTCGACCTCATATCACACATCGAAGCCATGGTTTTCGGTGCGTTGATCATCTTCTTCTTGATTGTCGAGCCGCACGGCCTCGCCCGGCTCTGGCAAATAACGAAGGAAAAACTGCGGCTCTGGCCGTTCCCTTACTGATTAAGGGTCAATTGAAATGCATGATCACGAATCCGCTCAGGATAACTTGAGATTGTTCAGATGGAGGAAACAACGAGTGAATATAAATAAAGTAAAAACAGGCCTAATTGCTGCTGCAGTTGGAATGGCAAGTCTTGTTGCAGCACCCGCTGTAATGGCTGCTGACGGTCAGTTCGTCGGTTCCCTAGTGTATCGTACTGGCCCTTATGCGCCAGGCGGTATCCCCTGGGCTGATGGCTTCGCTGACTACATCAATCTGCTCAACGAGCGTGATGGTGGCATCAATGGTGTAAAACTGGATCTGGAAGAGTGTGATACCGCTTACAACACCGACAAAGGTGTTGAGTGTTACGAGCGCATGAAAGGCAATGGCCCCACTGGCATGCCTGCAGTAATGCCGCTCTCTACCGGTGTTACTTATGCTCTGTTGGATCGTGTTGTTGCTGACAAGATTCCGCTGATCACTTCAGGTTATGGTCGTGCAGATGGTGCTGACGGTACTGTCTTCCCATACGTATTCGTGCCACCTGCAACTTATTGGGGTGGTGCAGATATCGCAATCAATTACATCGCCAGTGAAGAAGGCGGTTACGGAAATCTGAAAGGCAAAAAAGTGGCCTTGGTCTATCATGACTCCGCCTACGGTAAAGAGCCCATCAAGACCCTTGAGGCGCTGGCTGGACAGCATGGCTTCGAGCTGTCGCTGTTCCCTGTTCCACATCCAGGTCTTGAACAGAAAGCAACCTGGCTGAAGATTGGTCGTCAGCTACGTCCTGACTATGTGCTGATGTGGGGCTGGGGTGTCATGAACGCGACGGCTATCAAAGAAGCTGCTGCCGTCAACTTCCCACGTGAAAAGTTCATCGGTGTTTGGTGGTCAGGTAATGACGCTGACATGGTTCCTGCCGGTAAAGCGGCTGTAGGTTACAAGTCCCTGCAGTTCAACGGTGTAGGCGCTGATTTTGACGTTCACAAGATGATCAAAACTGTTCTCTACGGCAACAACAAAGGTTCTGCTAAATCAGTCGATGGTATTGGTGAAGTCGCCTATAACCGAGGCCTCCAGAGTGCTGTAATCTTAACTGAGGCCCTGCGCAGTGCCATGGGTGAATTTGGTAACAAACCAATGACCGGTGAGCAAGTACAGTGGGCTATGGATCGCCTGGATATCACTGAAGCCCGTCTGAAAGACCTGGGTGCAGAAGGCCTGTTTGATCCCATCAAACTGAGCTGTTCTGATCACCAGGGTAAGGGTCGTGCGAAAGTCACCCAGTGGGATGGTAAGCAGTGGAAGGCCATCAGTGACTGGATTGAGCCAAACAGCAGCATGCTTCGCGGTATGTATGTTGAATCTGCGGCAGCCTATGCCAAAGAGAAAGGCATCACCCCACGTGATTGTAAATAATCACAGTTAACGATGGATTAAACCATCGGACGACGTCCCTGCGGCCACTTATTTCTGGCTGCAGGGACATCCTCCAACACTTAGAAACAACAGGCACAGCATGACTGACAACTCAACTGCCTTCTTAGAGGTCAACAACATCGAGGTGATCTACGATCACGTCATTCTGGTGCTCAAGGGTGTTTCCCTGGAAGTCCCAAAGGGTGGCATCGTGGCACTGCTTGGCGCTAACGGTGCGGGGAAATCAACCACGCTGAAAGCTATATCAAATCTCCTGGGTGCAGAACGCGGGGATGTCACGAAAGGCAACATCCTTTACAAAGGCGAAGCGGTTGAGAGTCTGAATCCATCAGATCTGGTTAAGCGCGGTGTTGTTCAGGTGATGGAAGGTCGTCACTGTTTCGAACATTTAACCATTGAAGAGAATCTATTGACCGGGGCATATACCCGAAAAGATGGACGTAAAGCAATCGCTCAGAGTCTTGAACTAATTTACGACTACTTCCCTCGCCTGCGTGAACGTAGAAGCAGTCAGGCGGGATATACCTCGGGTGGTGAACAGCAGATGTGCGCGATCGGACGCGCCATGCTGGCAAAACCCGACATGATTTTGCTGGATGAGCCCTCAATGGGTCTTGCACCTCAGTTGGTTGAAGAGATCTTCGAGATCGTCAAGAAACTGAATCAAAATGAAGGCGTCAGCTTCTTGCTGGCCGAACAGAATACCAATGTTGCACTCCGTTATTCCGACTATGGCTACATCATGGAGAATGGCCGCGTTGTAATGGAAGGCAACGCCAAAGAACTCAGTGAAAACGAGGACGTCAAAGAGTTCTATCTGGGACTCTCCTCCGAAGGCCGCAAGAGTTTCCGTGACGTGAAGAATTACCGTCGCCGTAAACGCTGGCTGGCATAATCGATTGTCTTTGTGGCGACCGCTGGTTGCCACTCCATTCACTCAACGGCAACAACAGGCGCGCTGACAAAAAGCAACCAAGCCGTTGGATGTACCCTGAAGCAACTTTGTTTTGTTCAGGAATAGCAGATCACTCAAGATGCGGGCTAGCAGCACTATGACTCACTACTACGACGAACTGGAAACCCAGGACACACAGACCCGACAAGAGGCCTTAATTAAAGCCGTTGCCGCACAGGTAGCCCACGCAAAAAACAACACCGTTGCTTACGGAAAAATATTCGCTGACATCAAACCTGATGAGTTGACTTCTGTAGGGGCGATCGCTCAACTGCCTCTTACGCGAAAATCTGCATTAATAGAACTACAAGCTGCAGCAAAACCCTTCGGTGGTCTGGCCGCTGTTAGACCACCAGAACTGACACATATTTTCGCTTCCCCCGGTCCGATTTATGAGCCCGGATCAAAGCGTAAAGATTTCTGGCGATTCAGTCGTGCCCTGTATGCCACCGGATTTAGAAAGGGTGAATTGGTGCATAACTGCTTCTCCTACCATTTCGTTCCGGCCGGCCTCATGTTGGAGAGCGGTGCCCATGCATTAGAATGCGCTGTCATTCCTGCCGGTGTGGGACAAACAGAACTGCAAGTGCAGACCATTGCGGATCTCCGCCCTGATGGTTATGTCGGCACACCCTCATTTCTCAAAATCATCCTTGAAAAAGCCGATGATATGGGTGCTGATGTAAGCAGTATGAAAAAGGCATTAGTCTCAGGTGAAGCGCTACCTCCCCCGCTACGTGAAGGTTTCAAGAAACGGGGTATCCAGGTACTGCAATGCTACGCCACTGCAGATTTGGGTGTCATTGCCTATGAAACGGAAGCTATGGAAGGACTAGTCATTGATGAAGGCGTCTATGTAGAGATCGTTAGACCAGGCACGGGTGAACCGGTTGCCGATGGCGAGGTGGGTGAAGTAGTCGTCACCAGTCTAAATCCCGATTACCCGCTAATACGCTTTGCTACCGGTGATCTCTCCGCCATCATGGCAGGCACCAGTCCCTGTGGAAGAACCAATCGACGCATCAAGGGCTGGATGGGCCGCGCTGACCAGACCGCCAAGGTTCGTGGCATGTTTATCCATCCAGAGCAAGTAGACAAGGTCATCAAGCGACATCCCGAGATCAACAAGGCCCGATTGATGGTAGACTGGATCGACGAGAGTGATTCGATTACCTTGCAATACGAGACAACAAGCCACTCAGATGCTTTGGATAGTGCCATTGCCAACAGTATCCGTGATATTTGTAAGGTAAGAGGAAATGCACAAGTTATGGGGCTTGGATCACTACCCAATGATGGAAAAGTGATCGACGATATTCGCAAGTACGATTAAATCCTCCGGCCGACCCCATTTTCTGGCAGAATAGCGTATTGACCCCTGAGTGTTGTATTCCCCCTCTCCAAAAGGAGAGGGTCTTGAGGCATGCCATGAACAACCAGAATTTTTTATCCGGATTCCGTGTCCTGGATCTCTCACAGTACATACCGGGGCCTTTTGCTACCCGAATGCTTTCCGACCTCGGGGCTGATGTTATCAAGGTAGAGCCACCTCGTGGCGATCCGATGCGCAATTTCATGCTATCGGATAACGCCATGCCTTCAGCGCTGTATCGTCACCTGAATCGTGGAAAACGCATTGTCAGGCTTGATCTCAAGTCCGATCAGGGCAAGGCAGAACTGAGTCGTTTGATAAAACAGGCGGATGTTCTACTGGAGTCCTTTCGCCCCGGTGTGATGGATCGACTCGGCTTCGACCGTAACCGATTGGAACTGCTTAATCCGCAACTCATTCACTGCGCCCTATCCGGTTTCGGGCAGAATGGCCCCTATCGGGACCATGCCGGCCATGACCTCACCTACTGTGCCGCCAGCGGCGCACTAAGTGCAACAGGCACGGTCAATCAACCCGTGATGATGTTCCCACCCTTGGCCGATCACGCCGGCGCCATGCAGGCGGTTAACACTATTCAGGCCGCCCTGTTAGGCCGTGTAAAAACCAACAAGGGTGCCTTTATTGATATCAGCTTGTTTGACTCCGCAATGGCCTGGCAATACCTGGGACTGAGTGAAGCCGAAGAGAAGTCAGGGATACAACGGGAACAGCTCCTGCTCAATGGTGGTGCTGCCTGTTACAACATCTATGAGACCGCTGATGGACACTTCTTTGCCCTGGCACCGTTGGAGGCAAAATTCTGGCAGGCATTTTGTGAAGCCGTAGATCGATCAGTCTGGATATCCCGGCATTTGGAAAACATGCCTCAGACGGCATTGATTGCTGAGCTGCGTGAGCTGTTTCTCTCGCAACCTCTGGAACATTGGCAGCAGCTACTGGATGGAGTGGATTGCTGTTTTGAAATCATACCCACGCTGGATCAAATCAAACAACATCCACAGATTGAAGCCCGTGGACTGTTGAATGATTGGGAACCCAATTATCCAGCCTGGATCAATGGCGCCCCCTGCAAAAACTTAACGCAGATGGTAAAGCTGAATGAGGGTGTTTCTGTTGATTGGTTGCCGCTAAATGCTGAGTAGGAGAAGTGAACAGGTGATCCGGTTCGCTTCTCCTACCTGTAATCTTATCCGATAGTAATAGACGGCAATTCAGGTCTCTCCAATCGCACCTTCTGGTCGGGCGCAATCACACGGGCATCCCCTTTCGCGACTAACGCACCATCTTGATTAACCACCTTACAATCAAGTGAAACATGTTTTTTCTCATCCTGCTTCCCGGTTACCGTCAAAGTAACCGTGATCTCATCGCCCGGTCTTACCGGTCTTCTGAATTGTAGATTTTGTTCGAGATAGATCGTACCAGGCCCAGGTAATACCGTAGCCACAGCGGCCGATATAACAGACCCGGTCCACATGCCATGACCAATGCGGCCTTTAAACAGGGTCTCTTTGGCGAACTCATCATCCAGATGCACAGGATTGACATCGCCCGAAATCTTGGCAAAGAGAATGAGGTCATCTTGGGTAAGGGTTTTACTGAAATCAGCCGTCATGCCGATTTCCAACTCGTTGTACGGTATGTTTTCCATTATGGCCATGCATCACTCCCGATCATCAATAAAAACCTTGCCAGGATATGAATATAGCCACAATAGGCGCTAAACCGGATGTCCCAGCTTGCGCAGATGCTGTCTCACATTCTGCCTGGCCAATGGTATCAGTTTCTGATTGATACCGCGGTAAAGTCTTTGCACCATCTGCTCCAGATCATATCCCTGCTCTAGCAGTTCTGTAATTTGTAGCTCGCGCTCTTGTCGATGCTGCAGCGTCTTCTCCACCAGATAGGTTCCACCGATAGGGATACCATGTGATGAGAGAATCGCGCGGGGTTGCAGATCAATGACGCGCTGCAGACTCTCAAAGTAGTGCTGCATGTTCCCTTCCGGCTCAGGTATCACCACGGTTGCCATGGGTTGAACCAGATCAGCCACAAAAAACCACGCCATATCCGTGGGCGCAAAGCCGATCATGCCATCATCATGACCCGGTAATTCATAGCAGTGCACATCACGCCCAAGCCATTGAGTCAGGTGCGTTCCTTCTTCGACATGAATCACCTCAATCTGATCGAGATAATCGTCACCATGCCCAGCCAACAGACGTTGCTCTGTTATGCGTGAACAGCGAATCGGTAAATTCAGTCTTCGCGCAATATCCGGCGATCGTTCATGGTGATCACGATGATGATGAGTAATCAGTATGCCATCAACCGGATACCGTTTGAGGGTATTCAGCAGACGTTCCATCACCGCGTCATCCGCTGGTGCGGGATCGACCAGATAACGTGGCGCATCACCCGTTCCGATAATCAGGGCATAGGTATACTCCGCAGGAGGAAGCGTGTTGGAGCGTGTTGGAATGTAGCCAAGACCATGAATCATCTCAAGATAGGCCAGCTCTTGGTCTGCATCGTACTCCAGGGTGATGGGGGCAATCTTGCGTATACCCATGTCACGCGCTAATGCCCGAGCTGTACGCATTACCGGGATAACCATCATCCCTTCACCGGAGGTATAACGCTGTAGAAACGCCTCGCCCTTCATCCAATCAGACCAGGCAATCTCGTTGCTATCAGGTTTAAACTGCGGCTTGGATTTGAGTACGATCTTATAATAATGCGCGTGAAAACGTACCCGTTCGAATGCAGGTGTAATGGCGATGCCCAACAACTCAATCTGTTCAACCTGATCAGCATGAATCGCCCGCTCCAGATCGAAACCCAACTCCTCCTCCACTTCCCTGATTAGGGCACGGATACGCTCGGGTTTGAATTCGGCTATCAGTGGATGATCGTATGTAAATGCCGCATCTTCCTCATCCACCTTACCGCCGGGAAAGGCATAGTAGCCGGGAAAGGCTCGCAGGTAATCCTGGCGTTTGATTACAAACACCTCATCTTCATGTACCAGAATGGCTGCTACTGCATCGCGCATTGAATCACCTGACTATGGTTTGTTACAAATGATACCATAGTCAGGCAACCATAAGGCTAAACTTGCTTTATTAATGATTAAACGAGGAAATTTTGGGGTAGGCATACAAACTATAAATCCAAGATTTTTGTTCTTGCGGAATATTAGTTTTAAGCACTCTTTAGACAGGAATGAATTCTTTCAATATATATAATCCACACAATGTAAGGTTCTATGGATTTTAATATCAGCTTTTCTTTTTTTCTAACTCAACAACTGCCTTCTGAAGATTGATAAGTGCTTCAGGATAGAGAAATCCATTAATTTGTTGTTCAATTGCTATACCTAGAGGACCAAGTGTCGCCTTTAGCAAGCCAGCATGCTTAGCAAAGTAAAGATTTGCATCTAGACGCGAGCCCGTTAGAAGAGATTCCAGTTCGGCCAAAATATGAGGCACTTTTTCCAAATCATCCTCAGTCGGAAGAAATTGCACATCTTCAATTGGTAGCACCTCAAGAATAGCAGCCGCTATACATTGATATTCTCTTTTCACATTTTCTGCCAGCTCTAAGATATCCACTCTGGCATCACCTTCTTTTACAGCACTCTCTAACACGGCTGCTAAATCTTGTACTACGATAGCGCCAATATTACCAGAAGCACTCTTCAGCGTATGCGCCAGTAGTCTTGCTTGGTCTTGATTCCCGGCCAATAATTGCTCATAAAGCTCCTGCGTGCCGCTTGTGTAGTCAGTGGCATAACGGCGTAAAAGCTGCAGATAGGCCCCAATATTTCCATTCAAAGTCGCTAGTCCTAATGCTACTTCAAGTCCGGTAATATGAAGAAGTTGCTCAGGCAAAACCGGCTGTAAATCCAACACTCCAGGCATTGATGACATTGGTACGCCTGACAACTGTGTATAAGGTAGCGATAACCGGCCTGTAGATTCTGATTTTTTTGGCAGCCACTTAAGTAGAATTGTAAAGAGTTGTTTTGGACTAACCGGCTTTGAAATGAAATCGTTCATACCCGCTACTTTACTGGCATGGCGGTCTTCATCGAATGTATTAGCTGTCATAGATAAGATAGGCTTTGTCTTCCAGCCCGACAATTTACGTATGGCTTTTGTAGCTTTCAGCCCATCCATATTCGGCATTTGAATATCCATCAAAATCAAGTCGTAGTGATGTTTTTTTACTTTCCGAATAGCTATCATGCCATCTTCGGCAGTATCTACATCAATTCCTACTGAATGCAAAAGCTCCAGTGCCACTTCGCGATTAATCTGGTTATCTTCTACCAGCAAAATGCGGACCCCTTTATGGTATAAACGAATCTGGCTTTCGGGGTCGCCCTCAAGTTGGCCAGTTGTAACAGGGAATACACCATGGCCACGATCCAGTAGGGTTGTTAGCCAAAACGTACTGCCTTTATCTACCGTACTAGTAACACCAACAGTACCACCCATCAAATGAGCCAATCGGCGAGTAATCGCTAAACCAAGCCCTGTACCGCCATACTTACGTGTGGTCGAGGAGTCCGCCTGTTCAAATGCTTCAAAGAGTTCTTGCTGTTTGCCGGCAGGTATACCAATACCAGTATCCTCTACCTCAAAGCGTACAAGCAATGTGTTGTCGCCCTTCTCTTCTAACAATAATGCACGTAAAGTTATGGCTCCTTGTTCAGTAAATTTCACAGCGTTTCCAGCATAATTTAATAAGGCTTGGCGAAGTCGTGTTGGATCACCACGCAACCAGAGCGGTACAGAATCTTCATCGACTTTCACAATAATTCCCTTGGCGGCAGCTTGCCCTCCAATCAACGACCTGATGCTATCCAGAATAGTAGACAGGTGAAAATCTGTACTTTCAATCTGCATTCTCCCCGCTTCAATTTTCGACAGATCAAGAATATCGCTAATAATCGAAAGTAGGTGTTGACCGGCATTATCTATTTTATCCAATCTCGCCATCTGTTCAGGTCTGGCACCGGCTCTTTTCATCAAATGGGTAAGACCAAGAATGGCATTCAATGGCGTGCGGATCTCATGGCTCATGTTGGCAAGAAAGGCACTCTTAGCCTGATTCGCTGCTTCAGCACGGCCCTGGGCTTCAGTTAATTGCTGTGTGCGTTGCTCAACCAGTTGCTCAAGATGATCCCGGTATTCACTCAACTCTTCTCCAAGACGCTTCTTTTCAGTGATATCTTCTTTCACCGCGACATAATGAGTTGTCCTCCCGTCCTTTTGTCGAATCGGGGAAATAATGGCGAATTCCACAAACTCAGTTCCATTTTTACGTTTATTGATAAACTCCCCTTTCCATGATTGTCCGTTTTTCAATGCTTTCCACATAGCACTGTAGGTCTTCTCTGGGGTCATGGTAGACTGAAGCATACTTGGATTTTTTCCCATCACTTCTTCACGAGAATAACCCGTAACTTGGCAAAAGGCCTCGTTAACGTACTCGATTTCTGCTGAAACATTAGTGATGACGATACTTTCTGGACTCTGCTCAACTGTCAGTGACAGTTTCCTGAGCTGCTCATCCACTTGCTTGCGATCGGTGATATCACGAACCATAGCCAATATGGTGCCATCAGGCATCGTCGTAGCAATGACATCTGCTACAAATGTAGTACTATCCTTGCGCAGAAACTCCCACTCCTGTTGATAATTTGCATCTGAATTAATTATTTCTAGTGCCGGTTTTATCTTTGATGACTCTTTTTCTTCGGTTATTTGAGAGGCATCCATTCCTATCAGTTCCTCCCGTTCATAACCTAACATCTGACACATTCTTTCATTAGCATCGAGATAATTGCCCTCACTATCAGCAATCAGAATGCCATCAGGCGCATACTCAAAGAGTGCGCGGTATCGCCGTTCACTATCACTTAGCGCATGATTTGATTGTTCTGCCAGCTTTCGGGCTGCAACGGCATCCTCCATCAAATTCAAGGCCGCCATTCGTGCTCTTTTTTGCTCTTCGAGCTGTAGACGCTGTTGTTCATGGAGAGCATTATCTGCATCTTTTATACTGGTAATATCCTCTGAAAAAATAACAATACCGCCAACAGTTTCATCCACTTTGTACCAAGGTCTGACTTCCCATCGTAACCACTGAGCTGAACCATCCCTTCGATCGAACCTATCCTCTTCTTCTCGAATCACTTCACCGTTCATACCTCGGCGGTGAATAGCCTTCCATCGCTCTTCGATTTCTGGAAATACTTCATAGTGTGATAACCCAATAATATTCTGGCTGGCAAGCCCATAATCGGTAAGCCACCGCTGGCTGGCCGAGAGATAATGCATATCACAATCAAACATCGCCAATGCAGCAGGTGCATGCTGAATGAATAGTCTCAGCTGCTGCTTACTCGCCTGTAAATCTATTTCTGCCTCTTTACGTGACTGGATATCTTCTATTACAGAGATAAAATGATCTGGTTCTTCATCACTGTTTTTTACCAAGGACACCGTGAGTTTTATCCATACTATTTGACCATTCTTCTTTAAATACCGCTTCTCAATTGAATAGGTTTCAATCTCCCCTGAAAGAAGACGTTTTAGATAGGACAGGTCTTCTGCAAGATCATCCGGATGGGTTATATCCTGAAAGGTCAGTAATAGCAGTTCTTCTTGGCTGTAGCCAACAATCTCGCACAACCGCTGATTGACACGAAGCCAATGACCACTTGGAGAAACCAGTGCAATGCCTACTGCCGCCTGCTCGAAAGTATCACGAAAGTATTGTTCACTTTCGCGCATAGATAATTCAGCAATCCTGCGCATCTCTGAGACCTCATCGAGTTGCTTATGTACTTGAACTATCTCTGCAATGAAAGACGCTTCATGTCCCCCTTTTCTTTGTGTAGTCAGTGCGGTTAAATCATTACTCAGTTGGCGACTCGCCCGTCTCCCACTCAAAATACCAATCATTGTGGCTATAAACAAAGCAAAGGCAAGAGCGATTGCTGATCTGACCAGTGGTTGATGCCGTACTTTTTGCGGGATACCCAGTACTACGGACCAGGGTGCGATTGTTGAATTAACTATAAAACGCCCTGATTCTGAGACATCCCCTTCAGGGTCAACACCAACGGGGGAACGGCGAGCAATAACTTCACCACGCCCATCGAGTAGACTAAGTACCCAGCCATCTGGCAGTGCAATCTGCTCCATACGCGCTTGGAATTGACTGACTTCAAATATACTAAGAAGTAGAAAAGCTGTTTTCCCCGCACGTTGAGCAGGTACTGCAATAGCTACGAGTGGAACTTCTGCAATAGGCCCAAAAAAGGTATCGCCAACAGCGGGTTTTTCTGTTGCTAACGCAGTAGTAACTGCAGAGTGTCCTTTCGGTCGCGGCAAAACTGGTAAAGCAGTACCGTATTCTGTTCTCGTATTGAACAGCATCTGTAAATCAAGATCCGCAAGAATTACGTGGCTACCAAAATTCGCATAAAAACCCTGCGCTTCTTGGTAAAGGATGCCCCACTCCTTTTCATCATCTGCTAAAGGCGATACGGCAAGGATGCCAAGGGCATTAATACGGGCCAAAAGATGCTGATCGATTGCAACTGAAAAGTTTTTTGCTAAATTCTCTGCTGTACGATCTCGTTCGTCACCTTGAACGCGCACGCTTTCTACTGCGAGGAAAGCAGCCAGTAGAACTACTGGCAAAATACTGTACCAGACTAACCTTGAAAGGAACACATGCAATGAGGTTTCAGGTTGCTTTTTAATTTGCTTTTTTGGGGAACCGGCAGGAAGCGAAGTCATGGATGATCGCACTCCCCTGTCCTGACTTCGACATCAAGGAAAGCAAGTGAGTAGGGAGGCTTTTCGCCTAACTGAATTGAGAGCACATTGATATTTTTCTTTAATTCGATAATATCCATTTCACGGCCAACCGTAAGCTCATTAAACCTTTGTAACTCTTCATTTCTTGTTTTCAACTCCTCAGCCTGTCCGATCAAGGCCTCCTCTGATCTTTTTCTCTCTGTAATATCCTGAATGCTACCCACCGCTGTTTGAGCTACACCTGAAGCATCTCGTGTCAATTCGCCGACGGCCCTCACCCACTTTATCAACTCTCCAATTACAATTCGATATTCAATATCATAGGGGTCGCCATCCAGCCCTCTGTTTATCGCCTGTTCCACCTTTTCTCTATCTTCTGGATAGACCAAATTATAAAATTCCTCAAGGTTTTTAGGGTGCATATTCGAATAACCAAAAATATATTCAGCCTCTGCTGACCAATCCAACCGCCCCTGATTAATGTCGAAACACCAACTACCCAAGCTGGCAATTTTCTGTATGCGTCTCATACTGACTTCATTATCAATCAAGGCCTGTTCAGCATTACGTCGCTCAGTTACATCCATAGCCATACTGATGACCAATCGACGACCATCGGGAAGCGACCCTAGCGGAGCTGAACTGAATTCCCATATCCGCTTATCACCCAACTTTGTCTGTATGTTGAAATCACCTTCATATACACGACGATTGGCTTCAAATAGTTTATCAATATCACCCTTTATACGAGTCCACTCTTTTCCATAGGCCAAACGTGTCCAGTCACTAATCGTTTGAAGTTCGTCGCGGGTATAACCGGTAATCTCACACCAGGAATTACTGACTTGAATTATTTCACCACCTTCGGCATGCAGCAGTATTGGAAAAGGGGATTCCACAACAACACTTCTAAAACGTTGCTCGCTCAAGCGCAGAGACTCTTCAGCAACTTTACGGGCTGTAATATCTGTACTGGTTCCAATCATACGTCCACCCTCTCCTTGAGCATCACGCGTTACCAATTTTCCTTTATTAAGAAACCACTTCCACTCACCAGTAGCGGTCCTTTGCCTGAACTCAACCCGATATTCGGGTACACTTCCAGCAATATAGTCTCTATAAGCTTTTACAGCTTTCTCACGGTCATCTGGATGTAATCGTTTAATCCAGTTTTTACGAGTCTCTCTGAATATTTCTGGGTCATATCCCAACATCTGGGCATATTCCTGACTCACAATTGTCGTACCTTTTTTGACATCGACATCGAAGATACCTTGATTTGAGGCACTGAGCGCCAATTTAAGCCGTTCCTCGCTCTCTTTAAGTGCTTCACTTAATCCCTGACGTGCTATTTTGCTGGAAAGGACGGCACCGAGGATTACTGTAAGCAATGGATAGAGAATTAAAACCGGAAGGCTAACATCTTGCAGTACTTTATCCGCGATGTCGGTAGGAAGTGCCCGCATCAGCAATAACATCACAACGTGTACAACAACACCTAACCCTAGAAGTTGACGCCACCTGACTGAAGCTAACTGTATATGCCCCCAGTACCTCCAGGCCATTCCTATCAAACCAGAAGCAATAATCACTGAGACGCCTACCCACGCTCCCGCCCCACCCAGAAACAAACGATAGGTGAGAGCCATAAGCATGGCTACTACCGTAGGAACAGCCCCGAAGAAGAGCCCCGATATTGCAATCACCACTGAGCGCACATCAAAAAAGACGCCCGGAAGGAGTGATAATGGGACCATCATAACGCCAACACAGATTACTCCCAGAAAAATACCCATAATGAGAGGTCTGTAATTAAGCCTGCCAATAGCTATAAATTCAGTGGCAAGATCCAAAACCTGCACAACAGCCAGTAAAAGAACCGAATTGAATAGTAAAGAGGTAAATACAGCTTCCGACATTTCAGCTCACTTTTCATGGATCTGATCAGTTCGAAAAAGAATGAGGATTAATTACAACCCCTCAATATTTTCTGTTAGGTAAAGCCAACACTTTATATACCATTGAAAAATATCAAACCTAGGCTCCGAATGCCTGAAAAACAGACTTAGCCAACCTCTTTGTATTTATCGGCAATGGCAATAAATGATTCGAAAGATACAGTAAAGGCATCCACAATGTCAGGATCAAAGTGCTTGCCCCTATCATCGATAATGATAGCGCGTGCTTTTTTTGCTGGCATTGGTGACTTGTAGACACGTCGCGATATCAGTGCATCAAAAACGTCGGCTAAAGCCATAAGGCGTGCAGGAATAGGTATTTCATCCCCCTTTTTACCATCTGGGTACCCACTTCCATCCCATTTCTCGTGATGACCAAGTGCAATTTCCTGAGCTATATTAAGAAAATCTATACTGCGGTCAGCACGCTGTAATGCGCGCTGAATCGCTTCTCCTCCCAATCGTGTGTGGGTTTTCATGATTACCCACTCTTCATCCGTTAATTTGCCAGGTTTGAGCAGTATATGATCCGGAATACCAACCTTTCCAATATCATGAAGTGGTGCGGATTTGACCAGCAAATCTATATTCGTGTCGGTCAGGAAGTCAGAGAATTTTGGGTTTTTCTGCAAATATTTGGCAAGGACCCGAATATACTCTTGGGTGCGCCGTATATGGTAACCTGTTTCCGGGTCGCGGGTTTCTGCCAGTTCCGCCAATGCATTAATAGTGACATCCTGGGTCAGTAAAATATCCTTCATCCGCCGCTTCACTTCAGCTTCGAGTGACATATTTTGATTTTTAAGCAAATCCCTCGCTAACTTTAATTCAAGCTGGGTATGTACCCTGGCCAGTACAATAGGTGGACGATAGGGCTTGGTAATATAATCCACTGCACCCAGTTCCAGGCCCATTTCTTCATCCTTGATCGAACCAAGTGCAGTGACAAAAATTATGGGGATATCTTTTGTTTCCGGTTTTTCCTTCAACCGCCTGATAACCGCGTGTCCATCCATCTCCGGCATTAATACATCAAGGAGGATAAGATCAGGTTTTGGCTCACTAGAAGCGATCAGCAACGCCCGTTGCCCTGACCGTGCAGCAAGAACCTGGTAGTGAGCATGGAGTAAAGACCCAAGCACTTCAAGATTACCTGGGTCATCATCGACGATCAGAATAATCCGCTTAACATCCTCACAATCACCAAAATATTCTATATTTTGACTCAATATCAGATACCCCCTCAGAATCAATTCCGACCCCCACTCCTTATTCTAGTGTAGACTAAGTAAATCCAATTGATAATGAGCTAGATCAGAAGGACGGGGGGCAATACAGAACATAGGAAATGAAGATGATTCGCGGCATATACATTAAGCAATGTCGTCAATATTATAATGTTTTTTTGGGACATCCAAGTCCCCCTTGTGCCCCGATCGTCCTGCGTCTGTGCCGCTTTGCTTCCCCTCTGGCGCTATGTGCACGACGGGTAATCAGTCTCGCCTCACGACTACCAGGGACTACGTACCTTCGATTTGCTCTCCATGGCACGCAAAACAGAGATTTATTTCCCCTTATGACAGCAATAGACACTTATCTTACGTATCTTTTAAAAGACTCATAGCGGTACTCAATGACTAGCCACCCTTAGCTGTAATTCAGTAATCCAACCCCCCACCGCCTGCAGTGGGCGTTGGCGATTCGCCTGACTTACCCAGGCCACCACGGCATGCCGTTTGGCACCGACTGACTTCACCTCCGGCAACTTCACCCGCCAAGTCAAATCAGATGACTCAGTTTCACTCAGCCCTACTACAACAAATTCATGGGCGAGTGCACGCCCGCTGTTCTCACCGGCCGCCACTTCTGTGTTTATACCAAAGGCCAATACCGCCACATAGAGTCGCAGATCTCCCTGTGCTGCCCGAACCGGGTCAAACTGTGCCGATAACCCTTGATCACTAATTTCAACAGACAACGAACCGGTTTGGCTACCCGATCCTTCGGGTAATGAACTGGACCGACTGCGCCACTCTTTCCCATTCAGTAGTACGCCCGGTGTATAGACCGTTCTTATACCGCCCTCTTTTTGATAGCGGTATTGCCGGTTACTGAAACGGGCCTGCGCAAAACGATCCTTCCAACCAATGTAATCCCAGTAGTCGACATGAAAGGCCATGGGAATGACCTGTTTCCAGAGCTTTTCATCATCAACAAAACGATTTAGCCAAGCCTCTGCAGGCGGACAACTGCTACACCCCTCCGAGGTATAGAGTTCAACCATCACAACCTGTTCCTGACTACTGGCAAATCGTACCGTTTCAGCCAGCGCACTTCCTACGAACAGGCTACCAAACAACAGTGAATAGCAGAGTGATCTGACGTAGGTTGCTGTATTCATCATTTGTACCCTCACTGCTTGCTCATGGAGAACTGTTCCATGAACTCGCTATATCCCGCCTGCTTTAGCTTTTCGACCGGGATAAACTTTAGCGAGGCAGAGTTGATGCAATAACGTAAGCCCGTAGGTTTTGGCCCATCTTCAAATACATGGCCCAGATGAGAGTCCCCATAACGTGAGCGCACTTCAGTACGACGCATACCCCAAGCCCAGTCACTCTTTTTCAAAACATGACTCTCTACCAGCGGCTGTGTAAAGCTGGGCCAACCCGTACCTGATTTAAACTTATCTTTTGAACTGAACAAGGGCTCTCCAGAAACCACATCGACATAGATACCCTCTGCCTTGTTGTCCCAGTAGGCATTACTGAAGGCCCGCTCTGTGCCATCCTTCTGCGTCACCTTGTATTGTTCAGGTGTCAGCATCTGCCGTATCTGTTCATCGGCGGGCCGGCTCCAACGGTCACTCATCTGCTCACTCATAGCGGGTTTTTCATTTTCAGCATAAGTCGGGATAACAGCCTGCCCCACCAGCAGTGGCACAATAAGTAGCGGTATTACGTAGCGTTTTTTCATGATTTTTCCTCTTTCAGTAGCTGACTGGATCGCTGCCCAAAGGATCGTAACGGCCCTGTGAACTTTTCACGGACATGATCGGGCAGACGAAACAGCATGAGTACAATAAAAATGGCCAGGTAGTTCAAAGGTGAGAGCACGTCAGCCTTGACCAACCAGAGATAATGAATGACGCCACCCAGACCACAGAGATAAACCAGCTTATGCAGGCGCTTCCAACGCTTGCCCCCAAGCCGTTTGATCATGCCATTGGTCGATGTGGCGGCCAGGGGAATCAGCATCAAAAACGCGCTGAATCCGACCGTCACATAAGGACGCTTGACAACGTCCTCCAGAATGGCCGTCATATCAAAGCTGTGATCCAGCACGGCATAGGTCATAAAGTGCAACAGTGCATAGAAGAAACTATAAACACCGATCATGCGGCGCAGACGGACCAGCTCAGAGATACGGGTCAGTTTACAAAGTGGTGTAATGGCCAGCGTCAACAACAACAACAGACGCAATGCCCAAAGCCCGGTCTGATGGGTAATGGTCTCAACGGGATTGGCACCCAGGTTGTCAGAAAAACCTTGTTCAACCAGCAGTGCCAACGGCAGCAACAGCACCAGAAACAGTACCGGCTTGATGACTCTGCTGATAAACTGTCCACGCGTCATTCCCTGCACTCCCAATTAGAAAAACTTCTTCAGGTCCATACCACTGTAAAGTGACGCCACCTGATCAGCATAACCATTGAACATCAGGGTCTCCTGCTTCAACCAATTGCCGATGCGGCGCTCTTTCTTCTGGCTCCAACGCGAATGATCAACGGTAGGATTCACGTTGGAGTAGAAACCATACTCGCTCGGCTGTACCTGATTCCAAGTGGATACAGGCTCCTCTTCAGTAAAGCTTATGCGTACAATTGACTTGATACTCTTAAAGCCATACTTCCACGGCACTACCAAACGCAGGGGTGCACCATTCTGATTGGGCAGTTCAGCGCCATACATACCCACCGCCAACATCGCCAGTGGATGCATCGCTTCATCAATGCGTAAACCTTCTCGATACGGCCACTCTAATACACGTCTTTTCTGGCCCGGCATGCGCTCCGCATCATGCAGGGTATAGAAAGAGACATACTTGGCCTTAGAGGTCGGCTGAAAGCGCTTCAGGGCATCACCCAATGAGAACCCCACCCAGGGAATCACCATAGACCAGGCTTCAACACAGCGCAGGCGATAGATGCGCTCCTCCAGGGTGTGCGGTTTAAGAATATCTTCCAAGGTATAGGTGCCCGGTTTTTCACAAGCACCATCCACAGTGACTGACCAGGGTGACGTTACGAACGCCTGACTGTTCTCTTTAGGATCACTTTTACGCGTACCAAATTCATAAAAGTTGCAGTAACTGGTTGCATCATCAAAGTCTGTCAGTTTTTCATCCGTGCTGAAGTTACTCTTTGCCAAAGCAGGATAGACACGCTTTCCCGGAGCGGCTTCAGCCCATGACTGCTTACTCCAGGGTAGTCCCATCACCGAGGCGGCAATCCCCACACCCAGCAGACCACTGTCACGTATGAATGCGCGCCGGTTCAGATAGGTGTTCTGATCGGTAATTTCAGATGGTTTGATATCAGCAGGCTTTTTAATCAACATACTATAATTCCTCAACGGGCGACTCGTGCATCACCTAACATGGAAGATAATATGACAAAAACGAATGACGCCCACATCACCCAAAGTTAACAATTTCATAACATTGGGGTAGAAGCCTGTTTTAAATGGATATATTTGTATCAGTTGGAATGTGCCCTGGAAAGCAGGGCAAACTATACGTATACCGTCGTATTGGCCAGTAGCCTAAAGGCCAGCCAACTTGATATCACTATTGAAGTGTTGGTTAATAGTGATGGTCTGAATATGCAAATCTTTCGGCTTACCCACAATACTCGTGCTACTGGTTTCTGCTTTCGTCACTCCTGCCATTGAGTATCTTAAATCCGCTACCACCAACTAGCAGTGCCACGATGAACGCAACTACAAATGGTCCTGAGGTAAAGCCAGGATCGAGTACCACCTGCCCCGGTTCGTCTGGATTACTGCGCACTCGGATCAGGGCTCCAGGAGAGTATCGTTCCCTGACACGACGCTCCAAGGCCCCCTTTGGCCCGACTTGGTAAAGACTGGCCTCAAACGGCGCCCTACCCTGCGGCTGGACATGCAATCGAATGCTCAGCGTATACTCGTCAGCCATGTGGGGATTAAGCTGGATACTGGCTGACTTTACCTGTGCACTATCCAGTGGCCAGCTACGTACAGTATCCAAATATCCAGAGCCACCAAAACCGATAAAATAGAACGCTAGACTAGCCGCCACAAACCAGGGGAGCGCTTTGCGCATACGGATTGAGAAAGGTATCTGAGTGGCGCTCCTCTGCTCCGACATATGAGTTTAGTCCTACAGTTAATCTTCATTCCATGCAATGAGTATTCAGAACCATTAAATAGCTAACCGTTAATTGCACAGTCGTTTTGACCAACAGACCGAAAGCGATCAGTCTATTGGCAGAATAGCCTGCCTATTTGGAACAAGCACTGGAAATTTCACGCATGTTCTGTCCAAAAAGCGTCATATTAGACTTGGGTACATATCTATTACTAATTCTCACAAATCCGCAATCAGCGTATGTGCCCTGAGTTGAATCAATCGGACGCTTTGCATCGTAGGGGAGGATTGCACATTGCCCCTCAATCGTCAGTAGTGCATTGCTATCTTTGTCTAGCTTCGCCGAAACATCCTTGAGATGTCTAAAGTCGACCATAATCTGGTAATACTGTGTCGCAAAAAGGGTGGCCTTAGCGGCGAACACGCCAACACAACCTTCACCACTATAATTGGTGAGCGTATACATAGGATTCAAAAAGTAGGACTCATTAGATGCTCTAATCACCTCTGCAAGACTTTTGTGCAGGGTCGCAATCCTAGTGGCAGGATCAACAGATTTTGGCTTTTCCGGTAGCGGTGCACGTGCGAATGGCCTGGATTCAGTACCATGGGGTAGCCAGCTGTAGATAAACTCAGGAACCCTATCCTGCTCATGCTCATCGACCATCTTCATCGCGTCATAGAGAAGGGCTTTCTTGGCATTTCCTAGCAACGCATCCTGTTTAACATCCGGCCCTTGTCCATGTGCCTTATTGATGATGTCGCGGATCGGCGCATAACCATTTTTTACGTTACTGTTTTTCCACTCTGCATACAACTTACTCGCCACAAATTTAGTTACACGCGCCCACGCCATATCACCCAAGTACGCCAAGGTGACCATGTCTGCCATAGGCACATCACCCTTGAGCCAATATTCGTTCATATTTTTGGGTGATCGCAATAACCCTAAGGCATGCCGCGCATCGGCATCCGGTGCTTGCAGTGTGGCCATTGCACCATCCGGCCCCTTAACCTTCATCCCCTTTGAACCTTCAGCTACCAGTGCCGACAACATCTGCTTCTCAGCCGCATCTATCTTACCGTCGGAAAGCACAGCATAGGAAAGCGTGAAGGCAGCCACCCTGTCGAATTGTTTGGTAGAAATAGCCTGAACTGCATGAAATGCCGACTCGTTTACAGTAGCCTCCGCGCTAGTAGGGGTGGCGGCCCAAACGGAATTCACACTGAACATCATGTTTGCAGCCAGGCAGGCGCCCGACCAGAATATTGAAGCCTGCATAATAAAGTTCTCTTAAAAAATGTGCACAGTATCTCAATCATGTATCGAGATCAGCGAAATCTCTTTCACGACTTAGCACGGTTCTATTTGATTTGAAGTGTCTAAACTCACTCACATAGAGTAATGTTCTAATGGCTCACATGCCGCAGTAACAACCAGATACGTTTACGGATATTATTTACTCGAACATGCCAGCGATACTTTTCATTGCGCTTGACGTGCGGATAGCGAAGCTTCAGGTCATTCAGCTTGTCATAGATCGATTCGACCAACGCTTCCGTCGTTTTGCCCTGCCAGGATGCAAGATCGGTTCCCGCCAGTGAAGGAAAGAGTGCGATCTTGCCCCGCTTCAGGGTATTAAAGTTAAAACCCACATTGGCGAGTCGCTTATACTCAGTGACTGAGACCTTCTCAATCACCTCGCCCAGATCAACTCCATCTCGCACAACAATATCGAGATAGATCAGGTTGTCTTTCAACTCACCAATCAACGCCCTTGAGTCGCCCTTGCTCTTTTTCCACCAGGCCGTCAACTCTTTTGCGGCCGAGCCTGCGGAGGCCAGTGATTTCAGTACAGTGGGGGTTGCTATATCCATTGCGCGCCTGTTGCCGTTCTTTATTCTAAATAGGGTACGAATCTAATCACTTAACTAACAAATAGTACACTGCCTGCCATCAGCAGCAACGCAACATGGGGGAAGGCTATCGTGGGTCTTATTGCTTGATGCAGATACTCATGGATAAGCCCTATTGTTGATGGTCGGCTTTTTGAGTAGACACTATTAAACTGGTAGGCCCGACTATCACCATCTTCCGGTGTTTGTTTATTCGATAAATAGCCTTCGAGCTGCAACAACCGATTCTCAATACGGGACTGAAAGGTTTTCCAGATGGCATCCTGTAACCATAAGATCAATAACAGGAAGAGAACGACAACGCTCAGTCTATTGCTGAAAAAGACCGCGCTGAGAACAACAACACTGACAAGCTTAATCAGCAACGAATACTTTTCATAGCTATCAAACTGGTTTTGCAATAAACACCATTCACTGGCGAGATCAGACTTTACCATCGTGCTCGACGCTTTCCCTATCGCTAGGCCACTTACAACAACGGCACCCATTGGGTGCCGTTGCCGTTTGTACTGTTTATGCGCTTAAACTTAAAGTGGAACCACTTTATTAGCACAGGGGCCTTTCTGGCCTTGGCCTACTTCAAACTCTACTGACTGGCCATCTTTAAGCGTTGCATAACCGCCACCGCTTTGAATCTCTGAATGATGCACAAAAAGATCTTTTCCGCCATCCTCTGGAGTGATGAAACCAAAACCTTTGTCCGCATTGAACCACTTAACAGTGCCTTTACTCATAATGATCTTCTTAAAAATGTGGTGAAAAAAATTGTTTTCCTCCGTTCGAATTCACCGTTTCAGAACAGAGAATGACAGTATAGCAACACACAGGGGGTTAACGCTATAAAACAGTTTAAAGCTGAATGCTGCCGTGCAGCAGGCAAGCAACTCACTTCATAGTCTTTTTTATGTGTATGTGGGTGTTCGCTTTTAATAAGCTGGATCTATAGGTTGTTTTTATAATATTAGCGTTTACTGTGATTTTACCCCGTTTTAGTTCACGGCGCTTACCCGTTTGGTAGGGTGATGTGATGGTCTCCTCCCCCCCTACCTGGCTAATTACCACTCTGTAATCGTTTGCAACAATGAAACCACGAAATTGGATTGCTGCTACATACGCACTTAATATTATGAAGAATGCTACTCGGACCGAGATTGCTACCGCCCAAGGCCAATTGAAAGGTGCGGCATTGCTGATCGGGAACAACAGAGAAAAACCATGGGCGAATCTTTCAAGGATCTACAAACCTACAACTACAAACGCATTAACCGGTATCTCCTTCTTTAGGCCGGAAAGGCTATCGATTACCGCATTGTATCTAGCGTAGCTTTTCTTCTTCTCATCTGCCGCAACATCTTTCGCTACGTCCTCAACATAGGCATACAAGGCATAAGATAGTGTCCCAGCAATCATCGTGAGCACGATAAATGCCGACAAGAGTTCTTGAAAGATTGGTGTAGCCAATTCTTGCGTATGGTAGATAATAAGCAAAGCTATGCTAAACGATAGTGTGAAGATCAAAACAAACCTAGGAAAAGGGAACGCAACTGTTTTAGTGCTCCCTCACGGATGGGCTCTTGTCATTCGCACTCTGTTATTGGTAATAAACAGCAAAGCCACTCGCTAAAATAAGCAGCATCTAACCGATTCATCGTCTGAAGTGCAAGCATAGGTAGGTGGTGCTCAGCATCCTGGCTATGCGGGCGCTCCTTGCGTTTGATCTAGACTAACAAAGTTCATTAAAGAGGTGAACTAATTTCATATCCCGTATCAATGCTCGTACTCACTCATAGCTGATCTCCAGAAATGCCTGCCGCTTGTTTCACTAATATGTATATAGAAAAGGCTAATGAGACAGACCTTTTATATTCGATATATATTTGATCTATAAGATAATTAATGCAGGGCGACTTACTCCCACAGGATAAACCAATCCAGTCACTTTAAGCAGTGTTGTTGCTAGAAATGAAGGGTAATTATAAACCGAATAAAATCTAGAGTGAGGTTGTCAACGCCAGCATGACAAAAGAACAACTGCTCCACCGTTTTTATCATATGCTGGTCCCGACATTCGACCAACTCGCTGAATTAAGGGACAAAGAAACACTCAAGGTTGATATTCTCGCTGGTATTACGGTAGCCCTGATTCTTGTCCCCCAATCGATGGCTTATGCCCAGCTGGCTGGGTTACCCGCCTACTACGGTCTTTACGCTTCCTTCTTACCGCCGATGATTGCGGCAATATTTGGTTCTTCGCGTCAACTCGCAACGGGTCCGGTGGCAGTAGTCTCACTGATGACAGCCGCATCCTTAGAGCCCCTTGCGGCATCTGGCAGTGAAGGTTTTTTGATGTATGCCACACTGCTGGCCATCCTGATTGGGCTCTTTCAGGTTTCACTGGGTGTGTTGCGGCTCGGTGTGCTGGTTGATTTTTTATCACACCCTGTCGTGCTTGGATTTACCAGTGCGGGCGCAATTATCATTGGCACCTCTCAAATCAGCAAACTGTTTGGTGTAACGGCTGAACGTGCCGATCATCATTATGAGACAGTCTATAACGTCATTCAGGCGGCCTTAACCGACACACATTGGCCCACGGTCTTCATTGCGTTGCTCTCAATTGGTATTATGGTAGGCATTCGACGTTGGAAGCCGACATGGCCGGCGGTATTAATTGCGGTTGTATTCACAACCCTCATTTCCAAAGCCACTGACTTTGCAAAACGAAACGGGGCCATCGTCGGTGAGATACCTGAAGGACTACCGGGCATCGCAATTCCTCAGTTGAGCTTCGACATCTTCCTGGATTTAATAACGGCTGCCATCATCATCTCATTGATCGGATTTATGGAAGCCATCTCAATTGCCAAGGCTATGGCTGCCAAGACCCGGCAACACCTGGATGCCAATCAGGAGCTGTTTGGTCAGGGGCTTTCAAACATTGCCTCAGGTCTGTTCAGCGGATATCCGGTATCGGGTTCCTTCTCCCGCTCTGCCGTCAATATCAATGCCGGTGCCCGCACGGGGTTTTCATCCATAGTCACGGCTGCCGTCGTGGGTATTACCCTGCTATTTTTGACCCCGCTGCTTTATCATCTTCCACAAGCTACTTTGGCGACTATTATTATTATTGCCGTTGTAGGCCTGGTGAAAATTGAACCGATCAAACATGCCTGGAAGGTGGAGAAACATGACGGCATAGTAGCGGTCATCACCTTTGTTCTGACATTATATATGGCACCCCATCTGGACAAGGGCATTCTGGCTGGGGTGTTCCTGTCGATGGCACTGTTCATCTACCGTACGATGCGCCCAAGATTTGCCATGGTCAGTCGACATCCAGACGGTACTTTCCGCGACCTGAGTGTTTTCCCTGAACTCGAAACCTGTAAAAACATCATCATCATCCGTTTTTACATGTCGCTCTACTATGCCAACGCCGGTTATTTTGAGACAAAGGTGTTGCAGGTTTTTGCAGAACATCGTGATGCCAAGTACATCATCATCGATGCGGAAGGTATCAACATGGTGGACTCAACAGGCGAGATGGTATTGACCCAACTGCGTGAGCGTCTTGAGGCCGCAGGCGTGATTGTGCTGATCGCACGAATGAAACGTCAATTTATGCAGAGCATGCGCAAGGCGGGTGCCATTACCACAACGGAAGATGAACGCTTCTTTTCCCGCCTTACTTTTGCACTGGAATATGCCTGGGATCAGATGGAGTGTGATCAGTGTGATAATTCGAAGGGATGTCCGCTGCGCATCAGCGTTGCAAGAAAACAATATGATGCACGGGAAGGCACACCGGCTCTTCCAACACCCGTCGATAAGATACGAACTCTGGTAACAGAGGAGTAGCGTTGTCACTCAGCAGGCAAGTAAACGCTATCCACTATCCTGCATAAGTTACTACAAGATAACCCTCTGCCCTGCCATTGCCCACGTTACGGATACTGTGTTCAACATCAGCCCGGTAATGCGCTGAATCACCCTTCTTTAACGTGCATTGATCGGCCTCAGAAACAATAGCAACACTCCCTTTATTAAGCGTAAAGAGTTCCTTTGTGCCTTCAAAATGGGCCGCACTGGTGAGTGCGGCACCGGGAGCTATACTGATTTCATAGAACTCGATACTTTTCTCCATATTGAGTGGTGAGAGCGTACGGATACGGCATTGATCATCAGAGCGATAGAGATGGGAGGCATCATCCGCCCGGATCACTTCAATGCCAGACTGAGTCCAGGGTTCATGAACCAGTTCGCCGATTGAGATGGAAAAGGCCTGGGCGATTCGACAGGCGACTGTGAGGGTTGGATTGGCCTGTCCCCGCTCAATCTGACTCAGCATCGATCGGCTGACGCCAGAGGCCATGGACAGTTCTTCCAGGGTGAAGCCACTTTTTTTACGCAGCAGTTTCACACGCTCGGAGAGCGTCGAGGCGGTGTTGTCTACATCGGTAATAGTTGAGCTCATTAACCACTTCTCTATTAGAGGATATTTTTCTTGTATAGCGGAATAATTGATTCTACTATACGCCACAGCATTCCATTATAGCGGAAATTAACATGGATACCATGAAAGCACTCGTCAAAGCCGAGGCAAAACCTGGAATCTGGCTACAGGATGTCCCGTTACCCGTCCTTGGCATCAATGATGTGCTTATCAAAATCAAGCGGACAGCGATCTGCGGGACCGACATCCACATCTATAACTGGGATAGTTGGGCACAAAAAACCATCCCGGTACCCATGGTGGTAGGCCATGAGTTTGTCGGTGAAATCGTTGAAGTCGGCAGTAATGTCATTGATTTTAAACCAGGCCAGATAGTCTCCGGTGAAGGACATGTTGTGTGTGGGCGCTGTCGTAACTGTATGGCCGGTCGTCGTCATCTCTGTGCTCATACCAGTGGTGTCGGGGTCAACCGCACCGGTTCATTTGCGGAATATCTGGTGCTGCCGATGTCCAATGTCTGGGAACATCGACCTGGCATTGATCTGGATGTTGCCGCCATATTTGATCCCTTTGGTAATGCAGTACACACTGCCCTGCAGTTTGATCTGTTGGGTGAGGATGTATTGATCACAGGTGCCGGCCCTATTGGTGCGATGGCCGCTGCTGTTTGCAAACATGCCGGCGCACGTCATGTTGTGATCACGGATGTCAATCCCTGGCGTTTGGAGCTGGCAAAAAAACTCGGGGCCGATCGTACCGTTGATGTACGGAGCGAGCGCCTTGAGGATGTCAAAAAAGAGCTGCACATGAGTGAAGGTTTCGACGTAGGCCTGGAGATGTCCGGTAATGCCGCCGCATTCAATGAGATGATCAGTCACATGTGTCACGGCGGAAAAATTGCCCTCTTGGGCATTGTGGGTGAAGAGACACAGATCGACTGGAACACAGTGATCTTCAACATGTTGACTATTAAAGGGGTCTATGGACGTGAGATGTATGAGACCTGGTACAAAATGTCAGTATTTATTGAATCGGGCTTAAATATCGCACCGGTCATTACACACCACTACCATTACACGGATTTTCAGGCCGGTTTCGATGCCATGTTGTCGGGACAATCCGGCAAAGTCATTCTGAATTGGGAAGATTAGGATCAGCACCATGTATGGACCATTCAAACAACATCTGCAACAACAGCTGGATGCCATCCACGAGGCGGGGTTGTATAAAGATGAACGAATCATTTCATCGCCTCAAGGCGCTCATGTGTCAGTGCAACAGGGCGCCGAGCTATTAAATCTCTGCGCCAATAATTATCTGGGTTTGGCACAGCACCCCGCCATTCAGGCGGCGGCAAGGCGTGGGTTGGATGAGTGGGGATACGGTCTGGCATCTGTACGCTTTATCTGTGGAACACAGACTATTCATAAGACTCTGGAAGATCATTTGAGCCAGTTTCTCGGCATGGAAGAGACCATCCTCTACCCTTCTTGTTTTGATGCCAATGGTGGTCTGTTTGAAACACTGTTAGGTCCCGAAGACGCGGTAATCTCAGATGAATTGAATCACGCTTCGATTATTGACGGGGTCAGGCTGTGTCGGGCGACGCGTTATCGTTATACGAATAACGACATGGCCGATCTTGAGCAGCAATTACAAGCCGCGGACGCAGCAGGCGCTCGATTTAAACTGATTACGACCGATGGCGTCTTCTCAATGGATGGCTACATCGCACAGCTCGATAAGATCTGTGACTTGGCCGAGCAGTACGGTGCACTGGTGCATTTTGATGACAGCCACGCCGTCGGTTTTGTTGGTGCATCCGGCCGTGGCACTCATGAACAGTGTGCCTGTATGGACCGGGTTGATATTACCACCGGCACGCTGGGTAAGGCGTTGGGCGGAGCTAGCGGCGGCTATACCAGTGGTCGTCGAGAGATTGTTCAGCTATTACGGCAACGCTCGCGCCCCTATCTATTCTCGAATACCGTCGCACCACCCGTGGTGGCCGGTGCTATAGAAGCATTAAAACTGCTCGAAGGTTCGACCGTACTGCGCGACAAGCTGGAACAGAACACTCGACTGTTCCGCAGCGGCATGGAGCAGGCCGGTTTTGACCTTCTGCCAGGAAATCATCCCATTGTACCCATCATGCTCTATGACGCCCCTAAAGCCGCAGAGTTCGCTCAACGCATGCTGGAAAAAGGGGTCTATGTAGTGGCCTTCTCTTATCCGGTGGTACCGCAAGGTCGCGCACGAATTCGCACACAGATTTCAGCGGCCCATACGGAAGCGGATCTACAACAGGCGATCGGCGCCTTTGCTGAAGTTAAGCGAGAGATGGGGATATAACACCGGGATCAATCGACCGGCGTATAGTGCTTTTTTAATAACTCATACGCCTCTCGAATCTCAATAAATATTGCCTGCTCGCCCCCCTTATCCGGGTGATGCAGTGTGATAAGTTCCCGGTAGCGCCGCTGAATAATTTCCCAATTCAGATTTTCACTGCCGCTCAGGCCCAATCGTTGTAAAGCTTCAGCTTGTTTATCAATCGCGTAATAACGATCCCAGAAACCACTCAATAGATGGGATACATCCGACGCTGTTGTCTCATGCAGATTGTCCCAATCGAGATAGTAACGACGCAGCGGCTCATTGGCAGAGATATCCATACCGGCAGAGGGAGTGGCATCCTTACTGGCTACAAATTTGATGAGTAGTGGATCAATCTGCAGACTCATACCCCACTCCAGCATGGAGTCCTGAATCTGATACAGGGCATTCATCACCAAAAAGTGCTTTTGAAAAAGCGCCAGGTTAGCGGACGATGCCTGTTCAATGAAGTGATCGCCCTCCTTCATCAGTCGAGCGATCAGCTCATGCTCGCTCATCCCCTCCGGTGTATCATGCAACAGGGCAAGTATCGGTACGATCAGTGGGTTGTTATGCATGCCCCCATTATCCATACTTCTTGAATCTACGGTTAATTTTTGGGTAATTCACTATGTGCACCCTTGTCATTCTCAATCGTCCAGGACATCGCTGGCCACTGCTGCTGGCAGGTAATCGGGATGAGATGCGTGACCGCCCCACTTCACCACCTGGCCGACACTGGCCCGATCAACCGGACGTAGTTGCCGGACTCGATCATCTCGGTGGAGGAACCTGGATGGGGATCAACCAGCAGGGAGTAGTGGCTGTAGTGATGAATCGAGAAGGCGCATTGGGGCCAGCCGCTGACAAAAAGAGTCGTGGAGAGCTGGTACTACAAGCGCTGAACTTCAACGCATCCAGCGAAGCGACCAATGCACTCCAGTCGATCAATCCTGATCATTACCGTGGCTTCAATCTATTTATTGGTGATAAACGAAGCTGTTATTGGATACGTAACACAGATAGCGACTCAACGCATAAACTGGCCTGTTATAAAATTGACCCCGGCCTGCACATGCTGGCATCGCGGGAGCTGGATGATTTGAGTCACCCGCGGATCAATCGCTGGTTGCCGCACTTTGTGAATGCTGAACTCCCTGAGCCTGATAATCAGCAGTGGGAAAGTTGGCGTCTGTTACTCGCGGCACGCACCACCCCGGACTCGCTGGATGGACACGACGCCATGAACATGGATCTTCCGATGGGGTTCGGTACCGTATCCAGTTCACTGATCGCCATGCCCGATTCGGCCGAACGTGACAGTCCTGTATGGCTCTATGCCGATGGCGCTCCCGACCAAGTCACCTTTAATGCCGTCAATCTTGAATCATAAAACCGATTGATCAACGGGCATTTTCACGTAACTCACGCTAAACTCAGTTAGATAACAAGAGACATTCTGGATCTAAGTACAATAGATAAAGGATATAGGGGACAGGTTATGCAACGCGCAATAAGGCAGGGTCAGTGGTATTTCAAACTGGCCATATTCTCTCTTCTGCTTTTCACCAGTATCGCCTCAGCCCAGGAGTGGGTTTATACCGTAGTACCTGGCGACAATCTTTGGAACTTCTGTGAAAAATATCTTCACAAGGTCAGCTACTGGAAAAAGGTTCAGCAGATCAACAACATAAAAAGACCCAAGCGTATGCAACCTGGCACTCAGGTACGAGTACCCATGGAGTGGATCAAACACAATGCCGTACACGCAGAAGTACTAACCACGCGCGGTAAAACGACACTCATCAAAGCTGACGGGGCACGCGTCGAAGCACCTGCACCCGGCACCCGGATCGCACTGGGCGATCAACTGGAAACAGGCCCGGAGAGCAATGTCACTGTTCGTTTTGCCGACAAATCCCTTATTACATTGCATGCGGATAGCACCATCCTGTTTGATCATCTCTCGGCTTATGGCGAGACGGGCATGGTGGATTCAAGGCTTCATCTATTGAAAGGCCGTGGCGACACGCGTATCACACCGGCATCCGGTCCTGGCAGCCGATTTGAGATTCGTACACCCTCTGCGATCAGTGCTGTTCGTGGCACCGAGTACCGACTCTCCAGCAGCGAACAGAGCAACGCCTCTACATTTGAGGTACTGAAAGGCAAGGTAGCGGTCTCTGGCGAACAGAAGACCCAACTGCTGCCCGCCCGATTTGGTACCCGTGTCGAAGTAGGCAAGCCACCCCTACCCCCGCGTGAATTGTTGCCGCCGCCTACCCTTGACACCCTGCCCGAAAAAATCCAGCAACTTAACTGGCCGGTTACATGGCAGTCACTCAAAGGTGCTGAGCGTTATCGTGCCGAAATCTCTCAACACGCTGATTTTCTCTCGCCGCTCTGGCAGCAGCAGATTTCAACAGCACGCGTACCCCTTCCCGATCTTCCGGATGGTGACTATTTCTTTCGTGTCAGGGGTATTGATGAGATTGATCTTGAGGGTATAAACCAGACAATACGTTTGACCCTGGACGCACGCCCCCAACCACCCGTCCCATTATCGCCAAATAATGCAGGTGTCTTCAGAGGCAATTTACCGAACTTAAGTTGGAGTGCATCGGCGGATGCCAGCGCCTACCGATTACAGATTGCCCAGGATGCTGAATTCAATCAGCTGCTGATTGATCAGAACAACCTGAGTGAAACAGGGTTCGCCACTACAGCGCTGAAACAAGCCGGTAAATATTACTGGCGCCTCTATTCTATCAGTGAATCGGGTGAACAGGGCCCCGTCAGTGATGTTCGTCAGTGGGAAGTCAAATTAATTCCAGACAAACCGGAAGCAAGTATTGCCGCCACAGAGTCAGGGATCACCACTTCGTGGAGAGCCGGGATTGCAGGCCAGACTTATCAAATTCAACTCGCAACGGACACTGAGTTTAAAGAGCTTCTGAACAACGAGTCGCTGAAGGAACCGAACTGGCAGCTACAACCTGTTACTGGCCAGGTTCGCTACTTCCGCGTCCGATATATTGAACCCGATGGATACGAAGGCCCCTGGGGCGCCACCCAACGGATTGACCCAACCCCGGATAATAGTTGGATCTACACTATTCTAACCGGGGTACTGGGTATCCTATTGATCTAATAGGACACCCTCTTGCATTATGGGCAAGGGTCTCGTGTTCAGGCTCTTGCTCGCAGTCGGCTCAGTACCCGCACTGCGGGAAAAGAAACGTACTCAACGTCGCATCTGCTCATGCGGCTCGTCCTGAACGCCGCGTATAACTCTGACTAAAAATACGCGCGCCCGGCACCACCGCCGTTCCTGCTTTCAGCGCTTCCCTAAACTGAATGATAGATTTAAGAAGCGCGTCGAGATGATAATCACTCTCGGGCGCACTTTTCAGATCGGACAGACGGCTCTCCAGTTCCTGCTGATAGTGAAAGCCTTGATTGATCGCCGGATTAGGGTGATATTTTCCTTTCATCGTAGATGCTCTGCTGTTTCCAGTGGTAAAAATGAGTGCCTATTAAACCGACCACTTATTACAGTCACGTTAACGCACGCTTACAGATTGGCTACATCAAGGTGGGCAGAAGGTGTTCGCAATCCATTTGTACACATCAGTGGTACGCCGATGAAGACATGGGGATCTTCAGGGCGTCATCTGACCTGGAGCAACTGATCAAGCATAAAAAGCAGAATCATCGCACACAGCCGCATTTTTTATGTCTATAGTAATAATTAGAAGGGAGGGTATTTTACCCTTCCAGGTTAACGTGGCAGGCAGGCTGTGGAACACACCAATGACTCAATGATGCGGCTGCTAGCGATGTATTTCTCGCCCTTTGCACTGCCTCATCTGACTCCCGACAAACACGCCAGCTGGAAAGAGAGGCAGCGTATTCACCGCCTCAATATGTTGCATGTACGACCCTTTATGCGGCGATATATCTTTCGTTCAGGTCAGTTGGTGCTTGGATGCTTCTTTGCATCCTTGCTGTTTGCCGCCCTGCTTCCTATTCCACTGCTGGCGATTGCCGCCAGCTTGGGCATTATCCTAGCGGTCATTCATACCGCAATCCTGATTTTCATCCAACAATCAGCTAATGATATCGCTGCGAAAGCAGGCCAAAAAAACGATGAAATTGAGATGTAATATCAACTGACTCATCTGCGCAAGGCTTTACAACACAATAGAAAGTCAACACATCAAAACAGCGCGTGCTTAGGTGTCCGGGGGAATGGAATGGCATCCCGAATATTCTCCATACCCGTTACATAATTGACCACCCGCTCGAATCCCATTCCAAATCCAGCATGCGGCACGGTGCCATAACGGCGTAAATCTCGATACCAGGAGAGATCGCCTTCAATACCCAAAGATTGAATACGCTTATCCAACACCTCTAAGCGCTCTTCACGCTGACTGCCACCAATGATTTCACCAATACCCGGAACCAGAACGTCCATTGCCGCCACACTCTTCTCATCATCGTTAAGCCGCATATAAAAGGCCTTAATAGACGCTGGGTAGTTAACCAAAATAACGGGCCTGCCCACATGTTTTTCTGCGAGATATTGTTCATGTTCAGACTGTAAATCCAGCCCCCACTTAACGGGATATACAAAGGCCTCCCCACTCTTGATCAGGATATCGATGGCATCACTGTATTCCATCATCTCAAAGTCACTACTGATCACAGCATCCAAACGCTCAATGGCCTGCTTATCGATACGCTGGGCAAAAAATTCCATATCGTCTTGGCGTTCATCCATAACAGCCTTAAAAATATACTTGAGAAAATCCTCAGCCAACCGGGCATTGTCATTCAGATCTGCAAAGGCCACTTCCGGTTCAACCATCCAAAATTCAGCCAGATGCCGACTGGTATTGGAGTTTTCGGCACGAAAGGTGGGGCCAAAAGTGTAGACTTTACTCAGGGCAAGGGCATAGGCCTCTGCATTGAGTTGGCCCGATACCGTTAAAAAGGCCTCGCGGCCAAAAAAATCCGTCTCAAAATCAACCGCACCACTTTTGCTTCTCGGAAGATTACTCAAATCCAGCGTGCTGACCCGAAACAGCTCCCCTGCTCCTTCACAATCACTGGCAGTGATAATCGGTGTATTCACCCAATGGTAATTCTGCTCATGGAAATAGCGATGGATTGCACTCGAAAGCGTTGTCCTGATCCGCGAAATGGCACCGAAAGCATTGGTTCTGGGCCTGAGGTGGGCTACCTGCCTGAGATACTCGAAAGTATGTCTTTTCTTTGCAATTGGGTAGGTATCCGGATCATCCACCCAGCCAATAACAGTTATTGCCGTCACCTGGACTTCACGGGCCTGCCCTTGTCCCACCGAAGCACTCAGTAGACCCGTAACCTCTACAGAACACCCTGTGGTGATCTTAAGCACCTCACTGGAGTAATTTTCCAAATGATTGGGAATCACAGTCTGAATTGCATCAAAACAGCTACCATCATAGACAGCAACAAACGAGAAGCCCGCTTTCGAATCCCGGCGCGATCGTACCCATCCCCGCACAGTCACTTCACTGTCAAGTGGTATAGCGTCTGAAAGAAGGAATTTGATATCGTGATTGTCCATGCTGACCCACCCAATATTAAGAGAGCCGTCATTATACATAGGAGTTTGAGCAATCGCATGGGCACATCAGCGATGAATCTGACGTCGAAGTTCAATCTTAGGTGGGAAGTCCAATAGCCGTAGACGGGGCGCCCTGTCCTGGCAATCGATGATCATTCATTGCCAGCACCAACTCTCTAGTCTCAGTGCGTAGCTGTCCTGCCAACGGGGTGGCTTTCGGTTTTGAAAAGAGAAATGATTCAAGCGCGCGCACGCTCTTCATACCCTGTTGCCATTCACCTTTCTGCGCTAAATCTGTGGCACTACGCGTATAGAACCTATGGGCAGCCATGAGTTGAAAATCGAGCAACTTCAACTGATGGGTCTTGCGTTCGACCGCAGAGATCGACCGCCCTAGCAATTGGTTATTGAACAGCCCGATTGCTTCATTCACTCCAACGATGTAACGATTTAACAGCGCAATGGAAGTAATCGCAGCCCCATTTACTGCATCCGATCCTTCAGACTCCGCTCTGGCGCGTTCTTGTGCCTGCTGAATTAACTGGTTCAGTTGTGGTTGTCGGGGAAATATCTGACGTATCGTGATATAGCGCGCAAGTAGTTCATTGCGGAGTATCTTTCCGATGCCCTGAGGCAAGCCTACTCCCTGCGTCTTATCCAGTACCGCCTCAATCTGCTGAGCCACCACCATGATCTGATTTGCAGCCTTCCGCTTTGTCGCAATGTACTGCTCATACTTCTGTGACAGGCTGGCCATTAACAGCAGTGTGAGAAGCAGGCCGCCTATTACCACAAACAATCGCAGGTGTTCAGGTATCAGGTCGAGCATGGTTGAGCATTCACCTGTGGTGATTAATCAAGCCAAGATACATGAGAGGGCCGAGTGAACCCACAATCATGCACGCGCGTTAAGAACCTCCTGCAGTTTTGCAGCAAGCTCCAGTGGCTGGAATTTAGGCACATAGGCGTCTGCACCTACACCTTTTCCCAATTCTTGGTTCGCATCAGCAGAGAGAGATGAGTGCATAATGACAGGAATGTCGGCCAGTCTGGGGTCAGACTTTATTTTCTTGGTCAGTACATAGCCATCCATCTCGGGCATCTCTACATCGGTCAGAACCAGTTGAATGAAATCACTGGCCTTCTTTCCGGTTGCCTCAGCACGATCAGCAATATCCTTTATCTTTTGCCATGCCTCCATGCCATTCGAGGCACTGAAGTGCTTTATCCCAATGTGGTCAAGTGTGCGCGTTATCTGGTCTCTGGCAACTGAAGAGTCATCAGCAAACAGAATGGTAATGTCATCCCGGTCTATCTGCTCAATACCTTCAAAGAGGTCTTCACTCTCACCAAAACCAGAGGTTTTAGCCAGCACCATCTCGACGTCCATAATCATGACAATCCGACCATCGGTCAGCTCCGTCACCGCAGTAACGAGCCCACCGTGCTGCTGCGCCATCATATTGGGCGGAACCTTCACATCTTCCCAGGCCAGTCGGACAATATTATCCACCGAATGCACAAGAAACCCTTGCACATGTTTGTTGTACTCAGTGACGATAAGGATACTTGGTTTCTCATCCGTCTGTACGCCGCAAAATTTGGGTAGATTGATAATGGGGATCATACTTCCCCTTAGACTCACCATACCCTCAACAGAGGCTGGCATATCCGGGGCACGGGTAATCGCAGGTATATGCATCACCTCACGGACTTTGAATACATTGACGCCAAAAGTTTCTTCTCGTCCGGTGACTGAATCGTGTCCGAGGCTAAACAGTAGTACCTCCAATCGGTTGGTGCCTGCCAACTGAGTACGACTGTCTACAGAATCAATGAAATTTGCCATTATTTACCGCCAATCAATGGGTTAGTGATATCGTAAAGTAACTATTCTCTGGCTGTTACTGAATGTTTTATCGCGCTCGATGGTTAAGATAGCGGCCATTCACAGGATAGCTTTAGGATATTCACAACAGTTGGAGGGAGTAATCATATCTTTCTGTTTTTGCTTGATTTTACCTCACCTTGACCTATCTCGGCAGGCCAACAAATTCGAGCATTCCCTGATCAAATCCCCCTATACGATAATCTTGTAATTACCGCCTAATAACTAACAGCGAGGTGCCTCCTTTATCGTTATTTGACGAATTACTGAAAAAGCGAACCATTTCATTAAATTTCCGTTATAAATTGCCGCTATCTAGCTATGATTAAACGGAAAAGCCCCACAGAACTTTCCAATCGTCGACAGGAAAGCTCGGAGGGCGCTTTAGGGTGTCACCAAGTTGTATGGCTATAGGCCAGTTAGGTTGAATATGGAACTATCGGCACAACAAAAAGCACTTCGCGACAAGTACGATCGAAGGGACGTTTTGGGATTAATTCGTCTTATTGATCAGATCAAAAATGCGCCTGACTATATGTCTACTTACAGACGCTTACTGGCTCAGGGAAAGCTTTCAGCCAACTCATCCAAGATCGAGGAATTGGCAACCGCTCTACTCAGCGAGCTAGAAGAGACACTGGATACAAACAATGAGCGCACAATCGAAGCCAGTTATTTCGAAATTTGTGAGCAGATCAAACGGAAATTCGGTGAGGAAGCCGCCAATACCTACATCAGCACCAAGATGCCGGATGACTTCATCACGGCGATCCGCCAAGATTCTGAAAGCAGCGATTCAAAGAAGTTATCAGACGATCTGGTTGAGGAGTATAAAAACGCCCTTATAAAGATTGAAAAAGGCAGGCGTTCAGTTATTGAGCTTTTGCAACCCTACAGTAATTTTCCATTAAAGCATGCTGACATACTGAACAGTGAATTTAATAACATCTATGGTCTGCTTCGCTCAAACTATAAGTATCTGGCTGTCAAACCCTATCTGATAAAAATCGTTCAACTCATGCTAGGTGACGATTGCGTAGACGGCATGCATGACAAAGATGATGCGGAACTGAAAAGATGCAATCTTTTTAGAGACTATATTACAAGTGGCATCGAACCATCCTTAACCACCCAGATCTCATTGCACTTTGCATTCAATAGATTGATGAAGTACATAAAGAAACATCAACTGTTGCCAGAAGAGGTCTATAGCAAAATCTGGAATCAGATTACCTTTGTTCTGCATTACAAAGGGTCATCCCCATTATCACCAAAAGCCCGAAAACTGTTTAATGACCTACTCATTCAGATCAACAATGATGAGCCGGCTATTTTAAGAAAGCTGGCCGCTACATTTGTTGATGAATATCTTTGTGCAGAAGAGCAGATGCGCATCCGCCACAGAATGATTGAGTCTGAGTTAGCACTTACCAATGAATTCATGAAGCAAGTTGGCCCAGCGGCGAGTAGTCAATCTGAAGAGAATGAAAGCAAGATAAAGATCGCATTGGAGAAAATGATCTGCCTAAAAGAGGTTTTCGAACTCTCTACCAAGCAGATGCAAACTGCGGCTACCAAACCTTTCACTGAACTGGAGCGTGCTGCACTGAGCATTTCTACCGCACTCAGTCCGACACAACTCGCAAGCTGGATAAAGATCTACTCCATACTTTTCTCCAATGCCAACCTACTCTCTCACAGTCGGGCAATCGCCACAAAAGAACAGGATATTCAACTGGAAAAAATGCGCGGCTTGATCTCCGACCTGACTACCTATCATTTAATCCAGAATGTTGCACAGTTAAAGGTTGTCGTTGATCGTTCCATGCTGGGACCAGAAGATGAGAAGGTTTCACACTTTAAACAATTTAGCGATATATTAAAAATCAAACTCCATGGCTTGATGGATCATGACAAACAGAAAGATAAATCGCTCAGAGAGATGATTGATGAGCTGGTCTTTCTAAATAACGATGCGGCCCAGTTTGTAATTGCCGAAACCTTTGCTGGCTTTCAGGATATTGTTGACGCCTTTAACTCCAGCGCCAGTGATTATTTTGTGCGTGATAAAGAGGCCCTTTTAAAAGAGTCGCGCTCACTCTATAACGAAATCTGCAATCAATGCCTTAAAGGTGTAATAAAGAGGCCTATTGTTCTGAAAAAGAACAGAGGGTCAGAACCGACAGAGAAAAAACAGTCTTGGCTTGGTCGACTATTCTCATGATAGCTGGCTACATTCTAAGATCAGCCCGCTAATCTACAACAGGAACAAAAACAGTGTTTATCTATGCGGGCGATGAACTGGCACGTTATGGATTTGGAGAGGGGCATCCCCTTGGCCCTGATCGCTTCTATGCCTTCTGGAACGCACTTCAGTCATCGGACCTGATCACCAAGGCAACGATCAAGACACCCATCCAGGGACATAAGGTAGACGCACTGCTATTTCATACAGCTGACTATGTACAGCGCGTTCAGGATCTCTCTGAGATCGGAGAAGGTATGCTGGACAGCGACACACCCGTTATACCAGGCATTTTTACAATCGCCCTGACGGTTGTTGGCACAGTGTTGGATGCCATTGATCAGATAATGCATGGCAATACCCGACAAGCTTTTGTGCCTATCGCTGGCTTACACCATGCCAGCCGTTCAGCATCAGCCGGCTTTTGTGTCTTCAATGATTGTGGAATTGCCATTGAGGCACTGCGCCAGCGCTATGCCACTCAACGTATCCTGTACATTGACATCGATGCCCATCATGCGAACGGTGTTTTCTATGCGTTTGAAGAAGACCCAGATCTGTTTTTTATTGACGTCCATGAAGACGGTGGCTCCCTTTACCCTGGAACAGGAAGTACTACAGAATCTGGGAAAGGGAGTGCCAGGGGCACGAAGTTAAACATACCCCTTCCGCCAGGCGCTACCGATGAGCTGTTTTTTAGTAACTGGTCACGTATCACTGAATTTATGGAAAAGCATCGCCCTGAGTTTATTATTTTTCAATGTGGTGCGGACAGTTTAGCCGGTGATCCAATAACCCATATGCAGTTCAGTACTGAAGTACATTTTCAGACGGCTAAAATGCTTCAGCACTATGCAAAGAAACACTGCCATGGACGTATATTGGCACTGGGTGGTGGCGGATATAATCATGACAACATTGCTAATGCCTGGGCCCAGGTTATTCGTGGTTTACTCTGCGAATAAACAGAAACTCGCTCAGCCCTACATTTATGGTTATACTCCGAGCTGTTTATTTGAAAGTAAAGATTCAGCAGTCGAAGAATAATTACGCTGACAATCACTCAAAATAACATACATGAATAACAACCTATCATTGACACCCTTCAGGATTCTTGTTGCCTCTAGTGAGGCCCAATCATTAATGGGCTCAGATGCTCTCGCTGAATTTGTCACCACACTCTCATATACACTGGGCGCAATGGGGCATGATATCCGGCTAGTTCTGCCGGCTTATCCCCATTTAATCGCACAAGCCAAGCGGTTTACTCAACAATCCCGTGTTTGCGTGGCTGGATCGACACATACTGCACGGATACTACAGGGAAAACTGAATCCAAATATCACTGTCTATTTGATCGATATACCTGGTCAATTTGATACGCCCGTCAATCATGGTAGTTATAATGAAACATCAAGCTGGAGAAATGAACATTTAGCCTTTGGCTGGTTCAGCCGTGTCGTAACATTAATGGCGGTTAATCAGGCAGGCCTTAACTGGCAACCGGACCTGCTTCACTGTAATGGCTGGCAAAGTGCATTAGCAATCGCCTTGCTTGCTGGAGAGTGGAGCCGTCCTACCACAGTTTATACCCTACATGAAAACCAACATCCGTTTTTGACCAGTGAACAGATAACCCCTTTATCCATTCCTGTAGAATTATTAAAAACCGGTACGTTAGCAATTGATGGACACTTTTCATTTGAGCGGGGCGCCTTGTTGACTGCAGACCATATAACCACACCTAGCCCAGGTTACTGCATCGAACTGGTCAATGAACAAACAAGCTATCCCTTGGCAGGTCTCCTAAAAACAAGGCTGGAACGTTTCAGTGCCGCCCCGGCAGGAATCGACTATCACCGCTGGAGCCCCACCACCGACCCCCATATTGAGCAGCACTTCGACAGTTCATCTTTTGAACTGAAGCGGATGAATCGCCAGCGACTGTTATCGGAGTTTGGTATTGAGCTGAACGATCACGATCTCTTGATTAGCTATATAGGTTCCAGCATCACTCCCCTGGAATCAGATCTACTAATCAAACTGCTGCCAAGGCTGGAACAATTTACACCACTCAAACTGCTGGCGGCCGTACCGGGTCCAGACGAGTACATTGAAAAACTGAAAAAACGTTCCGAAACACTTGCATCATCATTTGTGTTGCAGGTCGATAAAGATGATGAACCGCTAAAGCATCGCATCATCGCCGGCAGTGATTGCCTGTTGCTACCCGATCAGTCATACACGTCGCCCTTCCTGGCCCAATGCGCCCTGAGCTATGGAACAGTACCCATCGTCCACGGCACCGGTAGTATGCAGGAAGTTTTAACAGATGCGACACCCTCCAATCTGCTGCACGGGGTGGCCACTGGATTTCTTTACAGTGAAAACACACTTGAGCAACTGCTACAGGCCCTGGGAAGGGTTCATGCGTTTCATGCGAAACCGGCTATTTGGTGGAAAAAACTCGCACTGCACGGCATGAATCAGAGTTTTCATCCTTCAGAAACAGCCCATGGATATCTCAAGATTTACCAAAGCGCTATTGATAATCCGGCAGCAAGTCCCGCGACAGAATAGTCTGCTGAGTCATTATACTGGGTATGATGAGTCGATATGAGAGAGACTGTTATTCAGCGTTGTCCTGCTTTCGGATACTGCGAAAACGCCGTATCCAGGGAGTCTCAAGCTTATTATTCTCAAGCAGTCGTTTTTTGGCTTGGATCGCCTGCTCCATCGTCTCAAAGCTTCCCATTAATACGCCATACCAGCGATATCCAAAACGCCCAAAGGCAAAGGATGTCACCTGCTGCCCATCACTTTTTAGTGTACGCGCAACACGTTCAGCACTCTCTTGCTTATCACTGCTAAATACTTGCAGGGTAAAATTCTCGTCCGGCTGCTTTTCAATCCAGTTCATATCGTCAAAATTTTCTACCGCCTCCCCGGACTGAGCGGGATGCGTTGCGATAGGATTACTAACAATAGAGGTTGCACTGCCAGTAATCGCTGCAGTGTTTTCCGTCACCAACCTATTCTGCAAACGATAGCTCGTTTGCTTCGACAACACGCTACCTTCAACACCATGATTCTTTGCAAGCACATCGGGATCATTTTCAATAATAACACCCATTGCGACTGTGCTGACCGCGGCCTGTTGCAATTCACTTGTGCTGCTGTATGAAAAAACCTCAGCCTGAGGCTTATCGATATCTGTTACCCCAAGGCGGGCCAAGGTCTCAAGCGCCTGGGGAGAACCGTTCTTTGCTGCCCGCCGATACCATTCTGTAGCTTTGTCAATATCTTGGGTGGCACCACGCCCAAGATAATGTACCGCACCCATCTTCAGCTGTGCGCTCACAAACTCCTGCTCAGCTGAGCGACGCCACCAATAGAGGGCAAGCTCTGAATCCTGCTCAATCAACTGACCACTCTGATAATTATTTCCCAGATGATACTGGGCCGGTGGGAAATCCCCTTCGGCGGAAAGCATTAAAAAGGTCAAGGCCGTCTCTTCACTCTGTTCAACACCCAAGCCCTTGGAAAAAAGTATGCTCAGATAAAACTGTGCGCGCGCATTCCCTTTATCGGCCTCTGGAACCCAATACTCATAGGCATCCCGCCATTGCTTTTTCTCGAAAGCCGCATAACCAGACTGGATGGGATCCGCTGTCGCAAACGCCAAAGCACTGCAGAACATCAGTCCGACAAGCATAAGTTGATGTAACTGAGTACGCGTCATCATACAGGTGGAAAAATAACAGGCGCTGGCTTCACACCCAGACCTGTACTTTCAGATACAATAGCAATGGCCTCTTTTCTACCCCGTTCAAAGGCCTGATCCTGCTGCATCGATTCGGGCAATGCTTCACTATATTCTTCTTTACGCATGTAGAGTGTCTGAGTAGGAAAGGCGAATTCCACTCCGAGTCGCTTGGCAAGACGCAATATATCCAGCAAAAAACGGTGTCGTTCACGTAACTCGGTATTCCATTCTGGCGTTTCCCAAAAAACGTAGAGCAATACATTGAGAGACGATGCTGCAAACTCATTGAGATAGACTTGATAATAATCTTTACGCATATAGGGGTGTTGTCTAATGAGCTCCCGAATGCCTTCACAAAAGGCCTCAATCCGATCAGGGGATGTGTCATAGGTTAGAGATAGTTTGCAAGACAACCTTCTGAATCGACGTTCACCCATATTATCAACATCAGCGGTTATAAACTTTGAATTGGGTACAGTCACTACAGAGTTATAGAAGGTTCGAATGCGCGTACTACGAAAGCCGATGCGCTCTACGGAGCCTTCAACAGAACCCACAATAACCCAGTCACCGACAGAGAAGGTACGATCCATCAAAACGGTTATTGAACCAAAGAGATTTTGCACCATATCCTTCGCCGCCAAGGCAAAGGCCAAACCACCCAATCCAAGACCCGCCAACAAGCTGGAAATGTCGACATTGATATTATCGGCGATAAAGACAAAACCGATTACGGTGATGAATATTTTGAGTGTTTTTGGAATCAGCGGTACCAGCGCGTCATCAAATTTATTATCTGTCGACAGCGCCCTGCGCATCATGTAGATGGCAACGATATCGACTAATCGATAGGCCGCCCAGACGCCAGAGAGACTGGCTAAAAATTTTACTGCGACCAGCAGTATCAATAACGACTCTTCACCCAGTCCAAGTAAATTAATCCCAATCCACCAGATGACGGCCATCACCATCAACCCAAATGGACGCAGTACCTGGTCCGAAAGTGCCCTGAATTCAGTGCTGCTGGTACGATTCTTCCAGCCACGCACCAAGCCGCGCAAGAAGAGAGAGATCAGCTTATCGGCCACTACGCCAATAAGGATGATGAGCAATATCCCAAACCACTGCCAATTCTCCAGCAAAAAGTCACGCGCCTTGAATCGTTCTGGAATCTGTTCTCTTAATCGCAAATGCAAAGGTAGATAGTTTGTTTCACGCTCGTCCCCTTTGACCTTCTTGGTTGTCGCCAACTCATCCAGTATCAGTGGCAGTTTATCAACGCCTTCACGGTCAAACAGCCAGCGCCCATCCTCCATCTGCACAATCTGGATAGCGCCGCTCTTATAATTAGAGAACAGATAAGGCTTTCCTGTGGTGCGTGTTGGCAGACGTTTGGTATCAACTATCCGGGTGCGATCCATTACCTCTAGCAGCATCCAGGCAAGATCACGCCCACGCTCTTTACGTACCAGTTGATTAACACCAGACAGATCGAGCGTAGTCATCGCATCGACAATGCGTTCCGGATCACCGCGTTTGATATCATTCATAGCATGGAGAAAGGTCTCCATAGTCGCACGCGGAGAATTGAGTGTCGCCGGTGGTGCCAGTCGCTGCCTGGCTTCTTCGGCGGTTTCCTTACTCTCCTGAGAAATAGCCGTCGGGCAAAAGCTGAACATCAAAAGCAGGATCAACAATAACGAGCGCCACATGGTCTTCGGTCCCTTTGTTCACACACAACAAGCGTAAATAGTACCTTTATGCTGAGGCACTGTCTAAATTGAACCGATCAAATGAGATCACAGCCAGGGTCGTCAGCGAAGCACAGCGAGGTAACGGTATATATGAAATTTTAGCGTCAGCGATTTTAAGGCAGGAAAAGATCATGGGCGGCCATCCTGGCCAGCTCACGTCAATAGCGTAGAGTATTGCTCAATCCAGGGTAGTTTGAATATTATCGATCAGTCTTGCCTTACCAAGATAGGCCGCTGCCAGGATTACCAGAGATTTATCATCGCTGGAGGGTTCAGCCAGATTATCCGCCCTGCGAATAGCATAGTAGTCGGGCCTGAATCCCTCTGATTCCAGATTAGCCATAGCTTGTTGCTCGAGCGCGGCAAAATCAGATTGACCTCTCTTCAGTGCGGCAAGTGTGCGCTGCAACTGACGATAAAGAGCCGGGGCAATGGTTCGTTGGGAATCGGTCAAATAACCGTTACGGGAGCTTCGTGCTAATCCGTCCACTTCCCGTACCGTTGGCAACCCCTGTATCTCTACAGGCATTGCCAGATCCTCAACCATCTGCCGGATTACCAGTAACTGCTGGTAATCTTTTTCACCAAACAAAGCAATATCCGGCTGTGCCATATTGAAGAGTTTGCACACCACGGTCGCAACGCCAATAAAATGACCCGCACGAGAAGCACCACAGAAGAGCCCCGATAAACCAGGCACTTCAACCTTGGTCTGCAATTCTTGAGGCCGATGGTACATTTCATCCACTGTGGGAGTGAACAGCAGGTCCACTTTTACCCCACTTAGCTTGTCAGAGTCATTGATCAGGGTACGGGGATATGAGGCAAAATCCTCACCCTCTCCAAACTGTAGCGGATTAACAAATATTGTAACGACGACCCGATCAGCCAATGTACGGGCCTTACGCACCAGATCAAGATGCCCTTCATGCAGGTTTCCCATGGTAGGAACTAACGCCACTTTCTGACCGGCGGCACGCCAGCCTGCTACAGAACGACGCAGATCTGTAACAGTTTCAACGGTAATCATTTAAAACTGTGCTCCTCTCCAGGGAAAGATCCGTCTTTAACTGCCTTTACATAATGACTGATCGCCTCAACAACTGACGATGCACCTTGCAGAAAATTCTTCACGAAACGGGGACTCTGACGCGGGGTAATACCGAGCATGTCATAGATGACCAACACCTGCCCGTCACAACCAGGACCTGCGCCAATACCGATGACCGGAATCTCCAGCGCTTCACTGATCTCCCGGGCAAGTTCAGTTGGCACACATTCCAACACCAGCATCTGTGCGCCAGCCGCCTCAAGCGCCAAGGCATCTTCTTTCATAATCCGTGCGGACTCATCATCCCGACCCTGAACGCGATAGCCGCCCAACTTGTGCACCGATTGGGGCAACAGGCCCAGATGAGCACAAACAGGGATTCCGTTCGCCGTCAATTGACGTACTGTCTCAAGCTGAGTAGCACCGCCCTCGAGCTTAACCATGTGGGCACCGCCATCTTTCATAAGTCGACCGGCAGTCCCCAATGCCTGCTCTGCAGAGCTATAGCTCATAAAGGGCATATCGGCGATCAAAAGGGCATTTCGACGCCCTCTCGCGACACATTTCGTGTGGTAGACAATCTCTTCCACATCCACTGGCAGTGTGCTCTCCTGTCCCTGAATCACCATACCGAGCGAATCGCCCACAAGAATGACTTCTGCGCCGGCATCTTCAATGAGGCTGGTAAAACTTGCATCGTAACTGGTCAAAACAGCAATCTTTTCATGCTGTTGCTTCATTTTTATCAATGTCGCGGTTGTTACATGGGACATAGCTTTTTACCCCGTTTTCTCTTTTTCCACTGTTAGTCGGAATCGGATACCCGTTTTGTGCAGCGCAATATTACAACAAGAGTGGTGCCGGATTGAAATAATGTTTTCCACTGCGAACCGTACAAATCTGTTCCAGCAGTAACTGATAGTCCTTTTCCCGGTCTACCGGGTTGATCTCCGCCGCATTTATTATCAACAAGGGTGACTTGTCATAATGGTAGAAGAAATCCGTGTAGGCGTCGCTCAAGCGCTTTAAATACAAGGCATCCATACGCCTCTCCTGGGGGCGACCACGTTTACGAATTCGCTCCATAAGCACATCAATCGGGGCCTGGAGGTAAACCACCAAATCAGGTGATGGCGCCTCCATAGCAACTCCACCATAAACCTGCTCGTACAGCTTTAATTCGTCCTTATCCAGGTTGATTTCAGCAAACAGGCGATCTTTTTCCAGCATATAGTCCGCCACCAAGGCTGAGCGAAACATATCCCGCTGCCGCAGTCCCTGGAGCTGACGACTGCGCTGAAATAGAAAAAACAGCTGAGTGGGAAAGGCCGCCTGACGGCCATCGTTATAGAAACGATCAAGAAATGGGTTCTCTTCTACCGCCTCCAGTAAAGTTTCCGCTGAAAAACTCTTCGCCAAGCGGTTAACCAGACTGGTCTTGCCTACACCAATAGGTCCTTCAACAACGATATAACCGGGCGGTGTAGTCTGTCTGTCACTCATATCTTGACAGACCCTTCGATGGGCAGTTACCAACCAGTAAATCCAACGCCCCTAAACCAGGCACAACCAGTGATGGGGCGATCTCTTGCAAGGGGTAAAGAACAAAATCGCGCTCGGCCAGTCCAGGATGGGGCAGCGTCAATCTCTCATCAGACAATGCCATCTCCGCATAGATAAGCAAATCCAAATCCAACGTGCGGGCACCCCAACGCCGCTCACGTTTACGACCATGACGCTGCTCGATCGCCTGCAGTTCTGCAAGCAGCTGGTGGGGGGTGAGTGTGGTTTCAATCGCCGCAACGGCGTTGATATAGTCGGGCTGATCGGCGGGACCCATCGGAGGGCTTCGATAGAGAGACGAACAAGCCAGCACATGACTCTCTGGCAGCTGTTTCAGTTCACTGCAAGCCAGTTGAACTTGCGAGACGGGATCAGCCAGATTGCTGCCCAGTCCAATATATGCGGTCACCGGGACCCTTTTTACAACACGATCCATAGGTCTCAGACTTATTCCGAACCAGGCGGGTTAGCATTGCGTCTTCTACGACGCCGACGCTTACGGGGCTTGTCACCCACGTTATTGGCCTGTCGAATCAATTTATTCCGATCCTCGCCTTCTGTCTCCTGGAACAGGGTCCACCAACTAGCCAACTCCTGATCAACCTCGCCGGACTCTGCCCTTAGCAGCATAAAATCATAAGCCGCTCTGAATCGAGGATGTGTCAATAAGCGGTGGGGACGTTTCCCCGCCCGCTGTTCAAAACGATGCTGCAGATTCCAGATCTCGCGCATGGGGATGCTAAACCGTTTGGGTATTGATACCCGACTCAATTGGGTCATCAGAATATCCGTACCCGCTACTTGCATCGCCTGAAGCGGCGATTCTCCCGCATCTCTCAAACGTTTTGCCAGCAACCTAACTGGCTCCCACAACAAGACTGCAAACAGAAAGGCGGGGGTCACCGGCTTACCCTCGCTAATGCGGGTATCGGTGTTTTCAAGTCCCCGATTCACGAAGGTGATGGGAAACTTATGGTCTTCATAACTCAGGCTCCTCTCAGTCTCGGGGAACAGTTCGCTGAACAGGCCGTAGTGACGCAACTTCTCAAAGGTCTGCAAGGCTACACCCGCCATGAACAGCTTCAGCACCTCTTCAAACAGACGAGCCGCTGGCACGCTTTGGAGCAAATCGCCCAATTCAAACAGTGGTTTTTCACAGGCGGGATTAATGACAAAACCGAGTTTAGCCGCAAATCTCACTGCCCGTAACATCCGAACCGGATCTTCGCGATAGCGCGTTTCCGGATCACCCAGCAAACGCAGCATCCCAGCCTTCAGATCATCAATACCACCGGCATAGTCCACAACAGAGAAATCTTCAATATTGTAGTAGAGAGCATTGATGGTGAAATCACGACGCAGGGCATCCTCTTCGATGGTGCCGTAGATATTATCTCGGACCAACATACCGTTCTCAGTCTCGCGATCCCCCTGAGACTCGTCCTGCATGCTGCGAAACGTGGCGACCTCAATAATATCGCGGCCAAAATGGACATGAGCCAGCCGGAAGCGCCGTCCAATCAGTCGGCAGTTACGAAAGACCTCTTTCACCTGTTCGGGCGTGGCATCAGTGGCCACATCAAAATCCTTGGGTTCCCGACCCAGCAAAAGATCACGCACGCCCCCACCTACCAAGTAGGATTGATAGCCGGCGTTTTTAAGTCGATACAGTACCTTAGTGGCATGTTCACTGATATTGGCCCTGGAGATATTATGGTCAGAGCGAGATATAATTTGCGGCGTAGCTATTTTATTTATTCCTTATCTACATCAAAAAAATGCTGCGCCCAGAGTGTACAGAATAGCGGGGGTAAAAAAAATGGTAATAACAACTTGAGCCGAAACAAACCCTGAGTATAATACACCGGCCTGAGCATACTGCTCCCTTCGTCTAGTGGCCTAGGACTCCGCCCTCTCACGGCGGCAACAGGGGTTCGAGTCCCCTAGGGAGTACCAGATATAAACCAGTTAATTCAATGAGTTAGCTGGTTTTTTTCAGCACAACTTAATCGTTTATCTCCTCACTTATAAATCAAGCCGGAAAACAATCAGAATTTATTGAAAAAAACGGCTCCCGAAGGAGCCATTTGTAATATCAGTAAATAAGGTGGCTGTTGATCAAGAATCCCAACCCCACAGGGATGGCTTTTACTTTACCCCCATACTCATACCTGATTTCATCTCCACCATAATGACATGTGTGGGTGTCTCTCCCACATTCTCGCCAACATGTGTTTGTGCATCCGAATAGAGTACATCTCCCGCCTTGAACTCGCGCATGATGACCTTGCCCCCAGGCAGCATTAGCTTCCGCTTAAAGGGTACGAGCGCATAAAGCACGAATGCTGGGTGGCTGTGCTCATGCGTCTTTTCTCCGGGCATATCCTTGTAATCAAGCACTCGAACTTTGTCATTTTCAAAGAGAACGCTATATTTGTCGCCATCTGAAACAACTGGATCTTGCGCAAATAAAGGCATCGCCATGAATGATAGTGTGAATATGGCTAGTATATTTTTCATTTCAATTCCTTATGACTACCAATAGACCAGCGTGGGAATTTGCTGCTCACCCGAATCGAATTGTTCGACTAGTAGCCAATAGAACCGACCAGGGAGGCCGTGACCACGCACACGCCCGTGTGCATAGTGGATGACTATAGTGAACGAAAGATCATTTACAATGGTTTTGCATAAATAATATGCATACTTTTTACATATAACACACTGAATGTATGGTATTTTTCTTACCGGAACATCAACAACGACCCACCCACGCCCCACATAGTTAACCCTATAAGCAGGTCCAACACCTTCCACGCACGCACAGTTGAAAAAAGTTTACGTAAGGGCTTACCCAGCAATGCCAACAAAGAGAACCATAAGACCGATGCGGTGACAGCACCAACGGCAAATTCAAGCCGTTCTGCTCCGGCATAGAGTCCACTGATCGAACCCAGTAATACCACGGTATCCAGATAGACATGGGGATTGAGTAGTGTCAGGCCCAGTGTAATCAGAATGGCCCGCCGTGCTGTCATCAAGGCACCGGGCCCGGCTTCCAGCATCGCGCTTCGCCTGAAGAGTGAATAGAAGGACTGGAGGCCATAGATGAACAGGAACAGCGCCCCACCCCAGGTAGCCAACACAATCCACTGTGGATTTGATGCCACCAGTGACCCCATCCCCAAGGTACCCAGCATGATCAGCAAGCCATCGCAGAACATACAGACCAAGGCGATCAGACCGGCATGCTGCCCCTTGATACTCTGGGTCAGCACGAAGGCATTCTGTGCACCGATCGCGATTATCAGACCAGCCCCAATACCCAGCCCCTGTAGATAGGCCAACCCACTCATTAAAAATCGCTCCCAAAATTGATGTTCAATAAGTGGATAATAGAACCCGTGCTATAATTAGCCTATCTAATGTTTTTAATATTACTTAAGTAATTCTAATATGCTTGATTATCGCCAAATGGAAGCTCTGGCCGTGGTGCTTGAGCAGGGTAACTTCGAGAAGGCAGCCGACACGCTCTGCGTCACCCAGTCCGCCGTTTCACAGCGCATAAAACAACTGGAAGAGCGACTTGGCTGCCTGTTGCTGGTACGCGCCAACCCCCTCTATGCGACCGAAGAGGGTAAGCGGCTACTGGGCCACTTTAAACAGGTGCAATTTCTTGAACAAGAGATGATGAACCAGATGCCAGGCAGTGAGGAAAGGCCTTTTCTGAAGCTGCCACTGGCGATCAATGCAGACTCGCTGGCCACCTGGTTTTTCAGTGCCATGGCACCCGCTGCCATCAAGGCCCGTCTACTGCTGGATATCAAGATTGATGATCAGGATCAGACGCTGAGCCTGTTAAAACAGGGCGTGGTGATGAGTTGTATCAGCACTCAATCCCAGGCTCTGCAAGGCGGTCTCTCGACCTATATCGGCACCATGCCCTATATCGCCGTCGCCTCACCTGCCTTTATCAAGACCCATTTCAGCGCAGGCGTTACGCGACAGACGCTGAAAACAACACCCGCAGTGACCTTCAATCACACCGACAATCTGCAACATCAATACCTGAAACGCTTCTACCGCATTCAGCCAGGTGAGTACCCCTTTCACACGATCCCGTCAGCGGAATCCTTTGTAGATATCGCACAACAGGGCATGGCCTATATCCTGGTCCCTGAACTTCAGGTCGCCGCGCAACTGAAGTCTGGCACTTTAAAGGAGATCGCCCCGGGCAATCAACTGGATGTGCATCTCTACTGGCATCAATGGCGACTTCAAAGCCCGCTGAGTCGGGAGATTTCAGCGGCCCTGATCAAGCACGCCAGAAAGTTGCTACCGCAACTATTGAAACATTAAGCGCCCCGCCGCCAGGCGTGAAAGCGCCCTACCCAAGCAAACACTTTCTCTGGCGCATGGGCGCGTTTCCAGTTACCTGCAGCAAACTTGTTCGCCTCGGTCCAGGTCGGGTAGATATGGATAGTGCCGAGTATCTTGTTAAGACCCAGACCGTGTCGCATCGCGGTTACAAACTCGGCAATCAGATCCCCCGAGTGTTCACCCACGATCGTTGCACCTAAGATCTTATCTTTACCTGGTACGGTTAGCACTTTGACAAAACCGTGCGCCTCGCCATCCGCAATGGCGCGATCCAGATCATCCAGACCATAGGTGGTCACCTCGTAGGCCACACCCTTCTCTTTCGCTTCCAGCTCATTGAGGCCGACACGGGCTACCTCTGGATCAGTAAAAGTGGCAAAGGGGATCACTGAGTAGTCCACCTTGAATTTACGGAATGAACCGAATAGCGCATTAACCGCCGCATACCACGCCTGATGAGCGGCGGTATGGGTAAACTGATAGGGCCCCGTCACATCACCACACACATAGATATTGGGGAAGTTGGTCTGCAGAAACTCATTGGCCTCAACGGTGCGCTGCTGGTTCAGTTTGACACCCAGCTCCTCAAGCCCGAAGCCGGTGGTATTCGCCGCCCGGCCTACGGCCACCAGCACCTGATCGAAAGGAATGGTAACGGCTTCACCCTGATGTTCTGCCGTCAAAATATTTTCACCATCCACCACGGCGAATGATTTTGCCATATGCCCGGACAGGACAATAATCCCTTCGGCCTGGAACCGTGCGGTCACCAATTCAACCACATCCTCATCTTCCCGAATCATCAGACGTGGGGCCATCTCTACAATGGTCACTTCCGATCCAAAACGAGCGAAACTCTGGGCCAGTTCACAACCGATGGGGCCACCACCCAGAACCAGGAGACGCTTCGGAAGGTCACGCAGTGTCCAGAGATCATCCGAGGTGAGATAAGCAATCTGGTCCAGACCGGGAATAGGCGGCACGAAAGGACGGGCACCCGTAGCCACAATGATGTTGTGTGTCGTCAGGGTCTGGCCATTCACCTCGATCTCATAAGGTGATTTGATCATCGCCTCCCCTTCAATGACATCCACACCCAGTCCGGTATAGCGTTCAACCGAGTCATGGGGTTCGACCTTTTTCACCACCCGCTGGACACGTTCCATCACTTCCGAAAAATCAAACTCGGCAGAGGCGGATTTGAAACCAAACTCTTTCGCCCGGCGGGTCTGCGCCAGATAACGTGCCGAACGAATCAAAGCCTTGGAGGGTACACAGCCTGTATTGAGGCAATCGCCACCCATCTTGTGCTTCTCGATCAGTGTTACCTTGGCCTTCACGGCTGCAGCAATATAGGCGGAGACCAGCCCACCTGAGCCGGCACCAATCACGATGAGATTACGATCAAACGTTGCCGGCTTTGTATAGCCTTCCAGCACTTTTCTTGACTTGATGCCATCCAGTATCTTGCGGGCAATCAGGGGAAAGAGACCCAGCAACACAAAGGAAAAAATCAACCCGGGCGAGAGTATGCCCGACAGCGACTCTATCTTGCCCAGTTGTGTACCGGCGTTGACGTAGACGATAGTCCCCAACAGCATGCCCACCTGACTGACCCAGGCGAAGGTGGCCGTTTTGAGTGTGGTCAGCCCCATGGCTAGGTTAATGACAAAGAAGGGGAAGATTGGCACCAACCGCAGTCCGAACAGATAGAAGGCCCCGTCCTTTTCAATACCTTCATTGATCGCCTTCAGCTTGTCACCAAATTTATCTTGCACCATATCCCGCAATAAAAAACGCGAGATTATAAAGGCCAGCGTGGCACCCAATGTCGAAGCAAACGAAACCAGAAGCGTACCCCAGACCAGTCCAAAAATGGCTCCGATAGCCAACGTCATCACCGCCGCACCCGGCAGTGAAAGCGCGGTAACGACCACATAGATCAGGAACAGCACGGCAGCCGTTTGCAGTGGATTGGCGGCCTTGTAGCGCTCCAACTCGGCCTGTTGTGACTTGAGATAGTCCAGGCTGAAGAACTGGCCCAGATCGAAAATGAAGAAACTGGCAATCAATATGGCCAGTACTATCAGCATGATAAAGCGGTTGCGGTTCATGGGGTTCCCCTAGTTATTAATGTTTCTTATGACAAATGACCGCACGAAATCCCTTTTTATTTCCAGCGGAAGAGCACTGCCCCCCGCTTCTCTTTTGCTTAGTGTAGCCTTCCCTGAAGTTAAATCCCCGATAAATAGCAATTCAAATGGCCATAAAAATTCCATTCATACACTAACGCTTGCGTTATAATGCCCGATTTCGCCCCTCAAGATTAACGACAAGAACCTCAAGTGATCCATGGATAAGACTTACGACCCCCACAGCCTGGAAAAACGCTGGTATCAAACCTGGGAAAAGCGCGGTTACTTCGCCCCCACCAGCGACACCGAAAATGGCACACCCTACTGCATCATGATCCCGCCGCCGAATGTTACCGGTAGCCTGCATATGGGCCATGCCTTCCAGGATACCATCATGGATGCACTGACCCGTTACCATCGCATGAAGGGTGATAACACCCTGTGGCAGGCGGGTTCTGATCACGCCGGTATCGCCACCCAGATGGTGGTAGAGCGACTGATCAATGCAGAAGGCAAGACCCGGCACGACTACGGTCGGGAAAAATTCCTGGAGAAGGTGTGGGAGTGGAAAGGCCAGTCTGGTGGCACCATTACCAGCCAGTTGCGTCGCATGGGTGCCTCGCTGGATTGGGAGACCGAGCGCTTCACCATGGATGATGGCCTGTCCGATGCGGTAAAAGAGGTCTTTGTCCGGCTGTTTGAAGAGGGCCTTATCTACCGCGGCAAACGTTTGGTTAACTGGGATCCGAAACTGCACACTGCAGTATCCGATCTGGAAGTGCTCTCGGAAGAGGAGAACGGCTTTCTCTGGCACATGCGCTATCCGCTAACCAACGGTCAGGGCAATCTGATTGTGGCCACCACCCGCCCCGAGACCATGCTGGGTGACTGTGCTGTTGCAGTGCATCCCGGTGATGAGCGGTACAAACATCTGCTGGGTGAGTTTGTTGAACTGCCACTAACCGGCCGTCGCATCCCGATCATTGCGGATGACTATGTTGATCCCGAGTTCGGCACCGGCTGTGTAAAGATCACCCCGGCCCATGACTTCAACGATTACCAGGTCTGGATGCGCCATCGGGATGAGAAGGCGATATCTGAACAGCCCAATGGCGGTTTGATCAATATCTTCACTGTCGACGCCGCCATACGTGACCATGAAGAAGATGAAGAAGCGGTAATACCCGCTGAGTTCATCGGCATGGACCGGTTTGATGCGCGTAAAAAAGTGATTGCTGATCTTGAGTTACAAGGACTGCTGGAAAAGATCGACGACCACAAACTGATGGTACCTCGCGGTGACCGTTCCGGCTCTGTGATCGAACCCTTCCTCACGGATCAGTGGTACGTAAAAGTTGAACCACTGGCCAAGCCGGCTATAGAAGCCGTCGAAAACGGCAGCATCAAGTTTGTCCCGGACAACTGGAAGAACACCTATTTTGAATGGATGCGCAATATCGAAGACTGGTGCATCAGTCGCCAGATCTGGTGGGGACATCGCATCCCGGCCTGGTATGACGATGAAGGCAATGTCTATGTCGGTCGCTCCGAAGCCGAGGTACGCCAGAAACACAATCTGGCTGATGACTACGCACTGAGTCAGGATGAAGATGTTCTCGACACCTGGTTCAGCTCCGCACTCTGGCCCTTCTCTACCCTGGGTTGGCCAGAGAACACTGACCGCGTGAAGACCTTCTACCCGACCAGTGTATTGGTCACCGGTTTTGACATCATCTTCTTCTGGGTCGCCCGCATGATCATGATGGGTCTCAAATTCATGGATGATGTCCCTTTCAAAGAGGTCTATGTCCATGGTCTGGTGCGTGATAGCCACGGTGACAAGATGTCGAAATCCAAGGGCAACGTACTCGATCCGATCGATCTGATCGATGGCATTGAGCTGGAAGCACTGGTAGCAAAACGAACCAGTGGCATGATGCAGCCACAACTGGCCAAGAAGATTGAGAAGGCAACACGCAAAGAGTTCCCAGACGGTATCCCAAGCTTTGGCACCGACGCCTTGCGTTTCACCTTCGCCTCACAGGCTACCACGGGTCGTGATATCAAATTCGACATGGGTCGTATCGAGGGTTACCGCAACTTCTGTAACAAGCTGTGGAATGCCGCACGCTATGTGCTGATGAATACTGAAGATCAGGATTGTGGTCAGAGCGGCGGCGAGTTGGAGTTCAGTCAGGCGGATCGCTGGATTCTGGCAAGACTCCAGGCCACCATCAGCACCGTGACCGATGCCTCTGAAAGTTATCGCTTTGATCATGCTGCCAAGGCGATCTATGAATTCACCTGGAACGAGTATTGCGACTGGTATCTGGAGCTGTCCAAACCAGTCCTGACAGGTGAAAGTGCCAGCGAAGCCGCGAAACGCGGTACCCGTCATACGCTGGTCAGCGTTCTGGAACAGCTGCTGCGCGTGGCACACCCCATCATGCCTTACATTACCGAAGAGATCTGGCAGCGGGTCGCGCCACTGGCAGGCATCAGCGGTGAAACCATCATGACCCAGCCATTCCCGGTCAGAGACATAACACTGGCCGACCAAGCTGCTGTGGACGAAATGGAATGGGTGATGCAGTTCATTTTGGGTATCCGCAAGATCAAAGGTGAGATGAATATTGCACCCAGCAAACCGCTGCCCGTCCTGCTGCAAAATGCCAGCACGGAAGATGAGGCTCGCCTGGTTCGCAATCGCCATTATCTGGATTTCCTGGCACGGCTTGAGTCAGCCACCCTACTGGGAACCGACGACGATGCACCCGAGTCAGCCATTGCGCTGGTCGGAAAAATGAAGATCCTGATCCCGATGGCCGGTCTAATCGACAAGGAGGCCGAGATCAGCCGTCTGGAAAAAGAGATCGGCAAGGTGCAGCAGAACATCGCACGCATTGAGGGCAAACTCAACAATCCAAAATTTGTTGATAAAGCGCCAGAAGCTGTCGTACAGAAAGAGAAAGATAAAGTTGCCGCTGATCTTGCCGTACTGGAGAATCTGCAACAACAGCTCAGCAAGATACAGGCGCTGTAAGTGACCCACCAGATCAACAGGCTGCTGCGCATAAAATAGATTGCACATCAGCCTGTGATCGCTAGACTTGTAGTTACATTGAACCCTGAAGAACCAGTCTATGATCTCTATTGACGCACAACACGAAGAATTGAGAAACAGACTGTACGAGATCCGCCTGGAACACCGGGATCTGGATGATGCGATTGCGGCACTCGCAGAGATGCCCCATAAAAACGACCTGCTGCTCAAGCGACTCAAAAAACGCAAGCTGATGCTGAAGGATGAGATCACCCGTCTTGAAGATGAGATGATCCCTGATCTCGACGCCTGACCGATACTATAGGTAACCCCATGAAAATCACCCGACTGAGCGAATGCGAAACAACACCGGTTAATATGGAAGGGATTCAGGGCGTTATCAAACAGGTCCCTGTTGGCAAGACCGATGGAGCGCCCAACTTCTCCATTCGTGTGTTTACAGTTGAACCGGGTGGCCACACACCGCACCATTCCCATGAGAGTGAGCATCTCAACTACATTCTTGAAGGTAAGGGCGTAGCCATGGAGGGTGATACTCCCCGCGAGATTCAGCAAGGTGATTATCTGCTGGTGAAGCCTCATGAGGTGCATCAGTATCGGAATACCGGGAATCAGCCGTTGGTGTTTATGTGTATGGTGCCGTCTGAGTATGAGTGATAGATCGACCTTTTTATTCCGGCTTTTGTTCTAGGCAAAATTTCGTATCGCTACGCGATGTTTTTTATTGGGGGTCCCGGCCCCCTTCGCCGGGTTACTTTTAGGGGTAAAAGTAACCAAAACCCTCGCTCCACCACACCACCCCTTCGGGGTTCCCTGCGTTTCTCGCCGGGCACGGGGCGCGTATAAACTCGCCGCCTAGGCGGCTCAAACAGATACGCGCCTTGATCCGTACCCGGCTGCGATACTCGGTGGTGCGGAAGTCGCACAGCGGGAGGGGTACCCTGCGCCGCGCTCTTTTCTAAAAAAGAACCAGATGTGAATTTACCCTCGACCTTTTCCCCTCCGGCCTGTCGAGCATCGCAGGGGTGAGCGGAAACAAGCGCTAATTTGTCTGAGCCGCTTTAGCGGCGAGTTTATTAGCGCGCCGCCCACACCGAGAAGCACAGAGGACCCGAAGGGCAGGACGATGGGGAGAGACTTTTGGGTACTTTTGGTCACAAAAGTACCTCGCAAAGGCCGCAGGCCGTGTGAAATAAAAAGATCATGGTGTTACTGATCTGTTTCAGATCAAAAAATTGTCACATTGTGACACTACAGCCCAATCCATTAATTCACAATCCGATCTAAAACCATCACATCGTTAAAACAAATCAACGAAACGTTACATGTCCGGCAAAATATTGACCCGCTCTTCAACGTAACCTATTGATTTCATGTGATACCAATATTGGCACACCCTATGCATTTACTATCGACAAGACAGAGGATTTGGAGTCACAGACATGAAACAATCAGAGCTCGAACCCTATGAACTGATACCAGCAACAACCAACGATGAGGAGATCAAACAACGTGGTCTACTGAGTCAACACTGCCTGAAAGAAGAGAACCAAAAATTCGAGGGAACCCAGGGGATCAGCCAGAACAACCGACACACCGACTTCGTCCCAGCCTTTAAGGATAACGTTTCAGGTACCTGTGTTATCTCCCGATTTGCAGACGGGTCACCTGCCCCTGTTCATGTACTGGACGGCTTGCCTATCGCCTGGATTACGGGCTACGACGAAGCGGGCCACGTGAGCACGGTACGTAAAGGAATTGTTGCGGGCTTTCTAAGGGATGCGCATTTCTACACACGAGATGAGGCCGCACTTAGCGTCTGAGAGAGCAAACAAGATACCCAACTAACCTTCCCTTTTGATCAGAGTCCCTTCCCGCCGGATAATTTCTTCAGCACATGCGCTGTCGCTACCATGGCAAAGGTTGAGGTAACGGTCATAGCGGAGCCAAATCCTCCGCAATGCAATCCACTCCCCTGTGTACCCCCTGCAGGCTTCTCACTACAGACCGCACCCTTACCATCCGGATAGACCTGCTGCTCATCTGAGTAGACACAGGGCAGATCGAATTTACGCTTCGGATTCGAAGAGAATCCATACTCCTTGCGCAATAACTTTCGAGTCTTGGCGAGCAGTGGATCATGTTGCGTTTTATAAAGATCGGTCAGCCGTACCTTCAATGGATCCGTCTGCCCACCTGCACCACCCACTGTTATCAATCGGATCTTGTTACGGCGACAGTGGGCGATGAGTGCGGCCTTGGTCTTGTAGGCATCAATGCAGTCGACCACATAGTCGAAGTCCGCTGTAAGCAATTGGTCAAGATTATCCAGTTCAACAAACTCCTCGATTCTGGTTACCCTGCAGTCAGGATTGATGGCCAGAATACGATCCGCCATCGCATCCACCTTGGCCCGTCCAAACTGGTCCTCCAACGCATGGATCTGCCGATTTACATTGGACTCGGCCACATTATCCAGATCGATTAACGTCATGCCACCTACGCCACTGCGTGCCAGCGCCTCGGCCACCCAGGAACCCACTCCGCCAATCCCGACCACACAAATATGTGCCGCTGCAAATCGTTCCAGACCTGACTGGCCGTAGAGTCGCGCGATACCACCAAAGCGTCTTTCATAATCCATAGGCATGACTTAATAATTCACTTCATAAACAATGATATTAATCTTTATATTCAATATGATAAATAGATTATCTAATATATTAGATTAATTGTAATAACTGCCCTATTGTACGGCCCTTCAGCACAATAGCCCACTCTCCTGTTGACCCGCTTTATTACTCTGGGATATGGTAAATATACCGTTCGGTATATTTTAGGATTGTAATGGTTAGCAAAGGCATCCGCACACGCCAACTTATTATTGATAAATCACTTCAACTCTTTTCCGTAAAGGGCTATCACAACACATCTATCAATAATATATTAGAGGCTACCAGCCTGACAAAAGGCGGCCTTTATGGTCACTTCTCCAGCAAGGAGGCCATCTGGTATGCCGTCTATGATGAGGCCGTAAAGCGCTGGCATGCAGTGGTGTTTAAGGGTGTATCGGCTATTGACGATCCGCTTCTCAGAATAACCAGGGTCATTGAAAACGATCTCATGCATTATCTCGGTGGCCATACTTTCGATGGCGGCTGCTATTTCCTCAATTCCCTGGTCGAGCTCTCCGGGCAATCACCCGAAATGAGCCGCCATATGCTGCGCGGGTTTATCCGCTTTTCCAAACTTTTTCAACTTTGGCTGGAAGAGGCCGAGACAAAAAAGCTGATCTCACCAGGACTCAATTATCGGGAGATTGCCAACTTCATCTTTATCTCGGTCAATGGCGCTGCCGCCCTCTATGCCGTGGTAAAAGATGACACCATCTTGCAACAGACCTCCTCGCAACTTAACCACTATCTTCACCAGCTGAAGCGCTAATCCAGGGGCGGTCAGGGCGATACGTACAATCAATATATACCTTTCGGTATATTTTAAATGCAGGGAGGGGGGACCACAGACCTCCGGGACACTGATATGAGCAGACATCTGAAACGCATTAAACAGTTTCAACGCGCCATGGTAGAACAGGGCATGGGAGCCGCCCTGCTCTTCTATTCACGGGATATTTTCTATTATGCAGGCATAGCTCAGCCGGCATTTCTTGCCATTTTTCCCGATGACTACCGCCTGTTTGTCCGCAGTGGTTACCCCTATGCGATCCAGACTGCAGGCATAGAAGCCTCCCATATCACGGAAGAACGGCGTCTCGACTTCATCTACCAGGAGTACTTCTCTTATCTCTGGAACAAGACATTGGGCATTGAACTGGATCTATTGCCGGCTAAACAGTACCTGGAATATCACGCCCTGTTTCAGGGCTTTGAGATCGTCGACGCCTCACCACTGATCCTCGCCCAGCGTGCGGTCAAGTCAGATTATGAGGTCGAACAGATACGTCGCGCTTGTCGTATTGTGCAGGCCGGCCAGAAAACGGTGCAAGAGAACCTCCGTCCCGGCATCTCCGAACTGGAACTCTCGGCAATGATCGAAAACAGCCATCGACTGGCCGGTCACGAGGGTGGTATTTTTCTGCGCCATCCGGACCTGCCGCTGGGCATGGGCCCGATCAGCTCCGGCAGCAATCTGCGTGATTTTACCGGCATCGTTTACTCAATCTCCGGCATCGGCCTGAGCCCCGCTCTCCCCATAGGGCCATCCAATCGAATTATTGATGAAGGTGATCAGGTAGTAGTCGACATCCCCAGCATGGTCAACGGCTACCACGCCGATCAATCACGAACCTATATTGCCGGTAAGGCCAGACCCAGGGTTCGGGGTATGTATGCCGATCTTAGAGAGATCTCCGATTATGTGATCGATAGCATCAGACCTGGCATGGGCTGTGATCAGGTCTATGATCTGGCCATGGAGAAGGCCGCAGAGATGCGGGTACAGGATCAATTCCTGCGCTTTACCGGTGACAGTCGCTGTAGACTGATTGGACATGGCGTTGGCATAGAAGTGAATGAGCCTCCGGTACTGATCGCCAACAACCGTGCGATAATCCCCGATAACTGTGTACTCGCCATTGAGATGCACATGCTGGACAAGCAGGCCGGTGTCGTCAAAATAGAGGATACTGTTCTGATCAGCAGCGCAGGAAACGAAATATTGACCAAGGCGTCCCGGAATCTGATTGAGACCGCTGTCGCCAGCTACTAGAGGCAACGGTAATGACAACAGAGCGTATTGCACTGATCGGGGCTGGGGCCGCGGGCAGTGCGATAATCCTGGCACTGCATCAGGCGGGCTATCCAATCATTGGTGTGGCCAGCAGACGACTTGATTCTGCCAAACAGTGTGCGGAGCGGGTTGAATGCCCTCTGGCCACCACAGATGCTGCCAAAGTGTCGGTCAATGCCGACATCATCTTCATTGCCACGCCGGATGACCAGATCACGACTGCGTGTCAGGCCATCGCTGATCAGGGGGTCATTCGGCCGGGCCAGCTGTTTATTCATCTCAGCGGTGCACGGACATCCGATGCACTAGCCGCGGCCCAGCGTAAAGGGGCAGAAACGCTATCCCTTCACCCGATTCAAGCACTTGCCGATCCGGTCAAGGGTGCCTCACTGCTCAAGAACACCTATTTCTGCCTTGAGGGAACAGCTGCCGCTGTTACCAAAGCAATGCCACTGATTAACTCACTGTCAGGCAAAACCCTTGTAATACCTGCGACTAAAAAGGCCCAGTACCATGCCGCTCTGTGTATGGCATCAAATTACCTGATCACCCTGGAATCCGTTGCAGTCAGTCTGCTTGAACAGATCGGAGTTGATCGTATGGCCGGGATGCAGGCACTCCTACCGCTGATCCAGGGAAGTGTAGAAAATCTGGCTCATTCAGGATTGCCCAACGCATTAACCGGCCCTATAAGCCGAGGCGATGCAGAGACCATTGCTCATCACATCGATAGCCTGCGTGATATACCGCAGGAGTATCAGTCGCTGTATCGGATACTGGGAAAGGAGACCATTCAGTTGGCACTGGATAAAGGGGGTTTAAGCGCTGAAGCGGCAGAGCAGATCAAGGTTCTGCTAACTCCCCTACCACCCGATGAGTGCCTCATCACTTAATCGCTGAAACCGCGGCTAAAAGCCTTCAAATACGCTCTGGGTACTGTTGGCCCGGGCAGTGTTGATGTTGCCTTCGCTGATAAACTCAAGGAATTGGTCGTCAGTCATTGGCTGGCAGAGCATATAGCCTTGAAAACAGTGACAACCCCGTTTTCTTAAGAAGTCGAATTCACGACTGTTTTCGACCCCCTCTGCCACGACACTCAGACCCAGCTTGGAGGCCATGGTAATGATCGCCTCAACGATGCTGACGGTTTCCGGATCCTTGATGATATCGTTGACAAACGAGCGGTCAATTTTGATCTCATCCAGCGGTAATCGCTTAAGATAGGCCAAGGAGGAGTAGCCTGTACCAAAATCATCAATTGAGAAACGTACGCCCAGTCGCTTAAGATCCACCATCTTGGCCATTACCTCATCAAGATTGGTGACCAGCATGTTTTCGGTCAGCTCCAGTGTCAGGCGTGATGGATTCGCGCCACTCTCCTTCAGATAGTGCGCCACTTGCATTGAGAAGTCGGCCTGCTGAAACTGCTGGGGACTGATATTGACCGAAAGATGAATCGGCCCGGCCTCGGTGTACTCATCGGCCAGTTTGCGCAATAACTTGCATGAAACTTCCAGCACCTGATTCCCCAACGAAGTAATAATGCCGATATCTTCCGCTACCGGGATAAATTCACTGGGCATAATCAGCCCACGGGTAGGATGCTTCCACCGCAACAGCGCCTCTGCACCCAGGGTATTCCCTGAAAAATCGTGTTTGGGCTGCCAGAGTATTTGTAACTCACCACGCTCCAGGGCTTGGCGCAGATCATTCTGAATATGCAGTTGATCCTCGGAGAATTTGCGCATGCTGGGCAAGAAGAAACGGAGCGTATTACGACCCGCCTCTTTGGCACGATACATGGCTGTATCGGCCTGCATCAACACATCGTCAGCCGTCTCATCTTCTTGAGGAAATAACGACACCCCAATGCTGGTTGTTGCATACAGCCTGTGGCCCTGCACCTCGTAAGGCTGAGAGAGTGCCGCCAGCACCTTATTCGCAGCCATATCTACATGCTGAGTGTAATCCTCGATCGTCGAGTCCTCTTCTGCCAGCAACAAAACAAACTCATCACCCCCCAGGCGTGCTGCGGTATCTTCTCGGCGAACACACTCGGTCAAACGTCGGGCCACTTGCTGCAGCAGGGCATCACCAATCGGATGCCCCAGTGTATCGTTAATGGTTTTAAAGTTATCCAGATCAAGGAACAGTAATGCGCCGATGCGTTCGTGGCGCCGGCAACGCGCCAGGGTCTGATTCAGACGGTCAAGCAACAAGCGTCGATTGGGAAGATCGGTCAACGGATCATATGTGGCCTGATACTCCACCAGCTCCTGAGCCTGACGCTGCTTGGTGACATCCCTGAAACTCCAGACTCGCCCTACCGTTTCCCCTTCTATCTTCTGTGGGTGAGAGCGACTTTCAAAGATTCGGCCATCGGTAAAACGGAGAATATCTCGGGTCGCCTCATCTGTTTGGGCCAGTTGTTCTCTAATACGATTTATAAAATGCTCAGAATTTTCCATCAGCGGGGCAGTAAAGGCGTTAAACCACCTCTGAGCATCACTGTGATCAAGTTCTTGGGGGATATTCCAAAGCGAAACAAACTTGGTATTGTAGATAACGACCCGTAGCTCATTATTTAACACCAAAATCCCATCCGTTGTGGAATTGAGTGTCGCCTTGAGTAAGGATATCGTCTCTTTAAGCTGCTGCTTGTCCACATCCTCAGTAGATGACACCGGCCATAAACCCTCTGCATGTGCAACGGGCTGAACAGCACTGTGGCTGCGCTTTCCACGGGACTCCGTCTGTGAAATTAGCGCATCAAGCTCTTCCATTTTGCCATTCAAAATCTCCAGCTCAGACCGAAGATCCTGTTCGACACTGCCGTTATCTGTCATATCCAATTCAGACACGCGGTTTCCTCATATGATTGGCAGATCAATCGTCACTCAGTCCACAAAGATGTACAAGGCAAAAGAAAGCATTGACTTATCTACTCGATAAATCAAAAACTTACATTTCGAACCTGTATCAATGCGAGATTAGAATAGCCTTCGCCTGCTTCATCTTCTCATTATTTATTATTGCATGACCCAGTTAAGGCCTTGATTCTTATTTCTACTTTACGGGAGCAATAAACCCAATAAACTCTATGCCCATACCCTGTGGAATTCAATCCTGATCCTGCCCAGTGGTCAGATCTACCCGACAAAACCATGACTGAGATGATCTTTAACCAACCACTTCAACAACTTATAACCGGACATCTCGATCCAGAGCTGAATTGGCACAGTCGCTGTCACCCAATAAAGGGATACCTTCCTCAGTACGACACAGCTCCCCTGTTCATCAAACGCGAAGATGAACTGAATGCCAATGCGGTTGGAACCAAGCACAGAAAATACCTCAGCCTGCTACCGAACTTACAGCATAGCGGCATTAAACAGGTAATCTTGATAGGTAGTGCACACTCTAATAATGTTTTTGGTCTGAGTCAGATGCTGCTCAGCTTGGGTTATCAGGTAACGGCGCTCGTCAAGGCTCCCGGAAACAGGGCATTAACCGGTAACCACCTGCTACTCAACATGCTCCTCCCTCCCTCACAGATTGTCTATCTCACTCACCAGGAGTGGCCCAAGGTGTTACAGATGGCAGAGGCTATGTCATTGAAACTGAATAGACAGGGCATCAAGACGACCGTCATTCCAGAAGGCGGGTACAGTGAAGCGGTACTTCCCGGCATCCTGACTTTGGCTGGCGACATTCAGAAGAATAGCGATCAACTGAATACACAATTTGAGGGGATCTGGACAGATAGCGGCACCGGTGTCAGTGCCATTGGGCTGCTGCTGGGCATGCGGCTACTCGGTATTACAGAGCCGACTGTTCATATAACCCAGATTGCCGGTACACCCGAAGAGTTCCATCAGCGTTATCGACAATTTGAAAAATGGATGGAGAAACTCCAGCGGTCTCCACTGCCGAAACCCGCCCCCAAGGTTCGCCTGCTACGCCCTGCTACGGCCGCATCGTATGGAAGCATCAACAAGACCCTTCTGAAAGAGAGCTGGATCATTGCACGTGAAACCGGTTTATTGATGGACCCGGTCTATTCAGTGAAGCATCTCTATACCGTCAAATGCGAAATGATGCTGGCTCAACCAATTGGACCACAGCTTGTACTTTATAATGGCGGCACGCTCGGCATGAGCGGATTTCAATCACAGCTTGCATCTCAGGAATCAATAGTGTAAAAACATTTCATCTGTAAAAACCGGAAACGGGACGAGCAAGACAAAATCATGAAAATTCGCGGGCTGATGGTAGTGGTATCTCTAGTAGTGGTGGTCGTAAATCGACTGCTCGGAGATCCTATCGGCTAGCATTTTACCCAAACCCGAATAAGACCTCCGAATCGAAAGATCCGGGGGTTTTTTTTTGCCTTTGAAAGAAGCGGAGCAGAAAAAGAGATGAATGGTGCAGAGTATATCGTTAACAAACTGATTTCAGAGGGAATCGACACCCTGTTTGGCTATCCTGGTGGCTGCATTATGCCGCTCTATGACGCACTGATTGAGAGCCCTATCAAGCATATCCTTTGCCGCCATGAACAAGGAACCGCCTTTGCCGCCAACGGCTATGCCCGTGCCACCGGTCGTACCGCCGTCTGCCTGGCCACATCCGGCCCTGGCGCCACCAACCTGATGACCGGCCTGGCCGATGCCTACATGGATTCAGTTCCAATGGTTGCCATCACCGGTCAGGTCCCCACTGGCCTGATTGGCACCGATGCCTTTCAGGAAATAGACGTCCTTGGCATGAGTCTGCCCATTACCAAGCAGAGCTTTCTGGTTGAGCACATAGACCAATTACCCGAGATCCTCGACCAAGCCTTTCAGATTGCCCAGGAAGGCCGCCCAGGTCCAGTCCTGATTGATCTGCCGAAAGACATTCAACTGGCCACTCTTTCAGAAGAGCTTCGACCACAGCCCACAGAAGGAGAGACCACTCCAGATAGCCCCTCTGAACAGTCACTGAGCCAAGCAATCGAACTGATCAAGGCCAGCAGACAACCCATAATTTATGCGGGTGGCGGGGTTGTATTGGGGGACGCCATCATCCCCTTTCGTCAATTTGTCGAGACCACCGGCATTCCCACAGTGCTTACACTGAAGGGATTAGGCACACTGCCCGGCAACCACCCGCTTAACATGGGCATGCTGGGCATGCATGGTTCTGCAGCGGCCAATCAATGTGTACAGGAGTGCGATCTGCTGATTGCTGTCGGCGTCCGCTTCGATGATCGAGTGACCGGAAAACTGAGCAAGTTTGCCCCCCATGCCAAGGTGATCCATCTTGATATCGATCCGGCAGAGATTGGCAAGTTGCGCCAAGTAGCTTGTGCCCTGAGGGGAGATATCCGCTCTAGTCTAAAAGCACTGGCTTGTACGCTTGAAATCAGCTCATGGCAGGCACAGTGTAAAGCCGCACATGAACGTGACGGTTTCACACTCCCTCCGGAGCAAGGTATTACCGGCCCCCATTTCATGCGCCACCTTTCAACAATTACCCGGGGCCACGCCATCATAAGCTGTGACGTCGGCCAACATCAGATGTGGGTTGCCCAGCATTACGCCTTCGATCACCCACGCAAGCACCTGACCAGTGGTGGTCTGGGTGCCATGGGCTTTGGCCTGCCTGCCGCCATCGGCGCACAACTGGCACTCCCTGAAACAGCTGTGATCAATGTTGCCGGTGATGGCTCCTTCATGATGAACGTCCAGGAACTGGCCACTATTGCCCGCTATCAACTGCCTATCAAGATCATCATCCTGGACAACCAGGCGCTGGGCATGGTTCGCCAGCAACAGGAAGTCTGTTACCAAGGCCGCTACAGCGAGATTGATCTCTCTGACAACCCGGATTTCTGCGCCATGACAGCGGCCTTTGGCATACCCGCCTCCAGCATCTCCGATCCTGCAGACATGGGTTACGCCATCAACAAATTGATGGAGACAGCGGGCCCAGCGCTGCTGCACGTCAGTATTGCAACCGAACATAACGTCTGGCCGATGGTCAAGCCCGGCGATGCAAACGACCAAATGATACAAGGAGCAAGACAATGATATACAGCCTGCATATTCAAGCGCGTTCTAACCCCGCTATGCTGGAGAAAATTCTCCAGACCAGTCGTGTCCGTGGTTTCACCATACGATCAATGGATGTCAAAAACAGCACTGCCACACAGCAGTTAAAAATCCATCTGACGGTTGAGAGTAATCGACCACAAGAGCAATTGGTCACCCAATTGAACAAACTTCCTGGTATCGACAAGTTGACGGCCCTGCATGCTGTTGAAGAAGCTGCTCCGCTGCAAAAACAGCATTCGCATGCTATCTCCATGATGTATCCAATGTAATGGCTGATCCTTAACCACATCAGATACAGGGTTGATGGTTTCTGGGAGTCGGGCATCATTTCAGCTAACATCACCCTCTTTTGTAGTGGAGACCTTACTGGATGAAATATATCGGTGCTCATGTGAGTGCAAGTGGTGGCGTAGAGAATGCACCTCTTAATGCCCAGGCCATTGGTGCGACTGCCTTTGCGCTGTTCACTAAAAACCAGCGGCAGTGGAAAGCCAAACCACTAACAGACAAGAGCATCAGCCAGTTTCGGGACAACCTGAACGCGGTGGGTATTGCAGCAGAGCATGTATTGCCCCACGACAGTTATCTGATTAATTTGGGGCACCCTGAAGCCGAGGCCCTGCAGAAATCCCGTGAGGCCTTTCTGGATGAGATGCAGCGCTGCGAACAACTGGGCCTCAAGCTGCTCAATTTCCACCCCGGCAGCCATCTAAAAAAGATCCCGGAAGATGAAAGCCTGGCAATTGTCGCAGACTCCATTAACTGGACATTGGATCAGACCAACGATGTCATTGCAGTCATCGAGAACACCGCAGGACAAGGAACCAATCTAGGCCATCGCTTTGAACACTTGGCGACCATCATTGAGGGGGTTGAAGATAAGTCTCGGGTGGGCGTCTGCCTGGACACTTGCCACACCTTCACCGCGGGCTATGATCTGCGCACAACCGAGGCCTGTGAAGCATCCTTTGCCGAGTTTGAAAAGATTGTCGGTTTCCACTACCTGCGGGGTGTACATCTTAATGACAGCAAGCCAGATCTGGGTTCACGGGTAGATCGGCATGAAAGCCTGGGCAAAGGCAAACTGGGCTGGACGGTATTTGACTACATCATGAATGACCCCCGATTTGATGACATCCCCATGGTACTGGAGACAATTGATGACTCGCTCTGGGCAGATGAGATAAAGCAGCTTTACGCGCTACAGAAATAACCCCGTGAAAAGGGTTCGAAATCAGTTGACCTTTTGTCAGGAATCATTAAACTACCGCGCTCCAACGTTGGTTGAATGCCTTGCAGACAACCAGTTTGAACCTCAGTGGAGCGGTAGTTCAGTTGGTTAGAATACCGGCCTGTCACGCCGGGGGTCGCGGGTTCGAGCCCCGTCCGCTCCGCCACTCTTCATAAAAAAACGGATGCCTCGGCGTCCGTTTTTTTATGCGCGCCTGAAACTCTGCAACACGACAAATTTTCGGTCGGCAGCCACCTGCTGCACATTCCCAAATAGGCGTTTCAGCTTGACGTGATAGTTCAAATGACGATTTCCAATCACACGTAACTCACCGCCATTGCGTAATACCTTACGCGCCTGGTTAAACATGCGCCAGGCGATCTCATCCCCCACTACACTACCCTGATGAAAAGGGGGGTTACAGAGAATCAGGTCCGCACTCCCGGCTTTAAAACCAGTTAACCCATCACCCTGAACAAAATGAACAGCGTTTTTTAGCCCAGAGCCATGAAAAGTCTCCCGCGCACTGGCTACTGCCATTGCCGACTCATCGACAAAATGAACCATTGCCTGCAGATTCTGCTCGGCCGCAATCAGACCGATCACGCCATTACCACAACCCAGATCAATAATGTCCTTGTAATCAGAATTAGAAGGTATATGTTTCAGCAGTAGACGGGTACCGATATCCAGACTGTCTCGGGAAAAGACATTGGCGTGATTAACCACGGAGTATTCGGTTCCCTCCAAGGTATAGACCACTGGATAAGGCGAAGGCGGACACCTCAGTGACTCATCCGGAGCCGTAAAAATTAACCGAGCCTTCTTCCTCGCCAACGAGGTCTTGGTCGATCCAATAATCCGTTCAAACAGCTCAAGCGTGGAGTTATGGATCTGTTTTACCATGCCACAACCCACTATCCGCGTTTCGGGTTTCAGGTGGGGACGTAGCCGAATCAGTTCGTCTTCCAGCAGGCCCAGTGTCTTGGTTACCCGCACCAACACCCAATCATAGAAACCTTCATGACTCACTAGCGTGTCCATGATTTGTACCGCATCACTGACCAGACCATTTGTCTGCAAATTTTCACGGGTCGACCAGGCAGACAGATACGAATCGGTCAGCATGCTAGGCTGATGCTCGGCAAGTGCACAACTCAGCGCACCGAACCCATCATTAAGGATCAAGATACGACCGCTGATGTCAGTACCGACCTGAGCCAATAGATACTCATCCGCCGCATCCCAGGCACGCAGGGTTTCATTTTTACGCAAGGGATAACGATTCAGTGTCAACGAACCTTGGTTCGTTTCAAGTTGCTGCATGATGAGTACCGATTAAATAGATATCATAACGGGTGTTGGGACTGGTGATAGAAACAGACGGTTTCTGCTCACCCAGAAAAGGGGCCTTGGCAGGTCGCTTAACCACCACCCGACGAGTCGCCAGCACAAGCGCCCGCTCAAGCAACGCCGCACTGTCCTGATCATCACCCAGCAGCAGTTGAAACAGGCGCATCTCCTTTTTCACCTTGGCTGATTTTTCACGATGAGGATACATCGGGTCCAGATAGACCACCTCCGGGCTGGTAGTGCCTGAGGAATATGACCGGCCATCCAGATGCTGAAGTTTCATGCGGGAAATGATTGGCCCGATATCCGCATCATCCCGGGCCCGATTTAATCCATCCTGCAACAACGCATAGACCACTGGGGAACGCTCTATCATTTCCACTTCACAACCCAGCGTGGCCAGAACAAAGGCATCACGCCCCAGCCCTGCCGTCATATCCAGTACCCGAGGTGTCCAGCCTTTTTTCAGGCCTATCGCCTTAGCAAGCGGCTGCCCTCTTCCACCACCAAACTTTCGCCTGTGGGCCGCCTTACCCTCGACAAAATCGACTTGCACAGGGCCCGGTGCATCCGGGCCAAACTGCCTAAGCTGCAGGGCACCCTCTGTTACCAACAGCAACAGACCCGTCTCAGTACCGTCTGGTTGAATGAGAGGCACGGCTAAATCTGCCGCCAAGGCCGCTGCAACAGATTGCACATTCGGTGAAGCGGCAGCTATTCCCAAAAACAACGGCTTTTCAGACACAAACAAATCCTGGTTAGCGATCGAGACGCACTCAATACATCGTAGTAACTGAAAGCATTATCCCATTATCGCCAGAGATCGACATCCTTTCCCTGCTCCCGGATGTGCTCGGCCCGGGCAGAAATATAGCGCTGAAAACTGGGCTCAGTTTTGTACGCCGTGGATAACAGATAATCAAAAATCGATGCCGTGTGAAAACGTTTGAAAAACGCCTCTGATCGAATCACTTCGCCTGCTTCAGAATCGAACAATACAATTGAGGGGGCATAGGCAACCGACAACTGTTTAGCCCACGCTCTTGCCGTCATTTTTTCACCAGAAGGCGTGATTATTGGTGTTTCAGACCACATATCAAGCTGCACTGCATGTGTCTGCCCCGCCAGTTGCGCAATCTCCGGGTCACTCAACAACGCCTGATGCATCTCCTCACAGGCAGGACACTCCTGTTGCTCAAAAAAGATCGCCATCGGACCTTTGATCAGACTCAGATCATGTGGACCAGCATTAAAAAACGGTTGCGAGTGAAGTTTTTTACCCATCTGTAGATTAGGCCGATGGGATGCGAGATAGTCGCGAAAACTGAGCTGCTGTTCCTGTTTTTTGCCGATGTAGTCGAGCGCCTGCTTAAAGGTTGCAGGTGGCGTATAACCATTCAGCCGGAGTGCCACTTGCCCCGACTCATTCAGAAACAACAGCGTTGGGGTAAACTGAACACGCAGAGTTGCAGCGAAGCTTTTCTCCGTCTGCTCCTGTCCGGCCATATCCAACACTGACCGATCACCCCACATATTAATTCCGATGACATCCAGCTCCTTTTTCATCTGCTGCTCAATAGCAAGTTGCGACAGGTTACGCTCCACCATCAGGCTGCAGTAGGGGCAGCCATTCTGGTGAAAAAACAGCATAACCCGCCGACCGGCGTGAGTTGCTTCGGTTACATCCTCACGAATATCCAGAAAACTCTCTTTGAACCAAGCCGGATACACCGTCTCCTTGGCCCCCAGAAAACGGCCTTGGGTATCTGCACCTACCACCCCGTAAAACAATCCTGCCCAGAGCAAAACGAAAGTCAGCCCTACAAATCGTTTCATTAGCATTGGCCTCCCACCCAAAACACTGGTAATTTAACTGCAAGCATAGCAGGCATTGGTTCAGTCAATGTCGTCTAAATTGATTGAATCCTATTCAGCAAAGAACCAGGAGGAAGTATGAAAATCTCGGTTGATATGACACCCGAAGAGATGCGGACACTGATGGGCTGGCCCGACGTTCAGGGTCTCCATGAAGAGATGATCAACAAGATACGGGAACAGATGAATGCCGGTGCTGAAGGCTATGACCCACTAAGCCTGATGCAGCCTTTCTTTACCCAATCGGCCAACTCAATGGAGAGCCTGCAAAAGATGTTTGCGGGAATGATGAGCGGCTACGGAAAAAAATCGGATTAAACGGCGCATGTCGGAATCAGGCCTTTTCACTCCGGCATTTTAAATAATGCGTATCAGGCCAGATAGATATCATAAAAAAAGTACAGTATAATACCGATACTAGCCACAATCACAAATCCCCTCACCCAGAGGGGTGGCAGCTTACGCGAGAGATGGGCCGCCACATAGCCACCGGCCAAAGTACCGATAAGAACCACCGTACCCTCATACCAAGCTATGGCGTCCTCAACAATAAACAGGGCAATTGCAATCAGTGATACTGCTGTTGAAACCAACAGCTTCAGACCATTCATGGCATTGATATTGGTGTAGCCTGCCAGCGCCAGATAGCTAAGAATGATAATTCCCAAGCCTGCGTTAAAGAATCCCCCGTAGACGGCCACACCCAACAACAATAACAACAGCAACACGCCGCCCACCGACGACGCATGGCGATGCCGACCCGCTAACTGTTTAAGCAGACGATTGAGCGTCCCACCATAGATAAACAAGAGTGTGGCAAATAACAACAACCAGGGAATCGCTTCACGAAACAGCGATTCGGGCGTCTGTAACAGCAACCAGGCGCCGGCGATACCGCCGATCAGACTGATTACTATGAACTTTGGCAACTCACTCTTGTGGGCCAACAAATCCTTGCGGAAGGCGTATGCACCGCTCATATAGCCGGAACAGGAGGCAAAGGTATTGGTTGCATTGGCACTGATTGGCGGCACCCCCACAAATAACAGTGCCGGAAAGGTAATGAAGCTCCCGCCTCCCGCAATGGAGTTGATCACACCACCCAAAAAACCGGCGATAAAAAGAAACAGCAATTCAAATGGCATAAATGTCCAGCACGTAGCCCTAAAGAAAAAAGCATAGCAATGAAACAGGCTTAACAGACAGATACAGCTGACTATTTACAGCAAAGTATCTGTACCGTTTCATTTTACAACCTGTTTTTTGTATGCGCGTTATTCAATCGGATTTAGCCGTGCAGTGAAGTGTCGCAATACGGGCGGTTCATAGGTAAAGGTTAGACCCTTAATTCGCGATACCCGATCCTTAATGGCAATCAGGCTATCAGCAATGTAGTCCATGTGATCATTGGTATAGACACGCCGTGGTATGGTCAGTCGCAATAACTCCATAGACGACTCTTTCTGTTCACCGGTTTCCGGATCTCTCCCCAGGAGCAATGAACCAATCTCCACACCCCGCACGCCCCCTTCAATATAGAGCTCATTGGCCAGGGCATGGGCCGGAAACTGATCACTGGGGATATGCGGCAGGAATTTACCGGCATCGACAAATACGGCATGCCCACCCGTCGGGTATTGAATGGGAATCCCCGCCTCTCTCAGTCGTTCACCAAGATACTCCACCTGTCCGATGCGGTATTTAAGGAAGTCTTCATCGGCACACTCCCAAAGACCGATATTCAAAGCCTCCATGTCCCGGCCATTAAGACCACCATAAGTGACAAAACCCTCCATTGGCACACACAAGACTTGGGTATCACGATAGAGTTCTTCATTATTCTTGAAGCAACAGAGTCCACCCATGTTGACCATCGGGTCTTTCTTGGCCGACATGGTAAAGACTTCCGCATAGGCAAACATCTCGCGTATCACATCGCCAATCGGCGTGTCATGGTAGGCTGGCTCACGCTGTTTAATAAACCAGGCATTCTCCGCAAAGCGCGCCCCATCAATGATCACCATGATGTCGTTCGCTCTTGCCAGATCAGCGACAGCACGGATATTCGCCATGGAGACAGGCTGCCCACCCGCTGAGTTGCAAGTAATCGTGACGATAATCCCCACAACATTTTCTGGGCCAACGGTGGCAATGGTTGCCGCTAGCTTTTCCAAGTCAAAGTTACCCTTGAAGTCATACCAAGTAGCCGTATCAGCCGCTTGAGGCGTGAGCACATTGATCGCCCGTGCTCCACTCATCTCCACATGTGCAGCGGTAGTATCAAAATGATAATTGGAAATGAAGACGGGCTTCTTCGCGGCTTTATGCTTTACCAGTGTGGGAAACAGTATCTGCTCTGCACCGCGACCTTGATGCACAGGAATAACGTGCTGATAACGAAACAGTGTGCGCACCGACTCTTCGAGGCGGATAAAACTACGGCTACCCGCATAGGCCTCATCACCCACCATCAAACCGGCCCACTGGTTGGCACTCATGGCACCTGTGCCTGAATCGGTCAGCAGATCGATATAGACATCCTCACTCTTCAGTGAGAACGGGTTGTATCCTGCCGCTTCAATCGCTCTTCGCCTTTCGGCTTCAGTAGTGACCTTAATCGGCTCGACCATTTTGATACGAAAGGGCTCGGGTATACGTTTCACAGTCACCTCAAATCTCACTGAAAAGGATTGGATAGATTTTGTACAACTACAGATGCAACTCAGTGTACTCAGCGAAGCATAAATGTGTAAAACTCATAATAATCATTACTATTATGAATATTCTGCATTTTATTGCGGGTAAATGAGGCAAGTATGGGAATCAAGCTGAGTATCAGGCATCTACAGATGATCAAGCAGATTGCGGAATGCGGCAGTGTCACAGAGGCCGCTAATGGTTTGGGAGTGACCCAATCTGCCTTGAGTCATCGTATCAGAGAGACGGAACGACTATTGGGTACGGTCATCTTCTATCGCAAAAACAAGTTGCTCACCCTGACCAATGCAGGCAAACGACTACTCCACTCGGCAGAGATTATTCTTGGCGAGGTAACGCGGGTTGAATACGACATCAGCAAACTGTCACAGGGTATTGAAAGTATTGTTCGCCTGGGGACTGATGTGTATGGCAGCTATCATTGGCTACCCCAATTTCTAGGTGAATTTAATCGATCCCACCCAGAGATTGGCACTGAGATTATTGCCGACGTCTCCCTCGATCCTTTGGCCGCACTAAGACGTGGCGATATTGACCTGGCAATTATGCCCTCTATGATCCCCGCGGAACTGTTCCAAACCAGTCGATTGTTTAGAGATGAACTGCTCGCCATCTTACCCCATGCCCATGCAAAGGCCGGTCAAGCCTGGCTTGAACCCGAGGCATTCGCCAGTGAAAACTACATCACCCACCACACTAATCCAGAAAAGGGATTGGTCTATGAACAACTGTTCAGTTGCTATAACGTGTTGCCACGACAGGTGATGCGCATGGGCATCATGGAAGTGATTATTGAGTTCGTCCAGCACGGCTTTGGCGTCAGTATTCTGCCAAGCTTTACCATCTGTAAACACCTGGAGAGCAAACGTATCTCAACCATGCGAGTGACGGAGCAAGGCCTGTTCGTCGATTGGCATACAGTGATGCGGAGACATGAGCCTGACGACTCACCTACCACAATTTTTTCACGAGCGCTTTCAGAATGGACGCATTGGAAAGAATCGGTTAGCTATAACGCTTAACTCCGAATCACTCTGACACGAAAAGAGCGCCCCTTCAATTTGCCTTGGCTCAATTTGTTCAGCGCCTGTTTTGAGGCCGACTGACTAACCGCAACATAGGCCCAATTGTCAGCAATAGTAATCTTGCCAACCTGTTTACCATCAATGCCGTTTTCACCGGTCAAGGCGCCCAGAATATCCCCTGCACGCACTTTCTGCTTCTTTCCACCATCAATCTGCAACGTCACCATTGCCGGTTTCATGGCCTGCTTGTCGAGCAGTGATAACGACGGCAAAGGCTCACTATCAAGTATCGGATCAATATTGGTTTCAAGCAGAGCCACCCGATAGCTCTCTTTTTCACTGTACAGAGAACAGGCGATCCCCTTGCTCCCAGCCCGACCTGTGCGCCCTATTCGATGTACATGAACCTCTGCATCATGGGCAATATGGTAATTGATCACCGCATCCAAGGTGTCAATATCGAGTCCTCGCGCGGCCACATCGGTAGCCACAAGAACAGAGGCACTTTTGTTGGCAAAACGTATCAGTGTTTGATCACGATCTCTCTGCTCCAAATCACCATGCAATGCCAACGCACTAAAGCCATAAGCAATTAGCTGATCAGCCACCTCCTGCGTCTCTCTTTTGGTATTACAGAAGACCAATGATGACTCGGGATTAAAATGCATCAATAAGAGTCGCAAGCCCAGGAAGCGTTGATTATCATCCTGGACCTTGTAAAAATGCTGCTCAATCGAGACATTATCATGGGTTGACGCTACTTGTGCCATGACAGGTTGGCGCATAATACGTTTGGCAATCTTTTGAATCTGTTCGGGAAAGGTAGCACTAAAGAGCAGTGTCTGACGCTGCGCGGGGATCTGCTCGATGACCTTATCCAGGGTTTCTTGAAAGCCCATATCCAGCATGCGATCAGCTTCATCCAACACCAGCAGATTCACTTCGTCCAGCTTCAATGTTCCCCTGTTGAGATGATCCTCAATACGCCCTGGTGTTCCGACTATGACATGTGCTCCATGCTCTAGTGAACCCACCTGCGGTCCAAACGGCATGCCACCACACAAGGTGAGTACTTTAATATTATGAATACCACGCCCCAACTTACGAATCTCAGTAGCGACCTGATCGGCCAACTCACGTGTAGGGCACAACACCAGCGACTGTATGCGAAAGCGTTTCACGTCCAACTTCTGCAATAACCCCAAGCCAAAGGCAGCGGTTTTACCTGAGCCGGTTTTACCCTGAGCAATCACATCCTTACCCGCCAATATTGGAGGTAAACTCTCCTGCTGTATGGCGGTCATCTCTGTATACCCAAGAGTGGAGAGATTTTCCAAAAGATCACTGTGTAGATTCAGGGAAGAAAAAGAGAGCTGACTCAAAACGGGTATCCTTTGAATAGTGGGCTGAATTATAGTGAGTCTGACTGATTCGGCAGATGGGTTGGAAACCAGCCATGAATGAGCCGGTTAAAAATGCGGATAGACCAGAAGAGACAATGGCGAGAAGTATAACATGGACAGGGCCGGAAAAAATGCCGTCGGTTCAACTCGCTGTTATTGGAATAGCACGTGAATCTCATTCGTTAATCGATTCGCGCGCTATTCATACGATGAATAAAATAAAATTAGCAATCGTCCATACAAGAAGTAATCATTCCAACAACTGTACCTTTGGTATCTTGAACGATCGCAATACGCCCCACATCCGGAACATCAAAAACCGGATCACATGCCGTATTTGATCATCAGTTACCCGGCTGAAATCTATTCCTTTTGGGAAGTACTGCCGAATAATGATATTCCTCGCTGATCATAGTGACCATACCGATTGTGATAAGACTTGGATGCTATCCGCATGTGTGTATACAACTCACCACCAGCCGCCTTGTCAGCATAAATCAGTTGTTAGACTGTTTCGTGATGCAACAACATGTCGTTAATGTCCTGTATATGGACTCCTCCTCGTTTGCAAGTAACCTGTGTTTGACGGTAGGCGCGACTGCATACGTATATCCGGCCTCTTAATGTGGCATACGCAGATGCCGGGCCATAATGGGT
>NZ_VMNH01000007.1 GCF_007625115.1 Sedimenticola selenatireducens | reverse complement strand
TGGACTCCTCATGCTCACCGTTAACTGAAACACCAATCTCAGTTTGGCACATCGATGCCGTAAGGGTGAGGAGGAGTCCATCCCATTGCTTTCAACAGGGCGTAAATTTGGTATCGTTCTACCTGGGTAAGCTGTTTGTATCTCATTGTGCTCCTCTAACTTTGGTCGGTGAGAGAAAGCTCGATAATACAGCAACTTACCCTCTAACCAACTCGTTAAGAGTTGCACTTACAAATTGAATTCACGGTTTATAGTGAGTCCTTTCAAACCATCATCAAAGGCCTAGCTTCAAAGCAAATCCGATACAACAAATCTGCGCCCAACAAAAAAACAGCTATAATTGGGGAAATGTTGATACAACGAGACAGAGATAATGGAAATAGGTGCATCACAGGCGGTCGCTTCCGCCAACCGGCAGGTTGCCACACAGCAGGCAGAACGACCTCAACAGGCAGAAAATCGGGAAGATGATAATCAGTCTACCGCTAATGCGGCAGCAACCAACAATCAAGCCAGTGATATGGCGGCCACCCAACGGGTGCAGCCTGCCAATGAAACCGAGGCGAGTCAGGTAACCAGCAACAATCAACCACCTGAACCCGACCCCAACTCTCAGGAGGGTGTAGGCCGGTTTATTGATACCGTAGTCTGAAATTTGGCTTAACCAAACTGATCGAGAGTTGCGAAGCAACTTACCATTCACGTTTCTATATCATTCAGTAAAATGATTAGCGTGATTATTTTTATGGCGTCGCAGGTTTCTAAATTCTACTGAATTTCATTATCCAAAAACCTAGCGTTCGCTCTGCCGATGCAATGAGTCAATTGTCGCCAGTTCATCATCAGTCAAAACTGATTGACATACTTCAAATAAAGTTCGTTCTTCAAATCGCACATGTTCTTTCAGAGCCGAAGAGAAAGCCACCAAGCTCCCTGGCTCCGCTAAACTCTTGGCTAATTTTTTTAGATGGGCATGATCCTGAAGAGTTTTCGTAACAAGGGACGTTTCACCCACTCGTTTTAGTGCAGGAAGAATCGTCTGCTCTTCTATATCGAAATGGGGCAGTAGCTCTGCTACAAATATTGCCTCTACCCTCTTGATCAGTGCATCCTGTTGTTCATTCGTGCTACAAGCCTTCTTGATATCTCTGGCCAATGCCAGCGCTTGATGATGTTCCGAAGAGAGATTTCGCAAATATTGATTTCGTTGCATTATCAAACCTATTCAGTGTCACTCACATTAACATTTGTATAAAGATATCTACAATCACCCCTGAATTATCAACATTCGAAGGGCTTATCCTTCGAAGCATTAACCCGTTCCAGTGCGTGTTTGCCTCGTGACTATTTGACCTCGCACAATACTTCCGACCAGCGTAACGATAAAAACGGCTAGCGCAATACTATTGAGCAGACCACCCTGAGTTAAAAGCAACGCATTGTTGCTCAACCCACCAACCACCCGCATGATCAATGAACTCTGTAAGAAGATGAGTGGTAGATAAAAAACGGGTGAATAGGGAATATTAAGCTGTGTCACAGCTGGGAAAATTATCAACGCATGGCCTATTACCATGGAAAACACAAAGCCGATAAGGAAGGTGTGCAACGCTGAATCGCGTCCTATGCCTCCCCATCCATACAGCATTCCCAGAAACAAAACGGCAGAGAGAAATAGCCATGCATAGCCCGTAAGCATACAGACTGCGGTAAAGCGGGTCAGCCCCTGCATACGTACCGTACGCCTGGCAATATCAAAAAGTATCAGCCACAAACCAATGCCCAACATGCCGATAGCAAACAGTGTTGTGCCAAGCATCGGATTGATGATGTTTATCACTGCCCCGCCCAGTGGAACCAGACAGAGGATTGCAAGCCACACTCTTTTTTTATCATCTCTGATCACCAGCCTACTCAATTCCAAACGCTCACCTGCGATGGTCAAGAGTAGAAAGGCGATCCACCAGTAGAGAATGTCACTCACCAGCATTCCAGCAAAGAGCTGGATATTACCGAGCAACAGGGCGACAGCGCCGCCCAGGAGTATCCAGTTCTGAATCGCATTCTGTATTCTGACCACCTTCAAAGAGGCTATTGCAAACAGCAGACTGCCCACAGCTAACAGGGCAAAGGGTATCAAGTGTGGTATCCCGATTAACAACGCAATACCCGCAAGCCCAGTCAATAAGGGACTTATATATGCCCATCGCTGCCCTAAAGCGACAGCACGTTCCAAACCAATAACGGTCCCGAAAAAGGCAGGAATCATCAACACGCCATGCTGGGACACTTGCTCAAGTGCAACCTGCGGGACGGATATCCCGAGACGCCCCAGACCTGCAAGTATGCCCACTACCAGCGATAGCATTCCCATAATCAAGATGGGAAAACGGTAGAGCGGTTTCAGATCCTGCCACATATCAGCACCCTGTCTTGATAAACACCGTTAGACGACTCGCTTAGTAATATGCACCTGCCAAACCTCGGGGCCCTGCTCAATGTATTCCCAGGCAAACTGATTACTCTTTTCAGCTTCAAATTGGTAACGCAAAGGTGCCGGGTCATGGTCGTTGACCAATAACAGCACCTCACCATCTTGCAACTCTTCAAAGGTATCAAAAATCAATGGATGGCGAAAACGCGGCTCTATAGTACGGACATCAACCGTACTCTTTACAGAATTTGTACTCATTTGATTTATCTCCAAAATTGATACAATGGGTTCTAACTCCAACCCAAAAGCTGTTTGGCTTCATCCGACATTTGATCCGGGCTCCACATCGGCTCCCACACCAGCTTGATTTCAACCTGTACTGACGTGGGCACTTTGGCCCGTATAGCAGCCCGACTCGCCTCTGTGACCTGACTGCCTAAGGGACAGGCCGGCGAGGTAAGCGTCATCGTTACATCGACTCTTTCGGCATTGGCTGATACGCCATACACCAAACCCAAATCTACGATGTTGATCCCCACTTCAGGATCAATAACTTCACGAAGGGCTTCATAAACTACCTTCTCAGCTATCTCCTCTTGTTTGAGGTTTCCACTCATATCGGATAATTCCTATTGATGCATATTATATGCATGTTTAATCTAGCATGCACTTCTGAGATAATCAATATATTAGATGCATATTAAGGCGGACATCATGAGACTCACCACCTTCACCGACTATACCTTCCGTGTATTGATCTATCTTGGTCTACATCCGGATACACTTGCAACTGTTGGGGAACTCGCTGATTGCTATGATATTTCACGCAACCATCTTACCAAAGTCGTGCACTATCTTGGTCAGAATGGCTATATTGAAACACTGCGTGGAAAAGGCGGAGGCATCAAACTGGCTCTCAAGCCAGAGGTAATTCAAATTGGTGTTCTGGTGCGAGATACTGAGAAGAACAGCCTCTTAGTGGAGTGCTTCAGCATGGAGCAATGTCATTGTAAGATTGTACCAGCCTGTCGGTTGACAGGCATTCTTCTAGAAGCACAACAAGCCTTTTTCCAAGTTCTTGATCGATACACCTTGAATGACTTGATTCAGGATAGAACTAAACTTGAAGCATTACTGACGATTAAAAGTTAGCCAATTTTAACGCCATCATGCCTAGACAAACCAGTCACCTATTAAAGCACAATAGCTTCTTGATTACTGAGTAAAAACAGCGCAAGACATATCATCACTTTTCCCAACATAAACGTTAAGAAGCTTGATTTGCAGAAGGCCTAGGCTGATATAATCAGCAAATCAAATCAACCAAGGAATACTATTGTGCCAAAGGCGTGTGAGTTGAAACGAGGTGTTATTGTTGAGATTAATGGAGCACCTCATGCTGTAAAACAGGTCGAGGCAAAAAGTCCTTCTTCCCGTGGTGCCGCCACCCTCTATAAAATTAGGTTCACCAATCTACAGACACAGCAAAAGCTGGATGAATCCTATAAGGGTGATGACATGCTGAAAAGCATTGATTGTCTGCGTCCACAGGTCCAGTACTCCTATCTGGATGGTGACTTATTCACCTTCATGGACATGGAAGACTATAGCCAATACGCCATCAACCGAGAAGACATTGAAGATCAGGTAGGCTATCTGACAGAGGGTTTGGAGGGTATCACGGCCCTAATTGTAGACGGGAATCTGCTAGGCATTGAATTGCCCCAGTCAGTCAGCCTGACCATTACCGACACAGCGCCAGGCATTAAAGGTGCGACGGCTACCGGAAGAACCAAAACGGCCACATTGACAACCGGCCTTGAGATTCAGGTACCTGAATACCTGGAACCTGGCGAAACAGTTAAGGTCAACACAGGCACAGGAAAATTCATCTCCCGCGCCTGAGCGCAGAGTAGTTCACTCTTCAATTAACTGCCCATCGGGTGTCACGGTGGGCAGGCCAAATACTTGCCATACCTGCATCCCTCCCCGATAGTAAAACAGCTTCTCAGCCGGATAGCCGATGCTGATCAGTCCCTTTATCGCGGTAGGTGATTGGCCACACCAAGGCCCATTGCACCAGAGGACCGCCTGCTTCGCCTGAGAAAAGTCCCAGCCCGTATCATTCTCTGTAACACCAAGATAACTCAGTGCATCACCGAGCGTAATGGGGTCAGCACCCTGCCCTGGATTAAGGTGTGTAAAGGGAATATTCATTGACCCAGGAATAGTGCCACGTGCATGCCAATCCGGTGTCCTGGCATCAATCAGGATGCCAGTCCCGTCGGTAAGACGCGTGGCCATGAATTCAACCAGTTCAACCTCACCAATCGTCATCACTCCCGGTGCGATCAGCATTGGCTGCGCACAAAAAGGGGGACAAGGCCTGGAGGTAAGGGCGAAATCCGGACTGATTGTGGAACTTCTATCCTGCCGACGCTTGATCGTTATCTGCTGCTTTCCGTGGGTTACTTGGAACTGTTCAATATCCCGAGTGATATTGACTTCAAGTGCAGTCACGTTAGCTGTATTGAATAGGGTTAGTGCCAATATCAAAGGCATGATCCTCATCAAACAATCCTCCCGATCACTACCGCCTCAATGTCACCCGGTGACATCGAGTGCATTGAATTATTTATCCATCCCATTCCAGTATAGCTGATCCTCTTTGTGCATCAGATACTGGAATGGAATGTGCTCAGCTATTCGTTTATGACGCCGCAGGTTTCTGTTTGGGTTTTTTATCCCGCTTTTTTTTAGGCTTTTTAGCTTTATCAGTCATAGGCTTACTCGATCCAGCATGCTCTGATACGCACTGGATGCGCAACGGCTGGTTACAAACATAGACACGCTGTAGATGCTTGAGCACATCACCCGGCATACCTTCAGGTAAATCGACTAAGGTATGATCTTCGGCGATTTCTATCCGACCAATATGTGCGCCATCCAGGCCAGCTTCGTTAGCAATAGCCCCCACCACTTCACGCGGTGTTACACCGTGTTTTGAACCAACCTGGAGCCGATAGGTATCTTTCGGTATATCACTTCCCTTCCTGGAACCGCGTTCTTTGTTTTTACCTGCAGAACGCTCCTTACGCGATCCTCTATCTGATTGACTGCTGTCTCGTTCTCGCTTATCACCTGAGCGTGCTTTTTTGGACGCTGGAGCAGCGACCTCTTTGACAATAAAGGGCCGATCTTTTTGCCCCAGATAGGTGAGTGCCGCTGCAATATCAAGCTCACTCATCTCCTGTTCCTGGGTCATGCGACTCACTAGACGATAATAGTAATCCAGGTCTTGTTCAGCCATGGTATCGCGCAAAACAGCGACAAAACGATCTATACGGTGTTCGCTAAGGTCGCCTGCTGTCGGCAACGCCATGGCGGGAATCGCTTGGCGAATAGACCGCTCTATCGATTTAAGCAGTCGATTTTCTCGTGGCTGGACAAACAGTATCGCTTTACCCTTGCGGCCTGCCCGCCCTGTGCGACCAATACGATGGACATATGATTCCGGATCATTCGGGATATCAAAATTGACCACATGACTGATGCGTTGAACATCCAGTCCACGCGCAGCCACATCCGTGGCCACGACGATATCCAGCTTCCCCTGCTTCAGACGCTCAACAGTGCGCTCTCGCATGGCCTGGTTCATGTCACCATTCAGCGCCTCAGCAGCAAACCCATGCGCCGCCAACTTGTCGGCAACTTCTACCGTGGCAAGTTTGGTACGTACAAACACGATCATACCGTCAAACTCTTCCACCTCGAGAATACGCGTCATGGCATCCATCTTATGGTCCCGATTGACCACATAATGCACCTGATCAATCGCTGTAACAGTCTCACTCTTAGACTTGATCTTGATCTCAACCGGGTCTTTGAGATACTTCTTGGTCACTTTGCGAATAGCGTCCGGCATGGTCGCAGAGAACAGTGCAACCTGGCGGTTTTCAGGTGTCTGCTCAAATATAAACTCGATCTCCTCGATAAACCCCATTTTGAGCATCTCGTCGGCCTCATCAAGCACCAGGCTTTTAAGACTACCCAGTTTCAATGTTCCACGACGAATATGATCAATAACCCGCCCAGGTGTACCAACAATAACGTGAGAACCGCGTTGCAATTGGCGTAGCTGCAAGCTCATCCCCTGTCCACCATAGATAGGTAAAATATTGAATCCACCCATATGCTTAGCATAACTCTGGCAGGCCTCGGCAACCTGTAGCGCCAACTCTCGGGTCGGGGTAAGAATCAGAATCTGCGGATCGCGTGATCCAAGACTGATATTACTTAATAGTGGCAATGCGAAAGCAGCCGTTTTCCCCGTACCCGTCTGGGCTTGACCAAGAATATCGCGGCCAGTTAACAGTTCCGGAATGCATGCGGCTTGAATCGGTGTCGGGGTTTCATAGCCCTGATCTTGGATGGCTTTAAGTACAGCAGGAGACAAGCCAAATGAGTCAAAACCTGCAATTGCCGGAGCGGTGTCCATAGTGATACCTCTGGAGGGTGTTGTATCCACCGAAGAAGCTCAATGGAGAGTGGAGATGGAGAAGGCGCGGGATTGTACAGAAAATTATAGAATATGTGTACCCTTATCGTGCATAAACTTCACATCGCCTGTTTTTAGGATTTTACAGTACAAAGGAGCTGAAACGGGGCATAAATGCCCCGTTTTTCCGTCACATAATCAGTTTAGCTGCCTTAGGCATCAAAGGGATGACGCACCACGATCGTCTCTTTACGATCAGGGCCTGTAGAAATAACATCAACGGGTACACCTGTCAGCTCTTCAATTTTCCTCAGATAGCTACGTGCATTTTCAGGCAGGCCATCTACGCTGGCGACCCCGATGGTTGATTCACTCCAGCCAGGTAGCTCCATATAGACAGGCTCGCACTTCTCAAACCCATCAGCACCAACAGGAGGAACGGTCACTTCGGCACCATTCAGCTTGTAAGCTACACAAATTTTCAGTGTCTCCAGGCCATCGAGAACATCCAGCTTGGTGATACACATACCGGTAACACTGTTGATTTCAAGGGAACGTTTTAGCGCGACAACATCCAACCAGCCACAGCGACGCTTACGTCCGGTCGTTGCGCCAAACTCATGCCCTTTCTCACCCAGATAATCACCCACATCATCAAACAGTTCGGTAGGGAATGGGCCTGCACCGACGCGGGTGGTATATGCCTTGACGATTCCCAACACATAATCAATATGGCAAGGTCCCACGCCACTACCACTGGCAGCACCACCGGCCGTTGTATTGGATGATGTCACATAGGGATAGGTACCATGATCAATGTCTAACAAAGCGCCTTGAGCACCCTCAAACATGACGTTCTGACCCTTGGCACGCATCTGATGAAGCGTACCTGTCACATCTTCAATCAGCGGGGTAAGGATTTCCGCCTGCGCCAGTGATTCATCCAGTACTTGTTGATAATCGACGGCATCTGCCTTGAAGTAATTAACCAGTGTGAAGTTGTGATACTCCATCACTTCACGCAGGCGTTCGGTGTAAACCGCCACATCGCAGAGTTCGCCAAAACGAATCCCCCGACGGGAGACCTTATCCTCATAGGCAGGACCAATTCCACGACCCGTTGTACCAATTGCCTTTTTACCACGCGCCGTTTCCCGCGCCTGATCCAGGGCAATGTGATAGGGCAGAATCAGCGGACATGACTCACTGATACCCAGTCGTGCAAGAACGGGCACGCCATTCTTTTCCAGGACCGCCATCTCTTCCAGCAGTGCACTGGGTGATAACACCACACCGTTACCGATCAGACACCGGACGTTGTCCCGTAAAATACCGGATGGTATCAGATGTAATACAGTCTTCTTGCCATCGATTACCAGGGTGTGTCCGGCATTATGCCCGCCCTGAAAGCGGACAACAGCCTCTGCACGATCGGTCAGCAGATCAACAATCTTGCCCTTACCTTCGTCACCCCATTGGGTACCAATTACTACTACATTCTTGCCCATGTTCGTACTCTTCAATACGTAATTTAAAGATAACCAGTCTCTTTATAGAGGCTTGACTACCCACTCCACACCCTGCTTTTCCAGGGCCTCCCCACAACTCATTGAGCTAGCATCACCCTTTTGACCGGGAAGCGCTACAATCACTCGGCGTCCTTCAGCACGCAATTCTCTGATCCGTTGTCGCAGGACAGGATCATCATCAGATGGGGCAAATATCCCAACCTGTTCTACTAAATTTTCACTATTTGCCAAACGCATCAGCATCTTCAAATCAGCACTGAAACCGCATGCCGGGCGAGCACGGCCAAATAGCTGGCCAATATCATCATATCGCCCACCCCGCGCTATTTCCTGTCCAAGTTCAGGAACAAAGGCGGCAAATACAACCCCGGTATGATAGTGGTAACCACGCAGTTCGGCCAGATCAAAATGAACCGGTACATCAGGGCGTTGTTCAGCCAAAAGGTTAGAAAGCCTTTCCATCTGTTTAAGGGCAGACTGAACTGACTCTCCAGCACCAGATAATAATTCCTGCGCCCTAACTAAGGCATCATCTCCACTAAGGCTAGCCAGTGATGAGAGCCGCAGATGATGTTCAGGTGTTAGATTATAGCTAGCCAACAATACCGTAATCTCAGGAACCGCCTTACGTTGCAACGCATCGAACAGTTCCAACTCCTGCTGTTTATTCAAACCGCTCTCTTCGGCTAGGGCCCGAAATATTCCCACGTGTCCGAGATCGATATAGACATTCTCAACACCCGCCTTTTCCAGGGTTTCAAGCATGAGGCAGAGAATCTCCTGATCACTCTCCTCTCCCGCATGGCCATAGAGTTCAGCACCAATCTGTACTGGGGAGCGGGACCCTGCAAAACCATCCGTGCGGGTATTCAGGACCGTGCCGACATAACAGAGTCGGGTCGGAGCATCGCGGCGGAGTTGGTGTGCGTCGATACGTGCAGCCTGTGGCGTGATATCAGCGCGAATACCCAGCGTCCTCCCAGTTACCTGGTCAGTTATCTTGAATGTGCGAAGATCGAGATCCCCACCCGTGCCTGTCAGCAACGACTCTAGGTACTCGATAAATGGGGGTTGTATGAGGTCATATCCCCAGCTGTTGAACAAATCGAGCAGATCCCGACGCTTTTTTTCCAGCAGGAGAGCCTTGGGAGGTAGTAGTTCATCAATACCCTCCGGCAGCAACCAGTGTACATTGTTCATGGTTTTCTCATTCAGTTCACAAGATAGAGTGTCACAACCCCCAGAACCATGCTAACCAAGCCGCTGATTCTGAGAGATTTTTCATCCATCTCTGCGATAGACTTCATCATTTTCTTCATAGCACCAGGACTGAGGAAGGGAAAAACCCCTTCAATCACCAACATCAGTGCTAAGGCTACCCATAAGTCGTGCAATATCTTACCGTCCACAAAAAAGCCGGGGTCAAAGCCCGGCCAGTACATTCTGGATTGTATGGACAAGGGGGCTGATTCTGCCAAAACACGCCCAAATTGTCCATTTATCTGCTGCCTGCCCACCCATCATGCGGTAAGCAGGCAGCCAATTAGTGGGTTATTTTTTTCCTTCGGCGCTTTTAAAATACCGGAAAAATTCGGAATCCGGATCCAGCACCATCATATTGCCGTCATTATTAAACGTCTTTCCGTAGGCATTCAGACTGCGGTAGAAGGCATAGAATTCAGCATTTTTCCGGAAGGCGTTGGCATAGATCTCAGCTGAGAGGCCATCTCCTTCACCCCGGATCTCCTCAGACCCTTTGTAGGCGTTAGCCAGAATTACCACTCGCTGTGCATCCGCATCTGCCCGGATCTTTTCACCCGCCTCGGCACCCTGTGCTCTGAGATCCGCAGCAACACGCTCACGCTCAGCACGCATACGATCGTATACGGATTGGCTTACCTCCGTGGGGAGATCAATCTGCTTGACACGAACGTCCAAGACTTCAATGCCAAGCTCAGATGCCTTTTCATCTGCATCTTTGGTCAGCAATGCCATGATTTCAGCACGTTCACCCGAGATGACCTCCTGGATGGTGCGCTTACCAAATTCATCACGAAGACTGGTAGTGATCCGCTCTGTCAACAACCGGGTGGCAGTAGCCACATTATCACCCGTTGACCTGAAATATTGTGCCGCATTAGTGATGCGCCATTTAGCGTATGCATCAACAATCACGTCCTTTTTCTCGATCGTCAGGAAGCGCTCCGGATTTGAATTCATCGTCTGGATTCTACCATCGAACTTCTTAACGTTCTGAATCAGTGGAATCTTAAAATGAAGGCCAGGCGTGTATTCGGAGTCGACAATCTTGCCAAACTGCAACTTGATCGCCATCTCCCACTGATTTACGACAAACAGTGATGATGCCAGTACGCCAATCAGCAGAATTGCACCAATGAAGAAGAAACCCATCTTTCCATTATTCATTAACGAATCCTCCGATCACGGCTATCTTCGCGACGAATAGTCTCAATATTGCTGTTCGTTGGTATGGACTGCCGGGTAAGACCGCTATTACCAGTTTCAGCTCTTTCTTGTATCAACTTGTCTATCGGAAGATACATCAGGCTATTGCCAGATTTGACATCCATAATAACCTTATTGGTATTCTCCATCACCTGCTCGACAGTCTCCAGGTAGAGGCGCTGCCGCGTCACTTCAGGTGCCTTTTCATACTCAGCCAGAACCGCGAGGAAACGTGAGGTTTCACCTTCCGCCTCCGCAATTACCTTCTGCTTATAAGCACTGGCAGCTGCTGTTATACGAGCTGCCGCACCACGCGCTTTTGGCACCACGTCATTGGCGTACGCTTCAGCTTGGTTCTCTTGCCTAGCCTTGTCTTCCCGTGCCTTGATGGCATCATCGAATGCGCTCTTAACCTGCTCAGGTGGCTTTGCCGGCTGAGTGTTGACACTGGTGACTTCAAGCCCGGTTTTGTAGAAAGAGATCAATTCCTGAATACGCCGTTTGATATCGCTGGCAATTGAGCCACGGCCTTCTGTCAGGATGAAATCAAGTTTACTTGTACCGATGGTTTCACGTAGTGCTGTTTCCGTCACATCACGAATAGTCTTGTTAGGATCACGATCCTGAAACAGATAATCCACAGGATTCTGCACCCGGAACTGCACCGTTAATTCGATATCGACAATGTTCTCATCCTTGGTCAGCATGGTTTCTTTAGATGGGAATGATGAAATCTGGTCAACATTGACCTTTATCACATCATCCACCACTGGGATCAGAAAATTCAGGCCTGGCTGAGTCACTTCATGATAGGCACCAAAGCGTAATACAACACCACGCTCAGCAGGTGCTACGGTATAGAAGCTTTTGAAACCCATCAAGACAACCAGCCCTATAACGACCACTGCAACTATCCCTTTCGCGCCGCCGGGGGTCGATACAGGGCTACCGCCTGAATTACCACCACCGCCATTGCCCTTTCCGCCAAACAAACCACCAAGCTTGTCCTGCATCTTCTTTACCACTTCATCGAGATCAGGGGGTCCTTGATCACCACCCTTGCCACTCCAGGGATCTTTATTGTCTCCCCCGGGTTCATTCCAGGCCATCGATAACTCCGTTCTATCCAGTTGTTAGAAATATATACCCGGAGGATACTTTACAAACATCCAGGCAGCGAATTTTTCTTTAACGCTTATACTTACAATTAAGTGTGTCGTCTGGCATTACTAGACAATCACGAGCCGGCTTTCCAGGGCTGTTTCCTGTTGCAGCAGACGCTCATAGGCAACTTTGGGTAGGTCTATCTCAATATCCCAGCCCCCAGTCTCCGTGGTTTTTTCAGAGATCACACCACCTAACTCGAAAAGCCTGGCCCGTAATCGCCCATCTGCGGGTTGCAACTGCAGCAATTTATGCACATGTTCCTGATGATAAAACTCCGCTAAGGCTTCCCTGAGTAAATCCAATCCCTCGCCCGTCTGTGCAGAGAGCCATATACGTTTGACCAGGCCATCCTCTCCACGTTCAATCCTTGCCGCCTCATCTTCTGTCAGGTCAATTTTGTTATAGACCTCAATCTGAGGGATTTTATCGGCACCAATCTGCTTCAATACATCATTGACTTCCGCAATACAGACTGCACGCTGGGGACTGGCAGTATCAATCACATGAAGCAGCAATGAGGCCTCTGTTGTCTCCTGCAGCGTTGATTTGAATGCCGCAACCAATTCATGGGGCAAATGGGATATAAAGCCTACCGTATCAGCCAGAATACAGGCACCTTCCCCTGGCAGATCCAAACGACGCAGCGTGGGGTCCAAGGTAGCAAAAAGCTGATCCTTTGCGTAAACCTCTGCATCCGTCAGACTGTTGAACAAGGTCGATTTTCCGGCATTGGTATAACCGACCAAAGACACGGTTGGAATTTCAGCCTTGCTACGGGCCTTACGTCCCTGATTGCGTTGGCTGGCAACCTTCTCAAGGCGCCGTCTGATCTGGGCTATACGATGATTCAACAGTCGCCGGTCTGTCTCGAGCTGAGTCTCACCGGGTCCACGCAAACCAATACCACCTTTCTGTCGCTCAAGGTGCGTCCACCCCCTAACCAGCCGGGTAGATAAGTGTCGCAGTTGAGCCAATTCCACCTGAAGCTTACCTTCGAATGAGCGAGCCCGCTGGGCAAAGATATCTAAAATCAAACCTGTTCGGTCTACAACGCGGCATTTGAACTCACGCTCCAGATTACGTTCCTGGCTTGGAGAAAGTGAGTGATTAAAAATGACCAACTCAGCCTCTTCTGCCTGAATCAAGTCCCCGATCTCTTCCGCCTTACCACTGCCTACAAACAGCCGTGAATCAGGCGATCGCCGCGTGCCGGTCACAAACCCTACAGGCATAGCCCCGGCTGAGATGGATAACTCTTGAAATTCAGCAAGTTCATCAGAATCAGCCTTACTGTCCATGTCTATATGAACCAGTATGGCCTTCTCACCAATTTTTGGGCGTTCAAACATCAAGGTTCTCTAAAGCTGGAGGGATATGAGATAGACGGATAATCAAGTAGGTTGTCAGTAGATGCCATGAAATCGCTGGTTGATTCAACAGTCGCATACACCACTCTGTGGCAATCGATAAAATAAGTTAATTTTCATTAAGTATTATATAGTTACGTAATATTCCAATAATATAGATTAAGTGTGTCTATTAAACGCTTTCCGGTCTAGAGTGAAATCCCATCCTCTTAAGAATCGAGATTACAGCATCTCACCCCAGCACGAAAAGCGCTTATATAACCCTTTTACATATTTCCAGGCTCAACCACCTCATCACCAGTAGGAATCTGCAGGCGAACATTTCTCGCTGGCACCACTGTTGAGATCGCATGCTTATAGACCATCTGGCTGACCGTATTCTTCAACAAAACCACGAACTGGTCGAAAGATTCAATCTGCCCCTGCAACTTGATTCCATTCACGAGGAAGATCGAAACGGGTATACGCTCTTTTCTAAGCGTATTGAGGAAAGGGTCTTGTAAACTTTGCCCCTTAGACATCGGAGTTCTCCTTATTGTAGTATCGCGTCGGTATTAAATTAATAGCTTATGATACAAATTTGTACCAGAAAAAAATCCTTCAAATTCAACTCAATTGTAGCATATAGCTCACACTGTCAATTGAATGTGAGGTCATCCCTGATAATTTTCAAGGCTTGTGACAAGATATCTCCTGCGCTTTCATCAAGCCAATGTAAGCCCGGATATGAGCGCAACCAAGTATACTGCCTTTTCGCGAGCTGGCGTGTGGCTATAATCCCTCGTTCGATCATCTCCTCCCGACTATACTCTCCTTGTATATAGCGAATCATCTGTCTGTAGCCTACAGAGCGCAGGGAGGGTGTCTCGGCAGTGAGGTCACCTCTGCTCAGCAACCCCTTAACCTCCTCCTCAAATCCCTGCTGGATCATCACATCAAACCTATCAGCAATACGTCGATGTAAGACCGCTCTATCTTGCGGTGCACGAACCAGCTTAATTGGCTGATAGGGAAAACAGTACTGTTCAGCTTCTTTTTGTAGCTGTGACATGGACTTACCTGTTAGCCGATATACTTCCAGTGCACGCTGGATACGCTGGGGATCGTTCGGGTGGATTCGGCTACCTGCCTCGGGGTCCACCTCTGACAGTTGGGCATGCATCTGCTCCCAACCCAGTTCACGTGCTTCGCATTCAAGTTGATTGCGCACCACGGGATCAGCCTCTGGCAGTGCCGACAACCCAAACTCTAATGCCCTGAAATAGAGCATAGTTCCGCCAACCAGCAATGGGATACGACCGGCTGCTGTAATCGCAGCCATCTCTTTCAATGCATCTTCACAGAAGCGCGCCGCCGAATAAGCCTCTGAAGGATCACAAATATCAATTAATCGATGGGGTGCAAGGGCCAACTCTTCCGCATCAGGTTTGGCTGTGCCAATATCCATACCCCGATAGACCAAGGCAGAATCTACACTGATAATGTCGCAGGGAAGATATTGAATAAGTTCAATGGCGAGTGCGGTCTTACCCGATGCAGTGGGACCCATTAAAAAAATGGCAGGAGGACGTTCTGGAGTATTCACCTGAACCGACATCACTGCCCCCGAAGGAACAGTTTATCTAGCGTATTCAAATCAAGCTGCACCCAGGTTGGCCGACCATGATTGCATTGATCACTTCGCTGAGTACGCTCCATGTCCCGCAACAACGCATTCATCTCTTCATGAGTCAGACGTCTATTGGCCCGCACGGAGCCGTGACACGCCATAGTGGCGAGCACTTCATTAATGTCGTTACGAATACGGTCGCTGGTTCCGTGAATAACGATGTCAGACAGAATATCCCGCAACAATTTCTCAGCGTCAGCACCATGGAGTAGAACCGGTATGGCACGAACGACAAGGGTCTCTGCGCCAAGTCGATCCACCTCCATACCTAACTCACCAAACAGTGCCTGATGCTCAATGGCCAACTCTGCTTCCCGCGCACTCACCGGAACCGACACGGGTACCAACAGCGGCTGTGAACTGATGCGTCCCTGCTCCATGGCCTGCTTGAACCGCTCATAGGTGATACGCTCATGCGCAGCATGCATGTCCACCAGAATCAGTCCGGTCTCATTTTCAGCCAGGATGTAGATCCCTTTTAACTGGGCAAGGGCATACCCGAGTGGGGGAACTTGGGCATCCGGTTCTGTTTGATCGGTTGATTTTTCAGGAAATTCTGGACGCTGTATATCAAAACTGGACTGATAGTTGGCCTGGCGTTCTTGCACATGAAATCCGAGAGGTCTCTGATAAGCTGCCACGGCAGGTGCAGAGTCAATAATGGCCTTTTCACTTTCAACCAGTCGAATCTCACCCGTGTTACGATCCACCTCTTGTCCAGGGCGCGTTTCCGCCAACACATGATGCAGAGTACGGTAAATAAAGCCGTGCACCATCCTGCTGTCGCGAAAACGCACTTCATGCTTGGCCGGATGCACGTTGACATCCACCTGCATCGGATCCAGATCAAGATAGAGGACAAAGGCGGGATGTCTGCCGTGAAAAAGCACATCTTGAAAAGCCTGACGCACGGCGTGTGAAACAAGCTTATCTCTAATCATTCGGCCGTTGACATAGAAATACTGCATGTCAGCCTGACTGCGAGAGAACACGGGTTTGGCTATCCAACCACGCAATGAGAGTCCTGCCTGCTCACGATCCAGATGCAGCACCTGTTCGACAAAAGACGAACCAAGCAACCCGGACAACCGCCGCTCCTGCTCCAAGGGCTGCTCAGCCAAAGGGAGTGTAAACACCTCTTTACGGTTATGCGTAAGCGTGAAGGAGACATCAAACCGACTCAGCGCCAATCGTTTCAGTTGTGTCTCAATATGACTGAATTCAGTCTTTTCAGCGCGCATAAATTTACGGCGGGCGGGTGTGTTATAAAATAGATCACGTACTTCAATGGTTGTGCCCTGGGGGTGAGCACTGGGTTCGGGTGCCGTTACTTGATCACCCCCGTCACCCGTAATGCTCCAGCCCGTGCTCTGCCCTTCAGTACGGGTAGCAATGGTCAGTCTAGAGACCGATGCGATACTTGGGAGGGCCTCTCCCCGGAATCCCATACTACTGACACGCTCCAACTCAGCCAGACTGGCGATCTTGCTCGTGGCGTGACGGGAAAGGGCCAGGGCCAAATCATCCGAGTGGATACCTGCACCGTTATCACGTACGCGAATCAACTTCGCACCACCCTGCTCAATATCCACCTCAATCCGGCTGGACCCCGCATCCAGGCTATTCTCCACCAGCTCTTTGATAACCGATGCCGGGCGCTCGACAACCTCACCTGCGGCGATTTGATTGATCAACTGTGGAGGAAGGGCCTGTATGCGCATAATGAAAAACACCTGTATATCAGGACCCATGGAATTAAGCGGAAAATTGATTCAATAGTCCGCTCGGATCATCTTGAACAAGTGTTGAATTATAACCAGGATTTGAGATTAGGGGTGAATAGACCGTTGATTTTACAAACGAGCAGACAATCAGGTACCGGGAATCACCAGTACTTGTCCAATACGAATAATATCGCTTGATATTCCATTGGCCGACTTGAGACTCGCCAGACTGATATCATACTGATCGGCGATCCTGCCAAGCGTATCACCCCTACTGATGGTATGTTTGCGGGATTTAAGGCTTGCCATTAATGTTCCGGGCGGCGGGCTATTACGGAAATAGCCGCGCAATCCAGTCAAGATAGCGCGCGCCACCTTCTCCTGATGCCGTGGATTCAGAAGCTTCCGTTCTTCTTCTGGATTGGAGATAAAGGCCGTCTCAACTAAAATTGAGGGTACATCTGGCGATTTCAGCACCGCAAAACCCGCTTGCTGCACTGCACTTTTATGTGTACGCCCGACCGTTTTCAACTGCCCTAATACCTTGTTAGCCACATCATGGCTTGCCTGTCGGGTACCCGTCTGAGAAAGATCAAGAAGGACAGAGGCCAGTACATCATCCTTATCCTCAAGCTTGACACCACCGATCAAATCCGCACTGTTCTCACTTTCAGCCAACCAACGCGCCGCCTCACTTGATGCGCCACGATTAGAAAGCGTGTAGACCGATGAGCCTCGTGCACGTGGATCCCTGAATGAATCAGCATGAATTGAAACAAACAAATCAGCACGATGCGACCGCGCCAAATCCATGCGCTTACGTAACCCGAGATAATAATCGCCATCTCGGACCATGACTGCTTTCATACCCCGCTCATTTTCAATCATCGTCGCCAGCTTACGCGCAATCGACAGTACGACATGCTTTTCGTAAGTGCCACGTCTCCCCTTTGCGCCAGGATCTTCTCCACCGTGTCCGGCATCAATGGCAATTACTACGTCCCTCAAACCACTCTGAACGGTCTGTTTTACAGTTTTTTGCGCTCTCGAATTGGAGGGAGTATCAGCATCGCCGTAAAGATCCACAACCAGTCGATGACCATATTGACTATTGGGTTTGAGGACAAAACTTTTTGGACTGGTATGCGCACTGAGATCCAGTACTACACGCAGACTGCCATCCTTACGCTGAGCACTGCGTAGCTGTTTGATCAACGAGTTGTTTTCAGCTTCAGGAATTTTACCGGTCAGTTTGGCATTCTGAATATCGATAACCAGACGGTCAGGCTGCTTCAGGGTAAATATATTGTGATTAACGGGATCACTGGTATCAAAAACCAATCGGGTATGGTCGGGGGCGGCCCAAATACGCAGATTATCGACAACCACCTGCCCAGCAAACAGCTGGCAGCTCATCAACAGCAGCAGGATTGTCGTAATCTTCCTCATATTCAATGCCGTCTATACTGGATCGGGGCCATTTCACACAACTAAAAGATAGCATGTGATTTTAAATAATTCCAGTAATATCTGAAAGATAGCAATCTATTCTATATTTAACTCTGAAGTTACGCCGCTAACTGAATTCTCAATTCATCAAGCAAGCGGACGCCCCTTGTCGATTTCGCCTCAATAGACAGTTCGCGACCTTCATCCTGATATTGGATAGTGACCAAAAGATCCGGGGCGGGAAGTGCGTCACCACCCTGCTCCGGCCACTCCACCAGCAAAACCGCATTCCCTTCAAGCAGATCCCTGATTCCTAGAAACTCCAGCTCATCCGGGTCAGCCAGCCTGTAGAGATCCAAGTGATAGCAGTGGTTACCGTTAATCTCATAGGGCTCAATCAGGGTATAGGTAGGACTTTTGACAGATCCTGTATGACCCATTCCACGCAGGAACCCCCTCGCGAACGTGGTTTTTCCAGCGCCCAGGTCGCCTTTTAGAAAGATCAGACCATTCCCCGCGCACACCTGCGCCAGCGCACGCCCTATCTGTTCTTGTGCCTGCTCCGTTTGCGGATGTAAAACAATCACTCCGCACACTCCGGGTTCATCAGTTGACGCAGAAAGGGCAAAAGATCTGACGCCAGCATGCCCTTCTCACCCAGACGCGCGGCAAGATCACCGGCCTCACCGTGTAGACATGCACCCATACGTGTTGCATTTCCTAAAGGCTCACCTTGAGCCATGAGTGATCCAATCACACCCGCCAACAGGTCACCCATACCACCCACCGCCATACCCGGATTCCCTTCTATGCAAATCCCGATAGATGAGTCATCCCCACTACAGATCAAGGTACCGGCCCCTTTCAGTAACACCGCGCCACCATAGCGCCGCTGTAAAGCCGCTATAGCAGCAAATCGATCAGCCTGTATCGTTGATGTGCTACAGCCAAGAAGCCGGGCCGCCTCGCCAGGATGGGGGGTTAACACCCAGTTTTCGCGTTTCTCAGGTTCAATTGCCAAAAGATTTAGCGCATCCGCATCCATGACTAAGGGTAAGTTCGTCTCCAGTACCCGCCTTAGCATTGCAAGACCCCAATCACCCTGACCCAATCCCGGGCCAATCACTACCGCATCAGCCCGCGCAAGTAATGTGGAGAGATCATCTGCTTTTTCTACACCATGACACATCAACTCGGGCCGTTGACTGGCGATCAAAGCGGCATGTTCTAACCGGGTAGCAATGGATATCAGCCCCGCACCCGTACGTGCAGCGGCCTGAGCTGCCAGACTGATTGCACCCAGCATGCCCTTATCACCACCTACCAGGAGAAGATGACCCGACTGGCCTTTATGCTGGGTTCGCGATCGGGGCTTCAAAGCGCTGGAAGCAGCATCCCACCGCAACATGCAAGTATTACTGGTCCCTGCGCCATACACTTCTGGGGGCACGTCAAGATCATCAAAGGCAATCCCCCCACAACAGGCCGGTCCATCACCGGTAAACATGCCACGCTTGAGGACAATAAAAGAGATCGTTGCATCCGCCTGAATGGCACATCCCATAATCCGACCGCTATCAGAATGGAGTCCTGACGGAATATCCAGTGAAAACACCGGCACCTTATACTGATTTACCGCACGAATGGCATTGGCCCAGAGACCTGTCACTGCACGTTCAAGTCCCGTCCCTAACAGGGCATCTACAATCAGATCCGTATCGTCATCAATTGACTGGAAAGGCTCAACCACTCCTCCTTCTTGAACATAGAGTTCGACCTGCGTCTTCGCATCGCCCGTTATTTTTTTGGCATCACCCACCTGCAAGACCTGCACATGATAATCTGCCTGGCGAGCCAACCGGGCAACCACATAGCCATCCCCGCCATTATTACCTGTACCACAAAGCAGCGTGATATTTCTGGCTTGAGGCCAGCGCTCATGCATCAGCCTGAATGCCGCGTTACCGGCACGCTCCATCAGCGTAGCACCCGGGATACCAAATACCTTGATGGCCGTCTGATCCAATGCGCGCACCTGCTCCGCCAAGTACAATGCATCAGGAAGTGAGGCTTGTTCAGTAATAATCATTTACGCTCAACTTTGTGATTTATGCTCGTACTATTGTAGGGTGATTTGGCTGGATTTGTCCCGTTTGAACGCTGCTATTCTACTTGCAATATAATGCTATGATCGCAACCCATCATGAGCGATACAACCATCACAAATTATCAAACGCTTGCTGAACAGATCAGGCAGTGGGGAGTTGAACTCGGTTTCCAGCAAGTGGGCATCGCGGATACTGATCTAACCCTGGCAGAACAGCATCTACATCACTGGCTTGATCAAGGCATGCACGGCAACATGACCTACATGTCCCAGCATGGGTTGAAAAGATCCCGTCCCGAAGCGTTGGTACCTGGCACATTACGTATTATTTCGGTAAGGATGGACTATCTACCCCCCAACGATCAGCCTGAGCGTGTACTCGCAGATACTCAGCGCGCGTTTATATCTCGCTACGCACTCGGGCGGGATTATCATAAATTGATGCGTAACCGTTTACAGAAATTGGCAAAAAAAATTGAAGATTCAGTAGGCCCTTTTGGATATCGGGCCTTTGTGGATTCTGCCCCGGTACTGGAACGCGCCTTGGCTGAAAAGGCCGGACTCGGCTGGACTGGCAAACATAGCAACATTGTCAATAGGAAGGCTGGTTCCTGGTTTTTTTTGGGGGAGCTTTATACCACGCTACCACTGCCAATTGATCAAGCAGAATCAGACCATTGCGGCCGCTGCACCGACTGTATTGATATCTGCCCCACTCAAGCCATAGTCGCCCCCTATCAGGTGGATGCGCGGCGCTGTATCTCTTATTTGACCATTGAGCTTGATGGGCCCATTCCTGAGTCACTCCGGCCATTAATGGGAAACCGTATTTTTGGTTGTGACGACTGTCTCATGGCCTGCCCCTGGAACCGCTTTGCAACACCCGCCCAAGCTGATGAATTTCTACCTCGACATGGACTGGACAACGCTACCCTCTGCTCCCTGTTTGCCTGGGATGAAGAGACATTTTTGAAACGCTTTGAAGGTTCACCCATTCGACGCATAGGATACGAACGGTGGCTCCGGAATATCGCTGTTGCCCTGGGAAATGCACACACCACTCCTGCCGTGATAGACGCACTAAAAAGCCGCCGAGAAGACCACTCAGCACTTGTGCGTGAGCATATCTCATGGGCCCTGCAACAGCACGGTGAGTGATGAGCAAGGTTTCACATAACCATACTAACTTTCAGGTGAAATAAGGAATTTGGTCTATCATTTGGGGTATATGTAGGCAAGTCCATACCAGGAGGTGATCGTAGAGCCCAATGGAAATCAGCATTCCGACTACATCCCTTTTTCCTGCTACACAATCAGTCGAGCCAATCAAACCTGATAAAAAACAGGAAGATAACAGCAGGCCCGCGGTAACTGCCGCAGACAAAAAGGCTGCACTGAAAGAGAGTAATAGCAAAGAGTCACGAGAACTCAGGTCATTACAGGCCAGGGATAGGGAAGTGCGTGCACATGAACAGGCCCATCTCTCAGTGGCTGGCCGTTATGCCACCAGCGGCACCAACCTGGATTATCAACGGGGGCCGGATGGCCAACTTTATGCTGTTGGGGGCGATGTAAAAATCGATACCAGCGTGATCCCAGGCGATCCAAAAGCCACTGAACTGAAAGCAGAAACCATAAGACGTGCGGCCCTCGCGCCCGCCAATCCTTCCGCTCAGGACAGAAAGGTCGCATCGCAAGCCAGCAGCATGGCTGCAGAGGCCCGCGCTGAGCTATTCGAGCAGAGCATGGCGCTAAAAAGTGAACAGCTTAATGAAAACCGCACCCCCGACTCAAACAACGAGCGCAGCAATCAACTGAATGAGCGGTTAGCTCGCAGTGGCGCAACACCGACCCAAGCGCCACAGGAACGGATAGATACCTATATCTGAAGACCCTGATTAATTGGTTTCATCAGATGCAGTAGGTATTCTCAAAAAATGTGTTCTGTAGTGCTGCAGCTCAATAATCGAGTCCTTGATGTCATCCATCGCCAGATGCTTGCCACTCTTTACCAACCCCTTGGCTGCAGAGGGCGCCCATCGATTGACCAGCTCTTTCAGGGTACTCACATCCAGATTACGGTAGTGGAAGTACGCCTCCAACTCCGGCATCAAGCGCGCTAGGAAACGGCGATCCTGGCAAATACTGTTACCACAAATGGGTGATGCCCCTTTCGGTACATACTGGGACAAAAACGCTAATGTCTGCTGCTCAGCATCTGACTCACTGTATGTACTGGTGCGAACCCGCTCCGTAAGCCCTGATTTTGCATGCTGATTGGTATTCCAGTCATCCATCGCCATCATCACATCTTCAGACTGATGTATGGCGATAACCGGCCCTTCGGCCAGGATGTTAAGATGGACATCCGTAACGATCGTTGCAATCTCGATGATACGGTCACTTTGCGGCTCCAACCCGGTCATCTCCAGATCGATCCATATCAAATTGTTTGAATCCTGCGCCATCCCAACTCCCGATCTGATTACTGGCAAAACATGCGGCATTCTAGCAGAAGCGTAGCGATGTCTGTATCCTGTATGGATGCATCTATTTACCCAATTATTTCTGATCGCCGTAACCTTGGGTGTCATCACACAGATCTGGTTGATGTGGCGACAACAGCGGCATGTGGCAAAGAATCGTCATGCGGTACCACCAGCATTTGGTGACAAAGTGACCATTAATGAGCACAAAAAAGCCGCTGATTACACGCTCGCCAAATTAAAGATCGGGCGGATTGATCTGTTCATCGGCACCGCATTATTAATCGCCTGGACACTTGGCGGCGGCATCGACTGGCTGCATCAGCAGTGGCAACACATTGATCTTCCTCCAATATGGCAGGGCATCGGACTTATTTTCACCCTGTCGTTCATTTCCGGGTTAATCGCTCTACCTCTTGGGATCTGGAGTACCTTTGTGCTGGAGGAACGATTTGGCTTCAATCGCACAACACCCGGACAGTATTTGAAAGATATGCTGCTGCAACTGCTTCTGGCACTCCTTATAGGCACGCCCCTGCTCTGGGTTATCCTTTGGCTCATGGAACAAGCCGGTGATAACTGGTGGTTTGCTGCCTGGGCGGTTTGGATGGGCTTCATGCTGTTAATGATGTGGGTCTATCCAACCCTGATTGCCCCCTTGTTCAACAAATTCACACCACTGGAAGAAGGCCCACTAAAAGAGCGGATTCAAGGACTGCTTGAGCGTTGTGGGTTTGCCAGCAAGGGCATCTTCATTATGGACGGCTCCAAACGGTCAGGGCATGGCAACGCCTACTTTACCGGGTTCGGAAAAAATAAACGCATCGTCTTCTATGATACCCTGGCTGAAAGCCTGAGTGGTGATGAGATGGAAGCGGTTCTGGCCCATGAACTGGGGCATTTTAAGCGGCGCCATATCCTTAAGCACATACTGCTCTCAACGATTATGACACTCATCGGATTTGCCCTACTCGGGTGGCTGGCTGGACAAGGCTGGTTTTATCAGGCGCTCGGGGTTAATGCACAGGATAATGCACTGGCTCTCCTGTTGTTTATGCTGGCCCTCCCGGTATTTACCCAGTTCCTCCAACCACTTATGGCGATTATGTCTCGGCGACATGAGTTTGAAGCAGATGACTTTGCTGTGAAACAGGCAGGGGCTGAACCGATGATAAAGGCGCTGGTCAAACTCTACAGAGAAAATGCCAACACCCTGACGCCGGACCCACTCTACTCGGCCTTTCATGACAGCCACCCGCCCGCACCAGTACGTGTTGCCCATCTCGCAGCTAAAATTGAACCCGTTTCCACTCAGGGAGAGGTCACCGCATGAACACACACATTATGAAGCTTGCCTTATCCAGCCTTCTTCTTACTCTCTTCAGTCAGGCCAACGCCTTTGATATCGAGGCCGGTAAAAAGCAAGTGAGTGAGAATTGCACCTCCTGCCATGGTAGCGAACTCTACACACGAAGCGATCGAAGAGTGTCCAGTCGAAAAGGGGTATCCACCCAAGTACAACGCTGTCAATTGGCGCTCAATCTGAACTGGTTTGATGAGGATGTCGAAAACACGGCTGAATATCTGAACATTGAGTACTACCATTTCAAGAAGTAAAGAGCAGCTAACATCGCATGGCTAAACGCAGACTGACTGAAAGACAGCGAGAGCGCATAGGTGCCATTCAGGAGAGGCGAAGAAAAAAACTGGAACAGCATGCTGATCAAGCACTCTCCGAAGTCAGCGAGACAGCGCCACGTGAAGGAAAGGTAATCACCCGGCATGGTCAGAACCTGATCGTCTCTGACGGGACTGAACACTACACACATTGCCTTTCAAGACAGAACATTGGACAAGTGGTCTGTGGTGACCGGGTGGTATGGCAGTCAACAGACGATGGTCAGGGTGTGGTAACGGCTGTTTTACCCCGTGACACAGCCCTGATACGTCCCAACTTTAGCGGTGAAGCGCGCGCGCTGGCCGCCAATATCTCTCAGATTGTCATTGTGCTGGCCCCCGAGCCTCCTCCCAGTCAATACCTGGTCGACCAGTATCTGGTCGCCGCAGAGCAGATCGGTGTAACGACCCTAATAGCCTTAAACAAGCGGGATTTAATGGATCAAACGGCTATCGATTCCTTTGAACAGCAGTTTGGCCACTATGAAAAAATCGGTTATCCGGTGATTGAGATCAGCGCCAAATTTGAACATGGCCTGGATCCTCTGATTGAGAGGCTGAATAATCAGACCAGTATCCTGGTGGGCCAATCTGGAGTAGGGAAATCTTCCCTGATTATGGCCTTACTGCCAGACATCGATATACAGATTGGCCGCCTCTCTGAAGCTTCAGGGATGGGTTGTCACACCACATCCGCCACTACCCTGTACGACCTCCCCTCGGGTGGTCACCTCATCGACTCACCCGGTGTACGCAGTTTCCGGCTGGGTGAATTGGCCCCAGAGGCTTTAGCACAGGGCTTTATCGAGTTCAGAGATTTCCTCGGGCACTGCAAATTTAGCAACTGCAGCCACCAACAAGAGCCAAGTTGCGCCTTGAAAGAAGCTGTGGAACAAGGGAAGATCCACCCCCAACGACTGAGCAACTATCTGCATATGCTCCAGGGACTTAACCCGTCTCACTGATTGCCGCAAATGCCCCATCAGCGCATTGTCACCAACTCCTCGGACCCGGTTGGATGAATGGCAATCGTGTCGTCGAAGTCCTTTTTAGTGGCACCCATACGGATGGCTACGGCAAACCCCTGAAGCATCTCGTCTGCGCCAAATCCTATAACATGACAACCAACAATCTTCTCCTGCGCACCGACGCATACCAGCTTCATCGCCACCTTGCTCTGGCGCTTTGTAAAGGCGTGATACATGGGCGTAAAGCGGGTTTGATAGACTTTGACGGCCTCACCATGCGTAGCACGGGCTTCGTCTTCAGTGAGCCCCACCGTCGCAATCGGTGGATGAGAAAAGACCACACTGGGGACCAGACTGTAGTCGAGCCTTCTATCCAACATTCCACCAAAAAGTCGATCTGAGAGCCTGCGTGCCGCAGCAATGGCAACAGGCGTCAACTGTGGCGCATCGGTCACATCACCCAAGGCGTAGACACCCGACACCTGCGTGTTCTGAAACTCATCGACCTTAATATAGCCCTGAGCATCTTTAGTGATACCCGTGTTTTCAAGACCCAGCTGAGTGGACGAGGGATTGCGGCCTATTGCCCAGATCAGTTGGTCGAATCCAGCTTGAACCTGACCATTGGCCCTGCAATGTAAATTCAAAGTGCCATCATCAGCGCGTTCAATACGATCAATCTGGGATGATGAGATGATATTCACCCCATCTTCTAGCATCTCATCCATCAGGCTCTCACGTAACATCGGGTCAAACTTTCTCAGCAGATGCTCGCCCCGCAGGAACATGGTTACCTCAGTGCCTACGGCGTTGAGCATACCGGCAAGCTCAACCGCAATGTATCCGCTACCCACTACAGCCACACGCCGGGGTTGTTCTGAAAGACCAAAAAAACCATCGGAAGTAATACCCAGATCCGCCCCTTCTATCTCCGGCACTACAGCATAGGAGCCGGGTGCAATGACGATATGGTTAGCCTGATAACGTTCGCCATCCACTTCCAGGGTATGATCATCGACAAAGTGCGCATACCCAGTGATCTCATCAATATTAGAATCCGCCAGATAAGTGTGGTACCAATTGTTGATATTGGTGACATAGCGATTACGTTCAGTGATCAGTGTGCCCCAGTCGAATCCCTCGCGCTTTACTGCAAAGCCATAAGCCGGTGCATCTTCAAGCATGTGTGCAATAGAGGCGCCATACCACATGATCTTTTTTGGTACACATCCTAGATTGACACAGGTACCACCCAGTTTTCCCGCCTCAATAACGGCGCACTTAGCCCCATATTTTGCCGCGCGTTCAGCGGCCGAAAGCCCCCCACTACCGCCGCCAATGGCTATCAAATCATACACTTTGGTCATAACACCGCTCCTTCAAATGTGGGATACTCTGCTTGGATTTAGGCCTATTGTCCCAATATGGATAGCTGTGGGACAACTTTTTCATGGAAATATATCAAGTGAACAATTATCTGACTGCCCTGGGATCAAAACTGCACCGCTTAGTCCGAGAATTTATTCGGCTCTATCACCCGCAGACAATCCGTGAGAAAGGCTGGGTCTGGGCAAGCGGCCTACTGATATTCACACTCTTGATAGTGATGTACGGATTCAGTGTTTACTGGAGCCAGGAACCGGAACTATTCGATATTCGGCAAAACACTGAACGGCAACTGGCTGGATCAAAAGCCGTAGTGGGCACTCATACCACTGCATCGTTAATAAGCGTGATGGAAAATCTGCTTGAAAAGCCCGGTGGCTATCTGAGCAATGACATCATGCCACCCAGCGTTTTTCTCGATAACATTCCCAACTGGGAGTTTGGCGCCCTGGTTCAGTCTCGTGATCTTGCCCGCGCATTGAGGAACGACATCAGCCGTTCGCAATCACAGTCCACAGAAAACAAATACCTGGCGATCGCAGAGCCTCAGTTTAATTTCAGTAACGATTCCTGGATCTTGCCCTCAACCGAAGGGGAATATCGCGAAGGCCTCAAGGCTTTGCGGACTTATCTGCATGACTTGGCTCAGAGTGACGCTCAAAATACCCAATTCTATGCCCGTGCAGATAATCTTAAAGACTGGCTCGCTACGGTTGAAAAAAGATTGGGAAGTCTTTCGCAACGCCTGAGTGCCAGTGTTGGACAGGAGCGACTTAATACAGATTTGGCAGGAGACCCAGAAGCCACCCAGTCAACCAATGCACCCGCACAGGTTGAGGTACACACCCCTTGGCTGGAAATTGATGATGTGTTCTACGAAGCAAGGGGCTCCACCTGGGCACTGATTCATTTCCTGAAGGCCGTTGAGGTGGATTTTCGCGACATACTGATGAAGAAAAATGCCTTGGTCAGTCTGCGCCAGATTGTTCGTGAACTGGAGGCCACACAACAGTCTGTCATGAGCCCCATGGTGCTCAACGGCGGCGGGTTTGGCATCGTAACCAACTACTCACTGGTGATGGCATCGTACATATCCCGCGCCAATGCAGCAGTTATCGACTTACGAAACCTGCTGAGTGAAGGGTAATCCACTAAGACATGGAATAGCCTGATAATTATTTAATATTCAATATATTGGAGCATCTGTCAGGTTGCTGTCACCCTACTGTCGTGGCCAGCACAGCGCCATCAGAAAATACTGAAAGCTGTAGCGAAGGTAGCCTCAATGTCAGATCAAGAAAACTGGTTAAAGAGTAAGCGATTAAGACGTGCATGGTCACAGGAACAGCTGGCCGAAATCAGCGGTTTGAGTGTTCGCACCGTTCAGCGCATAGAACAGGGTGGTACCGCTTCCCTGGATACACTCAAGGCCATTGCCTGCGCATTTGATACTGACGTTTCACTACTGCAGAACAGTGTGACTAATACCACACCCACTGTAGAGGTGACTTCAACCGCACCAGTGGAGCAACAACCCATGTCATCCTTACACAAACGCGAGGAGCGGATCGAACAGTTCCATCGCCACCTAATTATCTACCTGCTCGTCAATCTCGGGCTGTTTATTGTCGACATCACTACCAGCAGCGATTCTCTTTGGTTCTACTATCCACTCTTTTTCTGGGGCATTCCCCTCAGTTTGAGAGGCCTTCATGCCTATGGATTTTTAAAACGCAGGAAATCGGAGCTGGTTCATTTAGAACAAAGGAAGTGAATTAACCGAACATCCAGGCTTAAACTTGGATGCTCGGTGGTTATATTTTCATTAAACAAAGATCAGTTTTTATGCACTGCCGATGAGAGGTCCCACATCGGTAGGAATACACCCAGGGCCAAAATCAGCACCATGCCTCCTATGATTACAATAATCACGGGTTCGATGGCATCAGAGAGTCTCGCCAGATCATATTTGACCTCTCGCTCATAATGCTCCGCCGTCTCCAGCAACAGGTCATCAACGGCACCCGTCTCTTCACCTATTGCGATCATCTGCAAGACCATCGAGGTAAACATCCCGGTGGCGGCAGCGGTTCTGGCGATTGAATCGCCGCTTTCAATACCATCCCGCATACTCAAAATACGCTCAGCGACAAAGGCGTTATTGACCACACCAGAGATAACGGTCAATGCCTGGACCAGTGGTACGCCTGAACGCATCGCTAAAGCCAATGAGCGTGAAAATCGACCCAATATCGCCTTTTTAAGAATATGCCCGATCAGCGGTGTATGCAGAATCATCCGCGACCAAATGTACCCACCCTCTTCACTCATAATCCAGAACCGAAGTCCAAGCACGCCTGCCAAGGTACCCGCCAGCAGATAGGGCCACCAGTTCAGTGTGAAACTTGAAACCCCCAACAAAATCTGGGTAGCAAAGGGCAATTCAGCATCAAATCGCGCAAAGGCATCCGCGAAGGCAGGAATTACCCAGATGTTGATAATAACCATGGCCACAACGATCGCCAGGATGACGGTCATAGGATAACGAGTCGCACTTTTAATGCGATTGCGGGTCTCTTTCTCCAGCTCCAGATAACCTGCCAACTGGAGAAATGTCTCATCCAATCTACCGGTACTTTCCCCGACTTTAATCAGGCTGATAAAGAGTGGCGAAAAGATGTCAGGATAGCGAGCCAGCGCCATATGCAGCTCTCGGCCGGATTGAATATCATCGGAGACACCTTTGAGGGCCGCTGCCAGGGTTGGATTCCGGGTCGTATCAATCAGACTGCCCAGACTACGCAGAATCGGTACGCCTGCCTTCTGCAAGGTGTAAAGCTGGCGGCAGAGCAATACCAATTCATCCAGTGTTACTCTCGGCTTAAACCAACCCAGTTTAATTTCGGTACTCGAACTGCGTCTTTCAACCGGTACAATATTTATGGGCGTCAGGTTGGAACGAAACAGTTGCTCGGCAACAGCCTCAGGGCTCTCCCCTTCAAGGGTCCCCGTCAGTGCCTCACCGCGGCGGTTTCGTGCTTTATACTCAAAAGCCCGCATCAGTACCCCTCAGACCCGTGAGCCGTCGCTGATTTGTCATCAGGAAACCTCCACATCACCTGCAATCCGAATCGCTTCACTGAGTGAGGTTATTCCTTCCGAGGCATACTGCAACCCCGATCTCCACAAGGGGACAAAATGGCTACTGGCATTCGCAATCTGTGCAAAGGATTCGTGATCATCCCGACGTAGTGCGGCCGCCATCTCGCCATTCAGTTCCAGCATCTCATAGATACCCACTCGACCACGATAACCCGTATTGCCGCAACGGTTACACCCTTTACCAATACGCAAACCACTCAAGTCAAAATCATGTCCAACACCGTCTAGCCAGACTTGCTCTAGTTCATCAGGCTCATAGGGCACAGCACAGTGGGTGCAGATACGGCGTACCAGGCGTTGTGCGACGATAGCGGACAATGAAGAGGCCATCAGATAACCTGGTGCGCCCATATCGAGCAAGCGACTCACTGTACCAATAGCACTGTTCGTGTGCAGAGTGGAAAGTACAAAATGGCCCGTGATAGCGGCTCGCAGGCCTATCTGGGCCGTTTCCAGGTCACGCATCTCACCTACCAGCAGGATATCTGGATCCTGTCGCATGGCGGTTCGCAGCACCCGGGCAAACGTCAAGCCAATCTGCTCATGTACCTGGACCTGATTAATCCTCGGAAGTCGATACTCAACCGGGTCTTCCACGGTAATAATCTTCTTTTCAGCCACATTCAGTTCACTCAGTGCAGAATAGAGTGTGGTGGTTTTACCGCTACCCGTTGGTCCCGTTACCAATACCATGCCATGGGGTTTCATGATCAGCATGCGCAATCTTTTCAGCATCTCATCCTGGATGCCCAGATCGCTCAGACTGAGTATGCCAGAACTCTGATCCAACAAGCGCATGACCACCGCCTCTCCGTGTTGAACCGGCATGGTAGAAAGGCGGACGTCGATCGAGTGCTTTTTAACTGTAATCTGGAAACGTCCATCCTGTGGTAAACGTTTTTCAGAAATATCCAGACTGGCCAGCAACTTCAGTCGCTGCACCAGTGCCGGTGCAATACGTCGTTCATTCATCACGTGCTCATGTAAAACGCCGTCTATACGTTGGCGTATCCGCAACACCTCTTCATCGGGTTCAATATGGATATCTGACGCCTTGGCCTGTATCGCATCTTCGAACAAGGTCTGAAGCAAGCGAATAACAGGCGCATCGCCCGCCTCTACCGTCTGCATCAACTTTCCAAGGTCAAAGTCACCTTGTGTCAGGTCTTCATGCAGTTCACCTGCCAGAGAGGTAAGTTCATCGGACCGCCGATACATACGATCCAGCGCATCCAGTAGATCACTTTCACGGACAACAGCCTGACGAATACGTTTTTTGAGTGCATGACCCAATTCATCGTAGGCAAACAGATCTGTCGGATCGGCCATCCCAACCAGCACATCTTTATCCCGGACTTCCAACAAGATCACGCGATAGCGACGTGCAATAGTTTCAGATAACTGTTTAATCACATCTGGTTTTAACGCAAAACTGGTCAGGTCGATAAACGGGATCTGCAGCTGCTGAGACAGAAAATCCAACAGGCGCTGTTCGTCAATAAAGCCCAGCTCGATCAGCGTATGCCCCAGTTTGTGCCCAGAGCGTTTCTGCTCAGTCAGTGCAGCTTGCAACTGGCCTTCGGAGATAACCTTATTCTCAACCAGCAGATCACCAATACGAATCCGTTTTCGACTACGGACACCCTCGGTGCGGCCCATCTCTTCCTCTTCAACCATACCTTATCGCTCCACCGATAATGCCAACACCCGCTGTCGGGCATACTCATTCACTTCATCAGGTAAGGACCTGTAATTCAGCGCCTGTTTGTATAAACTCAACGCTTCACCTTGCTTGCCAGATGCATCCAACGATATAGCCAAGCCGGCTACAGCGCGCGCATTATCAGGTTGTCTCTCCAACAGCTGACGATACCGCAGAATGGCAGCCGCATATTGGCCAGACTGTTGATACAGTGACCCCAATAATTCAAGTAACTCTGCATCATCACCCATCGTTGGCAGATGCCGCTCAAGTAGATGAATCGCTTTGGCGTTTTCCCCAAAATCGAGCAGCGCCCTACTGAGTAAGGTGACAAAGGGCGCATGGCCAGGCGCCATCTGAATTCCCTCATTGAGGAGCGATGTGAATTCACCTCGTTCCCCTGCATTCAATAACAGCATTGCCAAAATACGGCGTGCCTCGTGATTACGCTGATCCAGGGTCAACACATGCCTAAGTGACGCCTCTGCATCGGATAAATTCCCTTCGTTCAGAAATTGCAATGCGGTTTGATAAACGCTGTCGGCAGATGCTTGTACCCGTCTCGGCGTTACCTTCTTCACTTGTATAACAGATTTGATCTCCTGTTGTTGCTCCACTGGCATTTTTGGCTGAGCGCTCTTGGAAGCTATTATCTGTGCAGCAGGTGCACTTACCTGTTCTGCTACAACCTTATCGGTATCAATACGAGGCCTGCCTTTCTCACTTTGATCAGCTTCAGCTATAGAAGCTGTTGCAATGATAGCGTGCTGACTTGTCGGTTCATCCAATTGATCACTTACAGTCTTTGGCTGATCACTGGTCCGTTGAGGATATTCAGACTGCACCTGTAATTTGGGATGCGCGACTTCAGCTAAAAGCGTATTCTTTGACGCCGCATCTTCGGGCCGAACAATAGGATCAACCTCCACCGAATGATCAGAAATCGTCATAACACGATCATCGACTAGATCATTGGCCTTCAGATCTTTAAGTGGAATCTGTTCACTGACTGTGACGCTGTCTGATGTTCTGCTAACGCTTGAATCCGTCTTATCCTGTAACGTCAAGGGCGTATCTGAAACAGCCGGTTTAGCATTCAGCATGCCACTCAGCCACTGCTGACTCTGCGGCACCAAAATAACAGATAAAACACTCGCAAGACCTGCAAACACGATCCAAATTGGCCAGCGAACGCCCCGCTTGGCGCCTGAACGCTGAGGTACCGGAACCGGGGTTACAATCTCCCGCGCCTTCTCACTCTCATTTTCGCGTTTATCTAGATCACGGAGCATCTGATTAATCAGACTCATGATCCACCTCGAAGTGCGGGTGCAGAGCGTGAACTAAACAGGGCATGCCAAAATCGAGCCATTCTGCCTGGTGGAAAAAAGGCATCCTCCGTATCATCAATGGCCCGCTTTACATGACTCGTTTCTATAGTCGATTTACCTTCACCATAGGCTGCCATCATGGACTTATGGGCTAGGATATTAATCAATCGAGGAATACCCCGACTACCACGGCATAGCCAATCCAGCGCCTTGTCATCAAAGAGCGATTCACCCGAGTAACCAGCCACATGAAGCCGATGATAGAGATAGCCCTGACAGCCTTCGCGATCAAGCGGATGTATTGCATGGGAAAAGGTGATGCGTTGCTTTAATTGCCGGACAGAGGAACGGTTCAAATGTTCATCCAGCTCTGGCTGACCAAAGAGTACTACTTGCAGCAGTTTACTTTTTTCTGTTTCCAGATTTGTGAGTAAACGGATAGCTTCCAGTGTCTCTTCAGGCAGCGCTTGGGCTTCATCCAGTAACAGTATTACCTGCCGCCCCGAGGCCTTTAAGTCGATCAGCTGCTTATTGATAAGCTGCAATGCTCGATGCCCACCAATATTCATTGGATACTCCACCCCCAACTCCTCAGCCAGGCAATAGCGAAGTGCAGAAGGGGTAAGATAGGGGTTCGGTATATAGGCGGTCACCATCCCTTCGTCAGCCAGGATATTGAGCAGCTTACGGCAAATCAGTGTTTTTCCTGTACCCACTTCCCCGGTTATCTTTAAAAATCCTTCCCCCATACGCAACGCCACCAGAAGCACATTCAGCGCCTCCTGGTGATCCGCATAAGAGTAGTAGTAATCTGTATCCGGGGTCAGACTAAAAGGGGATTCTCTAAGTCCAAAGTGGTTTATGTACATGATTCACTCGGCTTTTTCACCCTGATTGCCAAATACTTCAGGCTGACTTCCGTAGTGAAATCCTTGATCCAGTTTCTGAATCCTATTGGCAGTTTCAGATACGCGTGATCGCCAGGTTTCGGAACTCTCGACCACCGTTGGTCTCAACACAATGACCAGTTCACTCTTTTTCGCAGCCTGGCGTGTATGTCTAAACAGTGTTCCAATCAGAGGCAGATCGCCCAACAAAGGTGTAGAGGCAACCTCTTCACCCCGGGTATCCTGCATTAACCCGCCAATCACAACAAGCTGGCCACTCTGGGCATAGACCAGGCTATCTGACTCTCTCACCGTGCTCTTTGCCAAAGGAAGATTCTGTGTTTCATTACCAACCTGAATCACCTTTTGTTGATCGGTCACCTGACTGACTGAAGGATGTATATGCAAAGTCACCCGGCCAAATCGATCAATTTGCGGCGTCACATCCAATGCAATCCCTGAGAAAAACGGTGTCAGTGTGATGTCCGGTGTGGTAGTCGTGGAGGTACCCGTCGTGGTCGTGCTCGAGACATCGGTGACAAAAAACTCATCACTGCCTACCTTGATCACGGCCTTCTGATTATTCAGTGTTGAGATACGTGGGCTGGATAACACCTGTACATTGCCCTGCGATTCGAGCAACTCAATGAACGCCATGAAACTGCCGGTATTAAGCGCCGCACCAAACAGACCACCAAAAGCCGAGAAGCTGGTAAAGCTGACGGGTGAAGCTTCAGTAGGTGAACTGATACCCCCGCTGGCCATTTCAACACCCGCCCGACCCGGATTATCAAACATCGTGGCGCCGCTTCCCGTCTGCCCAATACTGAAGCGATCACCATTAACCGTCATCATCTTGGCCCAGTTGATACCTGCCTGAAAACCGTCATTGAGCTCAACCTCAATCACCTTGGCTTCAAGTATCACTTGCCGATGCATGGCCTCATCGGTTGACTCAAGAAAGGCCTCAACCTCTCTTAACTCATTGGGCATTGCCCGAATAACAACAATACCCGATTGCGGAGAAACTACGACGGAACGATCGGCACCGCTTCCCACTATCGATTGAAGCGCACTTGAAAGCTCGGTCCAGAAATCGGCCTCTGATGTAGTATTGATCTCACTACCCGAAGTGACGCCACTGGAACTGGTGTCTGAACTTTCAGAATCATCACTGCTACTCGATCCAGATACCTGTCCTGAGCTCACGCGAGTCTGTGAGCTGCCACTGCGCTTCATGTTCAGATAATTGACCTGAAAAATCCGTGATTGAAGTCGTGCAGGCAGTACATGAAAACCACTTCGTACTCGCTGATATTCATAGCCATAGACATCCCGCAAAACCTCCATCACGTCAGGAATACTCACCTGCTTCAGACTGAGGGAGAGTGTCCCATCGACTTGTGGATGAACCACCATGTTGTAAGAAGTGCCCTCGACAAGACCCATTAGAAATGCCCGCACCGGCACCTCGCTTACATTCACATCAAAACGGGCTTCTGTTGTTCGCCTGCTGGGTTTCGGCAACTGCATATTCGCCGGTGGTAATAATGCGGCAGTTACGGCTGGCGGCGGCAAAGCGGCCGGTTTTTCTGCTACAGGGGGTGTCTTCAGATGATCCTGAATGGTAGCCATGGTGCCACCATCCTTTGGCGCCATACTCTGGCAACCCGTCAGTAACACTAACGTGAATGGTAGCAGAGATGATCGGATCACATGATGAAACAGGTTCATTTTCCCCCTCCGGATAAACCCTTTGCCGGTGTTTTTACGGAAATCGGCAATAATTCAATTTTAATTTTTTCGCCTTGCAATTCGAGTTCAACTGCATGGGGATCTATTGTGACAAGCTGAGCACCATCAATCTGCTCACCGACGTAGACTCGCCGATCATTAATCACCGCACTATTTCCTTTAGGTCCGACAAATATACCTGAAAGTCGGAAGGTAATCCCATCCAAGGGCGTATTTTGAATAGATTCAAGCGGAATATCCCCGGCTGACCGATAGCCATAAGGTTCCATCGGATCTCTTAATTCCGCACTGCTTGCACATAGAGGCAATAGCATGAGCAGTAAAATTTGACTGGGCGATAACTTAAACACCGATCCACCCCTCAGAAAGACTCAGGGTATGCAGTTGCAATTTAACCCGTGTAACCGGATATTCCGTTACACTCAGTTCTATCCCATCCCAGAAAAATTGCCAGGGCAATGCTTCAAGCGCCTGTAAATAACGCAAAACCGAGAGATAATCACCTTCAAACTCGACAACAAATCCATGGCGAAAAATATTTCGCTCCGCAGCCTTTATGGACTTCTCATCACCCTCTTCAATAGATTTTTCATCTTTCGTTTTAGCCGTACCCAGCGCCTCAGTATTGACTGTACTGAGACGGACTAACTGCAGGTTGTCACTGCTGAGCAGCATGCGTTCCAAGAGTTTGGCCATCTCTTGAGGTTCGATCAGGGCCTCTGCCGTACCTTTGATACGCCCCTCCATCTGCTCAATAACCTGCTTGGCCTGTTCTATTTCCTTGCGGATAGCCACATTAGGATCTTGTTCGGCCTGGCGTACCAAGCCATTCAGCTTTGCATTCAGCAGATCGTTCTGCTCACTCAGCTGATCGACTTCACTTTTAATTTGACTCTGAATGAGCGTTTCCTTGTCCCATAACAGATTCAGCCAGGCGCCTGCCATTACAGCCAACAGCAATGCCAGAATCATCAAACGCTCTCTCAAGGTGAGTGCATCGAATCGATTCGCCAGGAGTGTATATTTTGCAGACACTATACTCACTGCTCTTTACTCCTGACGGCAGTCATAAGGCTGAAATCGAGAGGATCACTCAAACCTTCAGGGCGTAACAGTTCTACCACCTGGAAATTTTTTCCGGTAAACGCAGGTGCATCTTCGAGTTTTTTCAATAACTGTGGCACGCCTTCGGGCTGCAGTGTTTTACCCTTTAGTGATAGATGCGCACCCGCTTCTGAAATAGCAACCTGGGTAAACCAGAGATCAGCAATAGTCTGGCGCGCGAGGCCTTCAAAATAGCCTGAAAAACCCTCCTTATTCGCTGCAATCCTCATCTGCAACGTATTCAATAGTGCAAATCCTGTCTTGCGCTTATCCACCAGTTGCTTCAGCTCACTCTCCAACAATTTATTCACCTGAGGCACGGGCATGCGCTCGGCTATACTGGCAACATTGGTTTCCAGACTTTGATTTTGGGCTTGCAGTGAGGCGTATTGCTGTTTCAGTTGAACGCTATGCCACTTACTTAGCCCATACAGAGAGCCCATAGCAAATAGTGCTACGCTGAGGATGATCAACATCACCTGAAAAGAGAAGGCCACATGCTGCTTGCGGAAGATGGGCTGATAAAGATTAATCTGTTGTTTACGCATACCTTAGTCACTCCTCAAGGCAGCGCCAATAGCAGGCAAACAGCGATAGAGTATCGAAGCGTCTATAGACTCCACCCCGTCAAGTTTTCCATTAAGATCGAGTAGTGTCACATTAGCCGCAAGACTTTCATTAGCAAACTCGCGCAAACGCTCTCTTCTTGATTCCGGTGCAATAATCGAGATATCGGGTATCAGGCCCAGACCAAACTGACTCTCGTGATAATCAAGTGATCGCTGTAACTCCAACACCAGGGATTCGAGCTGCTCATCCAGTCCAAATCCTCCCTGTTCTTCCAGATCACTGCCATTGATCTCAATTCGACGATTCAGATAAAGCGTATCTCCTTGAACAATCTCAATCATGCCGTAGCGCGGAGGCAGATAGAGCAGCGCCTGGAATGCATCCGGTTTATCCGATAATGCAAGCACATTGCGTAGGGTCAGCTCAGTAATGTCGATAGCCGCAATATCAAAACCCATTACCTGCATCTGATCGATGTATGTCTGAATCAAACTCTTTTTCGCGACAACCACATACATCATACGCGGGCCGGTTCGGCGTTGCGAAACCGGGAGATCGAAGATATCCAGAACGGCATCGTCAATATGAAAGTCGAGTAAGTCTTTGATACGCCAACGAATAGCGCTCTTCAGCTCTTCGTGTTCAACTTCAGGTACTTCGACCTGAAACAGTGAATAGTCACCGGGGGATAGTACAGCGACCGCCGGCACGCCACGCAACCCTTGCGCCTTCACAGCATCATGCACTGAGGTGAAGGCATCATCCGCTGAATCCCGGGGGAAGAAAGTGCATACTTCAATCCGGCACTTTCCCGCAGTACAGTCAATTGCCGTCAAAGAGAATCCATCCGCATGAAAGCCCACACCCACTTGTAGACTGGCTTTTACCCTCTTTTTCAATTTAAGCATCGAATCGGCAACCCTATCTCCGTTATGAACCGGATAAACTCTTCTTTTAGTATGCGTACAATCCGATATAACGACTGAAAAATCAATGGCTTTAGGTTTTTTTTTGCGATTTTAGATCAACTTTTCAAATAAACCTCCTTGGCTACATCTGGATTGAGATAAGCGCGCCCCCCAATGGCGAATCACCAATCTCCAGTTTTCCTCCGTATAAGTGGACAATGCCACTGGCAACAGACAGTCCAATACCCTGACCTGGGGTTCGCTGATCAGCCCGCTCTCCCCGGCGAAGCACACGCACTCTTATCGCCTGTGGAATACCCGGCCCATCATCTTCAATACAGAGGCATCTGCCTTGAATGATTGAATTCATTGATCTTGTTTCATCCAGATAGATATGCACCTGAGAGCGGCCATATTTATAGGCATTTTCCAAGAGATTCCCAAGGCACTCCAGTAAGTCACCCGGCTCCCCGGTAAATAACTGCTCAGCATCAACATCACAACGGCAGGTAATCAATTTATCGTGATAGACCTTATCCAGCGTTTCCACCAGGCGATCAATAATCGGTCGAACAGGTGTTGCCTGGGCAAATACCACCCGGCCTGCAACAGCGGCAGCTTTCAACTGGTACTGGATAATTTCGTTCATTCGGGGTATCTGTTCAGCAATAGCTTCACGTAACTGTTGAGCATCCTGGCCCTCTGCAGTACCTTGTAGAACCGCTAGGGGGGTCTTTAAGCTGTGGGCCAAGTCACCAAGACTATGCCGATAGCGATCACGACTGGCACTGTTGTGCTTGATCAGTGAGTTAATGCCCTGCGTCAAACGCCGCAATTCTTTCGGGTAATCTCCTTGGAGCTGTTCCTGCATACCGGTTTCAATCATTTGCAGGTCATCTTCCACCGTGCGCAACGGCTTCATACCCCAACGCAACACCACACCTTGTAGGATCAGCAGGATAAATGCAGCACCACCAAGCCAAAGCAGTATAGTCCGTCTGAAAACAGCAATCCGTTTCTGCACGCTTTCCGCACTCTCAGAGACGGTAAAAAGATAGGCAATTTCCCTTCCTGTGTCGTCCTCCCAGAGCAGTGAATAATTCAATTGATAAAATGATTCATCGTCGCTCAGATAATCAAATTGCTGTTGGCCTGACGGAACCGGTGTTTGAGGAGGTAGTTGTCTTGCGATACTAGAGGGAGAGTGCCATTGGTAATTACCCTGCTCACCTTTAACCTGGACATAGAGTCCCGAGTCAGGGCTTACAAGCCGAGGATCCGGAAGGGTCTTGGGCAGACGCATCCGACCTTGATTATCGGTTTCTGCGGCACCTAATAAGGCATAAACCTGCCCCATCAACTGGGTTTCCAGAGCACTTTCCAGGCTATCCCTGAAGGCACGATCAAGGGCAATGGCACCCAGCCCTAAGAATAGCGCCAGCACAACCGACGCAGCGAGTAAAAGCCGACTCTGTATGGATCGCATTAGGCAGGTGGTTGTTGCAGACTAAAACGATAACCTCGACCACGGAGCGTTTCAATGGGTTTGAGTTCGCCTTCCGGATCAAATTTGCGTCTCAGTCTTCGAATAAACACCTCAAGCACATTCGAGTCCCGATCAAAATCCTGATCGTAGATGTGTTCGGTGAGTTCAGTTTTTGAAATGACCTTTCCAGCATGAAGCATCAGGTACTCAAGGACCTTATACTCATAGGCTGTCAATACGACTTCTTTATTGTCGAGTGAGGCCTGTTGTCTCGCGGTATTCAGGGTAATGGGCCCCCAGGTAATCTGCGGGGATGCATAACCTGCTGAGCGTCGCAGTAGGGCATTGAGTCGAGCCCGCAACTCTTCCATATTGAATGGTTTGACGAGATAATCATCGCCACCCACCTCCAGGCCTTCAACCTTATCCTGCCAATTGTCCCGAGCCGTAAGGATCAAAATCGGGAAGCTGATCTGCTGCTGCCGGAGTCGACGAATCAACTCGATGCCTGATAGTTTGGGTAATCCAAGATCAATAATAGCCAGATCAAACGGGTACTCTTGACCAAAATAGAGCCCCTCTTCTCCATCGGCAGCCACATCGACTGAATAGCCCTCATCGACCAACCGCTTCTGCAGTTGGCTTCTCAGGCTGGCCTCATCCTCCACTACCAATACTCGCATGAAAACCCCTTAGCGTCGTCTCTCTCGTGGTGACAGCTCTTGGCCTGATCCTGCATCTATCCGATACCGTCTCACTTTCCCCTGATCAGTAATAATTCGGACACGATGCTCCTGCTGGCCCGCATTTTCTCTTGTTTCGGCATGCAGGACGCGGCCACCCGTCTCCCTGCGAATCCTTTCGACTGTAGAATCCAGGTCCTCACGCTGACTGCTCCGGTTGTACGATTGACCCTCTGGCGAACGATACTTTTGCGCCGCTACCGGTAGGCTGATTAACAGCCCACCCAGTAGCAGTCCCACAATGAGCTGTCGCTGAAATGTCAAAACCATACAACCCTCCTCACTGAAAAACTAAATACCCATCGCTCAATCATACCCTCGAAAGTCATATCCAGAGCTTTCTGTTGGGGCAACCGACACTGTCACATTAATATACTGTCCCGGGTCATTCTGGGTACGAGTATGAAATACCTGTCCGTTATATTTGTATTTTACATGATATCCCACCAGCTCTTCATGCTCTCTGAAGTTATCCACCGTTTCACAACGGCGCTCAGACGTAACATAGCCGCGACCGGGCTTCTTCCCAAGGTCATTTCCAACAGAGGCACCCAACAAGGCACCCGCAACCGTCATGGCATCTTTACCGCGTCCCTTGCCAAACTGATTACCAACAACACCACCCACAATTGCACCCGCAATAGTGGGGGTGTACGAATCACTTCGTGAACCACCACGGTGATGTACCCGCTCATTCCAGCAACGCTCTTCAGGATGATTAACCCTCACTGTTTCATATAGCGGCTTGCTGTTCAGCACCCGCGCTTTATCATAAAAGCTGTTATCTGCCATCGAAACAGCGGTTGCTGTACTCAGTGTAGCGGCTAATAGCAGAGTAATCTTCTTCATGACTTTATCCTTTTTTTCTCTTGGTCAGAGGACTATTCCCCTACCGTCGAGTACAGATTAGCCACCCATTCCTTAACCAAAGCTGAACAGAAATTCATTTGACTTTATCGCATTCAAACCATAAGTTGTCATGACAACTATTATGTGAGTTCAGCTAATGCATTACACTTTACGAGACGGCCCTGGCTTTCAACTGTTACGTGCAGCCGCACAGTTTAAACACTGCCTTTCCAAGACCTTAGATTCGTATGAAATTACACCCGTTCAGTTTGCAGTATTGGGGCTACTCTGGGAAAACGACGGACTCACCCAACACGAAATCGCAGACAGACTCGGAAAAGACCGACCCAATGTCACCCGCATTCTTGAAAAGATTGAAACCAAATCGCTCATCATACGAAGGCACGCCCCAAATGATCGCCGGGCGATGCAGGTATTCCTGTCACCTCAAGCCGTTGCACTTCGTCCAGAACTGGAGGCATTGGCGATTAACTTTAGAGCCCGCGTCTATAACGGGATTTCAGAATCGGAACGGACCCTATTAAATCAACTGCTTACACGACTGATGGAAAATTTGAAATGAGACACTCAACATCTGCACTCACCCTATTGTTACTCAGTTACTGCAATCAAATGATTGCCGCAGATGCCCCACCTACCCGTGTCGTGGTAACTACCGTAACGGAGCAAGAAGTCGCCACCACCAGTATTCAAGCCGGCGTGGTTGACTTTGACCGGGTATCGGCTGTATCCGGAGAGACCTCTGGACGCGTGACACAGCAACATGCCACGGAGGGTGCTCTCGTCAAATCAGGACAGGCATTGGTAAAACTGAATACCGATCTAATTCTGAAGGATATGGACATCAAGCAAAAGCAACGTGCCCAGGTCTCTGCGGATATCGAGAAACTCACCGGCACACTAAAACGACTGGAAAGCCTGCTTGCAACCAATTCAGCCAGCCGCCAGGCCTATGACGACACACGTTTTGATCATCGTTCTTTGCAAAAAAAGCGAGAAGTGCTTGATGAGGAGATGGCACGCCTGCAGCTACAGCTCAACATGAGCACCGTGCTTGCGCCCTTTGATGGAGTGGTTCTGGAAAAATTGAAGGAACTCGGCGAGTGGATCGACCCGGGTGTTGCGGTCTGCAAGATCGCCTCAACAGATGACCTGGTAATCAAAGTCTCAATCTCTGAAAACTTGGCCAGATACCAGCGAGCAGGATTAGCGGTACCCGTGACTATCCCAGCGTTGGATCTGAAATTATCCGGCACAATCCTCGGATTGGTGCCTATCGCCGATCTGCGGAGCAAAAGCATCACATTAAAGATACGCATTCCTTACCAGACTGGCATGGTCCAGAACATGTCAGCCAGTGTAGAGATCCCCACCAGCATTCCACAGACACTGCGTATGCTACCCCGGGATGCTCTGGTGAACTTTAAAGGAAAAGATTTTGTTTACACCATCAAAGACGGCAAGGCCAATATGTTACCTATCGATATTGTTACCCGTACAGGTAATCTTCTGGGAATCCTGAAACCACCTATCACCGCCGGCATGCAGGTAGTTGTAGATGGCAATGACCGGTTACAACCCAATCAGTCCGTACAGATTATTGAGAAATAACAGGTAGACAATGGACATTGTAAAACACTCAATTCAGCAACCGGTCTCCACCTTTGCCGTGGTCATTCTGGTCATTTTATTTGGCCTGATTGGATTAACCCGTCTGCCCGTTCAGCTCACGCCGGATGTTGAAGCTCCAAAGATCAGCGTCCGCACCTCCTGGCCGGGTGCAAGTCCGTATGAAATTGAAAAGGAGATCATTGAGAAACAGGAAGAGGTATTGAAGAGCGTACCGAATTTGTCGGTCCTGGAGAGTTCAAGCTTTAATGATTACGGGACCATCAGCCTGACCTTCAAAGTAGGCATGAATCTAAATGATGCCATGGTCCAGGTATCAAACAAGCTGAATGAAGTTACCGAGTATCCGGAAAATGCACTCAAACCTGTTGCCAGCACCTCAGGTGAGGAGAGTTCGCCCGTTATTTGGATGATGCTAAAGACCAAATCGGGCGATCCAGAGCTTATCACCACCTACCGTACCTTCTTTGACAATGAAGTAAGACATCTACTGGAACGTGTACCCGGCGTTGGCTCCCTGTTTATATTTGGGGGTAGCGATAAGCGTCTTGAAATCAATGTTGATCCACAGCGACTGGCAGCGCATCAAATCACCCTAGGGCAAATCATAGGACGAATTCAGAGCGCCAATAACAACACTTCAGCCGGTGTACTCGGTCTGTCCAAACGTAACTATCGGATACGTACCACCAGCCAATTCCAATCTGCGGAAGAAGTGGGCGAAACCCTGCTGGTGGATGATGGGCTTCACCGGGTATACCTGAAGGAATTGGCTGAAGCGGGGTTTGGCTATGCGGCCAACCCTCCTGCCGTTCTACATAATGGCCAACCCATGATTGTCGTCGGCATCAGAAAAGAGGCCGGCGCCAACGTGCTTGAATTGACCCGGCAGATGAGGTTGGTCGTCGAAGACTTGAACAGCACACTGTTAAACGATAACAACCTCTTCTTCGACTGGGTGTACGATCAGGCCCCTTACATCAATACCTCGATTGACACTGTTAAAACCAATCTAATGATTGGTGGAATACTCGCCATTGTGGTGCTGTTACTGTTTCTTCGTTCAGCAAGTTCGACGTTGACTGTCGCCATCGCCATTCCCATATCGGTGATGGGCACTTTCTTCTTTATGTACCTGTTTGATCGTAATATCAACGTAATGAGTCTGGCAGGCATCACCTTTGCTGTCGGTATGCTGGTCGATAATTCGATTGTCGTTCTGGAGAATATTGACCGGCATCGCAGGATGGGGAAAACACCCTTCCAGGCCTCCTATGATGGCACTCGTGAAGTCTGGGGGGCCGTGTTGGCATCCACATTAACCACGGTCGCCGTATTCTTACCTGTGCTCTTTATTGAAGAGGAAGCAGGACAACTGTTCCGCGACATCGCCATTGCGATTACCGCATCAATTACCATCAGTCTGTTCGTATCTATTTCAGTTATTCCAGCTGTAACCAACAAACTTTACAGTTTTGCTAAACGCCCCGTTGAAGAGAAGATCGCCACACTGGAGAACGGCAACTTGTTTGTTCGCACTGTAATGTTTTTTTCGAGGGCAACACTAAAAAATGGCTTTTCCCGATTGCTGACCGTAGGTCTGTTTACCACGCTATCCGTCGTCGCAGTAATTACACTACTCCCTAAGGCCGAGTATCTGCCACAGGGCAATCGAAATCTGATACTGAATATACTGGTTCCACCACCCGGTTATTCTGAACAGAAACGTCTGGAGATTGGTGAATACATTCACACGCAGCTCGCTCCCTATCTAAGCGAAGATAGAAAAGATGGTATCCCGCAGATCAGTAACATTTTTTATGTGGCTTCGGATGCGGTCACCCTGTTCGGTGGCACCAGCGTACATGTCACCGAGGCTCGGGGCATGATGCCTCTGTTTACGCGGGTGATGAACGCCATACCCGGGATGTTTGGTGTCAGTATACAACGCGGCATTTTTGAATCGGGCATTGGTGAGGGCCGTACAGTAGATGTCAATGTATCGGGGATCGAAACCGAAGAGATTGTAACGGCGGCCCGGGCGCTGTTTGGCGCGATCAAACAGGCGATTCCTGAGGCCCAGGTACGCCCTGTTCCTTCCCTGGAGATCAGCTATCCGGAGGCCAACCTGATTCCGAATCGCTCACGCGTACTTGCCAACGGCCTAACCGAGCGGGAACTGGGTATCTATATCGATATTTTAATGGACGGCAGAAAGATCGGTGAGTACAAGCCAGATGGCAAAAAGGTCATGGATCTGGTTATAAAAAGCGGTCAGAACGGGACTAACACCCCCGAAGACCTACTCCAACGTAGCATCGCCAATCCATACGGGGAGTTGGTCCGGGTCGGCGACATCGCAAGCATTGAGTATGCCCAAGGCATGACTCAAATCGACCATCTGGAGCGCAAGAGAAATATCCGCTTGCAAGTCACCCCCCCTGACGCCATGCCACTACAGGCTGCCATGGAGACGATCTCTGACCAGCTTGTGCCAAAATTGCTACAAGAAAACAAGCTCTCCGGTGTAAAAGTATCTGTAGGTGGAAATGCCGATAAGCTCACCGAAACACGCATCGCACTGCAATGGAACCTGCTGATGGCCGTGGTCATTACCTATCTGTTGATGTCCGCGTTGTTCGGTCACTATATCTACCCCTTGATCATACTTTTTTCCGTACCACTCGCTGCGGCAGGAGGCTTTATCGGGCTTAAACTGGTTGATAGCTTCATTGCCCCACAACCGTTCGACATCCTGGTAATGCTCGGCTTTATCATTCTGGTAGGCACTGTTGTAAACAACGCTATTTTGATTGTTCACCAGACCCTTAATAATCTTCGGTACGAAGGTTTTCAAGGTCTTGAAGCAATCACTAATGCCGTGCGCACACGTATTAGACCCATTTTCATGAGCACTACCACCAGCCTGTTTGGCTTATTGCCGCTAGTTGTGGCGCAGGGATCCGGCACAGAACTTTACAGGGGTCTTGGCAGCGTCATTCTTGGTGGACTCGCGCTCTCCACCCTACTTACACTCTTTGTTGTCCCGGCCTTGCTGGCATTTTTGATCAAGCTCACACCCACCACAGTCCTTTCCTCAGCCGAGTAAAAATAGGGGGCCTATCGATACAGAACATTATTCCTGGTTCTTTAATTCTTTATTGCAGCTTTCTACTTGGCAAACCGCTATAGTGATAATTAATTAGGGCTCATTGTCATTACAACCTTGATAACACTACTGAATAGAGGTAAAGATGGGCTGATGAGGTGATAATTAAAGCACGCCATTTACTGGCCGATAACAGTAGTTAATCCAAGGGCAGTGAATAAGGCGTCAAGGAAGCAGCATATGGAAGAGTTGTCTAATAACACAGCGGCCACTCAGACACCCAAAAAACACCAGAAGCTCTTAAGCGAATGCAAGGACATGGTGATGGTCTATCTCACCACCCAACTAAATGAGCTTTTCGATCAGGTTGAACCCGTTTTTCTAGACTTCGCCAAAAAGGCCGAAACGAACGCCTCTCAAGTCAAATTCTTTGATTCGATCAATCATATTCTCTCCCTCAGGGATGTCATTGAACATGACTTCAGGGAGTCAATCGAAAAAGGCTTTAAGGAGTTTAACCAGGGCAAACATATCAGTTATCCCAACTCTCCCGCTGACCAAACGGGTGAAATTGAACTGGAAATGATTGATAACGATGCACTTGAAGAGCATCTCGCAATCCAGAGTATGATTTCTAAAGTGCAGAATAACTGCTACCAGGAACTGTTTGCCCTCGGTAAGCGTATGGCAGTACTGCGCGGCGGAAAAAAGTTGGCAGAAGATGATATACCTGCCTGTCCGGCCCACACGGCAACGGCCTTTCAAAAGGCCGCTGAAGCACTGGATGTCGATAAACAGATTCTGTTAATTTTCTATTTTCTCTTTGGGAAATTTGTACTTGGCGATGCCGGGAGCATCTACAAAGGTCTTAATGACCGGCTGATCGAGGAAGGCATCTTTCCGAATCTAAAGCTCAGCTCGATCATTCCCCCCAGCAATAGTACCCAAGGAAAACCCGCTCAACCAGAGAACCCTCTGGAGGAGCAACCACAACAAGCATCCACGCAACAGGGTTACCGACCGACCCAACAAGCCTCAGCACAGCAAAGTAGCTCCAATTCAAACAGAGGCGGCATGGCGCTGGGTGAGGAGCTGTTTCACTCAATACATGACCTGTTGACTGCACGTCGAGCCGCCGATCCAAGTTTCAGGAATCATCCGGAATTTGTACCTGGAGGTAACACGGCCCAACTGAAGAGTGCTCCGGCAATTGCACAGGTTATCGACTTTATACAACCCCAAAGACAGGCTGACTATTTGCCTGATCCAAACAGCGAAGAAGGCATACCTCAATCCATTGAATTGGATACCAATCTGATCCAAAACGTTCGCCAAACACTGGAATCAGAACGCGCAAAACTCCTGAAAGAGCTGGACAAGGACACGGTTCCCACAGCGGATCTTGATACCATTGAGCTGGTCGGCATGTTGTTTGAGCAAGTGTTGAATGAGGAGGGATTAGCCAATATTGCCAAGGCCTTGATCAGCCATCTGCACACACCCTTTTTAAAAGTAGCCATCCTGGACAAGTTGTTTATGACGGATGAGGAGCATATTGCTCGGCAACTACTCAACCTGATGATTGATTCAGCTAAACGCTGGATTGATGAAGAAGACCTTCGACGTGGCATCTACTACCCAACCCAGGAGATCGTAAAGGCGATACTGAGTGAATTTAAAAATGAGACCTCTATTTTTAATGAGATGTTTTATAAACTCAGCAAACAGGTCGATGAGCTTGAGAGTCGCGCAAAAATCCTGGAAGAGCGGAATCAAGAAGCGGCCAAAGGGCGTGAACGCCTGGAAACTGCAAGAAAAAAAGCCAGCGACATTATTAAGGAGCGGGTAAAAGGCCACAGCCTTCATCCGGTGCTGGACCGATTCCTCTACCATGCCTGGCAAGACCGCATGATATTAATGCTACTGCGTGACCCAGAGGTTGAAAAAAGTAAGGAGTGGACTTCAGCGCTGGCTGTTATTGACAGCCTTGCAAGGGTTATTGAGGCCAAGCGAAATCCAAAAATAAAGCAGTGGCTCATTAACAACCATAAAAACCTTACGCAACATATAAAGGCTGGGCTGACCTCGTTGGGTAATTATCATCACCCAGACAGTCATGCCCTTTTCAAACTACTGGATGCCGTGTTGATAGACCGCCAAGGCGAACCGATAGAAACAGAGAAGCCTGAAGCGGTTGTAGAAGTCTCAGAGCCTATTATTAGGCCCGTGGCAAACGAAAAACGTGCGCAAAAAAAAGGGGACGAAGAAGAACGACCCATATCTGAGGAGGAGCTGGAAATGCAGCAGACGCTCAGAAAGATTAAGTTTGGCACCTGGTTTGAGCTAATGGATGACAATAATAAGTTGCGTCGTCTGAAGCTCTCCTGGTTTAGCCCAATCACGCATAAGTATATGTTCGTAGATCGATTTGGCATCCAGGCCTATATCACCCCTTCGGAAGAGCTTGCAAAACAGCTGTGCGAAGGTAAGGCCAGCATCATAAAATCAAACGGCATACCTTTCGTCACCAAGGCGCTAAACACCATACACCGTATTCTACAAAAATCAGTGGGTATGCACCCTGCTACCTAGAACTGGATAAGGAACACTGTAATGCCCGATAAACGATCCCAACCACGTAAAGTTTGTGATGCACGGATTGATATACTCGATATTGAAACCGATCAAATCATTGGCAATCTGGTCAATATTTCGTTAAGTGGTTTCATGATGATCACGACCCAGTCATTGCCTGAAAACTATGTGTTCCAGTTCAAGATCTCATTTGAATCAGAGGGTGTAGGTACCCAGGTAATCAAGGTTGGCGCTGAGAGCCTCTGGGTACAAGAGGTTGAAGGTTCAGCTCAACGCTGGATGGGATTCCACATTATCGATATTTCAGAGGCAGATTTAGCCGTTATTGGCACACTGATTGGGGATTGGCGGGAGTAAAATAAAAGTTACCAGGACTTCAATCGAGCAAGGCATATTTTCCCGATGCCTGATTCTCCCGATAGAAGGTTAGTACACGGGTCACATAGGCCTGTGTTTCCGGATAAGGCGGTATTTTATTGCCAAACTTCTTTACCGCGTTCTCTCCTGCGTTGTAGGCCGCCAAGGCTAACCGGAGGTCATGTTCAAACATCACCAGTAGATCACGCAAATAGGTAGCCCCTCCTGCGAGATTAGACTTAGGGTCCCAGCTGTCATAAACCCCATAACGCCGAGCCGTACCCGGCATTAACTGCATCAGCCCCTTGGCCCCTGTGCGCGACAGCGCGCGGGGATCATAGGCCGATTCAGCTTCGATAACGGCATGTAGCAGTGCCGGCTTTAAACGAACCTTGTGGGCAATCTCTTCAATCAGGGGCGTATAGCGGATACGATTTCGATTGATGGATGAGGTATCAATCCGAGAACCGGTGTTACTTGATGTGCCAGAACGCCATATCAGACGATATCCCTGGCCTTTCATAGGCCGATCTGTAAAGTGCAACCTACCCTGCCGGTCTTCATACTTGAAGACTTCAGCGCTGACGGATGATGAAACAACCATTGCCGCCATCACCGCCAATAGACACATTTTTGACTTCATTGCTTGCACATGACTGCCTTTTCGTCGCTCAGTTAACAACGCTATTAAAATCAACCTATTGCAGTTTTTAGTGGGTCTACCTGATGAATAATAGCCCGATTTCTTCCATCAAGACAAACTTGAGCTGTTTCTTGCTCATCATCAGGTCCAACAAACGGTAGCGCTGATACCCCGGTAGCAACTTTACCGTGCAGAACGCACAAAATTTAACGGCAACGCCTACACCAACTTACTGCTGTTATTTTCTGTGACCATCAACACAATCATGGAGTACACACTCATCCACTATAGAACCTGATGGTTGATGGCAACGGCCACCCTCCCGCAAGATTCCTACCCGGGCCGTTGTCATTAATCCATCTATGCCCAGATACTACTTCATTCAGCTACATGCATCGGCCAAAAACGACAGATCTTGAATATCGGCCATAGATACAATTCAGATTCCCGCTCATCTCATCTATACTTTATATGCATTCAACCACCACAGACACGAGGCTTCCATGCCCTGCCATGATTACAGGGTTCAGTTTGCTGTATGGAATCAACATAAATCCATACTGCGGACGATTAGAGAAAACGTATTTATCATAGAGCAAAAAGTGCCCAAAGCCCTGGAGTGGGATGATAAGGATGAACAGGCACTGCATGTACTCGCCGTTGATAATACCGGAGCGGGTATCGGTACCGGGCGTATCTCACAAGAAGGGCAGATTGGCCGCATGGCGGTGCTAAGCCCATGGCGTAACTTAGGAGTCGGTAGTGCATTATTGGTAAAGCTCCTACAACTTGCCAGCCAACATCAGATAGCACCCCTTTTTTTGAATGCGCAAACAAAGGCTATCCCATTTTATCAACAACATGGATTTCATTGTACGGGTGATGAGTTCATGGAAGCCGGGATACCCCATCAACGCATGGAACAAAAAACCGACTAAGACAGTATGTGGAAATTAGCATGGACAACGAAAAGAAAAGTGCAATCACCGACTCGATCCTAGGTCAACACAGTGAACGGCTTCTGCTTCAGGGGCGAGTTCAGTTTCAGTATGCCAGTTTACATATGGCTCAACAGGCCTCTCATCATATTGACATATTCACGTATGACCTGGATAAACCACTCTATGATCAGACTGAGTTTATTGAAGCCTTAAAATCATTAGCCATACACCAACGCAGTATCGCTATTCGCGTTTTGATTCAAAACAGCGAAAAGGTCCAACGCGGGGGACATCGACTGCTCGAATTAGCGAGGAGATTAACCAGCAAAATTGAGATCAGACGTCCCCATACAGACTTTCTGGATCATACAGAAAACTTCATGGTCATTGATAAAACTGGCTACATTCGACGAAAACAAGCTGACCGTTACGAAGGAGAGGCAAACTTCTGCGACCGACTTGAAGCAAAATTATTATCGGAGTTTTTCTCTGATGTGTGGGAACGCAGTGAACCTGAAAGTGCACTTCGGCGGCTCTATCTCTAGTATAAAAGGTACCGTTATGTCCCGGCTTTTTTTTCTCCTATTTCTCCTTTTCTGCAGTAGCAGCGTAATTGCCGATTACCCTTTGGAGATCATACAACTGCAAAGCCGTCCCACTGCTGAGATGATTCCCATCCTCAGGCCATTCATTGATAAGGACGGTTCTATTGCGGGCATGAATGATCAGCTGATCATTCGCACTTCCCCTGCAAATCTTGTTGAAATACGTAAGGTGATACAACGCCTGGACCACCCCCCCAGACGATTGATGATTTCTGTGAGGCAGGCAACCGGCCATCAATTAAACCAGCGCAGAACGCAAGCGGATATCAATCTGGTGGTGGGTAAACATGCCAAGGTGGTAGTGGGTAACCCTGGTAATGACAACACTGTTCGTTACCAAATCAGGGATTCACAAACCAAAAGCAACCTTGATGCCACTCACAGACTGCAGGTTTTGGAGGGGCATTCAGCCTTTATAACCACAGGTCAATCCGTTCCAGTTCCAGAACAGACTACCACCATCAACAACAACACCATTCATCAACAGATAACCACCCGCTATAAAAATGTCACCAGTGGATTTTATGTCATCCCAAGACTCAATGGGGAACAGGTAACGCTTGAAATCAGCCCCCATATGATTCGACCCGGCAATCGACAGGAAAACTATGACATTCAGCAAGCACAGACCATGGTCTCTGGTAAATTAGGGGAGTGGATCGCTATAGGCGGCATCAATCAACAGGTGCGACAAGCGAACCAGGGACTGCTTAGGGAGACACAAACAAACAACCGCGATGATCGCTCTATCGAATTACTCGTCGAAGAAATTACTCAATAAGCCCCCTGACAATCATCCCATCATCCTAAGCGCGCGAGGACATCTGTCATCACCTGATATATGTCTGTTATATTATGACCCAGTAAACTGACACTGAACTGATCAATTATTGGAGTTGTACATGCCTGAATTCATGGATATAGAGAAAATCCTTTCCACTTTTGTTATTCCCTGGGGCATTAATATTGTCCTGGCCCTGGCTACTTTTATCATCGGTCGATGGGTTGCCAACATACTGCTCAAGGTTGTCAAAAAGCTACTCAAAAAGAGCAAGATGGATGAGATCCTCATCGATTTTGTTGTCTCGATTGCTCATGCCATCTTGTTACTGTTCATTGTCATCGCATCAATGGACCAACTGGGAGTGGATACGACCTCACTCATCGCTTTGATGGGTGCAGCAGGCTTGGCCGTCGGTCTCGCCTTACAGAACTCATTACAGAATTTTGCGGCTGGCGTCATGCTGATCGTCTTCCGGCCTTTCAAGACAGGTGATTTTGTCGAAGCCGGTGGTACTGCTGGTGTTGTTGAAACCATCAGTATTTTTAGCACTATTATGCGAACGGGCGATAACCGTGAGGTCATTGTGCCAAACGGCTCAATCTATAACGGCACGATTACTAATTTTTCTGCCCGGGATACACGCCGGATTGATATGGTGTTTGGTATCGGTTATGGCGATGACATCCGCAAGGCAAAGCAAATTTTGATCGATCTATTGGCGACTGATGAACGCGTGTTAAAAGACCCTGCGCCTCTTGTCGCGGTAGGCGAACTGGCCGACAGCAGTGTCAACTTCAATGTACGCCCCTGGGTACTGAGCGGCGATTACTGGAGTGTTAAATTTGATCTTACTGAAAAGATTAAATTGGCCTTTGATGACAATGGAATCTCTATCCCCTATCCGCAGATGGATGTTCACCTCAGTAAGGAAGCCTGATTGAGATCGCCTACCTGCTCAAAAAGTGGGTAAGCGATCACGCATTATTCCTTATTTATTTATTCATTCTTCTCTTGCATAAATTATATTATATATTATAATCTTCTAATATTATAGTTATGCAGGACACCCCTCTTTGTGAAGCTGTTCAGTAGTGCCATTGCGATACTCTCCCTGATACTAGCCCCACTCCTCGCTCATGCTGACTCGCTCAATGTGTCAAAAGTAGACGATTGGTCTGCTGAAGCGGCCATTGCCACCAAAGAAGACAAACCAATCATGGTGGTATTTAGCTCTGAGAGCTGTAATTACTGCGACAAGCTGAATACACAGGTACTCAATCCCATGTTGGAAAACGGTACTTTGACGAACCGCGTTCTTTTACGGGAATTTAAAATCGACCGTGGTGGGAAAGTTGTCGACTTTGATGGCGACTCAGTACGCAGTCGTATCTTTGTCTCCCGTTATCATGTGTACGCAACGCCAACAGTCATTCTGCTCGACCAGCACGGCGTGGTACTTGGCGACCCGATCGTTGGCTATAATGATGTGGCAGCCTACCAACAGTTATTGAACCAATCTATTCTACGCGCGAGGACAGCTCCTAATCTTCCTGCAGGGCTGCATATATCCAAAAAGTAACCTTTGGCCTCAGAATTCTTCAGATTGCTTCAATGTGTGTGCAGATTACAGTAAAATTGCGCATTCCTTCATTGCGGGTAGCTATCATGAAAACCTATCGTAAACGTCTCTTAATGCTTGCCCTCGCAGCCCTGTTTTCAGCGCCTTTACAGGCGGACCTTGAAGCCGGATTGGCAGCCTATGCGCAAGGCAACTATGCTGAAGCATTTAAACAGTACCAACTGGCCGCTGATGCGGGTGATTCTGATGCCTTCGGTAAATTGGCGGGAATGTATCTGTATGGTGTTGGAACTGAAAAAGATTACATCAATGCCTATATTTGGTTTGGGCTAGCACAACATGGCGGAGACAAGTATGCAGAAAAATTCAAACTGGCGGCTTCATCTGCCATGAGCTTGGAACAAGTTAAGCAGGCTGAAGAGACGCTTGCTGTATACAAAAAGCGCCTTGGCAAATAAACGCCTTTACAGCATCCAGACAAATAATAAAGTATAAAACGAATGGGCGGTCACTTGACCGCCCATTTTGTTTTAGCGAGATGCCTCAAGGGCTTGTGCAAGATCGTCAATAATATCGTCAATATGCTCGATACCGATGGACAATCTAACCAGGTCTTCACTGACACCAGCCCTTGCCAGCTCTTCCGGATTAAGCTGGCGATGTGTCGTTGTGGCAGGATGACAGGCCAACGTCTTCGCGTCACCAATATTGACCAGACGCACTGCCAGCTTCAATGCATCGATAAAGCGGGCACCAGCCTCCTTGCCCCCAGTAATACCGAATGACAAGATGCTGGATGCCCGTCCACCCATGTACTTATCCACCAACGGCCTATCGGGACTTCCTTCCAGACCCGCATAACGCACCCATTCTACTTGGGGATGTGACTGCAGGTAATTTGCAACGGCGATGGCATTTTCGCAATGGCGATCCATTCGCACTGGAAGCGTTTCCAAGCCCTGTAAAACAAGGAAGCTGTTAAAGGGTGAAATGGCAGCGCCCATATTGCGCAATGGAACCACACGAGCGCGCCCAATAAAGGCCGCAGGACCCAGCGCTTCCGTGTAAACCACTCCGTGATAAGAAACATCCGGTGTATTTAACCGCTTGAATCGTTCAGCGTGGTCTGCCCAGGGGAAATTACCCGAATCCACAATTATGCCGCCAATCGTAGTGCCATGACCCCCCATGTACTTAGTCAAGGCATGCACAACAATATCAGCACCATGTTCAAATGGACGACACAGATAGGGGGACGGAACCGTATTATCGACAACAAGCGGCACACCGTTAGCATGTGCCATATCAGCCAAAGCACCAATATCCACCACGTTACCGGCAGGATTACCAATAGATTCGCAGAACACCATTTTGGTCCGCTCATCAATCAAGGCAGCCATCCCTTCGGGGTCTTTTGGATCTGCGAATCGTGCCTCAATGCCTAACTGAGGGAGGGTATGGGCAAATAGATTATAGGTCCCCCCATACAATGTGGTAGTAGTAACAATATTGTCACCCGACTCACACAGGGTAAATACGGTATTGGTGATTGCAGCCATACCAGAGGCCAACGCCAGTGCACCAATGCCACCCTCCATCGCCGCAACGCGCTTCTCAAGTACATCGGTCGTTGGGTTCATGATCCGGGTATAGATATTGCCCTGGACCTTCAGATCGAACAGATCTGCGCCATGCTGAGTGTCATCAAAGGCATACGAGGTGGTTTGATAGATAGGAACGGCAACCGCTTTGGTTGTCGGATCCGGCTCATAACCGCCATGTATAGCCACTGTTTCGATCTTCATTTATCAACTCCTCCGGTTATTTTTTCGGGTATAAGCAATATAGCGAAAGCGTAGGGCATCTTACCTGTTGGAACGACTCCCTGTCGAATACCTAGAAGGTTAATACAGGATAGTCCTGAATGATCATCTATTACTTAACATTCAGTAAGTTAGACTATTGTGATAGATGCACAGAGGGGGTACTAAAGGTCAACGTCCATTAGGGTCGTTTAGCATCACTGCATGCTGTGGGATCTACCCGGAAAAAACGGTAGGAATCACGCAGAATACCTGTATAAGCGGGGATATGAACCCCTCTGATGCCGAGGCCTCAGAGGGGTTTCAACGATCAGTTCAATGACTGATAGTAGGCCATCAGTATTTCAGCCACTTCAGGTCGGGAGAACTCAGGGGGAGGCGCCATGCCCTGCCCCAGCATCTCACGCACCTTGGTGCCAGAAAGCAGAACAAAGTCTTCTTTGCTGTGATCAGGCGCATCACGCATCATCACAACGCGGTTAAGCTTCTTGGAATAGGCAGTATGGTCAGCCTTGAAGATCTCAATATCGAGTGCGTCTACTGGCACCTCATTATCGAAGATCGTCTGTGCATCAAATGCACCATAGTAATCACCAACACCTGCATGATCACGACCGATAATGAAATGGGTAGCACCCATGTTCTGACGGAAATAGGCGTGCAGAACGGCTTCACGGGGACCGGCATAGAGCATGTCAAAACCGTACCCTGTGATAGAGACGGTATTGGGTGGGAAATAGAGCTCGGCCATCTTACGAATCGCGGCATCACGAACAGGGGCAGGAATATCACCAGGCTTAAGCTTGCCCAACAACATATGAATTACCACGCCGTCAGCGTCGACTGCATCCATTGCCATTTTGCACAACTCTTCATGAGCACGATGCATTGGATTACGTGTCTGGAAGGCTACGATGGTTTTCCAACCACGCTCCTGGATCTCGTTACGAATCTCCACCGCAGTACGGAACGTATCAGGGAAATCGCTCTGGAAATAGCTGAAGCTGAGGACCTGAATGGGTCCTGAAATAGCAATGCGACCCTGGCTATTAAACGCAGCCACTCCAGGATGCTCTGGATCAGAGGTGCCATACACCTTACTGGTCATAACGGCCATCTGCTCATCCGTCACTTGCTCAGTAGCCGTAATATCCATGACAGCAAGAACAGGATTGCCTTCCACATTAGGATCGCGTAACGCGATGCGTTTCGCGCCTTGAATGGCATCAACGCTCTCTAGCAGGCAGAGCACAGGCACGGGGAAGAAACTGCCATCTGACATTTTCATGTTTTCGGCACAACCCATGGCATCCCCTACGGTCATAAAACCTTTCAGGGGATTGAAATAACCAGCGCCCAGCATGACTGCATTGCCTGCAGCCTGGGAACTGATGATGACCGAAGGTAAAGACTCAGCCTCATGCATCAGTGCATGGTGTTTATCAGTGTCATAGACAAATAGCGGCTGAAGGGTATCGGATCCGACAGGCTTAATCATGTCTCAAGATCTCCTTAGAACAAAAGAACATTTATCAGAAAATTTTTACCCGCTTACTATTTAATCTTAGTAATCAAGTAGTTATAATTTTTTAGCAGAATAATAGCCGTAGATATGCAGAAGATACACAACTCTAAATAGACTGAGCGGTAACAGACAGATATCCCGTGCAGTTTAAATTCTGGGCATACCCTACCACATGGAAGTGTGGGTTATCCCAAATTTATATTTATATGGGCAGTAAAAAAATACTGCCTTGATTTAAAAGGGAAATTATTGAGTTCAATGACGCAGAGTGGGGTGAATCAGGAGATAGCCACGCTCTTGGCTTCTGGCTGCCACCCCATCATATCTGGATAAGCTGAAGACTTGGCCGTCTCCTTTCCAGGGATAGCCTCGTGAAGCCAGTTGATGATGGGTTGCCACTGTTTTCTGTCTTTGGATGAGATACTCTGCTTCATTTCACAGATACCCAGACCAGATTCCATGGCAATGGCATAGTTCTGAGTATCTCGCAGTGATCCAATCAGTGGAATACCCATCTTTTCAGCCAGCTCTTCGATCTTTTGATACGTGGCTGTCTTAAATCGCACTCGATTAATGACCATGGCAATTCGTTTGCCATGTAACCGGTTCTTGGCAAAACGCATCAACTCACCGACAAAACCTTCTACCGCATGTAAATCAATCACATTGGGCATGACCGGTACCAGTATGGTGTCGGCCTTATTGAAAAGATCGATAAGTTGCCCGCCGGTAACGCCAGCAGGTGTATCTATAATTACAACTTCTGTCTCTACACCGGTATGCAGCTGCCAGGTGCGGGTCATACCTGTACGCGAACGCGCAGCATCAATGGAACGGATTTGGGGTTGAGTGGGGTCACGCATTTCCAGCCAATGATGACTGGAATTCTGAGGATCGTAGTCCATCAGAGCAGTTTTGTAGCCCTGCCCTGCAAAATAGCACGCCAATGTAGTAGAAATAGTGGTCTTTCCACAACCGCCTTTTGCGTTGAGCACCATTATATTGTGCATCGAACCCTTTCCCCGTTTATATTAATACGCGGTGACTGCCAGTCCGTTGACATACGCCCCCTCATGTCGGCCACTTGAACTCTCTGATCCATTACTTGTGACCCGGAATACCGAAACGCAAACAAGACTCAGAGATCACCGCCCCTTTACGCCTGCTTGGTATCATTACATTCTTAGATAGCCGTATGAGTATTAACTGAATTAAAGTTAAAGGCAAGTAATCAGGGGCTGATAGTTGATTTTTAGACTATTTTTGTCTCTTTCGTGGTGATAACACTCACAATTCCCGCAACATTTTGTAATCAGTCTGTTCAAGGGTGATTGTTATCACACATTGCAAGGTCAGTGACTTCCCTGCCACAGCAGGTCCTTGAGTCCCGATGTTCGCTTAATACGCTGATTAAGGGCAGTGGTTAAAACCCCAGCCTGATCACAGAGCATCAGTTGTGTGCGACTACGCGTCAAACCAGTATAGATCAACTCACGACTCAACAGAGGGTTATCATTGGCGGGCAATATAAAAAGAACGCTTTCAAATTCAGACCCTTGGCTCTTGTGCACCGTCAAAGCAAAGGCCGTTTCGTGACGCGGTAAGCGTGATGGACTCACTGTTCGATAACCGTCAGGAGTCTGAAAATAGACGCTTTTCTGACCCGACTGATCCTGAAGCAGGATTCCGATATCCCCATTATACAGCTTCAGATTGTGGTCATTATGGGTAATCAGTAATGGGCGCCCTGGATACCAGGGATCACCCCTCGGTATCAGATGTGCCGCAACCAGCCCTTCATAGATCGCCTCGTTTAAACCCGACACGCCTTGCTCACCTAAGCGCAATACACACAACACACGAAATTTTTCATACGCCTCAAAGATCGCCTCAATCGGAGCCCCTTGCTTGACCCGGTTCAGATAGTCGGTGTAGTGCAAAAGTGCCACAGCGACGGGATCATCAGCGCGCTTTAACAGATGGATATCAGTGAAGCGCGCATCTTCCAACAGTGACAGGGCTGCAACGGAATCCCCCCTGTTTACAGCCCCTGCCAGTTGACCAATACCACTGTTCTGGTCAAATCGATAGCTATGGGTTAACTCTACAATGGAATCAGAGAGGACTCCTTGAGAGGGGGTAATATCCGAAATCGCCTCGCCCACCACACAACCCAGTTGCACACGGAATGGTTCAGAAAACCCCCTCCCCTCACTGCAGATATCGCCCAAAACGGCTCCCGCTTCAACGGAAGCCAACTGATGCCGATCACCTAAAAGAATGAGCCGACCCTGCGCAGGCAAGGCAGCAATCACCTTTGCCATTAGCGCTACGTCGACCATAGATGCTTCATCGATTATCAATAGATCACAGGATAACGGATTCTCAGCACTGTGCCGAAACAGAATCGAATCACGGCGACTGCCCATCAGCCGATGTAGGGTCATCGCCTGATCGGGTATTTTTTCGATCAGTGAGGCATCGAGCGATAGCTGATTGATAGCCTGCTGTATAGATGTTTGTAATCGTGCTGCAGCTTTGCCTGTAGGAGCGGCCAAAGCAATTGAGAGCGGATCATCTCCGGCCTGTTGCAGCAGCAGTGCAAGAATACGCACGACAGTACTGGTCTTACCGGTTCCCGGCCCGCCGGATATCACGGTAAGACGCTTTATAACCGAGACTGCCGCCGCTATCTTCTGCCAATTCGTTACTCCCCCTTCCTCAACAGGAAACAGTTGCGTCAGCATCGGCTGTAGCCGTGATAGATCAGGCGTGATCATCTCAGCCTGGCTGAGTTCCAGCAATCCTATTGCCAGCTGCTGCTCGTAAGCCCAGTAACGATGAAGGTAGAGTCGATCAGCATGATCCAGTATCAGCGGCGTGCGCTCACCGGGTTGCCCTACGACCTGATACTGAAGAAGCTGCTCTCGCCATTTGTCGAGTGACGGCAGTCGGAGTGCGTCTCCCATTTCCGCATCCCCTACAAGCTGATCACTCCACTCTGCCAAAGAGAGGCATACATGGCCCATGCTACTGACATGACTAACAAGTGCGGCCGCCAGCAGCAGCGCTTGGCTCTCATCCTTCGAAAGCTTTCCCATCAGGGTGGCGAAGTGAACATCCAGGTCAGAGAACAGACCCTGAACTTGCAACCCATAAAGGAGGTGCTTGGTCGAGCTCATATCTCAACACCTGCCGATGCAAAATAGTTATCAAGTGACTCGATTAACTGGCGGTGAGGGCGATCCTTAAACACACCATAGTTCGGGCCAGTCTCCGGTGACATACCACGAAGAAACAAGTAGTAAACAGAACCAAAATGAGTTTCATAGTCATAGTTGCTCAATCGCTTTGAGAGGTATCGATGCAGCGCGACACTGTAAAGGAGGTACTGTAAATAATAGCCTTCACGCGCGATCGCCGCCTGTAGTCTGTCTTGGGCATAATCACCCGGCTTATCACCCAACCAATTTGATTTATAATCAAGCAAATAATAGCATCCTTCATATTCAAAGATCAGATCTATAAAACCCTTCATATAACCTTTGATATCACGAAAGCTCAACCGACTGATCGCCTGTCTCATCTCTTCACTGTTACCCATGCCCTGCTGAGTCAATAATGCAGACAGCGCTGACACTTTAAGATCAGTAACAGGATAACTAAATTCCATCTCGACCAGGCACTGTGATTTAGTCAGCTGTTTAAGCTTCAGCACACTGCCTGACTCAAGTGGAGTTACGAGTACATCACTAACCATCTGGCAAACGACTTCCTGCCAAACAGAATCAATACCATAAAGGTCGAGTTGCTGATGTACCAGCCGCTGCAATTCCTCTTGCGTATGGCCAGAAAAATCAAGGCGCTCAAAAATCGCGTGGAGACAACTGCCCGGATTAGCGCCGCGTGGAAAAGTAAACCGAGTACGCCCCGGCCTCAGCTCTGCTTCATCCTTTACAAATTCCTGAAAAGCATCATGATCAGGCCGTTCAAAAGATTCATGGCCCGACGCAAGCGCAGAAAAACTGGTCACGGCGTTACCACGACTCAGTTTACGATTAAACTGGCGAGTGCATAGCGACTCAAAGTTCAACGACTGTTGTCCTTGTGTTTCACTCATGGCACTCACTCGAATAGGTGAGCGAATCGTATCAAGCCTTTCTATTTTTGCATGGCCTTCCAACTGATCTACCCAGTGCTGTAAACGTTTCAGTAAATCGTCTTCGGTTAATTTTTTGAACTGTATTGCCAACTGTGCGACTGAGTCGCTGGCAACGCCTCCAGCAGGCGGATGAAGCAGCCAAGCGAGTGGTGATGTATCAGCACCGCTGACTTGCCCCCAGGTGATATAACAGCGATGCTGTGCCCGTGTCAGTGTTACATATAGCAGGCGCAAGCTCTCAGCAAGCGCTTCATCAATAGCAATGGTATTGGCCGTTTTCCAATCCGCTGAACCAAGATCAAGGACGGCCCTGTAATTTTGCTCAGGATCATGAAAACTACAGGCTTCGCCGCTCCTTGCAGACCGCACACCCCCATCCCAGACAAAAGGGGCGAACACTACAGAATACTGCAGCCCCTTACTCTTGTGGACAGTGACAATCTGCACCAGGTTATCATCACTCTCAAGACGTAACTGGCTACTCTCATCCTCTGGCCGTTCCCCCAGCCGCAACTGGTTCAGCCAGTTGCACATCGATTCCATACCTGCAGCCGTATTCCTCTCTTGCTGATGCAGCAGTTCTGCCAGATGCAATAGATTGGTTAGCCTGCGTTCACCATTCTCAAGTTTCAGTGTATGCTCAACCACCTGACATTCACGCATCAGGTGTCTGAACATGCGGATGAATCCTTGTTGCAACCAGATCAGGTGATAAACATGAAACTGTTCCAGATGAGTTGAGAGACGTGCTTCATCTTCGGACAGCCTCGCAATCTCCTCACCCGAAATGCCCAGCAGATCAGTTGCCAGTGCTGCAAAAATTAAACCCTCATTGTGTGGAGATTGAATCGCCAGCATGATCCGCTCAATCTCGATTGCCTCATGGGACTTGAAGACATCCTGTTGAGAACGCTGGACACTGTAGACACCCCGTTCTGATAAGGCCTGCCTGACCATCTCACCTTGTCGGTGACTCCTGACAAGCACGGCGATATCACCACCTTGTAAAGATCGACCCGCTAATAACGCCTGATTCTCCCTGCCCAACTGGATAAGCCGGGCAATCTCATCAGCTGTCCATTGCGTCGCAGCAAGGGTTGCTTGCTCCTTACTCAGCTTCCCGGGCATAAAACCAACATTAAAACTGGTCGAATCCTCATCGGCTACCTGCAAATCCAGATGTTCCTTCTCTGCTGGCAGCGTGGGATGAAACGGGATTTGGGGAAACAGAAAGCCACCTTGTGGCTGATCAAAAAGTGTATTAACCGCTTGAATCAACGCTGGCACGGAGCGCCAATTCACATCCAGCGTATAACAGTTACCGGCATCAGCACGAGCCTTGAGGTAGGCAAAAATATCGGCCCCACGAAAACTGTAGATTGCCTGCTTCGGATCACCCACCAGAAAAAGTGAGCCACTGTCGCACCGAAACAGTCTACGAAATATCTCATACTGAATCGGATCCGTGTCTTGAAACTCATCAATCAAAGCAGCCGCATAGGTTCGGCGTACTGCAAGGATAAGTTGCTCGGCCCGATGCCCCTGTAACGCCCTATCCAGATTCAACAACAAATCATCGTAGGATTGAACTCTCAGGCGCAGTTTTCGAACTCTTGATTCTTCATTGATATAGCGTATCAATCGTTCAAACAAGGCCACCCTGGCTTGCTCATAATAGTGCTCTAACGCATCCAGTATCGGTAACAGTTGATCGCACAGATCAAATAGCGGATGGCTTGGTGCAGTGCCTGTTTTTTTGAGCGAAGCATTTATAGTCGAGGTAGAAAACTTTTCCAACGCTTTGAAACGCGGCCCCGGATTGGATTGGAGAAAGCGATCCATCTCAATGACCCAGTTATCAATCGAATTGATTGGATATTTGCTTCGGCTCAGACCGTCACTCTCCCGAAGTTGCCGGGTGATCTCATCTCGTGATGACACCCACGCCTGGCGTACCTCACCAAGAACCCGATAAAAAGTGGATTCAAGATCGGCTATGGCCTCCGGCATGGAGCAACCCTTGATTTCCATGTAGGGTTTGTTAATCTTGCCCCGTACATCGATCGCAAGTCTTTCGGGCGAAAAACCGTTCTGCAACAGATAGCGCTGTAAGCCTGGCTGAATATCCTGAATCTGTATACGCCAGAAATCGTCTACGATCTCCTGCATCAGTTCGCGCTCATCCAGAAGCATTTCTGTTTGGAATGGCATGCCACTTTCAAAGGCGCTTTGTGCCAACAGTCGTTGACAGAAACCATGAATCGTAAATACAGCCGCTTGATCAAAACTGAGAATAGCCAGATTCAAACGTTGCAGCCGTTGTTCACAATCCGCATGCTCAACTAAAAGTGCGCGGCTTAACGCATCATCCTTACCCGTTTCATAGGCCCTTTTCAGCGCGACCATTCTTGTTCGAATGCGTTCACGCAATTCGGCTGTTGCCGCCTTGGTATAGGTGACGACGAGAACCTGATCCACTGTCAGGCCCTGCTCAACAATGAGCCTTATATAGAGACCCGTAATGGTGTAGGTCTTTCCTGTACCGGCACTTGCCTCGATAAGGTTCATGCCACTAAGCGGGGTATCCATGAGCGAGAGCCGTTGCATATCAGCGCATCTCCATCGCAGATATTAACGGGCCAAACACCCTTTCGCTTATTGCCTCAAACTGTTCATTGAGCACTTCACCATCGGAAAAGGCCAAACGATAATAGGGATTGTCATATTCAGCATACCCTGCAAAACCGCCAAACCACCGCTCATATGCACCCTTCAAACAGCTTTCGCGGGGTTTATCTTGCAACAGATGGGTCACATAGGCGCGTGAACTTTTGGGGAACAGGGGTATCGGTTGCATGAGACCTTGCCAATATAGATCCAGCAACTCATTCAACAGCGTTATCGCCTCAGGTACAGGATAAAAAGTCAACAATCCATCCTGGCTCAACCACCGTGTAACCGGAATAACATCCGACGCAGCAGATACATTCAGCACCAGATGACGTATCCAGAGTCCTAACAGTCGGGTGTCGGGGAGTCTGTTGTATGAGTAGCCGAGTACGCCATCAGTTTGTATTTGTTCAAGCCGTCCCACCAAACGCAATCGGTCATGCGTATGATCAACAGAAAGCGGGGAAATCTGTTGACCTTTTCTCAACGAGGTCAAGACGGCGGCATAGTGCTTGGCTGTATCAACCAGACCATCAAACGCTATCTCACCTGTTACACCGTGCGGCAACACCCCTCTGGCACGCTCCACGGATAAGAGTGTGTTACGATCCAGGTCGGTCAGTGTTCCCTGAACTAACCGAACAAACAGTTCACCCTGCTCAAAATAGTCCAACTCAAACGGATCACGACGCTCCAACAAGGCTTGGTCAGTTGCTATATTTATTCCCAGGCGCCTGGATAACAGATAGCGAACGGGATTGAGATAAAAACCAATCAACTGATTCAGTTCAATGTGGCGCCACGTTTCATCTGGCTCCGACAGCGCTTTCGGCAAAAAGGGCGCCGGTTTTATCGAGGGATGTAACAGCGCTTCAGCACCCAGGCAATTGGATTGTGAATAACTGAAATACCGACTGTCCGGTTTAAAATAACGGGCATTAAACGGCTGCAGAGGATGTTGTGTTGTCAAACAAGCCGAGACAGAATGCTCCGCACTCAATTCATATGTAGCATCCAGATAATCCATCAACTCGCTGACCAATACAGAGGGCGGCAGTGGACTGTTATCCCGGATATCACGTCCGGTATAGCTGATATAGAGTTGTTCGCGTACAGAGATCAGCGTCTCAAGAAAAAGATAGCGATCATCAGCCCGTCTCGAGCGGTCTCCTACCCGATGACTATTTGCCATTAGATCAAACCCAACAGGTTGTCTGTCACGCGGGAATACGGTGTCATTCATGCCGATCATACAGATCACTCTGAAAGGCAATGCGCGCATCGGCGTTAGGGCACAGAAGTTCACCCCACCCCCGAGGAATCGACCACTCGCTGGAACAGAGAGCTGTTGGCGAAGTTGTGAAATAATCAGCTCGCGGGTAACCGTCCCTTGGAACTCCGCCTGTGTCGCTGTCTCCACTATGCGCGCAATGGCACTGCGCAGTGCCTGCACCTGATCTACAGTCTCTTCATCCGGGTCAAAAAAACGATCAATCACATTATTGATTCGATCTTTCCAAACGTGCATGTGTGCTGAACTAAGTATCTGCTCTTCCAGATCAAAGAGAGCGGAGATAAAGCTGTGCAGATGGCCGAGTATCTGTGCCTCAGAACCTTCTACTTCGGCACAGGGCAGTAATCCATTAAACAGCTCATCGCCCTCTCCGGGAAACGCATAACCCAGCAGCAGACGATCCAAACCCATTTGCCAACTATTTTGCCCAGTTACCGGCAGACCGAATGCAGCACGATCAGAGCCATCTCTTCCCCAACGAATTGCTACCAACTCTACCCAGTGATGGATTCGGGTGAGATCACTCTCTTCCAGACCAAACCGTCGATGCAACACCGGGGGTTCAAGTAGTGAGATAATCTGGTCTACCGGGTAACGCCCCCCCGCCAAGGTTAGAAGTTGTAGAAACAGGGCAACAACTGGCGACTCGTTTATCTGACTACGGTCTGATAGCGTGTAGGGAATGGCGGCTAATTCATTGGATTCACCGAATACCACCTCGATATAAGGTGCATAAGTATCCATGTCCGGCATCATGACCAGAATGTCTGTTGGCTGCAGAGAGGGATCCAACCTAAACCGATCCAGCAGTTGATCATGCAATACCTCCAACTCCCGCATCGGACTGTGGCAGACATGAATCTCAATAGATCGGTCATTTGGATCTAACGGGCTCAATTCAGCTTGATCATCTAAATAGGACAACAGAATATCGCGCTGTATACGATGTAGAAGCGTATCCGGCTCTGGCGTTATGAAGACATCCCATGAACCAGGATCATAGGCGGTCATTAATGAGAAAAAGTCACGCCCCTGCCCTCCCAGAGAGGTCAAAAGCGAATTACCCTGATCCAGATAAAGTGCATCCGTTTTAGACGCCAGTTCGCGCTGGCTATGCTCTTTTTCTGAAACCAGATCCATCCAATAACCTTCCGCAGGGTTGAGGATGAAGAGATGAATATCCATCCACTGGGAAGCGGCATGTAGAATATCCAGATACCCTGGCGAGAGTGACGTCAGTGCAAACAGGCAGACACGCCCCGGCAGTCGTTCCGAATGCAGCGCACCTGTAGCAGCGGCTTCATGTAATTGATGCTGAAGATCGACCCAGTGTTTACCGCGTCGACTGGCTTGTAGCTCTTGCCAGAGCAAGGCTTGCCAGCCATCCCCCGGCGCAGCAACTTCCCTCCTCTGCCAAGCCCTGATCCACTCGGGTCGATACACCAGGTATTGATCAAAACAGTTGGCGATCTCACCCGCCAATTGAAATCGCATCAACTCATCATCCGTTTGCAAATAGTTATTCAACGGTGAGAAGCAACTCTCTGAAAGAGGCTTGCCGAGTCGCTCAAACAACCACCACTGATTCTGTGCGGGTTGATAACGATCGAGCTCGGGAACATCATCAAGGAGCTTGCGAAGTAACTGCCAGATAAAACCGGCAGGGAGTAGGAAATTCGTATTGGCGCAGATACCAAGACGCTGGGCCAGCTCCAGAGAAAGCCAACGCCCCATCCCTTGATGCTGTACCACAAGGGTCTCCGCAGTTAACGGGTTACCGAGTGGCACCACAAGGATATCGGCCAACTGCTCAGCCAGCCGCTCCAATCGATTACTGTGGTAGAGGTGAAGCATATGGGTATGTTCTGTCAAAGTAGCCAGGACGCGTCATGTCTTAACGCATGCTAACCGTCCGGCAGGCCCATCCTGAGAGCCCATATTGTCAATCTGTTTAGCCGCCAGGGAAACCTGCAATCTCCTGCTGGATACGATTCAAGCTCAATTGCGGATCGTCAGCGGCAGTTATTGGTCGACCGATCACCAGAAGATCTGCACCATTATTCAGCGCATCTAACGGTGTCATCACCCGTTTCTGATCATCCTGCGCTGCGCTCGCTGGACGAACGCCCGGTGTTACCAGCAAAAAATCCTTGCCGACCAGTGGTCGAACCTCAGCGGCTTCCAGAGGTGAACAAACAACGCCATCCAATCCTGATTCATGGGTCAGTCGAGCCAGCCGAATCACATTATCTGCTGGCGCACCTAGAAACCCAACTTCAGCGATATCTTTCTCACCCAAACTGGTCAATACTGTTACCGCAATCAAGAGTGGGCGGTGTGATAAAGTCTCAAGCCGCTCTCTGGCAGTGACCATCATCTTGCGCCCCCCGGAGGCGTGAACATTTACCATCCATACACCCAAATCAGCCGCTGCCGCACAAGCAGCCGCTACCGTATTGGGGATATCATGAAATTTCAGGTCCAGGAAAACATCAAAACCCTGCCCCACTAACTTTTCTACGAAAGTAGGGCCCAAACGGGTGAACATCTCTTTGCCGACCTTAAGGCGACAGGTCTTGGGATCAAGTCCGGAAATCAAATCAAGTGCCGGTGCGGCAGAAGCATAGTCCAGCGCCACAATAATTCTTGGTGATTTTGATACAGCAGTCATTAGTTCTATATTCTCTTTATCTGGGGCTATTCCGGTTTAGCCTATAGTCAGTTTTCGTCCACTTCCTGGAGCGGTTTAATACTGCCCCACGTTTTACAACTTGGGCAATGCCAGTGAAGTGTCTTTGCAGTGAAGCCACAGCTCAGACATTGATAGGCGGGGCGCTTTTCCATAAGTTTCTGAAGAATTTGTTGCAATATGCCCAAACTCTCCTGCGCATCTCCTTTACCACTTTTGAGGGATAATTCGACCATGCGATCGAGCCCTGCCAAATTAGGATGCTCATGTAAGAAATTTGCCAGGAACTGGATTGCCGCGGCATCATCTTCATCCTTCTGGATAAAGCCCGTCAAAGCCAATACACAACTCACCGTGTGATGTTTCTGATGAAGCTGATGCAGATATTTGATTAACTCAGCGCGCTGTCCCAATGCCATATGGCAATCAATAATTGCCGGGAGAACCTCTGATAAATAACTCGGATCTTGTCGCTCAACTTGACGAAATGTGCGCAAAGCATTTTTGTTAGCGCCATTCAGTACTTCAATCTCTCCCTGAAGGATAGTCGCCCTAACACAACCCTCATCGGCTATTTGTGCCTTTTTGAGCAACTGCGATGCCTTATTCAGATCTTTCCTGAATTGCGCTTCTTCAGCCAATTCACAATAGAAATGGGCACACTCTTTTCGCAAAGATCGATTGGTGAGTTGTTCCAACCGTTTAGCAATCTGGAGGCATTTATCCCAATCTTTCTCCTCCTGATAGATGGTCAACAAATTGCCCAAGGCCTGAGACTGAAACATATTCATCTCGCCCAGTTCAGTGAACAGACTTTCAGCACGATCCAACAGACCCGCCTTCATATAATCCTGACCAAGCTCCAGCAATGCCTGAGCACGCTGTTCACGATTCAATGTGGGTCTTGCAATCAGGTTTTGATGGATTCTTATCGCCCGGTCCACTTCACCGCGACGTCTGAACAGATTACCCAACGCCAAATGGGTTTCGACTGTATCACTATCCACCTCAAGCATTTTGATAAAAACATCAATCGCTTTATCGGGCTGTTCATTGAGGAGGTAGTTGAGCCCGCTAAAATAGCCCGGCGTCCGTTCTGCGAGTGTCACATCCTGCCGTGCATCACTTCGTTTTGCCGCCCACCAGCCAGAAGCAGCCGCAACCGGCAGTAGTAACCAAAGCAGTTCCATCATAATGGTAACGAGGACATTTTATTGAGCGGGATAAAAATCTCTCCTGAGAATCGCGCCATCCCTTTTTTTAGCATGATATCAACTATCCTTTATCGGAATCGATCTAAGGTTATTGACCTCTTGACGGGCTACCTTGGCCTTGTGCTTCAGCGTCATATTTTCCCGCTTCAGTTTGAGCGAGCCGACCAGTGTTGCAAGTACACCCAACAAGGCACCAACACCAATTGCTCCGACCAGAATCACTGAAAGTGGTAACTCCTGCACACCAAAATAGTAGTTCAGTTTTACAGTATCGGCATTCATCACCGCAAAGGCAGCGCCAATCATCATAATCAGAAAAATGAATATCAGTTTCAGGAATCGCACGGCCTAGTCTCTCCCTTCGATCTCTTGGTAAAGCGGGTTCGTATCAGAGATATAATAACCAAGATTGGTCAGGATACGTACCTGCAAATTGTTTAACCAGCAAAATATCCTCAACATCATTTGTATGATGCTGTTTTTAAACAGGATAATTCTAGTTTGAGTGAATCAAAACAACACAAAAAGACGAGATAGCGGAGACGTTTCAGCTATTATTTACGAAAGCCGCATGAGGGACATCTGACAATCAGGCATAATCATCGACAAGCCCTATACCTGTCGCCACCACTGGAGACTGAGGAAGACCCTCTTCATCCCCTGATTGTCCCAAACCATTGGAATTTCCCGGGCCTTTACCATCACCACCCCCCGGGTTGAAACGATCGGCTGAGCTACTTGAATGACCTGCCTCACGCTGGCCCACATCCACATTGACCAATTGTAGATTACTATCGGAAAACATTTCACGTAGACGTGGAATGGCGGCTTCAAGCGCCTCTTTGACTGCAGCATTCTGCGCAACAAAGCTGACACTGGTCTGCTCATTCTGCACAGAAACCTGAATATCGATTGGACCCAGATGGCGCGGTGTAATCTGCAAGGAGGCATTCTGCGTCTGATTACCGACCATCCACATAATACGGTTACTCAGGACGTTGTCCCATCCCTTCTCACCTGTTGGAAGCGTAATAGGGGGCGGAACAGATAATCCTGTACGTTGAGAAGAGAGCGAATCCATACCATTCAGCATAGAGGCAAAAGTGGCGGTATTACCCGCTGTATTACCTTGTGAGAGTGCTGTCGATAGATCTGTCGACAACAAGGATGGTTTAATCAATTGCAGCTCAAACGGTATCTCCGCTTTAGGAAGCAGTAGTGAGGCAGAATTAAGCGGTTTTGCGCCTGGCTCAGCAGCTAATCCGCCCCCATTACCGCTTCCACCCTGTTGCCGCAGTAACATAGCCTTCAGATCAGCGAAACTGAACTGTGCTCCAAGTGATTTAGCAGACCCATCAGTTATTGAGAGCGACTCCTTCGCATCGATCTCTCCACTCAGTTGGACCATCAACTGAAGCAGCGCCGGGTTTCCGAGCAGTGTTCCGTCGGCAATATCTGCCGAAACCGGCAACTCATTGCCGTCTTCCAAAAATCGGCGTAATGCTAAAAGTTGGTCCGCCGACAAGAGTTGCTCAAGACCCGGCAAATTATCTGAAGAAATGACCTCTTGTGAAAATATTGCATTGAAATCAGTATCTTTCAAACCATCTGCTGTTATCTCAGATGACAGTGAGCGACCCTTTCCGGGTGAAAATGGCATCAAGGATGGACCTAAATTTGCACCTGTCATCGCACTGCTCATAGTTTGCTCCGCTATCGATTGGAAACTTTAATCGATTAAGAGCAGTAATTATGCCAACAACATTTCGAAGCAAGAGATGATTACTCCAGGAAATCACTCATATCCGCCTTCCGCCAGCGTGCACTGCGCACTAGCCATTGTGACGTCTCTTTGCTCAGCGTGAGATCAAAACGCAAAAGATTCGCTCGCAGGGATAGAAAATCTGACGGCGCATTAATGGGTTGACCCGCCACTGCAACAAAAACCGTCACCTCGGCCTGATCTTCTCCGATCAGGTTTACTGCGCCAACCTGGGTCAACAGATGAATCGATTGATGTGAGATGAAGTAACCCGCCAGGAGACGAGCAAGCGTACGCTTTTGATGACCCGCTGTATCGGCATACTGATCTGACAGCTGTGCCTGCACTGCAGAGATAGACCGGGACTCAACCGCCTGCTCGCCCGCGACGATCAGTTGCCTGATCTGCTCTTCGGGGGAAGGTAGATCGTTGCTGCATCCCTGGATTAATGGGAACAGCAACCAAACCGCTAAAATAAGTTGTATTAGTGCGAGGCGATGTCGCATCAGCCTTTAAGCTGTGCAACCACTTGATCCAGCTTGGCTCTTGCCTCGGCCGCCACTGCCTTTACCTCAGCAGATTCCGACAGGCCCAACACGGCAACAGGATCCATAAAGCTGACGACAGTTTCATTTTCAGATACGGCACGCAGGATCAAATTACAGGGTAAGAGTGTACCCGCATTAGGTTCAGCTTCCAGCACACGATCAGCCAGCACTGGGTTACATGCACCGAGAATTCGGTAAGCGGGTATATCTTTCCCTATCTTGTTCTTGAGTGTCGCCTGAACGTCGACTTCACTGACAATGCCCAGCTGATTGTCCATCAAGACCTGGCGGACACGCTCCATTGCCTGATCAAAAGGGATGTTTAAGGTAAGGCCAAATTCGTACATAACTGCTCCACTTATCCTGCTTAAAAGTGTCCCGCCAAGGCTTAGCGCAGACCTAAGACGTCTTGCATATCAAACAGACCATTATCCCGCTGCATCAGCCACCCAGCTCCGCGAACAGCACCATTGGCAAAAGTCATGCGGCTAGAGGCTTTGTGGGTAATTTCCACCCGCTCACCCATACTGGCAAACAGAACCGTGTGGTCACCCACGACATCACCTGCACGGATGGTTTCGAAACCAATACTCTTACGGTCACGCGCTCCAGTGATACCTTCACGGCCGTAGACCGCACACTCTTTCAGATTACGACCCAGGGCATCAGCTACCACTTCACCCATGCGCAGTGCCGTACCTGAGGGGGCGTCCACTTTATGGCGGTGATGCGCCTCGATTACTTCAATATCCACATCATCACCCATGACACGGGCCGCAATATCCAGCAACTTAAAGCAGAGATTGACACCAACACTCATGTTCGGCGCAAGGATGATGGCCATATCCTGTGCGGCATCACGTAATTCCGCCTTTTGCTCATCAGTGAATCCGGTTGTACCTATCACAATTCGCTTACCGTGGGCACGACAGATGGCGACGTGGTTCATCGATACCTGCGGTGCGGTAAAATCAATCAGAACATCAAAAACATCCACAACAGATTCAAGATTATCAGCGATAGCCACGTTCAGCCGTCCAACTCCCGCCAATTCGCCGGCATCGACACCCACAAGCGAACTACCGGGACGTTCAGTCGCTGCACCCAGAACAAAACCATCAGCCTCTGTCACGGCCTGAATCAGTGACTTCCCCATACGTCCTGCGGCACCCACAACAGCAACTCTGATCATTTTCTTTTCCTGGCAAATATAAAGTATCGAGACAAGTTAATAAGACGGGCTAGATCAATCAGAATCCCATGCCTTCAAAAAACTTCTTTACCCCGTCGACCCAGCCAGCAGAGTGTGGACTGTGTTTACTACCAGCCCCCTGCATGCTCTCTTCCAGTTGTCGCAGCAGATCTTTCTGCGTCTCTGTAAGATTAACCGGCGTCTCCACCATCACTTTGCACAGCAGGTCACCTACCGGCCCACCGCGAACAGGCTTTACACCTTTACCTCGCATGCGGAACATCTTTCCTGATTGGGTTCCGGCCGGAACCTTTAGTACGACCTTGCCACCCAGGGTAGGAACTTCCAGCTCTCCACCCAAAGCAGCCGTGACAAAGCTGATGGGCACCTCGCAAAAGAGGTGGTTATCTTCACGGGTAAATATCTCATGCTGTTTCACCGAAACCTGGACATAGAGATCGCCGGCAGGCCCACCGCTCTCGCCCGCTTCACCCTCACCCGAGAGCCGGATCCGATCACCGGTATCAACACCGGGCGGCACCTTAACGGAGAGCGTCTTGTGCTCTTGAATCCGCCCAGCACCATGACAGGCCGGACAGGGAGACTCAATCTCCGTACCCTTGCCCCGACAGGTTGGGCAGGTCTGCTGAACAGAGAAAAAACCCTGTTGCATGCGCACCTGACCATGTCCCGCGCAGGTGGAGCAGGTCTTTGGCTTGGTCCCTTTCTTGGCCCCCGAGCCATTACAGGGATTACACTTGACCATGGTGGGGACACGAATTTTTACGCTGGTACCCGCTACAGCATCTTCCAGTGAGAGTTGCAGGTTATAACGAAGATCCGCACCGCGATGGACACGCGAGCCACCGCCGCCCCTGCCGCCAAAGATATCACCAAATACATCGCCAAAGATGTCGCTGAAATTACCGCCCTGACCATGTCCACCATAGCCGCCACCCATAGAGTTATCGACACCGGCATGTCCAAACTGGTCATAGGCGGCACGCTTCTGGGCATCGGAAAGGACTTCATAGGCCAGCTTGGCCTCTTTGAACTTCTTCTCTGTCTCTGCCGATTGGTCACCCGCATTCCGGTCTGGGTGAAACTTCATCGCCAGTCTCCGGTACGCCTTCTTAATCTCGGCCTCACTGGCGTTCTTGCTGACACCTAGTACTTCGTAAAAATCACGTTTCGACATATTCAATCTACTTTGTAAAACCGCTAAAACGCGAAGGCACAGGGTACCATTACAGACCCTATGCCAACGCGCCTAAGCTGTTAAATATCAGACGAAAAGATCCGTCACTTTGGTGTAATTACTTGTCCTCTTTAACCTCTTCGAACTCGGCATCGACGACATCGTCGTCCTTACCCGAGGACGCTTCTGCACCCGCAGCGCCACCAGCGGCGGCATCTTCTCCACCTTTCTGGGCATAGAGCCGTTCAGCCATCTTGGCAGAGGCCTCAGTCAATGTCTTGGTCTTAGCCTCAATCGCATCCTTGTCGTCGCCTTTGACCGCTTCTTCAAGCTCTTTAATGGCCGCTTCAATCGAATCCTTCTCGCCAGGCTCCAGCTTCTCATCACCCAGTTCTGCCATTGATTTGTTAATGGCATGGATCATATTGTCGGCCTGATTGCGTGCCTGAACCAGTTCATTGAACTTACGGTCCTCATCCGCATGCGCCTCGGCATCCTTGATCATTCGATCGACTTCGTCATCACTCAGACCTGAAGAGGCCTTGATAACAATTGATTGCTCTTTGTTGGTCGCCTTGTCTTTAGCGGAAACATTGAGTATGCCGTTGGCATCTATATCAAAGCTTACCTCGACCTGAGGCATACCCCGCGGAGCCGGTGGGATATCGGTCAGATCAAATCGACCCAGAGACTTGTTCGCGGCAGCCTGCTCGCGTTCACCCTGCAGTACATGCACGGTAACGGCCGTCTGGTTATCATCAGCGGTCGAGAATACCTGACTGGCATTGGTCGGGATAGTCGTGTTCTTCTCGATCAGTTTGGTCATAACGCCACCCATGGTCTCGATACCAAGCGACAGTGGGGTTACATCCAGCAGCAGTACATCTTTAACTTCACCACCCAGTACGCCACCCTGGATAGCCGCACCGATGGCAACGGCCTCATCAGGATTCACGTCACGACGTGGAGTCTTACCAAAGAACTCTTCTACGACGGCCTGGACTTTAGGCATACGGGTCTGTCCACCCACCAGGATCACTTCATCAATCTCAGCGGCAGTCAGGCCAGCGTCATTCAATGCCGTACGGCAAGGGGCAATAGTCCGGGTCACCAGATCATCAACCAGCGCTTCCAATTTGGAGCGAGTCAGTTTGATATTCAAGTGTTTCGGGCCAGTTGCATCAGCCGTGATATAGGGCAGATTGATATCGGTCTGCTGTCCATTGGAGAGTTCAATCTTGGCCTTCTCAGCACCTTCTTTCAGACGCTGCAGGGCCAACGGGTCATTGCGCAGATCAAAACCCTGCTCTTTCTTGAATGCTTCCACCAGGAAGTCGATGATACGCATATCAAAGTCTTCACCACCCAGGAAGGTATCACCATTGGTGGAGAGCACTTCAAATTGATGTTCGCCATCAATTTCGGCAATTTCGATAATGGAGATATCAAAGGTACCACCACCCAGATCGAAGACAGCCAGTTTCTGATCACCGCGTTTCTTATCCATACCGTAAGCCAGAGCGGCTGCAGTAGGTTCATTAATGATACGTTTAACATCCAGGCCGGCAATACGCCCTGCATCTTTGGTTGCCTGACGCTGGGAATCATTGAAGTAGGCCGGTACGGTTACGACCGCTTCCGTCACCTCTTCACCCAGATAATCCTCAGCGGTCTTCTTCATTTTCTGAAGAATCTTTGCAGAAACCTCGGGAGCCGCCATCTTCTTACCGTTCGCTTCTACCCAAGCATCACCGTTGTCCGCCTTGACGATCTTGTAGGGCACCATTTCGATATCGCGCTGAACGACGTCATCTTCAAATCGACGCCCGATCAACCGCTTGATCGCAAACAGCGTATTCTGCGGATTGGTCACTGCCTGACGTTTTGCAGACTGTCCGACCAGCACTTCACCCTCTTTGTTGTAAGCGACAATAGAGGGGGTGGTGCGATCGCCTTCGCTGTTCTCGATAACACGGGCACCATCACCATCCATCACTGCTACGCAGGAGTTCGTTGTGCCCAGATCGATTCCGATGATCTTTCCCATTGTTTGTCTCTCCGGTTAACTGTTTCTAAATTACAAAAAATTGTTTTGGCTGTTACTCAAAATGGGGATAACCCCGCAGTTTTCAAGGTCAGGCTTGGTCGTCAACCTGACCTGCTTCCGCCTGGGATACCATAACCATCGCTGGGCGCACCAAACGACCATTCAGCGTGTACCCTTTCTGCACAACGAGCACGACCGTATTGGGTGGCACATCAGCCCGCGGCATCATACTCATCGCCTGATGAAGCTCGGGATTGAAGGGTTCGCCCTCTGGATTAATCTGTTCAACATTGAACTTGTCCATGACATCGGAAAAGAGCTTTAGGGTCAGTTCAGTACCCTCGCGCAAATGATCGATGGTTGAGCTCTCCTCACCCGCCGCCACAAGCCCCATTTCCAAGCTGTCCCTGACGGGGAGCAGCTCATTTACAAAGCGCTCCAAAGCAAATTTGTGGGCATTCTCCAAGTCCCGCTCATGCCGTTTGCGCAGATTATCCATCTGGGCCTGGGTACGCATTAACTGATCCCAGTGTGAATCCGCCTTGGCTCTGGCATCTTCAAGCAACAAGGTTAATTCTTCAGGAGTCTGCGCTTCAGTCGTCGATTGTTCCGATACCGATTCCACTTGACCTGTGATTTCGATAGCTTCTTCAGCAACAGTCTGATCGCTGGCCTGGTCCTGATCTTTACTCATCCTGTTTCCTCTAACTTTTTGATAAAACTAATAATTTCCAACAACACTGCGTATCAGCAGTCTGTTTGGAATGGCAATTCCAGATCAATCACCACAATTTGGGGATGGTTAACGTCGTTTCAAGCCAAATGGCTAATTATTTATCCTTGCGCGACTGCATGGCTGAACTCAATAGCTTAGCGGTAATATCAACGATGGGAATCACCCGATCATAGGCCATACGCGTAGGCCCAACCACCCCCAGCACACCGGCCACTTTGCTGTCGAGCTGATAGGAAGCCGTCACGAGGCTACACTGATCCAGCGGCTTATAGCCGGACTCCTCACCGATAAAGAGCTGCACGCCCTCTGCAAGCATGGAGCCATCCAGCAGATGTAAAATCTCGTGCTTTTCAGTGAATGAATCGAACAGTTCACGCAGTTTGTTCATTTGCGAGAAGTCATTGAAATCCATCAGATTAGTCTGACCCGCCATGACATAGTCGTCGCCGCCAATCTCAGGATCAATGACCTGCTCAGCCATCTCCAACGCCTGCGCCATGATCTGATTCATATCCGCGCGCGCCTGCTCCATCTCCCGCACCAGACGCGTATGCATCTCCTCCATAGAGGTGCCAATGTAGTGCTGGTTGAGAATATTGGCGAACTCGACCAATTGGGAAGGAGAATAGTTCTTGCGGACTTCGATGACTCGATTATGCACTTCGCCTTCGGTGGTCACCAGGATAGTCAGCAATCGTTTGCTGGAGAGCGGTAAAAATTCGATCTGCCTGAAGGTGAGCTGTTTGCGTCGTGGAATCATCACCAGACCGGCCATATGGGTCAATCGAGAGAGCAACTTTGAAGCCGATTCCACCAAAATCTTCGGATCAGAAGAACTAAACAGCCCTGACTCCAACTGCTGTATCTTGCCCGCCTCAAGGGGTTTAAGCGTCACAAGGGTATCGACGAACATGCGATAGCCGGTCGCTGTAGGCACGCGTCCTGAAGAGGTGTGGGGTGAAGTCACCAACCCAAGATCTTCCAGATCAGCCATCACGTTGCGAATGGTTGCGGGACTGAGATCAAGGCCTGAGTCACGAGAGAGCGTCCGGGAACCCACCGGCTCACCATCCTGAATATAACGCTCAATAAGAACTTTCAGTAGGTGCTGCGCACGTTCATTCACCGGTAACTCGCTCGATGCCTTCTTTATCGTCACATCCTACCTCGCCAAAACACCACACCCCGCCTGCAAGCTACGGACGGACCTATTAGCACTCGTGTTGATTGAGTGCTAAACAGAGGGATTATCATTTTGACCCATGACAGTGTCAAGAATAGATCCTTCAATTCCAAAAGCACATGCTATCGGTTGGCGGCATACCGGCGCCATGTTAAGTTTCGTATCTAAACTCCACCCATACAGAAGAAGCGAGCCATGCCGCAAAAATTTCACACGATCGGCCTGATTGGAAAACATGGCGAAGTCTCCCCCCGAGAAACCATTCTTGAACTGGGCCGCTTTCTGCTCGGACGTGGACACCGCGTTCTGTTAGAAGAAAGCACCGCCAGCCGGGTACCTAACCATAAGATGATTGCGGCCTCTCTGGATGAGTTGGGTGTTGAATCCGATCTGGCCATAGTCGTAGGTGGTGACGGCACATTGCTGCATACCGCACGGAGTCTCGCTGACTACGAAGTGCCCCTGCTGGGTATCAACTTAGGGCGGTTGGGTTTTCTCGCTGATGTCTCCCCCAAGGATATGCTGACCACCCTGGAACAGATCTTTTCCGGTGAATATCGTGAAGAGTCCCGCTTTCTACTCAGCGCTGAGATCGACGGCGTTCATCACACCGCCTTTAATGATGTCGTCGTACATAAGTGGAACATTGCCCGAATGATCGAGTTCGAGACATACATCGACGGCAGTTTTGTAAATGTTCAACGTTCCGATGGCATTATCATCTCGACGCCTACGGGCTCCACTGCCTACGCCCTTTCCGGTGGAGGCCCCCTGCTGCATACCGATCTAAACGCAACGCTGTTGGTGCCGATTTGCCCTCACACCCTGAGTAATCGCCCTATCGTGGTGGATGGTGACAGTGAAATTGAGATAGTGGTGTGTGATCCTGCTGAGAACATCCATTTACGGGTCACCTGTGACGGCCAGACCAGTCTGCCACTCAAGGGGGATCGCGTTATAATTCGCAAACATACCAATCCAGTTCGGCTGATCCATCCGATCAATCACGATCATTTCTATATCCTCAGAACAAAACTGGGCTGGAGCGAACACAACACTACTCCAAGGGATAAGTAATTACTGATGTTGCAGCAGATCAATATCAAAGACCTCGCTATTGTCAGCAGACTGGAAGTGACGCTGCATCCCGGGATGACAGTTCTCACCGGTGAGACAGGCGCGGGGAAATCGATCCTGGTAGATGCCCTGGGGTTGATTCTCGGCGACCGGGCAGATAACGGCATGATTCGCACGGGTTGCGAGCGGGCTGAAATAACGGCCATCTTTGATACTCAGACATTGCCTACTGTAAAGAACTGGCTGGTCGAGAATGCCCTGGATGACGACGGCCAATGCATCATGCGCCGGGTGTTGATGAAGAATGGCAGTTCCCGTGCCTACATTAACGGTACACCTGCCCCGCTCAAATCACTGCAAGAGCTGGGAGAACAGTTGGTGGATATCCATGGACAGCATGCCCATCAGTCACTCTTACGGCGAAATCACCAACGCCAATTATTGGATGAATTTGCAGCACACGGCCCACTCTGCCATCAGACCGCCTCCAGCTTCCAGGCCTGGCACGAAACCGAGCAGAAATTCACCACGCTAAAAGACCAGGCGAAGGAACGCGGGGATCGTATTGATCTCCTGCGCTATCAACTCACAGAACTCACCCATCTTCGACTCGGAGAGAATGAACTCGAAGAGATCACACAGGAACATACCCTGCTAAGTAATTCAGGAAGAATAATCGAGCAGTGCAACGCAGCCCTGAGTTATCTGGATGACGACGAACAGGCCGCCCTTTCTCTGATCAGCCGAGCCCACCATGATTTACTTGAATTTGCCGCACTCGATAAAGGGCTGAATGAGGCCTGCGAATTACTCGATAGCGCCGCCATTCAGGTAAGTGAGGCGCTCTCGGCGTTGCGTCATTATGCCGATAATCTAGAGCTCGACCCCAATCGCCTGGACTATCTGGACCGACGCCTGCGGGAGATACACGACATCGCACGCAAATATCGCTGTAAACCGGAAGAATTGCATGAGCTAGTACAGCAACTGCAGATTGAACTGGATGCGCTGGACAATGCAGATTCTCATTTGGCAGACCTGGAGCAACAGGTCAACCAACTCAGGCAGACCTACCTTGAGCAGGCGAAGGCACTCACACAATCGCGCCTTAAAGCGGCTAAAAAGCTCAGCCAGCAGGTATCCCAAGGCATGTTGTCGCTGGGCATGCCACATGGACGTCTGGTGGTTGAAGTCGAAACATTGACAGCGGATAAGGCGTCAGCCCAGGGGCTGGACCGGATTGAATTTCTGGTAACGGCCAATCCCGGACACCCACCCAGACCCCTTGCAAAGGTTGCTTCAGGCGGCGAGCTTTCACGTATCAGCCTGGCAATACAGGTTGCCACCGCGAGTTGCACCCAAGTGCCTACGCTGATATTTGATGAAGTGGATGTCGGTATCGGCGGCGGAACAGCAGAAATTGTCGGCCGAATGCTGCGAGAGTTAGGAACGAAACAACAAGTGCTATCCGTCACTCATCTGCCGCAGGTTGCCTCGCAGGGTAATCATCATCTGCGGGTTGAGAAGGAGACCCAGGGGGATGGCATCCACACGGCCCTAGCAGAACTGGCAGGCGATGCACGTATCGAAGAGATTGCCCGCATGCTGGGTGGGGTGGAAATTACTGCACAAACACTGGCACATGCCCGAGAAATGGTCAGCCGCCCCCAAGCGGTTGCCTCGTAAAGGAGCCATCACAACCAACTAGCGTTTGTGGTTGCAGTTGTCGTCCAGACATTTGCCGTAAATCACCAACTCATGCTCGCTGATCTGAAAGCCGAGATCGTCGGCGATCTTTTTCTGACGATTTTCAATAGTATCGTCAACAAACTCTTCAACCCGACCACAGGTGACACAGACAATGTGGTCGTGATGCTCCCCTTTATTGAGCTCAAATACAGAGTAGCCATCTTCAAAATGGTGCTTCTCCACCAATCCGGCCTCTTCAAATTGGGTGAGTACGCGATAAACGGTCGCCAGACCAATATCTTCATTCGCCGCCAACAACATTTTATAAACATCCTCGGCGCTGACATGCTGCTCATCGCTTCTTTCCAGCAACTCTAAAATCTTCACCCGGGGTGCGGTTACCTTCAGGCCTGCATTTCTAATTTCCTGATCTTCCAAAACAAATTACCTCAGGTGTTTTCGAGCCATGAATCAGGTATCATTCCGGCCATCGTAATTGGGTATCGCCCTTATAACCGGAAAGAGTTAATGCAAAAGCTTCTCATCTATTGGGTATGTGGTGCAAGTCTACTTGCAACCGGCTGTTCCACCTTCAAGGAGGCGAGTAACGCGATACCTGATGCGCTCAACAAGCTCCCTTTGATCCATCGCCCCGATATCCAGCAGGGCAACGTCGTCTCTCAGGAGTCGATCAATAAACTGAAGCCTGGCATGTCAAAGAGCCAGGTCAGTTATCTGCTTGGGACCCCGATGCTGGTTGATGTCTTTCATCAAAACCGGTGGGATTACTACTACAGCATGAAGCAGGGCAATGAAGCGCTCATACAGCAGCGTGTGGCGCTCTATTTTGAAGATGATCGCCTAACACGTATCGAAGGAGACTACCGCCCCCAAGCAGAGCCTCCTCTCGAGGAAAATAAGCTTTCTGATGAAGAGGTCGTTATCACGGTACCGGATTACACAGGCGATCGCCAAGGCATCTTTAGTCGTGCCCTTGAATCCGTCGGCATCAAATCTGACGACTAGTCGATGTGGATCGGCCGAATACCAAGGCAACACCGATCCAACACCGAATATTAATTCCCTTTTTTAAGATCTTTCCCCTCTGCAGCCCGTTTTTTACGGGCCTGCTTTGGATCAGCGATTAAGGGTCGATAGATCTCCACACGGTCACCTGGATTGAGCTCAGCGTCTGCTTTTGCGGCCTTACCGAAGATACCAAACTTGGCATTTTCAATATCGATTTCAGGAAAGCGATCCGTTATATGAGAGCGCTCAACCGCCTGCCTGACCGTCGTCCCCTGCTCCGCCAGCACCTTTAATATGGCCTGCTCGTCGGCTTTTGCATAGGCCACTTCTACTTCAAATTGTTCACTTACCACGGGCTACCTCATCTGCACGTTTGCAGAATGCATCAACTAATGTATTAGCAATCTGGCTAAATACGGCACCAAATGCTGAATTGATCAACTTCCCTGCAAATTCGAACTCTAACTCCAGTTCCACCTTACAAGCATCCTCTCGTAATGCAGTAAAACGCCATTCACCGTGTAATCGTTTAAATGGCCCATCTTTTAACTGTATCACTATCCGCTCATAGGGAAAAAGTTGGTTACAGGTGGAAAATACCTGGCTAATACCTATCCGTGACACCTCGAGCTGGCCACACAACTGCTCGCTGTCTCTAGAAAGCAACTGGGTGGATTTGCACCAGGGAAGAAACTGCGGATAGGATTCAACATCATTGATCAACTCAAACATCTCTTCCGCTGAATGCGCCACCAAGGCGCTCTTATGTACTACAGGCAACTAAACCACTCCTATCGCCTGCAGAAAGACCAGCACAACGGCCACAGGCGTTATAAACCGAACGACAAAATACCACAGCTTGAAATCAATCCCTGATCGCCCGCCCATTTCATCAACAACAGACTCCCGGGACATCACCCAACCCACAAAGAGGGCGATACACAATCCGCCAAGGGGGAGAATAATACTCGAAGTGAGGATATCCAGCACATCGAACAGACCATGCCGCTTTAATTCACCACCAAAACGGAAACTGAATGACCAACTACTGAATGACAAAATAGTCACAATTCCCAGTAACCAAGCCACAATACCTGTCCAGATAGCCGCACGAATCCGATCGATTTCCCGCTTCTCGACGATCCAGCTTACCATCGGCTCAATCAAGGCAATAGCCGAGGTCCAGGCCGCAAAAACCAGCAACAGGAAAAAGAGTGTCCCAAAAAAACTCCCGCCAGGCATCTGTCCAAATACAATGGGAAGCGTCTGGAATATCAGCCCTGGACCCTCGCCTACTGCCATATCGTGGGCGAAAACAATGGAAAAGATGGCCAGCCCAGCCAACAAGCCCACCACCGTATCCAAAAGGCCCACAAGGATAGATGTCTTGGCAATGGATAGACCACTTGGCATATAAGCGCCATAGACCATCATGGCACCCAGACCAACACTGAGTGTAAAGAAGGCATGCCCCAGGGCAACGAGCAACGCCGAGGGGGTCAGCTTGCTGAAATCACTGTCAAACATGAAAAGATAGGCTTGCACAAAATCACCCTGACGCCACGCGTAGATGACCAGAACCAACAGCATGGCAAACAGCAGGGGCATGAGGATCTTGACAGCCTGCTCCAGACCCCGTTTGACTCCGCGTGAAACCACCTTGATTGTCATCACCATAAAGATGGTATGCCAGGCCAGCAACCGTTCAGGATCGATCACCAGTTGTGCAAAAATACTACTTGCACCCTCTGCTGTCACACGCACCAGCGAGCCACTGGCTATCCGCACCACATAGGCGAGCGTCCAGCCTGCAATCACACTGTAGTAAGAGAGGATGATCAGGCCAGCCAGCATCCCGGCCCAGCCCACCCAACGCCAAGCCTTGTTTCCACCGGCCTCAACTGCCAAGGCCTGCAGGCTGAACACAGGACTTTGCCGACCACGTCGGCCGATCAACACCTCAGCCATCATGATGGGTATACCTACGATCGCCAGGCATATCAGGTAGGCCAATACAAAGGCACCACCGCCGTTTTCACCAGTGATATAGGGGAACCGCCAGATATTTCCCAAGCCCACAGCCGAACCAGTCGCCGCCAGAATAAACATCAGGCGTGAGGACCATTGACCATGAATGGATATGCGCTGGGACAAGGCGTTACTCCTCCGCAAGTTTGTCGGCTACCGGGCATCCTAGCCACAACCCTATCCTAAGACAGAGAATCCGCATTCTCAGCGAATTTCGCCATCAGCACAAGTTAACCCAGCCACAGCTTGGGAAATTCGGGACACACACAGAGGTTTATTGGAAATTCGTGGCACACACAGCGGTTTATTGATTATCAGACTAGCGTCAGCCCTACCCTGTCACATACAATTTGACTCATGGCAAAGAAATCTAAAAAACAAGCTGGGCATGGCGGCTCAACCATTGCGCTTAATAAGAAGGCGCGTCACGAATATTTTATTGAAGACCGCTATGAGGCCGGTATTTCCCTGCAAGGCTGGGAAGTCAAAAGCATACGGGATGGTCGTGTACAGATCACCGACAGCTATATCTTTATACGAGGTGGCGAGGCCTTTTTAGTCGGCACCAACATCACGCCACTACTGAGTGCATCAACACACATCAAACCGGAGCCAATGCGCTCCCGAAAGTTGTTATTGCATCGTGAAGAGCTGGACAAACTGGTTGGCATGGTCGAACGCAAGGGCTATACACTGGTTCCGACAGCACTCTATTGGAAGAAAGGCAAAGTCAAGCTTGAAGTTGGTCTGGCCAAAGGCAAGCAGTTACATGACAAGCGTGAAACAGAAAAGAACCGGGATTGGGATCGAGACAAACAACGTATTCTCAAGGCCCAGTAAGGATGCGGCGGCCATCTGCCATTACACACAGATGGCCGCTCATTACTAATACTCCAAATCTGATGATGTAAATAACCTTGTAGGCTTTTTCCCCAACACCCTTTTGAGTAGATCATTCAGCGTCGCCGGGTCATTGTCGAACCCACCATGCACCTTACTCAGACTACGCGGCTCTCTGACCACATCACCCTGGCTGTATACAAGCTCCAGGCCTGTCAGCTTGTTATCCAGCTTCTTACTGTATAACTGCATCCCCAATATCGGAGCAGGCGTATCTTCCTCAAAAGAGCGTGAAACAAAATAGAGCAGTGACTTACGGTAGGGACCCACAGCATCATCCAGTTCCAACTGCTCGCTGAGGTTATAAATCGTCATCTCATTAATACCAAACTGAGTAGACGGTGTTGCGATGATCGGTTTGTAGTGACTGTCAAACAGATCAACCGTGGCAGCGGGCGCCAGCAAGCTGCAACTACTGATACGGAGCTTGGGCGCCAACGTCTGTATTGCGGACAAAAGATGAGCCAGTAAAACGGCCCCCGTACTATGGCCAACCAGATGCAGTTTGAACCTAAGCCCACTCCCCTGACCCAGTGCATCTGTGAATGCCTTTAGCGTCTGTACACCCGCGCGGTTCTGCTCAAAACCAGCACTCGCACCAAACTTCATCTCACGCCACAAAGCTCTACCCGGACGCCTGGCAAGTCTTTCAAGCAAGCGATCCCACCAATCACTCATCCCACCAACCCGATCGCCTGTCCGGTCACCCCGCGAGCGAATCACATCCAGCAGCTCTTCCAGTATCCCGGTGTCATACATCACATGATACGGATAGATCCGATTGGCCTTAAATACATCCCGCATGGCAGCAATGCGCTTGGCTGAGTCTTTGGGACTGTTCAATCCACCGTGCGCATAGATCAGCAGATGATCGTACTTGGTACTCTCCTTCAGTCGTGCAGCGGTTGCCTTAACATCATCAAGGTTACTCCAATAGCTACCGGCATCATGGAACTTACCATCATCGATATGTACAAAATGTCCCGCAATCTTACCCCTGGGTGGTGAGCTGCGTGCCACGGCCGAACCATCCCGGGCAAAACCTGCCTGCGCACTCCCCAGATGCCATATTTGAGGCGTCGGCAAGGCCAAGCTAAGGACCCAGGCATCAACCAGATTTTCATACCAATCCTCATAGGTCCAAAGCGCTGTACCACCCTGCCCCCAGCCCTTACCCCACGAGTTCTGCACCCAGAAACCCTTGCTGTTATACCCCACCAGGGCAAAAGCGTGCCCACCGGTGATCTCATCACTCAGCGGAATCACATCCCGCTTGATGGCACTGGAAGCCCAACCCTCATGCACATTGGCAGAACAGAAAATAGCCCCCGCTTCGTTGATAGCGGCATGGAAGTCACTGATTCGATGATTCAGACGATAATAGGCACCGATGGTATTTGAACGGGCATCCTTTGCTGCACGGACAGTGAGTTCCCCTGGCTTGCCATCGCGATAAGGCCAGAAGCTGTCCCGACAGACCCCCATATTGGAAAAGCCCTTTATCGCGCCCCTACAAGATGAACCTGCATAATCCTCTCCTGGCCACTCATCATGCTTACGGGCCATCTCATACAGCATACGGGCACTCACCTTAACCTTACTGCCACGCGCTTGATTCAACAGATTGATCACTGCAGCCAAGCCGAACCCTGTGCAGGCCCCCTCACTTTTCTGATCTAGCGGCATCAAAGTGCGGGGCTTATTCAAGTACCGCTTCAGGGACATGGGAGGAGGCTGATACTCCCAATCCCGGTTATCTGGAAGATCTGCCGTGGCGGTTAACGGATAGCCATCCAACATTGCTGTTTTATTCTTAGCCATAGATCAATTCCTTTGCGGCATTCAGTCCAGACAGACCAATAAATCACACACTTGTGAAGGCACAGGAGTGGATAATTGGATTGAGGAAACCCGATGAAATGGGAACTGATAGTTGCTATCAGGGTATCCCTACCCCATGTACCACTACTGCAAACAACTATAGCCCACATTACCAAAGTCGGTAGGAACAGACTATTGGTTTAGGAAACCACCCGCTATCTATTGAAATAACAGAATTACCCCCAATATCACAGGACAAGGAACTAACAGACACGCTATACTGTCTGTTGGTTATACCCAAGGGGGCGACATGGCTTCGACGTGGGTGATGAAACCTGAGGTGCATGCCGAGGATACAGATACCCTCGTTAATAATTCTGTAACACTATAGTTGCCAACGACGACAACTACGCTCTCGCCGCTTAATAACCGGTAGAAGCCGTCTGACTGGAGCCGTTCTTGTGCGTCCAGCGTCCCTCGGGACATTTCAGGCGTCATAGCTCACAAGATCGCGATGAAGTTTGTCCGGGATGGATTCGCTAAAACTTAACCGGAACCGCTGTCTGCACGCCCCGTTTGCCGGGCAGTAGCCAGTTAAAAATAATCGGCGAAACTAAGCATGTAGAGCCAAAGGCGGAGTGCTTGCGGACGGGGGTTCGATTCCCCCCGCCTCCACCAATTCGACATCTAATAAGATCCAATAAAAGCCTACAGCCCGCATAACAGCGGGCTTTTTTATTGCCTATTCGTCCTATAGCGTCTAAAGTTACCCCATAGAATCCTGAACCTATCGGGGGTAACTATCGGGGTTACCCCAAGAGTCATGGAGCAGTTACCCCAAAATGCCGCTTACAGACACCGCAATCAAGAAGGCCAAGCCAGAGGCCAAGCAAAGGAAGTTATTTGACGAGCGAGGACTCTTTCTTTTGATCACCCCGAAAGGGGGTAAGTGGTGGCGATTTAAGTACCGCTTTGACGACAAGGAGAAACTGTTATCTCTTGGCACCTACCCTGATGTAAGCCTAAAGGACGCCAGAGAACGGAGAGATGAAGCCCGGAAACAGGTTGCGGCTGGCATTGACCCAGGAGAACACCGCAAGGCCAAGAAGTCGGCAAAGGTAGCGAAACAGTCCAACAACTTTGAAGTGGTGGCCCGAGAGTGGTATGCCAAGCATTCCCCCAACTGGTCAGCCAATCATGGCGACAGGATCATCCGCCGCCTGGAGCGGGACATCGTCCCCTGGATCGGTGGCTCCCCAGTAGCCGACATTACCGCCCCACAATTACTGGATGTTATCCGCAGGATAGAACAACGGGGAGCCCTTGAAACCGCCCACCGCGCATTGGGCAACTGCGGACAGGTCTTCCGCTATGCAGTTGCCACCGGACGGGCTGAACGCGACCCAACCGGTGACTTGAAAGGCGCACTCCCTCCAGTAAAAGGCACACACTTTGCTGCTGTGACTGATCCGAAAAAAGTCGGCGGCATACTCCGTGCACTCGATGCCTACGAAGGCACCCTGATTGTCCGCTGCGCCTTACGGCTTGCTCCTCTGGTATTTGTTCGACCCGGAGAACTTCGGCACGCCGAATGGACAGACATCGACCTTAAAGCCGCAGAATGGCGTTATACAGTTTCCAAAACGAACACCCAGCACATCGTCCCACTCTCCGTACAAGCTATCGAGATATTGCGGGAGGTTCACCCGCTCACCGGCCGGGGGCGATATGTATTCCCCAGCGCGAGAAATCCAAAAGGCGACAAACCCATGAGTGATAATGCGATCCTTGCCGCAATGCGACGCATGGGAATAAGTAAAGACGAAATGAGCGGCCACGGTTTCCGAGCGATGGCGCGAACTATCCTTGATGAAGTGTTGGGCTTCCGCCCCGATTACATCGAACACCAGCTTGCCCATGCAGTACGCGACCCTAACGGACGTGCCTACAACCGTACCGCCCACCTGCCGGAACGGCGCAAGATGATGCAAGAGTGGGCAGATTATCTTGATAAGCTAAAAACAGGGGCAGAGATTATTTCAATCAATCAAAGTGCGTAGAACCAACAACGTGACACTTACTTATCAGGATACCGAGGCTGTAGCAGTCCATTATCCTCAAGACATATACAGGTTGTTCGTGAATATTTCTATCGGAGGGCAAAACTGTCAGCACACGACACTTCATGGCCGTCAAAGACACTTAGGTAGGCGGCAGGAAGCATCCAGTAGCGGACGTTCATATTAACTCCCCCGGTTTGTCTGTAGAAAATAAATGCGTCCCCTTTTCTATAAATGCGTCCCCTTTTCTAACATGCGTTTGTTAAGTGTCTTCTCCAAACCACGATGATGTATCCACTATAAATTCGTTGGGGTTTATTTTAATGTCATCTGGTGAGGCCGCAGACATCTTAATTGAGATGCTAAAAGGATAGTCACCGCCTATTTCGGTAAAGTCCTCACCCTTTCCGTACTCCTGAGTAACATAAACGGTGCCAGAAACCGCAACGGTAATACCATTTTCTTCAAGATACTCAACCTCTAGTTCTTCAGGGGAGACTTGCTCAACTATTACATTGCTGGCGATAATTAATAGCTCGTCCGGAAATGAGTTTATAACCTCTAAAAAAAGCTTTTCGTGCAAAGAATCTGGGATACTCTCAAGAACCAGGTTCTCTAGAGAGTCAAGTTCTTCAACAACTTCTGCCGAACGCTCGACGATATACTTCATGTCTTCATAGAACTTTTTCGGACAGGTTTTGAAGTGCTTTTCGGTAATATGAGTGTATTTATTGAAAAAATTGAATTCTTTTAAGTAATCCTTAATGCTTTGATTAAGATCCTCTAATGCATGTTCGCTCAGATAGCCATCAGATAAAAATCCTTGGGCACAATATTTCAGCTTCTGCCTTCTTGTAACTGCAAACTTGTCACTTTCGAGCGCATACCAGCTCGCCGCTGTTACCTTTGAGTCTGGCGCCTTTCTATCAATAATATGCAGTACTAACTCTCTCATGGAAAATGCAAAGTTGTGAAATCTAAGCGGATTTCCATGTGAGCAATAATTCCTTAGAGCCGCCTTGAATAATTTTTTTTCAAAATCACTTACTAACAATGACTCGAATTGCTTAATGAAATTATGGTCCAGTAACTTCTTCAACTTCATAGATGATTCGTACTTTGACTAAACTCTTAACGCACCACTCACCGTACATTAGGAGCGAAGCGAGTAAAATTTCCGAGTGCATTGGCTTGTTATACGGCTCCTCAATGTGGAACACCACCGCGCGAAATGATTTGTTCAGCATCCCGATCATAACTATCGGCTACACCCCGTAATGTCGTAGCTAATCGTTGGTATCCAGCATTCTCGACCTGATGGGCTCTCTGTCGATACTTTTCGGCTAGCGCTCTCTCAGGCTTAGCTTCCGGGTCAACTGTGTGGACTCCTCTGGAGTTATGAATACCCGTGCTATATCCATCGCGTAGGCTAGAACGCTCTCTGCTATTTATTGCTTCTGCAATCACTGGGTGAATCCATAAGCCATCTGGTCCCTCTGGGGAATTGACGAGCACATCCCCAAGCTGAATCATCGCAACATCATAATGCCCCGAGGCTTTGACTATCTCTTCCATAGCAGTCAGCCATTCCGTAAACGCATTTGGTTCGAATTCTCCATCCGCCCGAGCGCCAGGGACAACTTTCCATGTAGAAAGTAAACGGTATGCATTAGTGGCAATATTACGACGCTGCTCGGAAGACTCTTCTGGCTCTGCGCCCTCAGCACGATAGATCAATTGAATAAGCTCACAGAAAAAGCCGGGGTCGGAAGCTAGCCTATTTTCTAATGTGATTGGGGAACCATCACTGTGACTGTCTAGCAAAGACACATATGCCCATTCAACATGAAAGAGCTTATCTTGATCGGTAGCAGCATTCTCTTGAAGAGCTTTAATGATTTCGGTGATGTGGTAGCTGTCAATTCTTCCAGTAGGCTCTTCAGCCTGTACTAGCGCCAACAAAGCGTCACAGGCCAATTCTGGGTTGATATCTTTCTTCATATATAAATCTCTCGTCAACCCTTCAATCGCAGCATTTGGCCTGCCGAATTCAAGCAACTTCCCGAGAGCATACTCAGTATCGTCCTCTGTCTGATAGGTATTGGCGCTGGTGTTATTCCAGTACTCATTTTCGACTTCACCAAGCAACTGTGCAGCTCTATCCCAGGCATTTCTCTCAAATGGCAAAGCACACAGCAGTAAGGCTATCTGCTTTGGCTCCCAGCCTGCCTTGTTAATATCATCAAACCACTGCCAGTTACCCATGAACCTCCGACGCCATGCATAGGCAGCAACGAACGACCAAAGCTTTTGATCTGCCATATCCAGAAAACAGGGTAAGAGTTCTGCATCAAACTCAGGTTGATCCATATCCGCCAGCACGTCACCCACAAGATGGGCATTGGAAACTGTCATAGCAAACTCTAGTACCTGAGGGAGACCTCCTTCGCCCAAGATATCCCCTATGGCCGCTTTCCGTATTTGGAATAATTTCTCTTGTTCTTCCTGCCAATCTCCATCGCCTTCATAGAGATAAGTATCAGCATCTGAAAACAGACGAATATTCAGTAAGCTAGGGCTTTTTGGCGCCAGTTGACTCGCTATTTCCTCGATAGGAAGCAGAGAATCATCACCCAAGGACCACTTAGCATCTGAAAAACGGCGGTGGCGGGCAATTAATTTGCACAAAGCAGCCCAGATTGGCAAACGCTCTTGCTCAGAGAGCTTTAAACAATGCTCAGATACCAGCTTATCTCTCAACATTTCAGAGGTAGGTGGTGGCAAGTGATCATAGTTACCCGCCAAAGACGCGAGCTTAACGATATCAAAGCCCGCCTGCTCAACAATCAATTCAGCACAAAACCGAGACTGCTCCCAATATTCGTTATTCGTAACACCTTTCTCCCATTCATCAGGTATCGTTTCTCTCCAGCTCGGTTTATGGGTTCCGGTAGTCGTTGAATGTTGATTTGGAAGTAAGCTCTCCAGCAACTTCCAACCGACTTCGGGCTGCTCAGCACAGATTGTCTTAAGTGCTGCCTGTCGCTTTTCAATGGAAGCTAAAGTATGTGGTAACCATGGAAGAAAAATATCTGTCAGCGAATTACCGGGCCTATTTGCCCAGTTACCGCCCGGGTCATGTGAGGCTATCTCTGCTAAAACAACCGCAGTGCGGCTCAAGTAAGTCTCCTCCCAGGCGATACCCTCAAGCGCCCATAGAAGACCAGTAATATAGTTTCTGCCGAAAACCCCCGTATCTTCTTGCTCAAATAACCTATCAAAGGGTGAAGGTGTGGAGGCTATAGCATTTTCTACAGCCGATAGAAACTCATTTGGGTTCGCTTCTGAAAGGATTGGTAGCAAGCTGTTCAGGCTTCCCCAGCGGGCCCAATCACTTTCCTCGAACAATTCACGCACTGATAATGCCGCAATAGCATCTGCCTTACCCTGAGTGCTATTAATTAAAGAGGTTGCCCGACTACCAATAAGCGCTAATGCTTCCGCCAAGCCCTCACGCAAATTGCCAGAATGCGGAAACACCTTTCCGTGGATGGCAGCAGCGTATCGCTCTTCACCAGGCAGCTCAAAAGAAGGATCCTCAATTCGGAGAACCTCTAGGGCAACGGCTTTGAAAGTATCCAAGTGATCGTCAAAAAGCCTGCCCCCTAACTCCAGCCAGGATTTCAAACGATCTTTGAAGCCCCATAAACCATTTTTGTAAGACAACGGACAATCATGAACTTGCAAGGTCTCTCGCAGATCAACTATCCAGCTGTTGTAGTCCTCTCCAACTATCTGCGTGACAATCGCGACGTCTGCCTCATTGCTTTCTTTCCAACTTCCGATTAGATTTGCAACTGCCAGCTTTTGAGCAGATGCATGCTGATTCCAATCAGTTGCAACTGGCTGCACCTCATCTTCTACTTCTTCCTTGGCAAGCTCTTTAGGTATATGTGCGATCTCCGGCTCTCTGAAATGCTCGACCAAATCATCTGGTAGAGTATCAAGAGTGATTGTCCCCGCATATTGATTAAAGTCTTGTACCTCATTGACTATCTGGTACCAAATTTTATCGGGGATATCCTTATTGAACTGAGCAATATGCGAATTCAGCAGTGACGAAATTACACTTCCCTTTTTTGCAAGGTCATAACCGAGAAGATGAAAATGTTTAAGGAACTCGTATAAGTCCTGTTCTTCAACATCACTGCCTTTATTGGCGACTTTGAGCTGTGCTTTAAAGGCTGTCAGTTTATTCCTGACATTATCTGAGCAAAAATGAGCCCGATCTACTTGGGTTAAAAACTCATCAGCATCGCGTGTATGGCGGGCTTGTTCTAATAGCCCATTAACCCCATCGGTATCGGTGGCATTGATTGGCCCTGTAATTAGAGCAATTACGTCCTTTCCTTTAGTAAAGACATTGGGATTATTAAAATCATTCCAGGCTGCTTGAACAACCTCGGCAAATAATTTGCTCTTGGTGGTAATTGCTATCGAGTTTTTTACCTGCCCAAGTAACCGTCGGCGATCATTGTTTACCGGATTTTCAACGAAAACTATCAGATCATCTGTACCATAGCCTGCTACTGCGCCCTGCAGCTTTATTTCTACGATTGGCCATGAGGGCAGGCAGGGGGCGTAACCACCACTTAACATTAAGGTAACAAATGTGGCTTGGATATTGGCCTCAAATCTTGCGCCACCACTGCCTGTCGAAAAAGGATTACTGAGCTGTTTTCCATCTGTTGCCATTTATTGAAGTAATCCCTTTTTATCTTGATTTATTTGTATCAATTAGACTCGACTTCAGCCGAATAACGATGTGCTTCAGCCGCCGCTTTGCAGCGTAGCCTAAGGCGTAGCGGAAAAGCGGTCGGATGCAACCAATTGTTAGAAGTCTTCATGTCGGGGCATGCGTCGCCAAGAACGAACCCACGCCAGCAACCATATTTTTCGCCTGGTCTGGGGTGAATTCGTCAAAGTTTCCATGTGCGGCGGCGTTGCGAATGTCTGCGAATGATCGAAGTTGCTTCGCTGTTAGTTCGTTGTACGCACCCCTTTTCTTAAGCGCATCAATCAATGCCGAGAGCATAAGACGCTTGCCATTTGCTTCGTCTGGCTCCGGCGGCTCGAGCGAATGACAGATGCTTCGAAGACCATGCTCAAGAACCGCACCAGCAATCACAGCGGCTGGTATATGGGATTTTTCGGCCACCCCTTTCTCAATTAGAGATTCAGCCTGAACCAGAAAGTCAGCATTCAATTCTGCGTCAATTTTGTGTTCGATGTTGTCGAGAAATCCTTCTTTGAAATCTTGTAGAATTGCTTTCAAAAAGGAAACACCAAACTTTTTTGAGCCGGGATCATTTGCGAGACTGTTAATGCGTTCCACCGATGTTCGATGAATACTGGATTCCGGCACGACCACATCAAGAAGTGACAATACGTTTGTTTTCCATTCAGTGAACTCATCGCTCGGCACATAATGCCGCGTGCGGTAATGCTTTTCTCCGGTAACGTAATTACCACCCGAAACGACTTGCTTGCTCATTTCTGGCAAATCGGAACCAATCTGAATCAGATGCTCGAGTCTGGCTATATACTTTTGCGTTACGTTGCTTTGCATTCCAAGTGTCTCAATAAGACTTCTAATATCTGATTATTCGGCTCGCACGTTTGTCATAATATACAGCTGTAGAATATATTGACGATCCCGCTACATTGTTCTATGAGTATTCAATATTTAGGGCTAATTTTGGAGTGAGGCATCCCGCCCATAGAAGCTCATTCCTTAATGTTTCAGAGTTTATCAGCCAGCAACCTTGTTGCACAGCCACAAGATAAACGTCCGCTCCATATCGTTAGATGACTTTGACGCAAGTCAATCGACTAGCTGGAATCAACAGATAGTGTTCAATAGTAAATAGATGTGCCACCCTTTCTTCAGTGTAGTCATGCCAGTACCCCGTCTTTCCTGGCCTGCAAACTGGATCGGGAATGCCGAATAAAACATTTAATTTACAGCATGTTAGAGCTGATAATAAGATCGTGACCAGCGGTTCTGAACAGAGCCGTTTCACCGGACATAATGAAACAGAATGGGCGGTCATAATGGCCGGGAATACGCAGCAGGAAGAAGATGGCGTTTGTTTACTCTAAGCTTGAAAAAGAGGCCAAATGCCCTCTATAATGGGCTCAAATGGATTGGGCAATCCCGGTCGGCGTTATAACCTCGGTGGTTTCATCGGGGTTTTTCGCTTTTTGGGGCAGGGAAAATCTTCATGCCTAGTCCTTCATAGCCCTGGCCCACATCCTCTCGGCCACCATCGCAATAGAACTTCTTCTTTAGCACCTCAAAGGCTCGGTTATCTTGTTCAGGGCGCAATGTCTTTAGACCGATGGGCCTAGCCACCAAGTCGGCCAGCTGCAGCCCTGAAGACATTACTTTCTTATCGGCGAAGAGAATCTCAAAGGGCAACGGTATGCCCATACGGTTATTGCCGTCACAGATTCTGCGAAACTCCAGCTCCAGCTCGGTATCTTCTTTAGAGCCGCGACACTCAACGACGATATGGGTCTTCTTTTCGTGCTCGCCTTTTTCCTGCAGGAACTCATAGAGCGTTTCCATGCAGAGCCCCAGGGCGATGTGATAGGCGTTATCGGATGCGTCCTGCTTACTGAGTGAGCGTTTATCAATTGTGGCGCTGATCAGGATGAAGTTGCTGAACTCGATAATTCCGGTCAGCTCATCCATAAAGGAGTGTTGGTGCTCCCGGCTCTGGAAGATATTGAACACCCCCTTTCGCCGGCGAATCTCGTTTTCATGCAGCACCACCTGGTCGTGGCCAAAGTGATTGAACTTGAACTTCTCCAGCGCCGGCACGATGGCTTCGCTGTAGTGGCGTTTATGGAACACGCAGAAAGCCAGCACAAAGATCGGGTAGCTTTGATCGATGCTTTGTAAGTTGTGATCGCCACTCTCATCGACATAGACAATGTGCCTGCTAAACGGGCTCTCCTCAGTCCTAGCTTCATCCTCAGCTGCGGGCTCATGGGTGAGTGCTTTAATCTCGGCATCGAATTCAAACAGAGGAAGCTGGTGATCTTCCCCGAGAGGGGGTTTATCTGCCTTCTTGTCCTCGCTCATCGAATTAGCGCCTGCTCCACCATCGCATCGGCCAGATGCAGTTGGGTTTCCTGGGCGTGTTGCAGGCGGGCTTTAAGCTGGTCGCAGAGGGTCATTAGTTGGTCGACTTTGGTAACGATGCGGTGTTGTTCTTCAGTTGGTGGCACGGCCAAAGTCAAATCAGTAACATCGTTCATTTTAAGATTAGGCTGTAATCCACTACCGCCAAATCGTTTTTTGTATCCATCAAGGACAATCGAACTTTTCAGATACAAAAAACAAAATGCAGACTGGTCTATTAAACGAATTGCTGCGACGCGCTGGTTCAGTAATGACTTATCGTAACTACTTGGGCATCTACTTATTTTTAAACCAGTACTAATGTAGGGGCGAGTCAGCGCCAGAATAAGGTCTCCCTTACGAACAACGTACTGTGCATGACTGTCCAAAAATTCATCCGGGAGGTAGTCGTCAGTTTCCAACAACTCACCAACACCGGCATTAGTGATTTTGATGACCTTGGTGCTACCAGTATTGGTAAAATCACCACTCTTAAACGAGGCCCCAGCAAAGACGTATGCGTAATCATCCAATCGGCACCACTCCCACCCCTGCGGCAGCGCAAAGGGCTTTTCGTCCTCGCCAATCGGCGGCAGTGCCTTTTGCTTCTTGATCTTCTTCTCTTTCACCAGCTGCGCCTTTTCGGCCGCGATCTTTTTCAGCAGCACAGTGGCGGGTTCGTCGTTGGGGTCTTGGGGGACGAGTTTGCCCATGACGGCCAGTTGCAGGACGGTTTGCTTGAGCTGGTCGATGCTGTGGTCGGTGGTGAACAGGGTGTCGAAGACGGTCTGGCCGACATTTGCTCCTGCAATGTCGGCATTCCGGCCATCCGTGGCCATCATGCGGGCCCAGTTCTGTTCCAGCTCGGCGGCGGTCGCTCCCGGCGTCCTTGCCTCCCGCGACACTTGTGCGTCCTGCACATCGTCGGCGCTGTTGGTGAGGGTCGCCAGCAGGGTTTCGACCAGCGTGGCGTGGGCGTCGATGCTGGCTTCGGTTTGCTGCTCCAACTGGTCGCACAGAGCCATCAGTTCATCGACTTTGGCGACGATGCGGTGTTGTTCTGTTAACGGCGGAATTGGAAACTCAAACATCTTCAATACTTTTTTGCTTAATCCCTCAATCGCCATTCCGACCTGCCTCCCCCATACAAGACGCTGAACCATTGGCGAAAGAATTCCGAGGTGAACGAATCGACCCATTCGGGGTTCGATAAGCCGAATGATTGTCACGTGCTGACTTACATTTGCTTCAACTAACTCCTCTGGAAAGATCGTGGAGCGCCCAAGGGAGGCTCCAGTTATATTGAGTAGAACATCACCGGGAGTGACCTTTGTTTTCTCCATCTTCTGGTGCGTTTCTTCGGGGATGTAGGCTATGTCTTCTAGCTTTAAGCCGTCATTCCATACGTTTTGAGAACGTAGAAAAGGAATTCCCGTTTCCACATAGGCATTCTTTCCGCCTCGCGGCGTACTTCCCGAGCCAAGCTTTGACGTGAGGTTGCCTAGTCGCGCTAAACCCCACCCAGCAGGAAGCTCAAAAGGCTTTTCAGCATCTGTTACATCCGGTAAGACCTTTGATCGAGGGATCTTCTTTTCTTTGACCAGTTGAGACTTCTCTGAGGCAATGCTCGCTAGCAGCACAGGCGCCGGCTCATCGCTGGCATCTTGCGGCACCAGCTTACCCCGCACCGCCAGCTCAAGAATCAGCTCACGCAGTTTCTTGATTCCATAGAGGTCGAGTTTTTTGCCGCTGCCTCGCCCGCTGGCAGAGCGTGTCTTAATCGCTGAAGTCCAGATATCGATATTATCGGTTATCAGGTCCGCCGGATTGTTGGTGACAACGGGTTGGGTCTTTAACGCCTCCATCACTACGCTCCCTTACCCAGCGCATCGCCCAGAATCCTCTTCAGCTGGTTACGCAGCTCGCCGATCTGTTGTTGCTGCTCTGCATAATCTGCCAACAGTTCGTCGGGATCATGACTCACCTGCTCACCCACATGCGGGTTCTTGATATCGAGATTGAAGTTGCGGGCGATGATCTCGTCGATGCCCACCTTCCAGGCCTGTTCGTTCTCTACCCGGGCGGCAAAACCGTCGGCCTCGTCGCCCCACCAGTCGATCTCGGTCTGGAACTCCTCAAAGCGCATCGGTTTGGTTTTGTTGTAGTTCTTCACGCCCTCGGGATAGGGGTGTTCGTAAAACCAGACCTCTTTAGTGGGCTGGCCCTTGGTGAAAAACAGGATGTTGGTCTTGATGCCGGTATAGGGGTTAAACACACCATTGGGCAGGCGAACAATGGTGTGCAGGTTGCACTCCTCAGTCAGCAGCTTCTTGATCTTGGTCTTTACACCTTCACCAAACAGGGTGCCGTCTGGCAAGACCACAGCGGCCCGGCCATTTTCTGCCAGTACTTCGATGATTAACTGCAGAAACAGGTCGGCGGTTTCGCGGGTCTGAAGCTCGGCTGGGAAATTCTTCTCGATACCGTCCTCTTCGGTGCCGCCAAAAGGCGGATTGGTGACGATCACATCGACTTCTTCGTCCCAGCTGGAGAGTGGCTTGTTGAGGGTGTTGCCGTGTCTGATCTGCACCGGCACTTCGATACCGTGTAACAGCATGTTGGTGGTACAGAGCAGATGCGGCAGCTGCTTCTTCTCGACGCCGTGGATCTGCTTTTGCAGGGTTTGATGGTCGACGGCCGTTTTGACGTAGTTGGCTTTTACATGATCGAAGGAACAGGCCAGAAAACCGCCCGTGCCGCAGGCCGGGTCCATGATGCTTTCGCCCAGCTTGGGATCGATGCGGTTGACCATAAAGCGGGTAACGGCACGGGGGGTGTAGAACTCACCGGCATTGCCGGCGCTTTGCAGGTCACGCAGGATCTGTTCGTAGATATCGCCGAACATATGGCGCTCGTTGGAATCGGTGAAGTCGATCTCATTGAGCTTGTTGATTACCTGACGTAACAGGGTACCATTCTTCATGTAGTTGAAGGCATCGCTGAACGCTTCTTTGACGACAAAGCCCCGCGGGTTTTTGTCGATCGGTGCAGTGAAATTTTTCAGGTCGCCGAACAACTGGTCGTTAACGAATCCGAGCAGTTCATCACCGGTCATGCCCTGGTTATCGGCCGCCCAGTTGCGCCACAGGTACTTTTCCGGGATGGGGAAACGGTAGTTATCCAGTTCCATCTCCAGCTCTTCTTCCTGGGCGTCGAACACTTTCAGAAACAGCAGCCAGGATAGCTGGCCCAGACGCTGGGCATCACCATCGACGCCGGCATCCTTACGCATGATGTCTTGTATGGATTTGATTACAGAACTGATCGACATAGTTTTCTCTTCAATAGTCATCCGTCCGGCACGGTGCATGTGACGCGGTACCAGACGATATAACAGGGTTTAAGCAGAACGGGGGTCCAGGCGGTAGATCTCGGCTTCCAGTTCACTCACAGCATCAAGGTAGGCCTGTTTATCCCCAAAGCCTTTTTTGACAATTTCGATGGGGCGCCCCATTTCATCAAAGGGTTTCACCTTGAGCACATGGATATTTTCGATCTCCTGAACCCCTTCATCGGCATATTTATCCAGCAGGGTCGTTAACACTGCCTGGGCGGTCTCGCCGTATTTGGTGAAGTAGTTTCGCTTCTTGACGTTGTCAGCCCGCTCCTTGCGGGTCAGTGGTGGCTGATCATAAACTACATGGCAGATCAGGTCGAAAGGATCGAGATCCTTGCCCACCTCCTGCGCCAGCACATCCCAGAGGATACCCTCCCCTTCCAGCTCGTCAATGATGGCCTGCTTGCGCTCGGCAGCATTCCAACGCTTGGTAAACTCATCAAGCGATGCAAAATGAGGTGCCATGGTCTTGCGGGTGTAGTCCCTGAATGACTCGGTCACCAACTTGCCATCGGTATCGTAGTACTGAACCCGTTCCGCGATGGCTTTAACGGCAACGCCATTGACGTAAAATTTCTCGACCTGATTTTCGTCATCTTCCCAGGGTCCGTAGTCCCCATCGGGCAAGGGTTCATAGTCACCCGTTCCCTCTTCATTGCCTGCGGCATTGTCTCCATCTGATGGGCTATTGCCCTCTGGGTCGACACCGTTGATGATGTCATCCAGGTCTGCGTCGTCATCGTTAAGCTCCCCCGGTGTGGTGATCATTATCCGCTCGGGGATGCCGTCGAAACCCTTATCCGCAAATCTATCCGTTGCCTTCTTGAAATCCAGAATGGTAAACCAGAGCTTGTTGAACCGGTCGTCAATACGGGTACCACGGCCGATGATTTGCTTAAACTTGGTCATGGACTGAATGGTTTGATCAAGCACGACCAATTTACAGGTCTTGGCATCCACACCGGTACTCATCAGTTCAGAGGTGGTTGCTATCACCGGATAGGGCTTTTTGGGGTTGATAAAGTTATCCAGCTGGGCCTTGCCGATCTCATCATCACCCGTAATTTTCATCACGTACTTTTCGTTTTTAGCCACCTGCTCCGGGTTTAGATTCACCAGCGCACGGCGCATGCGATCGGCATGGTCGATGTCGTTACAGAAGACGATGGTCTTGGCCATGGGATCGGTGCGTTTGAGGTAACTGGTGATGGTTTGTGCCACCAGCTCGGTACGCTCATCAATGACCATGGTGCGGTCAAAGTCTTTTTGGTTGTAGATACGATCATCAACAAGTTCGCCATTTTTATCGACCTGCCCCTTGGTGGGACGCCAGCCTTGCAGATCGATGTCAATATCCACCCGCACCACCTTATAGGGGGCCAGGAAGCCATCTTCGATGCCCTGTTTGAGTGAATAGGTGTAGACCGGGTCGCCGAAATAGTCAGTATTGGAGACATCTTCAGTCTCTTTTGGCGTCGCGGTAAGGCCAACTTGGGTGGCGCTGCTGAAATATTGCAGGATTTCACGCCAAGCGCTATCTTCAGCAGCGCTGCCACGATGGCACTCGTCAATGATGATCAGATCAAAGAAGTCGGGATCAACCTGTTTATAGGCTTTTTGGGCTTCCTCTGGGCCGGTGAGTGCCTGATAGAGCCCCAGATGAATCTCGTAGGCCGGGTCTACGGTTCTCCCGGTAATTTTGGTCATTGCCTGACCAAAGGGCTGGAAGTCATTGATGCGGGTCTGATCTACCAGGATATTACGATCTGCCAGAAACAATATGCGCTTCTTATGACGTGCCTTCCACAACCGCCAGATAATCTGAAATGCTGTATAGGTCTTGCCGGTGCCGGTTGCCATCACCAGTAACACGCGATTCTGTCCCAGTGATATCGCCTCTAGGGTCTTGTTAATCGCTTGTAGCTGGTAGTAACGGGGGGACTTACCGCTGCCGTCGTCATGGTAATCCTGGGTGATAATTGGCAGCTGTGCCTCGGTGTATCCCTTCCAGTTACAGTACCGCTGCCAGAGTTGTGCAGGTGTGGGAAACGCTTCCAGGCTGATTTCGGTTTCTAATGTCGCAGGGTTGGTCTTGTCGTGAAATATAAAACCATCACCGTTGGTGGCAAAAATAAACGGCACCTCAAGTAGACCGGCATAATCCAGCCCTTGCTGCATCCCTTTGCCTATTTCGTGTTTATTGGCCTTGGCTTCGATAACCGCTAGTGGCATGCCGGGCTTGTGGTAGAGGACGATATCCGCCGATTTTACCTTCTTTCGGGCAGCAGCCTGACCACGTACTACCACCTTTCCGTCACGCAGCTTCACCTCTTGGCGGATCTGAGTCATGTCATCCCAGCCGGCAATCTTTATGGCTGGAAGAATAAACTTACTAATGATGTCCGTTTCGGTGAGTGTTGTTTTTTTTATGCCAACCATAACAAGGGCTTCCTTCCACTACTCATACAAAGCAATGTACTGTAAAGTCCCATACAATCCAAGGAAATAAAAGAGGCCCTGTGTTCGCAGACGTCCACACTTATTTTTTGGGAAACGCAGACAAGCACCCTCAATGATACCCATTGACAACCACACTCATTAACACAAGACAATGACAAAAAAATTATCCGAGCGCAGATTTCCAACTGTTCTGGCCGATCAGGTCTCTAGGGCTCTATCTGGCGTGCGTGATCTAGAACCTGACTACGTACTGGAACTGTTGGCAATATGGAGGAGAAATCGAACACGTTATATCGCAGCAGTAGGCGTAACGGTATTGTATAGCGTCCCTGAAAAGGCAAACTATAATCCACTACCCTTTCCTCTAGAGCATTACGATCGTATCTCAGCACTTGCAGAGGCATTTGAAGCACTGAACAACTACAACAACGGTGGACACGTTGATTATGCTTCTGCAAAAGTCAACAGCGCCCTAAACAAAGAGCGTGCGTCGAAGCCAAGATCGGGTTCAAAAAAGTTTTTCGAGAAAGAATTCATTCAATATCTCGAAAGACGCAGCTACCACAAATCAGATAACAAACAGGAAATTATGCTCGCAGCTTTAGAAAGATTCGGTATAAAAGAAAGCACTTTTTATCGCGCCATAAAAAGCAATAAGAAAGATGATAACGCCTCTTGACCCCCCCGCATCCTCATTTCCACATAGACTTATTTGCCAACAGCTTACTCCAGGCAAATAAGCTTACTGTCATTTAGCCGTTAGTGACAGTTGGGCCGGTTAGATTGAAGTCCTAAGCACTTCAAACTAGCCCTAGGAGGCCCTATTGTGAACTATTCAATACTTCGAATCGAAGCCGTTAAAGCCCGCATTGGCTTATCCAGATCGACTCTTTATCTTCGTATATCAAAAGGCACATTTCCAAAACCGGTGCATCTCGGAGGCCGTGCAGTCGGCTGGATTGAGGCGGAGGTGAATGACTGGCTAAGCCAACAAATCAAGGCCAGCCGTAAGGCGGTTGTTGAGGGAGGCCAGGAAAAATGACTAATAAAATTAAAGGCCTCGCTGGCTGGCACCAAGCGAGGCCAAAGATTGCTACTTACACAGCTTATTTTATCCGATTTGGCAGTCGAATCAAAGTCGCTATTGTCACTCTGACCTTGTGGGGGTTAATCCCGATCGTTGTAGCTGAATGGGCTGTTCGGATAGGAGAGCGCGATGAAAAATGACGCACTCACTAATTTCCATGACGCCATGCTAAGTGTCGGGCTTGTACCACCTCACACCATCCAACCAGGGAAAATGCACCGCTTTCCTGGCATTGGAAAAACCAAAAGCAACAGGTCCGGGTGGTGTATCTTTTTTGAAGACGGTCTGGGCGGCTGTTTTGGAGACTGGTCTGCTGGGCTATCAGAAACCTGGCAAGCCGAACGCTCCACACCCCTGTCAGCACAAGAGCAACAACAAATCGCCTTGATGGTGACTGCAGCCAAGGCAAAAGCTGACAGGGAGAAACTCTCTATTCATCAAAAAGCCGCCGCTGAGGTACGTGGTCGATGGAAAAGAGCACAGCCAGAGCTAGGTGATCATGCCTATCTAAAATGCAAGGGCATACTGCCTTATGGAACCAGAAAAGAGGCCTACTTTCTATTAGTCCCGGTACAGATTGATGGTGAACTGACCAGCCTGCAAGCCATCGCGCCAGATGGCCAGAAACGCTTCCATCCTGGAGGAAGGATAAAGGGAGCACATTTCATCATTGGAGAACTGACCAATGCACCGAAGCTGTTGATCACCGAGGGTTTCGCTACTGGAGCAACCCTACACCAGGAAAGCAGCCTACCGGTTGTCGTTGCTTTTAATTCAGGAAATCTAAAACCGGTCGCTCAGACACTCCGCAAGCGATTCGCGGGGGAAATAGTGATCTGTGGTGATAATGACCTCTTCACCCCAGGCAACCCAGGTAAAGCAGCGGCAATCGAGGCTGCCAAGGCGATTGGTGCAAGCTGGGTTATTCCAGACTTCACAGGGCTAAATGCTGGCCCAAAGGATACAGACTTTAATGATCTGGCCCGGCTGGTAAAGCAACGCAATGAAAAGGGGTCTCGCTCATGAATATCATTATTGAACAGTTGAGCGACGCAGTTAACCTTCTAACTGAAGCCGAGGCGACTCTTGAATCTGCTGTTGTAGCACTTGAGAGTGGTGACGTAGGGGCCCATTGGGAAAATGAAGCTATTGAGGCCGCACAGTTTATCCATAAATCAGATTTGTGCATTTTTAACAGGCTGCGAGCCAGATTGAAAAAAGCCAATAAAGATTCTCAGATAACTGACTGGACTAAGGCGGTTAAAAAGCTGTCACATGATGGTGAGGAAACATCCAGCCACGCTGATGAACTGGTGGCACTAGTGCGGGATAAAGCAGAACTCTTCCATAACGAGAAAGGCGATGGGTACGCCACCTTTTACCAGAACGAACACACAGAAACCTGGGCGCTGGGTTCTTGCGGGTTTCTCGAATGGCTCGAATACCGAGCATTCAAGGAACTAGGCTTCACGCCGACCGAGACATCAACCAAGGCCGCGATAAGTACCCTAAAGGGTTATGCCAAACATGAAGGCGAACAAAGGGAAGTTTATCTCAGGTGTGCGGCGCACGACGATGGATACTTAATTGATATGACCAATGACCAATGGCAGGCCGTGGAAGTGCTTCCATCGGGCTGGCGGGTTATCGACAACCCGCCAGTGCGGTTTATTCGGTCTAGTACGGCGTCAGCTTTGCCTAGCCCCACCAGCGGTAATATTGATCTGTTATGGCGGCATATCAATATATCCAAACCGAATAGAACGCTCGTTCTGGCATTCTTGCTGGAATCGTGGCGGCCTGAACTGCCCTTTACCATATTGGAAATATCCGGGGAACAAGGAAGCGCTAAATCATCCACACATGAGCGGCTTCGGCAATTATCAGACCCCAATAGTATACCGCTTCGTACTGCACCTAAGGATGTCCAAGACGTTTTCGTGGCCGCATCCAACAACTGGCAGGCATCCTTTGAAAACATGAGTACCCTTCCACCAAAGATGCAAGACGCACTATGCACGCTGGCTACTGGCGGGGGATTTGCTGCACGGAAGCTATACAGTGATGCCGATGAATCGGTTATAGAGGTTAAACGGCCTGTAATCATTAACTGCATTGTTGCTATAGCTACCCGACCAGACCTGATTGACAGAACTATTCATCTAGACCTACCTCGGATTGACACCTACAAAGGCCGCAAAGAATTGGACGAGGCATTCAGTCAGGATAGTCCTTCAATATTTGCAGGGCTACTGGATATCTTTGTTTCGGTGTTGCGAGAGCTCCCAAAAGTGCATATTGAAAAGCCGCCGCGTATGGCTGATTTTGCCCGATTAGGTGAGGCTGTTCACCGCGTTTTAGGTATCGAATCATCATTTACGGCTATCTATCGTGACAACCGAGCAGAATCATTGAGCCGATCGCTTGAGTCATCCCCCGCTGCATTGGCTATTCAAGAATTGATCCGGGACAGATCGAGGTGGACCGGAACGGTGAAGCGGCTAAAAGAACTACTGGAAGAGCGTTACCACCAGGATGGAGAAGGCTGGCCGCGTTCTCCGCATGGCCTAGGGAAAATTTTACGCCGAATGGCTCCCGCATTAAGGGCAATGAACATTGATGTTTCATTCGATCCGGTGCGACATCGTGACGGATGGCATGTTGATATATGCTCGATTCCGATTATTTCTGAATCCGGAAACAAAGTTCACAAAGTACACAAGTTCACAGATGACACGGAAAAAGGGGCAAAAAATGGAGCGAACGACTCTGACCGTGAACTTGTGAACTTTGTGAACATAGATTCTGAAACTAAAAAAACATCGAATGGAGATATACCGGATGGATACTCATCACAGGCAGAGGTGACGATATGAACGCGGCACAGACTATTGACCACTGCCGAAGCCTAGGTCTTTTCATCCGGGCTGAGGGTGGCTACCTGAAGATCACAGGTCAAATAAACGCGCTAACTACCGACATAATTGCCATTCTAAAAAGCCGTAAACCGGAAATTTTAGCACTGATTACAGGAGCCACTCCCCTGCCATCGGGATTACCTCAGATTGAAAATGAGAGACATGATAATCTTCCATGGAGCGGCGCATACCACTATACCCTACGCGACTATCCCGGTAAGACATTCACCCTAATAGCCAGAGGAAGCGACCTGAACAATGCACGGAAGATAGTGGGGAAAGTCCATGGCTTCAAACAAGCGGCAGAGGTATGGCCTTATGACCACCACAATCATGAATAATAATCTTCATCTCAAACAAGGTGCACTCTTGAGAATTATTGATCTATTTGACGCATTTCTTGTCCATGATATACGCGGATCATCCAGGGTAAAAACCGGCATGTTACATTCTTCTGCATCACCCAGTGCCTAAGGCAATAACGTTAGAGGCCACACGAATGGCAATGAAGAGTACTTTTGGTTTTTCAATTAATGAATTTAAACCTAGCGGGCACGCCAACAAAGGTATTCTCTTGTTATATTTCGAATAGTTTTGAGAACGGAGCTAAATGGGCGTCGATATAATGAAACGGACAGCTTCCAATTCGTGAGCGAGACCAGTGAGCGACTTTCCCATAATGGCCCGGTTCACCTAGTGAAATAGCATAGGAAACAGGAGTATTACGCGCGCGCGCGAGGCACGGCCTTAGATTCTGACCTGAAGCCAAAAGGTCTTAAATGGAATACCTTTAAGAAACTAACCGCTCAACATGATTTCTTTGTGCGGATTTCAATGCCCGGGTTTGCCGCACGTATAAAACTAATCAAAAACTTAAATACTGATTTATTACAATCCGCGGATTAATTGAGACCCCATGAATGTTTTGACAATAGGCGACTCTCGGATCATTAATTAATAGGCTTTCAATTTACTCGATTTTTTAACGGCTTATCTATTTGACAGGCATTGACAATGCATTAATCAAAAGCTATTTTTAACCTTCAACATATTACGGCTCTGAGAGTCTGATAATGGCATCAACGACAATAGGTCTTTCTAAGGCTGAGTCGAGGCCGGCAGCCTTTGTCATTCGATATCAAGTTTAACTTGTATAGTGATATTAATTGGGGACTAACCTTTAAGGTTGTCCGGTTCGTAAACAGGAAGCCACAACCTGGCATACGACGTCAATTATTACGTAGGTGTCACTATGCCAAGAATGAATGCAATACCCCCACTACCAACTCAAGCTCACTTCAAATCCGTTTCCTACGAAACATTAGCCACCAGCTGGTTAACTAGTGACGGCTGGGAAGTCCTTTTGCCTGTGATAGATCATGGAAAGAAAACAGACCTGGTTGTGGCGGATGACTTGAATTATTACCGCATACAAATAAAGTCTCTTGAAACAAACAACGAGGAAGTTGTTGTATCTAACATGTGGGGAGATGTTGCTATCGATTTTATTATCTATTTCTCAAAAACTGGAAACTGGGGATACATCATTCGCCCTTTTAGGGAGAATAGTAAAAAATTGAATGCCAAAGGCCATATTCGATTCCACCAGCATCCAGTAAATTTTTTAAAAGCATTTAAAAAAATATAGGTAGGGCTTTGACAGTTTGCGTAGATTATTTAGACGCTCTCACGATTATTGGCATGAGTGGTGGCTAACTATGCTGTAATTAATAGCACATAAAGTCGCTTACGGAACTAGAGGTATCCCTTTAATGATCTACTCTCTGACCGGCTTGTTCCCGAAAAACTTGCTCGACCATGGCCTTTGTTTCTTCTCGCACCTTCGCTTTGAATTCCTCGGGAGAAAGACCCTTGTATTCCGGGCGTTCCCGCAAGCGTTCCTCGGCTGTTTTTCCGTTGTAGAGGATCGTTGGCTTTCCGTTGATTGTTTTCATTTCCAGTTTCATAGGTTTTATTATAATCCCTTGCCTCAATAAATGTTCCGGCCGGTATCAAATATGCTATCAACCACCACATCAGGCTTAGAAGGATTCACACTAAAGAGCAAGGGCGTTCAATCATCCACGCAACCATGTTTTTTGACAAGATCCGCCTTGAAGAGTACCTTTTTGGATAGACCCTGACCTGAAGCCGAAAGGCCCTTGGGAATTATTCCCTGACGATGGCGGTCCGAAGCCCTTGCTGAAGCGAGGGCTTCTTTGTCTTCGCTAAATAACCGCATAACTAAATAAATCAGACAAAATGACTGCAGGGGTAACTATAGGGGTAACTGCAATACTGCGATTAGATATAAACATTAATTATCATACAGTTATTTGATCTTTTCGGTAGCCCCCGCCTCCACCAAATACGGAACCCCAACTGATATCAGCTGGGGTTTTTTATTGCCTGCTTCCCGCGCTACTGGCCTTATGTGGAAAAGATTTTGGGATTCGCTCCATTTCTAATCCCGGCAATATAGAACAAAATTACTTTATGGAACGCGTCAATCAACAGATCCTAGATCATGAAGTTACCTGCTATCACTACTCAGCTGGAGGCACTTTCATCCAATGGCTCATAAGGCTCTTGGAGCTGCGCTAAAATCGCTGTCTCTTTATGACTCGTTATCAACAGTTTCTCTGTTGAGCGGGTCATCGCCACATACAATAACTTAGCCTCTGATACAGGCTCAGCACCTTTGGCTGGCATATAACCCACACCTGATACCGCTACAACAGGAAATTCCAGGCCTTTGCTGCTATGCATGGTCATCAACTTGATACGCTCTTCACCCGGCTTGAAATGCTTTTTCGCTTCTTGATTACCAAGCCACTGACACGGCACACCCTCTCGGGCAAAAATATTATTAAGTTTTTCACCCATCCAGTTACTGCGATACGTCACACACATATCAGACCATGGAACCTGCTGCTCATCATGCATGCGGTGAAAAATACGGGCAATATAACCCGCCTCACTTTCATAACAATCGAATACTTTCACGACTGGTGGAGGACCATGCCGCCCGACTGTTTCTGGCTCTACCAGGGGCACATGATCTTCATCCTTCACATCATGGTTTAAATACCGGCTGGCAAAACGATAGGCGAAATTCAAAATCTCATCCGTATTTCGATAATTCAACCTGAGCACCGTCGTGCGACCCCTAGCCTGCACCCCAACACTGGAAAGACTGAAGTCCAGTTGATTTTTCTTGGCGTAGATCGATTGGGCATCGTCATACAGCAACAGCAGTGAGTTGGTGTCCTCATCCACCATACTGACCACCAGTTTCAGCCACTCAGGTTCAAAATCGTGGCCTTCGTCGATCATGACGGCCCCATACTGCCCTTTGGGTATACCACCCTTTTCAGCCGCCGTAATAACGGACTCAACCATTCGGTCAAAATAACCATCACCCGGCTTGGGTCGATCTATGTTATAGGTTCGAAGCTGTTCACCACACCAATCATGAAAGTGGTAGATATGGACCTTGTCGTTAACACCTCGTTGCAGCATCAATTCACGAAGCCTGGCCGCCAGGGTAATGTTGTAGCAGAGTACCAGGATAGGCTTATTCAGCAGCTTAGCCAGATAGAGACAACGGTATCCCAGAATCAGCGTCTTACCCGATCCCGCAACACCGTGGATGACGCGATGACCCTCCCCAAGACTTCTAGCCAGCAGCTCCTGTTGCATGTCCATCACTTTGACGATGTCTGGCACCAGGGTTTCTACACTCGCTTCATCGGGCTCCGCTGCAAACAGGCTTGCTTGATCACCCGTATTGATACGAACCTCAGGAAACAGGTGCCAACGGATACGATCTATTTGTGGCAGCGTCAGCGCTTTAGGAAATTGCACATTGAACATATTCCACAGCCGCTCCTGAAAAGCTTCAGGGTCAACACTTTCAGTCATCTCGTCTTTGCAGATGGTTTGATGTTCAGGCAGTACTTCACCCAGATCGGTTGAATCAAATTGATTACGGGTAATATTACTCAACACCACCCCATAGCCGTAGGGCAAGACCAAGCGCCCCTTATATTGTCCAGACTGATTAACTAACTGGGGATCTTTTTCAAGCCGGTTGATCAATTGGTAAGTGCATTGACGCACCTGCTCCAGCGGGTTACTAATTGTCTTGAGACCCCGGGGCGTAATGATGGTCGTAGAGACCTTATCAATCTTTTGGATAGTCTCCAGCTTCCAATCTTTAACCTCCAGCAACAAAAGACCGCGCAAGGGGTGAAGAATAATGAAATCTGAATAGCGCTGGCGCTTTCCTACCGGCAACTCATACCAGCAGAGATAGTCATCTTCCAGGTGAGTGCCGATTCTAAATGCAAAGCGTTTTTCGCCCGCTTGCATACGGCGAACGCAACTTGTGAGTGAGGGGATTAGGTTAGCCAATATTAAATCATCCCTGTACCAGTTACTTACTCCAGATTGAAGTAAAATGGGTCATTCCATATTACGGAGTATCGACATTAAAAGGATAAACTTAAATAACCTTGGTTGGAGAAAATAATTCCTCTTCCGATTCCATCCGCCCTGGGGGCACATTCGAATAACAACCAGTGCCGAAAGCTAAAAAGTGGCGGGGTCATTTTTTCCCTCCCTTTCCTAGTACTTGCTTATTATCAATCTGCATAAAGAGAGGCATCCTAATGCTACTCGCTAAACCATCTCACTGATTATCTGCCACCGATTTATAAACAGGTTTGTTCGCTGGTTGTCCTGCAAGTTACCCTGTACAGCGTAGTCAAAACGCTGATGCTTCTATAGTTCAGCAAATTGTTGGGCAATGTATGTGCGTACACTTGTTTGCAACTGCCCTATCTCCCCCAGCAACTCTTCCCGCCCATCAACCAGGTTGATAATATCTTCCAAATCATGACTGAGCAGAGGGTCGTTATTTCCCCTGCCTTGGTAAGCTTCTAGTTTGGTTGCTATAAAATATTCCGGCGCTAAGAGGCGGATCGTGTGCTGCATGATTTTAACCAGGCAGGTGCCAACGCCTATGAACAGGCCGTGCAGACCATTCAACTGCTTGCACTACCCATCGAAGATATCGAACAACAGATTCGCCGTACCTTCCTCAATGTGCTGGCACGCAACCACGACGATCACGTGAAGAACATCGCTTTTCTGATGAATAAACAGGGCGAATGGCGACCCTCACCCGCATTTGATGTGGCTTACTCTTACAACCCTAGTGGCGCATGGACCAGCCGACATCAGATGAGCCTGAATGGAAAACGTGATAATTTTGAAATTGGAGATCTACTCACCTTTGGACAAACAGCGGGCTTTAAGAAAGCCAAGGCCATGACACTGTTACGAGAGGTGGCGGGGTCGGTAAAAAAAACTGGCGTGCACATGCCAAAGCAGCGGGGGTGCTTGCGAGAGATATAAAACGTATCGAGAAAACCTTCCGCTTTTTCGACTGACTGCCTAAACACACTGTATTGGTAAAGTTGACGGGTAGCTTTATTTGTCTAGGGCAATTCGTCTCTAACATAACGAAAAAAACGCGCAATTTCAGTATCAGTGAACGGGTTTTCCAGCGCAGTATAACTGTCGCCTCGTAACCCACCCAGTAGTCGTGCCAACCATTCATCATCCGTCATAGAGCGTGCAAAGGTGCCAAATTCACCTATGACAACAGACCTTTCCTGTGCAGTCGTAATATGACAACCCAGACACATCTCCTCATAGTCTGATTTCACTTGCCTCTTACTCGATGAGTCCAGCGGTTTATTCAGATCAACTGCGAACTGGATAGGAAAGCGTTCACTCATCTCCTTGATCGCCCGCTGCAATGTATCGGACCCAACGGGATATCCACTTAATGCTTCAGCCTGCACCAATATACCTGGGTCTTCATACCCTGACTCTTGTAGATAGTAACGTGCAAGCAGAGGTAATACATTTTTGCTGCTGATTATTCGTCCTTCTATCCATTGACGCTTTTCCGCTGATAGACCATCCTCGAGAAATAGCCTGCTATCACCTGCGAGAAGGGCTATCTCCACGGAGAATCGCCTCTGATGTTCTCCTGCAGAAAAAACAGTGGCCGGAAAAAGCAAGATAATTCCGGCCACCCATCCTATAAGCCATCGGCTCATTAGAGCTTGATTTCCTCAGTCATCGGCAGAGTTTCATCTGAACTCCACTCAACCATTGAACCATCATATAAGCGTGATTTTTTATTACCCATCAATTCACTACCGACAAACCAACCGACTGATGCCCAGTGGCCGGTATTACAGAAGTTGATGAACTCACCCTCGGCGGGCACATTGGCAATCTGGTAAAGTTTCTTCAGGGTCTCTACATCACGGAATTTACCACCACCATTCACCGTCAACCAGCTCTCAGGAAGACTACTGGCCTGTGGAATGGTACCGTTTCGTTTTGACTTGGGATGCCGATTAATTCCACGATATTGGTGTGTAGGACGGTTATCAATCAATGTTATGCCATTGCCTGATGCTACTTTGACATCGTCCTTGGTTGCCAGTAGTGCCTCATTCAACTTGGACTTGAAGGCTTTTGGATCAGGAGTAATGTTACCCTTTTCCAATGGATTTTTTTTATCTGCGGTATAGGCCGCCAGACCGCCATCAAGGATAGAGACGTTTTCATGGCCTAGCACCTTGAATGTCCAGTAGACACGGGTTGCACTACCAAGATCCAATGCATTTTTACCCGCATGGTAGACCACAACATGGGTCTGATTGTCGATTCCAAGATCTCCAATTAATTTTTCCAGTTTATCAGTCGGGGGAAGCTGACCCGGTATTTTATTGACCTCGGTACGCCAACCACCCTTGAGATAATCTGTGTGAACTGCACAGGGTATATGTGCCCGCAGATAATCTGTTTTAGAGCCTCCATCGAGTGGGTTTCTGAGATCCAGTACACGTACATCAGCATTGCAGCTATTGGCTTTCATCCAATCCACATCAACCAAGGGTGTAGCACCCCAGGTTATGGAAGAAAAACCGAACAGTACCAGCCCACCCATGATTTTTTTTGTAATATTCATATACATCCTCCTGGTTTTTTAGATAACAATCAGACGTTCGGCAACCAAAATCTCATCAAGCACTCGATCCCAATCACTGTCCGTCAGGTCGTCACGTGTTGCATCATAAAGATACAGATTACAACTTGATAAAAGATGATCTATTCCCGCTTCAACCGTTTCAGCATCGGGAAACAAACCTGTCTTTAGTACAGCTATATTCATTATTTAATCAGCCTCCTCAAAGATTGATGACACTGTCTGCTTTTAACAGTGCAAGAGAAAGCCCTGCACTGTCGATGTACTGAATCTCCTGACCTGGAACCGTCGTTTCTGGTTCGATATCACACAACTCCAGTGTTTCCGCCTGCTCAATGTTTTCCGCTGACTCCTCCACCGGACCACGCATAAAGATCAGACGAACGCCATGGCCTGCAATAGTCAGTCCTGCTGCCACACGCATGGCCTCAGCATGATCACGTCGCGCCAGTACAACGAGGTTCTTGTTCGACATATATATCCCCTTACAGACTCACAATCCGATCTGCCTCACCCACCATAATACTGTTTTGGGTTTGGCTGCCCAGTTCTACCGGACAAGGTGTATCGCCCATAAACCGAGCCCATGAATGTTCACATACCACCACCCGTTCCGCGCAGCAGGCCGCTTCCTTCATTCCCGGCTCAGATAAATTATTGACGCCATCATTAGTAAAAAAACAACTCCAGCGTGTACCCTTCCTTTTACACGCCGAAATAAGTGGCAACAGTAACCGGGCCGCTCCTGGTGTCGATACTATAAAAAGCAAACTCATTCATACCTCCTTTCTTATGCCAAAAGGCTTATTGTGCTTCCAACCTGTCACTTATCAGGAATCAGTCAGCATCTTTTTTTCGTTAAAACTTTCTGCATCAACTGGCAGTTGACTATCAGCACTCCAGGCACGCCAACCCTCTATAAAAACTTGCGCCGGTTGCGTCCATTGCGTCTGCAACCGCACAAAGGAAGCAATCGAATCGAGTGGCCCGCGTCCATAAACAACCGTGTCAACATCCATACGTGTCAACCGAATCGGTTGCGTATTTTTTTGCGACCAGTGCTCTGCTCCTGGTATATGGCCGCCACGCCAGCCCTTTATAAGCTCTCCCCAGTACTCCTCATGACTACGTACATCTAACAGACGCAAGGATTGGTTCCCGCTTAAACGTTGCTGTAACTCCCGCAAAAGAACGATCTGTGCATCACGTGGATGAGCGATATAGTGCAATTCACGACTCATACTACGCCGCTGACCTGACGCCAGCGGGATACTCTTTGAGGTAATCATCTGATTCATCGAAGGACTCAGAATCAATACCTTTCTCTGACCAGCGAGATAGAGTACCCCGGCAATAAAATCGCGTGCATCTCCCGGGTAACCGACGACTACAACCGTTTCAGAACCGCTTAGCCCCAGTGTTCCCAACATCCAGGTTATGTCGCGCTGGCTTGGCAAACGACCACTATGACCAAGTAAATCACCGACGGAGAAACAGCGCGCCCCCTTAATACTCTGTTGCTCACACTCTGCAACCGGGCGCGTATCAATCACCCGTAATCCGTCACCATTCGGTATTTGCTCAATAAACTGCACACTACTTGCTGTTGCCTGAAGTGTGACTGTTATCAAGCCAGCAAATAGACATAATCGGCCTATCTGAATAAACCGTTTCATCGCCCTAACATCCGCCAAAATGTCTTTTAACCGGTGCCGAACCCGTGGCTTTTACGGGTGGGTTCTCAAGGTAATAACCCACTAGATCAACGACAGGAATCTGCCCAAAGTCCGCGCCCAGATCCACATCGGCAAAATCTTCCATTGGCTTGGGTTGACTGGCGGCAAGACGCTTCTCCTCCGGTATGGCTGCATAGGAAAAAAGCACTGCACTGATGCCCAACGTAACCAATACGCTGAGTACATTAAAAACCACTATCTCTCGACGCATGCTGTGACCTCCTCAAGATGAATCGCTGATCATGCTGAAATAAAGCACGGTCATTGAAAGTACAAACATACCCAGTTGAATCCAGGTTTGTAGATCAAGTGACATATCATTCCCCCTTGTAGTGGCGAATCAGCTCACCCATATCCAGCGGTTCTCCGCCTTCAGGATTAACCACCTGAGGCGTGAAGAATGGCACCCCATCACGATCAGAACGGAGATAATCTGGCTGTGCTATAGCGATATAAGAGAGCGAAACAATTGAAATTACGCCCACCAAAATCGAGAATGCCAGCATTATTATGTAGTCCCTTGTCATCGAATAATCCTATTGCCGACGAACGATGACACGCCAATAGCGATCGTCCTTGAGGGTACCCAAGTGCGTACTGTTAAGCTCAGGCATCATTGGGGGTATCGACTCCATTGAAGTAGGATTGTCAATACGCACCTCAATGACGTCTCCAGCTGCTGCATTTGACAACGCCTTTTTGGTCATCAACTGCGGCCTTGGGCAGGAATCACCAATACAATCCACAATCTGGCTGACAGCATAGGTATTGCCATCATCAAGTGTCACTTCACCCGTTGGGCCTGCAGGCTCCGCATCTTTATCTTTTTTACGTCCAAAAAGTCCCATTTTATTTTTCTCCTGTTGAGTAGTGTTCAGGATTTACTTTCAACGACTATATGAGTTTCCAATACCGACTTACTGGCGGGTGCACGTTGTTCAGCGATCCTGCGTTCCTTGCGCAAAATAGCCTGATAGATCGCGTAGAGCACCGCTGTTTGCACTAGACCAAAGAAGAGTGCCGGTATGCCGGTCTTTTCCTGCAAAGTCGCTGCATTGGCAAAACCAAACTGAAGACCCGTCAAATTGGGCTCGCCAGTCATGGTAGCCGACGCCGGCGGCCAATAGGTGTAAGACCAGACAAGGGAGAAGAGGAACATACCGATAAAGGTAAACAGCAGCGCCCAGATGGCACCCACGTTACCTTCACCCGCCTTAACCCAGGTAGAAACAGTGCATGCCCCAGCTAAAACCATACCGATACCAAACAAGAATAGGCCGATAACCTGATTGATTCCCACATCAAACTGTAGGGGATGGCCATCTCCAAAGGTCATGAAAGTGGTAAAGCCAACCGTGAGGATCATCATAGTGACCAGCAACGCTTTTGTATTGCGATAGGTTTTAAAAAGCATGGCATCACGCAGGGCTGCTGTATTACAAAAGCGCGAGCGTTGCACCAGAAAACCAACAATAGAGCCGAATATAAACGCCGCAAGACATTGACCAACTACCGACATATCAACTCTCCAGTACTTTTTTGTAAATGATTGAACCCACCCAGGCACCAGCAATAATGCCGGTCATCGATAAATAACCACCGAGGTTCATTTGAGGGGTTAGGCCAAAAAAGGTACTCACATTGCAGACAAAAGCGAGGCGGATACCCACACCCATAAGCAAGCCACCGATCGTGATCATGACCCACTCAGAAAGATGTTTGGGTACGCGCCAATAAAACTCCTTACTCAACAGCGCTCCAATCAGTGCACCGAAAAGCATGCCGAGGCTGATGTATATCTTCCAGTAACCCGCATCCGGCTTAAACACAAGATCCCAGAAAGGGATGCGAGCCAGCTCATCGCCCAGAAAAAACTCTGCGATAAGGCCCGTCATCATGGTTTCGCCACCGCCCACGGTCCAGGCACCCACTGTTAGAAATAGAAAGATATTCAGAACCGAGATAATCGCTAGCGAAATTACCGGGTCGAAGGTTTTCTTGAAAAATTCCATGCACTCCTCCGCTGCAGTTATTATTTTAAAGGGAGGATTGCAAGGTAAATGCCAAACAGGATTGATCGATATTTACTATGGATTACATGCGGTTAAATATTTTAACAAGTACTTATTCTGATCTAATTTGAACAAGGCCTGTTGCAAAATGAATCACATCATTTGACTCATTTTGCGCCTAAGGGTCGAACGACTGATACCTAAGACACGTGCAGCAGCGACTTGATTATGATCATTTGCTTCCAGCACCGCACGGATATGTCTGGCCTCAAGATCCGCAATGGTCAATGTAGCCTCTTCTCGTACATCGCTGATGAGCGCCTTTCCTGGTGTGGAAATGATAATCTGATTTGCATCCAGCAGCGGCCCAGGGAACAGTGCAAAACTTCTTTCGATAATGTTTTCCAACTGCCGTACATTACCCGGCCAATCATACTGTTGAAGTTTTTCTTGTGCAGAAGACGAGAGGCCAAGATCATCACGACCAAGACGCTCACGAAGTTGATCTACAAAATGCCAAGCTAACGGCAGGATATCGTCACGCCGGTCACGCAAGGCAGGCAGATGGATCGGTAGCACATTGAGTCGAAATAGCAGGTCACTTCTAAATTCACCCTTGTCCACCATCTGTTCCAAATCCCGGTTTGTTGCCGCTATTACTCTGACATTTACCTTTATTATGTTATTACCACCAACCGGGCGTATCTCCCCTTCCTGAAGAGCTCGTAATAGCTTCGCCTGCAGACGCGGACTGACGTCGCCTACCTCGTCAAGAAACAGCGTTCCTCCATCCGCCTGTTGAAACAGCCCTTCCCTGTTACCGTTCGCACTGGTAAAAGCCCCCTTCACATGACCAAACAGTTCCGAGTCGAGGATATCCTCAGGTAGCGTACAACAATTAATCGGCACGAACGGCTTTTCAGCTCGAACACTGGTGCGGTGTAAAGCTTGAGCAATCACCTCTTTTCCAGTACCCGTTTCCCCCGTAATCAAAACAGGTATATCTCTTTCTTGAATACGGGCCACCACATCCAGCACTTGTTGCATAGCAGCGCTGGCCGCAACAATAGAGCGGATATGCTCTCGACCATCAAGAGCCTGACGCAGCCGTCTAACTTCCTCTTGTAGTGCCTTACGCTCTAGCACTTTTCTGACTCGCAACATCAGTTCATCTGGGTTGATCGGTTTGGTCAGGTAATCATAGGCTCCCAGGCGCATCGCTTTCACGGCTGTTTCGATTGTCCCAAATGCTGTCATGATAATACTTTCAGTATTCAGTCCACGCTCTTGCAGCTTGACCAACAGATCAATTCCACTCTCCATACCCAATCGAAGATCAGTGATCATCAGATCAATGGGTTGAGTATCAAAATAAGCCAGCGCCTCATCAATTCCAGCCGCTTCGAATGGGACAAAACCCTCTGCCTTCAACAGCAGACTTACGGTCTTGCGAATGGAAAACTCATCATCAACAATCAATACATTACCCATTGCTTTCCACGTCCAAGTCAAATGCCACTTCAGTGCCAGAGCCTTCCCGGCTGGTGATGGTGAGCGCCGTGCCATGTTGCGCCAGAATCCGCTGCACTACCGGTAAGCCCAGACCCGTACCCTCTTTTCTGCTGGTAAAAAAGGGTTTATTTATCTCAGGCATCACCTCGGCGGGTATGCCTCGACCGTTATCCACAATACTCACATTAAGCCGACCGTTTAATTGCTGCAACCGGATTGTCAGTTTCCCTTCACCCGATATCGCCTGCATCGCATTCAACATCAAATTGATTAACACCTGACGCATTAGGTCAGAATCAAACAGGCAGCTGTTATCATCCTCATACCGACAATCGAAAGATATACCATCTGCATAGAGAGGATCTTGACTGACCAGCCCAATGGTTTGCTCAATCAACACCTTCAGATCACCCTGTTCCAACTTTGCATCAGGCAACCGGGAAAACATTAGAAAATCGTTCAGAATTCGTTGCAGACGATTAGACTCCGTATTGACGATATCAGATACCGCCTTGTGATCTTCAGCTGAGAGTTGTTCGTTGCCTAGCAGTTTTACCGAATTAATCAGTGCGACCATCGGATTACGAATCTCATGTGCGATTGATGCCGCCATCTCTCCAACACAAGCCAAGCGTTCAGCATCCGTGCGCTTGCGGTGCTCCAACTCTATTTCACGGGAAGAACGATGCAGTGAAGCAGCCATCAGATTAAAAGCACGTGCCAGGGTTCCGGTTTCATCCTGACTACGAACATCCACCCGAGCATTCAGATCACCCTCACCGATCCGCTTCGCCGCCAAAGTCAGATCGTGCAGATTTCGGGTAACAGCAAGAGACAAAAGCCATGCCGCGATGCTACCTATGACCAATGCCAACAGAATATACTGAATACCGCGATTACGGGTCTCAGCAAGTGCATTCTCAAGGTTTTTAGTGGATAAACCCAACCGGATCAGTCCCACCCGACTACTATCAATAATAACTTCATCCCGCAGATCAAGTATCCGATCATCTTCATTCAGTGGAAACTGATCATTTTGTTCAATCATGGGACCTACCTTTCGGCCTACCCGCCCCTCTCGCGTGCTAGCCATGACAAATCCCCGAACATCCACCACCTCACCATAAGAGACATCTTCTCGCTCACCCACCCGGCGCGTAACCTCTGCGAGTGAGGCAAGATCCTCTGACAACAAGGCGTTGGTAGAGGCTACCACCATTAGACTGGCAAGCGAGCGCCCCTGATTGACCATCTCCTGACGCAGTTCATGTGACTGTCGGTCAACAGCCTCCCAGGTAAACTGCCCCATCAGCACCACATGAACCAGCGCTACCGAAATGATTAACCGTACACGTAGGGTATGAAAGGCCCGGGGAAACCAGCTCCTACCCTGACCAACCACGGGCGTATTAGAGTGCAAGCAGATACCTGTCACTGGCCCACCTCCAGATACTCTTCATCTGCAGCAAACTCAAAGCCTCGCTTAAAACCCATGCGCCGGACAATCGATTGTCCCTGCTCTGTTTTTGCAAGCCCCGTCAACGCAAGATAGAGCCGTCTAACATCTTCCGGTGGCAGGTCATCCCTTACCGCGATGGGCATCTGTGGCTGAGGTGGGGTCTCTGCTATGATCTGCAGATCCGCGCGTACTGACGCGGGCATCGAACGTAGTGAAGGACGCCATGTCCCGATAATATCAACCAGCCCATTATAGAGCGCCAATATTGCAGAATCCTGCGAACCGAAATACTGTACTTGCATCTGTCTGTCTACATTTATACCAATAGAATCAAGGTATCCACGGACCAACACCGTTGCCGCAAAGGCACCCGGATCGGGAAATCCAATGCGCAGTCCATTTGGAAGTGAATCGGCTGAGAGTGTTTGAATTGGCCCTGCCTTACGCACTACCAGAATACCGGTGAAGGGTTCAGACGCTACTTTGGCTATAACCCTATAGCCATAAGGGCGGGATTGACTATAGAGCATCGGATTAAGATAGATGATGTCATACTTACGCTGTGCGACCTTTTCCATAAAGCTGGTAAAACTGCTACTGGTGACAAACTGCACCGGACGTCCTAGATGGTTACCCAGATACTCGGTCAAAGGCAGGAACATACCGGCCAGTTTTGTTGGGCTTTGCAAGGGTAATACACCAAAGCGAAGGTGTTTGTGACCAGATTCTGCATACAAAGTAGTGCTGTAAACAAATGGCAGAATCAATACAAACCAGTGAAAGAATTTCCTCAATACATCCTCCAGAACCACCTTAACCCAGCCAGGGTGACACCTTGCCTACAAGCCAGGTGCGTTCCCGAGAAACATGGTATTTATAATCCTAGCCGTTGCACATTGATCAATCAGTTAGGTAATATTTTTTTATTATGTGAGTCTGGAACAGGCAGCCGTTCCGACTTTATTAAGGTATCAGATTTTTACACAAAGGTATCTTAAGACAATTTGCGATTAAATTCTTAAGATCAAGAAACCATTAAGAGTCACAATTAATGCAGGAATCTCACTTGGGTGCATTATGATATGCTGTGGCTTTATATCAAACTCAACATCCAGCAATTGTTGATTGCGTTATTTATTAGCTAGTTTTCAATTAGTTATGACCGCTTTTCGGTAGGCCCACCGCCCACCACAACAGGGTAGGCTGTTTATGTTTATGAGACCTTAAAAACATGACCGAACTGAACTGCATAGAAATTGAAACAAACGATACTGTGGATGCTGCAGTAATTTGGCTTCATGGCCTAGGTGCCAGTGGAGAAGACTTCGTCCCCATTGTTCCCGAGTTAAGGTTACCTAACAGTGTCGGTGTGCGCTTCATCTTTCCCAATGCGCCAGAAATTCCCGTCACTGTGAATGGCGGTTACATCATGCCCGCTTGGTATGACATTCTATCGATGGATATTGATCGGCAGATTGATGAAAAGCAGTTGCTGGCTTCAGCAAACGCGGTATCGGCTATTATTGATCGGGAGATATCCCGGGGTATCAACAGCAATCGAATCATCATTGCCGGCTTTTCTCAAGGTGGAGCTGTGGGCTATCAGGTCGCTCTAACCTGCCCGCACACCCTGGGTGGGTTGATCGGTATGTCGACCTATTTTGCAACCGCAGATGTTATCAAAACCCATCGAGCCAACGCAAAACTGCCTATCCACCTGTATCACGGCACTGCTGATCCCGTTGTCCCCGAATTACTCGGACAAAAAGCCAAGACACAACTTGAATCCATGGGATATGCGCCCGCATATTCCACCTACCCCATGGATCACTCAGTCTGCCTCGAAGAGATTGAGGATATCGCTCGGTTTCTTTGTCACCAATTGAGCCTTTAGTTAGACAGGTAAACTCAGGATACTAAAGGTCTGTTTCCAGCGCGGATCGCATCGCCTGTAACTCTTTTTGTCTTGCTTTGCTGATCTTGGGATAATGCACGTCCATGCGTTTTAATGTATCCAATACGATGTGTGACACGATCAGACGCATATTGCGCTTATCATCGGCGGGGATAATATGCCAGGGTGCATATTTGCTCGCGGTATGATTGATGCAATCCTCATAGGCTTGCATATAATCATCCCAGTAGCCACGTTCCTTTACATCAGCTTCAGAAAACTTCCAGTTTTTTTCCGCTTCATCAATACGTGATATAAATCGATTCCGCTGCTCCTGCTTTGAGACATTGAGAAAAAACTTTAACACCCGGGTACCATTTTGATGCGCATAGTGCTCAAAGTTACGGATAGCTTCATAGCGCTGCGTCCACACTTGCTGCAGATCCTCAACAGATTCTTTGGGGAGTCGTTGGTAGCGGGTAAGAATTTCGGGATGCACGCGGACAACCAACACCTCTTCATAATAGGATCGATTAAACACGCCAATACGGCCGCGCTCTGGCATCGCTTTAGTCGTACGCCAGAGATAATTATGATCCAACTCTTCATCACTGGGCTGTTTAAAGGCGGTAACTTGCAAACCGTGAGGATTGACTCCAGAAAAGACTGCGCGGATCGTACTGTCCTTGCCAGCCGCATCCATGGCCTGAAACACACAGAGCAAGGCATAGCGGTCATGTGCATACATCATACGTTGCCGCTCGTCGATCTCTTCACGTAACGCATTAATTTGTTTTTGGTAGTCTTTCTTACCGTCATAGAGTAACGGGACTTTGTGATTCATCTTGGAAAGGGTGATTTTTTCCTTACCTTCAACAAGAAATTCTTTCACATTTATTTTTGTCATTAGCCCCTATCCCAGATAATGAACATCAACTCGGCACCGACCACACGGGCAACGAAAAACCAACAACAGTTGGCATGCTGAATCGATGCTTTTGCGATGGTAAGGTACCGAAATATACCCGGGAACAGCCATGCCATCAACAATCCATAAAATGAACGAAGAATTATGGCATTAAGCCCCCTTACTCATCACCAAACAAAGTAAAGGGGAAAATGCCAAGCAGTCAGAATAACATGGCAGCTAGCAGTAAACGTGCTAACCGCCATGCCTGCAAAGTAGTGCGGATGTCACCTGATAACGTCTTGCACGGATGAATCTATACCTTAAAACGTCCTACCAAACTCTCCAGTTCTGCAGCCAATCTTGTTTGATCCATATTCGCCGCAGAGTTCTGTTTTGCACCTATTGCTGTCTGCTCTGTCATCTCATTGATCTGCGTAATATTGCGATTAATCTCCTCAGTGACAGCACTTTGCTCTTCGGCGGCGCTTGCAATTTGAGTGCTCATATCATTTACACGATCAATAGAAATACTGATATTTGCCAGAGTATCCCCAGTTTTCGACGCCTGCTCTACTGCCGAGCGCGCTAACATTTGGCTGCTATTAACAGCGGCAACTGCCTGTGCTGAGCCACTCTGCAACTTCTCAATCATTTGATTGATTTCTTCCGTTGAAACCTGTGTTTTACTGGCAAGATTACGTACTTCATCTGCAACGACGGCAAAACCTCGCCCCTGCTCACCAGCACGGGCCGCTTCAATTGCAGCATTCAACGCTAATAGATTGGTTTGTTCTGCAATCCCCTTGATCACATCAAGAACACCTCCAATTTCAACACTATGCTGTTCTAGTTGCTGAATGACTGCACCGGCAATCTCAACCTTTTCGGAAAGCTGTTGAATTTGTGCAATTGTTTCATGCATTGCACGCTGTCCTTCAGCGGCTTGACCATTCACCTCATTTGCGGCCTGCGCGGATCGACTGGTACTTGATGCCACTTCTTGAACCGTAGCACTCATCTCATTCATTGCTGTAGCCACTTGGGTGGTTTCATTCAATTGTGTGTGTATCGCTTGATTGGTTTGCTCTGTTATAACAGCCGTCTCTTCAGATATTGTGGCTAACTGTGTTGTTGCACTGGTAATTTGTTTTACCACATCCTGGAAAGTTGAGGCCATATCGTTAAAGTCAGTGGCGACTCTTTGCAGCTCATCACGCGTATTCAATACCAATCGGGTATTCAGGTCACCTTGGGCTAGTTTTTTAGTCGTCAAACCAATGTAATTGATACTGTCAACCACCGAGAAATATAAACCCGCAAAAAGGTAAATAACCAGGACCAGGATAGAAATCACAACAGTTAAAGTCAGATTCTTAATGTCACTACCAGACTCAATACGCTCTATAAACAGTTTGTCTAGCTTATCGGCAATAGCATCATAGAGTTGGTATGTGTCCGTTATTGCGGCCGTTGCCGTATCAAAAACGGCTTTATCAGTGACACCTATACTTTCAAATTCTTCTAGTACTTTTCCAAGCAATACTTGCATATCATTAATTGCCCGTTTGTTGGACGATGTGGCTGATACTAATTCATTTCTAAGCTTTTCATTGGCGCCAATTGCAGCATTCAATCCTGCATTAGATTTTTTTGCATAAGCATTAATATTATTTGCTAATACAGACAGCCGGACAAATGTTTCTTGTGTATGCGATCCCTTTGCAGCAACACCAGATCCCACAGCCCTAGCCTGACCCATGCTTTCAGTAAGGTTAATAAGCGTGTTAACGACTGCATCACCCATATAATAGGTATCAAGTTTTGGATCAAGGGTAATTTCTGAGGCATCGGCTATCTGATTCATAAGATCAATCATATCAGCGAGCAATTCGGTATGAGCCTTAATCGCAACCGAAGATTCTTGGTTCATGGCGTTGGCTTTTATGTTATTCCACTTCTGCAATATGGCAGCAATCTTACCCGCCGTCTCAAGTTCATCGCCCAACTCCCTGTCTACCACCAACAGTTCATCTATTCGCTTATCGATATCGGCGCGCTTGCTTAAGATGCGTTCACGGAAGTCACTGGCTCCATTAAGAAATGCACTGATCATTCCACGATGCTGTTGAATATGCTCAATAGGCTGCCTAATAGCTTTAATATAAGCCAATCCATGGCGTTCATTTTCAAGAAACCGTACGTTCTCGTTGAGAGAAGTAATCAGATTAGCTGACAGTAGTACCAGTGGTATCAGTACAAAAAGAAAAATCAAACCAAACTTAAGTGGATAGCGAAGCCGTTCCATCAAATACATGGCTGGCAGCAAAATATTCTTCATCTCACAATCTCCAATTGGTGCCTATTTAATCCGTTATTAGTTAATGTTATCCCCATATTTAATCTATGTAGGGCATCACTGATAACTACGACAAAGGTTAGATTATTTTTTGAGCACGCTTTCAATGCATGTAGACACCCCAGGTGATCTTCAAATATTGGTCACATGGGTATTTCATGAGAAAAAGCGTAATTCAAAGGCGGGAGAAAGGCCTTACTACATAGTATTAAATCAACCAAACCTATCGACTGACGAATACCTTTATGCCACGTTACAATTCACATACATATCACATATTTGAAGGGTGATACCTATGCGCTAATCGCTACATCATCTTGATATTATTCTTGTTGATTAACTGTAGCGACAGACCTTAGAAATCCTTTATATATATTATACCTAAAAAATGACAAACTAATGTTCGATCAACACGAGCGGGTCACGCAGATAATCCAAAAAAGCATCCATTGACAGGGGTTTGCTATAATAAAATCCCTGGAAGCATTCGCAACCCTTTTCAAGGAGAAAGTTGATTTCGTCCTTTGTTTCGACCCCTTCTGAAACGATATCCAATCCAAGCTGACGCGCCATCGCCATAAGCGCTTCTACAACGGCCGCATTTTTCTGATTATTATTAACTCCTAATACAAATGAGCGGTCAATCTTGAGGATATCCAGTGGCAACCGGGTAAGGTAGGACAGTGATGAGTAGCCGGTGCCAAAATCATCAATAGCGATTCGTACGCCCAATTCCTTGAGCGCCGACATTGTTGATATTGCATCTAAATTCGTATCAATCAAGGTGCTCTCAGTAATCTCGAGGACCACCTTGCATGGATCAACACCCGTTTCAAGGATAACCCTTTGTACTAATGACACAAAATCTCTTTGAAGAAACTGTTTTGGACTGATGTTAATACAGAGGTGCTGTAGCGATGTTGCAATACCGCTATCAATCCACGCTTTCAAATTCAGACAGGCCTCCCGTAAGACCCACTCGCCAATAGGCAGTATCAGGCCCGTCGTTTCGGCAACATCAATGCATAAATCTACTCGCCTAAACTCGCCCATAGAATTGGGACACCGCAACAAGCATTCGGCACCAACAACACGGCCGTTGAAATCTACTTGGGGTTGATAATGGAGCTGGAACTTATTTGTATCGAGTGCCCAGCGAAGATCTTGCTCTATCTCCAATCGTTCATTGGCTATCATCTGCATTACAGGCAAGAAAAAGCGTATACAATTTCTACCATCTGATTTGGCACGATACATAGCCGTATCAGCTTGTTGTAATACCTGATGAGAGTTTTCGTTATTATCCGGAAATAGTGCCACGCCAATACTCGGTGTAATGTTTAGTGAATAGCCATTTATAAGGTAATTTTCAGAGAGTGAATCCCGTATCTTTTCGGCCACTAATTGTGCTTGCCTTGCAACCTCTTTTGGACAACTACCCACTTCAGTAAGTAATACAACAAACTCATCACCACCAAGTCGCGCTACCACATCCTCTTTTCGTAATATATTTATCAGGCGAACTGATACTTCCTGTAATATTTCGTCCCCTACATTATGCCCTAATGAATCATTAATATTCTTAAAATGATCCAGATCTATAAACATCACCGCACCATAGTGGTCGTGACGTGTAGCTTTGGCTAATGCCTGATCAAGTTGGCGCATTAACTGACTACGGTTAGGAAGTTTGGTCAAAGCGTCGTATTGCGCCTGGTATTCCAATGCCTTTTCAGCTTTCCTTTTTGACACACCTATACTTAATACATTTGCGACACGCATTAGGAATGACTTGTCACTCTCCATCTTCGTATGTCCAGGAGGCAGGTAGAGTGTTAAGATTCCAAGTATTGTTTCATTAAGAATAATAGGCACCGAATAGTGACCATGCGGCTCCATTCCCGGGTATTGGACATCGTGCCTGTCGTCATGACTGTCTGCAATAAATAGCACTTCTTTATGCGCAGCTGCACGACCACATACACAATATCCAAAGTCAACCTGCTTACAAACTTGCTTTATCGTATTGTTTAATTGATAGCTGGCCACCATTTTTAGCATATCTTTTTGGTCATTTTTTTCGGCAAGAAATATAACCCCTTTGGGGAGCAAATTGAGCCAAGGGATTGACTGAAGAATCGCCTCAAGTGACTGTTGCAGAAAAACATCCACACTCGATTCATTTAATGACAGGCGGAGTAACTTTCCCAGACACTGCTCTTCAGCGGCTTTTCTCGTTGCACGTTCCTGCTGTATATTACGACTGGTAACATCCTGCCCAGTCAGTAAATAACCTATCAGGTTTTCACTGCTGTCATAGATACCCGATATTACGCATTCCACAAAACAGGTGTTAGCTACACTGCAAATAGTATGACGATACTCTCCCATCAATTTAAGTTTATTGATCGCTTTACTGAACTCTCCCTGCACAGATAATCCCAACTGCGGAAATTCCGTTACCCTCTTACCCATAAGCGCCTTATCTTCAAGTCTGAAAAGGCGCTGCGCTGCAGGGTTGTAATGGGTGATACGGAAATCAAGATTTGTAGCTATTAATGCATATGTTGACGGCGCATTAAGTATGTATTCCAGATAGGCGGTCTTATCATAGGTAGCCAAATTACTAAACTCGGCTATTGTGGCATCCCCAGTGAAATTTGACACAGTCGGTGGCAACTGATTTTTTTCCTCATTTATACTCACTGCCCAATCCTCATCAGGATTCAATTTTGTTTAAGCGGTTGCCATTGAATGGCACAACCTTATGAGTCGATGGATAATTGTCGATTTAGGGTTCTTCGTTCTGTGTCAATACACTCACGGCTTGCGGCATTTCACTGAACAAGCTATCAAGCATCATGCTACTTATTTTCATACAGGCACCCAAGGGATGCTTGGCATGATCTCTCAGCATAGCAACGTGAAACTGTATACCCTTCAGTCGGCGTGCCGAGTGAGCCGGGGCTTGGGCAATCACCTCATTTAGGATTTGGGCCCGGTGCAGTTCAAAGGCCTCCGGATCGTTTTTTGCCAATACCGCCCATTGGTCGAAATCCAATACATCAAAACCATTTTGGTTCTCTTTCATGCGCTATACCACCCGACCACGTTAACTATTTAATATATTTAGGGACTCATTAATTGAACCCGAAATACCACAACGCTTAAACATGCCAACATCATCCGTGCGGTGACTATTTGGAGCGATTGAATTATAGAGGCGGGATAAACGGCCTGAATTTTCAGAAATGACTGAAAATATGACTTACAAGGGATTCTTAATTATATACAATCCGCATGGGTAGGGCGGTATTTTACATCAGCTGAATATGGCAGTATTGGAAGAGCCAAACCTGCTGTTCTTTGTTTCATTATTATTGTGTTTTTGATTTTAATCAAATCTTGTCTACCGATAATATCTATAACATAGGTCAGAAATATTTCAAGTAATTTTTGACTTATTCGTTGAGTTTACAAGACCTCTCATTCATAGCACGCAGGATGCAAACCTTTGACACTTGATTTAAAGCAAGGGTCAGATTATGCGCGAGCTGGTAGATTAAACCCAAAATAATAAAGGTTTTGTCTGGAGTACCATGATGAGTAAAAATCTTCTTCTTGCCGATGATGACGCACTGGTACTGGCCACTTTTGGTCGTGGACTACGTGATGCCGGATATACTGTACTTGTGGCTTCAAACGGACAAGAGGCCGTGGAGATCGCTGCGAATAACGCTATTGATCTTGCGATTCTGGACATCATGATGCCTGAACTCTCCGGCATCGAAGCATCAAAAAAACTCCATGCCATTGGCATTCCTGTCATCCATCTTTCTGCCTATGATGACAAAGATACATTGGAAGGCGCATTGGAATGCGGCGCACTTGGCTATCTGGTCAAGCCCATTGATGTCGCAAAGGCCGTTCCCACTATTGAAACCGCCCTGAAACGGGCAGATGACATGTTCAAGCTACAGGAAACTGAAGCACGATTAGGCAAAGCACTGGATACGGCCAACACCGTCAATTTTGCCGTCGGCATCCTCGCAGAGCGTCATCGAATCGACCGGCACAAGGCATTTGATTTAATTCGCGATCGAGCCCGCTCTGAGCGGCGCAAGGTTAAGGATATAGCGAGCGAAATTCTAAAAGCGGTAGATTATATTAATGATTTTGGTGCCAACAAGTCCTAATTTATTCCTTTTCCTCCAAGGCAATAACAGGGCTATTGAGCGTCAATCGAGTTATCACTTGATCACCATCCCAGGAGATTGAAAGCCCAGCCCCTTGGTGTGGCAAAAGATCTCTTGCCAACGTCAAGCCTGTCCCCAATCCCGTTCCCTTTATAAGATCAAATCCATCAGGGAGCGGGACCGGTGATGGATTGGATAAATGCAGGACCACGTGCGAATCTTCTGCATAAAGTTCTACTTTAGTTATATCTTTTTGGGATAATGCTGGGGTGTGTTTGAGCGCATTTTGTAGCAGCTCATTGATTATGAGTGCCACAGGAACCCCATCCATTGGCCTTATGATGACACCCATTCTTAATCGGCTCGTATCCAATTGAATGGTCGTTGATGACAAGCTGCCTACCGCCTTACAGATCACCCCCACAAGCATTGCAAGTTCAATCCTACCCTCCTGCATTCTGCTTTGCAGCCCATGTATCATCGCAATAGAATCCACCTGCCCAATGGCTGACTCCATTGCTTCTGCAATTTCTGGTCTCTCAGTAATATGATTTCGCAACAAACTGATAATACCTTGGAGATGATTTTTAATCCGATGATGCACCTCTCTTACCAGGGTATCGCGCTGCGCCCTAACCTCCAGAAGTCTTTTTTGCTCATTAATTCTATGTTCAGTGACATCTCTAACAAACGCAAAAATGAACCAATCTTCACCCACCGCTGCCAAGTTGGTACTGACATCCAGATCTACGATGCTACCGTCGCTGCACCTATGACTGGATTCAAAACGATAATGGCCAAGCTCCATGACTTTTTTTATGCTTCGTTCTACCTCTTTCGGATCACCGCTAACAGTCAAATCTGCAATCCGCATGCGTAGCAATGTATCTCGATCGTACTTAACCAATTTACAGTAGGCATCATTAACCTCCCGCAACCGGCCATCCAGTGTAACAATGACAAATCCATCATGGGTGTTGTCCAGAATGAATTTATTACGCAGCGTCTGTTCCATAAGCGCCAGTTCCGCTGTCTTGCGCTCAGTGATATCACGATCGATACCCCGATAACCCTTTAAAACACCGTCACTATCAAAAAAGGGGGCACCACTGGTCTCCAGGATCACTCTCCGGCCTGATCGGTGTAAGTTGATATTTTCCAGTTTGTTGATGGGTGAACGATGCCGAATAATCTCTTGAAAAATCGCCCCTATTCGTTCAGCCTCCTCAATTGGCATGAGATGGAATGGCGATTTGCCGATCAGCGACTCAGGCTCATATCCCAATATATCCTGCACATGTGGGCTGACATATTGGTAACGACCCTCCTGATCAATTTCCCAGATCCAATCACTTGCACTCTCGACCAAATTACGAAAACGGTCTTCGCTCTCACGAAGGGCCGCTTCAGTTTCTAGTCGCTGGGTTATGTCATACCCCATCACGAGCAAACCCACAGTATTGCCTTCGACATTTTTTAGCGTTTTGTCATACCAATCGATGGTACGTAACTCGCCACGTCTGGTAACAATGGGAATAGTATTTCCATGAAGCGGATTATCGTTTATGGCACGATTAAAAAGCTCGCGAATCTTTTGCACATCCTCCTTAGGTAAAAAGGATTCAAACCAGTTTCGTCCCTTTACTTCACCCAAAGAGTACCCGCTGACCTCCTCCATATAGGGATTAAAGTGGACAATATTCCCATCATTATCGAGCACCAATACAATGGCCTGCGCAGTATTAATCAGTACTTCTGCAAAATCCCGTTCGGTTTGAAGCGCTGCTTCAGCCGCCTTTCGACGGGTAATATCCTTTACCACACCAAGCATATGCAGCGGCTTACCCGCTTGGTCACGCTGCACATCGCCACACTCCAAGACCCAGTGCACAGAGCCGTCTGGCCAAACTACGCGGTGTTCAATCTGATATCCTTTTTCTTGATTAATACACGCATTAATCGCATCAATGACCATCGTGCGATCATCCGGGTGAACGGCCATCAAGAAGTTTTCATAAGTGGTTTCCAGTTCACCCAGGGGATAACCAAACAGGGGCCCGATACGATCACTCCAGTAGAGATCATCCGTTTGAATATTCCAGTCCCAGGTGCCTATATTGGCTAATTGTTGGCTGCGTATGAAACGATCAACATTAATGTCCAGTGTGTTCTGTCTGTTTTGATAAGCTTGCCTTACTCGGTACTGCTCAAGGGCAGTAGCCATACTCGCAGTAAGCACCTCGAGTATCGCTATATCCTGATCATCAAAGTTCAAACCATTCGCTTTATTATAAAGCTCAAGCCAGCCCAGCACTTCACCCTCAGGTGATCTTACTATGGGGATGGCAACCCTTGCGTGAATATTCAGTGCTTGCTGATTCTCTGGAATGATCTGTGAGTCCTTTCCACAAGTATTACAGATAGAAGGCTTTGGTTGCTCGGTGGCGAAGCCAGTGGCACGGCCTGACTTACTGATCCATGGAAGTTGAACTGATGTCCACTCCCCTGTAATACAGTACTCATTGAGTGCCGGCATACCTTTACTATAGAGATTGAACGCACCAGCAGTTGCAGCAACTAATTCCATACCATAGGTAACCAGACTGCGCATCATCATCTCTGGCGCTAGATTATTATTGAATCGATAATTCGCTTTTGCCAGGATGTTTAACTGATCCTTAAGCTGAACAGCCATTGAACTAGAGATAGCGTTGTCCTCTTCTAACAGTTGGTGCTTAGGCACGAAATTGGGCGTTTGTGTGGCAATACCCGATGATTATCCATCAATATTAATCGTTTGTGAGCGTGTCAAATCGTATAGCATTGATTCAAAAATCACCAGATCACACCATACAATGCAACATCCCTTTTTGATGCCAATCTATCTGACAGTCACGGGAAAACAGCTCGCAGCATTATCGATATATTTGGGTACGAATTGAACATTCCGATATACGCTTTATATTCCTGCTCCTGGCTTTAACCCATAATACACCCCACCCTATGTTACTCATGACCCCGCTCTCCACTTACGAGATGCACGCCACTACAAACCATGTTAATATCGCGCTCCTTCAGATACACGAGTAGTTTTTGGGATGTCGTCTTTTCGGAACGCTTCAATGTGAACCGGCCAATACACCCCTCCTCTCTAGGGAAATTATTTTAAATCCCCTGCGATTCTGTAGTTAATCCAGTCAGCCTAACTTTTAGCAACACGCTCATGCCTGCTTAAGACGTTGTCATTGTCTTTTTTACTGTTAGTGCCTGGAATTTTCCGAACTGTCAGGTTAGCGATTGAACAAGCGGCTGACATGTAGCGTTAGTATATGACTTGGAAGTTTTATGGTCGTCTCGTTAAGAAATAGTTGGTTCAGTAACATTCGTGGTGATCTGCTGGCTGGAACTGTCGTTGCACTGGCATTGATTCCAGAGGCGATCGCCTTCTCCATCATCGCGGGCGTTGACCCCAAGATCGGTCTCTATGCATCGTTCTGCATTGCGGTAGTGATTGCTTTTGTAGGGGGTAGACCAGGGATGATTTCGGCCGCCACAGGTGCTATGGCACTGCTGATGGTCACGCTGGTCAAGGAGCATGGGCTGGAGTATCTGCTGGCCGCCACACTCCTGACGGGTCTGTTGCAGATAGGCGCCGGTTATCTGAAGCTCGGTTCACTCATGCGTTTTGTCTCGCGCTCCGTAGTAACCGGATTTGTGAATGCCTTGGCCATTCTTATCTTCATGGCCCAATTACCTGAGCTGATCGGTGTCACCTGGCATGTCTATGCCATGACGGCTGGCGGCTTGGGAATCATCTATCTGTTCCCTTATCTGACCAAAGCGGTGCCTTCGCCACTCGTGACCATCATTGCGCTTACCGCCATTGCTATGGGCTTGGATCTCGATATTCGTACCGTTGGTGATATGGGCGAGTTGCCAGATACACTGCCTATTTTTCTCTGGCCAAATGTACCACTCACGTGGGAAACCCTGACCATCATATTCCCCTATTCATTGTCACTGGCGATTGTAGGCTTGCTTGAGTCATTGATGACCGCAACCATCATTGACGATCTAACGGATACTGGGAGCGATAAAAACCGCGAATGCAAAGGGCAAGGCGTAGCCAATATTACGGCAGGTTTACTTGGTGGCATGGCGGGTTGTGCCATGATTGGCCAGTCAGTTATCAACGTTAAGTCGGGAGGCCGGTCGCGTCTGTCGACACTAACGGCAGGCGTATTTTTACTATTGCTCGTAGTCTTTTTAGGTGACTGGGTCGCCAAGATCCCTATGGCTGCACTGGTTGCGGTAATGATCATGGTGTCCATTGGCACCTTTAGCTGGGAATCCCTGATTAATCTGAAAAAGCATCCACTCAGCACCAACATCGTCATGACCACCACTGTCGTGGTCGTGGTTGCCACTCATAATCTGGCCTACGGTGTCTTTGTTGGCGTGTTATTGGCCGCCCTTTTCTTTGCCAACAAGGTGGCCCATTTCAAACACGTCACCTCTGAAATCAGCGAAGATGGCTCACAACGTACATACCGAGTGGTCGGGCAGGTATTCTTCGCTTCAGCAGATAAGTTCGTCGAATTTTTTGATTTCAAAGAGGTGGTCGACAAGGTGGTGATCGATCTCTACCAGGCTCATTTCTGGGATATCACGGCTGTAGCAGCACTGGATAAAGTGGTACTTAAGTTTCGCCGTGAAGGTACTGAAGTAAAACTGATTGGGCTCAACGAGGCCAGTGCTACGGTTGTTGATCGTTTTGCTGTTCATGACAACCCGGATGCTGTAGAAAAGCTCATGGACCACTGAGGAAGGATAACAACAATGACCCAAGTGATTGCCTGTATTGACGGAACCGACGTATCCACGACCGTTTGTGACTACGCCGTCTGGGCCAGCCTGCGTATGGATGCCCCGCTGGAGTTTCTGCATGTCCTGGATAAATCAGAATACCCAACCGATACTAACCTCAGTGGCAATATTGGGCTTGGTAGTCGCGAGGCCCTTCTTGATGAACTGGCCGCACTGGATGAAAAAAGGGGCAAACTCGCCCTGGAACAAGGCAAGCTAATGCTGGAGGCGGCAAAAAGTCGGGCCCTCGACAGCGCCATAAAAAACCCTACCACCCGCCAACGTCATGGCAGCCTGGTAGAGACTCTGAACGAAATGGAAACGTCAATCCGTTTGCTGGTATTGGGGAAACACGATGATCATCTCAGTGAGCATATCGGCAGCCGTTTAGAGAACGTGGTACGCACCCTGCACCGCCCTATCTTGATCACAACAGCAGCTGACTACAGATTACCGCAAAAGGTCATGCTTGCCTTTGATGGTAGTGCAACCACACGCAAAGGGGTTGAGATGGTTGCGACCAGCCCACTGTTTCGTGACATGCCCTGCCATCTCATCATGGTCGGTACCGACAACCATAGCAATCGTGAACAGTTGCAATGGGCAAAGCACACCCTTGAAGCCGCAGGCTTTGACACACCGGCCACGCTGCTGAGCGGAGAGGTTGAAAAGGTGTTGTGTGATTACCGAGCAGCGCATGATATCGATATGCTGATCATGGGCGCATATGGCCACTCAGTTATCCGTCGTTTTCTGGTGGGTAGCACAACGACCAGCGTTGTTCGTAATGCCTCAGTCCCGGTATTGTTGCTACGTTAGGATCACTTTAGAACGGTTCAGACTGCACAAGAACCCACAATCTACTGAAAATAGGTACGGGTAATGGCCTGGTTAATCTGGGCCAGGCCCAATTGCAATTCATCGATAAATTGGTGTAACTCATTCTGTTGAAGAATCGCCTGATCGGCGCGCAGTACTTTTTTTCCAACCTCATTCAGTTGGGTAATAGCCGCTTCATTTCGAGGAAGATCCTGCAGACAACTTTTAACTTCCAGAAGGCTATGGAAAAACGAACGCGGAAACTTTTTATCTTTAAGTAGAAACTTGAGTACATCCTTTCGGCGCACGCGAACCTGAATGGTCCGGCGATACATCTGATACGCCGTCAACGATTTCAGTACACTCATCCACTGAATATTTTCATACGGTGTCAGTCCCTCGTGCTCCTCCAGCAGATTGGCTGACCGTACATCGATAATGCGAGTTGTCATTTCGGCCCGTTCTAAATTGCGTCCCATACGCAGAAAGTCATAACCGATATCATGCAGCATCGTACCGGCAAGCAGACCGGTAATCGTTTGTGCGCCAAGAATGATATTTTTCAGGTAGTCATAACGGCCTTTTTTCGTGTACCCACTCGCGCTATTGCTCTTGGCCATCAGGTATAGATCATTGACCTGCTCCCACCCTTCCCGCGGTATGATGTCACGAATGGTACGCGCATTTTCCCGGGCCATTTGCAGCGAAAACAGTATAGAACTGGGACTCTGTGGATCCGCAATCAGAAACTTGAGTACCGCGCGCTCAGTAAAATCCACATTGTTTTGCAGATAGTTCTCTTCTGTACCCAGTATTTCAACAATGGGTTGCCAGCCGGGCTGTAGTCCTTTGGGCAAGTCCAACAGAAGGTTGGTATTGACCATAACCAAACGTGCAGTATTCTCTGCGCGTTCAATGTATCGCGCCATCCAATAGATATTTTCAGCCACCCGTGACAACATGTTAGCGTCCCTCGTCGTCCACAATCCAGGTATCTTTACTACCGCCACCCTGGGAAGAATTCACAACGATAGAACCTTTTCTTAACGCAACGCGCGTAAGACCACCTGTCGTGACATAAGCATCATTTGGTGAACTGAGAATAAACGGCCGCAAATCAAGATGGCGTGGCTCAACCCGATTATTTACCAGGGTGGGCGCTGTTGATAACATCAGCATCGGTTGCGCAATGTAATTGCGCGGATCCTTTCTGATCAGCTTTTTAAACTGTTCCCGCTCCTTTACCGAGGCATGGGGACCAATCAGCATCCCGTAACCACCCGATTCGTTGGCCGGCTTGACCACCAGTTCAGCGATATGCTCCAGCACATACGCCTTGTCGTCCTTATCAACGCATTTGTAAGTCGGCACATTGCGTACAAGCGGTTCCTCGTTAAGATAGTAACGAATAAACTCCGGCACAAAAGCATAGACCACCTTGTCGTCGGCAACCCCTGCACCCGGCGCATTGGCTAAAGCAACATTGCCCGCTTTCCAGGCACGCATCAGACCCGGCACACCGAGATGAGAGTCTGGATGAAAGGCCTCTGGATCCAGGAACATATCATCAATGCGACGATAAATTACATCCACCCTGGACAACCCATCAACCGTTCGCATATAGACACAGTTATCTTTCTCTACAACGAGATCACGACCTTCGACCAGTTCTGCCCCCATCTGTTGCGCCAGATAAGCGTGTTCAAAATAAGCCGAGTTGTAGATACCCGGGGTAAGCACGACAATTTCAGGCTGCTCTATAACCCTTGGAGATATGGCGGCAAGCATGTCGTAAAGCTTGGAGGGATAATCATCTACAGGAAGAATGTTTTGATTTTCAAACAGATCAGGAAAAACCCGTTTCATTACCTGACGGTTTTCCAACATATAGGAGACACCTGACGGAACACGCAGATTATCTTCAAGTACATAGATCACGCCATCTTTATCGCGAACAAGATCAGATCCACAGATATGCGCCCATATGCCGCCCGGTGGATCGATACCGACACACTGTGGGCGGAAATTGACAGAATTTTCCAGCAACCCCGCGGGAAAGATGCCCGCCTTGACAATATTTTGATCATGATAAATATCGTCAATAAAGCAGTTGAGTGCCTTAACACGCTGCTTAAGTCCCTTCTCAACCTGGGTCCATTCCGACTTTGGGATGATTCGAGGAATAATATCAAACGGCCATGCACGATCGATTGAGCCCTCTTCCTCACAGTACACCGTAAAGGTAATGCCCATCACGCTGATGGCCATTTCCGAGGCCGTTTTATACTCTTCAATTTCACGATCTGAAAGATTGCGCAGATATTGGCAAAGCGCCTCGGCTGAAGGTCGTGGCTTCCCAGCCACTCGAATCAACTCGTCGTAGAATCCTTTTACTTTATAACTGCCCCAACGAATAGTCATACAGTCTCTGTAATCAGTTGCTCATGCTAAATACTCTAGCCTAGTTAAGGTAAAATGGCCAAAATATCCCGTTTGTGGCATTCGAGTATCTGGTATTATTCCCGCTAAATCTGGTATTTTCCGCCTGGAGTAAAGAATGACATATTGTCTGGCGATCAGTGTCAATGATGGCATTGTGTTCGCATCCGATTCACGCAGCAACGCCGGTGTTGACTACATCCGTACCTGCTCAAAGATGCATCGTTTTTTCTGGCCGGGAGACCGTATTATCGTACTTCTGTCTGCGGGTAATCTGGCTACAACTCAGGCCGTAGTGAATGCCGTACAGCGTGACCTGGATGATCCCAAGGCAAAATTTAATCTCCTAAAGGCCAAACACCTGTTTGATATTGCTGATTATGTCGGGGACCTCAGCCAGAAAGAGCAACATCACCACGGCCCTGCCATCGAAAAAAATGGTGGTAGCGCCGGGGCTAGCTTTATTTTGGGTGGTCAGATAAAAGGCCATGAGCACGATATTTATCTTATCTACCCGGAAGGAAACTATATCAGCGCCTCAATCGAAACACCCTACCTGCAAATTGGCGAAAATAAATATGGCAAACCCATGCTTGATCGTGTGATCAGCATGGATTCATCCCTGAATAATGCAGCGCGCTGCGCACTGGTGTCACTGGACTCAACCATGCGTAGTAATATCTCTGTTGGCCCACCCTTTGAACTTACCCTGTATAACGGCGACAGCTTGGAAGAGCCAAGACAGATGTCACTGAAACTGGCATCGCCCTATTATAAAACGCTACAGAAATCTTGGAATGAGGGACTCAAGCGGGCTTTTTCCAGGCTGCCGAAATTTGATTGGGAATAACACGATTAATTAAAGGGGCTGTTGATCAGAGATATGTAAAAACCACCAGAAAGGATGGCTTTTACATATTGGGGAATGACTATTAATTCGATATCGACTTGCTCTCTCGCCCACTGCGGCTCTGATCAATAATTACCGAGTGCACAAAAGCCAGTTTTTGGATAATAGTGTCGGTCAGCACAAAGGGATAAGCGTCCGGCAAACCCATACTGCGATTCATATCATTCAGTGCAACGGTAAAGTGACTCCACTCATTCACCAGATCATGGATCGAAATTGAAGCCAAATAGTCCGCATTGAACTGTTGCATCCGCGGTGTGTGTTCATTTGTAGAACCCAGATCAAATCCGTAGTCATTCGCTGTCTCCATGCTATCGATCATGTGCAGATAGTGGGCCCAGGTCTCTGCCCAATCCTCCCAGGAGTGCGCACTGGCATAACCGCTAATCCAGTTTGTCTGCCAATTAGCTACCGGGCCATTCGCGTAGTAACCCTGCATCACATCACCATAACCAATGCGTTCATCGCCAAACAGGGCACGGAACTCATCTATGCGGGGAGAATTGCGCAGTAACACATCCCAATAATAGTGCCCGGATTCATGCCGGAAGTGGCCGAGTAATGTACGGTAATTTTCATCCATATGGGCGCGTGTCTGTTCACGAGAGACAGGATTGGCTTCAGCAATATTCAACGTAATAATGCCATTTCTATGCCCCGTGAAAACTGCATCTTGTAGCGGCATATCTTGTGCAAATTCTGAATAACCCTGATCTTCCATCAAGTGGAACGCCAAGCCTAACTGTGGATTTTCTTCTCTGTTTACGATGGGCAGATCCAGCCACAAGAGGCTGTAAAGCAAACGGCGCTTGGCATTTTCAATGAGGCCCCATAATTTAAGATTATTCGGATTACTCAGATCAGGAATAATTTCAGAGAGCCGGCAGGAGTAACAATAAGCATGATTATCTGACTCTGGCACCATCCAGTTGCAGACATGATGATCTGAATAGTTTCTACACTTTCTATAGCTGGACTTATTGGCAGTCGCTTGCCATAAATTATCACCCCGTGGCTCTAAAGCACTGAGTAAGCGGATATCAGGAAGAAAGCCCAATTCACGCTGACAACTCACGCACAAGGTGTTCTCAAAATGCAGTCGTACACCGCATTGACAACTGTAGGTTTTCATTTTCAGATTTACCTGTCTAACTTCGTGTATCTAACCCATCCGCCAAATCTAGCACGCGTCATAAGTATTAATACACGCAGAGGAGCGGATTAGCTATGTCTTTCCACTTCTGGCCAATAAATCTGCAAACTGCACGGCCGCACAGTATTCGCTCTCGGACACCTGTTCTGAAAAAGACCGGAGTGATGGCAATGCTGATTGATTGAATGTATCACCAGACGCGCGACTAAACAGCGTGACATTAGAGAGCCTATTGCCAGCATCAAGATTATCGGCCTGTGTTACTCCATGTGCCGAAAAATCGAGGTGGTCTCGAATCAGTTCAGTCGCATCTGCATTATGCCATGCTGCCCATTCACTGACAGCATGGCGGAGATAAAGGCCCACTTCGTCTCGATCCATCTTACGCAAATAGTCCAGTGATTGTTGTTGCCAATCCTGGTCAGAAGCCAATTCAGCAGATGCTGAATCTTGCGTCTCACCGGATACGGTCAGATCTATGCCAAATGGCCGGTTCATCTCCTCCAGATACCGACTAAACAACGTCGCATCGGTCTTCTCGTGTTGCATCAAGCGGACCAGTCGCTCTGTAATCACCTTGATACAACGACTGGCCAGGCACTCTGGCTTGTAAAGCATGACAGGTTTCTGTTTTCTGACCGATTCCGGGACATGTGGATCAGACAGCACATAACCCAGGTACCCAACATCCAGCTGCAGATACTGCTCTGTCGCATGCTTGAAGCGCTTAAAGGCAGATCGGGCAGCATGCAAGTCAGATGTCATGTTAACCAGGATATAGACCGTGCGATTAAAGCCGTAGCGTTTGGCCATCTTCAGAAATGAGAAGGCATCTGTAAGCGAGGTTGGCTCGGGTGTAATGACCAGTACAGAACAAGAGGCGGCCAGAAAGAAACTAAGCTGGCTGTTACCGATGCCCGCTGCACAATCGACCAGAATCAGATCATGGCTTCTTTCAATACCCTTCAGCCCGGTGATCAAGCGTTGCTGCTGGTCAGCAGTCATTTCGATGAACTCGGCAATTCCACTGGCCGCAGGGACTATATCAAGACGACCGGAAACAGGAAGTAAAATATCCTCTAGGCTTTTTTCACCGGCAAGACACTCCTGAAGCGTATATTTTGGCTTGAGTCCGAAAAGGATATTGATATTGGCCAGATTGGTGTCCGCATCGAACAGGCACACCTGCTGATTCATGCTGCCTAGCGCGATGCCCAGATTGGCCGAAAGGGTGCTTTTACCCACACCGCCTTTACCGCTGGCGATCACAATCATTTTGTTAACCTGGTCACATTTCGGCGCATTCATACCCGAATTATGACCAAAGGTTCCCTCTATAGCCGCTTTAATCGTTCTCACCTGTCCAAATATTATACAGAATTCCCTTCTATCTCATTGACTTATAGTCGATAACTGGTGCAGGATGTCAGGATATGAATGACGCATCACGTGCCAGCATCGAAAAATTGAACCTGGGCAGGCTTCCCTCTGTCCCTCAGGTATTGCTCAGATTAATCGAAGCCTGTCATCAAGTCGACGTCAGTTTTGAAGATTTAGCAGAAATAATTCAGCAGGATGTAGGGCTGACCGCGAAGATTACAGCCGTGGGCAACTCCCCCGCCTATGCCCAGTGGAACGAGTCGAAAGACTTCAACCGACTCCTGGTGGTGTTGGGTCTGGATAACATCAAGACCATTGCCATCAATGCGGCAGTGCACCAGTTCTTCTCGCGGTTTGATGTCAAAACCGGCAGTAGCCTGGGCGGCATCTGGTATAAGTCACTCTGGTGTGCCCATGCCGCGAAATCATTGGCAAAACTCACCAGCTATGAATTCCCGGACGAGGCCTATCTGGCCGGGCTTCTGCACAAGCTGGGGCAACTGGTCTTCCTGAACAATCAGCCAGAGGCCTACAACGAACTGCTACTAAAACAGCATTCCGATTTAATCCTGACGGGTCTGGAAAAAGAGCTGTTTGGTGTGGCCTATCACGAAGTCAGCTCCATATTGGTTCAGGAATGGGATATCAAGTCATTCATCAGTGATGCCCTGCTCTATCAAAACGAGCCGGCAGACAGGCTTCTGGAAGCACCTCGCTTGGTCAGATTGACCAACTTCACTCATAAGTTGAGTGATCCCTGTATCGATATGGATACGCTCTACGCTGAGGCCGATCTACTGTTTGGATTGACGCCATCGGTGGTCGATGCCATGCAGAAAGATATTGGGCAGCAAGTTCAGAAGGCGGCTGACGGCTTGGGTATTCGAATCGATAAAGCCGATACGGGTGCAATCAATGTACAGGTTGAAACAGAATCCGTTCGCCTGGAGCTTGCTAAGCGGGTTCGCGAATTTGCCCTGCTCGGTGGCGTTAATCTGGAACCGGGAAGCGAAACCGACCTGCAGGCATTTTTACAATCCGTGCTGGCTGAGTTAAATATTCTGTTCGAGATGGATCGAAGTATCCTTTTCCTGGTAGACGCCGACAACAAGCATCTGACGGGTGTGGCCTCCCGGGCCGTTAGCAATGTGCAAATAGCTGAATTTAATATACCGATCAAACCGGATCGCAGTCTTGTATCGCAAGCCCTGATTGATGCAAAAGTTCAAGGCCCCTTCAAGCCGCAGGACAACAATCCAACATCATTAGTCGATCAACAGCTGTCCCGAACGCTCGATAGAGAAAATATCCTCTGCATTCCGCTCATTGCGGGTACTGACCGCATCGGTGTGATCGTGGTTGGACTGAGATCATCAAGCCCAGAAAACCTGCAACAGATGATGGAATTTCTGCCGCTTTTCTCTGCGACCGCTGCCCAGAGCATTTACACCAGCCGCTTGATGAATTCTAAAACGGAAGAGAAGCTGGAAAATGCCCGTCAATGGCACAAGCGTGAAGCCAGAAGCATCATACATGAGATCAATAATCCGCTGGGTATTATCAATAACTATCTGCATGTGCTCTCAGCAAAATTCCAGGGCGATGCGACCATTGCTGACCACCTGAAGATTATCAAAGAAGAGATTCAACGCGTGGGTGATATCGCCCTGCGTATGCATGATATCGGTGACCCGCACCACATTGCCTCCTTATCGGTGGATATTAATGAGGTTATCGGTGATCTGACCGAGATTTTTCAGGCATCCTATTTCAAGACACATAACATCACCGAGCATGTAGAACTCGATAAGAAATTACCGGCAATTCTGATCAGCAGGGCAAGCCTAAAACAGGTGATCACCAATCTGGTCAAGAATGCCGTTGAAGCAATGCCCGATGGCGGGGAGATATGGCTACAGACGCGTGACCATATCAACATCGGGGGACGTGAATACGTTGAACTCAGCATTGCAGACAGTGGCCCAGGCATTCCCCCCGAAATAATGGGCAAGTTGTTTAATCCATTAGAAAGTACAAAAGGCAGTAGCCATTCTGGTTTAGGATTAACCATTGTTAAAAACCTCATAGACGAGCTGAAAGGGAGCATTAGCTGCAGAGGACGTTCGGGAGGTGGAACCGAGTTTCTTATCCACCTGCCTCGTCGCTTAGGTGACGAATAACAGGGGATTATAATAATGATGAAGTCCACGGAGTCTTGGCTTGGGAGTGAATTCATCTCCCAGTCAACCGGCAGTAGGGAAAACGTTGCCACAACCGCAGCAACTATGCCAGCCAGAATCCTGGTCGTGGATGATGAAATCCGCATGCGGGAAAGTGTGCGCGACCTCCTCGAAGCCTATGGACACGCCAGTCTCATTGCGGCCAATGGCTATGCTGCGCTGGAGATATTGCGTGAGCATCCGATTGAACTGATTCTGCTTGATCTCAATATGCCGGAAGTCACCGGTTTAGAGTTTCTCGATTTGGTCAAAGAGGATTTCCCAGATGTCGATGTGGTCATCGTCAGCGGTGAAGCGACCTTTGCCAATGCCACTGAAGCCCTACGCCAAGGTGTCAGCGACTTTCTGCGTAAACCCTATAGCCCGGTTGAGCTGTTAGGGATTATTGAAAATGTACTTAAGAAGCGCACGCTAGAAAAAGATATCAAACAAGTACATCAAAAACTTGAAGCCTCTGAATACCGTTATCGTTTTATCGTCGACAACTCACCTGACATCATCTATATGCTGGATGAGGCGGGCTATTTCTGTTTTGTAAATGACCGCATTGGCCAACTCCTCGATTACAAACAGAATGACCTCATAGGGCATCACTTCTCAGAGATAGTCCATGAAGAGGATGTCGAAAAAGCCAAGTACGCCTTTGCCGAACGACGCACGGGTGACAGAGCCAGTCGAAACGTAGAGTTTCGCCTCCGCTGTAAAGACAACACACAACCCAGCCGCTATTTCGAGAGCCGCACGGTCTCCATCGAACTGAACTCAATGGGTATCTATCAGGAGACTGGAAGCAACGATAAATGCTTTGTGGGTACCTATGGTGTTGCACGTGACATCAGTGAACGTAAACGCGCCGAAGAGATCATCAATTTCCAGCTCTATCACGATCTACTCACACAACTGCCCAATCGCGCCCTACTTCGAGATCGTCTCGGACTTGCCATATCACAAGCAAAACGCAGTGGCACTCAGCTCGCCTTAATGTATCTCGACATGGATCGTTTCAAGGTCATTAATGACTCACTCGGTCATGTCGCGGGAGATCAACTGCTGCAAACGGTAGCCAACCGTTTGCGTAACTGCTTGCGTGACAGTGACACACTGGCCCGTGTTGGTGGTGATGAATTCAACCTACTGGTCCCTGAAGTATCAGGCCGTGTGGACGCCATAAGGCTGGTAGAAAAGGTCATGGCCAATCTGAAAGACCCGATCTTTATCGATGGCGTCGAGGTCTTTGTCAGCTTCAGTATCGGTATCGCGATTTTCCCGGATGATGGCGAATCAATGGACTCGCTGATCAAGCATGCCGACATTGCCATGTACCACGTCAAGCGCCACGGCAAAGATGGTTACGAGTTCTTCACCAATAGTATGAAAGGCTCTGCTGATCAGCATCTCTCTTATGATACCGGTCTCCGCCGTGCACTGGATGAAGAGCAACTGCAACTCTATTTTCAACCGCAGATTGATATTCAGAGCGGCATGATCTCTGGAATGGAGGCACTGCTCCGCTGGAAACACCCTGAAGCCGGGATCATCAGCCCTACCGAATTTATCCCCGTTGCCGAAGAGAATGGCATTATCAATGAGATCGGCATGTGGGTCTTGGACAGTGGTTGCGCAGAACTGAGCAAATGGATCAAAGCCGGACACAGCAACATCAGACTGGCCGTGAATGTCTCCTCAAAGCAACTGGCACAGACAGATTTCGAACACCACGTTTTCAACATCATGACCAAACATGGTATCCCTGGCTCTTCACTTGAACTGGAGATAACAGAAAACGTGCTGATCCAAGACATGGATCAAGTGGTCAATCAGCTGCGTAAACTTCACGCCAATGGTGTGCGCATAGCCGTTGATGATTTCGGCATAGGCTACTCCTCGTTGGGGTATCTGCAATCATTACCACTGAGCACGCTTAAGATTGACCGCTCCTTTATCAGCGGTATACGTGCATCCAGTAGCCGCAACTCCATCGTGACGGCCATTATTGCCATGTCCAAAGAGCTGGGACTGGATATCGTTGCTGAAGGTGTAGAAACAGAGATTCAGCATCAACAATTGAAGCGACTGGGTTGTCCGAACGCACAAGGATTTTTGTTTGGTCGACCGATGCCGAAAGAACATGTCGGGCTGTTTCTGAAGAAAGGCTACACTTAAGCCTTTTCCGCCGGATTATAAGACGTTCGCCCAACTGTTAGTGCAGACTTCCGCTTGCGCCAAGCAGATTGTTATAACGCGCCATCACAGCCCGTACTGAATCAGGATATCCCACGATATCCATCTGTTGCATACCCTCTTGAAAAAATGCCTTGGCATCAATTGGAATTGCATCGATCAATTGATCAAATACAGATTCCATAAGTTGTGGACTGAGTGTCCGAGTGGCGATAATGCCCCAATTGAGATTAAGAATCCGCCACGGACGCATCGGGTCACTGACTTCCAAATCACGGCGTATCGTCTCTGACACGGCAGACTGAACTTGTGTTATCACGTGGCATAGTGCCGTCAACTGTTCTTGGCCTTTCACATTATTGGCAAAAGACGCAACAGCATTAACAATGATATCCAGCCGTTCAATAGTGCCTTCATGCTGCACAATCCACAGCGCTACCGGCAAGGACAGTCGATGCATCTGATGCATGGTCTCGGTTAAACCCCGGCTTACCGCCACATGTCCGAGTTCATCGAGCAGTTGCAGCATCATGTCGCCTATCTGGCTTGCATCCGTGGCATCTGAACGACTGACATTACCCTGCTCCCGATCTGAATCAAGACGCCGCATAATGTCGATATAGCCCTGCATGGCACCAATCCCTTGCAGGGCATGTTGAGCCTGTTGGCTCTCATCCAAGGTCAGGCTGAGTGAAAGATCTGCCACTGCCTCGTTGAAAGTATCCCTATACTGCGCATGGTTAAATTCAAGAAAGTTCATAAGTCACTACTCTGTGTCAAGTGAGCTCACACACCACTGGACATATCTATATGGGTTAACTACTTACATAGAGAATAGCTGATACTGTAGAAACAGGGGCAAACTCTTTTCTTCAATCCTGATGGAAATTTCTTACTCAATCACAACATAATCAGGAACAAATGCCGCTCCAATCGGCCATACTTGTACAGATACCTTAGAATCCATGTTGCGAACAAGGAGCATCAAGTGGCACACCCTCTCAAACTAGATATTGTTTCGGACGTCTCCTGTCCCTGGTGTGTGATCGGCTATAAATCACTGGAACAAGCACTACGGGAATTATCCGGCGAGATTGAGGCCGATATTACCTGGCAACCCTTCGAACTGAATCCTAATATGCCTTTAGAAGGCCAGGATATTCATCAACACCTCCAGGAAAAATACGGATCCACCCTGAAACAGATTGATGAGAATCACCAGATGATCACCCAGCGGGGTGCTGAACTAGGTTTTCAGTTCAATTTCCAACAAAATGGACGCATCTATAATACCTTTGATGCCCATCGCTTATTGCATTGGGCCCGTTATGAAGGCAATCAAACTGATCTGAAGCTGGCTCTGTTCAAACTCTATTTCACCGACAACGGCAACCCGAGCAAACAGAGCGATCTGCTCAAGTGTGTGGAGCGTGTCGGGCTCCCGGTTGAAGCCGCTAAAGCGATATTAGATTCTGATGAGTATGCAGAGCGCGTTCGGGAAAAGGAACAACACTTCCGCTCTTTGGAAATCAACTCAGTACCAACCATCATCATCAACGATCACTACAGTATTGTGGGCGGTCATCCGGTTGAGACATTTAAAACCACATTGAGAGAAGTGGTCTCTGAAGATAATTCATCAGCAGGGCAATAAAGCGGGTACTGTTCCTTTGGATTCTATAACGCAAATTGCATTAGGTGCAGCGGTCGGCCACGCTGTTCTGGGTCGTCACGTTGGCTATCGTGCAGCACTCTGGGGATCACTCTGCGGCACACTGCCAGATCTTGATGTGTTTATCAGCATGGGGGGGCCGGTAGCTGACTTCACCTATCACCGTAGTTTTAGTCACTCTCTGCTGGTACTCACTCTCATCACGCCCGTAATCACCTGGTTGATCATCAAGATCCACCCTGCAACACAGTTATATCGCAGGAGCTGGCTCTGGCTCGTCTTCCTGTCACTGACCACACACCCCCTCTTGGACAGCTTCACCATTTATGGCACACAACTGCTCTGGCCTATAGTGGAGACACCCATAGGTCTTGGCAGTATCTTTATAATTGACCCCCTTTATACCCTACCGCTACTGATAGGCGTCATTACCGCACTCTCACTACACCACCGCCCCAGACTGGCACAGCGATTCAATCAGGCAGGACTGGTAATCAGCACACTCTACCTGGGCTGGAGCTTCACGGCACAGTTTCATGTCAAACAGATTGCGGAAGAGAGTCTGTCCAATGCCAACCTGACGCCCACAGCACTGCTGGTAACCCCAGCACCTTTTAATACAATTCTGTGGCGAATCGTTGCCATGGATAACAAGGGTTACCATGAAGGCTACTACTCGCTACTCGATGAAAAGCCAACGATCAGTTTTATTCGCTATGCGAGTGCAACCCATCTGCTTGATGACCTGCAACAGCATTGGCCCGTTCAACGTCTGGCCTGGTTTACCAAGGGCTTTTACAAGGTTGAAAATCTCAAGGGCACCATTACCATGACCGATCTGCGTATGGGCGCAGAACCCGACTATGTCTTTAGCTTCACGGTTGGCACGATCAGCAATCCACATCCCATACCATCAACGGATAAGCGGATAATCATGCCAAGAAGTTGGGACCGGGTCCCCGACATGTTACGGCGAATCTGGATCGAGCCTAGCTAAAACCGCATTTTTTATTGGGTCAAATAACGTTTCATTTGATACAAAAATAATCACAGTCCTGATTCATATCGGTATAATGACCGATCACACGACACTGGACAGGACACATGCCACAAGCCCCATCCCATTTTAAAGTCCTGTTTGCAGGCATCATGAGCCTCATTCTGACCCTCGGCATTGCGCGTTTCGCGTACACCCCCCTGTTACCCATCATGCAGGCACAGACCCTATTGGGAGACGCCACGGGGGGATGGCTTGCCACCTTTAACTATATGGGCTACATGTGCGGCGCCCTGACCGCTGCCATGATCAGTAATCTGCAATTGAAAGACACCCTCTATCGTATCGGCTTGATCCTGGCACTGGTTACGACAGCGGGCATGGCGCTGAGTGAAAGTCTCTGGCTGTGGGGCATCATGCGCTTTTTCGCTGGATTGAGCAGCGCAGCCGGTCTCCTAATCGGTTCAGGTTTGATTCTGAACTGGCTGATTCGACATAACCATCGCATGGAATTGGGCATTCACTTCAGTGGACTGGGACTGGGTATTGTTCTAAGTGCAGTGGCCGTAGACTTGATGGCAACCCATCTGACTTGGAGCCAGCAGTGGCTGGCACTGACGGCTATTGGAATGATCCTGATTATTCCCGCCTGGAACTGGCTCCCCAGACCAGACACCAGTCCTTTCACGACCAGTGGCGTTAAAATGGAGGATCGGCCGCCAGAAACCAAATGGATGATTATATTATTTACCAGCTACTTCTGTGCCGGTTTTGGCTACGTCATTAGCGCCACCTTTCTGGTAGTCATCGTGGAAGCCGAGCCTGCCCTGAACGGTTATGGTGAACCGGCCTGGCTGGTTGTTGGGCTTGCGGCAGCACCTGCCTGTTTCATCTGGGATCGCATCGCCCGAAAGACAGGTGAACTCAAGGCACTGGCCTATGCCTTTGCACTACAGATAGTCGGCATCATTCTTCCTACTTTTGATCCCAGTCTAGTGGTGGTGATGTTCAGTGCAGCACTCTATGGCGGCACGTTCATTGGTATTGTCAGTCTCATGCTGACCATGATCGGCAAATTTTACCCCACCAAACCCGCCAAGCCGATGGGAAAACTGACCCTCAGCTATGGCGTCGCACAGATTGCCGCACCAGCCCTGGCCGGGACACTTGCAGAAACATCAGGCACCTATAACGGCTCCCTCTATTTGGCCGCCATCATAATGGCGATCGGCCTGATCCTGGTGCTCTATCTGGTCTCACACGAGACAAAACTGCGCCGTGCTGCCGTTTGATTTAACAAAGATTTACGATATTCGCCGGTTGTATCTGACGCGCTTCTTGTGAGAGCTGATAGAATCTACACAACACCGATAGAAAAAATGGAGTGAGGCTATGCGCTGGCGCGGACGGAAAGAGAGTCGCAATGTTGAGGATCGTCGGGGTGCCTCCGGACCTGCCTTAGGTGGACTGGGTGGCAGGGGTGGCATGCTCAATCTGCTCCCTATGGTGTTTAAAGTGCTTGGTTTTAAAGGTGGGCTAATCGCCGTCCTCGCACTTGGCGCCTATGGTCTTTTCAGTGGAAATCTCGGCAGCATGCTGGGAACCGGCAATATCCAAACCACCAACAAACAACAAACCGTCCAACAAAACGCTGCGGAGAAAGAGTTGGTCAGTTTTGTATCTGTAGTATTGGCTGATACCGAAGCCACCTGGCAAGGCCTGTTTAAAGAGATGGGCGGGAATTACAAAGAACCCCGTTTAGTACTGTTTCGTAATGCCGTGCAATCGGCCTGTGGTCTGGGACAGGCGGCCACGGGCCCCTTCTATTGTCCAGCAGATCAAAAAGTGTATATCGATCTCAGCTTTTACGATGATCTGAAGCGCCGCTTCAAGGCACCGGGGGATTTTGCCCAGGCCTATGTTCTCGCCCATGAAGTCGGTCATCACGTCCAGACTCTACTCGGCATATCCAGTAAAGTTCACAAGGCCAAAAGTTCCCTGAGTAAAGTACAGGCCAATCAACTCTCAGTACGGCAAGAACTCCAGGCCGACTGTTTTGCCGGGATTTGGGCACATCATGCCGATCGTTCTCGCCAACTGTTGGAACAGGGTGATGTTGATGAAGCACTCACCGCAGCCAGTGCCATCGGTGACGACCGCCTACAAAAACAGGCACAAGGCCATGTCACGCCGGACTCGTTCACACATGGCAGCTCTTCGCAACGGGTTAACTGGTTCAAAGTCGGCCTCAGCAGTGGCAATATAAAAGCGTGTGATACCTTTTCGACGAATAAACTTTAAACACCATATTACCCTTCGCACCCTCATCTGTCGTTTAGTTGGCATAGATCAACAACCTAAAGCCCTGTTTACTTAACTCCCGCAGAAAACTCGGTTAGTATCAAACGAAATTTATAGTGAGAAGCCACTGATGATAACGATAGATCAATCCGTTGCTAATGTACTGACACATGGCTTTCAGATTCCGCCAAAACCTGAAACACTGGTACGCCTGCAAGCCATCAACAACAGCGACGACCCTTCTTTGCGTGATGTAGCCGATCTGGTTTCATCGGATGTCGGTCTCTCTTCAGCCATTCTAAAAACCGTCAACTCTCCCTTCTACGGCATGTCCCGGAGCATCAGCAACATAAACCAGGCTGTGTCCCTGCTGGGACTGAAAAGCATCAACAATCTGGTTGCATCAATCGAGTTGAAGCGTTCCTTAACTGGCAATGCTTGTATCTCACTCGAACGGTTTTGGGACAATGCCACGGACGTTGCCAATGCCATGGTCTATATCGAGAGCAAACTCAGTATAAAAGTATCACAGGAGACCCTCTACTCGGTCGGCCTATTTCATGACTGTGGGATACCCGCCATGGCAATCCGCTTCCCAGATTACCGAAGCACCCTGATAGAAGCCAATGACAGCTCCGATCAGACTCTTACCGCATTAGAAGACATCAGGTACAACACCAATCATGCGGTAGTGGGATACTTTATCGCCACATCCTGGAACCTGCCGCAGTCACTCTGCGACATCATCCTTCAGCACCACGAATATGATTACCTGGATCACATCACGGGGCAGAGTGATCAACTCACTTACGCCATACTCAAGATGGCTGAAAACATCATTGATCGAACCAGACGATTCCGTGAAATTTATCGATGGGACATACTCCAAACAAGCGTGCTGGAAACCCTAGGAATTAGCAGTCTTGAGTACAGCGATATTGAAGAGGATTTAAGCGAACTACTGAAATAGCGAGTTTATTTGATCGGAATCCACAAAATCATTGTCCGTACAATTAAAGTTGAATCGGGAATTTTCGTTAGTTAGCAGTTTTTCAAACTGTATTGCTGGCAGTGGCTTACTGAAATAATAACCTTGCACTTTCTTACAATCCAGCTGCTTTAGATAGAGCGCCTGTTCCCGACTCTCCACTCCTTCTGCAACGACATCTAAATCCATCGCATTGGCCATAGAGATTATGGCTTTTACGATTGCCCGTTTATTTCTATCGTTCAACAGGTGCGTAACAAAAGAGCGGTCGATCTTGAGTGAATTTAATGGAAAATGCTGGAGATAACTCAATGAAGAGTAACCCGTACCAAAATCATCTATCGCTAATTTAATTCCGGTAGCATGCAACTGATCAAGCTGATTACGCACCCGATCGACATGCCCCATCATCATGCTTTCTGTAATTTCCAGGATTAAATTACCGTGAGAAAATCCAGCCTCTTCCAGCGTACCCTGAATATCCTGAACTAATTCTTTTGAATTAAACTGACGTCCAGAAAGATTAACTGCCAGCGTTAATTCTTGCGAATGCTGATCCATCCACTGTTTTACCTGTAAGCAGGCCTGTTGCAAAATCTGCTGGCCAAGGGTTGTTATTAGACCGCTCTCTTCTGCCAGCGGTATAAATTCATCGGGCATTACCAGACCACGATCCGGATGATGCCAACGCGCCAATGCCTCTACTCCCACTATCCAGCCAGACCGTAGATCAACTATTGGCTGATAGTAAGGCACAAACTGCGCATTGCACAGTCCATTGTTCATGTCATTCTCAAGCACTAATCTTTTCTGGCTTTCCTTATTCATTGATTCACGAAAGAAATAAAAATTATCACCCCCTTCATTTTTTGCATGGTACATTGCCATGTCAGCATAGCGGGTCAGATCTTCCACATTCTCACCATCCTTGGGGAACAAACTGATGCCAATACTCATGTGCGGAATAATTTCGTGCTCTCCAATCCAGACTGGCTGAATGACCTCTTTAAGAATTTTTGCCGCCACCTCACCGGCTGTAAATTCATCTGTCAAGTCAGTAATAATCACGGTAAATTCATCACCACCCATACGCGCCACAGTATCCATTGAGCGTACAGCCTGTTGAATGCGCCCTCCCACTGCGACCAGCATCAAATCGCCTCTACTATGACCCAGCGAATCATTGATATATTTGAATCGATCGAGATCGATAAACAGCAAGGCGAGCTTCTTTTTTGCTCGGCGGCAATTTTTCAAATCTTGCCTGAGCCGTTGATGAAACAACGTGCGATTGGGGAGCTTAGTCAAAGGATCATAAAATGCCAGCTCCTCCAGTTGCTCCTCTGTTTTTTTCTGATGGCTGATATCAGAAAATAACCCCGTATAAAAACGCGGCTGCCCTGTTACATCTCGTACAACATTCAAACGCAGATAGATCGGAAAAACCTCTCCGCTCTTTTTTCTATCCCATATCTCGCCTTGCCATTGACCTGTCATATCAATCGAATGCCAAATGGCCTTATAGAACTCAGCGTCATGCCTTCCAGATTTTGCAAAGCCCGCATTACGCCCTATAACTTCATCCCGCGTATAGCCCAATAATTTACAATAAGCTGGATTCACTTCAATAATCTTTAAATCCATATCCGTAACAACAATTCCTTCGCTGGTCGATTCCATCACATAGGTGGAGAGTCGCAGCTCTTCTTCTGTTTTTTTTCGTTGGGTAATGTCTCGCCAAACGACGTGCAACAGTGTGCGGTCATCTGCGGGGATGGCTGTCAGTAAAACCTCAACTGGAAAGTCGGTACCATCAATTTTTCGATGAACCCATTCAAATCGATGCGATCCATTTTCTATAGCCATTGAGATCATCTCATTGGCCTTATCAAATGAGGGCACGCCGTCTGGCTGAAAGGAAGGTGACAATTGAGAGGGGTGGGTCGAAAAAAGTTCTGATCGACTCATATCGCCAAGCATTTTTAACGTTGCATCATTACAATCGACGAACCTACCTTCGTCGATGATAAGCATCGCATCTGCCGAGTGCTCAAATAACACACGGTATTGATCCTGGAGTACTTCAGCCATTCCTATACCTAATCAACAGACCTCATATTAATGAACAGTCAACGTTAAAAGTGCAAAATAAACTGGCTGTATTTTTGCTTTATGGCTGCTGGCTATCTTTGATATACCGGGCGGACCGCTTGGCATCTCGTCATGATGCCTATGTAATAGTACCATTGGAACCCATTCATAAATGATAGCGGCATATTCAGCCATGACTTAAGCCTCTGGTCTATGAATGTCGCTTTGACTGAATCGACATAAGCTGAATAATAGCAGGCATCACGATCTCTTATTACTTGTATTTCCCACTTCTATGGTAGGTTATTGTAATATGAGGGCATATTTGTATCCGTTTAACCCCAAGGAGTCCCATGCGACCTGCAGCCATCGCAACCATTCTTGATCGAGAATATCTGAGTACTGAGCAAGGTCATCACACACCAGTAATGCTGTGGGGACCACCTGGCGTGGGAAAATCCCAGTTAGTAAGTCAGGTGGGTGAACGCCACAACGTACCTGTCATTGATATTCGACTCTCCCAAATGGAGCCGAGCGATTTGCGCGGCATCCCTTTTCGCAATGGCGAACTTGTTGAGTGGGCAGAGCCCGCACTACTACCCCATGCCAATAACCAGGGTGAACGGGGTATTCTGTTTTTGGATGAGATCACCTCGGCACCACCCAGTGTTTCCGCTGCCGCCTATCAATTGATTCTCGATAGACGACTCGGTGAGTATCAAGTACCTCAAGGCTGGGCCATCTTTGCAGCAGGTAATCGTCAGGGCGATCGGGGTGTGACCTACACGATGCCTGCACCACTGGCCAATCGTTTCACCCATTTTGAAGTGGATACCCATCTGGATGACTGGGTAACCTGGGCCTATAACAATGGCATCGATGAGCGGGTCATTGCATTTTTGCGCTTCAGACCCGAACGGCTATTTGATTTTGACCCTGCACACAACCCTGTCGCCTTTCCCACCCCACGCTCCTGGGAATTTGCGCATCGTGGGCTACAGAAATTTGATCAGATACCAGACCTGCTAACCGACACCCTGCAGGCCTGTGTCGGACCAGCCGCCGGAATAGAGCTCGCAGCCTTTGTTAACAACTTGCACAAGCTACCAGATATTGATGCCATCCTGCGAGGCGAGCCGGTCGTGGTACCTACCGAGATCGACCTACAGTATGCCGTAGCCTCGGCCCTGGTGGGGCGCGCGGTAAAACATAAAGAGGGTGCCGAAGGCGCGAGCATCTACGGACGCATATTGGAATACGCCAGCCGCTTCCCACAACGGGAGATGGGTATCATGTTGGTGTCTGATATGCATCGGGCTATTGGTGCAGAACTTTTTGGCATTCCAGAGTTTGCTCCATGGGCAGAAGCGGTTGCCGATGTGATGCTTTATGACCTGTAGTGTTGATTAAAACCTACAGATGAACCCTTTATAATGAGTGAACTCGAAACCAAACTCAGTGCCGCCAGGACTCGGCTTATCCTGGATAAGCCTTTCCTGGGTGCACTGGTATTACGTCTACCGATGATTGAAGCCGAAGGCGATTGGTGTCAAACCACCGCAACAGATGCCCGCAGCTTCTATTACAATGCGGACTTCATCAATGCCCTGACGTTGGAACAGACTCAGTTTGTACTCGCCCATGAAGCGTTGCATTGCGCCCTCTCACACTTCGCACGAAGAATGAACCGAGATAAATACCGCTGGGATATCGCTTGTGACCTCGCCATCAATCCCCTGCTGATCGCGGAAGACCTGACACCCTGCCCTGGCGCACTGCATGTTGTCGAGTATGACGGCATGACCGCAGAAGAGATCTATCCCTGTATTGATGAGAGTGATCATATGAATACCCATGATCACCACATCTATGATCAAGGAGAGTCCAACCCCGGCGGCAGTCCCAGCGGTGGTGGCAATGCCGAAAATGAGCAACCCTCGACCGGTCAGGGCGGACAACAAAACCAAACCAGCAATACTCCACATCAAGGTCAGCAACAACAGCAAGACGCTGGATCATCCGGCGGTGAACAACCGCCTCCGCTCACAAAGCGAGAGCAGGAACAACTCGCCATCCAGTGGACTCAACGTTTGGCGGGCGCCCATCAGCAAGCGATACAAGCCGGTAAGATGGGTGGCGCACTGGGGCGCATGATCGGCCATCTGCTACAGCCGCAGATTCCCTGGCGCATGCTGCTGGCACAATACATGACAGCAACCGCAAGAGATGATTACAACTGGGCAAGACCCTCGCGCCGTGAAGGCGATGCCATTCTCCCGAGCCTCCGCAGTAATGAACTGAAAGTGATTGTCGGGTTGGATACCAGCGGCTCCATCAGCGATGAAGAGATGAAGCAGTTTGTTTCTGAACTGGATGCACTGAAAGGTCAGGCAAATGCCCGCATCACACTACTGGCCTGTGATGCGGCCCTCACGGAGGACAGCCCCTGGATTACCGAACCTTGGGAACAGTTTCAACTACCCCGTGAATTCAAAGGGGGTGGCGGCACTGATTTCAAACCCGTGTTCGAGTGGGTTGAACAGTATGACGAAAATGCAGACCTGCTCATCTACTTCACTGATGCCCAGGGCCATTTTCCTGAGCATGAACCGCGTATGCCCGTGATCTGGTTGGTCAAGGGACGGGCTGAAGTGCCCTGGGGTCAGCGCATTCAGCTGAGCTGAACCGTTTTAGGAAAAGATGCAGTGGACCTGACAAGTGAAGACCTCCTCCGTTTAAATGTACTGGCCGTTAATGCGGATGCCATACGCATCAATGAAAACACCCTTGAGGTATTCGGACTGAAGGGTGACAAGGAGATGAAGGCTCAGCTCCACCCCACGGGTAATCAGGATCGCTACATCAAGCAAGTACGAGAAGTACTAGCCAGCATTGCGCTTAATTCACCCGGTGGTTATCCCGTTTTTATCCAGCGATGGACTCGCACTGGCCAAGTTGAAAGTACACGCCTCTCCAGTCTATTGAAACTGGCTGAACCAGAAGCGGTCATGGCGGTGGTCTGCTCACCAGGACTAAGTACTGAACTGGCACGCCTCGCCTGGTGGTGTGAACCCCACGCCGAATATGCGAGACGCCTGTTGGAACAGCCTGAAGTCGCCACAGGAGCACTGGGGCCAGAACTGGCAGCCTACCTGGTGGAACATCTTCCTTTTGAGACAGAACCACAAATGATGCTGGAAACCGTACGACTGGTACTGCAACCGGGACTGATTGATGACGCGCTTAAACAACGACTCTGGAACAGAGGACGCTCAACAAAGAGTTATCGCGTTGGTTTTCTTGAAACCATACCGGACGATCTGCCCGATCCACATCCACCTCATTACGCATTGGAAGCGCATCAGGAAAGACTCCAGCAGCTTGCCGATAAAAACAATGCCTATGCTTTATTATTAATGAAACTGTTGCACAGCACGGGACAGACCTTTGCCCACACAGCCGCCGATGCATTAACGCGACCGGCCAATCAAGATGTTGCCACCGCACTCTTCAAGTCCGTGGGTCATTATTATAAGTGTATCCGTACACACCAGGATGAACTTCGCAAAATAGAAGAGATAGAAAACCTGGTCGACTCACTCATCAATCAAGAGAGCGGACCACTTCAGGAATTGTGCAATAGTGTCCCTGCTTTACAACCTGAAATACGTGCCATGCTATTCCTGGCCCATTTCGACGACGTTGTACTTACGCCTATTCTCAGCCTGACCGATGCCGTTGGAACCGTCATGCGCAAAAAAATCCGCCCAGTTTCTGAGCCTTTATTGGCTAATCTTTCGGTAATTCTCGGACGAAAGCTCACTTAAAGTGGCTTTCTAGCTAAAATAATAACACCTAACATACTGATTTAATTTGTAATTAAGAAATTACTAAAATAGTTGTTTACTATTTAAGTAATTTCTTATATTGTAGATCTCAGTTAAGGCAAGCTGTAAGAGCTTAACAGAACAAAATACAAAACTTATTAAGATTTCTCAGGAGATATACTCATGAACAAATTTGCAAAAATCGCTGCTGTTGTCGCTATGTTGTCTGCTTCTGCTACTGCTTCTGCATGGTGGGGCGGTGGTCCATGGAACGGCATGGGAAATGGCATGGGTGACGGATCTGGTGACTTTAACATGAACTTCAGTGGTCGTGGTAACGGTTACTCACGTGGAAATGGCAATGGCTACGGCTATGGCAACCCATACTACGGTGGCTATGGCGCACCTTACGGTTATGGCGCTCCTGGTTACGGTGCTCCTGCTTATGGCGCTCCTTACGGTTATGCCCCTTACGGCCAGCCAGTTGCCCCACAGGCTCCTGCTCAATAATAGTCTCGTCAAGTAGTTAACGAGCTATTAAAAGGATATCGATGCACAAGGATGTGCACATCACCTAAAAGTAAATGATTCAACCCGTGCAGAGATTCCGTGTCTGGCGCACACAGATAATGCCAGTACAACAGGCTGCAGTACTCTGCAAATCACGTTAAGGTTTAAAACAATGAAAATGACCAAGTTGATTGCTGCTATTGCCCTGACCACCGTAACAATGACCGCCAGTGCATGGTGGGGTGGTAATCCCTGGAATGGAAATGGCCTCGGTGACGGTTTTGGAGACGGATCCGGCGATTTCAACATGAGTTTCAGTGGTCGTAGTAACATGTACGGTAGAGGCAATGGCTACGGCTATAACAACCCCTACTACGGTGGCTACGGTGCTCCTTACGGATATGGCGCTCAGCCTTATGGCTACGGCTCCGCCCCTGTTGCCCCATACGGTGCAATGAGTGAAGAACAGCAGAAAGCCATGGAAGCCCATCATCAAGCCATGATGGAAGCCATGGAAGCACAGCGTAAACAATTTGAAGAAGCTGCACCTGGCCAAGCGCCCTTCGCACAGCCCGATATGAACATGAGCCGTGAAGAGATGCTCAAGCAGCGTGACGAGCATCGTGCAGAAATGCAGAAACAGATGCAAGAGCGTCGCACCGAAATGGAAAAACAGCGTGAAGCCCGTCGTGCCGAATTTGAAAAGCAGGTGGAAGCACGTCACGAAGCCATGCATCAAGCCATGGAAGCGCGTAAAGCAAAATAAGTCTTTATCTGAAACGCTCAGATCTGACGCAAAAGCCCGTGATGCATGTCACGGGCTTTTTTTATGTCAGCAAGAAATCCGTCTCAGTACTTACAAGGTGGTCAGTACACTCTGACCGCAAAAGAGCGGCCTGTGCGGGACAGCCTACGCTCCGCTCCGACTGCCCCTTACCACGAGTTGTGTCCGTTAACTAGGGTTTAAAAAGAATTAATAAACACCTTCTGAATTAATAAACACCTTCCACAAACACTATATTCAAGAAAGAATTGATTCAAAGAAGATAACTCAACGTTCATAGCCGCAGCTTATGACATTAAGCGCAGCTGGACTTACCTTGTTTTTCAGCTTTATCGAAAAGACGCAATTTGTTACATCAATCACATTAGCTGGAATAATTGTGGTTTGGTGTTGGATAGTATCTTTATGCATGTCGGCATATAGGCCACAAATTTTAAGTGGTATGGTTATTTCAATAAATAACCTATCATCAATAATAGTGGAAGGCGGTTTCGGATAACTAATCTTTAGTGATTACACAATAATTGAACCAATGGCATGTCTCGCTCGACTCACAATAATATAAACACATGAGGAGATGGTAATGGCTGCATCTAGTCTGATTCAATTTAAACGCAGTTTAAACGTAAATAAGTGGCACTTGTTCAGTCTGCCAACACCCATTACCAGGGCTATTCGTTTACCGCCTGTAATTAAGGTTATTGTTTTGCCATGGTTAGCGCTGGTTTTTACAGCTCTCTCGCCGACATCTTCACTTGCATGGACAAGTAGTGGGCATGCAGAAGACCTGACATTCGATAGGGTTGCACCTGCTGCTTTGACAGTAATCAGTCGAAATCAAGAATACACAGAGCTTCTAAATGGCCGTGTAGTTCAACTCAGGGCCAATTTTGGCATTGCGGCAAATGGGGATGGCGTTCCTCTTGACCACGCCTCTATTAAATTCAGAGTAATGTCAAGTTCCAGTGATAGGGCAGCACTTGAGTACCCCCTAGAATGGGTAAAAAGATATAGTGGTTCAAATCAGGACCGAGATCGGGATTCAGCAGCTGTTAATATCCCAAGAGATGTTATAGCGCAATTCGCCATCAAAGAATGTAATAGAGAAAAAGAAAGGATGCTGGGGATGGGTAATCGTGCTGTTGATATTTTTGCCATAGATCGTCGATTGCCACTCATCATTTCTTTAACGGGAGAATGGGGTCACAAGGCGTTCCAAGGCGACAATGTAGAGATGCATTCATTCCCTTCAACAGAAAGATTAGCCGCTATGGAGATTGTCTGCGCTGCAGATACTAGCTTCAATGTTAAACGTACAACCATTCAGATCAGGCCTGTTACGCGCGCTGATGGAACCTGTGAAATTGCAGCACAGGTGGGTATCAGTACGACTCACCCTAATCAGCCGCTGGCTTACACACTGGAGAATCACTTGGGACGCCATAGCACGGTTTATCGTGTCGTAACTGATCGAAATGGAAACGCAATAGGGAACCATAAATTGAAGGTAGAGAACAAGGCGGGGCTTGAGACCGGGCGTTTACATGTTGTTGGATTCGAGCCCAAATATTTTATTTCAAATGTTGTAAATTACTCAATAAATTGCCCTGTTGGACATGGCTTGAAATCTAAGAACCTTGGTGTTACGTCTCCACGAGGTATTCCAGGAATCGAAACGCTGAAGCCAGTTGGCACCATACCGTCATCAGATGTGCCTCAAAGCAAAAAGCCGAATGTTCCTGGCATTAAACCCCCACCGGGAATTCCACAAAACAATCTTCTTAAAAAATAATACCGGTGTAAATCGGGCACCTTTCATACTAAATAAATTATAAGGCTACTGGATTGATTTTATGAAGGGTGCTACAAATTACTGACTTCATTGATTGGATATAGTTTAACCAATAAGCGATCCCATGCAGCACCTTGCTGAGTTCGCTTCAAGATTGTGATTGGTAAAACAAGGTAATAAAAAACGTGTTTAAATAGTTCTACCATGAACTGCAAACTGCCGATTCTCTACTCATTTAGACGTTGCCCCTACGCCATACGCGCCCGATTGGCGATTGCTTCCAGCGGCCAATTAACCATTCTTCGTGAAGTGTTTTTAAAGGATAGACCGGAGGAGTTTATTCGTTGTTCACCGAAAGCGTCCGTTCCTGTCTTGCAATTGAATGGTGGGGCTATTATCGATGAAAGCCTTGATATTATCGAATGGGCGCTTGAGCAGAATGATCCGGATAACTGGTTACCCAGGTCACCGGGTGAACGTGCGATAACCAATCAACTCATTGAAGAAAACGATGTTCAGTTTAAGCCGCTGCTTGACCGGTATAAATATTCAATCGGGTATCCTGAAAAGACGGAGCAAGTATATCGATTGGAAGGTGAATATTTTTTACGGCAGCTGGAACAGCGGCTCAGCCAAAGTCGTTATTTGATCAGCCCACGCGCCACACTTGCAGACATGGCTATCTTCCCCTTTATTCGCCAATTTGCAGGCGTTGATTCAAAATGGTTTAACGAAGCACCCTACCCTCATTTGAGAATCTGGTTGCAACAATGGCAGGCCTCTCCAATCTTTCAGTCGATTATGGTGAAGTATCCTCAGTGGAAACCAGAGGACTCCCCGACGGTTTTTCCATAGGCCAAGATATAGAGGTTGTGAAAATACGCTTATCACTACCGATAGGTAAAACAGGGCGCCCACACTTTCCCGTGCATTAAAACTCCACACTTATTCAAGTGTATTTTGGTTGATTGGCATGTGCAGTTGTAGCTCCTCAATGATTCTTTTCTCAAGCCAGTAGTGGGCTAGTCCTGGAATTGTACCCGAAACAAATCCAACATGGCCGCCGCCTTTGGTAAGTTCCAGCGTGACATATTCGGAGAGCTCTTCCTGAGTTGGGATTGTGGTGGGCCACATGAACGGATCATCTTTTGCGTGCAGGATCAATGTGGGCGATTGGATATTTTTTAGATACTGTCTGGAGCTTGATTCACTATAGTAATGATCTACTCCTCGGAAACCATTCAGCGGCGCAGTCACTTGGTCATCGTACTCTCGAAATGTTTTAAGTTTCTCAATATCAATAGTCAGTGGGGAAGGTCGGTCTTTAAAGCGTTGTTTATAACTGCGCTTAAGACTCGATAAGAGGTGGGCCTGGTAAAGCTTTGATACACCTTTTTCAAGACGGGTTGCAGTATCTCCCAGCAGAAAAGGCACTGAGATGGCAATGGCAATAGTAAGTTTGCTCTTTGTCCCCGTCTCGCCCAACCATTTTAGGAGTACATTGCCACCCAGTGAATATCCTATCGCGGCATCAACGCTGCGTCCTGATTTCCGTTCTATATAATCAAGCATGAAAGAGAAATCTTTTGTATCGCCTGAATGATAGCTTCGATCTTTCCTGTTGGGTCTTCCCCCGCAACCGCGAAAATGCATGAAGACGGCAGAATAGCCAACGGCATCCAGTTGCATGAGTAGATTCGCTGCGTAGTGTGACTGGAGTGAACCTTCAAGGCCGTGCATGATGAGAATGAAGGGGCCAGCATTGTTATCCAGCCAGGCGATATCTAAAAAATCGCCATCTGGTAATTCAACGCTTTCAGTACGGGTGTTGGGCTCGGGTCTGCGGCGAAAAAGGAATGGCCAAACGGTTTGGGCGTGTGGGTTGGATAACCACCATGCAGGCTTAAAGGCGCTGTTGCGTATCATACATAATTTATCGGCAATAATTTAATGTTGCCTCGTAAAAAGAGGCAGAGCGCTGTTAATTATCTGTGGTGGTCATACGGTTGCTCAAGCGACCGAGTTTGTCGATCTCCACCACAACTTCATCACCGGGTTTGAGCCAGACTTTGTTTTCCATTCCCAATATTACCCCCTCGGGCGTGCCTGTGACGATGATGTCGCCCGGTTCCAGCGTGGCGTAACAGGAGATATAGCTAATCAGTTCTGCAACGGAGAAGATCATATCGGAGGTGTTTGAGTCCTGTCGTAACTCGCCATTAACCCAACAGCGGATACCCAGGTTTTGCGGATCGCCCACCTCATCGGCAGTGACCAGATAGGGGCCAACGGGCAGGAACCCATCAAGCATCTTTCCGATAGTCCATTGACCGGCACTCATCTGCAGTTCGCGCTCGCTCAGATCATTGGCCACACAGTAGCCGAATACGCAATCGAGCGCCTCTTCGGGACTGACGCGCTTGACCTGTTTGCCGATCACCACGGCCAGTTCGGACTCATAGTCATACTGGTAACGTGTTGTTGGCAGGTTGATGTTGTCGTGCGCCGATGCCAGACAATTGTTGTATTTGGCGAACAGGATTGGCGCTTTCGGTTCGGCCATGTTGGCCTCGCGCGCATGGCGGCGGTAGTTGAGCCCGATGCAGATAATCTTGTTGGCGACAGGCAGGCAGGGACCCAGCTGCAGATCGGCCTCATCGAAAAAGAGATCTTCGTGCCCCTTCGCCCGTTCGAGTAACTCGCTCAGCTCGGCCAGTCGGTCGCAGGAAGGGGTGAATGGTCGGGCATCACCGTTAAGCTCCTCCTGGGCAGCGGCAATATCCAGTACGCCATCAGCTGTGCTTAATCCCCAGCGTGTGTCCGCGCCCATGCGAAAGGTCAATAGCCTCATCTGCTTACTCCATGTGAGTTATTATGATTAGCGCAACACCTAACCATGCCGAAACCTCTGCCAATCAATTCAAGAAGTTGGCATTGGATTATTTTATGCCAGGATGGCATGAGCATAGCGAAGCCTAACAGCAGTTGTTGGGCATCTCTTCGTTCACCCCAACCTACGAAAACACCTTTCAGAATACAGTTTCACAAACTGATCTTTATACCCCACCATCCGCTTTGAATTCATCCCAACGCTTGCGGAGTTCAGACAGGCGTTTTTTGTAGGCCTCGGCATCGCCAAAATCAACAAAGTGATCCATGCGCTGATGCGGGTCTGGCGTACGTCGGGCATGTTTGATCGGACACCAGTACTGTTCTGTACGTGCACTGATTTCACGGCAATACTCAACCAGTCCGTTGCCATAACTACAGTAAAGACAGTTAAGTTTCTCCAGCGCATTCAGATAGGAGAGTTGCAGTCTGTCTACTCGCATGTATTCTGCTCGTACCACCAACGGTATGCCATAGAGTCTAAAACAGGTGTGCTGGTAGAGGGTGATCATCAGGTCCAGTAATACCAACGGAATGATCAGGCTGTAGATGATGGGGACTGAGAGGATATGAACCAGTCGAGCTTCACGAATGTAACGCCACAAGCCGATACGTTGTTGACGCTGCAGTGCCTTGAAGCCCTGTTCAAAACGCACCTTGCCTTGTTGGAGAGTATAGTGAAATTGCCTTCGCTTCTCTTGGAGAAGTCGATCAATCTCCAATTCAAGTTCGGTCTGCATGGTCTGCAGTCGGGAAAGAATCTCATCCAGTGTTGACTTGGCCATTTCGTACCTTTGATCTGCACAGCGTGATAAGACGCTCAGTATGTCATAGATAATGTATGGTTAATATTCTACGCCACACTGATAACGAATTTGCTAAACGTGTCCACTTATCTTGGCATGCAGCGGCTTGGTTTCATTGAATTTATCCATCTGCTCCGGGGTTGCCTCGTTCTGATACTTATCTTTCCATTCGCTGTAAGGCATGCCATATACGGCTTCCAGTGCCTCATCCTTGGTTAACTCAATACCTTGAGCATCCGCTGCTGCCTTGTACCATTTCGACAGGCAGTTTCTGCAAAAACCCGCCAGATTCATGATATCGATATTCTGTACATCTTTACGCTCCTGCAGATGCCCGATCAATCCACGAAATGCGGCCGCCTCTAGCTTTATTCGATCCAGCTCATCCATTCTATTCTCCAGCCAGTCTCAGTAAATAAAGACTTAATCTACCCCTTCTATGCGCTCAAAACAAAAGGGAATGTGCAAGGTTTTTGGCCTGTATTCTGATTCATTTTCGTTCAGGCTCCGTTCAGGCTTTGGGTTGTAACCTGTAACCGTCAATTAACAGAGCGCCACAAACGGAGAATCGACATGAAAACATTCATCAAGATGGTCGCAATTACCGGGCTTTGCCTGGTCTCAATTGGACAGGCCCAAGCAGGTTCTGAGCATAATCGTGGTTATACAAAACACTCAGATATCAAGAATCTTAATCAGCGTGTTGATTGGGGCATCAAATCCGGAAAGATCAGTCATCGGGAGGCCGATCGCCTCAGGCATCAGCAACAATCTATTCGCCAACTGAAAAGGAAATTTTATGCGGATGGGCATCTTTCACGAAAAGAGCGGCAGATTCTTTCCAATCGCATAAGTCGACTGAATGACCGAGTCTACAGTTATAAACATAATGATAACTACCGCGTAGACAAGGGTTACTGGAATAATCGAGGCTACAGCCGTAGCTATCTGTACGGCCATAGTGATAGCCGGCCCTCTGGCACGATTATCTATCGATGGTAAGGTTACTGCTTTGACCCAGAGTTAACGCTCTGGGTCATTGCTCAACCGTGACAGGTATCTGTTGGGTCATGTTTTCTCTGATGAAGAAGAACCAGTACCAGCCAAGACTATTAAACCAGCAGACGGCGGCTGTCCACAGGTCGTGAGAGAGAAAGTGGGCGCCTCGAATCTGCTGAGTAATACCGAAAACCAAACCTAACGTGACACCCGCCGCCAGTCCGTACCATTTCCATTCTGGGCGAATAATGGCCAGGAAAAAATAGAGTGCTATAAAGGTAAAACCGGCACCGGCATGTGCAGCAGGAAAACACTTACCGTATTTATAGTCGCCGGGATGAGGTTCAAAAAGTTTCAGGTAAGGATTGTCACCGCCATAGCGCAACAGATCCCAAGGACAATCAACGTGGGTGATCTCTTTACTCATACCGATCAACAGGCCTGACAAGGGCATTACCAACGCCAGATACCAGATCGCTTTTCGATAGGGCTTTAGACCCGGTAGAAACTGACTCAGAATCGCTATACCGAATAAAATAACAGCCAGTATTCTTACAAACACCTTACCTTTAGAATGGAGTAACTCTGAGACTATGTAATTGTTCTGGAGTGTCCAACCGCCTGCTCCCGGCTGATAAATCCTATCCGCAATAAACAGATCGATACCGGTTAATTCCAGAAGGATAACCAATAAAATAAATACCAGAAAAGGTATCACCAAGTGGTGACGCAAAAATGTTCGACTACCTTGCATTATCGGGTTACCGGCTTCTGTTCCCAGGCATTGAGATGTTGTGAAAAGATATAACTTGCCCCTTGATAGTAAGCAATATCACGTTCAAGATCAGCATCAACCAGATCAAGATGGGTCTCTTGGGGGGTTTCAGACGCCGCATTTAACTGTTTATCCATGCCTCTTTTAGGGCTCAATATAGAGAGCTTATTATCCGCAAACAGTCCCAGCTTCTGATAGTTGCCAATCAATGCACGCTGTTCTGCCAGCTTCATGGTCAGAATATTTTTGCCAAAGAAGGCTGATTCATAATCCATATTCATCAGTGCCAGCAAGGTCGGAGCAACATCGATCTGACTGGAGAGGTTGTCGACTCTTTGCGGCTTGATATGTGCAGGACTGTAGACCAGCATCGGAATATGGTATTGCTGTACAGGCAAAGCCGATTTACCCGCACTACCCGAGGTATGATCCGCAATAATTACAAACAGTGTATCTTTGAACCAGGGCTTAGTCCGCGCTTTTTCGATCATATCGCCAATGGCCCAATCGGTGTATTTGACCGCACCTGATCTGCCGCTGCCTGACGGTATATCGATACGGCCATCAGGATAGGTATAGGGCCGATGGTTTGTTGTCGTCATCAGATGGAAAAAGAAGGGCTTGTCGGCAGAATGGGCACTGTCGGCAGCCTTGATGGCTTGATTGTAAAGATCATCATCAGCCATACCCCAGGCATTGCTAAAACCCATCTCACTATCCGGCGTGCTGGATTGATCAATAATGCCGTAACCATTTCCCGCGAAGAAGGCATTCATATTTTCAAAATACCCTCGCCCACCATAGATAAACTCTACATCGTAGTCTTTCTTTTTGAGTACATTTCCGAGTGACCACAAATTGGTTTCATGGCCAATGCGCTTCACAATAGAGCGACCCGGTGTAGGAGGAATAGAGAGCGTAACGGCTTCCAGGCCTCGAGTTGTTCTTGTACCTGTTGCGTAGAGATTGGTGAAGAGCATCGATTCATTGGCCAATCTATCCAGGTTTGGGGTTAACTGTTCACTGTTTCCAAATGTCTCCAGATAATTGGCACTTAAACTCTCTACCATGATAAGAAAGATATTTAAGTGGCGTTCGCTGCCCGGGTTATCTACCTGACGCTTGATATCAAAGCTGGCATTCACCTGACTACCATCACCGATCTCTTTTTGCAGCAATGTAGCCGCCTTTGAATCTGGCAAGGTCTGATAGAATTTGTAATAGTCTAGTTCGTTATTCTTAAATGCCGAGATAAACTGATACGGCCCATTGCTGGCCAGTTCATTTTGATAACTGTTATTGGATACTTCCCGGTAATCCTGATTAATCAAGAAAAAGCTCAGCACGGGAAGCGCCAGCAATCCCATTCCATAAACCAATCGTTGCCGAAAGAGCTGGCGAGCGCTGAGGATGCGTGCGATACGTTTGAAAGACAATCCATAAACCACCAGCGTTACCAGAAAGATGGCACTAAGATAGAGTGGCAAGGGATAGGATTCACGAATATTGTCGGTGACCTCACGCCTATAAACCAGATAGTCGACAGAGATAAAATTAAATCGGACGCTGAATTCATCCCAGAACAGAAGTTCGGCCGCAAGTATAAAGCCCAGGGTGTAAAGGGTGGAAAAGATCGCTAGATGAACAAGTCCACGATGAAATGTGGTCTGCCACAACCGCTCAGGAACAAACAGCAGGTAGAGTGTGACAGGGATCAGCGCATAGCTATAAAATGCCAGATCATAGATGAGCCCGACGAAATAGATTTTTGGAATAGAGATGATCGATAAATCCGCTTGCGAGTTGGCGACAGCCGTAAGCAAACCCCGCGTCACTGAGAAATAGGCTATTGCAATCAATAACATATACCCTATTAGTGCAAAACGACTGTTGGGTGATTTTGCCTGCATCAGAACTTTCCCCGTACATAAGTGATAAATATTGCACGGAGAATACGCCCGTAAAATTAAGGGAAACTTAAGAGAACTCGTCAACAATAGAACAATCTGATCTACTTGATCCCAATACCCAGCAGCACATGGGGCTCAGTTATGCGCGTTTTACTTGTGGAAGATGACAAATTACTCGGCGACGGTCTCTCTGTCGGATTGCAGCAGATGGGCTATACCGTAGACTGGATCATGGATGGAAACCAGGCTGAGACTGCACTTCAGGACAAATCACTGGACCTGCTCATTTTGGACATCTCGCTACCCGGTCAGGATGGCTTGACGTTGCTGGGCAAACTGCGCCGCCAGGGTAATGATATCCCTGTGCTGTTATTGACCGCCCGAGATGGCTTGAATGATCGTATTAGGGGTCTGGATAGTGGCGCTGATGATTATCTGAGTAAACCCTTCGACCTTGAAGAGCTCGCTGCGCGGCTCCGTGCAATCTCACGTAGAAAAGGAGGTCGCAGCACACCACTACTCCAGTATGGTGATATCACTCTGGACCCCGCTGGTCGTACAGTACAGTTCAAGGATACGCCCATCACCTGCACATCCAGAGAATTTGCGATTCTTGAAACACTCTTGCGCAATGCCGGACAGACACTGACCAGACAGCGTCTTGAAGAGGCCCTGTATGGCTGGGAGGATGGTGTAGAGAGTAATGCCATTGAGGTGTACATCCACCATTTGCGTAAAAAGCTTGGAAAATCAACCATCGAAACAGTTCGTGGTATTGGTTATAAAATCCCAAAGAAAGCACATATCCATGAGTAGCCCTATCTCAATCCGTAAACGTTTGCTCATCACCCTCATTGGATTGATTGGTGTGACGTGGTTAGGTGTGTTTGTACTGATTAGCAAAGACAGTACACATGAACTGGAAGAGATCTACGATGCCAGTCTTGCACAAAACGCACGCATCCTGTTTGGACTGTTGCAGCAGGAGGTCAAGGAAGGTGAACTTGAGTTGCTTAGCGATATTGAATTGAATTCTGACCGCATGCACGCCTATGAGTTGAACATTGCATTCTGGGCCAGTATTGGGAAAGTTACTATCCAGTCAAGCGGTGCACCAGAGTTTCTTACTGCCCTGCCCGACGGATTCAGCGATTATACATTTAACGGGAGCAAGTGGCGGGTATTCACGTTAAGGGACAGAGAGACTGATCTCGTAATTCATACCGCGCAAAAACTGGAAGCACGGGAGGAGTTGGTCGCCTACCTGATAAAAGACACACTGTCTGTCAATATCTTGATACTGCCTGTTATGGGTCTGCTGATCTGGTGGGGCATTAGCAGCAGTCTCAAGCCACTTAAACAACTGGTCGATGAAGCCGGTGCAATGGATTCCCATTCACTCCGACCTTTTAATATCGAAGATGCACCCAGCGAAGTTTCACCTCTCATCACTGCACTTAATCAGTTGCTGGAGCGATTAAATCTTGCCATAGAGAATGAACGCCGCTTTACTTCCGATGCAGCCCATGAGCTTAGAACACCTTTAGCCGGTCTAAAGGTACAATTGCAGGTTGCATTAAGGGCAGATGACCCACAACAAAAAGCTAATGCAATGAAAAAGGCTGTTGAGGGAATTGATCGTGCGACCCATCTAGTCAATCAATTGCTTACCCTTGCCAGAGCGGATAGAGAGGATGCTGGAACACTGGTTATGGGCAGAGTGGATTTAGTAAGCCTGTCAGAAAACATATTATCAACAATGAAGGCCGAGGCCCTACAGCTCGGAATTAAACTCAATTTTACTACTGATCAACGAAGTATTTATGTGGAGTGCGAACCCACCATGATAGAGATTGCCTTGCGAAATCTCCTGGAAAATGCACTGCGCTATACAGCACCACCCGCCCAAGCCGGCATTGACTTAACCCGTTCCAGCACAAGCGGCGAAGTGATTTTAAGTGTATGGGATACCGGTAAAGGTATTCCACCTGAAGCGGTTGCACAGATGTTTCAACGCTTCAAACGGGGCAGTGACAATAGCGCCAGTGGAAGTGGGCTGGGTTTATCTATTGTGCAAAGAATCGGTGATATTCATAACGCTCAGGTTTCAGTCAATCCTGCATCTAAAACCACAAAGTTCAGCATATCGCTTCGCTTTAAAACAGCCCGCTAGATAGGTTGAAAATATTCACCCACTCATATTACAAGCAAGTGAATATGCATTACTCAGGCTTTATTGATTTCTGCTTCCAGCCGATCAATCAAGCTAACAATCTGCCCTGAAAGTGGTTCAACCCGAGTAAAGAGCTGTTGTGCCTCCGCATCTTTTCCAGCCTCTTTAGCCTGGATAATCTTTTTGATGAGTTGGTGCAATTCAGCGTGTGGCGGTTCGATCTGCTTCATCACGGGCAGATGGCCATAACTTTTCATCCCTTCGGCGTAATACCACTTACCAAAGACACAATCATGATGCGAAACCGCCTCTTGTTCAGTCAGCATACCTTCGCCATCCAGATAGGCACGCAAGCGTCCTTTCCAGGCCAGGTGCGCAGCTTTGGCTACAGAGAGGTCAACACCGGACTTCGTATGAAACTGGGACATAACCCGGTTGAGCTGTTGTATCTCTTCACTGATACGGGCATTGGAATTAACGGTCTGTCGTGCCGCCTTGCGTGTACTATCCGCCACATCAGCGATACTGACAATCGATCGATCCACTTCAGCCGTAACCTGACTCTGTTGTTCCACCGCGGTCGCAATCTGTGTACTCATATCACGGATTGTGGTCACCATCTCCACAATCTTCTCCAGAGCAACACCCGCTTCCGTTGTCTGTTCAACACTCTGGTTGGCAATCTCGCGGCTTTTTCCAATGGCCTTCACTGAGGCGGCGGCCTGATTCTGCAACCGCTCAATAATCTCGCGAATCTTGCCCGTTGATTCTTGTGTCCGTTTTGCCAGTGTACGCACTTCATCTGCGACAACGGCAAAGCCCCTACCCTGATCACCCGCACGAGCCGCCTCAATCGCTGCATTGAGTGCCAACAGGTTGGTCTGTTCAGCGATACTGGTGATCACTTCAAGTACTTGTCCGACTTGCTGGGTATCATTCTCAAGGATGCCGATCGTCGAGGCTGCTTCTTCAATCTGCAGCGCCATATTCTGTATTCCGGTGCGAGTATGATTCACAATCGTCTGGCCAGTACGGGCTTCATTATCGGCTTGAGTGGCTGAATCGGCTGCATGGGCCGTATTGCGAGCCACATCTTGTACGGTAACTGTTATCTCGTTTATCGCCGTCGCTACCTGGGTAATCTCCTGTTGCTGTTGAATGACACCTTGGTCTGTTCTATCGAGTGTTTGTGTGGCCTCAGCAGTCGCGCTACTGACTTGATTAGCCACATTACAGACGCCTTGGATCATCTCACTCACTTGCTGCAGCATATTGTTATAGGCCGCATAGGCATGACCTATTTCATTATCTTTTTCCAGATAGCTGATCGGTTTAGAAAAATCGCCTTTACTCACTTCCCTCAAATGATTTCGCAGACGCTCTATCTCAGACATCAAAACTGTCATGCCGAACATACGACCCAGAACAACCAATATAAGAATGGCAATGGTCATGATAAACGCGATAGCCTGCTGAAATGCCACCGCTTCGCTGGCCTTGTTGGCCATCATGACTACCGCCTTATTCATCTCAACCAGTACTTGCACAGACTGTTTTTGGATAGCAGTCAATGCGGAGGCTTCGGGCTTTTCAGCATATTGAATAACGATATTCTTGTAAGGTGACCAGAGCGACTCAACATGCTTCAACTGGGCAATAATGGCATCATCATTCACCGCTACCATTTTCTGCTCAGGATCACCCTTAATGAGTGCCTGATGGGACGATTCAAACAATGTGATGGTCTTATCCATCACTGCTCGACTTTCCGCCTGTTGGCCGACCAGCATTGCCTCTTTGGCCAAACGCTGGCTTAACATACGTTGCCGTCCTGCCACGTTAATAGCATTGGAGTCAGCGCCAATACTCAGATAGATGGTTACCACGGACGTGAGTGCACAGAAAAAAATCAATGCGTAGGAGAAAAGAAACTGACTGTTGATTGAGCGCATGCCCAAAAAGGACAGAAACCAACGAATCAGATGGGTAATTGATGCTCTCATGAAATGTTCCCCAGACGAATAAATGTCCTTGTTTTCTGACCGGTTTTGCACATTGCCGATCAGATCATGCAAAGCCTTTCCTAAGGCTCACAAATCCACGCCGTTTCCGCATGTCTCAACATAGTTAATCAGGCTATCGACCCTGGGGAACATTACTTTAGTGAAAAAGCCTCCGATCTGATATAGATCAAATCAGCCGTGTAATTTAGCTAACTTGTTCAAGTTCAAGGAGATCTCGGTGGTTTATTCGCCGTCTAACCAGCGCATATTCACCACTATCCACCAACACTTCTGGAATGATGTCCCGACTGTTATAGCCAGAGGCCATAACCGCCCCATAGGCGCCCGCTTGAAGCAGGGCAATACGTTCACCTTCTTCAATTCTAGGCAAACTGATCTCCTTATGAAAAGAGTCACTGCTCTCGCAGATGGGCCCCACTACACTCACTGTTTCATGTCCTCTCTCCATGGAAATCAGTGGCACCAGGCTGTGCGAGGCCTGATAGAGCGCAGGACGCATAAGGTCGTTCATGCCTGCATCCAAGATCAGAAAAGGTACGGGTTCGACTTCCTTCCGATAGATGACTTCGCTGACCAGAACTCCGGCATCTCCAACCAGGGATCGCCCTGGCTCAATAGCAATTTTTAAATCCTTCACGCCCTGCAACGCCTGCCGCATGACCTGGGCAACATTCTCAAAAGAGAGGACCTGACCATCACCGTAATCAATCCCAAAACCACCTCCCAGATCGAGATGCTGAATGGCGTGACCCTGCCCCCGTAAATCGATGATCCAATCACGCAAACGCTCACAGACTGCACGGTAAGGCTCAGTAGTGACTATCTGGGAACCGATATGAACGGCCAGCCCACGCAATGTCAGATGATCACTCTGAGCAATCAGGCCTAGTGCCTGCGATAATTGTTCCATCGGTATGCCAAACTTACTCCCTTTAACACCGGTCGTGATGTGCCGATGGGTCTTGCCATCCACGTCTGGATTGATTCGCACAGAGACGCCGGCCCTTTTTTTCTGCTGCTCACAAAGTACCATCAAGACCTTTAGCTCAGAGATCGATTCCAGATTGAACTGGGCAATACCTGCCTCCAGGGCCGCCAACATCTCTGCTTTACGTTTGCCTACTCCCGAAAAGATAATTTTTTCGGCGGCTATCCCGGCCATCAACGCCCTTTCCATCTCACCTGCCGATACCACATCTGCACCCAGTCCGGCACCCGCCATAATTCTTAATACCGCAAGATTACTGTTCGCCTTGACCGCATAGTGAAGCGTGGCATCAAGGACTTTAAAGGCGTTTTTACAAGCCGAAATCTGCTGCTCTATTACTGCCCTGGAGTAACAGTAGAAAGGCGTGCTGACCTGTTCAGCAATGCTATCGAGTGAAACAGACTCCATGTGGAGTTGCTGGTTTGTATAGTGCAATGTGTTATTCATCTCTTCTTTAATCCTGACTAATTTGATTCGATGAATTGATGCTAGCGATAACGACTGGACCATACAGCTGTAAAAATGCTGGTTTTAGCCCGTTATTTAGACAGAATTTCCGTTAATTTAACTGTGCAGAGAATACTGGACGATATGATTGAAAAACCGCACTATTCAGGATATGGATAAATTTGACCAACAGATCATCAGCCGATTACAAAGCCACTCGCGTGAATCTCTGTCTGCAATTGGCCGGGATATCGGCCTCTCCCGTAGTGCGGTAGCGGAACGGATACAACGACTCGAAGAGCGCGGCATTATTCAGGGCTATACCATCCGATTGGGTGGAGCCGGGCAAAAGGCCGTGCAAGCCTATTTTCAACTGAGCCTGTCTCCCTTCAAACTTGATGAATTACTGCCCACACTTCAAACGATTCCTGAGATCCGAATGGGACACGCACTCAGCGGGGAAATTGATCTGATACTGTTTGCTGAAACCGATTCCATGGAGAGACTGAACCAGATCCGCCGTCAACTCGAACAACTCCCCGATCTGAAACGGCTGCTGACCTGTCCTGTATTGCAGTCTGTAACAAAAGAGTAAGAGTGCCCCGTCTATTGCAGGATTAACAGCACTGATTGTTAAACAGGGTTCAATCACGATAGGCTGTAGTGCAGTAAAACAATATAGGCTTAGCAGGATGGATTTTCCAAGAACCCACGGAGCCGACTCCGAAAGTTCCGTCGTAGAAAAACATTATGTAGTGATCTATGCCCCCGGAAAACGACGCGCCCGGTTTGCAGAGAACTGTGTGCAGATCATGGACTCACCACAAGCGGCCATTGAACAGGCCGATAAAGCGAAACAGTATTACCCGGCACTTGTGTACGGCCCTTCTGTCTCTTCAGAGGGCTTTAGACTCTATTATCTGATCGAGTGGTTAGAAGAGTAGATTAAGATTCCAGACCCAGTCGCAAGCCAAAAAAGACCATGATCGAACCCGTCAGGCTATCAAACACACGCCCCACTCGCGGACGCGACAGCCAGTTATAGGCGCGGCGTACCATCAGCACCAGCATCAGTTGCCAGATATTGGCTATAACAAAGTGAATGCCCGCCAGAAACAGTGATTTGGTCAGGGCAGGATCAGTAGGCTGAATGAACTGTGGAAGAAAAGCCATGTAAAAAACCACTGTCTTTGGATTCAACACATTAGACAGAAATCCCTCGCGCAGTGACACCCATGCCGATACGTGTCGATGTTTTATTTTTCCTGTCTCCAGTTTCAATCCACTCTGGCCACGATAGGCAGAATAAAGACTCTTCGCCCCTAACCAGACCAGATAACAGGCACCCGCCACTTTGAGCAGGGTAAACATCCATGCCGACTGCATGAGGATAAGAGAGATACCCCCTGCAGATACGGCCGCATGGACAAACAATCCAAGACAGATGGCAAAACTCGTCAGGACACCATCGCGGAACCCTCCCCGGACGGTATTGCGAATAACCAGTAACGTATCCACGCCCGGTGAAACCGTGAGCAGGGTTATGGCGATCAGAAAAGCCCAAAGATAGGAATCGAAGTACATATATTTACATATAATTCAGCATGTTAGTTACTTTCAAATGAAAGCGTATTCTATCACATTCGAATCGGTAAAAAATAGGAACACCGGTAACACCCCTTCTTCACTTAGCTACTGTAAAGCCGCCCCGCCAGTAACGGCAATACCGTTTCAACCCGGTAGATGCGATCACCGAGATCCAGGGGCAGGCAACCCGCCTGCATCAGTTTATCCACTTCATAGGGTATGAAACCGCCTTCCGGACCGATACAGATCACCGCCGGTCGATCTATCGGCAACACAATAGGACTATCCGTTACCGAATAAGGGTGGGCCACCAGACCAAGCTGCCCTTTTAACAGGCTAGGCAATTCATCCTCCACAAAGGGCTTAAAGCGTTTGTGCAGAGTAACCAGAGGCAAACGCGTATCTTTGACCTGCTCAAGACCCGCAATCAGGGCTTCATTAATTTGTGTTTCTGAGAGCAGGGGTGTCTGCCAATAACTCTTCTCAACGCGAAAGCTATTCAGCAGGATCAACCTTTTTATACCCAACTCCGCCACCATTCGGAGACAGCGCCGCAGCATCTTCGGTCGAGGCAGGGCCAGAACCAATGTAACCGGCAGCGGTACGGGCGGCTGTTCGGTCAATGTCAATTGAAGTTCTGCTTCTGACTGACTGAGTGACAAGATCACTGCGCTGCCCATAAACTCATTCAACAGCCCTACTCGCACCTGATCACCCACCTTGGATCGATGGACTTCGAGCATATGGCGCAAGCGACTATCCCTGATGATCGCCCGGTCAGGCTGCACTAAGTCGCTTTCAGTAATGAGTAACAGATTCATGGCATGTTAGCGCTAGGGTGATAAAAAAGCATCATGCCCTGACCCAGGGAAGTTTTAAAGTATCCCTAATAGCACCCACCTCCGGGCTGACCTGAACACCAAAGGCGGTACGCATGTGCTGCTCAGTCAGAACCGCTTCAGGTGATCCTTCCGCTAATGTTTTACCATCGACCAACAGCATGATCCGATGACAGTAATGAGCGGCCAGACGTAGATCATGCAACACCACCACCGCAGATCCGCCGCGCTCACAATAACGCTGTAGCAGTGACATCACCTCTATCTGATGTGCCAAGTCCAGTGCGGCCACTGGCTCGTCAGCCAACAACACCTCAGGCTCAGCGACCAGCGCTCTCGCCAACAATACACGGGATCGTTCCCCACCAGAGAGGGTGTTGAACTGGCGCGTATTGAAATCACTCAGATCAGTCTCTTCCATGACTTGCTCGATCAGTGCTTCATCGGTCTCGCCAGGTTTCTGCCAATCAGAGAGGTGTGGCAAGCGGCCCAAAGCCACCAGTCGCTCCACACTCATTGGCCAGTGCGCTGTTCCACTCTGTGCCAAATAGGAGAGACGCCGGGCCCGCTCTCTTGCTGTGAGCGAAAAATAATCACCCGCGTTCCACAACAGATTGCCCCCATCGGGCTTCTGTAGACCGGCAAGCACTCGCAACAGCGTGGTCTTGCCTGCACCATTCGGTCCGACCAGCCCCAGCATTTCACCCGCATTAAGCTTGAAGTCAACACCTTTGAGAATAGCCGCGCCACCCAGTGAAACAACAAGCTGTGAGCCCTGTAATCTGTTCATAGCTGATACCGCCGACTCTTGATGATCAGATAGAGGAAGAAAGGTGCTCCAACGAGAGAGGTAAGCACACCCACCTTGATATCTGTACCCGCCGGAAACAGACGTGTAGAGATATCAGCTGCCAGCAACAGTGATGCTCCACCGAGGGCACTGGTGAGTAATAGGCGGGATGGCTGAAAACCCACCAGCGGTCGTAACAGATGGGGTACCACCAGCCCGATAAAGCCGATAGAGCCGGTGATAGCCACTGCCGAGCCTACGGATAACGCGACGGCCAGAAAGATGCGCCAGCGCAATCTGGACAGTGAAATGCCCATGGTGCTGGCGGTCTCTGCCCCCAGCGTCAAGGCATCCAGCGAACGGCCAGTGCCAAACAACATCAGCCAACCCAGTAACACGCCAGGTAACAGTGTCCAGAGATCTGTCATGCTGTGATTGGCGATGGAACCCATCATCCAGAGGACAATCTCCCTGACTGCATAGGGACTGGGCGCCAGATTGAGTAACAGTGAAATCAGTGCCAGGGCAAGTGCATTGATTGCCACACCCGCTAGAATCAAGGTCAATGTCCCGCCCTCACGACCGGCCATCAGATAGACCATAAAGGTTGCCAGTAGCGCGCCCGCCACCCCACCCAGTGGAACAGCGAGAGGCATGACAACACCGAAACCAAAATAGAGCATGGATACCGCACCCAATGCGGCACCACTGGAGCTGCCAATCAGGCCGGGACTGGCCAGAGGGTTGCGTAGCAGCCCCTGCATGGCTGCACCACATAAGCCCAGCGTTGCCCCTGTGAAGAGTGCAATGAGTGCTCGGGGTAAACGAATTTCACCAAAGATCAGCCCAATGACTGTCGGTGTATCCAGCAGGCTCTCTCTGGCTGCCTGGATAACCGGGAGTGGATTTGAACCGATAAACAGCGAGACAACAAACAGACAGACCATCACAATTACAAGAATAACGATCAACATCCTCTGATGTATCAATTCAACAGATCTCATTGAGGAAGACTCCGGTGTAGAATCTCTACTGCATCGGCAATCATTGGACCGCCGCAGATCCAGTATTTGTAGTCGATCTCTACCGGCTCCCTGCCCTGAGTAATTTGCCTGAGTACGGGATGTTTCAATAGTTGTTGGCCACGCGACTGAGTACCTGGTGCATAGGATGAGGTAAACAGCTGTTCAGGCTGGGAGCGTATCAAGCGCTCCAGATCAATGGCGCCATAACCAACCACACCCTCTTCGTCTGCAATATTTTTCCAACCCGCCAGTTCAAGGGCACTGTGCTGTAGTGTGCCTCGTCCACCGGTGTAACCATTCGGTTGATAGAACGCACCGCGCGGTTTTCGCTTGGGGTGGGCACGACTGATCTTCTCAAGCCGGCGGTTCATCTCAGACACCAACATCTCCCCTTCTGATTCGCGATCAATCAATTTAGCCATAAGGCGAATGTTATCGCGTATGTCATCAATGCTCGACGAGAGCGGAAAGGTTTCAACCCGGTAACCCAGTTTTCTTAACAGTAAAATCAGTGCGCGATCGGTATAGGCACCCGCCAATATCAGATCCGGCTGGAGATCAATCAACTCTTCAGCCTTGGCATAGTTGACTGGATACTGTGCCGCCTGCCGAGCCATGTAGGAGCTCGTAGGTTCTAAAGCCAAAAAACTGACTGAGGTGATCTGCCCAGGATCAGCCAGCAACAATAAAAGCTGATCAGTGCAGAGATTGATGGAGACTATGCGGGCGGGTTTATCGGAACCCCAGACCACGGGGTAAACTATCAGTAACAAGAGAAAAGTGAGCAGTGTTTTTTTCATTTAAATTGACTCACCCACGCTTCCATTTAATTTGAAACATGCTCACTCATTAACAATGAATGAGCATGTCTCTGCTTCAGTTACTTGGGTTCATAGTGTACAGAGACAAAGAACTCGCGTCCGCCCGTATTATAGGTACGGATAGTTTCATAATCCCGATCAAAAAGATTTCGAATCTGACCACGCAATGTCCAGTCGCTGCTCAGATGATGAGCCGCTCGAAGATCAAGGGTTCCGAATCCATCCGCCATGAGTGTATTGCTGATATTACTATAACTTCGGCTTCGAGCATTGAACGTGGCACCCAGCTCTGTGTCACCAAAAGTACGATCGACATCAATACGCAGTGTGCGTTGGCTTCTGTCTATTAAGAACTTATCCGTCGTTTTATCGCGTGGATCAAGTAACGTGAGGTTTGCAGCAACCGTCCATCCAACCAACTCCGTATCAAGCCCCGTCTCTAAACCATCTATTCTGGCTTGGCTGATATTTTGTGGCTGGTATGTAAATGGCGCAATCTCAACCCAATCGATCAGACCATCAATATCTGTGCGGAACAGGTTGATGTTCCAATTGCCCCAGGACTGTTTTCCCTTGAACGCCAGCTCGAAGCTGTTTGACTCTTCCGGGGTCAGGTTGGGGTTACCATTGGAGCCCCAGGGATCCTGGTAATAGAGATCATTAAAGGTAGGCGCCCTAAAACCCGTACCGTAAGAAGCGATCACTCTCAGCATATCGGTCAGATCTCTGCCAAAGGCAATATTGCCGGTGTTATAGCTACCATACGATTCACTATCATCGTGACGAAGTCCCAGCACAATACTGTTTTTACCAAACTCGCGCTGATACTGCGCAAACAGGGCCTTATTATCCCGCTCATTCACACTGTAGTTGCTGCTGCCTTCTACAGCATCACGCGTGAAGTCCAGACCAAAGGTTAAAAGACTTTCTTCACCTAATTCCAGATCATTTTGCCAGGAGAGCTGGCGGCGCTTGGTATTGAAATATGAAGTGAAGGCACCGTTAGTGTTGTTGGTACTCTGGTCTCGCGTCTCACCCAACAACAATGTTACATCCCAGATTTCATTAGGTGAGAATGTCAGTTTTCCACTGACCGACTGCTGGAGTGAATCCGCTGTATAAAGATTGCCTGGCCCCCAGGCACTGTCATATTCATTCTCACCTTCTGACCGCAATACATTAAGATTGAGCTTTACACCATTATCAAAAAGATAGCCTACACTTCCTGAGAAAGCACGATTCTCATAACCATCCTTGTCAGGGTTGTTGTTTTTCAGCGCATTAAACCCGTCTGTATTTAAATGCGAGAGTTGAAGACTGTAATCGAAACTGCCATCCGCGCCTGATACGCCAAGACCAACACGCTTTGTATTATGAGAGCCATATTCTACATCCCCGCTAACACGCGTACCTTGTCGTCCCTGGCGGGTAAAAATATGTATTACACCACCAACCGCATCCGCACCATACAGTTGTGAGCGAGGGCCACGCACCACCTCAATCCTCTCGATCTGGGATAGAGGAATATCCTGAAAGGCGACAGTACCTAGCGTAGCCGACCCAATCCGAACTCCATCGATTAATACCAACACCTGTTTAGAATCTGTACCGCGTAGTCGAATTCCCGTCGCCTTCCCCAATCCACCGTTGTTACTCATAGTCAAGCCCTGAGTACCGTCTAGCAGTTGGGTAATATTCTTGGCCTGGCTTTTCTGAATATCATCACGCGTTAGAACGGTGACAGCGGCCAGCGTCTCATCAATGGTCTGGGCCATACGATTAGCCGTTATATTAATAGTATCCAGCGAGGTGGCCGCCAGCGCCGTGGTAACAGGAACCGTAAACAGCGTGGTCAGAAACAGCAGGGGTTGAGTCGATTGATCAAAACGAATGAACTTCATTACAGGTCTCTCCGTTGCCCATTTATGGGCGAGGCATTTTTTAAATGCAGGACGGAAAAGTGAGACTTGTTTATGCTGCAGGGACCGAAGATGATTCGGCTACAACAGGACTGCATACAAGTACAGGCTTTTCCAGCCTGCTTGAATGCGCCAGCTAACGGATGACCGCTCTACAGAATACCCCGTTCAATAGAATTGCGACGCGTGAGAGGCAGGTTTCCTGACTTGCAGATCATCACCCGGTGTCGCCTTCCCGACAGGTTGTCAGTGGCTTGTTGAGACCGGACTACTTGCTTACAGTTGCGAGGACAGTCAAGGAGTTGTCTGGATGACTCACCTTGTTCCCTTTTAACCCACGAGGGGCACCCATCAGAGTCGGCTATTTTAATGCAAGATCAAAAATGCACAAGGGCTTTTAATTCACCGCAAAACGTACCGGGACTTGAAAATCCCAGCGATCACGCTTTAGTTGATCAGGGATAGGACGGAATCGGCTCAGGCTTTCGACTGCCTTTGATGCGGCACGATCGAGGACAGAAAAGTGGGAACTGCTGCTAATCTGGACCTGAGAGATAGAGCCATCTTTTAGAATTGTGAAGCGGACCGTCACCTCACCCTGCTGGCCTTTTTTTCTAGCCCGCAAGGGATAGTGCTTATTCCTCTCTATGGCTTCAGCCAAGGCCTGGGTATAAGTCTGTTCGATAGCCGGTAGCTGATCAGATTGATCGCTGGATGGTACCAGCGTCCTTGATTCAACCCAGACGCTATTACTCTCCGGAGCTACTGTTGCCACTACCAGGGGTGCGGCCTTGCTGGGTAATTGAGGAGCTACAATCTGCGCAGGTGGTGGCAGCGCTTTTACTGGCCTGGGCTTGATGAGCTTCCTCTTTTTTGTTGATGGTACTTTTTCCTCTACGGAATTGAACTTACCCGCACTCGTGGGACTACGTGCATTTATCTGGTCAACGTCCAGGGTTGAGATTTGTTTAATTTCGCTGGACACAGCGACAGAATCTGCGACCACTTCCTTGTATTCTAGTGGCTTCTGCTCACTCTTTACGGGTGTATCAGGCAACGCTATAGAATGTTGAGGTTGCATACTCGGAATTTTTTTTTCGGCGCGCACAAGGGTGACTTTCATCCCCTGTCCCGTTTCAACCCCTGTGGGTTTGTCGAGCGAGATAAAACTGTCTAAATAGATAAATGCTGTTCCATGGGCCAGTATCGAAAATAGAATACTGGCAATACGTATAGACATCTGTGGCTTCTACGAATCAATCTGAAGTAGTGATAATCCATCCCCTACTTGAAAAAAGAGTTCCTCAGCACTCTGGCTGAAGCAGTTGTAACATGGCCTTCGCCTTGTGAAAGGTCTCCGCATACTCGGTCTCCATGACTGAATCCGCGACGATACCTCCACCCGCCCAAAGCCGCATCGTACCATCAATATGTATCATTGTACGTATCGCAATATTGGTATCCATATTGCCATTAAAACCGATATAGCCGATTGAGCCGCAATAGACACCCCGTCTATCGGGCTCCAGCAACTCAATAATCTCCATTGCCCGCAACTTGGGCGCACCGGTGATGGAGCCACCGGGAAAACAACCCCGAAGAAGATCGACGGCATCTTTGTCATTTGCAAGTTGCCCCCGGATTGTAGAGACCAGATGGTGCACGGTGGCATAACTCTCTACATCGAATAGTTTGGGCACAGTAACACTGCCTAGGGCACAGGCCTTACTCAGATCGTTGCGCAGCAGATCGACAATCATCAGATTCTCCGCCCGATCCTTTTCGCTGCTTAACAAGCGCCATCGCTGTTGCTGGTCCAGCTCGGTATCGTCACTACGGGGCATGGTTCCTTTAATAGGTGAGGTTTCTACTGCTCCGTTTTCAACCTTTAGAAACCGCTCAGGAGAGGAAGATAAAATCTGCACCACCGGCGTATTCAAATAGGCCGAAAATGGAGCTGGATTTAGTTCACGCAATTGCTTGTAGGCCGACCAGGGTGAGCCCTTGACTTTCACGCTGAAGCGCTGGGCCAGGTTGACTTGATAGCAATCACCCTCCCGAATAAAGCGTTGCACCTTCTGGAATGCCTCTGCGTACTGCCGGGGGGGCATATTGGATTCTATTTCACTTATCACTGATAACGGAGCTGACTTGTCGCATGGAGGATCAACGGGGGAAAATAACGCAACAAGATCAGACCACTTCTCGTCAGTAGCCGAATCAAATCCGGCACCAACCAGCCAGCTGGCTTGCTCCGCGTGATCAACCACTACCACCCAGTCATAGATGCCTACGGCCATCTCCGGCAAACAATCTTCATCATGGCTTAGTAGAGGCAACCGTTCGAAGTGACGACCAAGATCATACGAAAAGTAACCCAGAGCCCCACCATAAAAGGGCAGATCAGTCGGAGAATTCTGCCGATAGTGTCTGAGATAAGACTGCAACACTGTCAGCGGGTCTTCGTCTGCATGCACACCGCGGCCTTCAGCGTCTTTTATGAGGGTTTGCCGACCTTGAGTCACCAGGGTAATCATTGGATCAGAGGCAAGTAGATCATAGCGCCCTTGAGTAGCCATCGAACGGCCACTATCGAGAAACACGGCCCAAGGCCGCGCCGCAAGTGAGGCAAAAAGTCGACTACTATCGGCAATATAGGGAAGCGCCTGCATACGCAGGGGTAGATCGGTCATTGTCTGGGATTGTCTGCTTGCATAAATTGAGGCCAAAGACTTTTAGCGTGGCAGAGTATAGCACTCACCAATCAGTCAGGTTTCTCAAAACCGCGTCCCTGCACCCAGACCAATTTCTCATGGTCATCTTCCCCTGAAAACAAAAAAGAGGACCACCCTTTCGGATAATCCTCTTTTTTCGTTTGGTCGGGCGGACAGGATTTGAACCTGCGACCACTTGTCCCCCAGACAAGCACGCTACCAGACTGCGCCACCGCCCGAAACTGAGCGCGCATACTAGGCGGTATGCACCTCATTGTCAATGCTGACAAAATCAGCGTTTCAGTATCTGTAGCACCTCTTCCAGTTCGGTCCGAAGCTGCCTGGCGATCTGATGGCTCTGGTCCTGATCCTCTTTTGCGCCTTCACCAGAAAGCTGCTGTCTGGCTCCACCAATAGTAAAGCCCTGATCGTATAAGAGGCTGCGAATCTGACGAATCATCAGTACATCGTGGCGCTGATAATAGCGACGATTTCCGCGTCGTTTGATCGGCTTGAGCTGAGAAAACTCCTGCTCCCAGTAGCGAAGAACATGGGGTTTTACGCCACATAGCTCACTCACCTCACCAATGGTGAAGTAGCGCTTGCCGGGTATGGCCGGCAGATCTGCAGTATTACTGCTCGCTTCCAGCATAAGCTTCCACCCTCGCCTTCAATTTTTGACCGGGACGAAATGTTACGACACGACGAGCTGAGATAGGTATCTCTTCTCCCGTCTTAGGGTTACGCCCTGGCCGTTCTTTCTTTTCACGAAGATCAAAATTACCAAATCCAGACAACTTAACCTGTGAACCTTCCTGAAGTGAAATGCGCACTTTCTCAAAAAACATTTCAACCATCTCTTTGGCCTCACGCTTGTTAAGGCCCAGCTCATCAAAAAGTTTTTCGGCAATATCCGCCTTGGTCAAAGCCATAATTCAATCTCTCAGTTGTGCGTTGTAATGCTCTTTTAGCGTGGAGATCACCTGCGCCATTACGCTTTCCACTTTTTCATCGGTAAGAGTGTGGGAACTTTCCTGTAAAATCAAGCCCAAAGCGAGACTTTTTCGTCCTGAGTCTACCTTTTCTCCAGTATAGACGTCGAAAATCAATATTTCTCTTAAGATTTCAGGTGCCGAACCTCTAATTGCCTGACGAATATCACTAAATCTAACACTCTCATCCACCACAATCGCAATATCACGACGAATTGACGGGTACTTGGAAAGCGGCTTAAATGCCGGCAATCGCCCTTCCAGCAACTCATTTATCCGAATCTCAAACAGATAGACACCTGTCGTGAGATCCAGTTTCGCTTCCAGTTCAGGGTGAAGCTTACCAATCCAACCAATCGATTGACCCGCACGGGTAATCTCGGCCGTCTGTCCCGGGTGAAGCGAGGGATGTGATGCCTGAACAAAATCAAAGTCATCAGGGCAGCCTGTCAGTGCAAAAATCGCCTCTAAATCGGCCTTGATATCAAAGAAATCCGCTTCGCGGGCTGAGTCACTCCACCCTTCAGGTGTTACCGTACCTGAAATCAAGCAAGAAAGCATCATTTCTTGTTTTATTTCATCATCTTGCTTTACAAACCTAAGACCTGACTCAAAGATTCTAACGCGCATTTGCTGGCGCGATTGGTTATATATTGCCGTCTGCAACAGACCCGGCCAAAGCGTGGTACGCATGATCGACATATCGGAGGATATCGGATTCGCCAACACCACCGGCACATGACCCGGATCAATCAGGTCATGCATCTCACGACTGATGAAGCTATAGGTGATTGCTTCCTGATAATCTCGATCGACCAGCAGACGCTTTGCCCGCTGTAGATTGAAGGTAACTTCAGCCTCGGTTTGCATCACGGTAGCTGCCGCTGTGCGCTTTGTTGGGATACGCGTGTAGCCGTAGATTCTACCGACTTCCTCTATCAGATCTTCTTCGATGCTGATATCAAACCGACAGCTGGGAGCCGTCACTTTCCAGCCTTCTGCAACCGTCTCAACCTTCATTTCCAGGCGAACCAGAATATCGGCAATGATCTCATCCTCTATCTCCAGTCCAAGCACCATGGCAACACGTGTACGGCGGAGCAGGATTTCAGGACGCGGATCAATATGAGACGCTTCTAGCGCCTCTACGACAGGACCGGGCTCTCCACCCACAATATCAAGCAACAGTTGTGTTGCGCGCTCAATTGCCTGGCGCTGTAACTCTGGATCAACGCCGCGCTCAAAGCGATGAGAGGAATCTGTATGCAGGCCATAGCTGCGCGCCTTACCGCTAATAGCCATAGGCGTAAAAAAGGCGCTCTCCAGCAGGATATCCTTGGTTTGCTCACCCACACCGGAGTGCTCACCCCCCATAATCCCCGCCACGGCAACAACCTTGCTGTGGTCCGCGATGACCAGCGTATCATTGCGTAGGGTGACCGTTTGACCGTCCAGCAGTACCAACGGCTCACCTTCGTCGGCCATACGCACCCGTATACCGCCATCAAGTTCAGCCAGATCAAACCCATGCATGGGCTGACCCAATTCCATCATCACATAGTTGGTGACATCCACTACTGGACTGATTGAGCGCAGATCACTTCTGCGTAACCGCTCCTGCATCCACAGGGGCGTCTCGGCAGCAGGATTTATGTTTCTTACGATCCTGCAGAGATAACGCGGACAGGCATTTGGAGCCTCCAATGCAACAGGAAACTGATCCTGAATCACGGCTGGCACCGGCGCCATCTTAGGAGGCGTGACAGGAGAACGGTTTATAACCCCTACTTCTCGCGCAATGCCCGCTAAACCGAGGCAATCGCCCCGATCGGGGGTCAGATCGACATCAATCGATTGGTCATTGAGCGACAGATACTCCCGGAAATCCGTACCAACTGGCGCATCCTCAGCCAACGGTAAAATACCCTCAGATGAGGCCGCCAATCCAAGTTCAGAAGCTGAGCAGATCATTCCTTGGGATTCAACACCCCGAAGCTTGGCCCGCTTGATCTTGAAATTCCCCGGCAACACAGCACCGATGACCGCAACAGGCACTTTCAGTCCAGCCGCAACGTTCGGTGCACCACAGACAATCTGCAGTGTCTCTGCAGCGCCCACATTGACCGTGCACAGGCTGAGCTTGTCTGCATCAGGATGCTGTTCCCGCGTCAGGACCTCGCCTACTACCACGCCCTCAAATTCACCTGCAACCGGCTCCACGGAGTCCACTTCCAGACCCGCCATACTGAGCTGATCGGCCAGTTCAGTGGTATTGACGGAGGGATTCACCCATTCACGTAACCAGGCTTCACTGAATTTCATAATCTCTTATCCAATCCTAATCGAGCACACTGCGTACTCTGAAAATCGTTGTTCAATGTTCGGTTCTAGTTCACCAGGCATCGGTTAGGCAAACTGCTTAAGAAACCTCAAATCATTCTCAAAAAAGAGCCGTAAGTCATTGACTCCATAGCGTAACATAGTCAATCTTTCAACCCCCATACCGAACGCATAGCCCGTATATTTTTCACTGTCTATGCCCACATGACGGAATACTTCCGGATGCACCATGCCGCACCCCAGCACCTCCAGCCAACCGGTATGACTGCAAACCCGACAGCCATCGCCGCCACACATCACACACTCGATGTCCACCTCAGCAGAGGGTTCAGTGAAGGGGAAATAGGAAGGCCGGAAACGGATCTTCAGATCCCGCTCAAAGAAATTTTGTAGAAAATCATAGAGCACGCCTTTCAGATCGGCGAATGAGACCCCTTCATCCACTAACAGCCCCTCAACCTGATGGAACATCGGGGTATGGGTCAGATCCGAGTCACAACGATAAACCCGCCCTGGGGCAATAATCTTCAGCGGTGGCCCGGCATTCTTCATGGTGCGTATCTGCACCGGCGAAGTGTGAGTCCGCAGTAGCAGATGGGCATCAAAGTAGAAGGTGTCATGCATGGCACGCGCCGGGTGATGGGCCGGGATATTGAGCGCCTCGAAGTTGTGGTAGTCATCTTCGATCTCCGGCCCTTCCTCAATGGCAAATCCAGAGCGAGTGAACAGCTCTTCAATACGCTCCAAAGTTCGGGTAACCGGATGCAGACCACCCTGCCCCAAACCCCGGCCAGGCAAGGTCACATCGATACGCTCTGAACTTAGGCGAGCCATCAGCGCGCGCTGTGAAAGCTCGCTCTTTCGGTTCTCGATAATCTCTTGAAGCGCCTGCTTGGCCTTATTGATGGCCTGCCCTGCCTGTGGACGCTCCTCTGCGGGAAGTTTCCCCAGCTGCTTCAGTTGAGCCGTGAGCAAACCACTCTTACCAAGATAACGTACACGGAGCTCATCCAGTGCTGCCAATTGTTCGGCTGCCGCTATCAGGCCAGTTGCTTCTTCAACAAGTTGAGAGAGCTCAAGATTGGATTCAGAATCCATTAAAGGGTCCTCATCTGGGATCAGTTCGTTAATACTGCATAAAAACAAAAGGGGAAAGACCAATGGCCTTTCCCCTGTCGTTGTCACTCATTTGCGTCGGTTTACTGCAGACGCAATGACAAGCTTTCAGCTGGAGAGACTGGCCTTAGCCTGTTCTGCCAGGGCGCTAAACGCCGGCTTGTCAAAGATGGCCAGATCAGCCAGCATCTTACGATCAATCTCAATGTTCGCTTTCTTGAGGCCATTAATCATACGGCTGTAAGAGAGACCATTGTTGCGGGCACCGGCATTGATACGGGCAATCCAGAGTGCACGAAATTGACGCTTTTTCTGGCGACGATCACGATAGGCATATTGACCCGCCTTGATGACGGCCTGTTTTGCTACACGATAAATCTTGCTGCGGGCACCGTAGTAACCTTTAGCCGCTTTAAGCACTTTTTTATGTCGGGCGTGTGCTTGTACACCACGTTTTACGCGAGGCATTGGTTCAGTCTCCTAAAGAATCAGGCGTAAGGGATCATACGACGTGCTACTGCAACGTCGGCTTTGTGTAGCTGCGATGGACAACGCAACTGACGCTTACGCTTGGTGCTCTTCTTCGTCAGGATATGACGACGGTGAGACTGACCACGCTTGATGGCGCCGGAACCGGTTACCTTGAACCGCTTGGCCGCGCCACGATTAGTCTTAATCTTTGGCATTACATATAACTCCGCTATTTAATCCGCCGACCGGGGTTACCATCATCAGGTCTGTTCAACCCGGGAAAACAACCAATCTCGATCCTTGGATCTTTAGATTTTAAGATACTTACTTTTTGGGACGCAGAACCATGATCATCTGCCGGCCTTCCATCTGAGGCTGCTGCTCAACTTCGCCGTATTCAGACAGATCTGTCTCAACACGTTGCAACAACTCCAGACCCAGCTCTCGATGAGCATGCTCACGACCGCGGAACCGCATGGTTACCTTGGTCTTATCCCCGTCTTTCAGGAAACGTATCAGGTTGCGTAGTTTTACCTGATAATCCCCCACGCCCGTCCCTGGTCTGAATTTAATCTCTTTTACCTGAGCCTGCTTCTGCTTCTTTTTCGCCGCAGACTTCTGTTTCTTCGATTCGAAGATGAACTTGCCGTAATCCATCACCCGACAAACAGGTGGCTCAGCATTTGGCTGAATCTCAACCAGATCCTGCCCCGTTTCAGCGGCGACAGCCATTGCCTCTGCAATGGAAACTACCCCAATCTGTTCGCCATCGGCGCCGATCAGTCTTACTTCACGGACATCGATCTCATCGTTCATCCGATTTCTTTTTGGTGCGGCGATAACTCAGTTCCTCCAAACGACCAAAGCCTACCAATGCAAAAGCACCGATAACCGGTGCTTTCAACTGGTAAGCTTTTAATTTGAACGGCGGCTTATCTCTTCGCTCATACGCGCCGCAAAGGTCTCGATGCTCATGCTACCAAGATCTTCGCCGCTGCGGGTGCGGACGGCCACTGTTCCCTCTTCCATCTCGCGATCGCCCACTACCAACAGGTAAGGGACCTTCGCCAATGTATGCTCGCGAATTTTAAAGCCGATCTTCTCGTTTCTCAAGTCTATTTGTGTCCGGAAGCCCTGATTTTCTAAGATTTCCGCCACTTTTTTCACATAATCGGCCTGGCGGTCGGTAATATCCATGACCACGGCCTGTTTTGGCGCCAACCAGAGAGGCAAGGCGCCAGCCGACTCTTCGATCAAAATACCGATAAATCGCTCAAGCGAACCGAGGATTGCCCGGTGCAGCATCACAGGAACCTGACGACTATTATCATCGGCAATGTAACTGGCATCCAGTCTGCCAGGCATGGAAAAATCGACCTGCATGGTGCCACACTGCCAAACCCGCCCCAGGCAGTCCCGCAGCGAGAAATCAATCTTAGGTCCGTAGAAAGCTCCTTCACCCGGCTGCAACTGCCAATCCAGCCCCTTTGCGTTGAGGGCTTCTTCCAACGATTTTTCGGCCTTATCCCACACCGCATCACTACCGACCCGTTTTTCAGGGCGGGTTGAGAGGGCGATCATGACATCGGTAAAGCCAAAATCGGCATAGACCTCAAACAGCAGATCGACAAAGGCCGACACCTCACCTTGTATCTGGTCTTCTGTACAGAAGATATGCGCATCATCCTGTACGAAGTTGCGTACCCGCATCAGACCATGCAACGTACCGCTTGCCTCGTTGCGATGGCAGGAACCAAACTCCGCCAAGCGCAGTGGCAGTTCACGGTAGCTCTTTAATCCCTGATTGAACACCTGGACATGGCACGGGCAGTTCATAGGCTTGATGGCAAAGTCCCGCTCTTCTGAATGCGTGGTGAACATATCGGCCCGGTACTTATCCCAGTGACCCGATTTTTCCCACAGCGACCGATCAACGATCTGCGGAGTACGAATCTCCTGGTATCCGGCTTTTTTGATCTTGTTGCGTATGTACTGCTCTACTTCACGGTAGATGGTCCAGCCATTCGGGTGCCAAAACACCATGCCCGGGGCCTCTTCCTGAATATGGAACAGGTCTTGAGCCTTCCCCAGTTTACGATGATCGCGCTTCTCAGCCTCTTCCAGCCGATGCAGATAGGCCTTCAGCTCTTTCTTATCCTTCCAGGCCGTACCATAAACCCGCTGCAGCATCTCGTTATCCGAGTTACCGCGCCAGTAGGCACCTGCCAGTTTCATCAGCTTGAAGGCCTTTAGATGTCCGGTGCTGGGCACGTGAGGTCCACGACAGAGATCAGTGAACTCACCCTGGGTATAGAGAGAGAGGTCTTCATTAGCCGGGATCGACTCGATGATCTCTGCTTTGTACAGTTCCCCCATATCCTTGAAGAACTTGACAGCTTCATCCCGGGACATAACCGAACGACTGACGAGTATATCCTGCTTGACCAACTCCTTCATCTTCTCTTCAATCGCCTTCAGATCATCCGGTGTAAACGGGCGCTCATAAGAGAAGTCGTAGTAAAAACCATTTTCGATGGTAGGCCCGATGGTGACCTGCGCTGACGGGAATAGCTGCTTCACTGCTTGCGCCAGCAGATGCGCCGTTGAGTGACGAATCACATCGAGACCATCTTCATCACGCTCGGTTATAAGCGCAAGCTGTGCATCCTGTTCAATAATAAACGAGGTATCGACCAATTGATCATTAACGCGTCCAGCAAGAGAAGCCTTGGCAAGTCCAGGACCAATCGATGCGGCCACATCATAAACTGAAACGGGGTTGTCGAAGCTCCGCTGGGAGCCATCAGGGAGGGTAATAACGGGCATTATTTTCTCTCTCTCAGTGGTGACCCATACGAGAGGCCACATGAATAAAACAGATCATCAAGATCCACTACCGCATCTTTAACTTCGGGAAGCATGCTGCACGGTCAACTGGGTATCAAACTGGTGCCATTGTAGACATTTAGCCCGATACTTAAAACCCGGGGATGCCGATTAGTCAAATCCCCAAGGGTTGTAAATAAAAAAGCCCCCGAATTTACGGAGGCTTTTTTAGGTGTTGGTAGGCGCGATCGGATTCGAACCAACGACCCCTACCATGTCAAGGTAGTGCTCTAACCAACTGAGCTACGCGCCTGTAAAAGAGCGCGAATAATACACGCTGAAAGACCTGCTGTGCAAGCGCAAAAAGGTAATTTTCAGCATCATTGCCAACAATATAAGGATTGATTTTGCCCACAGTGCAGGCATATATAGAGTAATGGGAAGGAAAAAAGACACAAAATCCCTGCCTTCTGGTTTCAAACAAGGAAATGAATGTGGCTGTAAAATCGAAATCACTCTTTATCATCATTCTGATTGTTGCCATCGCTATCAGTGCAACCTGGTATTTAAATCGCCCTAAGCCTTTATCCGTTACGCTATCCAGTGCTGAGACTGGACTCGTTGAAAAAAACGTCTCCAACACAAGAGCCGGCACTGTCCAAGCTTGCAGACGAGCCAAGCTCTCGCCTGGGACAGGTGGACAGATTGCACAACTGGACATTCACGAAGGCGACCAGGTCAAGCAGGGCCAGTTACTGCTACAGCTCTGGAACAAAGATCTTATGGCTCAGATCAAACTGAGCGAGGCAGAGGCACGAGTAGCCATTGCAAATGCCCGAGCCGCCTGCCTTCAGGCGGAAGTTTCCCGGCGTGAGGCCGATCGGCTACAACGTCTGCATAAAAAGGGGCTTGTCTCCGAGGAGGCCATTGACAAGCTCTCCACAGAAGCCGAGGCAAGAAAGGCTGACTGCGAATCTGCAAACGCCTCTTCCAGGGTGGCCGCCGACAGAGTTGAAGTGAACCGCAGCTATCTAGAGCGTACCCAGCTATTTGCGCCCTTTGATGGCATCGTGGCCGAAATCAATGGCGAGCTGAATGAGTATGTCACCCCTTCACCTCCCGGCATCGCCACTCCACCCGCTGTAGACCTGATCGATAACAGCTGTTTCTATATGGAAGCTCCCATCGATGAGGTGGATGCGTCTAAAATCAAGATTGGCCAGCCAGCCAGAGTGACGCTGGATGCCTTTGATAAGCGTAATTTCCCTGGGACCGTCAGGCGAATAGCCGCTTATGTCCTTGATCGCGAAAAGCAGGCGCGAACAGTCGATGTAGAGGTTGAGTTCAGTCACGCTGATGACATCAAACAACTGCTGGCAGGCTACTCAGCCGATGTCGAGATCATACTGGAGACCAAAGAAAATGCCCTGCGAATACCAACCGAAGCCGTGATTGAAGAGAACCAGGTATATGTACTGCTGAAAGATACTGGAACCATTGAAAAGCGAGAGATTGAGGTAGGCCTGAGTAACTGGGATCACACCGAGGTTGTATCAGGTCTGAAGCTCGGAGAACGCGTGGTCACTTCGGTAGACGTCGAGGGTCTGGAGGATGGCGCACTGGCTAAAGAAAAAATGGACAAGGAAAAGTGATCCGCCTGGAACAGATCAACCGTAGTTTTGAAGTGGGCGATGAGACGGTCCATGCCCTGAGGGATGTCACGCTCGATCTCGCCACGGGTGACTATATCTCCATCATGGGCCCATCCGGTTCGGGCAAATCAACCTTGCTGAATATATTGGGACTATTGGATCAACCCGATAGCGGTCACTATTTTCTCGATGAGACCGACACAACCACACTCAATGAGACCGATCAGGCCGTGGCAAGACGGGATCATATCGGTTTTGTATTTCAGTCCTTTCATTTGATACCGCGACTCAATGCGGCACAAAACGTGGAGCTACCCCTGATCCTGGCAGGCATTGAGCCGGGTGAACGTGCGGAACGCGTAGCCAAGGCGTTGGAGTTGATGGGATTAAGCGATCGAGCCAAGCATCGGCCCGATCAACTCTCCGGAGGTCAACGCCAGCGCGTCGCCATCGCCCGTGCAACCATTATGCAACCGGCGCTACTGCTGGCAGATGAGCCCACAGGGAACCTGGATAAACATTCGGGTGATGAGGTTATCCAGACATTGGAAGCGCTGAATCAACAGGGAATAACGCTGGTGGTTGTGACGCACGATCCGGAAATTGGCAGCCGAGCCTCCAGGACCATCCGTATGGTCGATGGTGCTATTGTAGGCGAAATCCCCCGATCCTCACCCGGTGGAACAACACCATGAAACTGGCGGATGCCTTCAGCTTTGGCATACAGGCATTGACCGGCGCTCGCAGCCGCACTTGGTTAATGCTGCTAGCGATGGCGATTGGCGTTGCATCGGTCATTATACTAACGGCGCTGGGGGAAGGGGCCAGACGCTATGTGGCCAATGAGTTTTCCAGCCTGGGCTCACATTTAATCATCGTCATCCCAGGAAAAATCGAAACAACAGGTGATTCACCACCCCTAATCGGCGGAACGGCCAGAGATCTGACTCTGGACGATGCCTTGGCCCTTGAACGCAGCAGCGCCATACAGTTGATTGCTCCCCTCGCACTCGGAGCTGCACCTATCTCTTACCGACAACTTGAGCGGGACATCACCGTGATGGGTTCTACCGCCGCCCTGATGCCGGTACGCAATCTGGAGTTGGCCAGAGGCAAATTCCTCCCCGAGGCTGACCCCACCCGAGAGAGTGCCATTACAGTAATCGGAGACAAACTAAAAAAAGAGCTCTTTGGTAATAAAAGGGCGCTCGGCGAGTGGATACGCATTCACGACCGTCGATTTCGAGTGATTGGCATACTCAAGCCGCTGGGTGAGTCACTCGGTATGGATATTGGTGACATTGCTGTTATCCCTGTGGCATCGGCTCAAAGCCTGTTTAATACGGAAGGATTATTCAGAATACTGGTTCAAGCCGAAGGCCGTGAATCTGTTCCGCGGGCCAAACAAGCCGTTATCGATATCATCAAGAAGCGCCATGATAACGAAGAAGATATTACTGTTATCACTCAAGATGCCCTCCTCTCTACCTTCGATGGCATCTTCCGTTCACTCACCTATACGGTTGCCGGCATCGCCTCCATCAGTCTGGCGGTTGCCGGTATCTTGATCATGAATGTGATGCTGGTTGCGGTGTCACAGCGCACCGCAGAGATCGGACTGATCAAAGCAATCGGTGGAAAACGGGAAGAGATCATGCGGCTATTTCTGATCGAAGCCGGTCTTCTCTCCGCCGCTGGTGCGGCCATCGGTATCATTATTGCCTACAGCAGCATCTGGGTAATGGGACAACTGTATCCCGAGTTTCCACTCATTATCCCGCTCTGGTCTCTGGCATCCGCTCTGGGGATCTCGCTGATTACCGGTCTTCTGTTTGGCATTCTGCCAGCAAGGCGCGCTGCACGACTGGATCCAATCGTTGCGTTGGCGGGTCGTTAACATGCTCACCCGTGACTTCATTAAACTAGCGCTCGGTTCGGTCAGCTTTCACCGCACTCGCAGCCTGTTGACCGCTTTGGGCATTGCCGTTGGTATTGCGGCCGTCGTGCTGCTGACCTCCATCGGAGAAGGCATTAATAAATTTGTACTCTCCGAGTTTACCCAGTTTGGTACCAATATAATCGCCATAAACCCCGGCAAATCGGAGACTTTCGGCATCTCCGGCGCCCTGGTTAACAGCGTTAGACCACTGAGCCTGGAGGACGCAGAGACCCTCGCACGACTACCCCATATACAGGCGGTGGTTCCCCTGGCCCAGGGAAATGCGGCGATCGAGTTTAACCAGCGCTCGCGCCGCACCTATATCTATGGTGTCAATCAGTACGTCCCACAGGTATGGAAAATGAAACCCGCCCTGGGTCGCTTCCTCCCGGATGATGATCCCCGTTTTTCTCGTTCATTCGTTGTCCTGGGCAGCAAGGTTCGAGACGAACTGTTCAAACAGGAAAATCCCCTGGGTGAACGCATACGGATTGGCGGAGAGAGTTTTCGGGTGATCGGCGTTTTGGAATCCAAGGGTCAGCTCCTCGGCTTCGATCTTGATGACGCGGTCTATATCCCCACCTACAAGGCGATGGCACTGTTTGATCAGGAAGGCCTGATGGAGATTGACCTGCTCTATAGAGAAGGCCTCGACAGTGCAGTGATCGCGGAGAATATCAAACAGCATCTGATTAAACGCCATGGCAATGAAGATTTCACCATCACCACACAGGATCAGATGCTCGATACTCTCGGATCGGTACTGAACATACTCACCCTCGCAGTGGGGGCTCTTGGCAGCATCTCTTTATTAGTTGGCGGTGTCGGCATCCTGACCATCATGACAATCTCGGTCAACGAACGCCGTGCTGAAGTGGGGCTCTTCCGCGCACTCGGCGCACGCAAACAGCAGATCCTCTGGCTTTTCATTGGTGAAGCCGTGGTGCTGGCCTGCCTGGGAGGGATTGCCGGATTGATCATCGGAGCAGGCGGGGCCTGGCTTCTTCATGTCGCGATACCCGCTCTGCCTACCCATACCTCATGGGGCTATGTACTGGCGGCGGAAGGCGTTGCTGCCGTTATAGGCCTGATAGCCGGGGTGACCCCCGCCTGGCGGGCAGCCAGGCTCGATCCGATCGAAGCATTACGGGATGAGTAATAGCGTCTGGTTGACTTCCCCATCGATTGCAGCTAAAAACCGTTCTCTTTCCAATCTTGGAGTTTCTTGTGCAACAGACTCAGCGCATCTGGTACCCACTCGCCTTTCTCCTCTGCCATCTGTTCGCATTGTTGATTTATGGAAGCTGGCTATTTGAGCCAACCAGAGTACTCTGGGATGCACTCGACACTCAACTCTTCTATTTTTTGAATGGTTTTCTGGAGCAAGCGGAAAGCTGGCAAGTTTTCTGGGCCACGGCCAATACCCGGATTGCGGATGTCACCACCGGACTGGGCATGATTGCCTTCTTTTTCCTTTTCATCTTCTCTGGAGCAAAAGCGCAACGAGTTGGTCGATTGAGCATGTTTGGCATCATGTCCAGCATGATTCTATTGAGTCAGGATGGTGGGCTGGTGGATCTCTACAAGGAGATCATCTCAGTCAGTCGTGCCAGTCCTTCACTGACGCTTGAACCGGTCTATCGTCTGAGTGAGCTGGTACCTCACATTAAGGCAAAGGACGCCTCGCATGGCAGCTTCCCGGGTGATCACGGCATCGTCACCTTTATATGGGTAGGCTGTATCTGGTTCTTCGCTAACTGGCGCTGGGGTGTAGCCGCCACTTTGATTGGTACCTTGATCCTGCTTCCCCGCATGGTGGCCGGTGCACACTGGCTATCAGATAATCTCGTGGGCTCCAGCCTTTTGGTACTGCTGATGGTCGCCTGGATACTCTGCACACCCCTTGCTTATTATCTTCAGCGACTTGGCGAATGGATACTCGGTTTCATTTTGCCGCAAAGCTGGCGTAGCAACCCGCGTTTTTAACGATAGTCAGGCAAGCAGACCCTTATCCTGTAGTGATTTGAGCTGATCGCGTATACGGGCAGCCTCTTCAAACTCCAGGTCCTTGGCATGCTGATACATCTGCTTCTCCAGGTCCTGAATACGTTTCGCCATCTGCTTCGGTGTCATAGCACTGTATTCAGCCACCTCTTCCGCTACACGGGCATATCGTTTGGCTGACATGGGCCCACCAGGCCGCGCCCCTTCCATGATATCGGTCACTGATTTTATGATCGACTGCGGGGTTATGTTGTGTTCAAGATTGTGGGCAACCTGTTTCTCACGCCGGCGATTCGTTTCATCAATGGCACGTTGCATAGAGCCCGTAATGCGATCAGCATAGAGAATCGCCTTGCCATTAACATTGCGTGCTGCACGACCGATGGTCTGTATCAACGCACCCATTGAGCGTAAGAACCCCTCTTTATCGGCATCCAGGATGGCCACCAGCGAGACCTCCGGCATGTCCAATCCCTCGCGCAGAAGATTGATACCCACCAGCACATCAAACTCACCAAGACGAAGATCCCGAATGATCTCAACACGTTCAACCGTGTCGATATCCGAATGCAGATAGCGCACACGAATGCCATGATCATGCAGATAATCGGTGAGATCCTCGGCCATCCTCTTGGTCAGCGTTGTTACCAGCACACGCTCTTTTACGGCAACACGCAAATTGATTTCAGAAAGCAGGTCATCCACTTGTGACGTCGCGGGGCGCACCTCAAGTTCTGGATCAATCAAGCCGGTTGGACGCACCACCTGTTCAATCACGGCGCCGGAATGTTCCAGCTCGTACTCCCGGGGTGTCGCAGAGACATAAATGGTCTGTGGGGCGCGTTGCTCAAACTCTTCAAACCGCATGGGCCGATTATCCAAGGCTGAGGGCAATCTGAAGCCGTACTCAACCAAGGTCTCTTTGCGTGACCGATCTCCCCGGAACATGCCACCCACCTGAGGAATCGAGACATGACTCTCATCCACAACCAGCAGGGCATTTTCAGGCAAATAGTCGAACAAGGTGGGTGGCGCTTCGCCAGCCTCGCGTCCAGAAAGATAGCGCGAGTAATTTTCGATGCCGGAGCAGTAGCCCAACTCCATGATCATCTCAATATCAAAACGTGTACGTTGTTCGAGTCTCTGAGCCTCTACCAGTTTATTGGCCTCATACAGCTGCTCCAACCGCTCTTTCAGCTCCACCTTGATCAATTCAACCGCTTCCAGCAGTTTCTCTCGAGGGGTCACATAGTGGGATTTGGGATAGATGGTGTAGCGCGGTACTTTTCGTAAGACCTCCCCGGTCAGAGGATCAAACAGGGCTATGGACTCTACCTCTCCGTCGAACAGTTCCAATCGAACGGCCTCCCCGTCCGATTCAGCCGGGTAGATATCAATCAGCTCCCCCCTCACCCGATAGGTTGCGCGATGAAGCTCCACATCATTACGTTTGTACTGGAGTTCTGCGAGGCGACGCAGAATCGCGCGCTGATCCAAGACATCTCCACGCACCAGATGCAGCACCATACTCAGATAGGAGCGCGGGTCACCCAGACCATAGATACAGGAGACCGTCGTTACGATGATGGTATCGGGTCGCTCCAACAACGCCTTGGTAGCCGAGAGACGCATCTGCTCGATATGCTCATTGATAGAGGCATCTTTCTCAATGAAAGTATCAGAGGATGGCACATAGGCTTCTGGTTGATAGTAGTCGTAATAGGAGACGAAATATTCAACCGAATTATTGGGGAAAAACTCCTTCATCTCACCGTAGAGCTGAGCAGCGAGTGTCTTGTTATGTACCAGCACAAGTGTGGGGCGCTGTAACTCCTGAATGACATTGGCAATGGTGAAGGTCTTACCTGATCCAGTCACCCCCAGCAGTGTCAAACCGGCCTCCCCATCCTTAAGACCCTCCAACAGACGACGAATGGCCTCAGGTTGATCACCGGCTGGCTCGAAATCTGAAACTAGGTGGAACGCCTTAGACATATCAAATCCATATAATCGGAAATTTCCTACGACTGATTCGAATCAATCCTATTCAGACCTCTTTCAGACTGCCGTACCCTACTCGTGCGCAATGGAATTGTGCCACAACCAGACAAAGGAGTGTCATCGTGAAATCTCATGTAATTGAGCCTGCATCCTCATGTGCAGGACTCACACTGATCGAACTGCTCATCACATTGGCCATTGGTGCAATAACGCTGACAATGGCTGTACCTGCCATGGGTAGTCTGATCGGGAACAATGCGCGAGCAAGCGCCATCAACACACTGGTCTCACATATCCAGTTGGCCCGTAGCGAAGCCATAGCCAGAGGAGGTCAAACAATCCTCTGTCCCAGTATCAATGGAAGCACCTGCCTTAACACCACTCGATGGAATGATGGTTATATTCTGGTTGCCGATAAAAATGGCAACAAATATGCGGATTCTGATGATGAGGTGGTACGTGTATTTGAAGGCCTGGATCAGAGAATAACCATCACCTCTACCAGCAATCGCAAAAAAATCCTGTTCAACTGGCTTGGCATGACACCCGGTTACAACCTAACCCTCAGTTTCTGCGACCGACAGCAAACGGTCACTCCAAAGGCCGTTATTGTATCAAATACTGGCCGGCCCCGCTTATCAGATAAACAGCCTGACGGAACACCGATTGATTGTTCATGAAGATAGCATTGTTCTCAACCCACGCTCAGGGCAACCAATTTGGAACATTTTTTCACCGTTCCCTTGACCCCGCGGAAATAGCTGATTAGTATACGCGCCTCGATACATTCCTCGGTAGCTCAGTTGGTAGAGCGGGTGACTGTTAATCACTAGGTCGGCGGTTCGAGCCCGTCCCGAGGAGCCATACAAAACAAAGGGTTGCAGCAATGCAGCCCTTTTTTTATGTGGAAGAAAAGCCACTGCACACCCCTTTCTGGGGCATCTTTATATCTTTATTAAGATGGACAGCCCACCTCAGGATTACGCTTACCAGTTATCCCCCACCCGTTGTGGAAGATAGGGTTTAGTCAGATCATAAAAACGGATACTTTCATCATCACTACCACTGGCGACGTAGCGACCATCTGGGCTAAAGCGCACCGCCGCACCGCAGAGCCGATGCCCTTGTAACCGACGCTGCACATGACCTGAAGCCGCATCAACTAATCGCAGATTGGCATCCGTATGACGTCCCAGGGTAATCAATTGATCTCCCTTCGGATGATAATCCAGTGAAGTTACAGCGCCCCAGTGCTCTGTCTCCTGAACGCGGATTTTTCCACTGACCAGATCCCAGTAAAAGACCTGATACCAGGCACCCGCAACCAATTCACTGTCATCCGGGGAGAATCGCAATTCCAGAGCCCTACGCGATGGTCGCTGCAACGCCATGACCTCGCTGAGCTTTTGATCGAACAACAAGACACGCTCATCCTCTGTCGATACGGCCAGCCTACGACCCATATGATCCACTGCGAGGGCAACCACCTCTGCGCCCAATTGAATCGTATGAATAGGTTGAAATGTGGGGTAAGAGAAAGTCTTTAGCGAACCATCGGTATAGCCTGCAACAATCTGAGAAGTGCCTGCAAGATAGGCCAACGATGTTAACCCCGCATGGGTCTCTAACTTACTTTTTAGGCTACCGGAAGTGATATGCGTGACAGCAATTGCCCCCTCTTCTCCAGCACTGAGCAGGTACTCTTTATCGATCCAGATCAGACCACGCACGGCATCCCGATGCCACTGGAACTTTCCAATCTGCGCTCCGTCTGGAACTTGCAAAATGGCCAGATCACCTTTAAAACCGCCAGATGCGATAAGCGTACCAGAAGGGGAAAATGCCAGTCGGGTAACGCCGAACAGATGGGTAGAGGGGATATTCAGATCGGGGGGCTGTGCCGGTTCCAGTCCAGCACAGCCAGCCAGGAATGCGCTAAACAGAAAGAGTACGGCATACTTACACTGGCAAACCAGCCCTCGGATTGACGCCATTAGATTTCTTCCATTGCATGCTATTCATGGCAGCAATAACTCAACCTGTCTGCCATCGGCAAGACCGTAGGTGAGATCCTGATCACCATCTCCGTCAAGATCTCTCACCTCCAGTGCTGTCCTGATAGGACTACTATGCGCTACTCGATTTATCTCTTTCAACGCTCCATTTATTATGGAAATGAGTCGAAGCTCATGAAAACCAACGGCCGGCACCGCCATATCAGGCACACCATCATCGTTAACATCCACGATTGCCGATTGCCCCAACTCCCTTGACCCGATGCGATGATTAGAGAAGCCAGGCATTTGATAAATTGGTTGCAGTCGGTTCCCTTCAACTTTATAGAGGGTCAACACACCACCAATATGCGGTGTAATCACGACGGCCAGTTCCTGCTGTCCATCCTGATCAAAATCCCCCGCGCCGACAGGATTGAGCCAACGATGCGCCAACCCAATGGGGGTTGATTCCGCCAACAGCTCGATCCCCGCATTGTTGATCTTCAGCACTGCCAACGCCGCACCCCGATCAAGATAACTCCGAACTAGAACAATCTCTTCAATACCATCATTATCCAGATCGACCAAACGAGGGTAGCGATCCTCAAAAACCGATCCTTCTGGTAGTGTAAAGGTAAGTTGCTCTCCAGTGGCCAACTCAACACGTATACCTGCGGCCTCGATGTCATCACCTAATATGGCATGATCATAGCGCCGAGTCGGAAACACCAACCAGGCACGTTTAACAGCACCCGCTCCCTCAATCACGACCCCATCGGGCAGGGCATCGGGAAGCGACGTATTCATGTGGTAATCGATTAATGGGGTAGATTGTGTTGCATCAATGTAGCGGACCTCGATAGCAAAAGCCGACACAGACCAGAGCATGAGCAGTAAAGGAATTAAGCGGGATTGAAGCATCATAACCGTCTCAGGTGGATCAGCTTATTGTTGTCATCCAGGGTGAGCTCAAAACGTCCTGCGATACCGCTGGCTGTAACAAAGGGTCTCAGACTGTTTGCGGGCAGCTGGATCGTTCGCCCATCATCGGCCTGCACGATCAACGCACTGACTTGACCACGATAGTAAGGGAGATACTCCTGTGCACTCAGATTGAGCTGAAAACAGTGGCGCTTCATTGCGCTGAAATCACGCTTCTGGCTCGATACCAAAAAAGAGGCCATCCAGTACCAGAAGATTGGGGCTGATGGTCCCGATAATCTTCCTGTCATCGACGACGAGCGCGCGCACCAGGTCAAACCGGGCAAATAACCGTGAGCAGTAGCGAATATCCATATCAGGTTCAATATAAACAGCCGGCTTGGTCATTACCTCGTACACGTTGACCCGTTTGGGAGAACGATCCAATGCCACTACCTGTCGCGCAATATCCGAGACAAGTAACAGACCGTACTCATCACTATCATGACGCTTATTCACCACCAGAACAGATGTTCGCAGCTTCTTCATCAACAACAGTGCTTCATAGATTGTTGCACTGCCTTCAATGAGACCGAACTCTGTCTTCATGACGTCCCGTACAGAAACACGGCGCCTTTTGTCATTCATGTCGCTTACTCCCGGAGTAACGCATCATCTTGGTATCAATACAGATGATCACTGAATCAAGGTTATTAGCGGACATTATTATCCAACTGACTAGCGAACTCTAGTTTCTGCCCCCTTTTAAACCTTTTCTGCGACCAACATCGCCCGGTCACGCCAGCCCTGCTGTGTATCACCCAGCAAACCCTCCTCCCGATAAACCCTGACCTTGAGGGAGTCAAACAGCTTGAGCAGTTCATTGTCAGCCAGTCGAAATCGACTGGAACTCGGCCCATCATCACTGACAGCGGCCTGAGTATAGGTTTGATAAAAGAGCAATCCCCCCGGCTTCAAAGCACGAATAATGGCCGGAGCTAACGTCCGATCCAGAAAATAGCTGACCAGAATCAGATCAAAAGATTCCGTTTCCGGCGGTATAGCTATGACATCCCGCACGGCTGTCGTCAGCATCAGATTTTCAGCGTGGGCAGCCGTATCGAGTCGTTCAATCGCCACGGGAGACAAGTCCCAGGCGGTGACCTTCATACCTAGGCGAGCCAAATACAGCGCATTAGCGCCACGGCCACAGGCCAGATCCAGTGCGCTTGAATGGGGCGCTATCAGATGACTGTTCTGCTCCAATACCGTGGCGACCTGCCCCAGACCCTCTGCCTCAGTGTGCCGCTGATTCCACATGGCCAGCAGATCTTTCTCTTGCATTGATTAGCCTATCAAACCTGACTGGAGATCACGCTGAATATCATCAAATGCTTCCAGGCCTACAGCGATTCGAATCAGCCCCTCTTCGATACCTGCCGCCTGCTTCTCTTCATCGGTCAAACGACCGTGGGTAGTCGAGGCAGGATGGGTAATGGTGGTTTTGGTGTCCCCCAAGTTGGCCGTAATTGACAACATCCGGGTTGAATCAATCACTTTCCAGGCCTGTTCGCGCCCGCCTTTCACCACAAAGGAGACGATGCCACCCGCACTCTGTTGCTGGCGCGCAGCGAGTTCATATTGAGGGTGACTCTTGAGACCAGGGTAATGCACTCGTTCAACGGCCTCTTGCTGCTCCAACCAGAGCGCCAGTGCCAGCGCATTTTCAGAGTGTGCCTTCATGCGAAGATGCAACGTCTCCAATCCTTTGAGAAATACCCAGGCATTGAACGGGCTCATGGTGACGCCAGCACTGCGCAAGAAACCGAACACCTCTTCACCCACCAACTTACTGTCACCAACGACTGCGCCACCCACACACCGTCCCTGACCATCCAGATACTTGGTCGCCGAGTGAATGACGATGTCAGCACCCAATGCCAGGGGCTGTTGGAGTGCCGGTGTACAGAAACAGTTATCCACTACCAGAATCAACCCACGGGAATGGGCCAGAGCCGCCAGGGCCGCGATATCACCCACTTCGGTAATGGGATTGGAGGGTGTTTCAGCATAGAGAATACGCGTCTCGGGACGGATCGCCGCTTCCCAGTCAGACAAGTTGGATAACGCCACATAACTGGTCGTGACGCCCATCTTCGCCATGAATTTATTAAACAGCACATTGGTGGTACCAAAGATACTGCGGGAAGAGACGATGTGATCTCCAGACTTTAACAGTGCCATACAGGTCGCCAGGATCGCAGCCATGCCTGAAGAGGTCGCCACGCAGGATGCTCCCCCCTCCATCGCAGCCAAGCGCTCCTCAAAGCAGGCCACGGTAGGATTGGTGAAACGCGAATAGATGTTCCCTGGCGCATCACCACTGAAACGGGCCGCCGCTTCTGCAGCACTATTAAAAACAAAACTGGAGGTGGTGAAGATCGGTTCTGAATGCTCACCCTCCCCCGTTCGATTGTGGCCCGCCCTGATCGCCCGGGTTGCCATGCCCCAGTCATCGTACGATTCAGTCATTTAAGAAAACCTTCTTTTGAATAAAAAGACATTGCGGGCACAAAAAAACCCGCCTGGCTTACCACAGCCAAAGCAGGTATTCCTCGCTTTAGCCGCATTTTTATAGCGCCCGCAATCTGAGATAAATCGGCGCTTCGGGTAAGACTAGGTCTGTCGGCATCCTATTGTCAAGCAAATATCACTGATCAGAGGACTACAATCCGATGATGATTCTACTCAAAAAGCTTCAGGTACTCTCCATACCCCTCTGTCTCAAGTGCCTCCTTGGGGATAAATCGAAGCGCCGCTGAGTTGATGCAGTAACGCAGTCCGGTTGGCGCAGGACCATCATCAAACAGATGCCCTAGATGGGAGTCACCCTCACGACTGCGTACCTCGATACGAGTCATAAACAATTTTCGGTCTTTACGTTCAACAATATGATCTGGGTTGACCACACGAAAAAAGCTTGGCCAGCCAGTGCCCGAATCAAACTTATCAACGGATGAGAACAATGGTTCACCACTGACCACATCTACATAAAGTCCTACACGTTTCTCATCCCAATACTCATTCTGAAAAGGTCGCTCAGTCCCTTCCTGCTGTGTGACTTGATATTGCAACTCCGTTAACTCACGGCGTAACTGCTCATCATCTGGCCGCTTAAATGAACGGCTCACCTTCACGGGCCTATCATTACTCATCATATCCTCCTTCCTGCATTAAAAGGATCTATAGCCTAAAACAGCGCCGATATAAACCTTATAAATAGAGCGCTTATGGCCTCTCGCAGTTATCCACAGATCGTGTGGATAACCCTGTTAACAATTGTTCGTGAATGATCGAAGAACGTTATCTGAGCTGACCCGGAACTGATTGACCATAATTCATACAGCCACATCTACATACAATTCAATCAGTTACATTTGTTACCATTCACCTCATAACTGCGGCGAATAAAATAATGGGTTGAAAAAACACTTGAGAGGTTGCTGCACCGCACTATTACCGTTACTGTAACTCACTTCTCAAGCAGTCTAATGAGCCATCTTTATGCTTTATAATCTCCATGCCTTAGGTACATTCTGGGCCCGCTCAGTCAACTTCTACGCATTCATGAATGCCACTCTGACAAAAGATATCCCATGGATGAAACAGTGGCATGCTGCCAGTCGACTGCTAGAACGCTATACCCGTCCCTATTCAAGGCCTGCTTTTGATCTGGGCGTGGAAGAGACTACGGTCATCTGCAATCCCTTTGGCGATCTATTGCGTTTCGGCACACCCGACGCAAGCAAACCAAATCTGCTCATGGTGGCACCCATGTCAGGTCACTACGCCACCCTGCTGCGCGGTACGGTTCGTGAGTTTATGAACGATCATAATGTATACATCACTGACTGGCATGATGCCGGCAGTGTGCCACTCTCAGATGGCCGTTTCACACTCAACAGTTATGTCGAATATCTGAAGGAGTACATTCGCTACTTCAATGGCAATGTCCATCTCATGGCGGTCTGTCAGCCGTCCGTCCCGGCTATCGCCGCTGTGGCACTGATGTCCGAAGATCAGGAGCCGGTCCCTTTGAGCATGGTCCTGATGGGTGGCCCCGTGGATACACGGAAAACCCCGACCGAAGTGAATGACTTTGCCGGTCAACGAAATATTCACTGGTTCAAGCGACACACCATCCATACTGTGCCACTTAATCGCAGAGGTAGAGGTCGGTCGGTCTATCCAGGATTCCTACAACTTGCAGGCTTTCTCTCGATGAATCTGGATAGGCACATGACAGCCCATCACGACTACTTTGAACATCTGGTCTCCGGTGATGGTGACAGCGCCACTCAGCATGAAGCCTTTTATGATGAGTACCTGGCGGTGATGGATCTGGATGCGCCTTTTTATCTGGAAACTATCGAGAAGGTTTTTCTCGAACATCATCTGCCGAAGGGCATTCTCGAGTGTGGTGGTCGCTTGATAAAACCAGCATTGATAGAGCGTACGGCCTTAATGACTATTGAAGGGGAACTGGACGACATCACAGGCCCAGGTCAAACCAAAGCCGCTCACAGGCTCTCCCCCAATACCCGACTGCATGAGCACTACACACAAAAAAGTGTCGGTCACTATGGTATTTTTAATGGTCGGCGATTCAGAGAAGAGATTGCACCACGCATCCGACAGTTCATCCAACAGGCCGCCAAAGATCCAGCTGTTTGATTATCACGTCAGAAATGTTGGCCTATAATTTTGGTATATTGTTTGTGCAGCCGCCGATAGCGGGAACATTTCGGTCTCAATTAACCTCTTATTAACGAGCAGCTCACACTAAAGAGTCACTTGACGCATCGACAGAGTTATCCTATTGTCTGCGCCCAATACGCCTCACAAAGGCCTTGAAAGCACTGAATTGAAACCCCAAAAGGGTTTTCGGTCAGCCTGAAGCAACGCTTCAGGCACATACCAAACGCGGCAATCCCGCATTGGAGGATGAAACAATGATACACACTACACACCACAGGTGGATCTCCCCACCCCATCAATCACATCGTTATCCCCAGCCACTGGCACACCAAAGCCGATCGAGATCGATCAGCTAGCTATTTGCTGCCAGTCGCAGATTCATACATCGATCAATCGGGCGGAGTTCATCAGGTAATCCCTGTACGTTCTGCTGACGATCGGTGATAGTTTTTATGGACAACACTGTCCACATCAGGCCCAGGGAGATCCCCACATGGCGCTTGCCGAAATCAAGTTGGATGACAAGTACACCCTCGACTCTGGTCGAGTCTATCTCACAGGTGTTCAGGCCCTGGTTCGCTTGCCGATGCTACAACAGCAGCGTGACCAGCAAGCAGGCTTAAACACAGCAGGGTTTATCTCAGGTTATCGCGGATCACCCTTAGGGGGCTTCGACAAAGAGCTCTGGTCTGCAAAGAAATACCTGAGCCAGCACCGCATCACCTTCCAGCCCGGATTGAATGAAGACATCGCGGCAACAGCCGTCTGGGGTAGCCAACAGCTCAACCTGTTTGAAGGTGCCGAGTATGATGGCGTCTACAGCATGTGGTACGGAAAAGGCCCCGGTGTTGATCGCTCTGGTGACGTTTTTAAACACGCCAATGCCGCTGGTACATCACCGCACGGTGGCGTGCTGGTAATCGCGGGCGATGATCACAACAGCAAATCCTCTACTTTGCCACACCAGACAGAGTACGCCTTCATGGATGCCATGATCCCGGTACTTAATCCAGCAGGCGTACAGGAGATCCTTGATTTCGGCCAGATCGGCTGGGCACTCTCCCGCTACTCAGGTTGCTGGGTTGCCCTCAAGACCATTGCAGAAACTGTCGACACCTCAGCCTCTGTATCCATTGATCCTGAACGGATCAAGATCACCATCCCTACGGATGTCGTGATGCCCGAGGGCGGTCTCAATATCCGTTGGCCACACACACCACTGGATCAGGAAGCGCTACAACATCAGCATCGACTGTATGCCGCACTTGCTTTTGCTCGGGTCAACAAGTTGAACAAGATTGTCATCGACAGTCCGCAACCCTGCCTGGGCATCGCCACAACAGGAAAATCTTATCTGGATGTGTTGCAGGCCCTGGAAGATCTGGGCATTACCAAAGCACTCGCCGCCAAGATCGGCATCAGACTTTATAAGGTTGGTATGAGCTGGCCCCTGGAACGTGAAGGTGTTCGCCAGTTTGCTCAGGGACTCGATGAAATCCTGGTCGTGGAAGAGAAACGCGGCCTGATAGAAAACCAGATCAAAGAGCAACTTTATAACTGGAAAGAAGATGTACGCCCACGGGTTATTGGCAAATTTGATGAAACAAACAAATGGTTGCTCCCATCTAAGGGGGAATTAACACCTGCACTTATTGCACGGGTAATTGCCCGCCGGATTCATCGTTTTTTCCAGAGCGAAGAGATCGAAAAACGCCTGCATTTTCTGGAGAAAAAGGAGGTCCAACTTGCACTGCCAAGAATTACCCTGGACCGGGTACCGCACTTCTGTTCAGGCTGTCCCCATAACACCTCAACCCGTCTCCCCGAAGGGAGCCGTGCAACTGGAGGTATCGGCTGTCACTACATGGCAACCTGGATGGATCGAGGCACGGACACCTTCACACAGATGGGAGGTGAAGGTGCCCCTTGGATTGGTCAAGCCCCCTTTACCAAAACCAAGCATATCTTCGCCAACCTGGGAGAAGGCACTTACTTTCACTCTGGGGTACTGGCCATTCGTGCAGCTTTGGCAGCCGGTGTAAATATTACCTACAAGATTCTCTATAACGATGCCGTCGCCATGACGGGTGGCCAACCTGTCGACGGGCCTTTCAGTGTCCAGCAGTTAAGTCGCCAACTCGAGGCCGAAGGTGTTCAACGCATCGCACTGGTCAGCGATGCACCCGATAAATACCAGGACCGATCTGATTTGGCCAAGGGGATTACTATTGATCACCGTGACCGGCTGGATAATATTCAACGCGAGTTGCGCAAAACACCCGGCGTATCAGTGCTGATCTATGAACAAACCTGCGCCGCTGAAAAACGCCGGCGCCGTAAACGTGGAAAACTGGAAGACCCCAAGATTCGCCCTTTCATCAATACAGCCGTGTGTGAAAACTGTGGTGACTGCAGCACACAATCCAATTGTCTTTCTGTGATCCCCGTAGAGACCGATCTTGGTCGCAAGCGCGCCATTGACCAATCCTCTTGCAACAAGGATATGAGCTGTATAAAAGGCTACTGCCCCAGCTTCGTAACGGTACATGGCGGCCAGTTAAAACGAGCAGCCAATCAACCGGATGGACTGGCGTGGCCCGACCTCCCATTGCCGAAACTTCCTGACCTGGAACACCCACACAGCATCCTGTTGACCGGAATTGGTGGCACAGGTGTGGTGACTATAGGTGCCCTGTTAGGCATGGCCGCGCACATTGATGAACGCGGGGTAACAGTACTCGACATGACCGGACTGGCACAGAAATACGGCGCCGTTGTCAGCCACATTCGTATCGCCAAGACACCAGAAGATATCAACGCTATGCGAATTGCCGCTGGGCAAGCCGATACCCTGTTGGCATGTGATCTGGCAGTAGCCACCGGATTTGAGGCAATGGCCAAGTTGAACCCGGAGCGCACCCGTGCCGTGGTAAACAGTCACCAGACAATGACATCCGGTTTCATCAAACAGAAAGATCTCACCTTCCCTGGCGCGGCTCTTGAATCCCAGCTCGCAGCCACAACCGCTGAAGCCCATTTTATTGATGCCAGTAAACTCGCCGAATCACTGTTAGGTGATGCCATTGGCGCCAACCTGTTCATGGTCGGATTCGCCTGGCAGAAAGGCTATCTCCCTCTCTCATTGGAAGCGTTGAAAAAGGCCATTGAGTTGAATGGAGTGTCGATTGAAGACAATCTACGTGCCCTGTTATGGGGGCGACGTGCTGCGGTTGATCTTAATGCAGTACGCCAGTTAGCCGCACCCGACAATAACCTGACTGCACCACCGAAAACCCTGGAGCAGTTAATCGCCCATCGAGCTGACTATCTGACGGCCTATCAGGATAAGGCCTACGCATCACGTTACAGCCAGTTGGTTGAGCGTGTTCGAGCACGCGAACAATCATTGCAAGTAACCGGGCTTACCGCTGCTGTAGCACAGAACTACGCCAAACTTCTGGCCTACAAAGATGAATACGAGGTTGCCAGACTCTATCGTGACCCCTCTTTTCAGGAACAGATTGCCAATCAATTTGAAGGCAACTATCACCTGGAATTTCATTTCGATCCGCCTTTCATGGCCAAAACCGATCCGGAGACCGGTGCACACCAAAAGCGTCATTTTGGAGCCTGGATGATGAAACTGATGGGGCTACTCAGCCGCTTTAAAGTTATTCGTGGAAGCTGGCTTGACCCCTTTAAAAATAATCCCGACAGAAAACTGGAACGTAGTCTGATCAGTGAATACGAACAGACACTGGAGATACTGCTGACCCATTTGACCAACGAGAACGTGGAGAGGGCGATTGCCATTGCCCGATTACCTGAACAGATTCGTGGCTTTGGACATATCAAGCAGGATGCTGTTAAGCAGGTCGCACTGCAAAAGGATGCACTGCTTAAGCAGTTCCTTGCCCAACCCAGCATCAACAACAAAGCGGCTTGAGCCCGACAAAATTAATACCAGGACAACACCATGAAACTCTTTACACATCACGAATTCGATCATCATGAACAGGTAGTCTTCTGTCACGATCAAGCCTCTGGTTTGAAGGCCATTATCGCGATTCACAATACCCACAGAGGACCCGCTCTCGGTGGCTGTCGCATGTATCCCTATGCCAATGAGGAAGCGGCACTTATTGATGTATTGCGCCTGTCCAAAGGCATGACGTATAAATCCGCCATCGCTAATCTTCCGCTGGGTGGCGGTAAATCCGTCATCATTGGCAATCCTGGCAGTGATAAGACACCCGCACTCATGCGGGCCATGGGTGAAGCCGTCGATCGTCTGGGGGGACGGTATATTGTTGCAGAGGATTCCGGCACCAGCGTAGCAGATATGCTGTTGATGGGAGAGATGACAAAGCATGTCTCTGGAATCGCCGAAAAATGTGATGCCGTCGGTAACTGCCGCAGTGGCGACCCCTCGCCAATGACAGCCCGAGGTACCTTTGTAGGGATTCAAGCCGCCGTCAAGCATCGCCTGGGCCGAACAGACCTGGATGGCGTGCGAGTGGCGATACAAGGGATTGGTAACGTCGGTCACCATCTCGCCAAACAACTGCATGATGCTGGTGCGAAAATCTGGGTCGCCGATCTCAATCAAGCCGCAGTGACCCGAATGGTAGAAGAGCTGGGCGTCACGGCGGTTGCCAATGAAGCCATCTATGATCAGGAGGTTGATGTGTTTGCCCCCTGCGCACTGGGTGCCATCATCAACGACCAGACCATTCCGCGCCTGCGGGCCACGATTGTTGCCGGTGCAGCGAATAATCAACTCGCCGAGAAGCGACATGGTGAGGCCCTGGCAGCCAAGGGGATTCTCTACGCCCCCGACTATGTGATCAATGCCGGCGGTGTCATCGACGTCTGTTATGAGCGCAGTAACGTCCAGCAAGCTCAGATCATCCAACAGGTGGATGCCATAGGCGAAACCCTGCAAGAGATCTTTATGCGCGCTGAGGCACAACACAAGCCAACATATGAACTGGCTGACCAATTGGCCGAAGAGCGCTTTGCCAGCTAATTGACCACGTTAGTTAAATCAGCCTGCGGGGAATCCATATCGCCTCGCAGGCTCATCCTAATCTTGCTGGCGGGATCAATCTCACCTCGGATATACTGGTAGTCGAATGATGTTGATTTTCCCTATCCAACAAAGATTTAAGCTCACATAAACGATACTTTTACTGATCATGATACCGAGTCTGCCCCATGACCTGATCACCCAGTCTCTCATCTCCAGCGATGAACCCGAGCCATGGGAAACGCTAAACCCAGACAGCACCTCACCACTTCTGTTTTTATGTGATCACGCCAACAATCGGGTTCCTAAATCACTTGACCATCTTGGATTGGATTTATCCGTATTTGGTAAACATGTTGCGTACGATATCGGCTGTGAAAAGCTGACTCGCTTACTGGCTGAGCGCTTCGATGCCACAGCACTGCTGGCTCACTACTCACGACTGGTCATTGACCTGAACCGTCATCCAGGTGATGGCTCTTCCATTCCTGAGATCAGTGACACTATTCAGATACCCGCTAATCACGCACTCACACCTGAAGCGATAAAAACCAGGGAAGACGCCCTCTTCTGGCCCTATCACAATCAGATTGAGCACCTATTACAAACAATACAAGCACGCGGTCAAACACCAGTACTCTGCGCAATTCATAGCTTTACCCCAGTATTCAAAGAGTATCAACGCCCTTGGCACATCGGGGTACTGTGGGATAGAGATCAGCGACTATCAACGCCGTTATTAGAAAGTTTAAGAGCAGAGCCAAATATCTGCGTCGGCGACAATGAACCCTATCATGCGCGAAATCCTGTGGGATACACTATGGACATCCACGGCGAACACAACGGCTACCCCCATGTACTCTTGGAGATTAGGCAAGACTTGATTGGCCATGATGAAGGGGTTGCAGAGTGGGCAAGGCTGATTCACAGACATCTCAAACAGGTGCTCGCTAAGGTTGATCTCGCATGAGACAACAATAATAATCATGAATCACGATCAGGAGGAGTGATGAAGGAGCCAACATTCAGCATCGGAATCGAAGAGGAGTACATGCTCGTCGATAAAGATACTCGGGACCTCATCAGCCATGCACCAGCGACCATGTTGCCTGAATGTGAGGCGCTACTGCAAGGTCAGGTATCCCCTGAATTCCTCCAGTGCCAGATTGAAGTGGGCACCCGAGTCTGTAATACGCTGGACGAGGCCAGGAATGATCTGGCCTACCTGCGAAGAACTGTCTCCAGTGTTGCCAATAAACACAATCTTGCACTCGTGGCCGTCTCGACCCATCCGTTCGGTCGACCTAGTCAACTGGCCCATACCCACAAAGAACGTTATGACCAGTTAGCCAATGATCTGCAGGAAGTGGTTCGTCAACTGGTTATCAGTGGCATGCATATTCATGTGGGCATCGAAGATAATGACCTGAGAATCGACTTGTTGGGTCAGACCGCCTATATTCTGCCCCACATCCTTGCGCTCACTACATCATCCCCCTTCTGGCGTGGACGGAATACCGGTCTCAAATCCTACCGCATCTCACTTTGGGACGGTATGCCCAGAACAGGGCTGCCAGAATATTTCGACAGCTATGGTGAATACCAGCGCCACATTGATGTGTTGGTGAAGGCCGGCGTCATTGAAGATGCCACCAAGATATGGTGGGACATTCGTCCCAGCACCCGCTACCCGACACTGGAGATGCGCATCTCTGATGTCTGTACCCGTCTGGATGACGCCCTCTGCGTAGCCGCCTTCTATCGCTGCTGGCTGCGTATGCTCTATCGTCTCAGACGCAGTAATCAACGCTGGCGCCGCTACACCCTGTTCCTGATAAACGAAAATCGCTGGCGTGCGCACCGCTATGGCATTGATGAAGGACTGTTAGATTTTGGCCGTGGAGAGATCGCCCCTTTTGCAGATCTGATTGAAGAGATTCTCGAACTTCTGCAAGAAGATGCCGCGTTCTTCGGTTGTGAGCGTGAGCTGAACCATATGCGCACCATTATTCAGGAAGGGACCAGTGCCCATCGTCAGGTTCATGCCTATGAGCAGGCGTTGGCAGAGGGGATGGATCACGAAACCGCCCTGCATGCCGTGGTGGATCTGCTGATCGACGAGACACTCATTGGAACAGAAGCGCGTGACTGAGTTAAACGATCAGATCACTTCAAACCGATGACAGGCGACATTCTTGCGCGCATGTAATGGATCAAACACCTGGCCATTCATGGCCACATAAATTCCCGGCCCCATCATCTGTGCCGCAGCAACCGCATAGCCAATATTGAATATGGCATCACTGATACGTAATCGTGCCGGCTGCATAGAGCCAGTCAATACGATGGTCTTACCCTGAATGCCAACCAGGGCTCGTGCAGTTTCCACCATGGTATCGGTACCATGGGTCAGAATGATTCGATCGGCCAAGTCATTGCGAATCTTCTCCGCAATCAGTTGACGATCGGCATCCGTCATCTCCAGACTGTCTTTACGCATGATTGATTCAACTTCAAACTCAAACGTAATATTGGCCTCCCGCAGCACCTCTGCAATCTGCGGCTCCCCTACCTGGAATTCACTCTTCTGATCAAAATAAATTTTGTCAATCGTACCACCGGTTGTATAAATTTTGATTTTCATGCGCTCTTTATCCTCTTGGATTGGGTGGATCCAGCTGCTTACTGGGTATGTTCAACCATTAAGTGAACGTTCAAAAACATGCTGATAATGGTACACCTATATGCCCGCTGCACGATCTCAGCTAACATGCAGTCTGTATCGTGGAGGCCAGAAACAGCTGACACGACCCAATTGCACTCTTACTAGATTCCCACCATGCCAGAACTTCAGCTATCACTTGATATTCTAACACTCCTGTTCATAACAGGTCTGGTTGCCGGCATGGTCGATGCGATTGCCGGGGGCGGTGGACTGATTGCCCTTCCAGTGCTCCTGGCCACGGGCCTACCCCCTATTCAAGCACTGGCCACCAACAAATTGCAGGGATCTTTTGGTACCTTCTCTTCGAGCCTCTATTTCATCCATAACGGCTTGGTATCACTCAAAGAGATCCGTTTCATGGTGGGCTGTACCTTCGTAGGGTCAGCGCTTGGCACACTCACCGTTCAAAATATCAGTACCGACTATCTCGCAAGCATCATTCCGCTGCTAATGATTGCCATTGCACTCTACTTTTTACTGTCTCCCCGCATCAGCGATGAACAGCATCCAGCGCGAATCTCTAGCCTGCTGTTCTCATTGAGCATTGGCTTCGGCATTGGATTTTACGATGGTTTTTTTGGGCCAGGTGCTGGCTCATTTTTTGCGATCGGGTTTGTCAGTCTCCTCGGTTATGGTCTGACCAAGGCGACGGCACATACCAAGATTCTGAATCTTACCAGCAATATTGCCTCTCTCTGCTTCTTTGCAATCAGTGGCTATGTAGTTTGGAGTATCGGTCTTACCATGGGCATTGGGCAACTGATTGGCGCAAGGATTGGCGCACGCTTAGTACTGCGTCGCGGAGCCAATCTGGTAAGGCCGATGATCGTAATTGTCTCAATTCTAATCAGCATAAAACTGTTTTTGAGTAACCATCCAGAGCTACTTCAATGGAGTGGTCTGCCGGGGTAAATCAGCCCAAATGCGAGGGTGGTTTTACACATTTAAGACTTGACATGCTGGAGATAAACAATAGAATACCGGCCTTCAATTGATGCGGGAATAGCTCAGCTGGTAGAGCACAACCTTGCCAAGGTTGGGGTCGCGAGTTCGAATCTCGTTTCCCGCTCCAAATACGAAAAAGGCCCGGAACCTCAAGGTTCCGGGCCTTTTTTATCTGCATTGTTCAGCTTAACATCGTGCTGAATTGAGAGTGTGATTCATCATCCTCGATATCCCCAAGACCGAGTATCAGATCAATACCCACCCGTTTACAGGATGCATTTTTACGGATATCCAGATCGGACCAGCGACTTTCCGATGAACTCTGATGACTGAGGATATTGGCCACCTGGATGATATCAACATAATCCACTTGATCCCCTTTCGGTACCCGATCGAGCTTATCGTGGCTTGAAGCGACTTCCACCAGTTGAGGATCAAAATTCCAGCGGGAGAGTAAAAATTTACCTACCGGCATGTGGAGCTTATCAATCACCTTATCCAGATTACCCTCTTTTTCCAGCAATACCGGATACTCGGTAGCCTTAATTAATATCGGGATAGTTCCCACGTCATGGATAAGTCCAGCCAGCATCGCCTCATCCTTATTAAGATGCGGAAAATGAGCCACTAATTGAGTCGCCCTGGTCGCCACATCTACGCTATGCTGCCACAGGGCTTCCATACGGTCCTGAATTGGCCGGAATGAGGTAGTGAATACATCCCGCATTGCCAGGCTGAGTATGGCGTTTTTGACTGCGTCAAAGCCAATTCTCGTAATGGCTGCCTTCACGCTACTGACAGGTGTAACACCATGATAAAGCGGACTGTTCGCATAGCGAACCAGCCGCGCAGCCATGGAGGTATCTTTACTGATGATTTTGGCAACATCCGCCATCGAACTACCCGCATCGTTGACCACCAACAAGGCCTCGAGGGAGATGGCCGGTAGCGTTGGCAAACGAATGCGATTTTTCTCGATATCCTCCACCAGTGTATTGGCGAAGGCCTTCATATCGAATTTAGGATTGTCACTGGAACTCATGCAGCAACCACAAAGTGTAGGAATAGAACCCGTTAATTATAGGGATAGTTATCAATTAATTCGCCAAACCGATCCCACTTCCTATACTTCGTATAGAAAGCAGTGATCATAGACCCATCGGGACTCTATTCTACCAGGATTGAGACACTTCGAGCTGTCCAGCTTTCCCCACCAAACGCTGGACGATCAAGATCATTCCAAAGGCTGGCAATCTGAGCATAGGAAATGGCGTTACCCAAAAGATCGCTAGCATCTTTCCGTAAGGCGGCAATATAGGCCTGTTTTCCGATCGTCTGTGCCAAGCCGTCTATAGTGACCTCGATATTATGATCACTCATCAGGATATCAATGACATCTTCGAGACTATGGCCCTGTTTTTCCAGTAACTCTACCGCTATCGATTTCACATCAGGCCCAGAACCCACCTCTTTTTTCTCGACCGTTTGATCAAATTCAACCTGCTCTTTTACCCTTCGCCAAGCCTCAACGCTTTCACGGGTTGAGTCACTCGCGAGATTGGAAAAACGGGTATTCAATGCTTCCAGCCGGTCTGCACAGGCATCTACAGATTCCAACAGTTTGCGCATTTTATCCATTTAGCGATCTCCACACGAATACAGGCTTATTGAGGATTTATCGACAGCCAAATTCTAATCTTTAGATATGATTTTAGCTCACCAATGGGTAAATGGGCTGGGCAAAGGACGTTTAATACCGCTTTGGAGGTGTTCGCTTGCCGGTTACAGGATAAATATTAAAGCGATCTCAGCAGCAACCCGTGTTTTGCGGGGCGGAAGACCCTCCGACATCTGCATCAAAGGGCAGGCTGGTACCACATCCATCAAAGATGCCGAAGTGCGTGTCCTGCGAGCCAAAGAAGTCAAAGAACTTGGCAAAACGGGTCTCATTTAGCATGCGGTAAGTATTGCCACAAACGGGAAACATCTTCCCTTTTTCAATCAGGTGGTGCTTATCCAACTCAAACCGTTGCGCATTGTTGGTGATACCACCCTTGTAAATCACGGCTTGCCCGTAGTCTTCGCAATGACTCTCCAGCCCCTCCAGTTTGAACAAGCGGTAGGTCGCCGAGAAGAAGTGAATATGTCCAATCTTTGCGTGTATCGCATCATTACCGATAGCAATCGGGTGATCTTCCACTAATCGAGGATCAAGAAAACCCGCTTTCTTGGCCAGATTCTGAAAATCATTCCAGTAAAGGGCACCACTGAGGCACTCCCCATAAAGCACTTGGTCATTAAGCAATTCAGCCGGGACGCGTCGATCAGAATAGACATCCGAAAAGTAGAGTTCACCACCGGGCTTCAGCAGGCGATAGGCCTCACGCAGCACCGCTTCCTTATCAGGAGAGAGGTTGATCACACAGTTGGAGACAATAATATCGAAACTGCCTTCTTCCAGCCCCAGTTCATCGAGCTGCTCGATATAGCCCTTGCGGAATTCAACATTGGACCGGGCGAAGCCAAAACGTTCGCGATGCCACTCGATATGTCGATTGGCCACTTCCAACTGCTCATCGGTCATATCGACGCCGAGTACATAACCCTTCTCGCCAACCAATTGAGCCAACAGGTAACAGTCCCGACCCGAGCCACTGCCCAGATCAAGAATTCGCATTCCCTCCAACACTTCAGGACGCACAAGTCCACAACCATAATAACGGGCTGCAACCTCATCATGGATGTTGGCCATGGCCTTCTTGAGAAAATCCGGTGTGCTGGCATCGGTCGTGCAACAAGCATTGGTTTGAAGATCATTGGAGTGTTGCAGAATCTTACCGTAATACTCTTTGACTGACTCTTTCATCACAACCTCTTATTATCCCTTTGGCTCAATCACCCGTGGCTATTCCGGGCGAAGATTTTAGATTGATCTACGACCGCTTTTTCTCTTTACGATGCAACAAGATATTCAACATGCGCATGGTGGCACTGATCGCCGCAAACACCTGATTGGAATGAATACCACGGGTGTTGTAGCTGCGACCCTCTACATCCCAGGCAATCGTCGCCTCGGTCAGTGCATTGGTCTTGCCACCCCGTGGAATACGTACCTCAAAATCCACCAGGCGGGGTAACACCACATCATATTTTTTTAACACCTTGCCAATGGCATTCATGAACGCATCAAATCCGCCATTTCCTATCCCGGCCGAACGTATCTCTTCGCCCTCAATCATGACCCGGATACTGGCCGTTGACTCCAGATCAAGACCTGAAGTAATTGAACAGTTGATCAGTTCTATATGGTGGTAATCCTTGCTCTCCAGCACTTCGGCGATGATAAAGGGAAGATCATCCGAGGTGATCGCCTTTTTCTCATCACCCAGCTCCACAACCCGCTTCAGCACCTTCTCCATATTTTCAGGAGAGAGCGAAATATCCATCTTCTCCAGGTTTTTCTGTAGCGATGCCTTGCCACTCATCTTGCCCAGCGCATAACTGCGGCGACGTGAGAAACGCTCCGGTGTCAGCTTGGTCTGATACAGGCCACCCTTCTTGTCACCGTCGGCATGAATACCGCTGGTCTGAGTGAACACATCGGCACCAATAATGGGTGCATTATCCGACACACGCTTGCCAGAGAAGTTCTCAACCATCTGGCTGAGCAGTACCAGGTGAGACTCTTTAATGGATAGCTTGATACCCATCTGATCTTTTAAATTAACCGCAACCTCGGCCAGTGACGCATTACCCGCCCGCTCACCCAGACAGTTCAAAGTACAGTGTACCGAGGCGACGCCGGCCTTCACCGCCATCACCGCATTGGCCGTGCCCAGGCCATAATCGTTGTGTGGGTGGAAATCGAACTGACAGTCAGGAAAGCGCGCGATCATGTCCGTCAGATCATTAAACACTTCATCCGGCGTCAGCACACCCAAAGTATCTGGCAGCATGAAATGTTCGATATCCAGATCCTGTAGACGTGACATCAGATCATAGACATAGTCGGGATTATCCCGATAACCATTGGACCAATCTTCCAGATAGATATTGACCTTCATACCCTGCTTATGGGCATAGTTGATGGTCTTTTTGATATCACCGACATGTTGCGTCAGGGTCTTTTTCAGTTGGTTAACACAATGATTCTCACTACCCTTGGCCAACAGATTGATAACGCGACCGCCCGCCTCTCTGATCCAGTCGACACTGCGCTTGTAATCAACAAATCCCAGCACCTCAACCCGGTCTGCCAGACCCACGGTTTTTGCCCAGTTGATAATCTCTGCAACAGCCGCTTTCTCACCTTCAGAAATACGCGCAGAGGCCACCTCAATACGATCTACCTTGAGCAGTTCCAGTAGCGCCTTGGCAATATTCAACTTCTCTTCAGGAGAGAACGAAACCCCCTGGGTCTGTTCGCCATCCCGCAGGGTGGTATCGACTATCTTGATTTGTCTGGGCTCTTTTGCCATGGCTCTCTTCGCTTGTCTGTCAGGTGTTACTGTCCGCAAAAAAAGACCGGCCGGGCAAACGGCCGATCTGAAGGTACTTATTTATAAAACCTTGCTTTAATTGGCAAGTGTTGACTTCATATACGCTTTGATGACGGCCGCGTCTGCATCCAGCACCGCACAGCGGGCCTCTTTTTCCATCAAACCCTGAAGTGATGGTGGTGGTTCAGACTCTACACCAATAGCCTCTTTTACCGCCGCACCAAACTTGGCGGGATGCGCTGTTGCAAGACAAACTGCACCCGGGAATGCCCTGGCAGCATGAACGCCTACCGCTGTATGCGGATCCAGGATATAGCCGGTCTGTTCATAGGTCTCACGAATCTGCGACTGCGTCTCCTCTTCACTCACGGCGGCAGCATAGAACAGGCGATTGACCTCAACCCGCTTCTCTTCGGGTACTTCCAACCGGCCTTCACTATTCATCTGTTCCATCAGCGCCTTCACCGCGGCAGGATTTTCATCCATCAAATAGTAAAGATAACGCTCAAAGTTGGATGATATCTGGATATCCATGGAAGGACTGATCGTCGGATGTACGGTGCCGGTCGAATAGACTCCGCTATTCACGAAGCGACTCAGAATATCGTTGCGATTGGTAGCGAGAATCAGGCGCTCAATCGGCAGCCCCATGCGTTTGGCAACATAGCCGGCAAAAATATCGCCAAAGTTCCCGGTCGGCACAGAGAATGTCACAGGGTGATTGACGTCACCACCACTCACCCGTCCCCAAGCATAGAAGTAGTAGACCACCTGGGCCAGAATACGCGCCCAGTTAATCGAATTGACAGCGCCCAGGGTATATTCACTTTTGAATTCAAGATCATTGAACAGCGCTTTTACAATCCGCTGCCCATCATCAAAGGTACCGGTGATAGCAATGTTATGCACATTGGCATCCAGCACCGTAGTCATCTGCCGCTCTTGAATAGGCGAAACACGACCTTTCGGATGCAGAATAAAGATATCAATCCGCTCCTGACCGCGCACACCGTAAATCGCGGCTGAACCGGTATCGCCGGAGGTCGCCCCAAGAATATTCAGTCGACCACCACTGCGTTCCAACAACAGCTCAAACAGATTACCGAGAAACTGCAATGCAACATCTTTAAATGCCGCAGTAGGTCCATGAAACAGCTCAAGAATCTTCAATGGGCCCAATTCCACCACCGGGGTAACCTCGGGGTGAGTAAAACTGGCATAAGAGCGCTCGACCAGATCAACCAGCTCCTGGCGCGAAATATCTTCACCCACAAAGGGGTACATCACCTCAACAGCCAGCTCTATAAAAGAGAGCCCTGCCCACTGTTTAAGCGTGGCCTCATCAATCTGAGGAAAAGACTCAGGCAACAGCAAACCCCCGTCGGTCGCCAGGCCCATCATTACTGCTTGAGAAAAGCTCACCGGCTCGATGCCACCACGGGTACTCACATAGCGCATTGTTGCTCGCCCTCGATCCTAAATATCATTGAAAAATTTCACAGCGTTGCAGTATACCAGTGTTCCACACAGATTCAGATTCAAACCGGCAAACAAAAACCATCTACTGCAAATATTTACAAGCCGTATTGCCTATTAGCAATTTATACCATAAGATCCTGTTTGTTATGTATTTTTATGCAACTATATTTGCAAATAAGCATATTCAGAGAGTACAAGTTCGATGACAAAGCTGACCAACCTGGGTAGTCGAATCAGAAAACTACGGGACAGAAGAGGTCTTACACAGGCCTCACTGGCCGAGAAAATGGCCATCTCCCCCAGTTACCTGAATCAGATCGAGAACGATGCTCGGCCGCTCAACAAGCGTATTCTGACCAAGCTGGAACTGGCGCTTAATATCGATTTTACCGATTGGGCCGAAGACGAAGATCGGCGTGCCAATCAACTCAGGGAGTCGCTCAACGACCCCCTCTTCCGCGGCACCGACATACCGATCCATGAACTGCGCGAGGTCGTTTCCACCTCTCCCCGGCTTGCCGATCGCTTCCTGCAGCTGTTCCGCGCCTACCAGCGACTTCAGGTGGATCATCAAACCCTGTCTGAATCCATTGCCGGCGAAGAGCGCATCAAGGCACTACATGGCGCGCAGTTCCCCTATGAAGAGGTACGGGACTTCTTCTACCGTCGCAACAATCACATTGAGTCTTTGGATCACGCCGCCGAATCCCTGTTCATTAAACAGGACTTCAACGTCGATGAACTGGAACAACGGCTGACCGATTTCCTAAAACAGAACTATGACATCAAGGTGAAGCTGAACAGCTTTGAAGAGAAACGCTCGATACAGAAACAGTTTGATGCAGAAAACAAGATCCTTTATGTATCCAAGCCCTCTTCACCAGCACGACGCGCATTTCATATCGCCCATCAGATTGCCCTACTGGTATTCCCAGACTTGATTGAGCAAGAGTTGCAGGATGCAGAACTCGTCAGCTCTCAGGCCCAGGCCATCTGCCGAGTGGGTCTGGCAAACTACTTTGCCGGCGCTCTGCTCATGCCCTACTCCCAGTTCCTCAGTAACGCCAAAAGACTGCGTTATGACATCGGTTGCTTGAGCGGACTCTACGGCACCAGTTTTGAACAGGTGTGTCACCGTCTCAGCACCATGCAGCGGCCGGGCGACAAAGGCGTGCCCTTCTATTTTGTACGTGTCGACATGGCCGGCAACATTTCCAAACGCCAGAGCGCCACCAGTTTCCATTTTGCCCGACTGGGTGGCGTCTGTCCGTTGTGGAATGTACATGAGGCATTCTCATCGCCCGGAACCATTCTGCGCCAGCTGGCCAGGATGCCGGATGGCAAAACCTATCTCTGCCTGGCAAGAACGGTCCATGAGACTGGCACCAGCTATCTGCATCCGCAACGTAAATTTTCGATAGGCTTGGGCTGCGAAATAAAACACGCCAGTAAACTGATCTACTCGACCGGTCTTGATCTGGAAAGCACAGATGCCGTCGAACCCATCGGCGTGAGCTGCCGGGTCTGCGAACGACGCGACTGTCCACAACGGGCCTTCCCGCCGCTATCACGCCGCATTAGTATTGATGAAAATTCGCGTAGCGCTTTCCCCTACTCGTTCGAAGGCTCAGAAGAAGAAGGGAGTTGACGAAAGAGTCATGCAGAGGTCAAAGTCAGCCTAAAAAACATAAGGGGGTCGGAGTCAGTCCGAACCCATGGATCAGATTGAATACTTAATCAGCCTAGTAATAGTGAACGAAAGAAAGCAGACTGACTCCGACCCCGTAAAAAAGATCCCGCGATGAACTTAACCTATAGAAGCCGCTATGAATCATGACCGCAAAACCCACTGGGAAAAGATCTACAGCACCAAGTCATCGGATGATGTGAGCTGGTTTCAACCCGAACCGACAAGATCATTGGCCTTGATAAGGGACTCCGGAATCAGCAAAGATCAAGCGATCATTGATGTCGGCGGTGGCGCTTCCCGACTGATCGACCATCTCCTGAATGCGGGATATCAAAAGATAACCGTGTTAGATATTGCACAAGCAGCGCTTGATATTACTCAACAGCGTCTGGGTGATGCCGCAGAACAGGTCGAGTGGCTGGTTGCAGATGCCACCGCTTTCAAACTCAATCATCCGGTACAACTCTGGCATGACCGAGCGGTGTTCCACTTCCTCACTGAACCGCGTGATCGGGACGCCTATATCCGCAATCTTAAAAACACGCTTGCGCCAGAGGGCACACTCATCCTGGCCGCCTTCTCACCAAAAGGCCCAAAAAAGTGCAGCAATCTCGATATTGTCCAGTACGACGCACAGCGCATCACCATCGAACTCGGCCCCCTGTTCAAGCTAAAACATGTCGAGCAGGAAGCACACACCACGCCCTCAGGCGCTGTACAGCAGTTCAACTATTTTGTGTTTGGCTATCACCCGAACTGAATACAATTTCAAAAAAGCTCAAAGAAAATAGTTCATCCACATTAAATTCTCTGATAACCTACTGAGAAGTTAAAGAATATCCACTTGGCAGGATGCTGAAAACCTCATTTCATAGTCCTCTCTCCAAGTCGCTGAAACATAAACACCGGATACATAATGCGTAGCGCAATAAGTCGCATAATTCAATTAACCGAGCGAGCATGCTGCATTTCTCACTTATGGCAGCATAGAAGCCGCATGATCAACTGTATGGGTTTTAGAGGTATCGATCCACATTCATACTATTATGGAGAATTCGGATCACAACGATCTTGGATTCCGTACCTGCTCGGTGAAAGATGATATGACTGCCTTGGCTAAACTTTTTGTATCCTGGCTTTATATCTTCGGCCTCGCGACCCATTTCAGGCTGACGAGCAAGCACCTTGAAGGCATCATCAAGCTGCTTGAGTATTTATTCCGCTGCCGCTTTCCCCACTTTTCAGGGGTAAAGCGGCCAATATCAATAATGTCTTTTCGGGCAGTGACGGTGAGCAGAAATGGGCGCATTAGTGAGCATCGTTATCCAGTTCAGCAATAACACTTTCGAGAGAGTAGTCCGCAATTCCGCTTTGCTCGCCTTCGTCCAAGAGGCGTCGAAGCCGTTCAAGTTTACTCTCCGTTTCCTCAAGCAGGCGCAGTCTGGCATGCACCACCTCGCTTGCGGAGCCATATCGGCCATTCTCAAGCTGTACAGCTATAAAATCGTCAAAGTGGGGGCCTAGTGTAATGCTGGTATTTCTAGCCATGAGTGCCTCCTGTACCAAATATTGGTATATGCTGCCGAAATCCCCATAACAAGGAAAGGCAGGCCGATGCGATAAAGCCGCGCGGCGGCTTACGGCGTTATTCATAAACAAAATTCAAGGACAAAGGAATATTAAGGATATGAAATACATACGATTAGCACTAATTTTCATCTCGCTTTTTTCAGCACCAACTTCTTATTCAGATCAATCATCTATTACACCTGAGCAAAAACAATTAATACTTGAAATGAAGACAGCATGGGATTCTACTACCCCGCAAAAAGGAAAAATCAAACTTCCTAATGACGTTGCCACTCTACAAGTCCCAGACGAGTTCTATTATCTAAGCCCTAATGATTCTGAAACGATTCTAGTAAAGCTGTGGGGAAACCCACCAGGCGCTGGCTCAGAAACGCTCGGCATGCTCCTACCTTCTAAATTCACCCCATTTGATGACAATTCTTGGGCAGTAACAATCGAATATATCGAAGATGGATACGTATCTGATAAAGATGCTGAAGACATTGATTATCACGAGCTACTAGCTCAAATGAAGAAAGAAGCTAAAGAAGCAAGCAAACTAAGGATTGAACAAGGCTACCAACCAATAGAGCTTGTAGGTTGGGCATCCGAACCATTTTATGACGCGCACTCACATAAACTTCACTGGGCAAAAGAAGTAAAATTTGGCGAACAAACTACTAACACTCTTAACTACAACATTCGGGTATTAGGAAGAAAGGGCGTACTTATCCTGAATTTCATCGCAGGAATGGATCAGAAGGACACCATTGACGCTCAAATTGACGGTGTTTTAGCTTTAGCAGAATTTGATGATGGCTCTCGATACGAAGACTTTAATCCAGATATTGATGAAGTTGCTGCGTACGGATTAGGAGCTTTGGTGGCAGGTAAAGTGGCCGCAAAAGCCGGTTTTTTTGCTGCCGCATTAATTTTTTTAAAGAAATTTGGGGTATTTATATTCGTTGGATTGGGAGCATTAGTTTCAAAGTTCTTCAAAAGAAACAAAGCATAACAGGCCCCTCAAAATCGTTACATGCCTTCGGTACTTCACTATGGACGATTACTAAGAATAAAATGGAGAGAATAAAATGGACACCCATCAAATGGTTCAACTCTTATATCATGCCATACCCTTCAGGTATGACCTATAACATCAAGAAAATAACAAGTGGATATTAACAACATACTCGGGGAAAATTTTACATGAATACTATAGTGAAACTTGGCTCTTTTGCCTGTCGTGGTGCTGTCTTACTAAGTCTCTTTATCTTGACTGGTTGTGCAAACATGTATGTGGACGGTTCAACGAGAGAAATCAGCGCATCTGACTTTAAAAAACCCGATCCGTTACGGCCAGTCCAGGCATTGTTTGAATTTCAAACTAAAGGCGTCGCGAACGCTCAGGCAACCGACTTCTTGAAAGTGAAAGTCATGGACCAGATCACGTCAAGTGGCCTGTTTAGTGAAGTTTCAGAAGGGCCTGTTACTGGAGGTGCCCTGTTAAGCATCACATTGAACAATATTCCCGTAACCGATGATGCTTTCAGCAAAGGTTTTGTTGCCGGGTTTACATTTGGATTAGCCGGATCACAAGTTACCGATGGTTACGTCTGTATTGCACGCTATATACCGAACGCATCTGGACAAGCTATTGTAAAAAAGGCCCGCCACGCCATTCATACAACAGTGGGTAACGCTGCGGCACCCGCTAACTCCACCAAAGCTGAGAACATTGAAGTAGCGGTTACATCGATGACTCGGCAAATTGTGAGCAATGTCCTGAACGACCTCTCTCTCGACGACGAATTTAAGTGAGGTTATTATAAATGAAATTAGATTTCTTACGTGCATTTCACCTTTCTATACTTGTGATATTAGGCATCAGCCTGACGGGTTGTGCCACCGTTGCCATGCCACCGCCAACGGCAAGTGTAAGTACAGTTGAAAAACTCCGCACAGCTAATCTGATACCCTCTAACGTTGGTAAATTTGGACTTGCACCAGAACTCAATCCAACGCTGGATAAAACGGTCGGTGGACTTCGCGGCTCATCTATTCATGGTGCTGATGGAAGCTTTTCCCAACAACTTAGAGAGGTAGTCATTGTAGAACTGAAAGCAGCTGGTCTTTATGATGAAAAGTCTCCGATACAAATCGAAGCACAACTTTCTGATAACCATGTAGATGCCGCAATAGGAACGGGAACAGCAAGACTGGCCGCCATCTTTACTGTGGATAAAACCGGCTCTCGTGTCTTTGAAAAAACGTTGTCGGTCGATTCCAGTTGGGAATCTTCCTTTATAGGGGCCATTGCTATACCAGAGGCAATGAACCAATACAGTTCACTCTATAAGGCACTAGTGGAAAAACTTTTCGACGACAAAGATTTCCAGACTGTACTGGCGCGTTAAAACGGCACGTAGGTTGGGGTGAGTGCAACGAAGCCCAACGGCTTTGACTAGACGTTGGGCATCACTTCGCTCAGCCCAACCTACAACAATATTGCCACACTCAAACCACCCTACCCCAATTTATTACTTTCCCCACGGCATAATCGGTACTGTTGAAATAGAATTCTTCGGTGAACCCTCGATAACACGATCAGAATAGGTCAGATAAATGAGGGTGTTATTTGGCTTATCATAGAAACGCACAACTTGTAGTTTTTTGAAGAGCCAGGAGCGACTCTCTTTAAAGACACTCTCGCCATCCTTGATCTCTCGCTTGATGGTGATGGGTCCGATCTGTCGACAGGCGATCGAGGCATCCGAAGTGTCCTCCGCCAACCCGATCGCTCCTGAGACCCCACCCGTCTTGGCACGACTGACATGACAGACTACGCCCGCTACCGCCGGGTCGTTGAATGAATCTATGCAGATCTTGTCATTCGGGCCAATCAATTTAAAAACCGTTGATACACAGCCGATGCTTTCAGCATGGGCGGTGTACGAGACAATGAGGAGTGAGAAAAACAGTATGATTGGGCGCATGGGATATTGGCTTGTATAGAGTTCAAAGAGTATGCGAAGTGTACGCTATTATTCACTACATCAGGTTTCATGCGAGCATGTGGGATTAGATGTTTGAGCGGACATCATAATGCCATAAAATTTGGTTAACTATGTTGGGCATCACTTCGTTCAGCCCAACCTACCAGAAACTCAATCACCTAATACATCGGCTCTACTTTTTTCGTTGTCCTGATCTGTTGCGTGCGGGTGATTTGGCCTTGGCTTTTACACCTTGCGAAGGCCTGCTCTTTTGTGGACGCTTTACTGATCCCACCTTTGCCTTGGCTGAAGATGTTGCCTTACCACCTGTACCGGCAGGTTGCCAGGTTGGGACCAGATGCCGCTTGCCGTTTCCAATCAAATCAGCGCGACCCATCTGCTTCAGGGCTTCTCGTAACAGCGGCCAGTTTTCTGGATCGTGATAACGCAGAAACGCTTTATGAATGCGACGTTGTCGTCCACCCTTGGGTATCGAAACCTGCTCTGAATCCCGCTTGATCTTTTTCAGTGGATTGCGTTGTGTGTGATACATCGCCGAAGCAATGGCCAGCGGTGTCGGTAGAAACGCCTGCACTTGATCCGGCCTGAAGCCGTTCTCTTTCAACCAGAGCGCAAGATGCAACATATCCTTATCCGACGTACCCGGATGCGCTGCGATGAAATAGGGAATCAGGTACTGCTCTTTCCCCGCCTCTTTGGAATATTTTTCAAACAACTTCTTGAAGCGGTCATAGGTACCGATCCCCGGTTTCATCATCTTGTCCAGTGGACCCTCTTCGGTATGCTCGGGGGCAATCTTCAGATAGCCACCCACATGATGGGTCACCAACTCTTTGATGTACTCAGGATCGCGCACCGCCAAGTCATAACGCAGACCAGAGGCAATCAACACCCGCTTTACGCCTTTTACTGCCCTTGCCTTGCGATAGAGCTGGGTCAATGAACTGTGATCGGTCTGCATATGTTTGCAGACATCAGGAAAGACGCAAGAGAGTCGACGACAAGCGGATTCAATCTTTTCACTCTCGCAACGCATCTTATACATGTTGGAGGTGGGTCCACCCAGATCAGAAATGGTGCCCGTGAAATCAGGCACTGTATCCCGGATAGTCTCGATTTCACGTATAACCGATTCATGGGAACGATTCTGGATAATCCGCCCCTCATGTTCAGTAATCGAGCAGAAGGTACAACCGCCAAAACAGCCACGCATGATGGGGATGGAGAAACGGATCATCTCCCAGGCGGGATTCTTCGCATCACCATAGGCGGGATGGGGTGAACGGGTATAGGGAAACTCGTAGAGTCGATCCATCTCGTCAGTTTCGAGCGGAATGGGTGGTGGATTAAGCCAGACATCCCGTTTGCCATGCTGCTGGATCAGGGCACGGGCATTTCCCGGATTAGTCTCCAAATGAAAGACACGGGAGGCATGGGCATATAACACCGGGTCGGACAGAACCTGATCATAGGAGGGAATGCGTACCACTGCATGTGAACGGTCCGCTTTTTTGGGCCGATGATGAAAGGTGACCACATTGGCCGGCGTACTATCCGGCGTGGTCTCACACGCAGGTTCTTCCTGATAGGGCGAGATTTTGGGATCGATCTTTCCGGGTTCGTCCACTTCGCTTGAGTCGATTTCAAGCCAGCCTTCTGGTAATCCCTGCCGCATAAACCCGGTACCACGAACGTCCGTGATATCACTGATCGGTTCACCTTGTGCCAACCGGTGCGTCACTTCAACAATCGCCCGTTCGGCATTACCAAACATCAGCAGATCTGCTTTCGAATCAGGCAGAATGGAGCGACGTACTTTATCCGACCAGTAATCGTAGTGCGCTATTCGGCGCAGACTGGCCTCAATACCACCAATGATAATCGGCACACCTTTAAACGCTTCACGGGCTCGCTGGGCATACACGACTACGGAACGGTCGGGTCGCTTTCCGCCCTCTCCATTCGGCGTATAGGCATCATTGGAGCGAATCTTCCGATCAGACGTATAGCGGTTGACCATCGAATCCATATTACCGGCGGTAATACCAAAATAGAGATTGGGCTTCCCAAGGCGCTGGAAATCTTCCGTCGAACGCCAGTCAGGTTGTGCGATGATGCCGACTCGAAAACCGTGAGACTCCAGCAACCGGCCAATCAACGCCATACCAAAACTGGGGTGATCGACATAGGCATCGCCCGTCACCAAAATCACATCACAGCTATCCCAGCCAAGCGCATCCATCTCTTGCCTGGACATGGGAAGAACCGGAGCCGTGCCGAACCGCTTGGCCCAGAACTGACGATGAGAGAAAAGATTGGGAGCCGATTGCATGGAAATAAACCCGAATAGAACTTGACGGAATAGTATACCGGGTCAGCGCTTGCTTTGCAGTCAGATGTTCATTTGACCTGATAAAATACAGGGTTAAACTTCGGCAGATGCACTCGTTTTAGCAGTGCCAAAGCTTTATAAGGGGCAGTGACAATGAGGAATCTCCAGCCTCATCTTAACGAATGGGATTAAAACGGCATCGGATATTGCTGCTGTACTGAAGCAATATCCTCCAACACAGATTCACCGAGCGATAATTCGAAAGCAGAAATATCTTCCCGCAATTGATCCATTGAGGTGGCACCAATGATGGTTGAAGTGACGCCATCTACCTGATTACACCAGGCTAAAGCCAACTGAGCGGGGGTAAGGCCATGCTTTTCAGCGACTTCCACATAGGCCTTAATCGCGGCGTTGGTTTGCGCTGTATCACGGAACAGGCCATTGCGTTGCAGTGTACTCCAGCGGGAACCTGATGGGCGAAGACCATCAATATATTTTCCCGTTAATGCGCCACCCGCTAGAGGCGACCAGGGCAAATAGGCAATGTCAGCGTTAACACAGTTCTCGATCAGATAGGGCCAATCTTTGCTGTGCAGCAAGCTGAACTCATTTTGAATCGAGGTCACTCTCACCAAGTTATGCTTTTCACTGAGCCGGATATATTCGTTTATACCCCACGGGGTGTCATCAGAAAGTCCGAAGTGGCGAATCTTCCCCGCTTTAACACACTCATCCAGCGCCTGCAGTATTTCCAACATCTGTGCAGACTGTGCCGTTATATCAACATCCGTAAACTTCAGTTTACCGGGATGATGTTTGGCAAAATGCGGAGAGGTACGATTAGGCCAGTGCAACTGGTACAAATCGATATAGTCAGTCTGTAGTCGTTTAAGGGAGGCATCGACGGACGAAATTATTGACTCACCTGTAATATCTCCGCCTTGTCGGATGTATTTCAGGCCATTGCCAGCAATCTTGGTGGTGAGAATAAACTCATCCCGTCGAGAGGGGTTGGCCGCTATCCAGTGACCGATGATTGTTTCTGTTGAACCATAGGTTTCGGCCGTCGGAGGTACTGCATACATCTCCGCCGTATCCATAAAGTTTATTCCCTGGCTCAGGGCATATTCGATCTGCTCGTTGGCATCCTGCTGACTGTTCTGGGTTCCCCAAGTCATGGTGCCCAGGCAAATTCGTGAAACAGAGAGACCACTGCTACCAAGCTTAGAATACTTCATACCGATTACCTGCTATTTGAACAGAGGGTTAATGCGGACCACTGACCCAAACACCCCTCTTTTACGCTATTGATTCAAAGGATGATCTTTTGGCAGTTGATGCGAAATCCAGATCGCCAGTTTATGACGCATGCTGGAATCACTGAGCTGATCTTTTGCAAGCGGCTGAATCACCTTGTCATGAACCAGCAGTTTATAAACAAACTCTACTTTGAGTTGTTGGGAGTCGGTCTTTTCAAACTCGGCGGCACCCCGTTTTTCCGCATAGATCATTCCAACCCGGAGCGCTTCTTTAAGCAATTCTTTCTCATGTTTGATCTTTTTCATACTGTCATCATCCCAGACTGATTCTATTCAGGTTACATCAACAGCGTACACGACAGTAAAGATTTATTCTTACACAGATGAATTAACTGTTACTCACGCCCCATTCTGCGCAAGGATGTAGGCCAGCGCCAGGGGTATAATCAGCACACTGCCCAGATTACCCATCATGACAATCGAGGCCACTTTCCGTGGCTCTTGATTGTATTTTTCTGCGATCATGAAATTAAGAACCGCTGGCGGCAACACACTAAAGATCAGCAGTTGTCCGTATTGCAGCGGCGGAAGATCGAGAAACGGAGTGATCATCAGCGCGATGATCAACCCCGTTGCAGGGCAGACGATGGCACCGACCACACCAATCCGCCAGTCCCGCAGATCAATACCCGTCAGACGCACGCCTAACGAAAAGAGCATCAAGGGGATTGCTACCTGCCCTACCATCTCGATCGAGACGGATAACACCTCCGGCAGCACCCATCCCGTCAAACTGAAGGCGATACCGACTATCGTTGCAATCACCATCGGTATTCGCAGAATGCCCAGCATTGAAGTGCGCGAGTCCATCATCTTCATACCGACGCTGAAGTGCAGCGTATTCTCCACAATGAATAACACTACTGCAGCAGGGAGAGCCGCCTCACCAAAGGCAAACAGCGCCAAAGGCAATCCCATATTACCCGAGTTGGAAAACATCATCGGTGGCACAAAGGTCTTGGTTTCAAACTTCATCAGACGGGCCACACCCCAAGCCAAGACACCTGAACCCATCACGATAATCAGTGCTGCAAGCGCCAGTTCCTGGTAGGCACCCAGTTCAAAGCTCTTCTTGGAGAGCACATGAAAGATGAGCGCTGGCACAAAGATATCCAGATTGAGCTGATTGGCCGCCGCCATATCCGGCGCATGTCGCCTGCCATACAGATAACCCACCAGTACGATGGCAAAGATGGGGAAGATGATACTGAATATCTGCTGCATTGAATGATTAACCTGATCGCAACCCATTAATTAGGCCGCTAGTATCCATGGTTGATAGCAGAAAAACCAGCCGCACAACGGGTGAAAATTGACTGGTATTTACTCAGCTTCGATAACCCTATATATAGCAGGTCTGAATTGCAGCCCAATCAGGGGCCGCGAGAAGGTCCAACATCGAATGGCACTTACTTAAGCAGAATCGCGTCCAATGTAGGGCGGGTTAGGCGCGTTGTTTGCGCCGTAACCCACCAGCCGTGCCGTCAGGCACACCTTAAACAAACGACTTGTGTTGCTGCGCAACGCTTGGTGGGTTACGCAAAAGACGCTAACCCACCC
>NZ_VMNH01000012.1 GCF_007625115.1 Sedimenticola selenatireducens | reverse complement strand
TCCTTGGATGATTTTCCCTTGATGATAATCTTTCGGGCGTAGTCGCGTTCTGAAAGGATGCCTATCAGTTTCTCATTCTGCATCACCAGTAGTGCACCAATATTCCTGCGATCCATCATCAGCAGTGCCTCATACACCGTATCATCCGGGGTGATAGTCCAGATATGGTTGTCCTTTTGGGCCAAAACATTCTCTACATACATGGCTCCACCTCTCTCTCTGTTTTCAGTCGATCTTACTTCAGTATAGTAAGTAGGTGGCGAGGGGTCTATCTATCCCATTGGGGATAGCATTATCTGGCTGGAGTGGTCATTCTACACTACGAACCCGAGTGGTAGCGATTGCGTGATAATTTCGTGATTTATTTATGCCAGAATCGGAACTGGAATTGATCGTTTATTGGCCTTGAAAGGGAGGTATTTATGACCAATCGACTGCTTGGTTTAATGTTTTTGGTGTTATTCAGTATGACGAGTTGGGCCGGCAAGGATGCGGTATTCAGTACGTCTGATGGTGCAATACGGGGTTATGATCCGGTAGCCTATTTTAGCCAGGGTCGGCCTGTAAAGGGAAAATCGGGTTATAAAGCACGATATCAAAACGCTGATTGGTATTTCTCCTCGGCTGAAAATCGGGCGCTTTTTGAGGCCTCACCGGAACAGTATGCGCCGCAGTATGGTGGTTATTGTGCCTGGGCTGTATCACAGGGCTACACAGCGTCGATAGACCCGGAGGCTTGGACGGTTCATGAGGGTAAGCTCTATTTGAATTACAGTAAGGGTGTACAGAGCGATTGGTTGGAAGATGTGCCGGGCAATATTGCCAAGGCTAATAAAAACTGGCCGTCGCTGCTGAATTGATTTTTCTTAAGGACGTGATGACACTTCGTTACTAATATGTTGCTGGAGGGCTTGCTAGCGGGTGCGGTTTCTTTGCGTGCTATCTGCTGGGGGCTTATAACAAATTGATAATCCTGCAGAATATTGATAATGAAGCAGTTTTGGCTAATCGTTTGGCTGATGCTCGGCAGTTTGCTCCCGCCCTTGGGGCATGCGCTTCCTCCTATGCAGTTGTTTGTTGATATCACACCGCCAGGAGGTGTCCTGACGCTGCCGGCCGGAACCTATGCGGGCCCCGTGGTGATCAACAGGCCGATTACTATTGAGGGTAAGGATGAGGTCACGCTGGATGGCGAGGGTGTAGGGACTGTCCTAACCATTAAGTCGGATAATGTGATTGTGCGTGGCCTACACATCATAAATTCAGGGGATTCCCATGATAAGGTGGACGCTGGGTTGCTGTTGGCGGCCGATCATGCGTTAGTGGAAAATCTTCAGATTGATAACGTGTTGTTTGGCATTCATCTTCAGCAGGCCAATGAAAATATTATTCGCAATAATTCAATCACCTCCAGAGGTGAGCAATCCAGTCTGCGGGGTGAAGGGATAAGGCTCTGGTACAGTAAGGGCAATCTAATGGAAGGAAATCAGATCGCTCATGTACGGGATGTCCTGTTCACCAACTCGTCGGACAATCGCTTTGTTGGGAATACCATCGAACAGAGCCGCATCGGAATGGAGTTTATTTTTTCACCGGGTAATACGGTGGAGAATAATACGCTGATCCGCAATATCAGTGGCATCGTCGTGCTCTACTCCAACGAGGTAGTCATTCGTAATAACAAGCTATTGAATATGCCGGATGCCACCAGCTCCGCACTGGCGGTAAAAGGGAGTTCTCAAGTACGGATAGAGGGTAACGAGATTGTTCGTTGTGCCGTTGGCCTGACCGCAAATACCCCCACTCATCCTGAAAATGCGCTTTACCTGAATAATAATCGCTTTGCCTACAATGATGTGGCTATGTATTTCTATGGTGAAAAAGGGGGGCATATCGTTCACGGAAACCGCTTTATCAGTAACATTATTCCGGTTGCGGTAAGTGCTGCTTCCAGTGCATTGGACAATGACTGGCGCGGGAATTATTGGGATGACTATGAAGGTTTTGACCGCGATCAGGATGGTGTGGGCGATACGCCACACAGTATCTATCTCTACTCAGATCGGCTCTGGATGGATCGTCCCATGGTACGTTTTTTTCGCGGCTCTCCGGTGTTGGAGGTGGTTGACTTCATCGAGCGTTTGGCGCCGTTCTCTCCCCCTGATCTGATCCTCTCTGATCCAACGCCAAGAATCCACTGATACGGTTTAGGTTTATATCTTCTCCAACTCATGTCAGCATGGGTAAGGCTTCTCCCTGTTTATTCAACATCTGTTTATGATGTGTAAAGTGAGTGGGCTACAAATGCATTATGGGTGAAAATAGCGTATGAATGATTCTGAGAATGAGACACTTGCTGCGGTAAAAGAGGCCTATCTCGCGCTGATTGCATCTCAGCAGACGCTCATGCTGTCGACTGTGAATGCCATGCAGCAGGCGGAAATCAGTTATGCCCCTTATGTTCAGGATAGCCAGGGCACCTTCTGCATCTTTGTCAGTCAGCTTGCCAGTCACACCGGTAATCTTCAGCGCACTGGTAATGGTTCTGTGATGTTTATTCGTGAAGAATCGAAAAGCCGAAATCTGTTTGCCAGAGAGCGGTTGATCTATCAGTGCCAGACTAAAGAGATTCTTCGCACTGATCCCGCTTACGATGAATTACTCAACCAGATGCAAGGTCGGTTTGGCGAGACAGTAGCCTTATTACGGTCCCTGGCTGATTTTCATTTGATAGCATTAGTCCCCACTTCGGGTCGCTATGTCGCCGGCTTTGGTAAGGCCTACGATCTGTCGCTGCCAGATGGCATGCCCGTTCCCGTTATGCGAGGGGGCTAAACAGCCTGGTTTATGTCCACCTTTCGATTCCAGCAGTTCAGGGTACAACAGGACGAGTCAGCCATGAAGGTCTGCACTGACGCCACACTGTTTGGTGCTATGGCACCGATAAAGGGTGGTGAGCGTGTGCTGGATATTGGCGCAGGTACCGGTCTTCTTTCTCTTATGGTGTTACAGTTGGGTGCGGCTGAAGCCACGGCCGTGGAATTAACAGAAGAGGCCTGTCGGGATGCGCGGAATAACTTTGCGGCGAGCCCTTGGGCCGATAGGATGACACTGGTGCATCAATCTATTCAGGCATTTGCCGAGTCCTGTGGACATCGTTTTGACCTGATTATGAGTAATCCGCCTTTTTTTGATCAGCACAGCAAGAACCCCGAAGCACTGCGTCAGATCGCCCGACATACCGATCAGTTGCCCCATGGTGAACTGATCCAGATTGTTTCACAGCTCTTGACTGATCAGGGACAGTTCTATCTGTTGATTCCTGTTGCTGTTATTCCACGTATTGTGGCAGCGGCAGAACAGCATGGTCTCGCACTGTCTCAGCGTGTCGATTATGCGGGCTATTCATATAGTCAGGCTAAGGTGGCGGCACTGACTTTTAAACGTATTCCGGAAAGGCTCGTGCATCGTAGGCTGGATATCTATAATGCACCACGTATCTATACTGAGGAGAGCACCCGGTATCTGAGGCCTTTTTTGCTGCGTTTTTCTGAAGTTGCACAACCATAAAAAGCGTTGAGGAGTGATTGATGACCGATCTTGATGAAGCGTTGCGCGATGATGTGCGTATGTTGGGTGATAGTCTTGGTCAGACTATCGAGCATCAATTGGGTTCCGCCTTTCTGAAAAAGATCGAGCGTATTCGCCATCTGGCCAAGACGGGGCGGGAGGATGGCGAGTCGAATCACGAAGCCCTGTTGGAAGAGCTCTCCGATCTCAGCGAAGAGGAGATGTTGCCAGTTGCTCGTGCCTTTACCCAGTTTCTGAATCTGGCCAATATTGCGGAAGAATTTCACCGTGTACGCATGCATCAGGATGTCTGTGAACTTGATGCGGAAGACTCCATTGTTCAACAGTTCAAGCGATTGAAATCTGGTGGACTGTCACAGCAGGAGATTCTGGATGCGATCAAGCGCATGGATGTGGACCTGGTACTTACGGCCCATCCGACAGAGGTTAATCGTCGAACGCTGATAAAAAAATACAATGCTATTACCGACTGTTTGCGTCAGTTGGAGTTGGGTGAATACCGTCAGCGCAGACTCCACGAGCTGGTGAGTCAGATATGGCACACCAATGAGATCCGCCAGCTACGCCCGACGCCTATCGACGAGGCTAAATGGGGATTTGCGGTGATTGAAGGTTCCCTTTGGCAGGCGGTTCCAAACTATCTGCGCCATTTGGATGAACAGATGCAGACCCTGTTAGGTCAACCGCTACCGCTGGACTGCTCACCGATGCGCTTCTCTTCCTGGATGGGTGGTGATCGCGATGGCAATCCTTACGTGACCTCAAAGGTGACACGTGAGGTATTGATGCTCGCACGTTGGATGGCGGCCGATCTGTATGACCGGGATCTTAAGGCCGTTCGCACAGAGTTGTCGATGCACCAATGCAGTGATGAATTGCGGGCGCAGGTCGGCGATGTGGCAGAGCCCTATCGCCATCTACTGGCCAATTTACGGCTCCGGTTAGAAAATACAAAAGAGCAGATTCGCCAGCGGCTCGCAGGGCAGGGCAGTGACTCGAGTGCGCTGTTGACGCTGGATGAGTTGCTGAATCCGTTATTGCTTTGCCACCGCTCATTGATTGAGAGTGGTATGCAGATTATTGCCAACGGTTTGTTGGAAGATGTGATTCGTCGTATTGCCTGTTTTGGTGTGACTTTGGTCAAACTGGATATACGACAGAATTCCGATCGGCATGGTGCGGTGTTTGATGCGCTAACAGAATATTATGAACTGGGCTCTTATCTGGCCTGGGATGAACCGACAAAGCAACATTTTCTGTTGCAGGAGTTACAAAGCAAAAGGCCGCTCATACCCACCCGCTGGGAGCCGGATGAAGAGGTACAGGAGGTACTGGATACCTGTCGGGTCATAGCGGAGAGCGATCCTGCTTCTCTGGGTTCCTATGTGATCTCGATGGCGAGTCAGCCTTCGGATGTGCTTTCGGTGATCCTACTTCTCAGGGAGATGGGGGTTAATCACAACATGCGTGTTGTGCCTTTGTTTGAGACCCTGTCGGATCTACAGAATGCCCATCACTGTATGGATGATCTGCTCTCCATCGACTGGTATAGAGACTATACCCAGGGTCACCAGGAGGTGATGATCGGTTACTCGGATTCTTCCAAGGATGCCGGTCAGCTTGCTGCGGTGTGGGGGCAGTACCAAACACAGGAGGCGTTGACCAAGACCTGTCAGGCGAAGGGTGTGCATCTGACGCTTTTTCATGGCAGGGGAGGTACGGTGGGTCGAGGTGGCGGGCCTACCCATCGTGCCATTCTCGCGCAACCGCCGGGATCTGTTAATCACACGATTCGAGTTACTGAGCAGGGCGAGGTGATCCGTTTTAAGTTTGGTATTCCTGAGATTGCCGAGCGTAACCTGGAGCGCTATACCGGTGCGGTACTGGCCGCCACACTCTGCCCATCACCTGCGCCTAATAGTAAGTGGCGCGAGACGATGACATCACTGGCTGAGACCGGTTTTAGTGAATATAGGGCAGTGGTAAAAGGTGATGAACGCTTCGTACCGTTTTTCCGGGCCTCAACACCAGAACATGAGTTAGGCAAGCTACCCCTTGGGTCTCGTCCGGCCAAACGGCGAGCGGATGGCGGTGTGGAGAGTCTGCGTGCTATCCCCTGGGTTTTCGCCTGGACTCAGATTCGGCTAATGTTACCCGCCTGGTTGGGTTCCGACAGTGCCTTGCAGAAAGCGATCGATAGCGGCCAGTTGGAAGAACTGCACGAGATGTATGCCCAATGGCCTTTCTTTACCAGCTATATCGATATGCTGGAGATGGTACTGTCCAAGAGTGATTCGGTGATTGCGGAGTACTATGCCTCCAGGCTGGTGCCTGCAGATCTACAGCCCCTTGGAAAATTGTTGCGCAAGCGGCTACAAGGGACTATCAGCAAGGTGTTACAGATCAAGCAGACAAAAAAATTGTTGGCCGATTTCCCTCTGATTCGCCGGTCAATCAATGTGCGTAATCCCTATATTGATCCGCTCCATTTCTTGCAGGCTGAACTGCTCTATCGTGATCGGAACTGCCCGAACGAACGGCTTGAACAGGCACTGATGGTGACTATGGCGGGGATCTCTGCGGGTATGCAAAATACGGGATGAACGTGGTATGGCACTGACTTAAGCAGATTTGTATCCAATGTAGGGTGGTTTAGGCGCGTTGTGTTGTTGCGCAACGCCTGGTGGGTAACGCAAAAAACGCTAACCCACCCTACATTTGAGCTTAAGTCAGTGACATTCGACGCCGCCCCTTCAAAATAGGATCAGTTGGATTTCTTAACGAACTTGGTCAGGATGACAATCTGCTGGCCATTAACACGGCCTTCAATATGTTCTGGATTGTCCTGAACGAGAGAGATGCCTCGAACGGCCGTTCCTCGTTTGGCGGTGAAGTTTGCACCTTTGACATTAAGGTCCTTGATTAATGTGACCGTGTCTCCCGCCTCAAGTACGGCACCATTGCTATCAACATGTTGTGTGGTCTCACTGTCACCAAGCCCTTCGCCGGTGGCTTCTGCCCAGCGCTGGGTTTCCTCATCCAGATACAGCATGTCGAGTAAATCCTGAGGCCAGCCCTCTGCCCGGAGACGATTGAGCATACGCCAGGCCATGACTTGAACGGCGGGGATTTGGCTCCACATACTGTCATTCAGGCAGCGCCAATGATTTGGCTCAACCTGGTCGGGTTGATCTATCTGCGTGCGGCAGGTATCGCACAGCAAAATTGTCTGGTCGAGGCTGCCATCTGAGTCAGGGGGTATTTCGTAGGATTGGAGGTCGTTTGTGGAACCGCAGAGTTCACATTTTGATCCACTGCGTGAGATTAAGGCCCGTTCTATGCTCATTGTTTTTACTGCCCAAAAAATAAAAAAGTGTTGCCTGATTAAGCAGGCAACACCATACATTTCATTTCATGACGGGTAAAGTACAACAGCAGGCATTAATATCGGCTTTAACGAGCGTGAAAGGTAATAACTAAAAGAATTTTTTAGCTAAACCCATCAGATCACCCGCATCACCCGCCATATCAAGCAAACTACCACCGCTGCTACTGTTATCAATCAGTTGTGGCAAGGTGTCAGACAAGGTATTTGCGGCTTCACCTTGGCTGATACCCAGTTGATCTGCGAAGTGGCCGATTTTGTCACTGCCCAGTGCGGACATTAGCTGATTAGGAGATAGGGCCTGGTTCTCTCCATCACCCAGCCAGGAGCTGGCGAGACCCATCAAGTCACTGTTTTGTGTGAACTGACTGATCAGGGCAGCAAGGTCAACCTTTCCATCTGTTCCGCCGAGTAGTCCCATCAAGGCGGCACTGATGTCGCTACTATTACCATTACTGCCGAGTTTTTTCATAATGAGTTCAGTGCCAAGCTTGAGTAAGTCCATGTTGGAGCCTCTGTGTCGAGTGATGATTTGTGAAGGTGATTAGGATGCGAGCTAAAGCTCGACTATATACATTTGGAGCAGGTGAGCTGAATGGTTGTTGGGACAGGCCGTGCTGCTTGCCTGTCCCCATTGAGGGACGATCAGTAGTTAATGGCGCGCGGAAGTTCTTTCGCCTGTGCAACCCATTTTTCAACCTCTTTAGCGGAAGGGACGCGACGAACAACATTGCCTCGGGCTTCAGCGACTTCTGTAATCTTGGTATGCAGATTGGCTGCATTCCGCTGGGCCAGTTCAGGTACGGTGTCGACACCTGCTAGTTCAAGAAGATCAGCGTACTCTTCGCCTATACCTTTAACGCGAGCCAGATCAGCGCGATTAATCCAGCCAAGGATCAGCTTGGCGCTGATACCGGTCTTGTCGGCTAATTCCTTCCGGCCTTTTGGCGTGCCGCCCGCTTCCAAGAGTTTCTCTTGGGTAGCGATACCGGCCTCTTGCAGCTTGCCACTATAAGTCTCGCCGATTCCTTCAATCTGAGTAAGTTTGGCCATTTTATTATCTCCGTGTGTTAATTATGTGATTATTCTGTGACAGGTAGTTCAGAGGTGCAGTGTCCACAACGTGTCGCCTTGATGGGGACGTTTGAAAGGCAAAACGGACACTCTTTAGTGGTGGGTGTTTCTTCAACCGCTTCCTCTTCTCTTTTGAGTCTGTTCACCATCTTGATCACCATGAAGATAGCAAACGAAACAATTAAGAAGCTGACTACTGTATTGATAAACTGCCCATAATTTAAGGTTACTGCGCCCGCATCAGCCGCCGAAGCAATTGACAGATAAGGGCCAGGATTGGTGCCATCCTTGAGAACGAAGAACAGGTTGGAGAAATCCACATTACCGAGCAGTAAGCCAATAGGCGGCATAATGACATCGGAAACCAACGATTTCACAATGGTTCCAAAGGCGGCACCGATTACAATACCAACAGCCATGTCTATTACGTTGCCCTTAATGGCAAATTCCTTGAATTCCTTTAACATTTGCATCCCCCCAGAAAACACATTTAGATAGCTAATCTCGTTTATTCTTCGAGAACATCTTCACTATAGAGCGTTAGAAAAAAATATGGAATGGGATGGCACCCAGGGATGTGCATATGTTGCAATCGTTTACAATTTCAGTGATATGAAGGGCAGAGCGTTATCTGCCCTATTTTAGATCAAAAGGATTTATCTAAAACTAAAACACTGAAAAAAGAAGGGAATAGCGGCTTGCCATTGATGGAAAAGATCGTAGGTGTCGTTCCTAAGACTGTTTTTTACCTGCTTTCAGGCGTCCTTAGGCGTGGATTCTGTGAGCTGAGAAAAATAAAGCTATTGAGGCTATGTAAGTTTGCTCTCAATGGCATGTTCAAGTTTTTCCAGGTCTCTACTGAACAGCCTAATACCTTCAGCCAATTTTTCAGTAGCCATGGCATCTTCATTCAATAACCAGCGGAAGGTTGACTCGTTGATCTCCAGTCGTTTGATATCCATTGTGCGAGCACTGTCTATCGATAGTTTCTGAGGCAATGCTGTCTGCTGCTCCATCAACCCTTTTAACAGATCAGGGCTAATGGTCAGTCGGTCACATCCTGCGAGCTCTTCTATTTCGCCGAGGTTCCGAAAACTGGCACCCATCACAATCGTTGGGTAGTCGAACTTCTTGAAGTAGTTGTAGATCGATTTGACTGAGAGAACGCCTGGATCTTCATTGGCAGGATAACTGTCACGACCGCTCTGTTTTTTGTGCCAGTCAAGAATGCGGCCAACAAAGGGTGAGATCAGGGTGATACCGGCCTCGGCGCAGGCAACCGCCTGGATAAAGCTGAACAGCAGTGTCAGGTTACAGTGAATGCCTTCACGCTCAAGAATTTCACCCGCTTTAATGCCTTCCCATGTGGAGGCGATCTTGATCAGTATACGCTCGCGGGCGATACCTTCATGTTCATAAAGTGCAATGAGACGACGGGCCCTTTCTACCGTTGCTTCGGTATCGAAGGAGAGGCGGGCATCTACTTCAGTAGAGACCTTGCCTGGAATCAGTTTCAACAGCTCGCAACCAAAACTGACCGAGAGTTTATCAATGGTGTTGTCCAACAGGTGGTCGGGATCATGTTGTGCTTGCGCCCAGGCTATTGCCTGGTCAGTCAGGATGGCGTATTGGGGTTGCTGGGAAGCCTTTAGAATCAGGGAGGGGTTGGTGGTGGCATCTTCCGGTGCATACTGCTTGACCCGCTCAAACTCTCCAGTATCAGCGACCACGACGGTCATTAGTTTCAGCTGATCCAACTTATTAAGGGTGGTGGTTTGGTCCATAGTATTGTCTCGCCTTGCATCCTGTCTGATGGTGTATCAAATGGTGGGTGAATTATGTCAGGTCAAATAATCTAGAGGTAGCTCTGTTTTCGAGATGATTTGCCGCATCACAAAACTGGACTGCACGCCCGATACGCCCGCAATGCGGGTAATTTTACCCAGTAGCAACTCCTGGTAGGCATCCATGTCGGGTACCACTACTTTAACCAGGTAGTCAGCAGTCTGGCCGGTTATGAGACTGCATTCGATCACCTCGGGATATTGCGCCACCTTCTCTTCAAAATTTTCAAACCGGTCGGGCGTGTGCCGATCCATGCTGATCTGGATGAGTGCAATGAGTTTGAGATTCAGTTTGGATGGATTAAGGAGCGTGACATGCCGACTAATGATGCCAGCCTCTTCAAGTTGTTTTACCCGTCGGGAGCAGGGGGTGGGTGAGAGTCCAACCCGCTCAGCCAATTCCAGATTGCTGATACGCCCGTCGCGTTGCATCTCAGTTAAAATTCGTCGATCAGTACGGTCGAGTTTCATTTCTCATGCTTCATGGTCTATATCACGTTAAAAATAACTCAAAGTAGAGAAAAACACTACAAATATTAAACAAATGTTATATATACGCTAAAAATAGCTTGGTTGAGCGTGATCTTTGCATCCACTCACTCAGGGAAATTTTCTATACTTTATCCACTGTACAAGCTTGATCCAGACGATCTTTCAGGTGTGACCTCATGAGGGTCATTTAGCCCGACTGGCTTCACAAGAGCCTCAAAGGCAGTGTAACCGGAAGCGTGCTCACTCAGGGTTAAGCGGGTTGGTAACAGGGAAATCCTGATTTGAGGTGGGCTGATCGGCCCACCTCATCCCTCATGTTCTATTTCCATCATTGATTAGGGTGTTGTCCCTACCGTCTTCTATCGTCGTATAATCGCCCCATGAAAAATTATTCAGGCCATTGTGGCGATTGTTTCAGGAGCGAGATCAGATGCAGAATAAAGTTGCCGTTGTAACCGGTGGGGCGAGTGGTATTGGCTTGGCTGTTGCCAAAAAGTTGAATTCATTAGGTTGCAAGGTGGTCATCGCTGATTTTAACCTGGAGGCAGGCGGTGTCGCGGCTGAAGGGATCGGGGCGACATTTATACAGGCTGATCTCTCCGATGCAGACCAGTGTCGCTCCCTGATTGAGCAGACCACTCAATTACATGGTGGTGTGGACATTCTGGTGAATAACGCCGGATTTCAGCATATCTCGCCTATCGAAGAATTCCCCATCGAACAGTGGAATAAACTGCTGGGCGTTATGTTAACGGCGCCCTTCCTCTTGATGCGTTACTCCTGGCCCATGATGAAGCAGAAGGGCTGGGGCCGTGTGATTAATATCGCATCTGTGCATGCCATGGTGGCATCACCCTTTAAAGCGGGCTATATCTCGGCGAAACATGGCGTCATAGGGCTGACCAAAACTGCCGCCCTGGAAGGGGGGGAGTTTGGTATTACGGTGAATGCCATTTGTCCGGCCTATGTCCGTACACCGCTGGTGGAGAACCAAATAGCCGACCAGGCCCGGACACGGGGTATCAAGGAAGAGGAGGTTGTTACCGATGTGATGTTGAAGAATGCGGCAATAAAGAAACTGATTGAGCCGGAAGAAGTGGCCAACCTGGTGGCATTCCTGGCGAGTGATCAGGCATCGTCGATTACGGGATCCTCATTAACCATTGATTCTGGCTGGACGGCACAATAGCGATTAATCTGAATACTGTAGGGTAGGTTGATATTTTGCAAAGAAAGCCGATTCTGGATGGACTATTGTATTAAGTAAGGGGTTACACCGGAATTCAACAGCCCAAGGAGTAGGTCATGAAGATTATTCCACTTAATTACACTGTGATGGTTTGTAGTGTCAGTGCATTGATAGTTTTCTCATCACTCACTGTTGCCGAGAGCTATAAATGTGAAGAGGATGGCGTCGTCGTCTATTCAGATACCCGTTGTGGACCAGTCGCTGAAAAGGGTGGAGAAGTACAAAATAGCTATGCAGGCGGTATTCGCCCAGGAGAGCAGCAGATGCTTGATGAAGCCCTCAAACAGGCGCCTGCTGCCGGTCCGGCTGGAGGCAGTGAATCGGATAGCTATGGCGAGCGTATTCGACAGCAGAATGAAGCAAGAAAGGAACGGGGTGATGAACGGCGAATTGAACGAGATTCCAGCAGTCCCTGGCGTTGATTTGAGAAGGTGCACGGTTGCAAGAGGATAACGAAAGTGTTGATAGCTGGCCGATAGATCCGCTTATTGAAGCGCGCCATTACTATTGGGAAGCGGGTCTGATGGTGTTTACTGAAAAGTATCACCGCAGTCGTGGGTATTGTTGCGGCTCGGGTTGTCGCCATTGCCCCTATGACCATGTAAAAGTGAAACAGCCCTGATGCGGGTTGTTTCACTGATACCCTCCATTACTGAGACGTTGATCGAGTGCTCCGCCGATTTGGTGGGGCGCTCGCGGTTCTGTATACATCCTCATACTGAAGTTCAGACAATCCCCGCTGTTGCGGGTACCAAGCAAGCGGATTGGGATAAGATGGAATATCTGAAACCTGAACTTGTGATTCTGGATAAAGAAGAGAATACGCGAGAGATGGCAGAAAGTTGTCCCTATCCCTACATTGCCTTACATATAACCGGCGTTGAAGATGTGGCCCCTGAGCTTAGACGTTTGGCCGCATTAATTGAGAACAGTGCGCTACAGTCTGTTGCAGATCGCTGGGAACAGGTTGCCGGTTTGCCAGTACAGGCGCACGGTTTAGCCACACTTCCCGGCATGATTGATTGGTGGCAATTACCCACTACACAAACACAGGCCGAATATCTCATCTGGCGTGATCCCTGGATGGCCATTGGTGAAAATACCTTTATCCACTCCATGCTCTGTCGTATGGGTATGGGGGCGCGGCTGATTCAGCATAAGGAAAAATATCCAGAGATTCAGTTATCTGATCTCAATCCTGATAAGGTTGCCTTGCTGTTCTCCAGTGAGCCTTTCCCCTTTGATCGTTACCGTGATGAATTGCTTGAGTTGGGTTATAGCTGTGGATTGATTGATGGTGAGAGTTATTCTTGGTACGGGACTCGCAGCCTGCGTTTTCTGGAAACCCATAACTAATAGAAGCTTGTGAAAACATGACCACTGAAGACCACCCCTTCATGAACTATCGTGCGCTATTCATTGGTGCGATTATCCTCGCTGTACTTTCCTTGGTAATGATGGCACTTGCCGTGTTATTCGAAATAGACAAGGCTACGGCACCTCAGTTACTGACCCTATCAGCGCTCTGGATTGCCCCTGGTATCTACACCGCGCTACAAGCACGAGATGGCAGACTACTGCATGGCATGGTGATGGGTGTGCTCGGTGCTCTGCTGGTTGCCTTACTGATTAATCAGGCGCGCTCAATTTTTCCCACCTCGGGCATTCTTCAGCAATTAGCGGGTGATAAAGTCGTCGTAGTGATTATCCTCGGAGGACTTTGGGGCGCCATTGGTGGAATCTTTGCGGAGATTGTTCATTTGCGGCGGGTCAAAAAAGCGAACAAACAAAGAAAATGATTTGGTAGGTTGGGGTGAGCAGAGCGAAGCCCAACAGATCAATAGAAGAATAGGGATTACTCACTACAAGGAGTGTAGGAAATGCATTATCGACGATCAGTTATCCCCGGTGGTACCTACTTTTTCACGGTTAATCTATTTGATCGAAAGCAGACATTGCTGCTTGATCATATCGCTCTGTTAAGAGACGCGGTGAGTCAGGTGAAAGCCCGACACTCCTTCAGTATCGATGGCATGGTGATACTGCCAGATCATCTGCACGCCATCTGGACCTTGCCTGATGGTGATCGCGATTATTCGAAGCGTTGGATGCTAATCAAGGCCAGTTTTAGCCGCGGCATTATGAAAGGTGAGCAAATAAGCATGAGCCGAAAAGCAAAAGGTGAGCGGGGTATCTGGCAGCGGCGTTATTGGGAGCACCTAATCCGTGATGATGAGGATTTTCAACGACATGTTGATTACATTCATTATAATCCGGTAAAACACGGCTGGGTAAAACGGGCGTCCGATTGGCCTTACTCAAGTATTCATCGGTATATCAAAAAGGGCGTGCTTGATCCGAATTGGGGTGTGAGTGATGTCACAGGTGGTGTGGGATTTGGCGAATGATAGTGAAGTGTTGGGCTTCGCGTTGCTCACCCCAACCTACCTGCTGCTCACTTGATATTGATGTAGGTTGGGGTGAACGCAGCGAAGCCCAACAAACCACTCATCTAACGCATCTAATTTATCCGGTTTTATCCCCGAGCGACTCAAGCTATAGTGACGTGAACGTTAACTGGGATAATTCATGACTTCACCATCCTATCCACCACTGCGCCTTGCCTGGATGATCTGGGGACTAGGTGCCGCATTGTATCTAATTGGCTTCTATCAGCGCGTTGCACCTGGGGTAATGACCTCCGAGTTGATGACTGATTTTCAACTCAATGCGGCGGGGCTGGGAAATCTATCGGCTTTCTATTTCTATAGCTATGTGGCGATGCAGGTGCCTACGGGACTCTTGGCCGATCATTGGGGGCCTCGACGGCTACTCTCCCTGGGTGCAACGGTGGCCGGTATGGGTGCACTGCTGTTTGCGATGGCGCCTGATACGCTTTGGGCAAACCTTGGTCGTCTGCTGATAGGGGGTTCTGTAGCGGTTGCCTTTGTTGGGACGTTAAAACTGGCGGGACATTGGTTGCCACCGAAACAGTATTCATTTGCCTCAGGTATTGCGCTGTTTTGCGGGGTGGTAGGTGCGGTCTTTGCTGGCGTGCCTTTACGGTTGCTGGTAGATGCCTTTGGCTGGCGGCCTGTCATGCTCTCCTCTGCGGTGGTGACCTTTATCGTTGCCTTTGGGATTTGGTTGTTGGTGCGGGATGATCCCACTGAAAAAGGTTATGCCTCCCATGCCATTGCCCATAACGAATCTTCGTCCAGTCACATCGGTGCGCTGGCAGGAATACGCGCCGTGCTGGGTTATCGTAATACCTGGTTACTCTTCTTTGTGCCGGGGGCCGGTGTGGGGAGTGTCCTGACTTTTGCGGGTTTATGGGGCGTGCCTTTCCTTACAACTCACTACGGAATGGAAAAGACCACGGCGGCGGCTATCTGTTCGGCTTTGCTGGTCTCATGGGCAGTCGGCGGTCCAGCATTTGGTTGGCTCTCAGATCATCTGGGGCATCGTAAGCCGCTCTATTTGTTAGGTTGCGTTATCCAGCTAGTGACTTGGTCAATCGTTATTCTCGTGCCAGCGTTACCTGTTTGGTTATTGGTACTGTTGCTGATTAGCGCCGGTTTCTTCTCCGGCAACATGATTATTGGATTTGCCTTTGCCCGTGAATCAGCACCGATTCGTCTTGCCGGTACGGCAGCTGGTTTGGTCAACATGGGGGTTATGATAGGGCCCATGTTGTTGCAGCCTGCGGTAGGTTGGCTTCTGGATCACTATTGGACGGGTGAGATGAATAATGGTGTGCGTCTCTATACACTGGAGGCGTATGAGAATGGCTTTACCCTGATGATGGGTTGGCTAGTGGTTGCGTTGATTCTGATGTTTTTTACCCGTGAGACACACTGCAAACAAATTGCTTGATGGATGAGAGAAGAAGGGTGTGGGAATGGCAGGAATGATTAAGGGTTTTCATCATGGCAGTCTGGTGGTTGCAGATACCGTAACGGCAGTGGCCTTTTATCGGGATGTGCTTGGTCTGGTGATTGATTCCTCTCGCCCAGATCTGGGCTATCCTGGTGCGTGGTTGAATGTCGGTGAACAGCAGATCCACCTATTGGAAGTGCCTAATCCTGATCCCGCTGAAGGCCGGCCTGCACACGGAGGATTAGATCGCCATCTGGCTTTTTATTTGGATGATCTTGATCAGTTGATTGCGGCCTTGGATAGGGCCGGTGTGGGCTATACGTTAAGTCGCTCCGGAAGAAGGGCTTTGTTCTGTCGTGATCCCGATCAGAATGCGCTGGAGTTTATTGAGCAGGTTGGTCGCTGATGGTAGAGTTGTTAACCCTCTGCTTGATTCAATAGCTCAAACAGGGGGGATGCCGAGTCGTAGGCCTGTGTTTCCAGTCGGCGATATTCAGCGATCAGCGTCAGCGCAAAAGGTGTCAGTGTTGCGCCACCACCACCTTTGCCCCCCACGGTGGTTTCTACCAGGGGTTGGCCCAATGCTTCCTGTACGGTCTCAATAAGCTGCCAGGCACGTCGAAACGTCATGCCACAGGCCTTTCCTGCACCCGAGATACTGCCCGCATCATGCACTGATTCGAGGAGTGCAATCTTTCCTGGACCAATGACGCTATCGTTGAATCGAATTTGCAGCCGAAGTTTTGCTTTCATTTTGTTGCCAGCTCATAACACTATTTTTATCAGTTATTGCAGGCTCCTATCCTAATGCAGCCGGTGATGGGTCACAACCGCTGATCTAAAGTCATCCCCGTATTGATTTATGGGCAGGGGATTGCCGTCGATACTCCCACACGAACCAACATAAGGCGACAGCCTGAAGTAGCAGTACAAAGCCGAAAGATGCTTGATACGCGATTTCCAGATAATGACCAGGTGACGCTTGGGGCCAGAGGTTGATAATGGCGCCAATGGTGTATTGCAAGACAAAAATAGCTATAAATACCAAAAGGTTCATGGCTGTGTTAACCCGTCCGGCCAAGTGTCTGGGGTAGTGCTGTGATAGCACGGCATACTGCACAATACCGGTAGTTCCGAAAAAACCGAAAGCTATCCAGATTACAGAGAGCTGTTGGTCTGATGGTCCCAGAATAATCAGGAGTTGAATAATCTGAAAAATCATCATGCCAGTGACGGAGAGTAGGATTGAGGGCACGCCGACCCGCGCAAGTCGTTCCGCCAATGTACCCATTACCAGAAAGCCAGCTACCATGGCGGTCGCGGCTAGAAGCAGGGTGTCTGCCATCTCTGGTCGGTTAAGTCCTCCTATATCCTGTAACCAAGGCCCCGCCCAGAGGCTTTGAATGGAGATAAAAGAGGCTTGTGAGAGCATGGTTAACGGGGCAATCATCCAGAAAAACCGATCGGTAAAGATAGCCTTAAGGTCTTTAATTTGTGTCTTTAATGTCTCCTTTTTCTGCTTCTCAGTATGATCAGGCACTAATAGAAAGATAGTGATCGATGAGACGACCATCAATCCCGCTAATATCATGAAGACACCACGCCAGTCAGTTATTGATAATGCTGCCTGAACAGGCGCGGTTGCGGTAATGGCCCCGACACCACCGGAGGCGAGAATAACGCCATTTACCATTGGGAGTTTCTCCGGTTTGAACCAGAGCGTGAAGGTCTTGAAGGCGGCCATCAGGCAGGCAGATACACCCAGTCCGATCAGCCCTCGACCGATGATCAGGTCCCAGGCGCTGTCACCCAGTGCAAACAGCAGCGCGCCAGCGGCTGCCACCAGCAAGAGTCCGGCTTCGATCTTGCGAGGACTGTAGCGGTCGAGCAAGATACCCAGAGGAAGTTGCGCTGCGGCAAAGGTAAAGAAATAAGATGCTGTGAGCAAACCCAGCGCATCCGGTTCTAATCCAAGTTCAGTAATCAGGTCCGGCGCTAATACGGCATTAACCACCCGCGCCAGGTAGGAGAGGTAGTAACCCAGCGCAAAGGGAAACAAGATGCAGAGAAAGAGATGGCGGCGTGTCAGGCTGGGATCCAAGCGTTCATTACTCATAAATTAGTAAAGAAACCTCGACTATGCCACTCCGGGACAGGGAAAAACAAGCTGAGTAACAATGCGGGAATAGGTTGCTGATGATACCGTTATTAAAACGGGTTGGTAGAATGGCTTAAGAATGGGTTAACGTATAGCCAAAGCTCACTGATAATTATGCGAATAGTATATATGCTGGATTTCAATGAAATGGTCATCTTTGTGAAGGTGGTGGAGGCGAAGAACTTCACGGCAGCGGCCACATTGCTTGGAATGCCAAAATCCACAGTCAGTCGAAAAATCAGTCAACTTGAGACGCGATTGGGCGCTCGATTATTACAGCGTACAACACGCAGTGTTCACCCCACAGAGCTAGGTGCACTCTATTATGAGCGTTGTGCACGTCTGGTGGCCGAGGCTGAAGAGGCTGAACTCGCTATCAGTCAATGCCAGGAGTTACCTCGAGGATTGCTGCGCGTCACCATGCCGGTAGATATCGGCATCTCGATAATGCCGGCCATTGCCGGAAGCTTTCTGGAACAGTATCCGGAGATACAGTTGGAGATAGACGTCTCGGATCGCTATGTGGATCTGGTAGGAGAGGGGTTCGATATGGCGATACGGGCGGGTGTGCTGGAAGATTCCACGCTGGTAGCTCATCGACTTTTTACCGGTCGGATGCTGATCTGTGGTACGCCGGCCTATTTCGAAAAGCAGGGTGTGCCACGAAGACCGGAAGAGTTGGCCAATCATGACTGCATTGTTTTTGCCTCCCGCCGTACACGTGACACTGTGAAATTTAAGGGACCCCGGGGCGAGGTGACGGTTGAGCTCAAGGGGCGACTTACCATCAACAACCTTAATGCAATACGGGGTGCCTGTTTGATGGGCGACTCTATTTCAATGTTGCCGGAATTGCACTGTCAGGATCTTATTGCGCAAGGAAAACTGGTTTCTGTACTGGATGAGTGGCAGTTAAGGGAGGGGGGTATCAATGCCGTCTACCCGTCGCCTCGCCACTTGACCCCGAAGGTACGAGCGCTTATCGCCTTTTTGGATAAGCAATTTGGCAATCTGCCTCACTGATACGGAAAATCGGTACCACACTTCAAACTCATACCGCTTAATTGTTCCATTTATGGAACATAGTTATCTAATAATGCCATCTAATCTGTTGTTTGGGATAATGATAGGCTGTTCTCCAAGTTAAAGATTGATTTACGGAGAGCATGTCATGAGTACAAAAACACTACTGCATATCGATTCCAGCGCCCGGTTAGAGGGCTCTGATTCACGACGCCTTAGCCAGCAATTTGTACAGCAATGGGTCGATAATCACCCTGACTATAAAGTGGTCGAACGAGACCTCGCAAGCAAGCCCCTCCCTCATCTGGATGAGCGCATGCTGGCTACGATGATGAGCCCCTCTGATCAACATTCGTCTGAAATGTCCGTTATTGCTGATCGAATCAACCTACTGGTTGGAGAGTTCCTTGCGGCGGACGCCATTGTGCTGGGTGTCCCCATGTACAACCTGGGTATCCCCTCAACGCTAAAGGCCTATATTGATCACATCGTGATGGCCGGTAAGACATTTACCTATACCGATACAGGTGCTGTCGGTCTGGTTGAGGATAAACCGGTCTATATCTTAACCGCTCGTGGTGGCATACATGCCGGTGCGGCATCGGATCAACAGGCACCTTATTTAGAAACTCTTTTCAATTTTATTGGTATTAAAAATGTGAACTTTATCCATTCTGAAGGGCTCAATATGGGGGATGCAATGCGCTCACAAGGCATTCAGAGTGCCCAGCAAGAGATTGAGCGGTTGGTTGCATGAATCAGTGTGCGGTAAAGGTTTATGATAGGGATGATCCGAATGAATCTGCGTAACAGCCATCAGCAATACGGAATAGTCAGCATCGTTATTCACTGGGTAATGACGTTGCTGATTATTGGGTTGTTTGTCCTCGGCCTCTATATGACGGGTCTGGATTATTACCACCCCTGGTACAAAACTGCGCCTGATATCCATCGCAGTCTCGGTATCATCATGCTGTTGCTCTTGGTATTTCGGCTGGTGTGGCGAATGGTTAATCCAAAACCTGCACCTGTTGATAATGATCCAGAGATTCTGCACAAGGTAGCAGAATGGGTGCATGGTCTACTGTATCTCTTACTGTTTGCCATAGCCCTGAGCGGTTACCTGATCTCGACAGCTGATGGTCGCGGCATTGATGTCTTCAACTGGTTCACCGTGCCTGCGCTCGTCCCCGGCTTTGAAAACATGGAAGATCGGGCAGGAGAGATTCACTTTATTCTGGCTACTACCCTGATCGCCCTTGCCGGTTTGCATGGGCTAGCGGCGCTAAAACATCACTTTATTGATCGAGATATTACGCTGGTGCGTATGCTCGGTTCTTCCCGGTCCATGGACCAATAACACAACACAGTATTAATTATTGCCAAGGAGATAACATGAAAATGCGCTTCATTGTTCCACTGATTGCTGCTGCCGGTATTGCGCTATCAGCCCCGGTTTCTGCAGAAGATTACGTGATTGATACCAAAGGGGCACACGCCTTTGTTCAGTTTAAGATTTCCCATTTGGGATACAGTTGGGTACTCGGGCGTTTTAACGACTTCAGCGGTGGCTTCAGCTACGATGAAGCGAACCCGGCCGCCTCCAAGGTCTCGGTGACCATTAATCCGGCCAGTGTGGATACCAACCATGCTGAACGTGACAAGCATCTGCGTAGCAAAGACTTTCTGAAAGTTGATGAGTTTTCACAGATCACTTTTACCAGCACCGGTTATGAAGTTATGGGCGACAACAAGGCCGTGCTGAAGGGTGATCTTACCCTGCATGGCGTGACCAAACCGATAGCGATTGATGTGACCCACATCGGTGCGGGTAAAGATCCCTGGGGTGGTTATCGGCGTGGTTTTGAGGGGACAACCAAACTGACTTTGAAAGACTTTGCGATTCCCATGGACTTGGGACCTGCTTCAAGTGAAGTGGAAGTATTTCTCTCAGTTGAGGGGATTCGTAAATAATACCCTCTGGGTGGAATGGTACTTACTTAAGCAGATTCGTATCCAATGTAGGGTGGGTTAGGCGCGTTGTTTGAGCCGTAACCCACCAACGGTGCCGTCAGGCACTCCTTAAATAAACGCCTTGTTTGCTGGGTAACGCTTGGTGGGCTACGCAAAAAACACTAACCCACCCTACATTTGCGCTTAAGTTAAGTGCCATTCTCCTCTGGGTGCTATTTGCCCACCCAAAACCCCCTGTTAGAAATCAATTAACCCAGTCAGAAACGACTGGGTTAATTATTTGTATACTACACTTTAATATTCCAAAGACTCCTCGCTAAAGTATTCAAACAAGACGGCCGACACAGTTTTAATCCCTGATTTACTAGAGAATTAATCGATTTAACAACCTGAATCGGCACGCATTGACCACAATCCTCATTATCGAGCCCTCTGCCACGCTAAGGTATGGCATCAAAAGAGCGATAAACCTGCCAGGCATTGAACTGCAGGAAGAGGATGACTGTCGCCAGGCCATCGTCCGGCTCTCCTGTCTACCGCAACATACCGCACCCCCTTCCGTAATTATCTTGGGCTGGCCAACACTGGCGAAGCCTGAGTTCATGGCGTTGTCAAAACTACTGTGTGAGGCGCCGTGCAATAAGTTGCCGTTGCTGTTGCTGGTTCAGGATATGGCACTGATCGATGCCAACTGTCTGTTTGAGCGGGATTACTTCATCGTTCAAAAGTGGCGGGATATGAAGGAGATCGAAGAGAATCTTCAGCGTCTACTGACCTCCAGTGCTGAGCGAGGTGTCATTGCAGAGACCACAGAAGACGATGCGATCAGAATCCTCTTAGTGGATGATTCGAAAACCATTCGTACTCAGTTTGGTAATTTGCTAAAGCGAGAGGGCTTTAGCGTTGAATTGGCTGCCTCACCTGCCGAAGCCTTTGAGAAAGCAAAGGCACAGCGTTTTGATATTGGCATTATTGATTACTATATGCCGGAACAAAATGGCGCTGAATTGTGCCAACGCATAAAGCAAGATCCCCGCTGTAGTCCAATGGATCTGGCCGTTTTAACCGGCAGCTACGATGACGATCTGGTCTCCTCTGTACTCGCCTCAGGTGCCATTGAGTGCATGTTCAAGAACGAGTCGAGTCAACTCTTTCTGGCACGGGTCAAGGCGCTGGTGCAGATTTGTCAGCAGAAGAAAATCATCCGCGAAGAGAAAGAGCAGCTAAACAATATTCTTGAATCTGTGGGCGAGGGCGTCTATGGGGTGAACCGGGAAGGGATTGTTACCTTCATCAACCCTGCCGCATTGAGCATTCTGGGTTATGAGTTGGAGAGCGATCTTCTAGGAAAGTCGGCCCACGCGGTTTTTCATTATGCCGATCAATCAGGCAAGCCGGTTGATTCAGATTTCTGTTTTATTCATCAAGCCTATCAATTGGGAGATGAGTTGTTGCAATGGGAAGCCGTATTCTGGAGTGCCAGGGGGAGTGCAGTGCCGGTTGAATGCAGTGTACGCCCGAGGATGATCGAGGGACGATCAATCGGCTCTGTCATTGCATTCCGCGATATCTCAGAGCGTCTGCTGTTTGAAGAGGAGCTGAAGTGGCAGGTCAACCATGATCATCTGACCAAGCTTCTGAATCGCCAATACCTGGAACAGGCCCTTGAGCAGGAGACCCGCCGTCTTTTCCGCACGGGTGAAACATCAGCATTGCTGTTTATTGATCTGGATCGCTTTAAAAATGTAAATGATTTGGCCGGTCATGCGGCCGGTGATCTGCTGCTCATTGAAGTGAGTAACAAACTCAAGGAGCGGGTCAGGCAGAGTGACATTATAGCGCGTATCGCCGGGGATGAATTCGTTGTAATTCTTTCCAATGTGAAACTGGAACAAGCGCTGTTATTGGCCGAGAAAATCCGGGGGATCCTTGATGAAACGATTTTTCATTACGGTGACATGGCTTTTGATATAACGGGAAGCGTTGGGTTGACCATGATGGATGCCTGCAGTTTTTCTGTTGACCGGGTACTGGCCAATGCAGATGCCGCTTGCCATATTGCCAAACAGCAAGGCAGAAACAAGATCCATGTGTTTGATGAAGAGAAAGATGTTTCAGCCTTTGATGAAAAAGAACGAGGCTGGATTGATCGGCTGGGCGAAGCGTTGGAGAAGGCTCAATTTTCACTCTCCTATCACCCCATCTATGCAACAAGCACTGTTCAGTCTCTGTTGGATAGCAATGCTACCGATAACAGTGCATCCTGTCATCCTCAGGGCTTCCCTGATTTCTATGAAGTACAGGTTCAGCTACCGGATGCGAATGGGCATTTGCTCTCTTCGGCTGCTTTTATTCCCGCAGCAGAACGCTTTGATCTCATCACAAAAATTGATCTGCATGTGATTGAACGGGTCATGCGTCTGCTAGATGATCAGGATGAGATGCAGACGCCTTTGCGCTTTGCCGTTACTCTTTCTGAACAGACACTGGCACGGCCAGATTTTATTGAGACCGTGGAAGGGTGGTTGTCGAGCATCTCACAGACACCTGACAGCTTGTTGATTACGCTGCGAGATGATCAGAGTGGCTCCAATGCCAAATCCCTGCAGAAGACGTTAGAGCAGCTTCATGCAAAGGGGTTTGGCGTTATACTGGATGAGCAAACACGGGGACACAGTGCGTTTGCACATCTGCGTCAGTATCAAGCGGCTTACATCACCATCAACGAGACTTTAATTGATGGGCTTCTGACAGATCCCATTGATCAGGCCGTGGTACGCGCTATTGTTGATGTTTCACATGCCCAGAATAGAAAGACCATCGCGCGCAATGTCCATTCGCTTAATACCTGCCGTCTGCTCACGCAACTCAATATCGATTACCTCCAAAGTGATCTTCTCGGTGAGTGGGTCAGTGAGGATGAGTTAGAGCGGCTAATAGGCGTCCTGCAACCTCCTATGCAGGCGTAGTTTTCACGACTTTAAAACCATGGCAATAACCCGGTTGAATTGTGCAGATCGACCCTCATTTATACTTCATAGTAGTGATCAATTTAGGGTTTATCCATGCAACTGCGACAACTGTTTGATAAAGATTCCTCCACTTATAGTTATCTTCTCTGGGACCTGGTGACGCATGAGGCGGTCATGATTGACCCCGTACAGGAGCAGAGTGCGCGGGATATCAAACTCATTGAAGAGCTTGGCCTGACGTTGCTCTACTCTTTAGAGACGCATATCCATGCCGACCATATCACAGGTGGAGGCTTGCTCAGAGAACGCTTTGGCTGTCAGGTGGGTGTTCATGAAAATGCCCTGGCCACCTGTGCCGATAGGGCGCTTAAGGAGGGTGATCAACTGCGGTTTGGTGAATCATCTTTGACCGTATTGCATACACCCGGCCATACCAATACCGATATCAGTTATCTTGCAGAGGATTGTCTGTTTACCGGTGATACCTTGCTGATCAGGGGGAGTGGCCGCACCGATTTTCAATCAGGTGATGCGGGTATGGCCTATGACTCCATTACACAAAAGCTGTTTGTAATGCCCGATGATCTGATTGTCTATCCCGCGCACGACTACAGTGGCCAGACCGCAACGACCATTGGTGAAGAGAAAAAGTACAATCCAAGATTGGCGGGCAATCAGACCCGGGAAGGTTATGTGAAGTTGATGAATGGGCTGGTGTTAGATAAGCCGGCGAAGATTGATCTGGCTGTCCCTGGGAATCAGCGTTGCGGTATTAATGCAACAGAGGGCCTGATCAATCAGGCGGGTGAGATACAGTCCTGAGAATGTACGGTTGTACTACCGGGCAGGGAGTTTAGCCACCCGGTCCAGATGATCTTGCCAATATTGCTCCTGATTGACACCGAGTTCATACAAGAATCGCCAATCGTAAAGTCCCGAATTATGTCCGTCGCTGAAATAGAGCTTGAGGGCATAATTACCGATCGGTTTCATCTGTTCCAGTACCACATCCTGTTTATCCAATACCAGAATACGCTCTTTACCGAATCGCGCTCTCACCTCCTTTGAGGGTGAGAAGGTGCGCAGGTATTCCCACGACAAGTTGAAACGCTTGCCGTTATCGAAAACCAACTCCAGCGTATGCGCTTGTTGGTGCAGGATAATATCAGTAGGTTTTGGATTTTTTTCCATGCAAGATAAGATATGGCTATTCTAGAGAATTACAAGAGTAGTTTTATACAACGTCACGATCAAGGAGTGAGAGGATGAATGAGCGAGTGCCCAGTCGAGAAGAAGCCTATCAGCTGCTTAAAACCTATACCAAGACCGAGAGCCTGAGGAAACATGGCCTGGCTGTTGAAGGGGTAATGCGTTATTTCGCCCAGCAGCGCGGCGGTGATGTCGAGCAGTGGGGTATCGTTGGATTAGTACATGATCTGGACTACGAGCAGTTTCCAGAGCAGCACTGTATCAAAACGGAACAGATACTGCGGGAGCAACAGTGGCCAGAGAGTTATATCCGTGCCGTGGTCAGTCACGGCTGGGGCATCTGCACGGACGTAGAGCCGCTGTCAGAGATGGAGCAGGTGCTTTATGCAACCGATGAACTTACCGGGCTTGTCACCACCAGCGCGTTGGTACGGCCTTCTAAAAGTGTCATGGATCTGGAAGCCAAATCTGTCCTGAAAAAATGGAAAGATAAAAGCTTTGCCGCCAAAGTAGATCGCAGCATCATTGATCGTGGTGCCGAGATGTTGGGAATGGAGCGGCGTGATCTGATTACTCAGACCATCCTGGGTATGCGGGAAGTGGCCGATGAGATCGGACTCAGGGGTGAATGGCACTTACTTAAGTAGAATCGCGTCCAATGTAGGGTGGGTTAGGCGCGTTGTTTGCGCCGTAACCCACCAGCCGTGCCGTCAGGCACACCTTAAACAAACGACTTGTGTTGCTGCGCAACGCTTGGTGGGTTA
>NZ_VMNH01000024.1 GCF_007625115.1 Sedimenticola selenatireducens | reverse complement strand
TAACCCACCAAGCGTTGCGCAGCAACACAAGTCGTTTGTTTAAGGTGTGCCTGACGGCACGGCTGGTGGGTTACGGCGCAAACAACGCGCCTAACCCACCCTACATTGGACGCGATTCTGATTAAGTAAGTGCCATTCGGGTCGGAGTCGAATTATCTGGAATTGTGGTATGTAATGCTCCCTTACTTTGATCAAAGTTGACTCCGACCCTAGGACGTCTGGCGATAAATACTGTTTTGGTCAACATATTTTAACAGCAGGCCAATATCACGGGTTTCAATCAGATCAATGCCGAGTTCAGCCCACTGCTCAGCTAAGATTGGGTCAGTGATGTCATAAAGCATCCACTGCCATGGGCCCCGTGTCGGAGGCGTATCGGGCGGTAGCTTTTTATAGTTGCAGATTACGAAAGCAGGGGATAACGTGTGAGCTGCAGCAAGGCTCGCATCGTCATAGTTACGCAATACAAGCCCTAGTTCAATGCCGCTATTTTTATTAGCATATTCCAGTGCATCAAGACTAAACGAGATCAGTACGCACTGTCTTTTTACAGGTTCAAGTTGTATAAGGAGTGGTTTCATTACTGCTTCTAGTCCCCAATGCTGAATACTCTCTTCCTTGATTTCCACCATTGCTCTGGCATCAGGATAGAGAGGAATTTTAATAAGCAGCTCATCAAGTGAAATGACGGGCTCGGGGTGAAACTGTGTACCCAACCTTCCAGGTTCATGAACGCTCAGCGTCATCATTTGATCAGCCGTCAGTCCAAAAGCAGAAAGATTTTCCCCGGCCGTACGTTGAAAATCGGCATCATGTAATAAAATAAAATGACCGGGTGTGGTCATCTGTATATCACATTCAATCCATTTCGCACCGAGTTTAAGTGACGCTTCTAATCCACTCCAGGAATTTTCAGGGTACAACTCCATATAACCCCGATGTGCAACAAAATGATCATGAGATAATGTCATGGTTTTAATCTATTGATTCAAGTGGGTGGACAGGGTGTTTGCTTTGATTCTTGGTGCTGGGTTGGGGATGTCCATAATAGTAGCCCTGCGCATAGTTGATCCCGTATGTTTGCAACAGCAGATTAGTCTCTTCATCTTCCACCATTTCGGCGATAGTTTTCATGCCAAACTGGTTGGCAATACTGGCAATATGTTCAACCATAATTCTATCGCGTCGATCTACAGCAATTTGTCGGATGAAGCTGCCCTCAATTTTAACATAGTCAACTGACAGATATTTAAGATAGAGGAAGGATGAAAAGCCACTGCCGAAATCATCCAGCGCAAAGCCAATGCCATATTCATGGAGTTCATCAATCAGCTGACTCAGTTCTGAAATGCGGGGTAGGGCTTCCCGCTCAGTAATTTCGAAAACAATTTTATTCAGGGGAATTTTTCGTTCCCTGGCAAGCGCCACCATGTCTCGAATGGTTTGTTCACTGGCCAGAGTCCGTGATGCCAGATTAAAGAAGAGTTTAGTCGTTTCCGTTGAATGGCTAGCCAGATAATCCAGGCCTTTTTTGAAAACTGCCGTATCCAGTTCGATCGTCAGTCCCAGCTCTTCTGCGGCATGTATAAAATTATTAGCGGTTAAATAGCAACCGTTCTCCTCAATCCTGGCGAGTACTTCATAGGCATAGAGCCCACCCGGAATGGCGACAATGGGTTGAACAAAAGCGACTATTCGTTCTTCCTCAAGGGCAAGTCGTAACTGTTCGCCTTTCCTGAAGACCTCCATCTCCGCACCTTTTTCACCTTCTCCCAGTACGGCAACGCAGTTTTTACCATTGCGTTTAGCCTTGTACATGGCTACATCCATAGCAATGTTCAGATTTTCAACTTCGTCCCCATTCTGTGGGTAACTGACTACACCAAAACTTGCGCTGATTCTTATTTTGCAATCAGGAAGTTCCAGTGCGGAGTTGGCAAGCGCATGGCGAAGCTTTTCTGCAAAGGCTAAGCCACGCTCAAATTCCGTCTCAGGCAGGAGCATGGCAAATTCATCACCACCCAGGCGGGCAAGCACATCTGTTTTGCGCGTCTGTTGTTGTAACAGGTGGGCCAGTTTTTGCAGTGCCATATCACCGATGGGGTGTCCATAGGTGTCATTAATGTGTTTGAAATTATCCAGATCTATCATGATTAGACAGAATTGCCGGTCATGACGCGAAGCCCTATCAACTTCATAATCAAGGAAAAGCTCGAACTTTCGGCGATTATAGAGATGCGTCAAAGGGTCACGGACCGAGAGTTCTTCAAGTCGATATTGGAAATCCTGAAGCGTACCCAACATCCGGTTAAAATAATCAGTCAGGTGGTGTACCTCCTGGATCCATCCGCCATGACTGACCCGCTTGGAGAGATCGGCGTTGTGGGTGATTTCTCCCATTACTTCGGCCAGACCTTTGATCGGTTTGACTACAAATATTCTAAGTTTAAAAAACAGGCCTGCGAAGATCAGGGCCATGATAAAGATGAAGTAGCCAAGCATTACGTTTACGATCAGAGAAAGTGATATTTTTAGGTTCTCGATCGGATAACGAATATCGATCACACCATTGATATCACCTACTTTGGCTTCCTCATGACATCGCTGACAGACTTCTGTGACTTTGACAGGATAGATGAAACGAATATCCGAATCGTTGGTTTGTAAAATCTCTTCGCCCCTGTTTAACGCCTTCTGTAGTAGGGGGTCTGAGTCTCTAATTTCTGCTTCTCCTGGAATATCTCCAAACTCTCGAATAACGGGTTCACCTCGGTAAGCCATAATCTCCATATTGGGAACGGCCTTATTAAGGCGAGAAATCGTCTCCATAATCTCTTTCTTATTCCAACCATCACTCATGACGGAATAGAGGCTTTGAAATATTAGCTCTGAAGTCTGTCTAGCATCTTCCCGGGAAAGATCTGCTATTGCTTTTTGCTTAATATTGGTCGAGAGAATTAAGATGAAAATCAGGGAAACAGCTAGATAACCAACTGATAACAGTAAGATAAAATGGAGCAGGGGCAAGCCCTTGAAGCTTTTTTTGATACTGCCTGGCATTTATCCTTTCGCCTTTCGTGAACAATAAGACTAATGGGTATGTCTCCCATTGTGTGCTTATAGGCACGATATCCGTAAACAACAATCCGTTTGATGAAGAACTGCTCATATCATGTGATAGCGGAGACTCTTTTTCCACTGTTTTAAACAGCATGGATAGGTGAAATCGGCAAAAAACCGTATTACCTTATAAAAATTAGGGTGTATTTTAATAAGAGATATGTAAAATTGCATAAATCCTTATAAAAATACTAGGTTATTAATTGGAGCGTATGACATGAATATAGAAATCCCACAACGTGATGGTGATGGTTATCTGATCGACATGAACAGCTGGACCCCTGAAATTGGTAGGGCGATGGCGGATGTTGATGGAATTCTGCTGGATGATGAGAAGTGGAATCAGATCTTAAAGGCACGTGAATATTATGAGGAACACGCAGTTGTTCCTCCCATTCGTAAGTTTGCGAAGTACCTTGGAGCGCCCTCTAAAGAGATGTTCAATTTATGGTTAACAGGACCAATGAAGCCTATTACGAAATACGGTGGTCTGCCCAAGCCAACGGGTTGTGTATAATCACTACTCGAGTGTAGGTTAGTAGTCCAGAATCGGTGAATTTTTTCCTATGAATTTTCCTTCCATCAATAAAAAAGCCCCCGGTTTTACACTGTTGAACCAGAATGGAGAGCAGGTTTCACTGAAGGATTTCCTTGGGAAGAATGTAGTGATCTACTTCTATCCCAAGGCGTCCACACCAGGCTGCACGGTGCAGGCTTGTGGTATTCGTGATTCTAGAAAGCGATTTGATGAGCTGAATACGGTAGTGTTGGGAATCAGTCCTGATGTCCCGGGAAAATTGACCAATTTCACGTCAAAGCAAAACCTGAATTTTACTTTACTCTCTGATCCCGATCATAGTGTCGCGGATGCATATGGTGTCTGGGGGCCTAAGAAATTTATGGGCCGTATATATGACGGCATACATCGCATCAGCTTTATCATCGACAAAAAAGGCACACTCAGGCATATCATGGATAAGGTTAAGACCAAGACCCACCATGATGATGTGATCACCTACATTAAGGAAAATTTGTCGGCAGGATGAGATTGTAGTTTATGTTCAGGTAGAACTTATTCTACAGTTGGTGTGCGTCTGTAACACCCGAATACCTCGATTCTTTCTGATTATCTCTGCGTATTTTCAAAGTGAATAATTATGGGTAAATTAAGGGCTTATCTCTATTCGAATTGTGGTACCTGTCGAAAGGCAAAAAAGTATTTTGGCGAACGTCAAATTGACTTTGAAGAGATTGCTATTAGAGAGCAACCACCGTCTTTAATTGAATTGCGACAGATGCTGGATGCGTATCAGGGGGATGTTCGAAAACTCTTTAATACATCTGGCCAGGACTATCGACAGGGTGGCTACAAAGATAAGCTCAATCAGTTGACTCCTGAGCAGGCGCTTAGCGCGTTGGCAGAAAACGGCAACCTGATTAAGCGGCCTTTTGTAATATCTGATACCGTTGCGTTAGTTGGTTTCAATACGGAACAGTGGGACAGTTATTTTGTGCATAATGATTAACACAATAGTGTTTAATCATCTGCTGAAATATCAAAGCCAATCCGTGGTTTATATTTTCTAAATTGGAGTCTTTAATAGCGCTATGAAACGATATTGGCTAATGAAAACTGAGCCGGAAACCTACTCTATAGACGATTTAAAAAGGGATAAAAGTGAGCACTGGGATGGCATAAGAAATTATCAGGCACGCAATTTCATGATGCAGGATATGAGGGTGGGCGATGCGGTTTTATTCTATCACTCTAACTGCAAGGTACCGGGTATCATTGGTCTGGCTAAAGTGAGCAAAGAGGCCTACCCGGATTTTACTGCCTGGGATCCTGAGGCAAAATATTATGACCCAAAATCAACCTCGGATAACCCACGCTGGTTTATGGTAGACGTTGCCTATGTGAAGACGTTTAAAGAGGTAATATCTCTCAGCGGTATGCGAGAGATGCCGGAGCTTGATGGGATGAGATTACTGCAGAAGGGAAACAGATTGTCAATTATGCCCGTGGAAGAGGGGCAATTTAGACACATATGCAAGCTCGCGGGATGCTGATCAACTCCACGATATATCCCCGGATTACACTGTAATCCATGAAATCTATTTGCTGGTATTCACCAAGTCTTTCAGCAGATAGTTACTATAAGCTTCAAGCACTCTTTTCTGAGCGTCGGTACTAGGCGCCTTGGCTTGTGCCATTTTTCTGTTGTACCAACCTAGTAGTCCTTGGGGAAGCGGGTTTTGGGCATTCCTCATGTCGTTTTGTCCTGATACTGTTGAAGCACACTTTGTGCTTATTTGTGCTTATAAGTATAGCTTTGAACCTACTCTATGCATAGAGAGATTATCTTTTGGTTTTGAAGTGAAATGCTACACCAATTAGATAATTTACATGAATAATATTATTTAACTATTTGTTATATTTAATACTGCCTGTGTCCCAGTTATCCATCGCCCAAGTCCAAAATTCCGCAACACTTTCAGGTGACGTCGATGTGTCTATCTGGCCTAGAAAATCCCAGGCGCTCTTTAATGCAGTCATCACCGTTGATCCGGTTACAGGCTGAGAACCGCTCTGCTTACTCAGTTTGGTACCATCCTCGTTGAGCACTAATGGCAAGTGCGTATAGGATGGCGTGGGTAAGTGTAATTGCATCTGGAGATAAATTTGACGCGGGGTGGAGGTAAGTAAGTCGGCTCCCCGTACCACATGAGTAATATTCTGATAGGCATCGTCCATAACCACAGCGAGCTGATACGCGAACAGGCCATCGGCCCGCTTTAAAATAAAGTCGCCAATCTCCTTAGCGATATTCTGTGTCTGGCTACCAGCAAGGCCATCTCTGAACTGAATGGGGTGTTCCGAAGTTTTAATACGCAATGCTTTAGGCGTATTTGATACGCTACTTCCTGGGCTGTATGTTCTACAGGTACCAGGGTAAATTATCCCTTCGATACCACGTTGCCCAATAGCGTTGATTTCACTGCGACTGCAGGTGCACTCATATAGCAGACCATCCCGTGCGAGCTCATGCAGTGCGTCTTGATAGGCATTGAGTCGCTTGCTTTGATAGAGAACTGACTCATCCCACTCAAATCCAAATGTTTCTAATGTTCTGAGTATCTGATCAGCAGCACCCGGTTTTTCACGAGGCGGATCAATATCTTCAATCCGCACCAACCAAGTGCCTTTGTGGTGCTTGGCATCCAGATAGCTACCCATGGCAGCTACCAATGAGCCAAAGTGGAGTGGTCCAGAAGGCGAAGGAGCGAATCTTCCTCGGTAGTTCATCTGTTTGCTAACCGTCCAGTAAAAAGCCGGCAGTGAGCCGGCTTGTGTTAAACAGTATAGCGATAAGTCTTAGCTCATCTGCTTTTCTCTAATCTCATCCAATGTTTTGCAATCAATACAGAGGGAGGCGGTAGGCCTTGCTTCGAGTCGGCGAATACCGATCTCCACGCCGCAGGCCTCGCAGAACCCATAGTCGTGGCTATCGATCAAATTCAGTGTTTCGTCAATCTTCTTAATGAGTTTGCGTTCACGATCCCGTGTGCGCAATTCAAGGCTGAACTCAGATTCCTGGGTAGCCCTATCATTCGGATCCGGAAAGTTGGCTGCTTCATCCTTCATGTGAAGCACGGTACGATCGACCTCTTCCATTAACTCCTTTTTCCACGCCGCAAGGATAGACTTGAAATGAGCTTCCTGTGCCTCATTCATGTACTCCTCACCCTTTTTTTCCTTATATGGCTGAAAGCCAAAAGGCCCTGTGAGATCATTCTGGGGCTTTTTCTTTGCGGTCATTCAATGACTCCTGGAAAACCACTCTAACGAAGTCGGCTATGATAACCAGATTCTTCTGTTTCGGGCAACACTTGGTAATATCCCCCGCTTTTTTTGGGTGTTGCTGATGGCAAACTTGGATAAACTACCCCCTCATATAAACTGTGTATTTAATCTGATAATAATAAAATATCTTTATTTAAGAGGGAGTTATGAGGAAACTAGAGGCGTTGTTATGGGATGTTGATGGCACCCTTGCGGATACCGAACGAGATGGGCATAGAGTGGCCTTTAACCGTGCTTTTTCCGATGCAGGACTTGATTGGCACTGGGATGTTGCACTTTACGGAAAACTCCTAAGTGTAACCGGTGGTAAAGAGCGCATTCGATACTATTTGGATACGTTTAATCAGGTGTGGCAGCGGCCGGTCGATCTGGATGCTTTTATCGCCTCTTTACACAAGCAGAAAAGCCAAATATATGTTGAGCTGATGGCTCAGGGTGATATACCCCTTAGGCCTGGCGTAATTAGGTTGATCAACGAGGCGGCTGCAACGGGTATTCGTTTGGCGATTGCAACCACAACGACTCCAGCAAATGTGGACGCGCTCCTGGAACAGTATTTTGGTTCTGAGGGTCAACAGTTGTTCGAGGTGATTGCTGCGGGTGATGTGGTCGCCAATAAAAAACCGGCCCCAGACATATACCAGTGGGCGCTTGAGCGGCTGGGGTTACCTGCCGATGATTGTGTGGCACTGGAGGATTCACATAACGGCCTGCACGCTGCACTGTCAGCCGGAATTCCTACGGTAGTGATTACGCTCAATGATTATACCGTCCATGAAGATTTTTCCGGGGCAACACTGGTCGTTGATCAGTTGGGAGAACCTGATGCTCCCTGTCAAGTGATACAGGGTGGCGAAAAACTGGCGAGGCTTGTGGATGTCGGTTTGTTAAAGAAGCTGCATGAGTTATCCTGACTTCCGATGGCTTTTGACGCGAAGTTGGCTGGAAGCTAGGGTATCCATCAATAATCCCAAAGAGTGAACTAACCGATGATAGCCAAGCGTATGGCGTCAATTCGTCCCTTCTATGTTATGGAGTTGCTGGCCCGTGCTCGAGCGTTAGAGGGTAGTGGCCGTTCTATCATTCATATGGAGGTGGGTGAACCCGATTTTGAGACCCCGCGACCTATTATTGAAGCTGGGAAGCGGGCGCTCGAAGAGGGATTTACTCACTACACACCCGCAGTGGGCATTCGTGAACTGCGTGAGGCTATTGCCCTGGATTATAAAAAACGGTTTGGTGTAGAAGTGAATCCTGATCGCGTTCTGATTACGCCGGGTTCTTCTGGTGCACTTCAGTTGATTATGGGTACGGTGATTAATCCGGGGCAAGCGGTGATGATGGCTGATCCAGGCTATCCCTGTAACCGCAATTTTGTAAATTTGGTTTCTGGAATACCTGTCGCTGTTCCTGTGGGGCCAGACACAGGTTATCAATTGACTGCTGAGATTATCGAGCGTGAGTGGTCTGAGAATACGCGTGCTGTAATGGTTGCTACGCCTTCAAATCCTACCGGCACTCTCTTGAATAGAGCGCAATTGGAAGCCATCTATCAAGTGGTAAAGGCGCGAGGCGGTGTTTTGATCGTCGACGAGATCTATCAGGGGTTGGTGTATGGTGTTGAACCCTTTACTGCGCTTGAGATTACAGATGATCTGTTCATCATCAACAGCTTCTCCAAATATTATGGTATGACCGGTTGGCGGTTAGGTTGGATGGTCGCCCCTGAACGGTTTATTAATGCGGCTGACAGACTGGCTCAGAATATCTTTCTGGCCGCATCAACACCGGCTCAATATGCTGCATTAGCCGCGTTTGATGCCGAAACCCAGGCGATAGTTGAGGCGCGGCGTGAGGCATTTCGTGAGCGTCGTGATTATCTATTGCCGGCCCTCAATAAACTGGGATTTGAGTTTCCCATCATTCCTGAAGGGGCCTTTTATCTCTATGCCAACTGCCACTCAATCACACAGGATAGCTTTGAGTTCGCGCATCAATTGCTTGAGACAGAGGGCGTTGCTGTAACGCCCGGGCGGGACTTTGGTGACAATCAGCCGGAGCAGTATATTCGCTTTGCCTATACTACAAGCCTGGATAAATTGGCCGAAGGGGTGGCGCGTATTGGGCGTTTTATAGGACGCTGATCAGGCGTTTGCAGTCTCTTCACACCAGAATCGCGTGGCGCCAATAACGGCAGCCGGCATGGCGGCAAAATTGAGTATAGGAATCATCATCAGCAAGGTGATACCGCCGCCAAAGCCGAGTGCAGTCATGCGCCTATTTTTTAATCGTTGATGTTGTGACTGGAATGTCAGACCGTGGTTTCCCATTGGGTAGTCGGTGTATTCAATCGAGAGGAACCAGGCGCTGAACAGTAACCACAGAAAAGGGGCTATCAGATTAATACCCGGGATAACAAATAAAATCAGCAAAGGCACGGCCCGAATCAGAAAATAACCCAATTTTCGGAGTTCGGACATGATTGAAGGTATGATCACCTGACGCAGCTGGCGTCTATCTTCTGGCGGTCTATGGCCTGTGATCATCTCTTCCACTTTTGCCGACAGGATGCTGTTGAAGGGCGCAGCGATCAGGTTGGCTAGCGCAGTAAAGGTATAAAAGGTAATCAACAGTAGGCTTAAGGCAAATAGGGGCCACAATATCCAACGTAGAAAACTGAGCCAGCTACTCTCTGGTAAAAGTGTACTAAGCAGATGATCAAATTGGGCATAACCCAGCCATCCGATGATAATAAACACCACAATATTGATGCCTAAAGGCGCCAGTATGTATTTCCTCAACCCAGGTAGCATAAGCATCTTGAGTCCCTGGATAAGATGGCTGAGGCCGGTGAGAGGTGTGTTTTTCATGGGGTACTTACTGCTCTTGCGGATGATGAAGCTGAAATATCAGGAAATTATAGGTAATTCTATCCTAATTGGCCCAATAGATCAGGTGTGAACTGGAATGTGCACCAGTCATCTGGTTCCGGAAGTAAGCCAACTGTTGCCACGGCAGCACACCAACCTGTCTGCGGTTGGAAGTTCATGCATTGAACCGTGTCAATGAGACTTTCTCGCGTGAAGACGCCGAGGCCTAGTGCCTTTACTCGTGCCTCCAGCTCTGTCCAGTGTAGAAAAAAGGCTTGATCGAATGATTCGTCCTTGAGCAATTCAAGCACCCGCCATAATTTAGCAGGGAAAACCCGTTGCGCAATTTTGCGCAGATTATTGCGTCTTGTTTGCTTTTCTAAATCGATACCCACTTCGCAATCGCAGCTGATTGCAAGGAGGGCCAAATCACCCGCATGCGTAAGGTTGAAATGAAATGATTTGGAGTGATTTAGGAGAGGTTTTCCTTTCGGTCCGTAGTGAAAGCTGACTTTATTCGGTGGTATACCCAAATAAGCCGACAGTATAGCCCTCAGTCCCCCTCTGGCATTGCTGAAGCGGATGCGTTCCTGTGGGCTCAGCATCTGTTGTTTACGAAGCGCCTCATCATGCGCAAGCAGATGGGCAAGATCCATTCCCGGTGTCTCAACAGCAATGCGCCAGATATGGAGTTTACCCGGTTCGGGTGGTTCCAGCGGCAGTGTGGGTGCTAACCAGGTAGAGATGCTCAACATGTTCATACGGAAAACGGTTCACTGTTTTAGATGGGTTGCGCTAAACGGATGCGCTTCGTGATATTCTTCCATGATCATTCCTTACAGTCACATGCTATTTCTCCCAGGGAGTTGTCACCATGAAATTAGAGTTGGTCAGCTTTGCTATCTGTCCTTTTGTTCAGCGTGCAGTCATCACCTTGAAAGAGAAGGGGGTTGATTTTGATATCACCTATATCGATCTTGAAAATCTGCCTGAATGGTTTAGGGAGATCTCCCCATTCGGGAAGGTGCCGCTCTTGAAAGTAGAGGGAGAGGTACTGTTTGAATCAGCCATTATCAATGAATATCTGGATGAGGTTTATCCACCCATGCTTCATCCAGAAAACCCACTCGAAAGAGCGAAGCACAGAGGCTGGATTGAGTTCGGATCTAATTTGCTGTTTGATCAATTCAAGGCTTTGATCGCCCCTGATGAAGATGCTTTTCAACAACAGTGCGAGGTGCTGGGTGGATCGTTTGCCCGCCTGGCGCCAGAAATGGGTGCCGGACCCTATTTTATGGGAGACCGCTTCTCTCTGCTTGACGCAGCCTATGCACCGTTCTTTATGCGCTTTGAAATACTCAAAAAGCATCGCGAAGAGCTCGCTGATTTAATGCCGACCAAATTGGCAGCTTGGGGTAAATCACTTCTGGAGAGGGAATCCGTCAAAGCGTCCGTTGTGGATGATTTTGAAGCGCGTTTTGTTGACTTTGGCAAATCCAAAGGTTCATTTATTCTGGCGAATGCTTGAACTTCGCTAGTGAATAATTTCGAGCGTACCATTGTCCGGCAACATATTCCGGATCAGCGTTCTTCCATGCTTGGGGGATTTTCGCCGCTGTTACAGCGAATCTACCACGCGCGTGGAGTCGCGGCATCAGCTGAGCTCGATTATTCGCTGAATGCACTGATTCCACCGGATCAACTTGGGGGTACCCAAGCAGCAGCCCAACTGCTACATCAGGTAATGACGGAGCAGGGGCGAATACTGATCGTGGCTGATTTTGATGCCGATGGCGCAACCAGTTGTGCGCTGGCTATTCGTTCCCTGCATGCTATGGGCGCTGACAATGTGAATTTCATGGTGCCCAATCGGTTCAATGACGGTTATGGATTGACCCCCGCGATTGCTGAGAAGGCACTGAGCTTCCAACCTGATCTGGTCATCACGGTCGATAATGGCATTTCAAGTATTGAAGGGGTCCGTTTTTTACGGGATGCCGGTGTCGCTGTACTGGTGACTGATCATCATCTTGCGGGGAGTGAATTACCTGATGCCAATGTAATTGTGAACCCGAATAGTCCAGATGAGCCGTTTCCCAGTAAAAATCTGGCCGGTGTGGGTGTGGTTTTTTACGTGATGATCGCTTTACGCTCATACTTGAGAGGGCAGGGCTGGTTTACCAAGCGCGATATTACCGAACCCAATTTGGCGGATTATCTCGATTTAGTGGCGCTGGGAACCGTGGCCGATGTGGTGAAACTCGATCACAATAACCGTATTTTAGTAAAGCAGGGATTGGCCCGTATACGTGCAGGGCGATGTTGTGAGTTAATCGGCTGGATTTTCAAGCTTGCGGGAAAGTCGTTGTCGGCAGCGCGCTCATCTGATCTTGGATTTACTGTTGGACCAAGACTGAATGCGGCGGGGCGTCTGGAAGATATGTCTATCGGTATCGTGGCGTTGCTTAGCGATTCTTCAGATAAGGCCAATGAAACGGCCTATTTGCTTGAAGACTTGAATAGCGCGCGTAAAACGATAGAACTTGAGATGAAACAGCAGGCTGTTGCAGATATCGATTCCTTTCAGCTCGGTGAAGAGATCCCGGCCGGCCTCTGTATCTATCAGGAGCGTTGGCATCAAGGCGTAATCGGTATACTCGCATCACGCATTAAAGAGCGCTACAACAGACCGGTCATAGCATTTGCCGATGCGGACAACGAGACTTTGAAAGGTTCAGCCCGCTCAATCACAGGGGTGCATATCAAAGATGTACTGGAGTCCATCGCGGTCGCCAATCCACAGATTCTAGAGAAGTTTGGAGGTCATGCCATGGCCGCTGGGCTGACCTTGAAAAGGTGTGATTTTGAACTGTTCAGCCGCTACTTTGAGGAAGAGGTTGGCCTGCGATTAAATGGGAAATTGCCAAACGGAGACATCATTACGGATGGCAGTCTGGCACAGCATGCGCCGGATATTGAACTGGCCCAACAACTCAATGAGGCTGGCCCTTGGGGACAGGGATTTCCAGAGCCGCTCTTTGATGACCAGTTTGAAATTATACAGCAGCGGACGGTTGGTGGCACACATGCCAAAATGATGTTGCGCTCAGTGGATACACAAGAAAGTTTTGATGCCATCGCCTTTAACCAGGCTGAACGTTTGCCAGACAACAGTAGGGCAACTATCCATGCCGCTTATCGTCTTGATATCAATGAGTATCAGGGTGTTAGGCGATTACAGTTATTGATTGAGTATTTTCAGGTGATCTGAACATGTCAGACGAGATAGAAGAGTACGAATACGAAGATGACGAGCAATTGATTTCACGCAGTGAGATCAAGCGTCAAATGCATGCCCTGCAAACATTGGCTGGAAGACTGGCTGAGCTGAAGCCTGCGCAATGGGATCAATTCAATTTCTCCGAATCGATGCGCGAGGCATTGCAGGAGACATTACGTATCAAGAGTCATAACGCCTTGCAGCGTCATACCAAGCGTCTGGCCAAGCTGCTCAGCAAAGAAGATACCGAACAGGTTGAGCTGCTTTTTTCACGAATGGATGATCGGGACTTACAAGATACCCAGCGTTTCCACCGTATTGAACAGTGGCGCGATCGATTACTCAATGGAGACGATAAAACTCTCTCGGATCTGTTGGATATTTGTCCTAAAGCAGACCGGCAGCACCTAAGGCAATTAATTCGCACTGGTAAAAAAGAACGTGAACAGGATAAAGCTCCGAGTGCCCAGAGGAAATTATTTAGATATCTCAGAGAGTTAGATCTCGAGTGAAAACTAATTAACAAGATAATTATGGTTAAGTAAATTTAATGACTGTATAAAATATACCCTTTCAAAGCCGGGACAAATCGCTATAATTGGGGGCGGTTCAGTCGGGGATAGATTTCCGCGGACCAAATCCATAGTACATTAGGCTGAGACAACGAGACTATCTGTATGACGACAAAAAACCGGCCTGTCTATCTAGACCTGAAGCAATTCCGATTTCCCATTGCCGCCATTATGTCAGTGGGGCACCGGGCCAGTGGCGTGCTGATGATTCTGGCCATACCCTTCCTTGCATACATCCTTGATCTTTCACTCGCCGGACCAGACGGTTTTGCGGCAGTGAAGACGATTTTGGATAGTCTGTTTATTAAACTGGTTCTGTTCGTCGTTCTCTGGGCGATGCTGCATCACTTGCTGGCAGGCATCCGTTTCCTGCTGATTGATTTTCACATGGGTGTCGAGAAAGAGATCGCAACCAAGTCGGCTCAGGCCGTTATGGTTGCTGCCCCTGTTCTCGCCGTACTGATCGGGCTAATACTATGAGTCGTCAAGCATCCGGACTGCGCGCATGGGCGCTACAACGCATTAGTGCAGCCTATCTAGGCTTGTACCTTATCTATATGCTTGGGCATCTGAGTTTCAATGCACCTGAATCGTTTGAGGCATGGCGAACCTATGTCGCTGACCCGGGTGTCTCTATCGGTATGTTGCTGTTTGTCGTGGCACTACTGATTCATGCCTGGGTGGGTATTCGTGACGTATTGATTGATTATGTCCATCCCATAATGGCCCGAGTGACTTTGCTGAGCCTGTTTGCAATCGGATTTGTCGGTTGTGGACTGTGGTTTGCTAAAGCTATTTTCCTTGCCAGTGTGGCTGCCTGAACCCCACATATTTATAAAGGTTTATCATGACGCTAGCCAGAAGACGTTTTGATGCGCTGATTATCGGTGCCGGTGGTGCCGGTCTCAATGCAGCGCTACAACTAGCCAACGCTAATTTGCGTGTGGCTGTAGTTTCCAAGGTTTTCCCAACCCGCTCTCATACAGTTGCTGCCCAAGGTGGTGTGAATGCCGCACTTGCCAATGTCTTTGAAGACAACTGGCACTGGCATATGTTTGACACCGTTAAAGGTTCAGATTATCTGGGTGACCAGGACGCCATTGAATTTATGTGTCGGGAAGCCATTCCAACGGTTTATGAACTTGAGCACAATGGCGTGCCTTTCTCTCGTCTGGATAATGGCCGCATTTACCAGCGTGCGTTCGGTGGCCAGAGCCAGAATTTTGGTGGCGCTCAAGCTGCACGTACTTGTGCGGCTGCAGATCGTACCGGCCACGCCATTTTGCATACGCTGTATCAGCAAAACATCCGTGCCCGTACACACTTTTTTGATGAGTACTTCGGTGTTGATCTGATTCGTGATGATGATGGCGCTATTCTCGGTGCGCTGACACTGGAGATTGAAACCGGTGAGCCGCTGTTGATTGAAGCAAAAACAACACTGCTTGCAACCGGTGGTTGTGGGCAGGTATTCCGTACTACTTCCAATGCGCATATTAACACCGGGGATGGCATGGCCATGGCCCTGCGTGCAGGCGTGCCACTCATGGATATGGAGTTCTTCCAATTCCATCCGACCGGTATTTCTGGTCGTGGCATGTTGATCACAGAAGGTGTGCGTGGCGAAGGTGGCTATCTGGTCAATAAGGATGGCGAGCGCTTCATGGAGCGTTATGCCCCTAATGCGAAAGATCTGGCCAGCCGTGACGTTGTAGCGCGCGCTATTGTGACCGAGGTTAAAGAGGGCCGTGGTTGTGGACCCAATGCCGATCACGTCCTGCTGAAGGTGGATCATCTTGGCGAAGATATCATTGCCAAGCGTCTGCCAGGTATTCGTGAAAGTTCTCAAATCTTTGCCGGTGTTGACCCTGCCGTTGAACCTATCCCGGTATTCCCAACCGCACACTATGTGATGGGTGGTATTCCAACGGATCGCTTGGGTCATGTAGTGATTCCTTCCAGTGATGGTTCAGAAGAGATCGTTCCAGGGCTGTATGCGGCGGGTGAGTGTGCCTGCGTATCGGTTCATGGTGCTAACCGTCTCGGTGGTAACTCGCTGCTGGATATTCTGGTGTTCGGTCGTGCTGCAGGTCAGCAGATCATTGATCACCTTAAAGACAGTCCAGAGCATCGTCCGATGTCTGATGCGATCATCGAAAAGGCCGTTTCTCGCCTGAGTCGTTGGGAGCAGGAAGGCGAGGGTATCTCTGTGCGTGAATTGCGCGATGAGTTCCGCAAAGTGATGGAAGATCATGCCGGTGTATTCCGTACTGACGAGATCATGTCTGAAGGTGTAGAGAAAGTTAAAGCTGTCCGTGAAAAGCTGAAAGATGTACGTCTGGGTGATCAGAGCAAGGTGTTCAATACGGCGCGTATTGAAGCACTTGAACTGGAAAATCTAATAGATATTGGTATGTCGATCGTACTCTCAGCGCTGGAACGTAAAGAGAGCCGTGGTGCGCACTCGCGTCCAGATTACACGGAACGTGATGATGTTAACTGGCTGAAACACTCTGTCTACTTCCAAGAAGGTGATCGACTCGACTATAAGCCGGTGCAGACCAAACCGCTTACTGTTGAAACCTTCCCGCCGAAGCCACGTGTCTACTGAGGGTTGTTGAATGAAATTTTTTGTTTATCGTTATAATCCCGATGTTGACACTGCGCCGCACATGCAGGAGTACGATGTTGAGGTTACCCGGGGCATGATGCTGCGAGATGCCCTGATGGAAATTAAACGTCAGGATGAGTCATTTGCATTCCGCCACTCCTGTGGTGAAGGCGTCTGTGGCTCTGATGCTGTCAATGCCAATGGCAAGAATATGCTGGGTTGCACCACGCCTGTGGTGGAGCTGAAGGAACCTGTGAATGTGCGCCCACTACCAGGTCGTCCTGTGATCAGGGATCTGGTTGTGGATATGTCCCAGTTCTACCAGCAGTATCGAGCGGTTAAACCTTACCTGATTCACAAAGACCCACTGCCTGAGCAGGAGATCCTACAGTCACCTGAAGACCGGGATAAGCTGGATGGTCTTTATGAATGTATTATGTGTGGCTGCTGTTCCACCTCCTGTCCATCCTTCTGGTGGAATCCTGATAAATTCCACGGACCACAAGCGCTTCTTCAGGCGTGGCGTTTCCTGGCGGATAGCCGCGACCAGGCTACCGAAGAGCGTCTGGATGATTTGGAAGGCCCCTATAAGCTGTTCCGTTGTCACACAATCATGAACTGTGTGGAGTCTTGCCCCAAATCGCTCAACCCCACCAAGGCGATTGGCAAGATCAAGGAATTGATGCTCAAGCACTCCATCTAGGATGGTTGAGTCGGTTCTAGGATCTGATCTACCCCCTCTTGGGCAGCTACGCTGGCAGTGCCGGCGTGGCATGCTCGAGTTGGATTACATACTGATTGGATTTCTGGATCAGCATTATCCTGAACTTCCGGTTGAGGATAAGCATCTGTTTGTGCGGATGCTTGATTTTGAAGATCAACTGCTGCTTGATTGGGTGATGGGAAATGTGGTCCCATCGGATACCAATATCCGCCGCCTGGTTGGGCTTATGCAGAAAGAACTAAAGACCACCTGAGTCAGTCATAATAGGCTTTATCACAAGGAGTGTGATGAACAAGCAACGTCCTTCTCAGCGCATAACACTGCGCCAATCAAAACTACTCATCCGTTATCAACATCTGCTGCATGCAGTGATAGTGCTTTTCTGTATCGCGGGCACCGCTTCAAATCCAATTACTTGGATTGCCGTGACAATAACATTCATCTCATGGACTTGTTTCAGTTTTCTGAGTAAACAGCAGGCATTGATGGAGCAGGAGATCATCTGGGATACGACTGGTGAATGGCAAGTACGTGAAGGCAAGGGAGATTATCAGCACTATCCCGCGCCAAGCAGTTGCTTTAATTCACATTGGCTGACTATTTTGGGTTTTCAGCAATCTATTCTAAAGCGTCATTACCTCCTGCTACTACCGGATAATTGTGATGCCGATGCGTGGCGTAGACTGCGCATCCGACTGAAGCAGGATCTCAGTCGATTGGATTCCCGGATGCCTGATAGTTATCCGGGATCAAGATAGTGGGTCCCTTCTGAAAACGGTCATCTCTTCGCGGAAAATCAATATTGAAATGAAGTCCTCGGCTCTCTTTTCGGTTTTGCGCCGATTGGATGATGAGATAGGCAACCTCTACCAGGTTTCGCAGTTCCAGCAGATCATTGGTAACACGGAAATTACTGTAATACTCCTTGATCTCTTGACGCAGCAGGTTGATGCGACGTTTTGCCCGCTCCAACCGTTTGTTGCTGCGAACGATGCCAACGTAATCCCACATGAAATGACGCAATTCATTCCAGTTGTGTGATACCACCACCTCTTCATCAGAGTCAGTCACGCGACTCTCATCCCAGGCCGAAACCAGCGGCAGGGCAGGCGTTTCTGATAAGCGTTCTGAGATATCTATGGCGGCCTGTTGGGCATAGACCAAGCATTCAAGTAGTGAATTACTGGCCATCCGATTAGCGCCATGCAAACCAGTGTAAGATGTCTCACCGATAGCAAACAGGTTGGGCACATCGGTTCGCGCTTTGTGATCAGTGATAACACCGCCACAGGTGTAATGCGCCGCTGGAACAACTGGAATCGGATCCTGGGTGATATCGATACCAAATTCGAGGCACTTGGCATAGATATTGGGGAAATGCTCGCGAATGAAGTCCGCCGGCTTATGGCTGATATTCAAATATAAACAATCCGCACCAATTCGTTTCATCTCATGGTCGATTGCACGTGCAACAATATCCCGGGGGGCCAGCTCGGCACGCTCGTCGAAGGCGGGCATAAAACGTGTGCCATCGGGGAGTAGCAGTTGTCCACCCTCACCACGAAGGGCCTCAGTAATCAGGAAAGATTTTGCATGTGGGTGATAGAGGCAAGTTGGATGAAACTGGATGAATTCCATGTTAGCCACTCTGCAACCAGCACGCCAAGCCATGGCAATGCCATCGCCTGTTGAGACGTCAGGGTTACTGGTGTAGAGGTACACCTTGCTGGCCCCCCCAGTCGCCAGGACAGTAAATTTGGCTACAAAGGTTGCGACTGAATTGGAGCGTTTATCCAGCACGTATGCCCCCAGACAGGGATTTTCTGGGAGGTTATGTTTCCCGCCCATGATCAGATCAATGGCGTTGTGATTCTCAAAAATATGGATGTTCTTGCGAGATTTGACTTGAGATTCGAGGCGGCTTTCAACCTCTTGGCCTGTCGCATCGGCAGCATGAATCACTCTGCGGTGTGAATGTCCTCCCTCGCGTGTCAGGTGATAACCGCTCCCAGAGGGTGTGTCCCGGGTAAAATCGACCCCTTCATCCAGTAACCATTGAATGTTTTCCGGGCCTTTTTCGACCACCAGTCGCACTGTTTCCTCGTCACACAAACCCGCTCCAGCGTCCAGGGTGTCATCGACATGGGAATCGATGGAGTCTTCGACGTCAAGGACTGCAGAGATCCCCCCTTGGGCGTAATAGGTGTTACCCTCAGTCAGTTCGCGCTTGGCGATGACCGCGATTTGTACCGAATCCGGTAGCCTCAGGGCCAGACTCAAGCCTGCGGCACCGCTGCCGATAATCAGGACATCAAATTGTTTGGGTGTGTTGTGAGTCATGGGGTTTACCCGAATCCTGGCTTGGGGTCATAATTCAATGAGCGAAGGCTGTAATTATCATTGACAGCCTCTGTTGGGGAATCCTATCGTAATTAATGGATTACGAGAACCAGATATTGAGAACTTATCACACAACATGCTGTCAATCAGAATAAGTATTAAGCGGAGCTTGCCACATTCAGGGGATAAGCCCTGATGGGTGAGCGACAACTAGACCAGGAATTGGTCGAACGTGTACAGCGTGGAGATAAGAAAGCCTTTGATCTGCTGGTGCTGAAGTATCAGCAAAAGGTGGCCAATCTCATTTCCAGGTACGTACGGGACCACAGCGAGACGCTTGATGTGACCCAGGAAGCTTTTATCAAGGCCTATAAGGCACTACCCAATTTTAGAGGGGAGAGTGCTTTCTACACCTGGCTCTATCGCATCGCTATTAACACGGCAAAAAATCATCTTGTGGCCATGAAACGCCGGCCGCCCAGTTCTGATATCGATGCGGAAACCGCCGAGCAGCTTGATGTGGGGATGCGACTAAAGGAGTATGCGACCCCAGAAAATCATCTGCTGGAGAGTGAAATTGCTGAGACCGTGAAACAGGCTATCAATGAGTTGCCTGAAGATCTGAGAACCGCTATTACGCTCAGAGAGCTGGAAGGGCTCAGCTACGAGGAAATTGCCCGGGCAATGGATTGTCCAGTCGGCACGGTAAGATCGAGAATCTTTCGTGCCCGCGCAGCCATAGATGCAAGATTGCAGCCGCTTCTTGGCTAGTATTTAAACAGAAGTTATATGTCGACCCGGTCGGATAACAACATGACAGACAATATCAATGAGCAGATCTCAGCACTCTTGGATAATGAGCTAGACCTTACAGAGGCTCGGAACGCCTTGGATTATCTTCAGGGCGATGACTCACTTCGACAACAATGGGACCATTACCACCTTATCGGTGATGCCATGCGAGGCGAAGCGGTCAGGCTATCAGTTGAATCCATTGCCGATAGGGTTCGGGCAAAGCTGGACAATGAAGCGATTGAAAGCTCGAGTGATCATCAACAACCTGTCCCGATCTCACGCAATCCGCGTTATAGAGCTCGCTGGTTAAAGACGGCCGGTGGTGGGCTGTTGGCTGCATCTGTTGCCGCTATTACCGTCATTGCATTTCCTCCAATGTCCGGAACTGTATCAGACGTCAGTCCTCAGCTAGTCGTAGAAAATAGTCTGCCACAAATACAGGCACCTGAAACGCAGGCAGCACCCTATCTCGTACAATCCAGTTCTCGGTGGAAGAATCTCTCCAAACCAAAGGTTGAATCCAAGCTTAACCGTTACCTCATTGACCACAATGAGTATGTAGCGCCGGGCGGTATTGGTGTGATTCCCTATACCAGTTTCGTCAGTTACGACACTGACAGATAAGGCTTATGAGCGTACCACAAATTGTTTTATCCCTGTTGTTAGTGGCAGTGACGCACGGTGGTTTTGCCAGCAATGGTGAAAACGATGTCAAAGGTTGGTTGCAGCGGATGGTTAACGCGGTCCATTCACTCAGTTATGAAGGGACCTTTGTGTTTCTGCATAATGGCCAGTTGGAGAGTATGCGTATTGTGCATTCGGCCGATCAGGGCGGAGAAAAGGAGCGTCTCATCTCTCTGAACGGTGTAGCAAGAGAGGTGTTTCGCGATAATGCCTCGGTAACTTGCATTGCCCCCGATGTAAAATCAGTCTCCATTGGTAAGCGAGTAACGGGTGAGGGCTTTCGGGCTGTTTTTTCAGTAGACATCAGCCAACTTTCAGACCTCTATGATTTTCATCTGCTCGGGGAAGAGCGTGTGGCTGGGCGACCTGCCCGGGTCGTTGCTATTATGCCCCGAGATGGCTACCGCTATGGTTATCGTGTCTATCTTGATATTGAGAATGCACTGCCTCTTAAAACCGACATGCTGACTGTGTCGGGTGAGTCCGTCTCACAATTGATGTTTACTCATCTACAGGTTCATTCCAGCAGTAGGGACATTGCAGAGATTTCACTTGAAGGGAAAGAGTATTATGACTGGGTACAGCAAAAACCCCGTACAGCAGTCAATGCCTCCAATACATCACCCTGGTCATTCAGTGATCTACCCAAAGGCTACATGGTAACACTCCATTCGAAACGAAAAGCGGATCAGCATGATGGCAGCATTGATCACTTTGTCGTATCGGATGGACTTGCATCCCTCTCCGTCTATGTAGAAAAAGCGCTGGATGATGGATTATTAGGTAGTTCTGCCATGGGAACTATCAATGCATACGGTAGTGAGGTAAACGGTTTCAATGTAACGGCTGTTGGAGAAGTACCTGCATTAACGGTCCAACAGATTGCACGGTCTATTAAAATTACCCAATAACTTATAAACCGATGATAGAAGAGACGGCCATTGTAACGGCAACCCAGGGTGAATTTGCGCAGGTTGAAACACAGCGTCAGAGTAGTTGTGGCGGCTGTGAAGCCAAGAGTACTTGCGGTACATCTGCACTTGCCAAGGTGTTTGGCAATCGACGCAATTTGGTCGAAGTATTAAATCCTATTGGTGCTGTGACGGGCGACCGCGTGGTTGTTGGTCTGGATGAGTCGGCGCTGACTCGTGCCTCATTCCTGTTTTATATCCTGCCGCTTTTTACCTTGTTAACGGGTGCATTGCTGGGTCAGTGGTTGGGAGAGATATTCAATTTTAAATCGACGGAACCACTCTCGATCATTTGCGGTCTACTGGGTCTGTTGGGTGGACTATACTGGTTGCGCGGGTTTGCCAGCAGGAACAGACGCAACAGTTCTTTGCAGGCGGTAATACTCCGACATGCCAACAGAGTCCAGATCATCAACGGAATCGATTAGAAACATCTGTATCCAATTACAGGAGCAATCCATGAACGCCTTGTTGTCCAAGCGCCGCTTTACTTCACTCTTGATACTTCTACTGCTGTTAATTTCATCCGCTTTAGTGCAAGCCAGATCACTTCCAGACTTCACGGAATTAGTTGAGGCCAACAGCCCCTCTGTTGTCAATATCAGCACAAAACAGCACAAAACATCGAGCAACCGCCTCAATAAAGAGTTTCAAATACCCGAGCTTCCTGAGGGAAGTCCATTTAATGAATTTTTCCGCCATTTCTTCGGTGAAGGTTTAGGACAGCAGCAGGAGCCTCGTGAGTATGACGCGCGCTCATTAGGCTCGGGTTTTATTATCTCAGATGATGGTTACATCATGACCAATTTTCATGTGGTCAATGGTGCGGACGAAATATTGGTCCGACTCAGTGACCGCCGCGAATACATCGCCAAGGTGATTGGCATGGATAAAACCAGCGATGTTGCACTGTTAAAGATCGATGCCAAAGGATTGCCTGCGGCAAAAATTGGCACCACCAGCAAACTGAAAGTGGGTGAGTGGGTATTGGCTATCGGTTCACCCTTTGGATTTGATCACTCGGTCACGGCGGGGATAGTGAGTGCTAAAGGGCGTAGTCTGCCCAATGAAAATTATGTTCCCTTTATCCAAACCGATGTGGCCATCAATCCTGGTAACTCCGGTGGGCCTTTGTTTAATTTGGATGGAGAAGTGGTCGGTATCAATTCACAAATCTACAGTCGCACAGGTGGCTTCATGGGGCTTTCTTTTGCGATCCCAATTGAACTGGCGATGAACGTGGTTGATCAACTGAGGACGCGTGGTCATGTGACGCGAGGCTGGCTCGGGGTAATGATTCAGGATGTGACCCGCGAGTTGGCTGAATCTTTTGGTATGAAGCACCCTTATGGTGCCTTGGTTGCCCGTGTAATGCCGGATAGCCCTTCGGAAAAGGCCGGCATTGAGGCCGGGGATGTCATCTTGAAATTTAACGGTACCAGGCTGGAAAGCTCATCCATGTTGCAGCATCTGGTTGGTGCCAGTCGTGTTGACAAACCGGCTGAGATTGAGCTTCTGCGCAATGGCGAGCGTAAAACGGTATTCGTCAATATCGGTGAGTTGAAAGGGGACTTGGCCCAGGGTGATGCTGAGGCGCAGATAAAACAGAATGCGGAACCACTTGGAATGAATGTAGTCGATTTGACCAAAGACATCAGGGAGCAACACAAGCTTGAAGGTGTCAAAGGCGTCTTTGTCGAATCTGTCACGCCGGGAGCCGCAAAGAGTGCGGGAATTGAACCGGGCGATGTCATTCAGATGATTAACCGGATCCGAGTCTCTAATCTTGATGAATTCAAAGCCGCGATGAAAAGCCTACCCAAAGGCGGTAATATTGCGGTCCTTATTCATCGTCGTAATGCGAGTCGATTCATTGCACTGCAAGTACCCAAAGAGTAGGGCGTGTGAATCAACCGCTGGTTTTCTATTATCGTGACGGGTGCCACCTCTGTGAAGACATGTGGCACCAGTTGCGGGAGATCCAGGAGCAGCGATCTTTCGAGATAGTGTTGTCGGATGTGGACCATGATCCTGGGTTGATTGAACGCTTTGGAACACTGATCCCCGTCTTGGCCTCTGGTGAACAGATCATCTGTAATTACTACCTCGATCCAATCGCTTTGGAAAAATACTTGGACAGCCTAATGCCTAGCGGATGATGCTATTTGAGTAACGGGCATTCTGGGGTATCATGTAGCCTTCGTTATATCAGATGCACTCGTGGAATAAACAACGGAACTTTATTTAAAAAGTTCCGTTTTTTTAGTCAGTTACAAGACTTCCTTAAAGTATAATCTGCCATAACTCATTTCAGGGCACAGTGTGCAGTATTCTATTCATGACAGATCTTTCGCATATTCGTAATTTTTCCATCATCGCTCACATCGATCACGGTAAGTCGACCATCGCCGATCGGTTCATACACCTGTGTGGGGGGCTCACCGACCGCGAAATGTCCGCGCAGGTGCTTGATTCAATGGATATTGAGAAGGAGCGAGGGATCACCATCAAGGCACAGAGTGTAACCCTCAATTACAAGCACCCCAACGGCAAAACCTATCTACTCAATTTTATTGATACTCCAGGGCATGTCGATTTTTCCTACGAGGTATCACGCTCACTCGCGGCCTGTGAAGGTGCATTGTTGGTGGTGGATGCTGCCCAGGGTGTTGAGGCACAAAGCGTTGCCAACTGTTATACCGCCATTGAGCAAGGTCTCGAGGTATTGCCTGTACTGAATAAGATTGATCTGCCTGCGGCGGAACCAGAAAGAGTCATTACTGAGATTGAAGAGATTATTGGGCTTGATGCACATAATTCGATAAAGGTCAGTGCCAAAACAGGCGTCGGAATTCCTGAGCTGTTGGAGCAGTTGGTTGAGTTTGTTCCTCCGCCTCAGGGAGACGATACGAAACCGCTTCAGGCGTTGATTATTGACTCCTGGTTTGATTCCTATGTTGGTGTCATCTCTTTGATACGCGTAATGAACGGACGAATAAAGCCAAAAGACAAGATGCTAATCATGTCAACAGGCAGGTCTTTCCAGGTTGAAAAAGTCGGTGTATTTACCCCCAAACGTGAAAATCGACCGAGCTTGGGGCCCGGCGAGGTTGGTTTTGTTATTGCTGGTATCAAAGAGATTAACGGCGCTCCTGTAGGCGATACGCTCACCCTTGCTGATAATAAGGCCGCGACACAACTCCCAGGATTTGCAGAGATGCGCCCGCGGGTATTTTCTGGGCTCTATCCTGTCAGTTCTGATGATTATGAAAACTTTCGTGATGCTTTGCAGAAATTGAAGTTGAATGATGCCGCACTGCACTATGAACCAGAGACCTCCCAAGCGCTTGGGTTTGGATTCCGCTGTGGCTTTTTGGGTATGCTGCACATGGAAATTGTGCAAGAACGACTTGAGCGTGAGTATGATCTTGACCTGATTACTACGGCACCCACTGTTATCTATGAAGTAGAAAAGACAGACGGTACAGTGGTTATGGTGGATAATCCGGCCAATTTACCCGCACCAAACCATATTGCCGAGATACGCGAACCGATTATCGAGGCGCATATATTGGTACCGCAGGCTCATCTCGGGAACGTGATCACCCTCTGTATTGAAAAGCGCGGCATGCAAAAAAACCTCCAATATTTAGGTGGGCAGGTTCAGGCTACTTACGAATTACCGTTGAATGAGGTGGTACTCGATTTCTTCGATCGTTTGAAATCAGTCAGTCGCGGTTATGCATCGTTTGAATATGACTTCAAGCGTTTCCAGGTGGCCAATCTGGTTAAGCTTGATATCTTGATTAATGGTGAGCATGTGGATGCCTTGTCGCTTATTGTGCATCGGGATAACTGTGAAGCGCGTGGACGCGATATCACGGCGAAGATGAAAGAGCTGATCCCCAGACAGATGTTTGAAGTGGCTATTCAGGCCGCTATCGGCAGTAAGATTATCGCTAGAACAACGGTAAAAGCGCTTCGTAAGAACGTCATTGCAAAATGTTATGGGGGTGATATCACCCGCAAACGTAAATTGCTTGAGAAACAGAAAGCGGGTAAGAAACGGATGAAACAGGTAGGTCGGGTCGAAATCCCTCAAGATGCATTTCTTGCGGTGTTACGTGTTGGAAAAGACAATTAATCGACTCACTGGCCTACATTTAAGCAGCTTGTATCTGGTTGGAATAACCTATGAATTTTGATTTTCCACTTTTTCTTGTCATTGCGACCTTTATCACCGGGTTTATTTGGCTAATAGATGCCCTTTTTTTTGCCGCCAAACGTCAAATGCGGACGATTGATGGCGGAAAAACCAAAGAGCCATTATTGGTTGAATATTCACGGTCATTTTTTCCAGTAATATTGGCAGTATTGGTGTTGCGTTCATTTGTAGTGGAGCCATTTCGTATCCCTTCAGGGTCGATGATGCCAACGCTCCTGGTGGGTGACTTCATATTGGTGAACAAATTCTCATATGGCATTCGCCTGCCCGTACTCAATAAGAAAGTGATTGAGATTGATCTGCCCAAGCGGGGAGACGTTTTTGTCTTCAAATACCCGCAAAATCCGCGTGTAGACTATATTAAAAGGGTAATTGGTGTGCCCGGAGACGTCATCAGTTATGGGAATAAAACCCTTTATGTTAATGATGAGGCGCAGGCCCAGTCACATATCGAAGTCTATACAGGCGTAGGCAGCGGTGTCAGAGAGACTGGTGCATTGAAAAACAGCGAGCGTCTTGGCGATGTTGAACATGAGATCCTCATCAATCCCATGGCGCCCGATTTTGGATATGGTTGTCAGGTATTGATGCGTGGCCCCCTTACCGTACCAGAAGGCCACTACTTTGCTATGGGTGATAATCGGGATAACAGCAATGACAGCCGATGCTGGGGACTTGTCCCAGAGAATCTTTTGGTCGGCAAGGCGTTTGCCATCTGGATGAACTGGGACTCAAATCGACCCGATTTTCCCATTACTTGGGATCGCCTCGGGAATGGCATAAACTGATAATCACGGATAATCGAATAATCAAAAACAGATCAGGGGGAGAGATGAACGGATTACTGGCAAAACAGAAAGGGATGACCCTTACTGGTTGGATGACGGTGGTTGCTTTGGTGATATTTTTCGCACTTCTGGGAATGCGGATTATCCCCATTTATCTGGAAAATCTGACCGTCAAAGATGTGGTGGAAGCACTGGAAGAAGAACCGTTGATCACCAAGCGCTCAGCTCAAGAAGTGAAGAGCATGATCATGAAGCGGCTGGACATCAATGGGGTCTATGACCTTAAGAGTGAACACGTTACCGTCAAGAAGAGTCCTGGTGTAATGAAGATCGATATCACCTATACCGTACAGAAAAAGCTGGTTGGTAATATGGAACTTCTAATCTCTTTCTCTGAGCAAAAAGAGCTGATTTCAAATTGAGAGAGCCGTTAGAACGATTGAGCCGATCTATTGGTTATAGCTTCATTAACCAAGGGCTTGCAGAAACCGCATTAACGCATCGCAGTGCAGGCAGTATCAATAATGAGCGACTTGAGTTTCTTGGCGATGCCATACTGGGCTTCGTCATCGCTGATTATCTTTTTGCCAATTTCCCCGAAGCAGATGAAGGGGAGCTAAGCCGCCTACGCGCGGCCTTGGTTAAGGGGGATTCCTTGGCACAGATCGCCCGGCAATTGGCGCTAGGAAGTTATCTCAATTTGGGCCCTGGTGAACTTCGTAGCGGGGGACATTCGAGAGGGTCTATTCTGGCCGATGCCGTTGAGGCACTTTTTGCAGCCATATATCTTGATGGTGGTTATGAACGTGCTCGCGAGATTATTCTAAAGTTGTTTGATGAAAAACTGGCTGGTTTATCAAAAAAGTCTCAGCAAAAAGACCCGAAGACCCGATTGCAGGAGATTCTGCAAGCAAAGAAACACCAACTCCCCATTTACACAATCGTGAGCATTACTGGGGAGCAGCACGAACAGTGTTTTACTGTCAGTTGCGAAGTCGCTACGCTGAATTTACGCACTGAAGGTTTTGGTACGAGTAGAAGAAAGGCCGAGCAAGATGCGGCGAGTCAATTCCTGAGGCAACTTGATAATGTCTGAAAAACTGAACAGCCGTTGCGGTTATTGCGCGATTGTTGGAAGACCGAATGTTGGTAAATCTACACTGCTCAATCGGTTGATAGGGCAGAAGCTGGCGATAACCTCCCATAAGCCACAAACTACACGCCACAGTATACTCGGTGTAAAAACTACAGATGAAGGACAAATCATCTATGTAGATACTCCCGGTATTCACAAGCGGGGCGACCAGCCAATGAACCGCTATCTTAATCGCACAGCGAGATCCGCCTTGGCCGATGTCGATATGATTCTGTTTGTGGTCGAGGCCTTGCGTTGGAATGATGAAGATCAGGCAGTCTTAGATACCGTTTCCCGCTTGGATATTCCAGTGCTCTTGCTGGTCAATAAAATTGACACTGTGAAGAACAAGGAAGAGTTGCTGCCCTATCTAGAAGCCACTACCCATCGGTTTAATTTTAAGACTGTGATCCCGCTATCTGCACGCAAGGGCGACAATATTGAGCCTTTGGAAAAGCAGGTCATGGCCGCTTTGCCTGAAGGTATTCCCTATTTTCCAGAAGACCAGCTCACTGATCGATCAGAGCGTTTCTTTGCCGCAGAATTAGTGCGTGAGCAACTCACACAGCGTTATGCAAAAGAGATTCCTTATGCTCTCACGGTTGAGATAGAGAAGTTTGAGGAAGAGGGAAACCTGTACCGCATTCACGCCTTGATATGGGTTGAACGTGAGGGGCAGAAAAACATCATCATTGGTGCAAAGGGAGAAGCCTTAAAGGCTGTCGGCACCCAAGCAAGAAAAGAGATGGAAAAATTCTTCGATAAAAAAGTGTTTCTTCAGCTTTGGGTTAAAGTTAAAAAGAGCTGGTCCAGTGATGAAGGGGCACTGTCTCGGCTGGGTTATAGTGATTGAGCCATTCCAACGCGAACCTTTTTTCACCGGCCTTTCTGTTACACAGCAGAAATTATTCCAACAGTAGTCTACTCGTCGAGTGCTTCACTGAGAACCAGGGCCGCTTCCCTGCGATTGTGAAGGGTGTAAAAGGACGAGGAAAGTCACAATCATCATTGTTGCAGCCTTTTGTTCCACTGCAAATCTGTTGGAGTGGAAAAGGCGAGGTGAAGACCCTTACGCAATATGAAGCGGATGGTAAGATGCGCCATTTAGAAGGGAAGTCACTCTATTGTGGCTTTTATATGAATGAACTATTGATGCGTCTGTTACAACGGAATGATCCGCACGAACAACTTTTCCACACCTATACTGAACAAATACGCCAATTAACTGAAAATGGCATTGATGAGGCCAAACTGCGTTACTTTGAGCTCGATCTGCTGGATGAGTTGGGGTATGGCATAGCGCTTGACCAGGATATGGACAATCAAACTCCTGTAGATCCTCAAGGATATTATCACTTTATACCGGAAAGGGGTCTCGGGGCCTGTGCGGCTAAGAATGAGAATGCCATCTGTGGCCAAACGCTGCTATTATTACAATCGCGTAATCTGTTACTTCCTGAGCAGTTGCGCGAGGCCAGAAACTTACTTAGAGCGATACTAGGCTTCTACCTTGGTGATAAGCCGCTTAAAAGCAGAGAACTTTTTCGTTATTTCTACAATGGGTGATGGCGTCACGGGCTATCTCGATAAAAAACATGAATACAAGCAATCAGAAATTACTTGGTGTCAACATTGACCATATTGCCACACTGAGACAGCAACGGGGAACGCGCTATCCGGAACCTATACAAGCCGCTTTGATTGCTGAGCAGGCGGGGGCTGACCTGATTACCATTCATCTTCGGGAAGATAGACGGCATATACAGGATAGGGATGTGGATATGCTGATTGATATCCTCCAGACACGCATGAATCTGGAAATGGCGGCAACTCCTGAGATGCTATCGATTGCCAAGCGGGTATCGCCTTCCGATTGTTGTATTGTGCCAGAGCGCCGCGAAGAATTGACCACTGAAGGTGGGTTGGATGTCGTCGGTAATAAAGCGTATCTGCGTGATTTTTGTGCGGAACTTAAAGAGGCCGGTATTAAGGTATCACTGTTTATTGATGCCGACGAAAAGCAGTTGGAAGCATGTTGTGATATTGCGGTACCGGCTGTAGAGATCCACACAGGTCACTATGCCGATGCCAAGAGTAGCCAACAACGTGAAAGCGCATTGATTAAGATTCAGCAGGCGGTGGAATTTGGCTCGAATATCGGGCTACAAATCAATGCCGGTCACGGGATCGATTATCACAACATTATGCCCATTGCTGCCATACCCATGATAAAAGAGTTGAATATCGGACACTCGATTATTTCCCGGGCAGTAATAACAGGGTTGTCAGAGGCAGTAAAAGAGATGAAGCGTTTAATTGTATCCGCTGAAAGGATCACTGAATAAAGCAGAGTGTCAATCCGCATCATACTGGGTGCTCACTATTCGGGTGTCTGTTATTAAATTCAAGTAGAGACCATCGATATATCATGGAAGGTACTCGGGAAAGGACAAGGGAGGATGAGCTTGATACCTGGCTCTTGATGTTAGAGTGAAATCACTTGACCAACAGATCAGTGCATTCGTCAGAGAACCCATTGGACGATGGATCCTGATGGGTTTCCTTATTTGGACAGTCTTGGTTGGCTATTCGCTGAACTGGAACATTAGCAATCTGAAAAGCGAGACTGAGAAACTGGCCATCAGTGAAGCCAGATCCAATTGGAATAAGGATCAGGCGTTTCGTCATTGGGCCAGCAAGCACGGTGGTGTCTACGTCAGGCCCGATGAACGAACCCCTCCAAACCCCTACTTAGCACACCTGAAAGATAGAGATATTGTTACCACTGAAGGCATTCAACTCACTCTGATGAACCCGGCCTATATGCTCCGTCAAATGACTTCTGAATTTGAGGACAGTTACGGTATCAAGGGCAAAATTACCGGCAAGATAACTCTGAATCCGATCAATAAAGCGGATGAATGGGAAAGGTATGCGCTTGAGATTTTTGAAATGGAAAATCGCATCGAGATAATGGAACAGGCCACAATTGATGGCCAACCGTTCATGCGCTATATGAAACCGATGTATATGACGCAAGGTTGTGAAAAATGCCATGCTATTCTAGGCTTTAAGGAGGGAGACTTACGTGGTGGTGTGAGTGTTTCGATACCGATGACGCCCTATCTTGAAGCCTCTGCTGCAACAATCCAGTCTATGGTTATAACACACAGTGCTGTCTGGCTATTTGGCGTAGTGGGTCTACTCGGTTTTGGTGTGTATGCCTCCCATAGACAGTCTGAGCGAATAGGTCTGCTCGGAAAACTCGAACACAGTGCCCTCTATGACTCGCTAACAGAACTTCCCAATCGATTTCTTTTTATTGATCGCCTGCGTGTCGCGCTTGCCAAACAGAAAAGAGATAAAGCGCATCTCTATGCCGTCTGCTTCGTCGATTTGGACCGGTTTAAAAATCTTAATGACAGTTATGGACACTCTATTGGCGATGAATTACTCAAAGAGATGTCTGGTCGATTTAGAGCCATTCTTCGGCCAACAGATACGGTGGCCAGGATGGGAGGGGATGAATTTACCTTTCTGATTGATGATTTTTCAAAACCAGAAGAGGTGATTCTGATCGCCAATCGCATATTGGATGCCGTAAAGGTGCCCTTTGATGTGGGTGGATATCAACTCCAGATTGATGCCAGCATTGGTATTTGCTACGGTCACGCCAAATATAACGATTCGGAAGCGATACTACGGGATGCGGACATTGCCATGTACCGGGCGAAAGCACTGGGTAAGGGGCGAGTAGATATCTTTGAGCCGGAGATGCACGCACGGGTTGAAAAGACCACAAGGATCGAACATGATCTGAATACCGTGTTAACCCGTAATGAGCTGGAAATATATTACCAGCCCATCGTCAATCTTCAATCCATGACGATCGAGGGATTTGAGGCACTGCTCCGCTGGAAACACCCCGAGCTGGGTAATATACCCCCAGATGACTTTATCGGAATCGCAGAGGGTTCTGGCATCATTCATCATATTGGTCAGTGGGTGCTCTATAACGCGTGTGAGCAGATTGTTAAATGGAATAGGCTGTATGGTGGAGAAAGTGAATTTTTCATATCTGTCAATTTATCGGCTCGTCAGGTCAGCCACTCAAATATAATTCCTTTAATCCGCGACATGCTTGAGGGTGCTGCTTTCAACCCCGCGAAGTTACATCTTGAGGTTACCGAGACGCTGCTCATTACTGATCAAGAGACGGCAAAGAGGAATATGGCAGAACTCAAGCAACTGGGGGTGCAGTTAAGCGCCGATGATTTTGGCAAAGGTTATAGTTCGTTGACTTATCTGCAAAACTACAGTTTCAATTCAATGAAGATTGATAAAGAGTTTGTTCAGGATATGGAAACAGGAGGCAAGGGTAAACGATTAGTCAGCTCGCTCGTTCGATTGGCGAGAGATTTTGACCTGTCGGTTATTGCTGAAGGTGTTGAGAACGAACAGCAATTAAGGCACCTACAGACCTTTAGTTGTCACTATGGGCAAGGCTTTTATCTTTGTCCACCGTTGCCGTCAGAAGATATTGATGTGATATTAATAAAAGGCGGGCATCTGGATTTCCCAAAGCTCCAACTGTGTAACCCTTTTCTGAAAAATAAACAGTAAGTCACATAACAAGCCGGTTCTAAAATCATCACGAGTGGCGACCATGGGCAATGTCCAGGATCTTGGTAATGTCCAGATGTTCTTCGGCTGCGTCGGCCAGCCGGTTAAGATCAGCTTCTCTTAATGCCTGATAGTCAGGCGTATCAGGTTTCGTCAACCCGGCCCAAGCGAGTAGCGCATTACAAGCTGGCTGTGATTCAAACAGGCCGTGAAGATAGGTTCCGGCTACCTGCCGGTCATTACTCAGCGCTCCATCAATGGTTGTATCATCCAAGGTAACCAGTGGGCGGTCTAGTGCAGGCCCCCGACTGATGCCCATGTGGATTTCATAACCCTGCACAGAGGCGCAATCAAATGTGAGTGTTCCATTGACGAGTCGCAGCTGTTTCTCTTGCTCAAGCGTGGTGTCCATCGCCAATAACCCCAGCCCCTGGCTACTGCCGGGGGCACCTTCAATACCCTTTGGATCATGGATGTGTTGTCCCAGCATCTGAAATCCACCGCAGATTCCCAGAATCTTTCCTCCATAACGGAGATGTTGTTTGATGTGCTCTGCCCATCCACTCTGTTGTAGATAGGCAAGATCTGATCGGACGCTTTTCGAGCCGGGAATGACAATCAGATCGGCAGGGGGGATGGCCTTGTTAGGTCCAACCCAAATCACCTCAACCTGCGGATGGAGTGCGAGCGGGTCAAGGTCTGTATGATTGCTGGTACGCTGCAGCCAGGGTATGACCACACGCAAGGGTTTTTCAATTGTAGGCTTGATATCGGAATTGGTGAGGCTGTCTTCGGCCTCCAGGTGTAAACCTGGCAGATAGGGTAATACCCCCAGGACAGGTTTACCCGTGTGTGCTTCAAGCCAGTCCAAACCCGGTTTTAGGATGCTTAGATCACCACGAAATTTATTGATGACAAATCCAACGGTACGATTTTTTTCCGTTGTGGAAAGGAGATCCAGCGTGCCAACAAGATGGGCAAATACACCGCCCTTATCTATATCGGCTACCAGTAACACAGGACAGTCTGCCGCTTCTGCAAACCCCATGTTTGCCACATCGTTATCACGCAGATTGATTTCGGCTGGGCTACCAGCACCCTCGACAAGGATATATTCATATTGATCACAGAGTCGCTGGTGGGACTCTAAAATGGCTGGCATAACTCTTGGTTTGTATTCGTGGTACCCCCAGGCTTCCATGTTGTTTTGTGTCGGCTGTCCATGAACAATGACTTGGCAGCCAGTGTCGGTATTGGGCTTTAACAACACGGGATTCATATCGGTATGTGGTGCAAGACCGGCGGCCTGGGCTTGTACTGCTTGGGCGCGTCCTATCTCCCCGCCTTCTGCGGTAACGGCACTGTTGAGGGCCATGTTTTGGGGTTTAAATGGGGCAACAGAAAATCCCCTTCTATAGAGCACCCTGCAGAGCGCCGCTACGAGCGTACTTTTTCCTGCATCGGAGGTAGTGCCTTGCACCATCAGTGTTTTACATGGATTCATAGGATCTTGACTAATAGTAAAGTGTAGATTGATTAAGCGGCCTGGGTAGTTTGCACCTCCTTCTACACTATGTGGTGGACTCTTCATTGGCAACTCACCATAGGGCGGGCCGTGCCCGCCGACGGCGCCCATAGGGCGCCCTATGCCCCTAAGCTGAAATTAGCCATGGCTATTATGATGGGTAACACTACAACATCGCGTGGTCAGAGGAGCCAAGTGCCTACCCCGTTTGATTTATTGTGTTGATCGTCAGATGAAAAATTACCAACAAACTAAACGATGCAGGAGTGCTAAGCTTCAGGTTAGAGCGGATCAATAATATCACATCCTCAGAATGGAAAATCATTCAAAGAGACTGGAGGCGAGATGCGTAGGGTAGCCATTATTGGCGCAGGTAGAATTGGTGCATCTATTGCCAAGCTGTTACATAACAGCGGCGATTATACTATTTGTATCGCTGACCAGAGTCGGCATGTCCTTGATTCGGCAAATTTGGCGAAAACAATCTCAAAGTCAGAATTAACCGTTACTGACGTAGATGCCCTCCTGTTATACATCAAGGATTGCGAGGCCGTTATCTCGGCTTGTGGTTATGATGTGAATCCACTCATTGCTGAAGCGGCAGCAAAAGCAGGAATCAGTTATTTTGATCTGACCGAAGATATTGCGACTACACAGCGTATAAAGCAGATCGCTGGACAGGCTGTGCCTGGACAGATATTTGTTCCGCAATGTGGGTTGGCCCCCGGGTTTATCGGTATCTTGGGCTTCCATATGGCGCAACAATTTGATCAACTCGATCATTTGAAGCTACGCGTTGGCGCGCTTCCAGAATTTCCAACCAACAACCTTATGTATAATCTGACTTGGTCAACGCAAGGGTTAATCAATGAATATTGCAACCCGTGTCACGCCATTCGTGCAGGACAGTATGTCGAACTGACGCCACTTGAAGGGCTGGAGACTTTTTCACTGGATGGTGTCTCCTATGAGGCCTTTAATACGTCCGGCGGGTTGGGGACGCTCTATGAGACCCTGCAGGGTAATGTTTCAGATCTTACCTACAAGACCATCCGCTATAAAGGTCATCAATATCTGATGAACTTCCTCATAAACGATCTAAAGCTGGGTGAGCAGCGGGAATTGCTAAAACAGATCTTTGAAAAGGCATTGGCAGTGACGCGGCAGGACGTAGTACTGATACTTGTAACTGCAACCGGTATTATTGATGGTAAATTCATGCAGATAACAGACAGCAGAAAGGTATATCACGGTGATGTAGAGGGCGAACATTGGGGTGCCATTCAGAAAACAACCGCATCCAGTCTCTGCACCCTATTGGATCTCTATTTTGAGAAGAAACTGCCCGAGCGGGGTTATATCAAACAAGAGCAAGTCTGTTTTGATGACTTTATGGCCAACCGGTTTTCCCAATGCTACAAAACAGAGCAACAACATCGATCCTGACTTTTGATGAGATTAGGTGCAATGAATAATCAACTTATTGATCAGCTGGACATATATACTGACAAAAACGCTATAACAATGGCCGCAGTCATGGGCAGCAACAACCGACACGAAGGTGATGGCGATCCTTTGACGGTTCGCAGCCCGATTGATGGATCAGTGATAGGCCAGCTAAAAATGGCATCTGAGGTACAGGTTGAGCAGGCTATTGCGCATGCCAGGGAGGCCTTTCTGGTACTTCGCACCATTCCAGCACCTAAACGGGGTGAATTTATTCGAGAACTGGGAAACCGTTTCAGAAAGCAAAAACAGTTGCTCGCTGAACTTATTACACTGGAATGTGGAAAAATCCTCCAAGAGTCGCTCGGCGAAGTTCAAGAGGTGATTGATATTTGTGATTTTGCCGTGGGTCTATCGCGCCAACTACACGGTTTGACCATAGTGAGCGAACGACCTGATCATAGAATGATGGAGCAGTGGCTTCCACTCGGACCTGTTGCAGTGATCAGTGCCTTCAATTTTCCGATGGCCGTCTGGGCATGGAACGCTATGCTGGCAATTGTCTGTGGTGATAGCGTGATTTGGAAGCCTTCAGAGAAGACGCCACTTTGTGCATTGGCCTGCCAAAGCATTATTGATCAAACCTTGAAGGAATTTCCAGAAATGCCACAGGCACTTTCCCAAGTGGTTGTGGGTGATCATGTTGTTGGGGCTCAACTTACGCACGATACACGCATACCCTTGGTATCGGCTACTGGCTCAGTAGTTATGGGTAAAAAGGTTGCACAGGCCGTAGGTTCGAGACTAGGACGCTCACTCCTAGAACTGGGGGGCAATAATGGGATGATCGTTACACCCTCCGCTGATAAGGAATTAGCACTTAGGGCTATTGTATTTTCTGCTGTCGGGACCTGTGGTCAGCGCTGCACCTCGCTCAGACGCCTTATTGTTCATGACACTATTACTGATGATCTATTGGGGCGATTAGTGACAACCTATAGTCACCTGCCAATAGGTGATCCTATGGATGCGACTAAACTGGTCGGGCCGCTTATTGATGAGCAGGCATTTGAACTCATGCAGATAGCCATGCAGCAGGCTAAGCAGGCAGGTGGAAAGTTAATCTGTGGAGGAGAGCAGGTTACGATCGAGGGAAAAGAGGGTGGCTTTTATGTGGCACCGGCGATAATCGAGATTAATGCAGAAGCGGCTGTCATAAAGCGAGAGACATTTGCCCCGATTCTTTATGTCATCCGTTATCAGGACTTCAGTCAGGCGATCAGCATTCACAATGGAGTTCCTCAGGGCCTCTCCTCGGCAATATTTACAACAGACCTTCAGGAAGCCGAGCTGTTCCTCTCTGTTGTCGGATCTGATTGCGGATTGGCCAATGTGAATATTGGTACTTCAGGTGCGGAAATTGGTGGGGCATTTGGAGGAGAGAAGGAGACGGGCGGAGGACGAGAGTCGGGTAGCGATGCTTGGAAAAACTATATGCGCCGTACGACGAATACCATAAATTATGGGAATGATATCCCCTTGGCTCAAGGTATAACTTTTGGTTGATTAGGCCGTCGCTCAAACCCTTGTTATGTTAGGATAGCTGCCTATCGGAAAAATAATCAATTACTGTGTTTTGATTCGTATTAATCACTTTAACAAGTTTATTACTCATCCATGTTTAATTATCTGAAACGCATTGCTGTAACACGGACACCTTGGATACTACTGGCATCGACCGCATTAATGCTTGAGTTCGCTGCGCTTTTTTTTCAGTACCAGATGAAGTTGGACCCCTGTGTGCTGTGTGTCTACGAGCGCACCGCGGTTTTTGGTATTGTCATTGCGGGTCTGATTGCTGCACTTTATCCGGCGTCAATACTGCTGCGTTGGTTTGCCATGTTGCTATGGGGCGCCAGTGCCAGTTGGGGGTTGTTTCTTGCCTTGAAACACACCGGCATTCAACTGTTTCCATCGCCATCCAATACCTGTGATTTTGCGGCCAGTTATCCTGCTTGGGCAAAATTGGATGAATGGTTTCCCTGGCTTTTTCAGCCCACTGGATTTTGTGATGAGATTCAGTGGCAATTCTTCGGCTACACCATGCCGCAAACCATGATAGGTGTCTATACCGTCTATCTTGTTGTGTTAATAGCACTGCTGTTTTCTGAGCTGTTTGTTAAAAGACGCCTGCTCTTTAGAAGCTGAGTCAGGGCTGAGGGGTCGCAGTCAAATTTGACGGATATAGCCGTATTAACGATCCCGTGTTCATGAACAAACTTGACTTCGATCCCCCATAGAAATCAGCGTATGACACCACCTGCTTTGCGAAGCAGGAGACAGCTAGAGATGGATAGTTACCTTCTCTGTGGCGGGGGTTACTTGCATACCTGTTGGAATGCTGCCTTGACGCGTGAGTTGTTTAAAAATGGCGTCCAGTTGGTCATCTGTACGAGTGGGATCATGATGGGTGATATGAACCAGGGGTATCTCGGCTTTTTCGGCAAAATTGATACTGCTTTCAAAATAGCCGTGGCCCCATCCTACTTTATTCGCAAAATACTCCTCTTTTGTATATTGCGCATCAATAACAATACAGTTCACTCCCCGAATAAAATCAATGATATGAGACTCTCGTTGAATGATCAATTCCTGGTATTCGTCATACTCCTCATCTTCGGGCTTATAGATATTCAACGGTGTCTCATTGTCTCCGGTAAAGAAGAAGCGTTTCCCGTCGGCTTCAATCAGATAGCCAAAGTTGAGTACGGGATGATTCAATAAAATAGAGGTGACAGTGGCTGAACCGACTTGTATTGTATCTCCTTCCTTGAGAGAGGTATAACTGAGGGTCGCTTTTAATTCATTTTCACGAATTGGGAAATAACAATATTCCATCTGCTGTGCAAGTATGGTGCGTAAATCCTTCATATACACGGGATCAAACGCTCCATAAAAATCAACTTTATTACCGGGTACAAACAGGGGGGTAAAGAAAGGCAGTCCCTGAATATGATCCCAGTGGGTATGTGTAATGAAGATTGAGCATTGCAGTGGTAGCGAGTTCATCATATCCAGGCCGAGCTGTCTTATGCCTGTGCCACCATCCAATATTATCCTATCGCCATTGTCTGTTATGACATCAATGCATGTCGTATTACCGCCATATCGTACAGTGTCAGGCCCAGGCGAAGGTATTGAGCCACGTACACCATAGAAAGTTATCTGCATGCCGGTTCCTCAATATTCATAGTGCCATGAAAGCCTTGATTCGTTGCATCTCTTCTTCGAAATCAGGAAGTGTATCTATAACTAATTCTACCGGCATTCCCAGCCAATCCTGGGTTATTTCAGGGATTATTTCAACAGCAGAAATTCGCGCAGCATCATCTTGCATCATTTTACTCAACTGATTTGCGATGAATACTGAATTTTCCATGTAGGTAGGGTTTTCTAACTGATCCATCCGATGATGATTGCGGATACAGTCTACTAACGCTGGTGGGAATTGCCATTTTTCAACGAGCAAGGCACTGGCGTCTGCGTGATTGAAATCAAGCTTGGTCTGCTCGGCAATATGCAAGGGAATATTCTCTGATCGGGCGAGATCAATCGCTTGCTTATACTCTTCCTTGACTAATTGAGCAGTCAGGATTACACCGATATCGTGCAATAAACCGGCGATATAGAAATTAATCAACTCATTTTCGGCGACACCTTTCGAGCGGCCAATAAGCTTAGCAAGTACAGCTGTAGTTAAACTGTGTGTCAGAAAGTCTGTCCGGCTGATTCCTGCCTGGGCTACTTTCGGTAGGATCCCAATGGTTGTAATGGCAATGGCAATATTTTTTATGGTGTTACTACCGACATAAACAACGGAATGCTTTATTGATGTAATTTTTTTGGATAGTCCAAAGTAGGCAGAATTAACAAGTTTTAAAACTTTTAAGGTTATTATTGGGTCTCGCTCAATAACGGAAACGAGTTCAGGTGTAGAGTAATTGATGTCAGCACAGATCTCCATGACACGTTGAGCACTTTGCGGAAAAGTCGGCATCTGATCAACGAGCTTTTCAAGTTTATCCTGATCTACACCCATGTTGTATCTCTGTGGCTCATTGATCCCTGATTGCGGTATTATATGTCTATAGATCTTTCCAGCATGAGAAGCTGGTCACTGCACGTTTCAACAGATTGAAGCGCGTTAAGAATATCAGATGCATTTTCATTTTCGGTAATATGTTCAAGGTTACTAACAGCGGCCCTTAAGGCAGGGACACCACATACTGCACAGGCACCGTGTAGTCGATGTGCCACTTCACCGAGTGCCTTCCAGTTTTTATCCTCACAATGCTTGTTCATTAGCTCGATTTGTTTTGGAAGATCAGCTATAAAGCTGGAAAACATATCAATGGCAAGTTCTTTTCGCCCTCCTGTAATACGAAGAATATCATCCATATCTCTGATTGGGAGTTCAGTTTTTTCTTTGGGGGATTCTAGGCTATTGGTAAAATAGATGGTATTGGGCTGTTGTGTTCTGTTTTCTTTACTCAAGAGCGCAGTGATGGTAGTCCAGAGTTTTTTGTCATCCACAGGCTTAGTCAAATAGATATCAACACCTGTTGCGAGTAATTCATCTCTATGTTCAGGGATGATGTCTGCAGAGAGCGCGATTATGGGTGTATGGCCCTGTGAGGCCTCCATTTCTCGAATGCGTCGAGTAGCCTCTTTCCCATCCATAACCGGCATGTGAATATCAATAATAATAACGTCAGGCCTTTTATCAATATAGGCCTTAAGTACTTCAACGCCATTGATAGCTTCGACGATACTGGCGCCCGATGTAGCAAGTATTGTTGATATGAGTTTTAGGTTGATCGGATTATCATCAGCAATAATAAAATGCTTACCATGAAACGAAGGTATGACGTCATTGAGTAGAGGTGTAAATTCGGAATCGGGAAAATCTTCGTTTTCAAAAATATACTCGAGTGTACGTAATAAGACCGGTTGACTCACTGGCTTTGAGATACAAGGCGCCTGAACGAGATCGTGGATTGTATTAATGAGTGAAGAGTCAGAACTGCTGAGTAATACCAAAAGATGTCTAGGCTCCATCTTTCGGATGAGTGAAAGCTGGGTCGGGACGATACCGGACTTGATCTCTGATGCGGAGAATCCCACTATCACCAGATCCTGTTTTGAGATTAACTGTTGATCCAGGTGATCCCAGTTAGATTCCGCTATATTCATACCTAAGCTTTCGAGACGATGCATCATTGAAAGCTGTGATATCACATGCTGATCTATGATGACACATTGTTTTGAAAGATAAGGCGCTGGAGCAAGGGGTGGTGAGGCGTTGGAGATTTTTTGCAGCTCAAGACTGACACGGAAACAAGATCCTTTTCCTTCAACACTCTCCAGTGAGATTCTACCTTTCATTGATTCGGCGAGCTTTTTGCTGATGCTGAGTCCCAGGCCTGTTCCACCATAGGTCTTGCTGGTGTTTCTATTGCCTTGTTGGAAAGATGTAAATAAATCTTTCTGCGTATTGCTATTAATGCCGATTCCGGTATCCGTTACGGAGAATTGCAGTAGACAGCTCTCTTCTTTTTCATCTTCCAGCATAACGCGGACAACAATTTCTCCCTTGTGGGTAAACTTTATGGCGTTGCCAACGAGATTGACTAAGATCTGGCGAATACGTGTTTCATCACCTATCAACTCTTCTGGAACATCGGAGTAGATAAGCAGCACCAATTCAACCTGCCGTTCATGTGCAGCAGGTGCAAGAAGTGCAATAGGCTCCTCGAAGCAGGTATGTATATTCAGTGGTGCATATTCAGGCTCTAATTTACCATACTCGAGTTTAGAGAAATCCAATATAGTATTAATAATACTTAACAAACCTGTAGCTGACTTCTCAATGGTTTCAGCAAGTTCATGCTGTTCTCGTGTTAACTTTGTTTTCATGAGCAAGTTGGAAAAGCCAATTACCCCATTCATAGGCGTACGGATTTCATGACTCATATTGGCTAAAAATTCAGATTTAGCCTGGCTCGCCTTCAATGCCCTTTTACGTGCCAGATCAAGTTCCACATTCTGTATTTCTAAAGCTTCCATTGTCTGTGTAAGATCAGCCGTTGCTCGGTCAATTTGATGCTGAAGAATCTCTTGTGAATGCTTTAACTCTTTTGCCATGGCATTGAAGCCTTCTTCAAGGCTGCGTAGCTCACCCTTTGATTGCTCGGGCACTGTGACCGAGAAATCCCCATGCTTCATCCGTATAACAGACTGAGTCAGTTTCGACAGCGGTTGAGTGATCTTATGACTTAGGAACAGGGCAATGAAACCTGTCAGAATAAGACCTGTGATACTAATGAATAAACTGTTTCTAATGGAATTTTGTTGCTGGGTTAAGAGACGCGAACGATCCAGTTCCACATTAACGGTGCCGATTACAAGCGGAGCTAAATCTTCGGATGTTGAATCAAGTTGTTCAGGATAATCTGATATGTTTGCTGTCTGGAAACCACTCAATACTGAAGACGAAAAGAATGATGAATCTAATGAGTCGTGTGTTTGTGTGTGCTGACCCTGCATGACAGGATTGTTTACACTCACTATTATTTTTCCATTGGTATCGGCGACAACAATCGAGATAATGTCTCTTCGTTTAATAATGGCTCTAAGATTTACTGTCAGTGATTCTTTATCCCCACTGAAAATACCATATACACTGGCGGCAGCCACTTCATGCGCAATCGCTTTGCCGCGTTCCTCAAATGCAAGATCAAGATTATCAAGTTGAGCCGTGATCAGGTAGAGTGTTAATGACAACGCCATGATTGCTGCAGGTACTATTCCCAGCAGAAGGGCGCGTGTCTTTATTCTGGAGTGTCGATGTCTTCTGATCATTGTTTTGATTCACTGCGCATAAGTTGAATCAATTCCTGTTCTTCTGGAAGTGAAATGTTAAGAGAGCGCGCTACACTCCGATTTACCAGAACACTGAAATATTTCGGATACTCTGGATTCGGTAGTGTAGTGGCACCCGTGCTTAAGTATTGAGTGGCAAAGTCCGCGATATGCTTTGCGATATCATCGGGTGTTGAATAGACAGCAACTAAGGCGCCGGCTTTAACGTAGGCCGCTGAAAAGCCAATCACAGGCACCTTATTATGGTAGCTGGAAAGCAGTATGTTAAATATGGTACGGCGATTGAAAACAGTGGGATCAGGGAGAGCCAATAAGATATTACTCTCATCCAACAACTCCTTTAACTGGGGCCCTACCATCTCTTCGGAAGCTACTTTTCGGTAAGAGATGGCGATCTCTTGTTTAACCGCGGCAGGAAGATAATCATTCTCAAACGTTAGCGTATTTTGTCCGAGTAACAGTCCAATATGGGGTTCTTTATAGATCAGACGGGCAAGTTGTAGTTGCCTGCTCGGTGGCTGATCAAGATAAATTGTTGTCTGATTATTTGTACTGGAGGCGGTTATTTCGTCAGCTGAAGCCTTTGGGATCAGGGCGTGCAATGTGGGCAACCCTGTATTCATCTTCTTGATTACTTCACCGGCTTTTAGGCCAAGCGTTATAACCAATTTTGTATTGGCTGGTATGACGAGGCTATGCTCGTTTTCATCATAAGTCAGCAGAAAGAGCTTGTGATTAATACAGTTCGGTCTATTGTCAACGCAGAGTTGGTCAAATATTTCTTTCAGTGTTTCTGTGATCTCCGTATATACCTGCGCCTTTCCACTACTCAATATAACAATGTTGTTTGATGCTGCGATGACGATTGAGGGTGTGAAGAATACCGAGAATAGAGAGAGCAGGGCGCAGAAAACAATCCACCCCGCCTTCTTGAATTTAGGCAGCAGTATGTTGCTTATGTAGCTTATGTTGAGACAGGACATTTACAGATACCTGTCGCAGCTATTAATGCGAAACCTCGCATTAAACCTCCTTGTAAACCAATCATTCCAGTTATTTGATTGCCTCTATTAATGCCAGTTCAATCGAGCTTCAAGAAATACGCGGTCAGCCCAGACATTTTCTTGATGAAAATCCTGAAAATCATTGTCCGACCCTATATTCTGGAAAATCAGTGCTACCTCACCCTCCGTACGCTCAAATTCAAAAGGTTTTGCTATTTTAATGTCCCAGCGACGGTTAAGTGCCACATCATCGCCATCTCCTGCCCAACTGATATCATCCATATAATAATAGGCTGAACTGAGTTTGATGCCGTTATCAAACTGGTGGCTACCAAGGATGCTTGCCGTCAATTGGGGTACTCGCACATCGATAATTCTATAATCGATTGCACTAGTTGGAGGATACTTCTTGATCTGGTTGCCATAGGCATGTGTTAGGCTGTAGCCAATATGCAGCATGCTGCGGGGTGAAGGATCCCATTTGATGCCTATTTCAAACCCATTGATATTCAGGCTGCCGCTGTTTATGTACGCAAAAGGCTGTTGCGGCGCATTCAGATCCTTTACTTCCGCAATCATGTCCTTGATCTCTTCATGGAAGAGTTTCATGTCGAGCGTCAGACCCATATCTTGAAAATTACCGAGATAGCCTAGTTCAAAGGATTCGATATACTCTGGTCGAAGATTGGTTGTGGTTTTGTAGGTTTGTAGTATGGGTGTCATTGAACCGGTCAAAACCACTGACTGATCGGAGAAATCTTCCCAGAATGTAGGCATTCTATACGCGCGGGTGCCACTTAGACGAAGCGTATTCATCTCATCAAGCTTCAAGTTAAACGCCAATTTGGGTGAGAAGAACCCATCTTTCTGATCAAATTTTTCGTACATTCCGCCTACATTGAGAAGCAGGCTATTAGAAAGTCTCCACTCGAAGTTGCCAAAAGCCCGATACTGATCTCTTGTCATCCAGTCACTTCTTTTAAAGGTCCAGATCCCTTTTGCTTCATCACGTCTGGCTCCCAAACCCCAGACCATCCGCTGTGTCGGATTGAGATCAAGGGTATGTTGAAGCTCCAGGTCATAGCGTTGTGATTGAAAGCCATAACCAAGTGAGACATTCCATGGAAAGGTAACCGCATCGGAAAAGCTGTCATCAATTTCCTGGTAGTTATGGGAGAACTGAAGATAGAAATCACTGCCTGGAGATAGACTGCGGGTCCATCGCAGTTGCTGAAAAGAGTGGCTGTCTTCCGTAGCTCTAAAAGGCTGTTCAGGATCTGAGGGGAATCCATCTTCTCGGGTGCCTTTGTTAGCACCTAATTCAAACAACAATGCATCCTGGCTATTGATCTGATAGTCGCCCCTGAAGCCAATCCAGCGCGTATCGGAACTGTCATGCCGGTTATCAAATCCATCATTTTCATCGTATTTGAGGGCGATCCGGTATGCGAGGTTACCTTCACTTCCTGCAAAACGATTATAGATCTGTCGTCTGCCTCCATCTCCCACAACAGTTTTTACACGCAGTCCGTTTTGTTCTGCAGGGTGTTGTGTGATGATATTGATAACACCTGAAAAAGAGTTAGAGCCATGCGTACTGGCGTTTGGCCCTCGGATCACCTCTATCCTCTGGATATCATCAATATCCAACTCCTGGTCACTCCAGGTCACACCACCGAAAGCGGGATCATAGATTGATCGACCATCGATCAGCACCTGCATGTCCCTGGCAAAGCGATCTACATTGCCGTGGGATGAGACAGTGAATTTTGAGCCCGTGTAAAAACCGACCTGGAATCCTGGCACTAGCCTCAATAAATCGACCAGTTCGATCGCGCCGGAGGCCTCAATCATGGCCCGGTCAATCACGGTCACAGCTGAGGGTACATCAGGCAAAGGTTGCTTTAGTCGGGTTGCTGAAAGAACCACGGGAATATCACTGAAAAACAGCGCCTCATCGAGAAAAATGTTCGCGTCCTCTGCATGAGTGGAAAAGGCACTAAGCGCGCCTATTCCAACACCCCAAAACCATTTGGAGCGTCTTTGTACTGTTTTGTTATGCCTCATGATGCTTTTGTTTTGTTCTCTGTTTGTTATTGGTAGACTTGAGCGAAATCTCCGCCATTGGCGTAATTTTTCATTACTACTCGTTCTATACTATAGAATGAGCATTTTTCATAGGATCTTACTGTAACCTCGTCCCATGATATACCCTACTATTGAGCAATTTGTTGGCCATACACCCTTGGTACGACTGCAGCGTCTACCCGGCAATACATCGAATACATTGCTGGTTAAGTTGGAAGGCAATAATCCCGCAGGTTCTGTTAAGGATCGTCCTGCTTTGAGCATGATTGAGCATGCAGAGCGACGTGGTGATATCAAGCCGGGTGATACGCTTATTGAAGCAACCAGTGGCAATACGGGGATCGCCCTGGCTATGGCTGCGGCCATCAAGGGTTATCCAATGATTCTTATCATGCCCGATAACCTTAGTATTGAACGCAGGGCCTCCATGCGTGCTTATGGTGCCAAGCTCATACTGGTTTCAGAGAAAGAGGGCATGGAGGGCGCTCGGGATCTTGCTGAATCAATGGCGCGGAAAGGGGACGGTCGTGTGCTGGATCAGTTTTCCAACAGTGATAATCCGTTGGCACATATCGAAACGACAGGCCCTGAGATTTGGCAGGATACCGGTGGCGAAATAACCCATTTCGTCAGCGCCATGGGGACCACAGGTACCATCATGGGCGTTTCACAGTACCTCAAACAGCAAAATCCCAATGTGCAGATCGTCGGTGTACAACCCGCAGAAGGGGCCAGTATTCCAGGTATTCGACGCTGGCCCGAAGCCTATATCCCGAAAATATTTGACCGGCATAGGGTGGATCTGACACTCGATGTCACGCAGGAAGAGGCAGAGCAGACAACGCGTGATCTCGCAGCAAGGGAAGGGATCTTTGCGGGAATCTCTTCGGGGGGAGCGGTGGCGGCAGCGCTCAAGCTATCACAGCAAGTCTCACAGGCCACTATCGTGGCCATCATCTGTGACCGAGGCGACAGGTATCTATCTACGGGTGTTTTCCCAGCAGAGTGAGTTAATAATGGTCTTTCGGGTGGCTTGCCTAGGACTGCTGTATTTATTTGCAAGCCCTCTGCAGGCGTCGGATTACCTGTCTTTGAAGCTTGAAGATATCAATGGTCCTGACTGGCATGTTCGAGGACTATCACTTCAGCTTAAACTCGATACTCCCTCTGATGAATATCTCATTTCTGTAGAGGAAATTGCGCATCCAGCCCTACCGAGTCCAGCACAAGGGGTTCAGTTTCACTGTAGGCAGGGTGCAATGGCTGGTAACCAGATTCAGTGTAAAAAGGGCGCTGCTGGTCTGACAGTTTCGGGCATAAAACTCCACGATATTAATCTATCATTTAACATTAATATAGATAAGCAACTATATGATATTAAAGCAGATAGTATTAAGTTATTTGACGGTGTATTCAGTGGAAAATTAAGTTCCAATATGAATAGATGGCGGCTTACTGCTGCAGGCAGGGGAATCGACCTCGCGAAGCTCAGCTCACGCTCACCCGCCTTAACAAACCTGTTACAAGGCTATTCTTTCCAGGCAAAAGTAGATCTATCCGGCGAGGCGCAAGGCACACTTGGTCAGTTATCTGCTGCGGGATGGCATCTAAAATTCAAAGATCTCAGTTTTGCTGATAAAACGGCAGACTATCTGGGGGAAGGATTAAATGGAGAATGGCTTGGCGATGCTCGGCTTAAAGCTGGAAATTGGTCGGGGACGCAGCGCCTTGCAGTCAACAAAGGCGAAATGCTTACGCCCTTCTTTTATCTTCCCGTGTCCAAGCAGGCTATCGAACTCTCAATGGGTTTTGATTACCAACCAAAGGCCAATTCACTGGCCCTCTCTTCGGTGAACTTCAGTCAGGGTGATTTCTTGTCGCTTAATGGCAAGGCCGTATTAGATCTTGCCGATAGCCTGCAGATCCAATCTGCCGAGATCATGTCACCCCCGCTACGGATATCACCCCTTTTCACCCGCTACCTTCTGCCGGTTATCGCTAATCCTTTACTTGAAAATATTGAACTAGCAGGGGAATTGGCGATTGCGTTCAAATACTTAAATAACACGACTGATATCTCACTGGGAATCAATCATCTCTATCTGGAACAAGGTTTATATTCACAGGACAAAGGAACCGGGCAATTTGCGATCTATGATCTGAATGGTCAGTTGAATTGGGCCGATCAGAATGCCGAAGACAGCCGGATCAGTTGGCAGGGGGGGCACTTTTTTGGGGGCATTACCCTGGGTCCTGGGGCTCTCCCGCTGAATATTACCGGTAATCGCCTCGCGCTGGTTAAATCGGCGGCCATTCCGATTCTGGATGGAAAATTACAGGCCGAACAGTTTGAACTGACACAGGGAGCGAAAGGTCCAAAGATTAGATTTCAGGGTTATCTGACGCCAATTACAATGGAGGCGATTAGTACGGCCATAGGTTGGCCAGTGCTTTCGGGTCAACTTTCTGGAATGATTCCGGGCATTGCCTATGAAAACGGCGTGATTTCTGTAGAAGGCTTGGCGTTGGTCAAGGTTTTTGATGGCGACATTCTGATTAAGCAATTAAAACTGGAAGATCTTTTCGGTGCGTTGCCGGCCTTGACTGCAAATCTGGAGATGAAGAATATTGATTTGGAAACTCTGACTCGCACCTTCGCATTTGGTAAGATTACCGGCAAATTGGCAGGGCAGGTGGATGATTTACGTCTGGAAGATTGGGCGCCCGTCTCATTTGATGCCAGGTTTCAAACACCAGACGATGATGAAAGTCGTCACCGGATAAACCAAAAAGCCGTAGACAATATCTCAAATCTGGGTGGAGCGGGTGTTTCCGGGGCCATATCAAGAAGCTTTTTGAGGTTTTTTGAGGAGTTCGGCTATGATCGCCTCGGTATCAGTTGCCGACTTGAGAATGGGGTTTGCACTATGGGGGGTATCGAATCCTCTGAAAAAGGATACTATCTGGTTAAAGGTGGTGGGATACCTCGAATAGATATCATGGGTTTTAATCGACGAACCGATTGGTCGGTGTTAGTGAGTAAACTGAAACAGATCTCAGCGGGTGGAGCACCCGTTATAGAATAATCTAAAATAAAGGTACTAGGAGTTAACTTTATGAAATTAATGAGAATAAGCGGGCTGTTTTCACTGTTGTTACTGCTGGCTGCTTGCGTCACGATCAATATCTACTTTCCTGCTGCACAGGCGGAAGAGGCTGCAGAGAGGATTGTTGACGATATACTCGGCAAGCCTCAATCAGAGAGCGAGCAAAACAAAGAGAAGAAAGGGGCAGCCCTTGAGCAACCACTGTTTCAGTTTCTAGCCAATCAAACACTGGACTTTCTGGTACCACCTGCAGAAGCGGCTCAACCTGACTTTAATGCAAGTTCGCCCGCTGTTCGTAAATTACAGGCAAGCATGAAAAGCCGTAATAGTGCGCTGACACCGCACTATGACAGTGGGGCAGTAGGATTCACGCGGGATGCGATGATTGCAATTCATGATGCCGGTGCTATCTCACTGAAAGATCGGAATAAGGTCCAAAGTCTTATCAGCGCCGAAAACAGTGATCGCAGTGCACTCTATAAAGCGATTGCTGAGGCCAATGGTCACCCGGAATGGGAGCCTGAAATCCGTTCAACCTTTGCCCGTACCTGGGTTGATAAAGCCGCGGGAGGCTGGTGGTATCAAAATGCCAAAGGGGCCTGGGTGAAGAAATAAAGCAATTTTTACCGGTAAATCACAACGGCAGCTAAAAAGCTGCCGTTCATTTTTTTAAGAGCTGTTCAATTGCAGCGAGGAACACGAGTTTAATGGGACGTTCAAGACGGCGTAAGCTGCCACAAGATCCTGTAACGGTGACAATTGATGCCTTGAGCCATGATGGTCGCGGCGTTGCTCATATCGACGGAAAGGCGGTATTTATTCATGGTGCCCTGCCCGGTGAGACAGTCAGTTTTCGCTACACCAGAGTGCAAAAGAAATTTGATGAGGGCGAAGCTGTAGAGATAATCGATCGATCATCGGTTCGGGTAGAACCGCCATGCCAGCATTTCGGGCTTTGTGGGGGCTGCTCACTGCAGCATCTTTCCAGTGAGGCGCAAATAGAGGCGAAACAACAGGCACTTCTGGATGCATTTCAGCGCATTGGCAAGGTAACGCCGGGATCGATTTTGTCGCCGCTTACCAGTGGATCGACCCTAGGATACCGTCGAAAGGCAAGACTCGGTGCGAAGTATGTCTTGAAGAAGGAGAAGGTCCTGGTCGGTTTTCGTGAGCGTGGAACGCCCTATGTCGCTGATTTAACTCGGTGTGAGGTTCTGCATCCCAAGGTTGGGCAACTTATAGGCCCGCTGAGCGAGCTTATTGAATCGCTCAGCATCAAGGAACGTGTACCCCAGATAGAGATGGCCATGGGTGATGATCAGTGCATACTGATTTTTCGCTTACTTTCAGAAATTACCAATGAAGACTGTAAAAAATTACTTCAATTTGGGCAAGATCACGATATTGCCATCTACACTCAAACGGGTGGACCAGAAACGGTTACGCCGCTAAACGGTGAGCCGGTAGAACTGATTTACGCACTGCCCAGGTACGACCTATCCATCCATTTTTTGCCGAATGATTTCACCCAGGTAAACAGCGAACTGAATCAATTAATGCTTGATCGGGCATTGGCGTTACTTGCACTTTCACCTGAAGATCGTGTACTTGATCTATTCTGCGGTCTAGGTAATTTTACCCTGCCAATGGCCAGAACGGCGGCTGAAGTGGTGGGCGTTGAAGGTGACTCAGGCCTTGTGGCGAGGGCGAGGGAGAATGCTCAGCGCAATGGCGTCACCAATACCCGTTTTTTTACGGCTAACCTGTATGAATCGATACAAAAGGAGCCTTGGCTTCGGGAACAGTTCGATAAGGTCCTATTAGATCCGCCGCGCTCTGGTGCTGCCGAAGTGTTAGAGCATCTGCCCAAATTAGGGGCTAAGCGCCTTGTCTATGTCTCCTGTTATCCGGGTACGCTTGCGAGAGATGCCGGTGAATTAGTCCATCGGTATGGCTATGAGCTGGTATCCGCCGGCGTGATGGATATGTTCCCTCATACAGCCCATGTTGAATCTATCGCCCTGTTTGAAAAAAGGAAATAGAAATGGCTGTAGAAATAGAGCGTAAATATTTGGTTATAAATGATAAATGGAAGAAGTCAGTTGTCTCAGAGTCAGTTCTGAAACAGGGCTATATTGTCAATCAACCGAATGTTACCGTACGTGTAAGGATAGCTAAGGGTAAGGCTCATCTGAATATAAAAAGCGCAACCATCGGGATTACCCGCGCAGAATATGAATATGAAATTCCCCTGTCTGATGCAGAAAATATTCTCGAAGATATAGCAGAACAGCCCTTTATCGATAAGACCCGTTTTAAGGTTCGTTGTGGTGACCACATCTGGGATTTGGATGTTTTCTACGGCGATAACAGCGGCTTGGTCATGGCAGAGATTGAATTGGACAGTGAAGATGAGGCTTTCGAGTACCCAGAATGGGCTGGCGAAGAGGTCTCGAGTGATCCCCGCTACTATAATTCAAGTTTGGTGAAGAAGCCTTATTCAACGTGGTAGATACCAGAAAACAGTCCCTTCAGATTGATCTCAGTCTTCAGCAGCTGAGGGTGGTTGCTGGAGGGGAAATAACGACTACCTACGCGATATCAACGGCACTGAATGGACCGGGTGAGCAACAGGGGAGTGGCTGCACGCCACGTGGATTGCACCGAATTAGACTTAAAATTGGGGCAGGATTACCAGAAAATGCCGTGTTTATTGGTCGGCGTTATACGGGTGAAATTTATACACCGGAGTTGGCAAATGCCAATCCTCAACGGGATTGGATACTGACCCGAATACTCTGGTTGACTGGATTGGAATCAGGCAATAATCGTGGTGGGTCGGTTGATAGCTTGCGGCGCTTTATCTATATCCATGGTACGCCTGACCATGAGCCCATGGGTGCGGCGGCATCCCATGGCTGCATCCGGATGAGAAACAGCGATATTCTTACGCTCTTTAATCAGGTTCCAGTGGGTACGCTGGTGGATATACGCGAGACATTCTGAATCTTCCAGAATGGCAGACGGTTACTCAACAAAGTAACTCGTAAAGAACAGATCCACGACCGATTCATCATTTGTCATCTGTTTCATCACGTTCTGCACCGCCTGTAGTGCGACCTTCCTTAGCTTTTCCTTGCCTTTTGAGTCCTTGATATCTTGCCCTTTCTGATCACTCAACAGAAGCAACAGCTCATGCCGTAATGCAGGTGCATGCAGCGCGATATTCGCCAGCTGATCCTCATCGCGGGTCATGAGCTGGATATCACACCGCATATAACGTGCTTTACCTTGCAAATTCACAACGAAAGAGGGCGAAAGCTCGTGATACACGGCTACTTCGGGCTGCACTTCAGCCTCTTCCACTTTCCCCTCTTCTGCTGAGAGTGAAAGTGGCAGGATCAGGAACAATAGAATCACTCGCAGAGAGGGGAGACGCATCTTTACTTCCGTAAGGGTTTAATCTGTAATGCTCGATTAAATAAAACGAAGCATTATACCTGATTGATTATGACAATGACCAAGGATAAAAAGCCATGAGCCATGGCCCACTCATGCTGGATATAGCCGGATTCGAACTTACCCAACTCGAGCGGGAGATGTTGCTGCATCCTGTCGCGGGAGGAGTGATACTCTTCAGTAGGAACTTCCAGTCGCCCCAACAGATCAAGACGCTCGTCAGTGAAATTCATGGATTGCGTGAACCACCACTACTCATCGCAGTTGATCAGGAGGGTGGGCGCGTTCAAAGGTTCAGAGAAGGATTCAGCCGTTTGCCACCAGCCGCTTGGTTTGGTGAGTTGAATAAGCAGAACAGTAAAAAGGCCAAGTCTATCGCGCAAAAGATAGGCTGGTTAATGGCCGCAGAGCTGCGCTCAGTAGGCGTCGATTTCAGTTTTGCCCCGGTGTTGGATCTGGGTTTTGGTAAAAGTAGCGTAATTGGTGACCGTGCCTTTGATCGAAAACCCTTGGTCGTCGCCGAGCTGGCACATGCATGGATGATGGGTGTGCATGAGGCGGGTATGGCCGCTGTGGGTAAGCATTTCCCCGGGCATGGATGGGTCTCGGGGGATTCACATTGTGAACTCCCTATAGATCATAGACGTTTAGGCGATATCATGATGGAAGATCTTTTGCCTTTTCAGCGCATGATTGATTATGGGATGGAAGCGATCATGCCCGCGCATGTTATCTATGACCATATTGATCCCAAGTTGGCGGGCTTTTCAAAATATTGGTTGCAGGATGTACTCAGAAAACAGCTCAATTTCCAGGGTGTCATTTTCAGTGATGATCTGACGATGGCGGCGGCAGAAGAGGCGGGGGGCTATGCACAGCGGGCGCACGCTGCGTTGAACGCGGGTTGTGACATGGTGCTGGTGTGCAATAATTCTGCAGGGGCGTCGGAAGTCTTAGAGGCCTTGGGGGACTATAATAATCCTGCAGCCCAGATGCGGCTTATTAGGATGCATGGCAGAAAAGCACAACACCGTGAAGTGCTGCACATGGACCCTCGATGGCGAGAGTCGGTTGAGCTTATTGCTCTGTATGAAGAGAGTCCATCACTCAATCTTGACCTATAAATCGTGCATGAAAACAACGATTCACTGAATGTACACAAGATCATGAGGTATTAATTCGTGCCCACACTCGCAATAATAGGTGGCTCAGGATTCACCAAGCTGGAAGCGTTGGAGATTGTACGTAGGGAGGTTGTTCATACACCCTATGGTGAACCTTCTGCGCCCTTGACTCACGGTATGTTTGGTGGAAAAAAGGTCGTATTTCTGCCTCGACATGGTACCGCACATACCATTCCACCTCACAAGGTCAACTATCGGGCTAATATTTGGGCACTGAAACATATAGGTGTGAAACGCATCGTTGGTGTTGCTGCGGTCGGGGGTATTGGACCAGAAATGGCGCCGGGTGTTATTGCTATTCCCAATCAGATCATCGACTACACCTATGGGCGTGACCATACCTATTTCGAGAATGATCTGAGCCATGTTACACATATCGATTTTACAGAACCCTACAGTGAATCATTGCGTCAAAGGTTACTGGCTGCAGCAGAATCTTCAAACGTAACGATTGTCTCTCATGGGGTCTATGGTGCAACCCAGGGACCTCGCCTTGAAACGGCAATGGAGATTAATAGGTTGGAAAGAGAAGGCTGTAGTCTCGTGGGTATGACAGGTATGCCGGAAACAGCACTTGCCAGGGAGCTTGACCTGGATTATGCCTGTTGTGCAGTAGTGGCCAATTGGGCTGCGGGTAGAGGTGACGGTCCAATCACCATGATGGAGATAGAGAAACATATTGGAATTGGCATGTCGCGTGTTGTATGCCTGATCGCCGCATTGGTCTCCAGCAGCGACAAGGATGGGTAGATGCTATGCGCATTCTATGGACGCATAAACAGATCGTATAGCTGTGCCTGATGTTGTTACTGTTAGGATTGATCCAGAACATAGACGCTTCCGTTTTCCAGCGGTAGCCTGCTAGGAATGGCTTTAATGTAATGAATCAGGAGTAGCACAATGGCTGAGGATGATCTAAACGAGGCGCCAAAAGAAGCAGAAGAGATTACCGAGTCTGCTCCAGTCAAGAAAAAGGCGGTCAGAAAGCGGGTTCCCACAACAGGTACAGCTGTTAAGAAAAAAGTTGTTGCAAAGAAAAAGGTTGCTCCAAAGAAAAAAGCGGTCAGAAAACGGTCAATCACGCCAAAACGGACAGTAGTGCCTGCGGAAACAGTAATGGCGGCCTCTACAGAGGCGACCACCTCAGCAACGGTGGTTGCAGAAGAGATCAACCAGGATATTTCTTCTGATTCAATGCAAGTTTCAGAAGCTATCATTAATACGGACGATCATGTTCGTGATTCAGCGTCTGATGCTGTTGAGGCAACCCCTGTTGCGGCGGCAGAAGATGCACAAGTCATTACAGAACACGCGCCTAAACGGAATGAAAATGTTCAGAAACGATTAGAGGAGATGGGACTTATGCCTTCTGATTCAACTGAAACGCCGACACCTCCACCCACAAAAAAGGGGGGGAAGGGCCTTGGCTTTTGGCAAAAATCATTTATCTGGACGATTGTGATCGTGGCCGGACTGCTGTACATCCGTAATGTGGCCAATAATGGTGACAGCGTGCAGCCTGAAATGGCAACCATAAGCCAAACGAAAGCTGTGACTGCCGATGCCACTGACGCTGAAAAACAGCCCATCACACCCGACGATAAATCTACTGATATGGTTGAAGAGAAGCCGGTAATGCCGACATCCCCTATAGCCGCTGTATCAGAAATGGGAAAACCTGAACCACAAGACCGTACGACTGACAAGGTCAGTGGCACAGAGGACGAATCCCCGGCTGTTATGGCAGAACAAACAACAGCAGTGGCTACAGAGAAACCACAGGATAACACCAGCTCTCAGACCCAAGTTGGCGAAGCAACACCCCAGCAGCCTGTCAATGAAGCTCCAAAAGAGGGGTTGAGTTTTGAACAACCTAAAAGACTCATGGACAAGCTTACGGCCATGATGATGGGTTCAGATTCTTCTGAGCCTGCGAATGCAAAAGAACAAGATGCCCAGGTCGTTTCTGAGACGCCCAACGAGGCAGCGAGTACCCATCAAGCGGCCGCTGTGGTATCACCCACAGCCATCGACTCAGCACAACCCGCTGTTCCCGTTGCTGCTGAAAGCACTCCAGCAATTAGTGAGTTGCCCGCCAATGCAGCAACTGATCAAGGAATGAACAAGGCAGAACAGACAAATCCCATAGCCACTGATACTGCTGTAGCTGAAAGTGGTGTGTCGACTTTGACTGAAACTGTCCCTACAGAGGCGCCGCCGGTGGAAGAGGCCAGTAAGGCACCGTCTCAGGCAATGCCGTTTTCATCAATGCCACGTAACATGGTGCGCATGATGCCAGGTTACCAAACGCGGCCAAACCCAAATCAAAATCGGTTGGGTTACCCCGCACCTAACGCACAGCCCCGAATACCGAACAGCTTAAGCCAAGCCCAACAAGGTCGGAGGAGTGCGCCGACGCAATACGATTTTTATCGCTACCGTGCTCCGGCTTACCCCTTGCAATTTAATCCAAGACCCTATTATGGGCCTTATCCTGTTCGCCCGCCCGTTTATGGACCTGCGGTAAGATATCCCTATCTGCAGGCACCACTTCCGGCACCACCAGTAAGATAGAGCGGCCACTAAAACACCATCACTCTCACCTACGGGAGTGATGGTGTTATCCGTATCTTGATAAGCAGGATATGCGTTGAATACTCAAGGCTGTGTCTGCTGCGATGCCTAAAAAACGCGTGAAAATGACAGCGATCAGGTCGAAAGTAATAAACTGTCGTCAGTCAAAGATTCGCCCTGCCGTTTTTCAAAAAGTGCCAGTAAGTCTGGCACATCCAGACCTTCGCGCTGTTGTCCACTGACATCGAACACAATACGGCCCTGATGCATCATGATAGTACGAGTACCAACATCCAGCGCTTGACGCATGCTGTGCGTTACCATCAGTGTGGTGAGACTTTGCTCTTGAATGATTTCTCGGCTTAATTCCAAAACAAAGGCCGCAGTCTTTGGATCCAGTGCCGCAGTGTGTTCATCCAGTAGAAGAATTTTGGCAGGTTGCAGTGTAGCCATAAGCAGACTAACGGCCTGTCTTTGTCCGCCAGAGAGCAGGCCCATCTGATCACTCAGTCTGTTTTCAAGACCAAGCCCAAGCCGTTCCAATTGTTGCTTAAAGCGATTCCGCAGGTTAGTGTTTAGTGCTTTAGTCAATCCGCGATTCCGTCCACGTCCACAAGCCAGTGCCAAATTCTCTTCGATAGTCAATTGTTCGCAGGTCCCAGCCAACGGGTCTTGAAATACACGGGCAACGAGTCCAGCCCTGGCGTGAGTTAAACGTCGGGTTAAATCTTCATTATCGATTAAAAGCGTGCCGCTATCCGCGAGTGCTTCACCCGATAGGATGTTAAGCAGCGTAGATTTTCCTGCTCCATTGCTACCAATAACTGTGACAAATTCACCCCGGTCTATATCCAGATCAATAGATCTTAATGCCAGCGTTTCAAGAGGTGTCCCTTTACCAAAAGTGACAATGATATTACGCAGTGAGATCATCAGCTATCACCCCGTGTAAACACACCACTCAGTGATCGTTTCATGCCAGGGAATACAATGGCCGCAGTAACCAAAACGGCAGTGACTAAATTGAGATCCTGTGACTTGAGTCCAAGCATATCCAAATTGAGTGCTGTGGCAATGGCTAAGCGATAAAGAATAGCGCCGACCAAACAGGCGATAATCGCCAGTAACATCGTGCGGGTAGACATGACGGCTTCACCACCTATCACAGACGCGAGTCCTATAACAATCACGCCCACACCCATTGTCACATCGGCACTCCCCTGACTCTGAGCAAACAGTGCGCCTGCAATCGCAACCAAGGCGTTGGAGATTGCCATCCCAAGTAAAATCATCCGTCCGGTATTGATACCGTGTGCCCGGGCCATTCTTGGATTTGCTCCGGTTGCACGCATGGCGAGTCCAATCTCTGAATAGAGAAACTTGACCAAAAGAACCAAGATGATCAAAACGATCACTGAAAAGACCAAAGGCGTTGTAATGTAGTAGGGGAGGGAGCCGCTTTCAAAAGGCGTTAGCAGTGTCTCTTCACCCAGGAGCGCCACATTTGGCCGGCCCATGATGCGCAGATTGATCGAGTAAAGGGCGATCATGGTCAGGATCGAAGCAAGCAGATGTAGAATTTTTAGCCGGACATTCAACCAAGCCGTGATCAACCCTGCCCCCGCTCCCGCGATCGCTGCCACCAGTGTTGCAAGCCAGGGATCATTTCCATTTACGATAAGGGTGGCGCTTACAGCCGCTCCCAGGGGGAAACTACCGTCAACAGTCAGATCAGGGAACTGTAGGATGCGGAATGAAAGAAAGACGCCAAAGGCAACCAATCCGAAGACCAGTCCACTCTCGATGGCGCCTAGAAAGGCAATTTGATTCATAGGATTAATTTAAGTTGCCGCACGGAAAACGCAATGGTCCCCGTGCGGTGATGGCACAAGGAATTTATTCTACAACTTTCGCTGCACGAGAAAGGAGGTTGTCGGTAAAACTAATACCCATCTTTTTGGCGGAGCCAACATTGAGGTACAGCTCCGTCTTCTGCACGGTTTCTACGGGAATGTTGCCAGGCTTTTCACCATTCAACACCAATGCTGCCATACGACCTGTTTGCCGACCAACGTCGTAATAATTAAAGCCGACTGCGGCCGCCGCGCCCCGGGCAACCGATGAGGTGTCGCCTGCAATAACGGGGAGCTTGGCTTGTTGACCCACGCGCACCACACTTTCAAAAGCAGAAACCACCGTGTTATCAGTAGGCACATAGATCGCATCCACTTTTCCGACTAGTGAACGGGCAGCGGCTAATACCTCAGATGATTTTGCAGCGCCGCCTTCAACAATTTCCCAACCCCGTTTTTCCGCGGCACTTTTCAGTTGATTGACACTGCTTACGGAATTGGCTTCTCCTGGGTTAAACATTACACCCAGTTTCTTAAGGTTAGGCACCAGCTCCTGGATCAGGTCAAGATGCTTCTCAATGGGTAATGCATCACTGGTCCCGGTAATCATGCCGCCTGGTTTTTCAAGATTATCAACAAGCTTCGCCGCTAAGGGATCAGTGACCGCGCTGAATATAAGAGGGATACCACGAGCGGAAGCCGCCAATGTCTGTGCAGAGGGTGTTGAAATGCCGATAACCAGATCGGGTTTGTCACCAGCGAATTTTTTAGCGATCTGTGCAGCAGTTGATGGGCTACCTTGGGCGCTTTCGTAACTCCATTTAAGATTCTTGCCCACAACATAGCCGTTCTCTGCCAGTTCATCCTCTATACCCTGACGAGCCGCATCAAGTGCTGGATGCTCCACAATCTGACTGATTGCCACATGCTTGTTTGCTGCCAACACGACCGTTGTTGCGGATAACGCTATCAACGAAATAGCTGCAAGAAGGGTTAAACCACGTTTAATAATAAGATTATTCATTTCACATGCTCTTTATAGGCTATGGATGGAATGCACTATACATGATACTAAGACCTATCCTGAATCACCAGTTGATCAGGGGTAGATACGATTAAAAAAAGATGCCGTTAATATCAGCTGCTCTATTTTTATTGAAATATCCCTATGCACAAGCGTAGTATTTGTAAGGGTTTCAGAAGCGTTATTTGAGCCTTTTTTATTTTAATGGTTTGAAATACTATGATTGGTCCGGTCGATTCCAACTGTGCGAAAACTCTCTGTAAGCGTCACCGAAAAGTCAGTGCGACAGCCTCTGAGGGCGAAGTTAATATTTTCTTTAACCTGTGTATGGACCGTGTGCACTATGTGCCAGAACGGCAGGCCATCTATTTCGTTGATTCGAGTTATGTCAATGTTCCCGATGTTCTCAGTCGTGTATTTTCAGGATTGGGTTGCAAACTCCAAATTGATCAACTTTATCTTGATCAGTTAAGTATTTTTAAAAGCCTGAAACGTGTAATTATAACAGAGGCACAAGCGCATGCCGTGATGGTGGCACTACGCATGGAAGGCATGCAGATTACAATTTCAAAATAACGGGTAGTGTTCTGTTACAGTAACCCTATTTCAATCGAAGCATTATATTTCGTTCGAGTTGCATGCTTTTTTCTTCGTCACGAATATCCTTGGCCAAATGGCTCAGTACCGTATGGATCTGATCTTGGGTGGGGGGATCACTCAACTCTCCCATATATTTTTTACACAACACTGAAGCAAAAGGCCCCATAAACTCAGTTGTCTCTTCAATTACTATGGCCAGAACCGATTGAAGCGCATGCCCGACACCTTTTGCCGCATCAACTGTGTTCTGTTGTAAAGGAAGAAACTGAGTTGTATCTTGGTTATAAGTGATACCCTCCAACTCATCAAGAATAACGTCTGTTGATGGTAGCTTTTGAGTAGTGGGCAATAGTTTTACACCCTTGTAAAAACGTGTCTTACAACTGCGTAGTTGGCTAATTGGTAATAGGGCATCGCTTCCTCTTATTGACTGGTATGAAAGCGCAATAATGTCCCCCTCATCAATAACGAGTTTTATGGTCGCACTCTTTTCTGTTATTAAGAAGAGCGTGCCCGTGTCATTTTCTAAGCAGTGTCGCTTTATCAGTGAGACGAGTCCCTGAAGAGTCTGATTCGTTTGTTGTGGCATAGGTCTACTCGTACTGTTATCAGCGAAAATCAAAGAGCAAAGTACAGTGTCATCTATTGACGTTGATAATGTTCCATTGATAAGCGCACGCTTTGACCTAGGCGTTCAATGGCTCGCGCCAAATCACCAAGTTCATCTTTTCGTTGGTTGTCAGCGGACTCTGAAGAAAAATCACCACGACTGACTTGATCGGCCACATGGGTTAATCGTTTTATTGGTTTGATTAAGCGGCCTGAAACTATCAGGGCAATGGTAAAGGCCAGTAAAACCGTACCAATTAATAAAACCTGTGCATTCTGATTGGTTTTCTCAAGTGAGGCATAGGCTTCTGCATAGTGTTGTTGTACAACAAGAATCCAGCCATGCGGTGTTTTGCTGGAGTAACTGATAACGCGATTGTTCTGTTCATCGATGTAGTCAATGTGATTATTATTGTCAAACATGAGTCCGCGATAGGCCGGGTGGCTGCTCATATCTTTTCTTTCGCTGGTGTATTCGTTAGAAGGATGGGCAATCACTCGACCATCTGGATCAAGAAGAAAGGCGTAACCGGTTGATCCGATCTTGGCATCTACCACCTTGCTGGACAGTTCTTTCAAGGTCATCGCAATGGCGAGAATACCGGTAGGTTTATCACCGCCATTCTTAATGGGGGTTGCCAATACCAGTGCTGGCTTTCCGGACGTTTTCCCCACCAGTACTTGTTGGCCCAATGGCTTGCCACCCAGAACCTGGCGCACATAACTTCTATCACCGTATTTTGTGAGTGGTTTGTCATCACTCCGGCTGATATTGTCGCCGTTGATAGCTACCGTAAAAGCCAGGTAAATCCACTCATATTGCTGATTAATTATCTTAAGAATGGGGGTTTGCTGATCCTTCTGCATGCTGGTAACAGCGGGAATATCAGAATTTTGTTTAAGCATGCGGACGTTCATCTCTACCCAGCCATCGATATAACTGCTGAGTGTTGATGAGGTTTGTGAGAGGCGTTGATTGACCTGTTCGTTAACCAGATGTTCCGTAGACTGTGATGTGGCATACCAGATCAGCGCAAGCGGTATTGTGGACACAAAAACCATAACGATAAGGAGTTTTGGAAAAATTCCCAGTTTGTTTCTATCGGCTTCGATCATATGTACTTACCTGCAATAAAGGATTGGTTTTGGGTACTCTGAACCGAAGAGCAATTACCATACCATTCACAAGTATTCTTACCGAGTTCTGTTAACGTGCTGAAAAAAATGAATTTATGCTAACCAATCACTTTTTGATAAAACAGAAAAATGGGCCAGTTACCACCCATTCATCTTGAAGTGATGGGCGAGGTTTCGCCGATTAATAATGCAGCGCGTGCACTTTTGGAGCAAAAATAAAAAAGGCCCTGGTGACTTGTCAGCAGGGCCTTTAGAGGATAGTAAACGGGTAAGTCTTGTTTACTTTGTCATCTCTTTAGCTTTTTCAATAACTTCGTTGGTTTTCTCTACAGTTGCCTGTTTAACCTCTTCATATTTCTGCTTGATCGCTTCCATATCAGCCTTTGGTTGTTCTGCGGGCATTGTGACTGCCTCGCCGGAAGGTGTTTCTACTCGATCTTTATTCATCTCAGTCCACTTCTGACGTGCGGCCTCTGTTGATTCAGAAACGGCATTGCCGATGTGTTTTGCCGATTCTTTCGCATGCTCAGTTGCTTTTTCCATGCTGGTTTTTTCGCCAGAGGTGTTTGCGGCCTGATTATCTGATCCGCAACCTGCCAAGAGCAGGGCCGTGATTGCAAAAAGTGCTGTCTGTTTCTTCATGAGTCTTCCTTAGTTAATCCTCTACCGAACAAAAGAACAGGTTCAGTTCTTTGTTACTACATAGTGAGGATGAGTCGACTCGTAATCAAGTAAACAAATGTAAATCTTGTTATTCGACCCAAAAGGGTTTTCCTGACTCTTGCTCAGCTTCACAGCGGCTTACGCCGATATCTTTAAGCATCCGATCATCCAGTCGTAAAAGGGCCCGCCTTTGACGGTAGCGTTCGTACCAGATCGTCAGCTGTACGGCTAAAGGGATGTGCTGAATGCACCTTCGTGTGGTCGAAGTCAATTTGAATAGAGTGAGTTCCATATCCGCTCCTGATGCCTGTTGATTGAAGCACAGTGTATGGGGTACTCTGTAATCATTACAGATTCAATATTATGAATAGTATTGCAGTACAGATATCTATATTACTGTCTGTACAGGTAAATATATCTCTCATCTGTGCTGGTAATTATGAAAAAGTATGAACAGGTAGCCCAAACAGTCAGTGAGCAGATTGCTCAGGGCATCTACAAAACAGGCGATCGCTTGCCTTCAATTCGCCACCTCAGTGAGCAGATGGGATTTAGTATATCCACTATTCAGGAGGCCTATATGCTTCTTGAGCAGCGTGGAATCACCGAGGTAAGGCCCAAATCGGGGCACTTTGTTACGCAGCAACAAAAACGCTTGCTCGATCTACCTGTCATGCCGGAATACTCTGCCAAACCAAAAGAGACAAGCACCTGGGCCAAGGTGTTTCATGTGCTCTATCAGGGAGAGAATGCGGATGTGCTTTTTTTGGGGCGTGCCGTTCCAAATTTATCCGTTGGGACGCTAAAACCCCTGCAGCGCTCATTAGCCACGCTGACCCGAAAAGGCGAGTTAAGGGGACTCTCTTACGACTATATATTTGGTTGTGATGAGTTACGCCGGCAGATTACCCGCCTTGCTGTGGATTCCGGTTGCAACCTTTCTGCTGATGAAGTGATTATTACCTCGGGATGCCAAGAGGCTCTGGCGAGTAGTCTGCGTGCCATTACCTCTCCTGGTGATACAGTGATTGTCGATTCCCCCAGTTTTTATGGCTCACTGCAGGCCATCGAGGCTTGTGGTCTTAAAACGCTTGAGCTGCCCACTCACCCAGAGAGGGGGATCAGTCTGACCGCTTTAGAACTGGCCTTTGAACAGTGGCCAGTAAAGGCTTGCCTGATTACCCCTACTTTTAATAATCCACTGGGATATACCATGTCGGATGAGAGGAAGGCGAGACTGGTGGGGTTACTGAATCGGTATGATGTTCCGCTGATCGAAGATGATATCTATGGTGATCTGTCGTATGAGATGCCGCGCCCGAGGACGGTCAAGTCCTTTGATACGGAAGGGCGGGTTATTCTCTGTTCATCATTTTCAAAATCGCTGGCCCCAGGTCTGCGTGTTGGCTGGGTAGCGCCAGGGCGATATGCCAGCAGCGTCATGCACATGAAATACATTTCGAGTATGAGTTCAGCTACACTGCCACAGTTAGCGGTAGCAGACTTTATTGCACGTGGTGGATATGACCGGCATTTAAAAAAGATGCGCGGTATTTATAAGCGGGGCAGGGATTATTTGCTGGAATGGATAACCCGCTATTTTCCAGAAGGTACACGCGTCTCACATCCTGAGGGTGGCTATCTATTGTGGGTTGAGTTACCTAAAAAAGTGGATTCCATGCAACTCACCACGCGGGCGATGGAACGAGGTGTGGGTATTGCTCCCGGAGAGTTATTCTCGAGTACCGGAAAGTTCACCCATCACATCCGATTGAATTATGCAGACTGTCCAAATGCTAAAATGGAGAGAGGCGTTAAGATGTTAGGTGAATTAGTTGCTGAGATGGATTCAAGTGGATGACTAAATTTGATCTGGACTGCACGGCTATCTCAAGAGTTCTGGCTGAGAAAGGCCAGCGAGTTCCTGAGCCCGTTGTCTATCCAGAGGGATTCTTCAATCGGCCACCCTCACCAGCCTCAGTATTGATACCGCTTTTTTGCGAAAATGGTGAATGGCGTGTCCTTTTCATCCGTCGCTCTGAACATGAGGATGACGAACATCACAGTGGCCAGGTCGCATTCCCAGGGGGAAAGCTGGATGACGTAGATCGTGATGCCTTTGACGCAGCACTGCGAGAAGCGCAGGAGGAGATTGGCCTGGACCCTGCTCATGTCTCGATTTTGGGGACACTTAAAACCTATCACACCATCAGTAATTTTCTCGTGACGCCTGTCGTTGCTCAAATCAATTGGCCAGTCACACTGGTGCTTGATGACCGTGAGGTCAGTCGTGTCTTTAGCATCCCCGTCTCATGGTTGGCTGATCCTGCCAATCACCAAATCAGTTGGCGCCGATTGAAAAGTGGTGATTCAGTAATTCCAGTGATCCACTTTCAGCGATATGAGGGGGAGCTGTTGTGGGGGATAACTGCGAAGTTAACGGTTAGCCTGCTATCACTTATTGGGTTACTCAATCCTCGATAATAATCCAGGTAAGAATTAATATCCCTATTCTGCGTCTATATACATGGTAGAATCGGTGGAAGCCATCGACTGGCGATGCCAGGACACAACATCTTCCCTTCATGAAAAACCTGACTAAACGACTGGAAAACTCATCGTTACCCTTGGCATTGAAGTGGTCGTTGATAATTGCCTGTTTTGTCTCTGTAGTAATGGGTTTGCTGGGTTGGTTCCTAATCGATCAGCAAACCAATACCTATCGACAGCAGAATGATATTTTGGGTCGGACTGTTGTTGATCAATTGGCACTGGCCGCCGGGGAGCCACTCCTGGCGGGAGATGATCTGAGTCTCCAGGTGTTGGTGCGGCAGCAGGAAAAGACGAAGCTGATTTTGGGTATGCAGGTGTTTGACCTTAATGGCAACATTAAGGCCAGCGCGGGTATCTCACCCATCGGTGACATTCTCTCTCTCACCCAGTCTGATGTACATACAGAGCAACTGCCGTGGAACACGCCTTATGTTAATGCGGTTTCGTTTTTAAGCCATATTATATTCAAAGATGTTACGGCTGGTTTTGCGGTAGTCAGCATTGATCAAGGTCCATTGGAACGGCAACTCAGTGCACTGACCGGCGCACTGATTACGACAACGCTGGGGCTTATCTTTATAGGTGCCATGCTGGCTATTCCACTGGCGCACCGACTGTGTCGGCCAATTTATCAGCTGGTTAAAGTGGGCGAGGCGATTGATAGTGGAGAGTTGCAAGCCCCCATCGCGGGTGCCAGAAAAGATGAGATTGGGCGCGTACTGGATGCCTTTCAGCATATGTCCGATGGCATGAAGAAGAAGCGAGAGGTTGAACAGGCGTTCTCGCGTTTTCTTTCACCGACAATCGCCCATCAAGTGTTAAATCAGCCTGATGGCAGCGAACTAGGGGGTATTACTGTAGAGGGGAGTGTGCTGTTTTGTGATGTGGTGGGTTTTACTGAATTGTCCGAAGACTTGTCTCCTCAAGAAGTTGGTGCACTGCTCAACCAATATTTCAGTTACTTCTCAATTGCCGCAGACAGTTGTAACGGAACCGTGGATAAATTTATCGGCGACTGTGTAATGATCCTATTTGGCGTGCCCGAATCAGACTTTTCACATGGTTTGCACGCAGTTACATGTGCCGTGCTGATTCAGGAAATTGCAACCCGGATAAACCACCAGCGGGCAAAAGAGGGATTGCCACTGGTACAGTTCAAAATTGGCATTAATAGTGGTCAAATGCTGGCAGGAAACTTAGGCAGTGCAGAGCGAATGCAGTACACCGTTGTAGGCGATGCAGTCAATTTAACCTCAAGAATATGTGATATCTGTACACCCGGTCAGATACTGGTCACTGAAGAGACGCTGTCCCAGCCAGGTATTAGCGCATTGGTGAGAGTGACGCCTCAGGAGACCGTAAGAGTTAAAGGGCGCCGACAACTCGTCACCCCCTATTTAATTGACAGTGATTCATTTCTTGCTGAATCAAGATTTCAAGATAGTCTGGAAAAAATACTGCCAATGGAGGCGGTTTCATGAGGCGTCTGGTTTTACTGGTTTTGATGGGTCTGCTGACTAGCTGTACAGTGCTGGAAACAAAACAGGAGCAACCTGAGCGTACTTTATCGACAGCTGAACTTATTAAACAGGCTCGGACGCTTCAACAGAAAGAGCAGTGGTCAGAGGCACTGGTACTCCTCAGAAAAAAGGGGGGTACTGAGCCGAGGGATGAGCAGATTGAAAGTCTTGAGGCGGAGATAAGACGTGATTGGACCATGCAAAAAAGAAATAGTGAGGACTGGATACTGGTCTTTGAAACGCGTAGTTTGAAACAGAAACTTCCCCATCTTGAGCGTTTGGCAAAAATTGATTCTGAGAACCTGATTACCCGATCCCGGCTACTTTTTTGGACGAAGCTTTTAGAATCAAAAGTCGCCTCTTTGATCTCCTGTGGTTCGATGCATCTGCATCTTGACCCAGCACTCGCCGAGGCCTGCACGATGTTGTCCGAAGAGATCAAACCGACCAAAGAGAGTGCCCATCTACTCTCAAAAATCAAAAAAACACGTGCCGAAGAAAAAAGTGTTCAACAAAGCAAGGAAGCGGTTCGGGCAAAGCGAAACTTATCACAGCAACGGGATCGTTTGTTGGCACAGGCCAAAACACTGCGTGATGAAGAGGACTATCCAGAAAGCATCCATAGTCTACAACGTCTGCTCAAATTAATACCGAATGATAGCGAAGCAATTACTCTCCTTAAAGAGGTGACGGCCGTCAGAGATCAACGGGTAGAGAAGTTAATAAAATTTGGTGATGCGCTTTATCGGGATGAACAGATAGATCAGGCTGTTTCAGTTTGGGAGTCTGCAGAAAAACTGGATGAGGGACGTGCGGATATTGCCAGTAGAATTGATCGTGCCATGAAAGTACTGGAGCGACTTCGCGAGATTAAGAAAGAACAGTAGCGTTCACTTATGATCCCACTCTATTCGCAATAATCAGTGACACTTTAAGACGGCTCTTCTTCAACGGGCCGGGTAGTAGAGGCGATCGCACCTGACCAAAAGGCGTTAGAGGAATCCAGAAAATCATCCCATGGAATATAGTGAGAGCCATCACAAGAGAAGTTGAGACCGACTAATCCATTGAAGATATTGATTGAGCCTGAGCGGAGATAGATCGTCTCATCTGCTAAGCGTAATTTTTTAAATCCTTCCAGGATTTTCTTTATAGCGCTCTGTGGCAAATGGGCGTTTTCAGGATAGGGTCTAACCGGATAGGCGAGACAGATATCGGGATCAATTAAATCCTCAACTTCCAGAATACGATAGCGGTAGGGGTCATCCATAACCCACAGCGTAGCCCTGCTGCTGGAGAAGTGGAGTTTACCGTGAAAGACACCGCGATGAGCCATCAGCTCTTCACAGATAGACATCACTTCATCAATATGACTGTCCAATACACTTTTTACGCGCGTCTGCTGAAAGAGCAGGCCACGAATCGAGGGGTCTCCTTTCATCTGACGCCACTGATCTGGTTCGTCGTAGAGTTGTTGGGTCAGTGGCAGATCGCGCAAGTCAAAATCAGCTCCAATCAAGCCAATCACCTTTCCATCACGTTTCACCAGCTGAATGGCAGTAATACTGGGGCGGGCTGAGAGCAAACTGATATAGGCTTCCGAGAGAAGATAATCCACGGCAGGATAAATGCTGTTGAGATAAGGGCGTTCAGAGCGATTTCTTCCGTAATGCTCAGGATAGGAGCCGTTTGAGTTGACATTGTCTGAAACCTGAATGGCATCTGTTCCCAGCGCATAGATATAGGCACAATAGGGAAGCTCTGGGACGTGCTTTTTGAGTACGTCATTCAGGGCGTATCGATCAGGCCATGCTTCTGCGCAAGCCGCAGCTATTTTACCCAGAATGGGACGTATTAATTTGCCCAGGGTGTGTCGCTGTTTGCGAATGCTCTTCTGTATGGTGCTATTCAACGTATACTTCCGATTAGAATTTACAGGGATCAGGGGATGCAGATCCCTTCCTTCTCAAGAAAACTGATCAGGCGAATCAACGGTAAGCCAATCAAGCTGTTTGGATCATCGCCTTCCAGTCGACTGAATAGCGCAATGCCAAGACCTTCTGATTTAAAGCTCCCAGCACAGTTGTAGGGTTCCTCCGCATCAAGGTAACGTTCAATCTGTTGAAGAGATAGCTTCCTGAAATAGACTGTGAAGGGTTCGCAGATGACTTGGCTATTACCTGAGGCACTATTGAGCAAACAGAGACCTGTGAAGAAGGTGACTTTGTTGCCAGATGCCATTGCGAGTTGTTTGATGGCATTCTCACGATTGCCTGGTTTTCCAAGGATTTGACTACCAATACAGGCCACCTGATCTGAACCGATAACCAGTGCTTCTGGGTGTCTTTCTGCAACCCCCTGTGCTTTTTCAGTCGCAAGACGCATCACTAGCGCTTCTGGTGATTCCCCCGTTTGTTGTCGCTCATCAATGTCAGGTGAATCGACCTCAAAATCAATGCGTAGTTTTTCCAGCAATGTTCGACGAAAAGGGGAGGTTGACCCCAGTACAATCTTTGGCCAGTGACTTTGCTTGAGTGCATCATTTGAACTGTTCATCGGTGTCAGTTTTCGGATGGTGTGAGGGTAAATAGTTATTTTCTAATACTATCAAATTACCGTTTCGAAAGGGACAAAATAAAGCGATACTGTCCAGTAAATTTCTTTGCACTATCTTCGCTATATTGCAATGTATTGACATTTTTAATACACCCATATACATTGAAAAAAAGCATTGAACATTTCAATACTAAACATCTATTCATGATATACACAAAGAATATCAATGAGATATAAAACCATATAATTTAAGTAGACTTGACAAAAGCGCCCTATATCCCATAGAAATGCTCACCGAATTAAGTCTTTGCTAATACTTAACTATCCGTCGTAACGTCATCGATAGTAACTCTAGGCAAAAAGGGGCTGACTCATATGCAAGTATCCAATCTGTTGATCGAGGGTGTGAACCTGATGCTGTTAGGCATGGGAAGCGTCTTTATCTTCCTGACTGTATTGGTTCTGGCAATGAGCGGGGTCTCCTATTTAGCCAAGACATTGTTCAAGGATGATCCTCGCGAAAAGCTCGCGTCAGAAATGACCCTTTCACCATCAGCAAATGAGGGTGACGAGATCATTGCAGTTATCTCTGCGGCTATTAGCCGTTATCGAGCCAAGTAATCAAGCGGACGCTTTTTATACTGTAAGTAAATAAAGCGATCTTTGCGTATAACACTCTAGTAAAGTGAAATCCCATGAGCATTAACACCCAACTCGGTATTACCGAAGTCGTTCTACGCGACGCCCACCAATCACTCTTCGCCACACGCTTGCGAATTGATGACATGCTGCCAATCGCCTCCAAGCTCGACCAGATCGGATTCTGGTCATTGGAGACATGGGGAGGCGCCACATTCGACTCCTGTATTCGTTTTTTGGGTGAAGACCCCTGGGAGCGTCTGCGTCTACTCAAACAGGCCATGCCAAATACCCCACAGCAGATGTTGTTCCGCGCTCAAAATATATTGGGTTATCGCCACTATGCGGATGATGTTGTGGAGCGTTTTGTAGAGCGGGCTGCTGCCAACGGGATGGATGTTTTCCGTATCTTTGATGCAATGAATGATCTGCGCAATCTGGAAACCGCGGTAAAAGCCACCCTGAAAGTGGGTAAGCATGCCCAGGGCACTATCTCTTATACGGTAAGTCCTGTTCATGATACGGCTTATTGGCTGAATATGGCCAAGGGGCTCGAGGATATGGGCTCAACCTCAATCTGTGTCAAAGATATGGCGGGTCTGCTGAAGCCCTATGTGGCCTTTGATTTGATCAGTCAGATTAAGGCGACGGTTTCAATTCCTGTTGCCTTGCATTGTCATGCCACCACGGGCTTGAGTACGGCCACCATTCTCAAGGCTGCCGAAGCCGGGGTGGATATGGTCGATACCTCCATCTCTTCAATGAGCATGACGTATGGTCATTCTCCAACGGAGTCTGTGGTATCAATTCTGGAAGGAACAGAAAGAAACACAGGATTGGATATCCATCTGCTGGAAGAAATCGCGGCATATTTCAGAAATGTACGTAAAAAATACGCCAAGTTCGAAGGTGCGCTGAAAGGCGTTGACTCCAGAATTCTGGTTGCCCAAGTACCCGGCGGCATGCTGACAAATATGGAAGGCCAACTTAAAGAGCAGGGTGCATCTGATAAGCTGGATGCCGTTTTAGAAGAGATTCCTCGTGTAAGAAAAGATCTCGGCTACATCCCGTTGGTCACACCGACGTCGCAAATCGTCGGTACGCAAGCGGTCATCAATGTCCTTAATGGTGAGCGCTATAAGAATATTACCAAAGAGACTGCAGGTGTACTCAAGGGCGAATATGGCGCCACCCCTGGGGCCGTTGATAAGGCCTTACAAGCCAGGGTGCTGGATAGCTCAGACCCGATCTGCTGCCGTCCCGCCGATCTGCTCGAACCCGAAATGGAAAAACTGACCACCGAATTCCAACAGATTGCACAAGAGAAGGGGATACGCATTGCTGATTCACTGGAAGACGATGTCCTGATCTACGCATTGTTCCCCCAAATTGGTCTCAAGTTTCTAGAGAACAGGGACAATCCTGACGCTTTTGAACCCGCACCTCAGCTTTGTGAGGAAGCAGCGGTGGCAGCACCTACAGCAAAAGCCTCGACAGTTTCAGGACCCGAGGCTTATACGGTCAATGTTAATGGAAAGAATTATAACGTCACCGTATCCGCTGGCGGAGAGATTCAACATGTCGCACCAAAAGCGGTCGCTGATTCCTCTGTAGGTGAGACAATTCCGGCCCCTCTTGCCGGTAATATATTTAAGGTGAAGGTGGCAGTCGGTCAAACTGTCAAGGCGGGGGACGTCATCATGATCATGGAGGCGATGAAAATGGAGACGGAGGTAAGATCACCTCGCGGAGGTGTAATCGCCAGTATTGCAGCCAAGGAAGGTGACACTGTGCAAGTCGGCGACACACTCGTGGTGTTTGACTGATATGGGTGGCGCTGAAGCTCTCTGGCATTCGATGGGAATCGCCAATATGACCTGGGGCCAACTCTTAATGATGTTGGTGGGTTGTCTTTTGATCTATTTGGCGGTCGCTAAAAAATTCGAACCGCTGTTATTACTTCCCATTGGCTTTGGGGCAATATTGAGCAATATCCCCGAGGCGGGAATCGCAGAGGCCGGAGGTCTCCTCTACTATGTCTATAGTGCCGGCATTGAGACGGGGATATTTCCGTTACTGATCTTCATGGGTGTAGGTGCACTCACTGATTTCAGTGCATTGATCGCAATGCCCTCGACCCTGTTTCTGGGTGCCGCCGCTCAATTTGGTATTTTTGCCACCCTCTTAGGGGCGCTGACACTCAATTTCATCCCAGGCTTTAATTTCTCTTTGGCCGATGCCTCGGCAATTGCAATTATTGGGGGGGCGGATGGTCCTACGGCAATCTTTCTCGCATCCCGACTTGCACCTGATTTACTGGGGGCGATTGCTGTCGCAGCATACTCTTACATGGCGTTGGTCCCTATTATCCAGCCGCCAATTATGCGACTGCTGACGACAGAAAAAGAGCGCAATATTGTCATGTCCCAGCTCCGTCCAGTGAGTCGTCTGGAAAAAATACTGTTTCCCTTTACGGTCTTGCTGCTCTGTATTCTGTTTCTTCCTTCAGCGGCCCCACTGATAGGCATGCTGATGTTCGGCAATATATTAAAAGAGGTCGGGGTTGTAGATCGTCTTAGCCGGGCAGCACAGAATGAAATCATTAACATAGTGACTATATTTCTGGGCCTTGCAGTCGGTTCAAAACTCTCGGCAGATAAATTCCTTACCCTTGATACCCTCGGCATTCTGGCGCTGGGTGCAGTGGCCTTTTGCATTGGTACGGCCGCGGGTGTTTTGATGGGAAAAGTGATGTGCAAACTGACAGGCGGAAAAGTTAACCCCCTGATTGGTGCCGCAGGTGTATCGGCGGTACCTATGGCGGCACGGGTAGTGAATAAAGTGGGACTTGAGTCAAATCATCACAATTTTTTACTGATGCACGCCATGGGGCCTAACGTGGCGGGTGTCATCGGGTCAGCCGTAGCGGCGGGTGTGCTGCTGGCCTTGGTCGGACATTAATAGCAAATTCACCAGGAATTAAACAAATTTAGTTGCCGGCGGTCCTCTCCCAGTGTTCATGGCAATTTGAGTCGCAGAATGATCTAAGCTCCGAGACGGTGTTATTTTTTTGACGTTTACTACGTCTCGTAATATCATTGCGCGCTTATGTCATCACGCCTGCCTGAAAACGTTGATCCAAGGCGCCTTGCAACCCAGGGAGCGGCCTATTCAGGAACGGTGGATTTAGCCAAACTTGGGCGTTTGAGTGAGGCATTGCTAGACGCCACTGGGCAGGCTGAATTCAGTATTGAGTTTTATCGGGATAACCGAAATCGGGCGCGAATTAAAGGATTAGTGAAGGCGGATTTGGTATTGGAATGCCAGCGCTGCCTTGGCGCAATGATATATCCGGTGGATGCCGGACTAGATCTGGCGGTAGTTAAGGTACCTGAAGAAGCCGACACTTTGCCTGAGTCCTGTGACCCTGTATGGGTTGAAGAGGATACATTGCGGCTGCTAGATTTGGTGGAAGATGAGTTAATTCTCGCGATTCCGCAGGTACCAAGGCACGAAGAACATGCCTGTAGCATTGACTGGAATAACCCAGCTGATGAAGTACAGGATGAACAGGAAGATGATCTATCGGATAAACCGAATCCATTTGCCGTACTGGCTGGATTAAAATCTGATAAGTAGTTTATTTTATTGTATTTATTGTATATCAGGAGCTTGAACCATGGCGGTCCAGCAGAATAGAAAAACCCCTTCAAAGCGTGGCATGCGTCGTTCACACGATGCACTTGAGGGTAAAACACTCTCCATCGATCCTACCTCTGGTGAGACCCATCTTCGTCATCACGTCTCTCCTGACGGTTTTTACCGTGGCCGTAAGGTTGTTAGCGGTAAGGGCGAATAACCCCTCTTTACCGTGGGTAGTCGATTGTTGTACCTCACAACCGTCCCGAAGGGGCGGTTGTGTATTTTAGCGCCTGTAAAAGAAATTTTTATGCGTCCCCGAGGAAACTGAAGTGACTGATCGGATAACGATAGCCTTGGATGCGATGGGAGGGGATTTTGGCCCCTCTGTCGTTGTCCCAGCTGCGATCGATTTTCTTAAAAAAGATAACGATGTAGATCTGATCCTTGTTGGACGGGAAGAGGCAATAAAACAACATCTCGGTCAGTATTCACTCAGTGAACACTTGCGCATCCATCCAGCTTCTGAAGAAGTAGCGATGGATGAGTTGCCATCCAGAGCGCTACGTGGCAAGAAAGACTCATCGATGCGAGTGGCCATCGACCTTGTAAAAGAGGGGCAGGCGCATGCCTGTGTCAGCGCCGGTAACACCGGCGCACTGATGGCAACAGCCAGATTTGTACTCAAGATGTTACCTAATGTTGATCGTCCAGCCATTATCTCAGCGCTTCCTTCCATTTCGGGACATACCTGGGTGCTTGATCTGGGAGCAAATGTGGAGAGCACCTCAGATCATCTTTTCCAATTTGCAGTGATGGGCAGTGAGTTGGTTAACTCATTGGATGAAGAGATTTCCAATCCGCGGATTGGATTACTGAATATTGGCCAAGAAGAGATCAAAGGAAATGATCAGGTTAAGCGCGCCCATGAACTGTTGAATAATAGTTCCTTGAACTATATCGGGTATGTAGAAGGTGATGACGTCTATTGTGGTGATGTCGACGTCGTTGTTACCGATGGTTTTGTAGGCAACATTGCCCTGAAGAGTGCAGAGGGTGTGGCAAAAATGATCGCCCACTATCTGAAGCGCGGATTCAAACGTAATTTCTTTACGAAATTGGCAGGTGTGCTGGCCATCCCTGTTATGAACGGCTTCAAGAAGAAAATTGATCCACGCAGGTATAATGGCGCCACCCTTTTGGGTTTACGGGGCATTGTAATCAAAAGTCATGGTGGTGCAGATATCTTGGCATTCAATCACGCAATTAAAATGGCGAAAAAAGCAGTTCACACCAATGTGCCAGAGCGAATCGCACACGGTGTAGAAAGCCAACTTGAAAAAAGGGTAAACGAGTGACGTATTCCCGCATAATCGGTACAGGCAGTTATCTGCCAGAAAATGTTCTCACAAATGATGACCTTGCCAAAATGGTTGACACCTCTGACCAATGGATCAGGGAGAGAACAGGCATTCATAAACGGCATATCGCAGTAGAGGGTGAAACTACCTGTGATTTAGCAGAAAAGGCCGCACGTAACGCCATTGAGGCATCCGGAAAAAGTATTTCAGATATTGATCTGATTGTGGTTGCAACGACTACAGCCGACCAGATTTTCCCCAGTACTGCTTGTCTATTACAGAGTCGCCTGGATATCCATGGCTGCGCTGCCTTTGATGTTCAGGCTGTTTGCACCGGTTTTATCTATGCCCTTAGTGTGGCCGATAACTTTATTCGCGCAGGTAATGCTACCTGTGCACTGGTTGTCGGTGCAGAGACATTTTCAAGAATTCTTAACTGGGAAGATCGTGGCACCTGTATTCTATTTGGCGATGGTGCAGGTGCGGTTGTCATTGAAAAGAGTGATGAACCCGGCATACTCTCTACCCATCTGCATGCTGATGGTGACTATGCCAATCTTCTTCACGTCCCTGAGGGTGTCTCCAAAGGGTATGATGTCGTAAGACAGAATGCGGCCTTTGTTGAAATGAAAGGGAATGAAGTTTTTAAAATGGCCGTCAATACGCTCGGACGAATTGTCGACGAGACATTGGACAAGAATGGCATGCAGAAATCTGACGTGGACTGGTTGATTCCACATCAGGCAAACATTCGAATTATCAAGGCTACAGCACGTAAACTTGGAATGCCGATGGATCAGGTGGTTGTTACAGTCCACGATCATGGTAATACCTCTGCAGCCTCTGTACCTTTGGCACTTGATGTTGCTGTGCGCGATGGCCGAATCAAACGCGGTGAAACCTTGTTAATGGAAGCGTTTGGTGGTGGTTTCACCTGGGGCTCCGTACTGGCCCGGTATTAACTGATCTGTAATACGATTGGAGAGTTACATGTTAGAGAATGAAATTGCACTGGTAACTGGTGCAAGTCGTGGAATAGGTGAAGCGATAGCGGCCGGATTGGGCGAACAAGGTGCAACTGTTATTGGTACAGCGACGTCTGAGAATGGTGCCGCTGCAATTTCCAAACGATTTGCTGATGCCGGGATCAAAGGGTTGGGTATGGTTCTGGATGTAACCAACCCCGAATCGATTGATACGGTACTTAAAACAATCACTGAGCAATTTGGCGCCCCCACAATATTGGTAAATAATGCGGGTATTACACGCGACAATCTCCTCATGCGCATGAAAGATGATGAGTGGGACTCAATCCTGAATACCAACTTGACCTCTGTCTACAGATTGTCCAAAGCGTGCCTTCGGTCAATGATGAAGGCACGTAAGGGCCGTATCATCAGCATCGGTTCTGTGGTTGGTTCTACCGGTAATGCCGGACAAACCAATTATGCGGCGGCGAAAGCGGGTATGATTGGATTTACCAAATCGATGGCCCGCGAAGTTGGATCGCGCGGTATCACAGTGAATGCTATTGCACCCGGTTTTATTGACACAGATATGACACGCGAGTTACCAGAAGAGCTGCATAAAAAAATGCTTTCTGATATCCCGCTAGGTCGTTTGGGGTCACCAAAAGAGATCGCAAATGCCGTTGTTTTTCTTGCGTCAGCAGCAGCAGATTACATCACTGGTGAGACGTTACATGTAAATGGCGGCATGTATATGGGGTAAACCCTAATGTTTTTTGGTGTCTTAAAACATTAACTACGTGGTTTAACTTGTTGTTTTAATAATTATTTAATCGAATATCAAAAAAGAGCCAATTTGCTTTGAACTTTTGAGGTTTGATGAATACAATACCCGTCGGTCGTGTGACAAGCCGACCATCTTTTTTTACCGGAGGAATTTAAGAACATGAGCTCTGTCGAAGAACGTGTTAAGAAGATAGTTGTTGAACAGCTGGGTGTATCTGAAGACGAGGTGACCCTAGAAGCCTCTTTTGTGGACGATCTGGGTGCAGACTCTCTTGACACAGTCGAGCTGGTCATGCAACTGGAAGAAGAGTTCGGTACTGAAATTCCAGATGAAGACGCAGAAAAAATCACCACCGTTAAACTGGCCGTCGAGTACATCAACGCTCATAGTTGATTTACTCTAGCCTGTTTGATTCAAGGCCGCACAGCCGTAAAGCGACTGGTTGCGGCTTTTTTGCTTTAAAATGATCCCAATAGGGGGAAGGTCTCTGATGTCTGGAAGAAGGGTTGTTATAACTGGGCTCGGTATGGTTGCACCAGTTGGACATACAGTAAAAGAATCCTGGGAGAATATTCTTGCAGGCAAGAGTGGTATTCAACCGATTACCCATTTTGATATTGAACCTTTCAGCGTCCACTTTGGCGGTCCAATCTACGGTTTCGATGTCACTCAGTATGTGCCAAAGAAAGACGTGCGAAAAATGGATAAGTTCATCCATTATGGTATCGCGGCTGGCTCTCAGGCGATTGAAGACTCTGGCCTGGAAATCACTGATGAGAATGCCCCTCGCATTGGCGTCGCCATTGGATCGGGTATTGGCGGTATTACCGGGATTGAGAACAGCTATCACGCTTATCTTGATGGCGGTCCAAGAAAAATATCACCGTTCTTTGTACCGGCCAATATCGTTAACATGGTTGCCGGTAACCTCTCAATCAAATACGGATTGAAAGGCCCGAACTATTCAATTGTTTCTGCTTGCAGCACCGGTACACACAACATTGGTGAGGCGACACGATTGATTCGTCATGGCTATGTGGATGCAATGGTTGCAGGTGGTGCAGAGATGGCTACCTCGCCTGTTGGACTCGGCGGCTTTGCCGCGGCCCGTGCACTGTCGACCCGAAATGATGACCCACAAGCAGCCAGCCGTCCGTGGGACAGAGATCGTGATGGCTTTGTACTCAGTGATGGCGCTGGCGTCATGGTGCTGGAAGAGTACGAGTCGGCCAAGGCGCGTGGTGCCAATATCTATGCCGAGATCGTCGGTGTTGGCATGAATTCAGATGCTTATCACATGACAGCCCCCTCAGTGGGTGGTGAAGGTGCCAGCGAGTGCATGCATCTGGCCATGAGAGATGGTGGCATTAATTTGGAAGAGATTGATTATATCAATGCCCATGGTACGTCTACGCCGGCGGGTGACGTCGCAGAGACATTGGGTATTAAACGGGCCTTTGGTGATCATGCCTATAAACTGGCAGTCAGTTCAACCAAATCCATGACCGGTCATATGTTAGGTGCAGCGGGTAGTGCTGAAGCGGTGTTCACCGCCTTAGCCATTCGTGATCAAGTGGCACCGCCTACGATCAACCTGGATAATCCGGACCCTGATTGTGATCTTGATTATGTACCGAATACCGCAAGGGCCATGAAGATTGATGTGGCGCTTTCCAACTCGTTTGGATTTGGTGGCACCAACGGTACTCTGGCCTTCCGTCGTATGACTGATTGATAGAAACGAACGGAGCTTCTCCGCTTCTGTACTGAATAAAAAGCGCCTATTTATTAGGCGCTTTTTATTTTCGGATAAACAATCTAGACGTTACAATCAAGGTCCTTTTTATTGAGTGTCTGACATTGGGGATTGCGCTTGCTGATCAACGGTAAAACTGAAACACAGATCTCAGCGACTGATCGGGGCTTGCAGTATGGTGATGGTCTATTTGAGACAATGACAGTCCGTGATGGACGTCCCTGTCTCTGGCACCAGCACATGGAGAGACTTCAGAGTGGTTGCCATCGACTGAATATACCGGCTCCAGACAGTTCAGTGCTCTACGATGAAGTGCGGCAAGAGATTGGCGTTGCAAATCACGGCGTAATAAAAGTGATCGTCACACGCGGTCCTGGTGGAAGAGGTTACACCCCGCAGTCAGAATCGATTTCCACCCGAATTGTCAATTGGAGTGAAATGCAAGAATACCCGGCTGAGTATTATCAGAAAGGGATCGTAGCAAGGCTCTGCTCAACTCGCCTGGGATGGAATCCGACCCTTGCAGGGATTAAGCATTTAAACAGACTTGAGCAAGTCATGGCTCGGTCTGAGTGGAATGATCCCTCCATTCAAGAGGGTTTGATGATGGATTCGGCCAGTTATGTTATCGAAGGGACCTTTTCCAATCTCTTTGTCATGCAAAATGGTCGTCTTGTTACACCTGATCTCAGTCGCTGTGGTGTAGCTGGCGTCATGCAAGGTGTGGTAATGCGAACGGCGGAAAAGTTAGGAGTACCAGTGACCGTTGATAATATCTCTGTACAAGATTTGTGGAGTGCAGATGCACTGTTTGTAACCAATTCGTTAATAGGTCTCTGGCCAGTACGCGAACTCTCAGGACATGAGTTCTCCATTGACGTAATCCCGGAAATACTCACCACTACGGTAATGTCAGAGGCCTTCAATCATGAATAAGCAATATGTGCTGATCGTCAGCGTTAACTCTGCCTGGTAGTGCCAGTGTTATGATTCATCGTCTACTCGGAATCGTTATCCTTGGTGGCAGCTTTGCTATTGCCTGGTTCATGATGAGTATTAATACCTTTAGTGAACATCCCCTCGCATTGCCTGCCAGTGAGGTTACCTACCAAATCCCAACAGGCTCTTCTCTCTCTGCGGTTGCAATAGATTTGGAAAAGCGAGGCTATTTGGAGAGTGCCTTATATTTTCAGCTAATGACCCGATGGGAAGGACAGGCTGGAAATCTCAAGGCAGGGGAGTACACACTCAATAAGGGTATAACCCCTAAAGCACTTATCAATCTTTTCGTCTCAGGCAAAGTGAAGAGCCATGCCCTAACAATCGTGGAAGGGTGGACGTTTAAAGAATTGCTGGCTGCAGTAAACAGCCATGAGTCACTGAAACAGACGCTGGAAGGGCTCACCAGTCAGGAAGTCATGGTACGGCTAGGGTTGCCCGGTATAGAGCCAGAGGGGCGCTTTCTACCTGACACCTATCACTTTCCAAAGGGAACCACAGATAGCGAATTTTTAAAGCGGGCCTATAACTCCATGGAAACCTATCTTGCCAATGAATGGGCACAGCGTGAACAGGGGCTCCCGCTAAAGACACCTTATGACGCGCTTATACTCGCCTCCATTGTTGAAAAAGAGACCGGCCAGGCGGAAGAGCGTCCTGAGATAGCGGGTGTTTTCATACGGCGACTGCAAAAGGGCATGCTGTTACAAACCGATCCCACGGTAATCTACGGCATGGGCGATCGCTATAACGGCAATATACGGCGCCGTGATCTGCGGGAAGACACACCCTATAATACCTATGTACACAAGGGCCTGACGCCAACTCCGATCAGTTTGCCTGGTGCAGATGCCATCCATTCCGTGCTCCATCCAGCCAAGGGGAACACGCTCTATTTTGTGGCTAAAGGTAACGGCTATCATCAATTTTCTGCTACTTTGGCCGAGCACAACAGTGCAGTCAGAAAATATCAGCTAAAAAGATAAATCAGAATGACGATCAAACGTGGCAAGTTCATCACAGTAGAAGGAGGTGAAGGCGCAGGAAAGAGTTCAAACCTGGCCTTTATTCGTGATCTGTTGGAGCAGTCGGGTATCGAAGTGGTATTCACCCGCGAACCGGGTGGTACGGCACTGGGTGAGGATATTCGCGATCTCCTGCTGGGCCATAAGCATACCGGTATGGCCAGTGATACAGAACTGATGCTGATGTTTGCCGCACGAGCAGAACATTTGGCCCGATTGATTTTACCCGCATTGAATCAGGGGAAATGGGTACTCTGTGACCGTTTTACAGATGCCTCCTACGCCTATCAAGGCGGTGGGCGTGGTATTGATATGGAACGAATCAGACACCTTGAAACTTGGGTTCAACAAGGTATTGCCCCGGATTTAACCCTACTGCTGGATCTTCCCGTTCAGACCGGATTGGACAGAGCCGGTCTGCGATCTGAGCCTGACCGATTTGAAGTTGAGCAGAATGCCTTCTTTGAGCGGGTGAGGGCCACCTACCTGGAAATTGCCGAGCGTGATCAGCATCGCGTAAGAATCATTGATGCCGGAGTCTCATTGTCACAAGTTCAAAAACAGATTGAGCGGGCAATAACTGAATTTATTCAGGTGCAGGGCAATCTGAATGACTGAGCTAAACTTAATTAAGGATTACAAACTGTTGCCGTGGCAGATGGATCAATGGCAAAGGCTCTACGATGCTAAGCAGCGTGGTCGCCTTCCGCACGCCTTGCTGTTAACGGGCGGCGCAGGCCTTGGCAAGTCACATTTTGCCCATTTGCTGGCGGCATCGTTGTTATGCACCGATGTACAAGATAATGGAATGCCCTGTGGCGCCTGTAAAGCTTGCAGACTTGTTCAGGCAGATACGCACCCGGATTTTACCTTAATTACCCCTGAAGAGCCTGGAAAGGGGATCAAAATCGATGTCATCAGGGCATTCACACAGCGTGGTTCGCTCACTAGTCAGTCTGGGGGCTATAAGGCTATTATCATCGAACCGGCTGACGCATTGAACACGGCGGCGGCTAACAGCCTGCTCAAGACACTGGAGGAGCCCGTAGATCGCACGGTCATGATCCTGGTAACGGCTAATGCAGGAAGACTACCCGCGACTATTCGCAGTCGCTGCCAGCAGTATCACTTTATGCCACCGGATACAGCTATTGCTACCGAATGGCTCAATAATCGGCTAGAGGGTGCTGCTGATACGGCATTACTGCTCTCACTTGCTTCTGGTGCGCCCTTGCTGTCATTGGAATATGCCCATGATGGGGTACTCGCAGAACGAGCACAAATGATTCAGGAGCTTACGGCCATATTCAAAAAGACCGATGATCCCATCGGGATCGCGCAGCGCTGGAGTAATCTTGATCAAAAGAGTGTCGTTAAATGGTTTAGCGGTTGGGTGATTGATTTGATTCGGGTTAAGATCGCATCAGAATCTGCCGCTATTATTAATATTGACCAAAGGGAACGCTTGCAAGCGTTGTCCCGAAAGGTAAACTCTAAGAGATTATATGCACTCATGGATCGACTGTTTGAGGCGAATCGAACTCTTGGGGCACAATTGAACACACAGATGCAACTGGAAAGCCTGTTACTAGACTGGGCTGACATCGGAGTTGAGTGAAATAGGTATGTCCGTGACGAATGCACCGCCAGCAAGACAGGGTATTCTCTCTTTGACCATCAAAGACAAGAATGCCCTCTATGCAGCCTATATGCAGTATGTAAAGAATGGTGGTCTGTTTATACCTACCAATAAAAAATACAATCTGGGTGACGAAGTATTTATGCTCTTGACACTTATGGAAGAGACAGAGCGCATACCGGTTGCAGGTAAAATCATCTGGATTACCCCTGTTGGTGCTGAGGGGAACAGAGCGGCCGGTATTGGGGTGCAGTTCAGCGATCAGGATGGTGGTATGGCCAGAAACAAGATCGAGGGTTATCTTGCGGGTGCACTGAAATCTGAACGCCCGACACACACGATGTAATCTACGGGCTTTTTTCCGCGCCCATAAGAGTTTTGTAATGCTTGTTGATTCCCATTGTCATCTGGACAGGCTGGACCTGACCCCGTTTAAAAATCAATTCGATAATTTGATTGAATCCACCCGAACAGCCGGCGTCGGGCATATTCTTTGTGTCTGTATTGACCTTGAAAGCTATCCATCCATGCTTAAATTAGTGGAAAAATATCCTGATATCTCGATATCGGTAGGTGTTCACCCTAATGATCATGATCGCCAGGAACCAACCCCTGATCAGTTGGCAGAATTAGCTAAACACGGAAAGAATGTGGCCATAGGTGAGACGGGACTGGATTATTTTCGCAGCGACGGTGATCTGGATTGGCAGCGCGAACGCTTCAGAAATCATATTGTCGGTGCCAAACTGGCACAGAAACCATTGATTATTCATACCCGTGCGGCCAAGGCCGATACCATCCAGGTCATGAAAGAGGAGGGTGCGCAAACCGTCGGTGGGGTAATGCACTGTTTTACTGAAGATTGGGAAATGGCCAAGCAGGCACTGAATCTGGGTTTTTATATCTCATTTTCAGGCATTATTACCTTTAACAGTGCAGTTGACTTGAGGGAAGTCGCCAAAAAGGTACCCGCAGATCGCATCTTAATAGAGACGGATGCGCCCTACTTAGCGCCCATCCCTCATCGCGGAAAATCCAATCTGCCAATGTACGTCAGTCACGTTGCAGATAAAATAGCCGAATTACGTGGTGTCTCACGTGAGGCTGTTGACGAGCTAACCACTCAGAATTTCTATAATCTCTTTCAAGCAGCCAATAGAGCACCGAGCAGTGTGTGACTCGGGGTGCTTATAGTAATTTTTTGGGCTTGGAATGTTCATCCAGACCAACATAGGTGATTGATGCCACTGCAACCCTTCCGACTGTGTGAGGGTTTCGGTCTCTCTCCGCGTAGACCTCCACCTTTACGCGTATTGAAGTAGTACCCATGCGTTCGATCTCCGCATAGCAGCTGACCAAATCGCCAACATGAACCGGCTTTTCAAATTGAAAGTCATGCACCGCGACAGTCACCACACGCGCATCGGCCACCTGCATAGCCACAATACTGCCGGCGATATCTACTTGTGACATCAGCCAGCCACCAAAAATATGACCCGAGGGGTTAGTGTCAGCAGGCATAGCAAGTACTCTCACCGTGAGCTGCCGTTCACCTGGATTTCTTTCTTCGATAGGGTATTTGCTCATAAATGGCTCTAACATTAAGTAGTAATATTTATATTATACAGTATGTTATATCGTATATATAATCCTATATATTATATTATAATCTCATCGACAATCTGCATAGCACGGGCTAATTCATCCCTGCTTATATAGAAATGGGGTGAAAAACGAATACCACCACCCCGAGGAGCACAGATTACTCCTCGGCTCATTAACTCTTTATAGATGCGCTGATGATCACCCCCTTTTACCTGGAATGTCACAATCCCGGATACCCTTTCTTTATCAGTACTGCTGATCAATTTCAATTGAGGATGAGATAGGATTAACTCATTCAAATACATACTGTTATGCAAAATGGCTGAGGATATTTGTTCCAGCCCCACCTCCTTAATGAGCGAAAGACTGCTATAGAGGGCATGAATTCCCAACATGTTGGGACTACCGCACTCGAACCGTCGGGCTGTCTTGGCTGGTGTTGTTTCCATGCTGTCATAGTCACCCACAGGTTCGACCATATGCCAGCCGAATTGGTGGAGTTTCATGTTGTTGCGCAGTTCAGGGTTAACATAGAGTAGGGCAATGCCCTCTGGTCCTAACATCCATTTATGACCATCCGCCACAACAAAATCGGCCCCGATGCTCTGTACATCAAACTCAAAAGCCCCGAGACTTTGAATAGCATCAACACAAAGCAGGATCCGATTCTGCCTGCAAAACTCACCGATCCTTAGCAAATCAGTTCTCAGGCCAGATGCATACTGAACAGAACTTACACTGATGAGACGGGTATGTTCGTCACACTGCTTCAAAAGTGCCTCTTCAGGGTTTTCGGCTGAATCCAGATCAAACAATCGACATTCAACGCCATACGGCTCAAGCATCTGCCATACGAGTCTATTAGAGGGGAACTCCTGCTGATAAATGACCACATTGTCTCCGGCGCTCCAGTCGAGCCCGAACGCAATGGTTGAGAGGGCCTCAGATGTGCTTTTTTGTAGGGCAATGTCATCGACAGAAGGCGCATTGATCAACCAACTGAGATGGGTTCGTAGTGCCTCTTCAATCTTTAACCATTTAAGATAGTGAGTAGCACCTTGTGAAGCATTCTCTTGCGCAAACTGGCTTACCGCTAATGCCGTTCTGGCGGGCCAGGGTGCTACAGCTGCATGGTTTAGATAGATCAAGTTGTCATTAAGGGAAAACTCTTTACTGTACATGTTATTGTCCAATTTTAAGTACAAAACAGATTAGCTGGTCTACACTTCTCCTATCCACCACACAAATTATAAGGAATAAATGGACGTATCACATCATGAATATGATGGATTAATTAAAAATATCAAGGAATTGAAAGAAAAACTTCAAGCAACAGAAGAACATTTAAAGGTGCTATCTGACGTGAGTCTTGATTGGTTTTGGGCGACAGATGACAAAATGCGATTTACCGAGGTTAGTGGTCGTTATTTCGAAATTACGGGTGTTCCGGCTAACGATGTGATTGGGAAAACGCGCTTCGATCTGGTTCCTGAAAAAGAGCAGAATAGACGCCCTGAGCTGTGGAAGAAACACTTGGAGGACTTGCAGAACAGGCGACCATTCCGAAATTTTGAGTACGGAATTCAAGGCATTCACAGCTTAACACGCTACGTCCGTATTAACGGAAAGCCAGTTTTCTCATCTCAGGGTGATTTTTTAGGTTATGTGGGTACAGGGACTGATGAAACAGAACGCATAGAAACGCAAATTGCTCTCGAACAAACCAAAGTCGAACTTCTTCAGTCGGAAAAACTGGCTTCAATAGGGCAACTTGCAGCAGGTGCAGCCCATGAAATCAATACCCCCATCGGGTTTATAAAACTCAATCTCCAAGCCCTTGATGAATACACGACGGACCTTCTAAGACTGATAGAAAAACAGCAGGAGATTTTGAAAGACAATAAACTTTCTTTAAATCCAAAGTTAGTCGCGCTAGAGCAGGAAGTGGAGCTGGATTACATCAAAGAAGACCTTCCCTCATTAATACAACAATCAAATGAAGGAATTAATAAAATTAGTTATATAATCAATCAATTAAGAGAACATTCTTCATCCGATGATGAACAGTACTCAATGGTTGATATCAATCAAATTCTTAAACATTCAATTTCTGAGATCACACCAGCCTGTACCGAAAAAAACATTAAAGTTTGTTGGGAATTGACTGAGCTTCCATTAATGAAGGGATTAGCTCATCAGCTGGAACAACTCTTCATAAATCTGCTAAAAAATGCTGAGCAGTCTATTACTGACAATGGCATTATCAACATTGCAACCCGTATAAAGCATGCCGATACAGTGATTCAAGTTGAAATACACGACAACGGGAAAGGGATGGACGCAGATGTAGCAAGAAGAATCTACGATCCTTTTTTCACTACGAAGGAGGTTGGTGAAGGATCTGGGCTTGGTTTGTCAATGGCGCAAGGCATTATACAATCACATCAGGGCAGTATAAGCGTCGAGAGTGAACCAGGTGTAGGTACCGTTTTTCGACTGGAAATACCTTACACGTAATAGGCTTTCAGTACTAATCGACTCGTCTCAATTATTACTGTTTAAGGCGATACCCTGTTTTAAACATCCACCACACGACCCCCGAGCATATTCCCAAAAACAATAGAATGACGCCCAGACTAATGCCTACATGGACATCTGAAACCCCAAAAAAACTCCAGCGAAAGCCACTCACCAGATAGAGTACGGGATTAAATAGGGTAACGGTTTGCCACACCGGGGGTAACATACTCACTGAATAAAACGTCCCGCCTAGAAAAACCAGTGGAGTAATGATTAATAAGGGTACCACCTGTAGCTTTTCAAAGTTGGTTGCCCACAATCCGATAATAAAACCCAGCAGACTGAATGAGACGCAGGTAAGGACTAGAAACAGGACCATCCATACTGGGTGATCTATACGTAACTCAACAAAAAAGCTGGCGGTAATCAAAATGATCGCGCCTAGAATGAGAGACTTTGATGCGGCGGCTCCAACATATCCCAGTAGAATTTCAAAGAACGAGATCGGTGCTGACATAACCTCATAAACCGTTCCGCTGAATTTCGGAAAAAAGATACCGAAGGACGCATTCGAAACGCTTTGTGTCAGTATCGATAGCATCATCAAGCCAGGCACAATAAATAACCCGTAGGTTACGCCCTCAACTGACTGTATACGTGACCCGATAGCTGAACCAAACACAATAAAATAGAGTGCAGTTGAAATTACAGGTGATGCAATACTCTGGAACAGGGTATTCCAGGTTCTTAACATCTCATATTTGTAGATAACTTTTACTGCCTGTATGTTCATCGGTCTGCCTGCACCAGATTGACAAAGATATCCTGCAGTGAACTTTGTGTTGTGTTGAGGTCTTTCATGGATATCCCAGCGTTATGCATATCCTGGAGTAGTGCAGTGATACCGGTGCTTTTACCCTGAGTGTCATAGGTATAAATCAGTTCATGACCATCATCAGAAAGGTGAAGCGCATGTGAAGCCATCGACGCAGGTATCTTATTAATCGGTTCCTTGAGTTCTATAATCAATTGTTTACGACCAAGTTCCTGCATCAAGTTGACTTTATCATCAACCAGTAAGAGTTCTCCGTCATTGATAACACCGACACGATCGGCGATCTGTTCTGCCTCTTCGATGTAATGCGTGGTCAAGATGATAGTGACACCAGAGTCGCGTAGTTTGTTCACGATTTGCCACATATCTTTACGTAACTCAACATCAACCCCGGCCGTAGGCTCATCCAGGAACAGGATATTCGGCTGATGAGAAAGCGCCTTGGCAATCAGCACTCGGCGCTTCATACCACCCGATAGCGCCCGCAGTTCGCTATCCTTCTTATTCCACAACGACAGATCCTTGAGTAATTGCTCTAGATAAGCGTCATCCGGTTTTTTACCAAACAGACCTCGGCTAAAGCGTAACGTATCAAAGACCCGGTCAAATGCAGCCAGGGTGAGCTCCTGGGGTACTAGTCCAATCTGCTCGCGGGCGTGTCGATAGTTTTCAATGATATCAAAACCATTTACCGCTACCGTTCCAGAGGTGGGTGACACCAGTCCACATATCACTGAAATCAGTGTGGTTTTACCCGCGCCATTGGGGCCGAGCAGGGCGAGTATTTCGCCTTTATTGATGTCGAGATTGACCCGTTTAAGCGCCTGATGGCCACCTTCATAGGTTTTGCTAAGATTCGATATTGAAATAATGCTTGTCATGGTCGAATGATACGGCATGTTTGATATAAATAGTTAATAGGCAGAAATAACTGGGATCAGTGAAAAATTTAAATAGGGGTGGTTTTTACTTCGTCATCCGAGTAACGCTACGTAAAATCTATGGTATCTATACACACAAGCATTATCAGATTTCACGTAGCGTGAGCGCAAAACAAAGATATTTCAATACATAAGGTTTTCATGGAGATCACAGATTTTCATCTGCGATGTCAAACACCACACTGGATATAGAGGATTGTATCTCGTTTCATAATTGCGCATAATACATATTATGTTAAATGTTAAACCTACCCAATTACAATGCCGTGAATAGAGTCTATCCACTTGCCTTGCTGTTACTGTTAATCCAATTTTCAAGCTTGCCTACCTCTTCTGCAGTCAATCTCAATCCCTGCTTGGTCCTTCTCCAAAGAATGTCTTCAGCACTCTCGGCATATTCATAGGTTATCAGATAGCGTACTTCTCTTTCATAGAGCTCTCCGCCAAAGTGATCACCTAAATCAGCTTCTGATGCACAGCCATCAAGTAGTTGATGAATGCAGGTTCCATAATGGCCTGCGTAATCTAACAACAGTTTTTTGTTTAACCACGGATAGCGTCTACTGCACTGACTTAGAAACAGGCCGAAGTTGCCATTGGCGATATCCCCGCCAGGCAGATGACTGGACGAGGTCCAGGCGGTGCCTTCAATCTTCATGCACTCTGAGAGCATGTCCAATACCTCCTCTGCCAGTTTGCGATAGGTGGTGATTTTCCCCCCGTAGATTGAGAGAATCGGTGCCTGCCTTTGGTCAAGATGCAGATTGTAATCGCGGGTAACTTTCGAGGCGTTGCTAGCTGCGTCATCATAGAGTGGTCTCACGCCGCTGAAACTCCACACAACACTTTCTGGATCAATGGGTTTACGGAAATATTCACTCACGGCACGACAAATGTAATCCACCTCGCCCTGATTAATGGCGACAATTTCAGGCAGCTTATCCAGTTCGATATCGGTGGTACCCAGTAAGGTATAATCATGCTCAAAGGGAATCGCGAAGAGTACGCGACCATCCGTGTGTTGAAAAATATAGGCGTAATCGTGATCAAATAATTTTGGGACCACGATATGACTCCCTTTTACAAAACGCACACCGTGAGTTTCGTCGGCATTGATACCCAGACTCAATACCTTCTCTACCCAAGGACCGGCTGCATTTACAACGGTTTTGGCCTGTACTTCAAATGTGCCACCGTCTCTCTCATCCTTTAGCGTTGCACACCAGTGTTTACCGTGGCGTATCAATGATATGCATCGAGTATGTGTACGGATGGTTGCGCCTCGAGCTTCCGCATCCATTGCTGAGAGCACTACGAGCTTGGCATCATGCACCCAGCAGTCTGAATACTCAAAGCCTGCGCTGTAACGCTCTTTTAATAGTAACCCTGCAACATGATTTTTAAGATCAACGCCATTCGAGGATGGAAGTAGTTTGCGCCCGCCTAGATGATCATAAAGAAACAGGCCAATGCGGATCATCCACTTTGGGCGCAGTGCCTTGTGATGGGGCAAGATGAAACGCATGGGGTGAATAATGTGAGGAGCCGAGCGTAATAAGACTTCACGCTCCTGCAGGGCGTGATGAACCAATTTAAAGTCATACAACTCGAGATAACGCAATCCACCGTGGATTAATTTGGTACTGGCTGAGGATGTATGCTGTGCCAAATCATCCTTTTCACACAGATAGACCTGCAATCCCCTGCCTGCCGCATCCCGAGCAACGCCAACACCATTGATCCCTCCTCCGATTACCAGGAGGTCAAACTGCGGTGTTTGTGTCTCTTGTGTCATACGATATCATCCTACAGATGATCTACTATAGTATGTCCTTTATACATCAATACTATAGCGTCACTATACTAAGGTGGTCTATTTCATGTCTTTGAACCCACTGATTCTCAGCATTGACCAAGGCACCACCAGCTCTCGGGCAATCCTGTTTGAAAAAAACGGCCAGTCACGTTTTACCGCACAGCTGGAATTCAGACAGATTTTTCCTCAGTCAGGATGGGTTGAACATGATCCTGAGGAGATCTGGTCAACCACCCTGTCCGTAACGCGTGAGGCGATTGCGGCCAGCAAAAACATGGGTAGACCCATTGCATCCATCGGTATCACCAACCAACGCGAAACCACCGTGGTGTGGGAGCGAGGCAGTGGCAAACCGATCTATAACGCCATCGTCTGGCAGGACAGGCGAACTGCTGCGCAGTGCAACCAACTGAAGCAAGAAGGCCACGAGCAAACCGTTAAGGATAAAACAGGTCTGTTGTTGGATCCCTATTTTTCAGGGACCAAGATTGCCTGGATTCTGGATAACGTAGCGGGTGCAAGGGACAAAGCTAACCAGGGTGATCTTGCTTTTGGCACTGTAGACAGTTTTCTTTTATGGCGATTAACTCACGGCACACAACACACTACCGACGCCACTAATGCGGCCCGTACTCTGCTGTTTAACATTCATACAAACCGCTGGGATGAAGAATTATTATCACTGCTGAATGTCCCCTCTTCTGTACTGCCTGAGGTTAAAGATTGTTCTGCACAATTCGGTCAAACCAGTAAAGCGCTACTGGGAGAATCTCTACCTATCTGCGGCATGGCAGGTGATCAACAGGCCGCTGCCTTTGGCCAGGCCTGCTTTCAAACCGGGATGACCAAGAGCACCTATGGCACAGGTTGCTTTGTGCTGATTAATACCGGTGAGACGCCCATTGCATCCAACAATAGGCTGCTGACAACTGTGGGTTATCGACTCAATGGCGAGACCTCCTATGCAACTGAAGGCTCAATCTTTGTGGCCGGTGCAGCAATTCAATGGCTAAGAGATGGACTTGGATTAATCAAGAGTGCCGAAGAGACAGAGGCTATCGCCCAAACAACTGAACACAATCAAGGTGTTTATATGATTCCAGCATTTACTGGTCTGGGTGCACCACATTGGGATGCTGATGCTCGAGGGGCATTGTTTGGATTAACCCGCGGCACTGGGATTAAAGAGATCGTCAGGGCTACACTGGAATCAGTCTGTTATCAAACCAATGATCTGTTCTGTGCCATGACCGATGACGGCATTCACCCAACTCATCTACGAGTCGATGGCGGTATGGTCAGGAATGACTGGCTCTGTCAATTTCTGACAGACATCCTTGAGATAACCGTACAACGCCCAATGCAGACAGAAACAACGGCACTCGGTGCGGCCTATTTGGCAGGGCTACAGTGCGGTGTTTATGACTCATTCGAGGATCTTGAAGATAATTGGGTGGAAGAGGCAACCTTTTCTCCGAGCATGGATCAGGATCTCAGGCTCGAACTCATACATGGATGGGATAAGGCCATACGACGGGTGCGCAGCGATTATCAATAAACCGCTCTATTCTCGGTTGAAATAGCTCCCCTGACGCGTATGATTCCATACTTCTTCTGGCTTGAGATAACACCCAGTGAAACAACAGACCACCCTCTTTCTTGATCTGCAAAATGATAAGCGAATCGCCTATCAGAAAAGTGAGGGTGATGGCCCAGGGGTGCTCTTTTTTGGTGGCTTCAAATCGGATATGACGGGCACCAAGGCCGTTGCCATTGAGCAATGGTGCCAGACGCATCACCGTGCCTTTGTTCGCTTTGATTATTCGGGACACGGTCAATCTTCAGGCTCGTTTGAATCTGGAACCATTGGTGAATGGTTGAGTGATGCATTAGCAGTGCTGGATGAATTAACAGAAGGCCCACAGATTCTGATTGGCTCCAGCATGGGCGGTTGGCTTTCACTGCTGGCAACAATAGCAAGGCCACAACGCGTCCATGCGTTGATGACTTTGGCCTGCGCTACTGACTTTACCCAGAGATTGTTAATGCCCATGTTTTCACAGGAACAGAAACAACAACTGATTGAGGGCGGGAGTGTACTCATACCCTGCGATTATGATGATAAAACACCCTACCCGATTACCCAGAACTTAATCGAAGAGGGACAGCAACACATGCTATTGGACGGCCCCATTCCCATACGCTGTCCCGTCAGGTTGTTTCATGGCATGCAAGACCCCGATGTTCCCTGGGATTTCAGCCGTAAAACATGCGAACGGCTGGAGAGTCACGACGCCACCCTCACGCTGATCAAGCAAGGTGATCACCGACTGTCAGAGCCTGCACACCTGCAACTCATACTGAATAGTCTGAGCCAACTCTAACAGTGCGCTGTGTGACCTAGCATGAAACAACAGTCGAAAGCCTATCTCTTTGGCCTATGCGCCGTACTGCTCTGGTCAACGGTTGCAACAGCTTTCAAATTGTCGCTGCGCCATATGGAGCCCATACAGCTGCTGTTTTATGCCAGCATTTCATCGACACTGGTACTTTTTCTGGTGTTGGTTATTCAGGGGCACCTCACCCTGTTAAGGAATACGCCACGCAAAGCGTTACAGTTTTCGGCTGCTATGGGGTTACTCAATCCTGCACTCTATTATTGGGTGCTATTCAAGGCCTATGATCTATTGCCGGCCCAGGAGGCGCAGCCGCTTAATTACACCTGGGCCATTACCCTGTCGATCTTGGCCGTTCCGTTGCTTAAACAACATCTGCGGAAAATTGATCTGTTGGCGATCGGCGTCAGCTATTTTGGTATCCTGGTTATTGCTACGCATGGATCACCCCTCTCACTCCATTTTAGTGACGGATTCGGAGTATCACTTGCATTAGGCAGTACGCTAATCTGGTCACTGTTCTGGATTTTCAATACCCGCAGCCATATCGAACCGGTTGTAGGACTTTTTCTGAATTTCCTCTTTGCCCTGCCTTTCATTGCTTTAATTACCTGGGCAACTACCGGGTTCATGATCGAATCAATTGATGGCCTTTATGGTGCGGCCTATGTTGGCGTGTTCGAAATGGGCATCACCTTTGTCCTCTGGTTGAAAGCACTGAGATTGACTGATAACGCGTCGAAAGTAGCCAATTTGATTTTTCTCTCGCCTATCCTCTCGCTGTTTCTGATTCATTTTATTGTTGGTGAAGATATCCATTGGTCAAGTGGTTTGGGGCTTCTGCTGATCATTGCTGGTAACGCCTTACAACAGGTGGGCAAACGCTCGGTTGCTTAAGGGCGTTGCTAATAATGGGTTGCCTCAGCGTGTGAATGGGGCTAGTTTTTATACTTCGTTTATAATCAGAATCAGATATGACTGACAAATACTACATTACTGCACAGGATCTACTGACGGATTCATTTCGCCTGGGTATTGATATCCTGCAAAGTGGATTCAAACCCGATTTTATTGTCGGTGTATGGCGAGGAGGCACGCCGGTGGGCATTGCTGTGCAAGAGATTCTGGATTATTTTGATATCAAATCAGACCACATCGCCATACGTACATCGTCGTACACGGGCATTGGACAGCGCACTAAAGAAGTACGCGTACATGGATTAGGCTATCTGATTCGTAATATGAATTATGATAGCGCGCTGTTGATTGTTGATGATGTATTTGATTCTGGTTTAAGCCTGCAGGCGATCCTCGACACGCTTCGCTCAAAAAGCCGACGCAATATGCCTAAAGATATCCGCATTGCTACCCCCTGGTATAAGCCCGGCAATAATCAGACGACATTGAAGCCTGACTACTATATCCATGTTACGGATCAATGGTTGGTATTTCCGCATGAGATGAAAGGCTTGGAGATGCAGGAGATACTGGCAAATAAGCCGGAGATGCAAGCCCTGTTTGAGAGTAAGGGGTTGGTCTAAGTCGACTGGTTCCGTCGCCCGTTGGACACCGATTGCTCCATCAGAATCGAGTAAAGTTCCCTCACTTCACCGCTGATCTCTGCGATCGCCTGGTCACATTGCTTCGGTGTTAAACCAGTGAATTGCCAGACACTCGGCACAATCTGTTCTTTCGCCTGATCAAGATCGCCATCCCAAACCAGGGCGTCAGCCAATATGTTGGAGATATAGATTATGTAGCACTCAAGATTATCGCGGGTTGATTGCTCGGGAGCGTGATGCCAACGGATAGCGGATTGGATGGGAATTGGAAAGCCCCAGGCGGAGGCCAATTCGTAGCCAACATCCAAATGCGTAAACCCCAGCACTTCACGCTCGGCTGTTGCAATCAGATCATCGCGCCCTTTACTGATCAGCATTATATCCCGCGATTCATTTGGAAGTTGCTGCAACATTAATAGACGGCCAATATCGTGTAACACACCCATCAAAAAAAGCCGCTCTGGATGCAAAACCTGACAGGTCCGCGCCAGGTTTCTGGCCAGGACACCACACGTAATAGAGCTGTGCCAGAAGGTTTCCATGTTAATCAGATTGCGCGGAATACCGCCAAAGACCCCACAAGCAGCCGTTAGCATGGCCAAGTCACGCAACTCTTTTGTGCCGATTATGGTAATGGCGCGGGAGATGGTATCGATCTTTCCTGGAAAGCCGTAAAAGGCACTGTTAACGATCTTCAACAAGCGTGCACTGAGCGCCGCATCCTGACTGATTACTTGCCCCATTTCATCGGACGAACTCTTCGGGTCATCGGCTAACTGATTGATTCGTATGCATACCTCCGGCAAAGAGAGGAGCTCTCCTGCTTCAGTAATGAGTTGTTGTGGTGTCATAGGGTGTGTATCGTTTTCAAGAATTCAGCCGTGCCGCCGCTATATCTTATCTACAATATATAGCATAACTAAAAGAATACGAGGTTTTATCTCGATGGCAAAAACAAAAATTGTTTCGACAGACGATATCCTACTGATGCTTTGTAAGTCTGTCACCTCAGTACTCACTACAGCCACCTCCAATGAGATCGGTTATTCGGCCATGGTTCAGAAGATTAATCGAACCTGTCTCAAGCCGGATATTGGCTGTTTTGTGCTATTTGATGGGGGATTTTCTGGGCTGGTCGTGATTAATTTTACTGCGGGCGCTGCACTCGAACTCTATCAAGCCTATCTCTCAAATATGGGTATTCCACGTGAAGAACTAGCGGTAAGTCATACCTCCGATGAGGTGGGTAATGTGCTGGGTGAGTTGATGAACCAGATGATTGGTGATTTCATCAGTAATGTAGGCAAACAGCTACAGACACCAATCAATCAAAACCAGCCGAAGATGCTGACCATCAATAAAGAGGTTCTACTATCGATCAACACCAATCTTGATCGCCCTCAGGCAAGACGAGTGACGTTTACCACTGAGCGTAATAATATTTTCTATCTGGAACTGGCAATGGACAAGACTGAGTTCATCCAGCTTCATGAATTTGAACAGCAAGAAGACTTTGATCCAGACGATATTCTTGAAGGTGAGGCGAACAAGCGTGCTGCGCTTGCTCGGGAAACTCCAGCGGCTGATGAGGCGTCTTCCGATTCAGATAACCTGCTGGATGAATTAGGTATTTGAATAAATTATATGCAGTAACAACGGAGCATTGTTTGTTACTGCATACCTTCGGTCTCTAGACTGCTTTCAGCATCCAACGACACGGCTAACGCCGTCGATTTTTCCAGCAAATCCTCCAGGTATTCGAGTCGCTTTAGCGATACATGAATCTTCTCCCGCAGGTCTTCGCACGGATCGTCGAGGATGTAGAGCATATCTTCATGGAAAAAGACCTCAAAACTATCCAGGTAGCGCACATCTTTATTCTTATCCAAGACTAAGTTATCGAGCCCATAGAGATCGATTACTTTATGATCGACTTCTCTGATCCGCTTCACAATGTCTAGAAACAGACAGAGCTGACGGCGCGCCTTGGGTAATTTGGCCATCAGCGGGATGGCATCTTCGGCAACGGCAGGGTTCGCCAGATTGAACCAGGGAGTAAATGCACGGGCAAAGACCAGGATGTTGTGTTCACCATCTACGCGTGTTCGCACAAATATCGCCTCGGGAATGATATCGTGCAGCAGTGTTTTCAATTGCGAGTAGTCTCGCCGATAGATCTTCGCTTCCATCGGCGTACAGCTCAACGTATGGCGTTTTATTACCATATCAAAGGTACGATTCTTCTCTTTTTCAAAGTGATATCCGGCCGTTTGCCAAACATCACAATGTGCACCCACGGTTGAGATTAACGTCACTCGTAAATTCTCTGTATCGAGACATCCGATATCGGCGGGCAGGCGTGCATCTTCTTTGGCCATTACAAACGACCTACTGCGTACAACTCTTTACTATTTATCATAACTTAATACATTAATAATACTGTTTATCTTTTTGAATATACTTGTATATTTGTCTTTATCATTGATGCAAGAGTAATTAATCCTGAGAAAATGATCAAATTGCCCCTGGGTACCAAAAAGCGATCCTGGTGCGGTACTTATCCCCTGCTTCATCAGCTCAGTATACAGATGACTGGAGTTGACGTTATCAGGTAATGCTACCCAGCAGTGAAATCCGCCTCGAGGAATATTCACAAGTGACATGCTCGGAATATGTCGGCTGATGCTATCCAGGGTAAAGTCCCGCCGCTCCTTATAGCAGTGAGTGATCCGCTTTAAATGCCTGGAAAATCGACTGCCAGACAAAAAATCTGCAGCGGCCGCCTGTATCTGTCCCCGTCCTGCCATGGTCGTCACATATTTTCGATAGCAGAGCTGTTCGCTGTATCGACCCGCCGCCACCCATCCCAATCGAAGATCGGAATCGAGACTCTTAGACAATGAAGAGCAGAGTAACACGCGGCCCTCATGATCCCATGAGCGTACACTTCTGGGGCGGTTTTTTTCATAGCTCAGATCACCAAAGACATCGTCTTCAATGATTGGAATATCATAAGGACGGGTCAAGGCCAGCAACCGTCTGGCTGACTCTTCAGGCATCACTTGACCTTGTGGATTATTAAACGTGGGATTAATCAGTACCGCTTTTATAGGCCAGTGTGCCAGCGCCTGTTCGAGCATGTCCATGTCCATACCCAGTATGGGATCGGCCGGTATCTCAATGATCTGCATGCCCAACACTTCAAGACATTGCAGTGTGCCGTAGAAACTCGGCGCCTCAACGACAACAATCTCTCCTGGCTTTACCACGGTTTGCAGGGCCAGGCTCAGCGCCTCCTGACAGCCATTGGTGATAACAATCTCTTCTGGATCAACAACGGCGGAAGAGCGCGCCATATGTCTGGCCAACTGCTGACGCAAACCGGCATGCCCGGGCGGGACTTCATATTGGGTGAGTTTGACCTCTTCCTTGCGGGCAATGCGTTGCTGACGATTATAGATCCGCCGAAAGGATTGTAGTGCCGGAAACTCCCCGCTGGGATGAGCACTCCCAAGCGGAGCCAGCATGCGTGAAGCGGCAGAACGCACCACGGAGAGTGCCAATTGATCGTGGCGTGGTGTCGATGGCATCAGATTGTTGATAAGGGACGATTTCTCCTCACTTGGGATAGGGGAGATGACAAAAAAACCGGCCCTGTCTCTGGATGCCACCAAGCCCATTTCAGTCAGACGCTCATAGGCTTGAATGACGGTATTTCGGCTAACAGCTCTTTGTGAGGATAAATCACGAATTGAGGGTAATGACTGTCCCGGTCGCAAGACACCCGATTGGATTTGGACCTGAATCTGCTCGATAAGCTGTTGATAGAGGTGCACTGAATCACCGTCTCTTGGATATTAAAAATGGCTAAACTGTACAGTCTAGAATAGGTACAAAATGAATGTTTCGCAATTAGATAGGGTTTTTAACCTATCTGTACCCTACTATTTATCGCATAACTGCCCCTACAGCTTCGAACTGCCCCCCTTTATATTCTTACCATTGTGATATGGAATTGAGTAATGTTGCCACCACACCTCATTAGATGGATCCCCTTCCTGTTCGTCCTCCTATGGAGTACGGGGTTCATTGGCGCCAAATATGCGCTTCCGTATGCTGAACCTTTTACGGTGCTGGCCATACGCATGTACATCACGCTGGGGGTTTTTCTAGCCCTGATTAAGATCTACCGACCGAGATGGCCAAACCCTACTGAAACCGCGCACTCCATGGTTGTTGGCGCACTGGTACACGGGGCTTATCTGGGGGGAGTATTTGCCGCCATAAATGCGGGAATGTCTGCGGGTCTTTCCTCGTTATTGGTAGGTTTACAACCGATACTTACGGCGTTGATTGCCTGGGGCTGGATGGGTGACAGGATCAGTAAGAAACAGCTGGCCGGGTTGCTATTGGGTATTGCTGGCGTGTCGATCGTTTTACTACTCGGTAAATCCACTAATAACGCACTGCATGTGACGACAGTATCGCTGTTGTTTGCCTTGATGGCCTTGTTTGGAATTACCCTAGGGACGCTGTATCAAAAACGCTTCTGCGGAAAGATTGATCTCCTGCCCGGTACTTTCTATCAGTATTTGGCGAATGCCATCATTATGTCTTGCCTGTCACTGTTGTTCGAAACAGGCGAGGTCCAATGGGAACCGCAATTCATTATCGCCCTGCTCTGGCTCGTGTTTGGGCTCTCTCTCAGCGCCATCCTATTGCTCATGCTGATGATCCGCGAAGGCGAGGCCACAAAAGTGGCGGCCTATTTTTACCTAACACCTCCCGTCACCGCGTTACTCGCGTGGATCCTGTTTGATGAGCAGTTAACCCCCTGGGGTGCCGCCGGCGTCTGCCTGACGGCCTACGGCGTGTATCTGGTTATTCGCAATACATCACCTCGCATCAAAAACGTCACTGAAGAATAAAGCCATGGTGTTGGCCATGGCTTTATTTTATTTCGCTATACCTGATATCAGATCAAGGGTAGGCATCCGGTACAAAGGTTTGATCAGACATCGGAGGACGTACGTAGCCTGCGCTGTCTTTACGTTTCGGTAAGACAATAGGTTTGGGTGTGAGATCTTCGTACGGGATCATGCTTAAAAGATGGGCGATACAGTTAAGCCGCGCATGTTTTTTAATATCCGATTTCACCACATACCAGGGTGCCTGCTTGATATCGGTATGGGCAAACATCATATCCTTTGCCTTGGAATACTCGACCCAGCGTGAACGAGATTCCAGATCCATCGGGCTCAGTTTCCAGCGCTTATGCGGCTCTTCCAGTCGACTCTGAAAGCGTTTCTCCTGTTCTTCGTCTGAGACGGAGAACCAGTACTTAATCACCATAATGCCTGATCGAACCAACATGCGCTCAAACTCAGGGCAGGAACGGAGAAACTCACTGTACTCTTCGTTATCACAGAACCCCATAACGCGTTCCACACCCGCCCGGTTATACCAACTGCGATCAAACAGAACCATCTCCCCTGCGGCCGGTAGATGGGGGACATAACGCTGGAAATACCATTGTGTAGTTTCCCGTTCTGTTGGTGCCGGCAAGGCCACTACTCTACAGATACGTGGATTGAGATGCTGGTTAATGCGTTTGATCACACCGCCTTTTCCGGCTGCATCCCGCCCTTCAAAGATCACCACTACCTTGAGTTTTTCTTTGGCTATCCAGGCTTGCAACTTTACCAATTCAAGTTGCAGTCGAAACAGCTCTTTTTCATAAACTGAATTCTTGATCTTCTTGATGGGTGCATCAGCAACTTCACTTAATGGATCCTCTACATAGAGAACTTCTGCTTTCTTGTTTTTACTACCTTTCTTGTTATCTTTTGCCACGAATCACCCCCTCATTCACGAATGTGTTAACGGTCTATACTGCCGTCATATCTCTTAAGGAGATAGTAGACCCTGTTGAATGTTTGAGTTATATCAAAAGAATAGCGACCAAACGGCCAGAATATTGAGACGTCAATCTATTACACGGCCACGCAGCGCCTTGATTTTCCCTTTTCGCTCTTTACTCTCCAAGCGTCTTTGTTGAGAACCTTTGGTCGGCTTGGTGGCTCTTCGGGGCTTTTGCACGGTGTTTGCCTGTAGAATTAACTGTTTAAGGCGCTGTAACGCCTCCTCCCTGTTCTTCTCCTGGCTACGGTATTTTTGTGCCTTGATGATGATTACGCCCTCATTGGAGATGCGTTGATCATTGAAGTGCAACAGGCGTTCTTTATAGCTTTCTGGGAGCGATGAACGGTTAATATCAAAACGCAGATGAACCGCTGTCGATACCTTGTTAACGTTCTGCCCACCCGCGCCCTGCGCGCGAATCGCGTTAAACTCCAGCTCACGTTCTGGAATGATGATGTTATTGGTCAGATGTAACATGGTTCGTCACTAGATTCAGCCGTAGAGATAAGAGACAGCGGCCACAGCAGCAATAACGCCAACAACATCTGCGGTCAATCCAGCAGCAAGTGCGTGGCGGATACGGCGAATCTGCACAGCACCAAAATAGACCGCCAGAACATAAAAAGTGGTTTCGGTTGAGCCCTGCAAGGTCGACACGAGATAGCCGATATAGCTATCGGGACCGACTGCCGGGTCATTGATGATGGAGGCCATTACGCCATAAGCTCCGGAGCCGGATAACGGGCGCAATAAGGCCATCGGTAATGCCTCAGCGGGTAATCCAATCAATGTGGTCACCTGGCCGATGTGGCTAACAACCCACTCCAACGCACCACTGGCCCGAAACATGCCGACGGCTACCAGGATCGCGACCAAATAGGGGATGATCTTCAGTGCAACCTGGAACCCCTCTTTTGCACCCTCCACAAAACTTTCATAGATGGGCACTCTGCGAATTACGCCAAAGAGCAAAAAGCCCAGCATTAGTCCCGGCAAAATCCAGGGCGAAACTATCTGACCAAAAAATACAGTTAATGGAATCAGTAACAAGAATCCCAGCAGTGCCAGCAGTGAAACCCAGGTCGGATAACCTTCAGATGTCTCAACGGTGATAGGTATATCCTCAGTATCGGTAACAGCTTCTGTTTGATTGTCATCAGTAGCTTCAGCCGTCACCGGGAAAAAGCGGCGATAACTTTTTACCGCAATAACCGCCGCCACTGTTGAGCAGAGTGTAGCGAACAGTGTGGTTGGCAGGATACCGGCTGGATCCATTGAACCCGCCGAAGCCCTCAGGGCAATCACACCGGTCGGGAGTAACGTAATACTTGAGGTGTTGATCGCAAGAAACAAGACCATAGAGTCGGTTGCGCAGCCCTTAACCGGGTTAAGCCGGTTAAGCTCTTGCATCGCCTTGATTCCAAAAGGTGTTGCCGCATTACCCAGTCCCAGCATGTTTGCCGACATGTTCAGTATCATGGCACCCATAGCAGGATGATCTGCAGGAACATCTGGAAACAGCCGGATCATAAGGGGTCGGATAAGCTTCGCCAGTATTTTAAGCAGACCACCCACTTCCGCAATCTTCATCAAGCCTAAGAACAGCGCCATTACACCGACCAAACCTATTGCAAGTTCAACAGCCCCGGTAGCCGATTCGATCATGGCGCTGGAAAGTGCGTCCATAGGCGAAACGTCGCCTGTTGTCATAGTCAGCTGCCGCCATGCGGCTGTCAGAAATGCAATGGATACGAGAAGAAAAAATACGATATTCATTTAATCGGTATCCAGGTCGTGATTATCACGACTAAGCGTGAGGCTATAGTCCGGTGTGATAAACAGGCCTTATCAGAACAGCAGTCCATGGATAATTGTCCTTAACAGAATGGCCACTATGGCACCATAGAGTGCTGGACGCAGTACCGCAGCAACACGTGGTCCGGCCGATATGAGTATAGCAATGCCCACAATATCAAAGGGGCTGATCAGAAATCCAGCCAAACGATTGAGCTCTGAGAGTGTAAACAGGTCACTCTGAACGAATTCCATTGTAACACCCATCATTGCTGTGCCACCGGCGATAAACTTGGTCACAATCGGCAACAGTGCTGCGGAAGGCAGATCAAACAGCGAAAAAACCGGAGCCAGCACTGGTTCGAGAAAATCCACCACACCGCCACTACGCAACAGATTCACCAGTAGCAGTGCCAGAATCAGCATGGGTACAGCGCCCACTGAGATCTCTATGGCCTCTCGCCCTGCCCGATTAATAACAGTTAGGAGGCCCTTAGTGTCATCAGCTACAGGGTGTTCCGGTTTTGGCTCAGGCAGTTTATCGGCATCATCTAATGTTTTGGCGAATAGATAGTAGGTGACCGACGCGCCGATAATGGCGCAGATAGCGGAAATAAGAATAGTTGCAAGGCCATTAAGGCCTATCGCAGACATCGGGAATACAACATTGGCCTGGGCACAGGAGAGCACCATCGCGAGGGATGCAGCTATATGTCGTTTGGATGTACCTCCCCTGTCCATAATAGCCAATGTCGCTACAGGGGCGGCAAAGCTGACAAATAATATCTGCAACAACGCAAATATCCCTAGGTCAGGGAGCCCAAACGGATGTAATAAGGGCGAGAGCCTCGCAGTAATCCAGTCCAGAACACCTCTGGCTTCCAGTAGCCGCATGAAGGTCAGCATGACTACCATCACTGGCAAAAACACAAAGAAGGCCAGTTCAACACCAGCCTTGCCAGAACGCAGGATTATCTCGGCAAAATCGCCCATCGATTCAGATCTTGTTGTATACGACAGTGCGAGTTAGAAACCAACAGAAGGTATGTCACATCGATGCTGTCAATTATCGAAGTGCAACTATACCGTAGATAGGCGGAAGCCGATAGCGAGTGGGATTGGGGGGAAACTCTGTGCTACCGACTTCCAAAAACGCGATCAGGAGGCCTTTAATTTAGTGACGTTGCCACTCTCTTTCTCTTTAAAGATTTCGGCAATTGCCTCAGGTCTTCCCTTGCAGGCCTGTAGGACCAACTCCTTATTACGAGCAAGTACCAGACCGAACTCTTCTGCGGCTTTCTCATCAACTTGGGGAATTACTTTTTCCAGCAACAGTGAAAACTGCTCCCCGAGTTCAAGCATTTTGTCATAGGCATCAGCCTCTTTCTTGTTGTCAAACATGCTGCTATCTCTATCACATTTCCACATTGGTAATACGGCCATAACACCCTCACCCAGGTTCGCTAACCCTTGCAAATGCCATCTGAAACAATAAATGGCTTATTTCTGATCTGGGGAAAATTATATAGAGAACTAACATAGAACGTCAAGCAATTTAATCATACGCCTCATTCATCACTTTATTTCAATTGAAACGAGTTTATTGGAGAATGGGCCGTATACCGATTCAAATAACCCGGAAACTGATATGCGATTTAACGGAACAGACACTTATGTAGCGACAGACGATTTGATGCTCGCCGTCAACGCCGCCATCCAACTTGAAAGACCGCTTCTTATTAAGGGTGAGCCTGGCACGGGTAAGACCATGTTGGCCGAAGAGGTTGCCAAATCACTGGGACATCCCCTGTTCCAGTGGCACATTAAATCAACCACCAAGGCTCAGCATGGGTTGTATGAATATGACGCCGTCTCTCGTCTGCGTGATTCACAATTAGGCGATGATCGTGTGCACGATATCAGTAACTATATCGTACGGGGCAAGTTATGGGATGCCTTTGCCCACGACGATCACTCTGTCGTCCTGATTGATGAAGTTGACAAGGCCGATATCGAGTTTCCCAATGATCTGTTACGTGAACTGGACCGCATGGAATTTTATGTCTACGAGACCCAGCAACTGATACAGGCAAAACATCGACCCTTAATCATTATCACCAGCAATAATGAAAAAGAGTTACCCGATGCATTCCTGCGGCGCTGTTTCTTTCACTACATTCGATTCCCTGATAAGGAGACAATGGAGCAGATCGTCCAGGTCCACTACCCTGATCTGAAAAAAGATCTGCTAAAAAGTGCATTAGAAGCCTTCTTTGAATTGCGTGAAGTCCCTGGGCTCAAGAAAAAACCTTCCACCTCCGAACTGCTGGACTGGTTAAAACTGTTAATGGCAGAAGATATCCCCGCAGAGGCCCTGCACAGTGACGATCAACGCCAAGCAATACCGCCGCTACATGGCGCCCTGCTAAAGAACGAGCAGGATATTCACCTGTTTGAACGTCTGGCCTTCATGCATCGCAGAACCAGGACCTGATCAAACGATGCTGGTTGACTATTTTTATCACCTGAAAGATTCGGGCCTACCGATCACGATACGGGAATTTCTTGATCTGCTTGCTGCAATGAAAGCGCAGGTCATTTTTTCCAGTGTCGATGATTTCTATCATCTCTCCCGTATCTGCCTGATTAAAGATGAACGGTTGTTTGACCGATTTGATCAAGCCTTTGGTAGTTATTTCAAAGGTATCATCGGCGAAGGGGGGAATATCACCGCAGAGATTCCTGAGGAGTGGCTGCGTAAACAGTTGGAAAAATACCTCAGTGAAGAGGAGAAGAAAAAACTCGACGCCATGGGTTGGCAGAAACTGATGGAGACGCTGATAGAGCGCCTTGAAGAACAGAAGGAGCGCCATCAGGGCGGGAGTAAATGGATTGGCACCGGGGGTACCTCACCTTTTGGCGCCTATGGGTACAACCCCGAAGGTATCCGCATTGGTCAAGATCGCTCAAGAAACCGCAAGGCCGTGAAAGTCTGGGACAGACGGGAGTTTCGCAATCTGGATGACTCGGTTGAATTGGGTACGCGCAATATCAAGGTGGCACTGAAGCGCCTGCGTCGTTTTGCGCGGACAGGTGCGCCTGAAGAACTGGATCTTGAAGAGACCATCCGATCCACCGCCCATCATGGTGGTCTGCTTGATCTCAAGATGGTCCCGGAGCGACATAACAAAGCCAAAGTACTGCTGTTTCTGGATGCGGGTGGTTCTATGGATGATCACGTACAAGTCTGCGAGGAGCTCTTCTCAGCAGCGCATTCCGAATTCAAACACCTTGAGCACTTCTATTTTCATAACTGCGTCTACGAGGCGGTATGGAAAGATAACCGTAGTCGCCGGTCTGAGCCTTTATCAACCTGGGATGTTATTCATACCTACGGTTCAGATTATCAATTGATCTTTGTGGGTGACGCCACCATGAGTCCCTATGAAATCACTTACCAAGGCGGTTCTGTCGAACACTGGAATAAAGAGACCGGTATGGTTTGGATGGGGCGGCTGCTGGAAAAGTATCCGAATGCCATCTGGATCAACCCACAGCCCGAGAACCATTGGCATCACATCCATTCTATACAGCTTATCCGGGATATCATGATGAATCGCATGTTTCCCCTGACACTGGAAGGGCTGGAAAAAGGCATGAAACTACTCAGTCAATAGCTGAAGCCCCCCTTCACATGCCTGTAAGAAAGCCCCAATATACTAAGCGTGCCCTACCAGAATCAGCTATGCTTAGACTATTCATAATAAAAGAGAGGGAGCGCTGGCAGTAACCGCACTACCCCAGTTTTTCGTATTTGTGGCCGGACAATGCCGGCCCACCCAGGATTGTTATGCTCACAAAGACCATCGTTCGAAAAGTTGTAAATAGCACCATCCGCCCCGCCTCCCACATGGCTGTACTGTCCCGCCGCGAGATTGAACAACTACGCGATGTTACTGGAACAGGTTTACATAAACTGTTCCGTAAATGCGCATTAGCCGTGCTCAGCTCTGGATCACAAGTTGATAGCTGTGAAGAGTTGATGTCCATGTATCCAGATTTTGATATCCAGGTCAGTGAGCGACATCAGGGAATTGTTCTTGAGGTTAATAATGCACCGGCGGGTGCCTTTGTTGATGATCAGCTCATTGAAGGTATTCGCTATCACCTGTTTTCCATATTGCGCGATATTCTCTATCTGCGTGATATCACCAGTAATCATAAAAATATCTCCCCTAACTTGCAGATCAGCCATGAGATATTTTATCGATTACGTCATGCTGGCGCCTTTCATCCAGGTGTCAAGCCGAACACCGTAGTCTGTTGGGGCGGACATGCAATACCCGTGGAAGAGTATGACTACACCAAAGAGATCGGCTATTACCTGGGGCTACGCGGCATCGATATCTGTACCGGTTGTGGTGCGGGCGCAATGAAAGGCCCAATGAAAGGGGCCGCCATCGCGCATGCCAAGCAACGCCATAAAAGCGGGCGGCATATCGGTCTCACTGAGCCAGGAATTATTGCGGCAGAAGCACCGAATGCCATTGTTAATGAGCTTATTGTGATGCCTGATATTGAAAAACGCCTTGAGGCATTTATCAGACTTGGGCATGTATTGATCATATTCCCGGGCGGTGTGGGTACAATGGAGGAGTTGCTCTTTGTCCTGGGTGTGTTATCGCATCCAGAGAACAAGGATATTGAACTGCCCATCTTTTTAACAGGTCCAGCCAGTTCAGGACCCTACTTTGATTCCGTCATTCGCTTTATCGAGATGACGCTGGGTGCCACATCCCTTAATTTGATTCGTAAGGTGATCGGAGATCCTGAGTTGATTGCGAAACTTGTCAATGATGCCTTACTGCATGTTACTCGTGAACGAAGACAACGGGATGACTCATTTCATTATAACTGGTCATTGCATCTTGATGAGGCATTCCAGGAACCCTTCCTGCCAGACCATGAATCCATGGCCAAACTGCAATTGTCACGCGATCTTCCCACTCAGGTATTGGCAGCCAATCTGCGCCGGGCACTCTCTGGCATCGTCTCCGGTAACGTAAAAGAACAAGGCATTAATGCGATAAGAGAGCATGGCCCGTTCCAAATAACCGGTGAGCCAGAGTTGATGCAGGCGATGGACGAACTACTTACCTCATTTGCACAACAGGGGCGTATGAAGGTACAAGGAGACTACATACCCTGCTATGAAATTGTCACCGACTCCACGGCTTAAAGCCATTCAGGTAACAGGTCGCCATGTGCTAAACATCGCGGCCTGTCCACGGTGTTCGCCCTCGTCAGCAAGATTCCAAACAAAGGCATTCTCAATAAAAAACCGGTTTCCTGAACTGGAAATCCTGATACCGGTGTAGTTATTGATAAAGCCCTTACTACTGACTTCAGCCAATAGGCGTTCACGCTCTTCCTGTAATGGTTGTTCCGCTGACTTTCGGGAAGGGAGTGACGTAAACTGTTCCCAGTTCATCTCAAACAGATCAAGTGCAGTCTGATTGGCGTAGTTAAAGATTGGATCACGCATCGTGTCGTGTGATACCAGCGCGAACGGTGCAAAATAGAGACGCCGACTCACTTCATTTTCAGGGCCATCAATTAACCTTTTTCCGGTTAAATGGAGATAGCTGTTGTAGAGAAGAAGTGCTTGGTCTTCTCGATAATTATTTTGTAATGTGGGCTGCGTACGCTCTACCATGAATATTGGTAATTGATAGTTAACCAGAAGCGCTATGTTATCGATCCAACGCTTTTTCGACAAGTGACATGGGTATCATTAGATAACCCCGATGAGATTACGGCCACCACGCTTGGCCTGATAGAGTCCTTCATCTGCACGGGCCATCAGACTTTCTACGGTATCATCCTGTATCGGATCTTTGCGGAAGGTTGATAGACCGATACTGACCGTAATGTGTAGCGTATGTGACTCATACTGGAGTTCAAACTGACTGACCTCTTCTTTAATGCGTTCAGCCAGTACCAACGCTTCATTGCGATCTGTTTCTGGCATGAGGATAGCAAATTCATCACCGCCTAAGCGTCCCAGTAGATCAACGTTACGAATAGTCTGCTCACACACCTGAGTAAATTGTTGAATTACAGCATCACCCAAGGCGTGCCCTCCCTCATCATTAATAGACTTAAAATTATCGATATCAATAATCAATAAAGAGAGTGGTGATTTATAACGCTTTGAATATTCCAGGTGTGTCTCTATCTCTGCCAAAAAATGGCGACGGTTATAAATTCCTGTCAAAGGATCTGTTGAAGCGAGTTCTTGCAATTTCTGTTCTAAATGTTTTCTCTCCGTAATATCCGTGCTGCTGCCTACAAAAGCGATCAGTTCGTTGTTATCATTTAAAACAGGTGCAATGGAAATGTGCTCCCAATAACAACGGCCATCCTTACGTCGATTCTCAATCTCGCCCTGCCAAGATTGTTTGTTTTTAATGGCCTGCCAGAGGGATTCATAAACAGCAATATCTGTTCGCCCTGATTTGAAAAGCCGCGGTGTATTCCCGATTACCTCTTCTGCTGTGTAACCCGTTATTTTTTCAACAATAGGACTCACATATTCAATGACACCATCTGGGTCAGTGATGACGGTTAAAACGGGACTATGGGTTACCGCCAGTGATAATTTTTGGAGCGTTTCCTCTGTCTTCTTCTGCGCCGTTATATCGTGGCCGCTTACAACTACACCACTGATGGTGCCATCCGGCTCATAGTAAGGTGTCTGAATAAGATCGAGGTACTTAGGTGTGTTGTTGGGAGGATGTATCCAGATCTGTGAGTTGACTGATTCACCATTAAAAGTACGCTTTAGCAACGGTTTTAGCACGTTATTAAATGCGTCCTCCCCATGAAGATCCTTGGCCTGTTTTCCAATTAACTGCTCATGTGGCTGGCCAAACGTATCGACATAACCTTGACTGACGGCATGATAGGTAAACGAATTGTCAACAAACGAGAGCATGTTACGGGTTATGGAAACCATCTTTGCATAGCGTTGCAGTGATTTCTGATGTTGGTAACGCTTGCACTCTGTACTAATACGCTGACTCAGCAACTCAAAAAAAGTACGGAGTTCGACCTGGTCGTGCTGTGGTTTATCATCAAGAGCAAAAATATGTCCGATAATTCTTTCTTGATCACCAAATATGGCATGCGCTCGATAGCTATCGCCCTTGAGCAAGTCGATCAGATCACTATTGGCAAAGTGTTCTCTAATATTATCTTCATAATGAATATGCAATGTGTCCACATGTTCAGCATAAAATTGTTCGCATGGAGAGCCGTGCATGCTAAAGGCAAAAGCGTGCCCTAGGCCATCGCCATCCCATAGCGCAACCACATCAACATCATCGCATTCTGGCTCGCAAAAACCTACACCACCCCAGCGGCTTTGCGATGCAACAGCAATAGCTTGGGCAGCATGTTCAAAAAACTCTTTATCCGTTTCTGCTGGTGCTGCGAGCAGTTGATGGGCATGATTTAGATGGTCCATTTGAGAATTATTCTTGTTACACTTTTTTAGAAGCGCCTACTCTAGTAAGGCTTTTGCTGTAGCGCAATACATAACATCAATTTTCGAACGGTTTATAGCAACAAAGTCGGGAACGCTTTTCTTTTCTCTGAAAAAAGGCCTTATTTCTTGATATAACTCAAGAATATAGAGGTGAAGCCGTTTCGCTATCTTGGATATAAATAAATGACAAAGCACTGTAAAATACTGAGTAATATTACTTTTATTTACCAGGAAATCTTTTTTTTATTATGAAATTCAGTCAACTCACTCCAGGTGATACCTTTCTCTATAAGGGTGTTGAATACACAAAAATTGGGCCATTGCAGGCCATAGATAAAACAACCGGCACAGAAAAAATGATCATGCGTGCGGCATCTGTTGAATTAGCAAGAAGCAAAACCAAGATGGACGAAGAGGCGTCTGGGAAAAATGCTCTAACTTCAAAACTAGCGGTTCTTGAATCAATAATGACTGAATATCACCAAACCTGTTTGGGTCATCTTGATGGTGCTGACAATGAAAAAAAACGCGTGAAGATGGAGGAGCAGTTCAAAAAAATCGAAGGGGCACTAGGCGACCTTAAAAAGCAGCCGCTCTAACATTTGAAATAATAAATCAACGAACAAGCATGCTGCCTCTCCCATATGGAGAAGCAACACGCATACGAAGTTAGAGTTTTGCGATAACTTCAATCTCTACCTTAGCGTCCAATGGCAGACGCGCAACCTGAACCGTGGAACGTGCAGGTTTATGATCACCAAATGCCTCCGCATAGACTGCATTTAACAGTGCAAAATCATTCAGGTCTTGAACATATACGGTGGCTTTTACAACATTGTTCAGCGTGGCGCCTGCTGCGGCTAACACTGCGCGGATATTACTGAACACCTGTCTTGCCTGAACCTGAACATCACCCTCTACGAGCTGGCCTTCAGCTGTCAGGGGTATTTGTCCCGATGCAAATAATAACCCATCAACATGAATGGCTTGGCAGTATGGCCCAATCGCCGCAGGTGCATCTGTTGTCGCTATAGTTTTCATAAATATTCTAATCCCACGTTTATGTAATTATGCCGCATAGCGGTCAATGGAAAGTCCTTCAGTATCAATCTCGGGTTGCTTATTGGATATCAGGTCACTCAGCAGACGGCCTGATCCACAGGCCATCGTCCAACCCAATGTGCCATGGCCCGTATTCAGATAGAGATTAGGGATCTTTGTGGCCCCGACGCAGGGTGTACCATCCGGCGTCATCGGACGTAATCCACACCAGAATTCGGTCTTGCTAATATCGCCACCTTTAGGAAACAGATCCGATACCACAAACTCAACCGTCTCTCTTCTGCTTTCGTTCAGATCCGTATTATACCCTGCCAGCTCTGCAGTACCGGCTACACGGATTCTATCGCCCAACCGGGTGATGGCCACCTTATGCGTTTCATCCATGATGGTGGATACAGGTGCAGCATCACTATCCACAACTGGCAATGTAATTGAGTAGCCTTTAACAGGATAGATGGGTGCCTTGATACCGACCGCTTTCAACAACAAGGGTGAATAGCTACCCAGTGCCATTACATAGGCATCGCCAGTGATTACGCCTTGATCAGTTTCAACGCCACTGATGTTTCCCTGATCAGTGATTAAGCGACGGATGTTAACACCCATGCGGAATTCAACACCCATCGCCTCTGCCGCCTTTGCGAGGGTTTGGGTAAACATGAAACAGTCACCGGTCTCGTCATTGATCAGTCGCAACCCACCCGCCACTTTCTCTTTTACATGGATAAGTCCAGGCTCAGCGTTGATACAGCCTTCCCGATCCAGTAATTCATAGGGAACACCAAAGCGATCAAGAATGGCCATATCAGTTGCTGCCGCATCCAGCTGTTTCTGATTACGAAACATCTGCAAGGTGCCGCGACTGCGTTCGTCGTATTGGATTCCAATCTCGCTTCGCAGTGCCTTGATCGCATCCCGACTGTACTCCGCCAGACGCACCATACGACCCTTATTAGTCTCGTAGCGTGCCGGCGTACAGTTGCGCAGCATTTGCAGGCTCCATGCCCACATGGAAAGGTCGAGAGAAGGCTTAATAACCAGTGGGCTGTGTTTCATCATCAGCCATTTGATCGCCTTCAACGGAATACCCGGAGCAGCCCAGGGAGCGGAGTATCCAGGGGAAACCTCACCTGCATTGGCAAAGCTGGTCTCTAGCGCGGGTTCAGGCTGGCGATCAATCACCGTCACTTCATGCCCTTCCCTCGCCAGATAATAGGCATTCGTTACACCGATCACACCACTACCAAGAATCACAACTTTCATTGCTGCCTGCTCCAAAGATGAATGACCAAAACTGGCACAAAGAATACGAGAAAGCGATTGATATGTGCTTGCTTATTCAACGGCCATTCTTGCCTATCACACAACTATATGCGATATATTGGCAATTAATTCGAATAGTATGGCGCATATGAAACTGGATACCATTGATCGTAAGATACTGAAAGCACTCCAGAGTGATGGCCGTTTAACCAATGCCGAACTTGCAGAGCACATCAATCTCTCCCCCTCTGCCTGTCTCAGGCGGGTCAAACAACTGGAAGAGTCAGGGATCATTGATGGGTATGTGATGCTGGTTAACCCGACTGCCATCGGCAGACCCACCACCATATTTGTAGAGATTACACTGGAGAGTCAGTCAGTACAGTGCCAGGAGGCATTCGAGGCCGCTGTTCGAAAAAACCCCGAAATAATGGAGTGCTATCTGATGACGGGTGAGGCTGACTATCTACTACGGGTTGCCGCAGGAGGCACTACCGATTATGAGCGGCTCCATAAGCATCATCTGTCAGCCCTGCCCGGCGTGGCCAGAATCAAGACAGCCATTGGTATTAGAACGGTTTGTAAGAGTACGGCCTATCCGGTCGATTGAGAGACACCCGCTAGAATTCGAGGATCGTTCAGCTGAGCACTCTATGGCTAATAGACAAATTCCGCCAATCGCTGTTTACCTGTTGAAGTATCAGTGTGCGGTGTGGAGTAGTATGTATCCGGTTACTTAATCGATACAGGCCGAGATAACAGCGTTCTGCCTATTTAAGTGAATTGAAGGCGAGAATGAAAAGAGTTGTTGGCCATTTTTAGGATTGAAAAACCTCATCACGGCGAGCCCCCCAGTCTGTCATCCACAAGAGGATTTCTTCAGCTGGCATCGGCTTGGCGATGAAGTAGCCTTGGCCGAGATCACAACTTGTGGTTTTCAGGAACAGCAGGTCCGCCAGATCTTCAATACCCTCGGCAACGGTTCGAATACCCAGCTGTCCCGCCATGCATAGGCTGGCTTCAACGATTGCTCTCAATGCGCTGTGGTTATGTGCGCCATGTATAAAACCCCTATCGATCTTCAGTTCGTCGAAGGGAAAGTCGCGTAACTGGACCAAGGAAGAGTGTCCAGTTCCGAAATCATCGATCGAGAGACCGATATGTTTTAATCTGATGCGTGTAAGGATATCCATGGGTGCGAGGATGTTCTTTGTGAGCCGGCTTTCGGTGACTTCAAGAACAATGTCCGAGAGTGGAATATTCACCTGCTCTACCAATTTAATTACATAGTCGGCAAAATCAAGAGAGTCGAGGTTGTCCATGGATATATTTACCGATAGACGCAGCCTCAACCCAGCATCTTGCCAGATTTTACCTTGCTGCAGGGCGTTCATCAGCACCTGCCTGGTCAGTTCGTCTATCAGACCGTGATCTTCTGCCGTACCAATGAACTGATCGGGAAAGACCAATCCGTCGTGTGGGTGTTGCCAGCGTACCAGAGTCTCAACGCCGATAAATCGACCCGAATGCATATCAATCTGAGGTTGGTAATGGTTAATCAGCTCATGCCTGTCCAGTCCATTTTGCAGCGCTTCGCGGCCATAAATCTTCCGCGGTAAATTATTCGCCTTATCCGGTATGTGTTTCAGTACTTTGTCGAGTTGGCTCGGAGTTACAGGTTTATGTAGGGCACCAAGCACTCGAAGATTCTGTGAGCTGGCGAGCCGCTTCGCCGTAAGCAGAATTCGTTCATCCTGTCCGCTTATCAGAACAACGCCGCCTGGATATTCAAGGCGATCAAGGTGACGGATGAATTCAACACCATCAATACCGGGCATCTGCAAATCCAGCAGCAGAATATCGAATGTATTGCCAGTCTCCTCCAGCATGGCCAATGCGTTGGCTGGATTATCGACGGCGGTGATTTTATGAAATCCGAGGTTGGTCAGCTGCTGGTGAATGATCTTCAGTATGAAGGTGTCGTCATCAATGAGTAAAATATTCATATGATCCCATTCCTGTTGTTCCAGCCCTGTTCTGTCAGCAGCTCGCGAATCTCGATCTCTATTGCAGTTAATACCTGCTCAAGCTCCTGCAGATGTTCACGAATATACCCTCTGTTTCCTTCTTTACCGGCATTTTCAAGGCCGGCACACAGGTCGCCAAGTGCAAGCGCACCGACTGAACGGGATGACGACTTGAGTTTGTGCGCGATGGCGCTGATATGACGAACATCATCAGCCTTGAAAGCCAGTAATATGTCCCGGGTCAGTGTTCTAGCCGAATCGAGGTATTCGGCTAGAAACTCCTGGATAGTCTCTTTTTCACTGCCTATCAGCTGTTTCAAAACATTCACATCCACGAGGCGGATAGATTGGTGTTCGCTATCATCAGGCAAGAATCCAGTATTACGAGCCTCCATTTTTGGTGGCGTAAGCCACTCTTCGAGAGTGGATCTGAGCAGTTTCAGGGATACTGGCTTGGTCAGGTAGGCATCCATTCCGACAGAGCGTGCTCGGTTTTGCTCACCCCGCAGGGCATTGGCGGTCAGGGCGATGATCGGCATACGGCGATCCCGCTCTTCGTTGCGGATGGTCTGAGCCAGGGTATAACCATCCATCTCGGGCATGTGGAGATCCGTAAGCAGGAGGGCATAGTTCCCGCTTTTCCACAGCTTTAGTGCCTCTACCCCGTTGTTGGCCACCTCCCCGACATAGCCCAGCAGACGAAGCTGTTGCAGAATAACATGCTGGTTTATATCGTCGTCTTCAGCGATCAGGATCAAGCGATCCTGCGCACGGGCCTGGGCAACTGTCGGCAACGGTTTCGTATCCTCCATTACGAGCCACTCCTCGTCCACGTTATAGAAGATCTCGGGTGAGGCCAGACCTGCCGCAACCGCCACCGCACGCAAAAGTGAAAGCCGTCTTATAGCGCTACCATCTAGGGTAACCAGGTTCTCTTGTTCTACCCGCGCACGACGCCTGCGACCCTGGGTAATGACAAGGTGGCGCACGTTGGGTGGTGAATCCGACGTTCTTGTTTCCGGAGGTTCCTTGCGTTCAGCACAATGCAGAATAACCACCGTACCTTCTCTGGTGGCAGCCAGTTGTAATGCACTATCGATGCTATCAGCAATAGAAACACGGGCGCCGTCGTGTTTCAGGTAAGCTTCCAGATCAGCTGCGTGAAGTCTGGGTTCATCAACCAGGATACAATCGAGACCGGTGAGATATTTCTCCGAAGGCTTTGGCTGGGTTTTTGCGACTTCAAAAGGCAGGGTAATACTGAATTCAGAGCCTTCGCCATAGACGCTTTCCACTTGAATCTCCCCGTTCATCAACTTAGTCAAACGCTTGCAGATAGCGAGGCCAAGACCGCTTCCCCCAAAACGGCGTGTAGTTGATACTTCAGCCTGGGTGAAGGGGGTGAACAGATTTTCAAGTACTTCGGGCTTTATTCCGATGCCATTGTCTGAAATGCGAAATACCAGGCTCAATGGATCTCTACTCTTGTACTCCACCCTCACTGAGACCCGTCCCCCACGATCATCGGATCCCGCGGAGAACTTGATGGCATTACCGACAAGATTATACAGTAGCTGTCGCAGGCGCAGATCGTCAGTCACCAATCGTTCGGGTATGTCGGGCGCTATAAAGAGACTCAGTTCCACGCTCTTAGACGCGGCTACCGGCACCATGGAATTGCATAATCCCTCAACGATTTCGGAGATCGATGCCGGGGCATAGTCGAGCTCCATCCTGCCCGCCTCGATCTTGGAAAAATCCAGGATGTCATCAATGATAGTGAGTAGGGTCGACGCCGATTTCCGGACTGTATTCACAATATCTTTCTGGTGGCTGGAGAGCCGGCTCTGCGCGAGTATCTCCACCATTCCGATAACGCCGTTCATGGGTGTACGGATTTCATGACTCATGGCGGCAAGGAAGGCAGATTTTGCACGATTCGCCTCTTCGGCCTCCTTTCTCGCTTGGATCAACTGTGTCTCTGCCTCTTTACGAGCGGTAACGTCCTGCAGTATGACCAGTGCACCAGACTGGTTTTCGTGCATATAAGGTACCGCCGTGGCCTCACCTTCGAACCGGGAGCCATCGAGTCGAAACCAGGTGTTTTGCTGTGCGGGAACCGCCTTGCGTTGAACATTGAGTTGACTGATGCGTTCGCTGACTGCATCTCTGCATTCTGGGTGAATGAAATCAAGAACCAGTCTGCCAACCAGTTGTTCGGATGCATTCACACCGAGCAGGGCTGTGGCTTTCGGATTAGCGAACACAAACTTTCCCTGACACTGTACAAATACCCCGAACGGGGCCGACTCGATGAGCGTGCGGTACCTCTCCTCACTGGCCTGAAGCGCCTGCTCGGACTCACGTTCCTTGCCCACATCGCGGAAAACCAACACTACACCACGTATGTTTCCATCGTCGTCACGGATCGGTGCGGCACTGTCTGCAATGTGGTATTCAACCCCATTGCGTGAAATGATCACGGTATGGTTTGCCAACCCTTGTATCTTGCCGGTACGAAACACGTCGTCTACCGGAATCCGTGCCGGATTGCGTGTCTCTGCATTGATAATATGAAACACTTCGCTGATCTGCTTTCCCATCGCATCCGCAATCGCCCATCCGGTCAGGTGTTCGGCTACCGGATTCATGCGGGTTATCTTGCCATCAAGATCCGTCGAAAGAACTGCATCGCCTATTGAGTCGAGTGTAATCGATAGATCATTTTCTCTTTCGCGCAGGGCGCGTTGTGCAGCCAGTCTGGAGTTAAGTTCGTTCTCAAGCTCGGCCGTGCGAGTAACAACAAGCGTCTCAGCCGCCACTCTCCGACTCCAAGAACTCAATATAGAAAAGACAATCAACAGGCCCGTGATAACCGAAAACAGAAGAAACAGCCGAGACATCATGGTGTTGCCTGGATTCCAATAGCCATGAACCGGATCCATCTCGATGAGGAAAAGCCGGTTAGTGAAGGCAAGTTCACGGTTCCAGTCGGCCATTTTTTCCTTAGGCAGGTTGCCAAGTACTACTCCGGATTCGTCTCCCGGAGTGACATCCGTGATACGAAACGCAATGTGTTTTCGCGTGGCCGAGTCTGTGAGGGATGCGAAGAGTGCGTTTACATTGATCTCCCCTACAACAAAGCCGCGAATCGAACTGCGCCTGCCAGCTTCGGTTGCGCCTTCGTTGTTGAAACCAGGCTGAAATACCGGTTGGTACACCAGCATCTTGTTGCGTCTGGGCAGAACGCATTGGTAGCACCAGCTGGAGTATATTTCCCCACTTGCAACGGCCTGGATAATGGCTTTTTTTCTAGATACTTCAAAAGCGTGATCAAGGCCCAGTAGTATTTCGTTTTCTTTTATTGGAGCCGTAAAAGCAACTGGGAAGTACTCGGATCGATCCTTTGCGTTACTGGGGATACCCCTGTCGTCGAGCTCAAAGACACGGTAGTTGATAACCCCTCGATGCTGTTGTATTTCTTCGAAAGTACTGCGTTCAGTCGAAGAAACATACGGGGCCCAGTCGATTGAATCGATCCCTGGTTGAGTGATCATGCGTCGCGTGAAGATGGCATATTCTTTTTGGGAAACATCCTTGCTGGCGCTGAAGAAACGTTCCACACTGCGAATCGGTTCAATAATGGCGGGCAGGACATCGGTCCCACGCTCGTACAGAGTGCTCATCAAATCATAGATCTCTGTTTGAGCCTGGCTTGTTTCATAGCGGGCAAACCCTGCGTGTCCTGCCGCTATTACTGCCGCGGAAACAACCAGCGGCATCGCGGCGTCGCCGAATTTGCGCTGTACCAGCAATCTACTAGCAGGCCAAGCAATGAGTGTAATCGGGGTAAAAAATAACACACCCAGCGTATTGCCCGACCACCAGTAGAGCCAGTGGGTCAGGAAGTTCAGGTCTGGGGATCGGTTAATGCCTTCCAGTATGGTGCTGTTTAGTGTCGCAGCGAAAAGGCAGGCGACAGGACCGCCCAGTATGAGAAAACGCCAAATATCCCGCTCATCTGCCAATGGCTGACTCGTGGTGATATACCGGCGCGTTAAATAGGCTCCAAGAATCGCTTGCAGGGAAACTGTTGTGGCCAACAACCCCGCCACCATAACGCCTTCTATCGAACTGTCCAACCAGAAATAGACAAGAAAGGCACCGATCCAGATACCGGGCCAGCAACGGACACCACATATTAATACTACGGCCAATGCGAAGCCGGTCGCGGGCATGAATGGAGAAATGTAACTGGAAGGAATTCTGAGCAGGAAGCCGGCCATTGCCGCTGCTATGTAAACACCTGCAACAAGAATAACACGCCATGCAGTTTCACCACGGGGTGCATCTGTGGTAGTGTTATTGGGTCTATTGTTTTTATGCAACAATTCCATGTTTCGAGCTGTCTGGTTTTACAGAACTCCATCATGGGTGTTTTTCGATACACCAAGTAATTATGTATAACGACCACCCCTACCGTGCTAAGCCCGGACAGATTGTAATTACTATATATCATACTAATAGAAATAGTATAGAAAAAAATATCACTAAACTGCTGTAACTATTATCAAATAATCCAAGGATGGAAAATTTTAATTAGCGTTTGCAGGGAACAGTGGCTTACAAGATACTTGTCGATTTCTAATAGAAGCGTCAATCAGCCGCCACAGCCTTTTGAATCAGAGGGACAAGTGGCTCCGGTAACTTTACAGCGCCTGAGAGTGCAAACTGCTGAGCAGATGCTGACATCTTCTTCCAGGTCTTACGAACAATATCCAGCCACTTCTCCTCGTCATACTCAGGATGCTTTTCCACAAACTCAAGCATGTAATGCTCAATAAAGACCAGATCAGCAATATCCTCAAGCAGCTGGCTGTCGGGGTTAATCTTTAAGGCCTTCTTACCAACCGCCTTCATCGCCCTTTCGATGCTCGTTTCATCGTATCCCGCTTCCGCCATCAATTTGCCAGTTGTCTCGGCGTGAAATTTATACAGGTTAGTCCGCCATTGAAAATAACCTTGGCGACCTTCTGGGTAATCCTTACGAGGAGACATCCAACGCTGAATATGCTGACCACGAATAGCCAGTTTCATCGCATCGTCTGTATCAGGTGCAAAACGCTGCAACATTTCAGACATCCGATGAGAATAAATAAGTTCCTTTGGCCATGTCTCTCCATCAACAGTGACTTGATTTGGATCAGCGCTATTCGCCTGGTCAAACAATTCAATGGCTCTATCAAACTTCTGTTGTGCGGACATACGGCCTCCAGTCTCCATAAGGGCATCATTATATATATGAAGGAGGCATAAAACGCAAAGGCTATTGTGTTTAAGCCCTTTATTTTATTGTGGGATTAGAATGAAATCATCAGTTAAAAAAATGAGGTGGAACGTCATGACATAACAGAAAGCTAGAAAGTATTCTGATTTTTCGATTATTCTACTGCCTCGTTACAGCACAGCAAAAATCAAGCGAGCCAAAATGCTATCTGCACTAAGAAGGTCGTTACAAAGCAAACCATCGTATCAAGATATCCAGGCTAATGTGTTAGCCGGATTAACCGTTGGTGTTATCGCACTTCCGCTCTCCATGGCTTTGGCTATAGCCAGTGGTGTACCACCACAACATGGCCTTTATACGGCAATAGTCGCTGGCATTATTATTGCGATAACAGGTGGATCTAAGGTCAACATATCTGGGCCTACAGCCGCATTTGTGGTCATTCTTTTGCCGATTGTTCAGAAATTCGGTTTAGGTGGTCTGTTAGTTAGCGGGCTTATGGCTGGTTTTATTCTTGTTTTGATGGGTGTCGGAAAGCTTGGGCGGTTGATCGAAATAGTGCCATATCCTGTCACCGTTGGGTTTACCGCGGGAATTGGCGTGGTTATTGCCACTTTCCAAATAAAAGATTTCCTAGGTCTTAGCATTGAATCTGTCGATGGCCATTATCTGGACAAGTTATCGGCCATTCTATTTTCATTACCTTCTATCGATTGGAATGAAACCCTAATTGGCGTTTTAACGATGACGGTTTTGTTAGTTTGGCCAAAATTCCGCTCAAAGATCCCTGGTCATCTTGTTGCGCTACTTGTTGGCACTCTTTTAGCTTGGATGCTTAGCCTTTATATGCCCGGTTTCTCTGTTGCAACTATCGGTAGTCGCTTTTCATTTGATATAAATGGGATAACAGGAAACGGGATTCCACCCATCCTCCCAACATTTGATTGGCCGTGGCATTTGCCAGGCGCGGACGGAGCGCCTATCGGTTTAAGTTTTGAACTTGTCAGACAACTTCTTCCGTCAGCGATTACGATTGCTATCCTAGGCTCTCTGGAATCATTGTTATGTGCTGTTGTTGCCGACGGTATGTCTGGTAAAAAACATAGTCCAAATGATGAACTGATTGGCCAGGGAATCGGAAATATCATCGCCCCACTATTTGGTGGAATACCTGCTACTGCTGCAATCGCCCGTACAGCGGCGAATATCAAGTCGGGTGGAACTCTTCCGCTAGCATCAGTCGTTCATGGTTTGTTCATATTAGTCAGCATCTTACTGCTTGCTCCTTTATTGTCTTATATTCCGATGGCATCAATGGCAGCATTGCTGTTGATGGTTGCCTGGAACATGAGCGAGGCCAAACATTTTATTCGCACGGTCAAAATAGCGCCAAGAGATGATGTATTTGTCTTGGTATTGTGTTTTCTGCTTACTGTCCTGTTTGATATGACAGTCGCCGTTGCCGTGGGAATGGGATTAGCGGCCATGCTGTTTATTAGAAGAAGTATTAGCCTGACCCAGACATCTATGGTTGAAGGCGATCATACAGATTATGATATGCCTGATAGTACGGTAGTTTATGATATTAATGGGCCATTATTTTTTGGTTCTGCCCAAAAAGCACTCAGAACAATTGCTTCAGTTCGACCGGATGTACGGGTAGTGATACTTGATATGTCGGAAGTCACTCTTCTGGATATGAGTGCTATCGTTGCTATGGAGTCAATAGCAAATGATTTACAAAAGAAAAATATTGGACTGGTAATAAATAATCTACAACCACGCTTGATACTAAAGCTCCGACGTGCCGGGGTTAGAAAGCGATTGGGTAAGGTAGCCTTTTCGAGGACTCTTAACGACAGTTTCGAAGCAGCAAGAAAAATGCTCTTACAATCACCACTCGGTCAATAAAAAGTGGCGCGGTGGTGAATTCACCTATGCCCCTGTTGATTACTCACAAGGAGTAAAGCCCCCTCATCATCGATGCTACACTAATTTTGGGACAACCCACAGGGTCGACTGCAATGCCATGTAGTAGAATAGGTTTCCATTTTACAAATGTCTGAAACAGTATATATATCGAAGTAGCCATCGGAAAATGACCTCTACAATCTTAATTCTATTATCGGGTTTAAGTATTCTGCTTATCGGCATCGGTCTGCTGGGCACATTGTTAGGGGTACGTGCAACACTTGAATCCTTCAATAATATAGAAACCGGTTTGATTATGGCCGGCTATTATGCAGGCTATATTGCAGGAACGCTCCTATCACCCCGTATTATTCGGAATGTAGGGCATATCCGTTCATTCGCTGCTTTTGCCGCTGCGGGTGCCGTATCAAGTCTTGCTTTTGGCCTATTGATCGACCCCGCTGCATGGTTTGTTCTACGCATACTCAACGGACTATGTGTTGTTGGTCTGTATATGGTTGTAGAGAGCTGGCTGAATGAACAAGCGGCAGGACCATCCCGCGGTCGTATTTTTTCCTTTTACATGATGAGCACTTTAATCGCACTGGGAGCAGGCCAGTTTTTATTGATGGCGGGTGATACCTCTGAACTGACCCTGTTTGCGATTGCCGCTATATTGATCTCTCTGGGGTTAATTCCGGTTGCGATAACACGCGTACATGAACCCAGCATCGCACCTGAGAAGACGTCTGATTTTATGGGGCTGTTGAAGTCAGCCCCTCTTGGAACAATTGGCGCCCTGTCTGCCGGGCTAGTGAATGGTGCCTTCTGGGGTATGACTCCCGTATTTGGTCAAAGCCTGATGTTGGATGAATCACAAATTGCATTGATTATGAGTGCCACCATATTTGGAGGAGCCATTTTACAGTGGCCGATCGGACATCTTTCTGACCGTTTTGATCGGCGAAGCATTCTTATACTGATCAGCTTTGTAACAGCGATAGTAGCATCAGTTTCGGCTTTCATTGTGATCAGGAATTACCCAGGACTCATCCTGTCATCCTTCATCTATGGAGGGCTCATGTTCTCTCTCTATGGTATCAGTGTTGCGCATACTTATGATCAGATCGAACACGGTCACGAGCTTGAAGCAACGCGTGCACTGCTTTTGGTCTATGGCATCGGTGCTTTTACAGGACCACTGTTGGCTGGCGTCTGCATGGAGAAATTTGGTCCGGTAGGGTTGTCAGTAGTCTCTGCAACAACCGTTACTCTGCTCGCTCTATATGGGCTGTATCGTGTAACTCGCCGCGCTGCCCCCCCACTCGACCAGCAAACAGAATTTGTTCCAATGGTACGTACCACACCCGTGGCGCTGGAAATGCATCCTGAAGTTGATGCCAGTTCTGAAACAAGCTGACGCCTAACCACGATCTGCTGTTCGAAGGGTAACAAGTTGAGTATGAGTGGAAACATTTATGCGCGAAGCTGGCTGTTCGCGATCCTTCATGGCTTGAAACATTCACCTCAGTGACTTTACCCCAACCACATCCACTGTTTCAGCTTGTTCCAGGGCCGATTGCGGATTGGGAAATCATCCGTTAATTGTAGACATCTTAATTACGATCAAGCCACTTCAGGCCCACCCAGGCATAGAGTCCACCCGCAATCAGACCACCCATTGCTCCACCCAAGATGGCACCCATGATCTGTTTGAATCCTACCTGCCCGATGGAAGGCTCTATGACTTGATAGCTGGTTAGTACTGCTTCGTGTACTGTCCAGATGCTACTGGCAATGACCAGTGAAAGCGCACCGGCAACAACGGAACCCACGAGTGGCAGCGGGAGTTTACATTCCAGTTTGCTGATGATTTGAAAAATGCCATAGATGTAAAACGTACCTGTAATTGGCACTAAGAGTGCACCTGCCAGAAAACTGTTGAAGGTAATCCCTGCGCTGGTAACGACCCAGAGGATACAGCCAGCAATGGTACCTGCTATCAGTCCTGTGAGTGCCTTCATCAATGCACCGCTTACGGCATCATGCGTATTGCCATAAAGAAATCCTGCAACGATGCCGGCAAAGAGTGAGAGCATAGCCAGTTCATTCATGTGCAGATTTTCAACGGCAACCATATAGCCAATTCCAGAAGCGGCTCCTGCCAGTGTACCGATGATGGCTACTTGGAACGATCCATAAAAAGCTGCACCCACCGCACCGGCAAATGCAGCAGCGGGTATCATCACAAGATGTCCTAACGCGAGGGGCTCCAGCATGCTGGTAAAACCGATATAAAGTCCGCCGAAAATACTGCCGACAAAACCCCAGATAATGGCACGGACAACAATTTCCGACTTGTGATGGGTAATTTTTCTACTTGTTGCAGGCGCGGAAATATTGGATTGGATACCATCACGTTGGATGGCGATACTGCTGGATTCTTTCATTACGTACTGCTGTATGTGGATTAATAAACGTGAGTGTACATTGGCGTGTACTGCATACGTTATACGCCCCTCCCCCGCATAGGAGAGAGGCGTATGACGGTGTAACGATTATCAGGTCACTTTGACCTGTACCATCTCTTCGCCATCTTCATCAGAGAGATGTACGGCGCAGGCAATACAGGGATCAAAGCTGTGAATGGTACGCAGAATCTCAATCGGTTGCTTGGGATCATGCAGTTGATGATTATCCTGAAGCGCGGCTTCATAGGCACCGGGAACACCATCAGGGTCTCTTGGGCCTGCATTCCAGGTTGATGGCACTACGGCCTGATAGTTTTTGATCTTGGTGTCTTTGATAACAATCCAGTGACCCAATGCACCACGAGGCGCTTCCATGTAGCCCGCTCCCTGACACTCACTGGGCCAGGTGGAGGGATCCCACAGCTTATCGTTGAAGGTCTTGCTATCACCCGCCTTGATATTGGCAATCAAATCGTCATACCAGCCTTGCATACCATCCGCCAGGATTTTAGATTCCAGTGTTCTGGCAGCGGTACGTCCCAGGGTTGAGAAGAGCGCTTCAATCGGCACATCGAGTTTCTTTAATGCAAAACCTGCCAACTCTTTGGTGGGCTCATGTCCCTTTGCATAGAGCAACAGGACGCGTGCAAGCGGCCCTACTTCCATTGAGTGGTTTTTCCAACGGGGTGATTTGAGCCAGGAGTAGGCTTGTTCCACATCGAGATGTTTATAAGGTGGTTTCGGCCCGGTGTAATTCAGATTGGTTTCACCATCGTAGGGATGGAGTCCTTTATCCTTGCCCTCATCATAATCATACCAGGAGTGTTTGACGTATTCCTGAATCTGCGACGCATCATGCACATCCACTTCATGGATAGTGCTGAGATCACGATTCAATATGACACCCGCGGGGAACAAGAAACCGGAGGGATCACTCATGCTTGTTGAGGGCAGATCGCCATAACACATAAAGTTACCCAGCCCTTCACCGCGCTTGAACCAATCTTTATAGAACGAAGCGACTGCGAGTGTATCAGGCAGATAGACTTGATCAACAAACGCTCGCATCTGGGTGATGATGTCCTGTACCTGGGAGAGCTTCTTGGCATTAATGGCTGAATCAGAGTTCAGATCAATGGGCGATGCCACACCACCGACCAGAAAGTTTGGATGAGGGTTCTTGCCACCGAAGATCGCGTGGAGTTTTGCCACATCACGTTGCCAGGTCAGTGCTTCCAGATAATGCGCCACTGCCATCAGATTGGCCTCAGGCGGCAGTTTGTAAGCCGGATGTCCCCAGTATGCCTTGGAGAAGATACCCAACTGGCCGCCATCGACAAAGCCTTTCAGTTTTTTCTTAACGTCTGAAAAATAACCCGGCGAAGATTTTGACCAGCTACTCAGTGATTGCGCCAAATCAGATGTCGCTTTTGGATCGGCGCTCAATGCGGATACCACATCCACCCAGTCAAGTGCATGCAGATGATAGAAGTGCATCACATGATCATGGATGTATTGTGCCCCAATCATCAAGTTACGAATCAGTTGGGCATTCTTTGGAATCTCGTAATTCAGAGCATCTTCTACAGCTCGTATCGATGCCATTCCATGTACCAATGTACAGACACCGCAAATGCGTTGTACATAAGCCCAGGCATCTCTTGGATCGCGCCCCTTGAGGATGGTTTCGATACCCCGCACCATGGTGCCGGATGAGTAGGCCTGACCAATATTGTTGCCATCCATTTGCGCTTCGATACGCAGGTGGCCCTCAATACGAGTGATCGGGTCGACGACTATGCGTTCGCTCATAACTCTGTTCTCCCATAACCGTCCGTTTTCAATTGGACGGATGTTCGCGCCTGTGTGCGCTACTGCAATCGTTTGTTATATCTGAACCAGTCTCCCCCACCCCATTTATCATGGTATGGGAGAAGCCGGCGTTAACCCTTCTCTTCGGCTTGTGCTTCATCCACAACCAGATGATCAGCAATCAACTCAGACAGACCGATGACGGGTAACTCGACCTTGTACTCTTCGAGCCCCTCTTCAATCACCAGACGGCAGTTTGCACAGGCCGTCACCAGCACATCTGCGCCGGTCTCTTCTATCTGATCTTTCTTTTTCTTGAATACCTTGATGCGTAGCTCTTCAGCATCTTCATTACTGGAGACACCGCCACCGCCACCGCAGCACCAGTTCATCTTGCCGTGATCTTTCATCTCGGCAAAGTTAGTGGTGACCATGTTCATCAGTCTGCGTGGACCCTCGATCACACCACCTTTTCTGGCCAATGAACAAGGGTCATGGAAGGTGTAACAGTCAGTTTCCAGATCCTTTGTCTTGATCTTACCGGCCGCACGAAGCTCATCCAGCAACTCAAGAATATGCAGCACCCGGAAAGTGAACGGACGTCCAATCAGATTGGGACCATCCCAACGAATCGCGGTATAGGCATGACCGCACTCTGGGCTGATAACATTTTTGACTTTCAGGCGTTCTGCACCATCGACAATGCGTTGCACCAGAATGCGTGCGATATCCGTTGAACCGATCTGGATACCCGAGTTGGTGGCCTCAAAGGCCGTTGAGCAAAGTGTCCAACTGATGCCAGCTTGTTTAAAGATCTTTGCCAAGCCTTCCAGGTATTCTGGGAAGTTCATGATCTCCATGGATGAGAGCAGTACCAGATAATCCGCACCCTCGGCATCCATTGGGATCTTCAGACCTGTATCAGCTTCAATATGTTTTATCTGGGCTTCCAGCGCACTGAGTTTGACACCCATGGGACTACCAATGGTAACCGCACGCATGGACGCACCCTTGACGCCTTCAGGCGCATTGCCCGAAGCCACCATGCCTTCACGCGTCTTGCGTACCATATAGGCAATATCATTACCGACCGGACAGATCATCGAACAGCGTGCGCACATTGTGCAACTGTCATAGAGCAGTTCTTGCCACTCTTCCAACATCTCATCGGTAACGGGCTTATGCAGACCCAGGGCCTTTTTAATCTTTCCAATCAGTGTGTACTCAGACTCCCAGACACGACGCAAGGGTTCCAGTTTATAGATGGGCGTGTATTTTGGATCACCCGTCTCGGTATAAAACAGGCAGGCCTCGGCACACATGCCGCAACTGACGCAACTGGAGAAGAAGGCCGCGACGGGTGCATCGATCTGCTCTTTGAGGGCATTGATGCCTCTTTCAAGTGTGGCTTCACTCATGACTCAACTCCCCGACGGCCATTCATCGCGCCGTTATACCAGCGTGAAAGAAATACAGTGAACGTGTGCATCAGTTTGGTAAATGGAAACGCAATCATGAGCGCCTCAACACTGAGCACATGCAGCCCGAGAATCAATGGATAGGGATCCACCATCCGATGGTAGGCGAGATAGCCTGTGAGAATGGGCAGGAATGTCAACGTCCATACCAGCCAATCCTCAAAGGTTGTGATCTTCTGCATCACAGGATTCATGATCCGGTGCCAGAGCCCGGCCAGCAATCCTATGAGGGCCAACACAGCGGCAGCATCCACAATAGGTGTTGGCAGACCTGGCCAGCCGAAACCGAAGGTAGCCCTGAACAGTTCAATATGTGGCACAAACATAATCAGGCTAATGAATAACCCGATGTGGAACATATAGCCTGTTACCACGGTCAGTGGCTGTCTTCTGAAGGTGCCCAGATCGGGTACAGACCGGCTGAATATAGTTCTCATGCCGGGGCCGAACTCGGTCCCTTTCGCTTCTGCCAGATTTTGTTTGCGACCGAGTGAGATAATTTCAAACAGTCGTAATATCACGCCGATCACAAAGATCGTAACGGCCACATCGAATGCCGTACTGCGTGTCCAGATGAGAAAGTCCATCGGTTCGTTCATGATGATTTCTCCAGATCGTCAATAGTGACGGTTCCGTGTGCCTTGGTTGCCTCATCTTTGTTTTTATAGTTGAGGCCAGCAGCAGCGGCACCGAGTGCCAGACCGGCCGCAGCGGCAAAAGCTACCGTCTGTGAGTTATCACTGATTGGGACAGAGAGTGCGTTGTAGAAGCCGCCTGCATCCCAGAAACGCGGCTCGGAACAACCGAGACAACCGTGACCAGACTCTACTGGCCAACTGGTGCCCTGATTCCATTTGGCCGTAGCACAAGCGTTGTAGGTCATCGGCCCTTTACAACCGAGTTTGTAGAGACACCAACCTGCCTTTGCGCCTTCATCATCAAAGGTTTCTGCGAACTTACCTTTGTCATAGAACGGACGGCGATAACAGCGATCATGGATACTCTGTCCATAGAAAACCTTTGGACGATTGTATTGATCCAGGTCGGGGATACTGCCAAAGGTCAGGAAGTGAGCCAATACGCCCGTGATGACGGTAGGAATCGGCGGACAGCCAGAGACATTGATAATGGGCTTGTCTTTTATGATGTCGGATACTGAGACAGCACCAGTTGGATTAGGATTGGCCTGAGGTAATCCACCGAAGGCCGCACAGGTACCTACCGCAACAATGGCGGCAGCATCCTTTGCAGTCTCTTTCAGCATCTCAAGGTTACTGATGCCCGCAATGGTTGAATAGCCGGGATCACCTAATGGGATAGAACCATCCACAACCAGGATATATTTCCCCTTGTTTTCATGCATGGCAGCTTCGCGAGCCGCTTCAGCCGCTTCACCTGCAGCTGCCTGCAAGGTGTGATGATAGTCCAGGGAGATATGATCAAAAATCAGGCTTTCCACGGAGGGAGAGTGACTTCGGGTCAAGGATTCGGTACAGCCTGTACACTCCTGAAAGGAGAGCCAGATGACCGAAGGTCTTTTCGCCTTTTCAAGTGCCTCGGCAATTGCCGGGACCATAGTCGGCGGTAGCGCCATGAGTGAGGCTGTAGCGGTACAGAACTTCAGAAATCCGCGCCTCGATACCCCGTGACGTCTCAGGCTCTCGCCCAGGGTGTTTTTTTCAGCCATGTTACCTCCCAATGTACTTCGATATCTGTTCGTTGATTTTTATTGATCTTATTTCCGGTAAACATCCACACTGGCGTTACTGAATCGCCGGTGATCCTCCATTCAACTTCTGCTTCTCTACTTCAACCACCTCACCCAGTAAGTCGAGGCTTTCGTACATATCTTCAGTTTGTGCCCGTAACAGTTCGGGTATATCAATTATTTCTATCTGAAAAGCGATACGCTCATCCTCACTGTTATAGTGATCAACCAGCCAGACGCCTGCAAAGCGCGTCTCCGTCACTGTCGTCTTTCCCAGTGTATCCAGCGTGGCTTGTACCTCTCCTTTGCCCAGTAAATTGATTAATCGTGCTTCATCTCCGGGTCCAAAGGGAATGGCGCGAAGATCTATTATTGTTGACTCCCCAGTACGAACCAGGCGCTTTAGCGCATGACTCACTTCATTCAGGAGTGGCAGCGTATTGTGTGACATCCCCGCCAGCCCACAACTGGAAGGTGATTCAGAAGATTTATTATCAAATACGCTCATATGCTTATTTACCCTTGACACAAGACTACCGCTGATTGAGTTAAACGTTGATGACGTAGGTCATGTTCCCTATGCTTTCTAGGTAATTTCTATTTAGTCACTCAATTACAACGACTTAACCTGAAATGTCTCGGCCGATATCAGATCGCTCCTCAGCGAGAAATCGAAACACTTCACAAAACTTAAACTGGGCAATACGTACTATTTTTGCATCCCCCATCGATCAATCAGTTTAATGACAATATCAGCCGCCTGGGGAATAGCTGGCGCAACGCTGGCTGTCGGCTCATCACCCCAATCCATGCTCTCGGGTTCAATACCAATCAGCGCCCGATTCTCGGGATAGTGATCACTCAAACGCGCAATATCCAATAAATCAGTCAAACCAACCTCATGCACACTCTGGCGATTTCCGGTCAGGTAGCGATCCATTTCGTTGCCCTCATAACAGACCACGCTACCAGGCGCCCCTCCTGTTCTGGCTGCATCAACCACAATGAGCTGTTCATGCTCAGCAAGGAAGCCCGCCAGCGAGAAACTTAGCGTCCCACCATCGACGAAAGAGACGTCCTCCTTCTCTGGATAGATCTTCTGTAAATGTTCAATGACATGAATGCCCACACCTTCATCGGTCATGATCGTATTGCCGATCCCAAGAACCAGTGTTCGCTTGCTATCAATAGGCATCGTTTTCCCTTATAAAAGAATTCTGTGTATATATTAACTTATTATTGTTTTCTTATTATATGATCTGAATCAATATCAATTTGTACATCTACTATTAAGCTATTTAGTGCGAAATTGCGTCACAAATCAACTTAGATCGGAGGGATGACATGAATAAGACTCACAAATTTTTGACTGCTGCACTCATAGCCACCTCTGCGGCTATGGCACCACTCACTGCGGATGCTTTCTGGGGCTGGGGTCCATGGAACGATGGTTGGGGTGGCCCCTGGGGTGGTGGACCTTGGGGAGGATATCCCTATTACGGCGGCTATCCAGGTTATGGCTATGGCTACCCGGCATACGGTTATCCTGGGTATGGATACGGCTATGCGCCCTACTATGGCGTACCTTATCTGCCTGCCGCCCCCCAAGCGCCTGCACCCGAAAAAAAAGAGGAAGCCAAGTAACCGGGATCGATCAACTTTTTCGGTAAACAGAATACCTGCTCTACAGGCTTCATGTATGAGCAGGTATTTCTCCCGATCGTAGACTCAGTTCATTAGGGCGGTAAATTGTTGCCAGTTCACGGCAAATAGCTATCAGTTGTGACCCGCTCCTAATAAAAACACAATATCTTGTGTTTTTATTATTTTCCTTTTTTTTCCGATACTTATGGGGACTTCACTCAAATAATGACAAACTATGTCATTGATTTCATTGTTTATTACTATTCTCTTATAAACATTTCTGATGCTTGACAGCGATCAATCCAAGTCATAATCTTCGCCCATCAAAACACAACATATAGTGTTTTTCAGCCAGCAATGGAAAGCCGAGCTACAATATATAGGGATAGAGCTTAATATATTGAACGGAAACCAGCCCTGGCACCCGTTATTTTTAAGTTAAAGACCATACTGAATTAGAAACTTTGAAAGTTGTACCCTGTATAGCTGCGCCAGCATCTAGCGGCTGGACCAATGCAGAGACGACAACACTATAAATATAAGAGCCGAAGGATTTGTGTGACATGAAAAGCGCCCACCTCAAAGCAGTACCCGATGCCGCCGTTGAGATTGCCCTACAACCGGCCTCTCTCGACATCTGGAACACTAAATACCGCCTGAAGGCCAAAGACGGTACGCCGGTTGATAAAGACATTGATGGCACCTATCAGCGTGTTGCCAAAGCCCTCGCTGAAATTGAGACCACACCGGAACTGCAGGAGGAGTGGGAAGGCCGTTTTCTCTGGGCCCTGCGTCGAGGTGCCATCCCGGCCGGACGAATCACCTCCAACGCCGGTGCTCTGGAACATAAACCGGCCACATCAACGATCAACTGTACGGTTTCCGGCACCATTTTTGACTCGATGAACGAGATTCTTGGCAAAGTGCATGAGGCGGGCCTTACCCTCAAGGCCGGTTGCGGCATTGGTTACGAGTTCTCCACCCTTAGGCCCAAAGGCGCCTATGTCAGTGGCGCAGGTGCCTACACCTCTGGGCCACTCTCTTTCATGGATATCTACGACAAGATGTGTTTCACCGTCTCTTCTGCCGGTGGCCGTCGTGGCGCACAAATGGCCACCTTTGATATCGGGCATCCCGATGTGATGGATTTTATCCGTGCCAAACGTGAAGACGGTCGACTGCGCCAGTTCAATCTCTCCCTGTTAATTACCGAAGAGTTTATGGAAGCGGTAAAACAGGACGCGCAATGGGACCTGGCCTTCCCTGTTACAGAGAAAGAGGTGCAGGAAGACGGAATCAGTCTGAGTAACAGTGATCAAGTCGTCTGGCGCGAGTGGCCCTACAAAGAGAACTTTATTGTTGACGAAACCGGCACCAAAGTGGCCTGCAAGATTTACAAAACCATTCGGGCGCAAAGGTTGTGGGATGTCATCATGTCTTCCACATACGATTATGCCGAGCCTGGTTTCATCCTGATCGACAAAGTCAATGAGATGAACAACAACTGGTTCTGTGAAAATGTGCGTGCCACCAATCCCTGCGTTACAGCGGATACCTGGATTCAAACCAGCGCCGGCCCACGGCAGGTAAATGAGTTGATTGGCACTCCATTTGCTGCCCGCGTTGATGGTAATGACCACAACTCTGGAAGCGAAGGTTTCTTCAAAACTGCTGATAAAGCTGTCGTTCACCTGAAAACTACAGAAGGACACAGCTTGCGCCTCACTTCCGACCACCGGGTACGGCGTGTTACCAAATTTACGCGTTACCGTACCGAAACTGAGTGGTGTGAAGCTGGAGAGCTGGCTACAGGTGACCGGGTGCTACTCAACGACCACCGATCAAACAGTGAGTGGAGTGGAGAACAGAGCCATGAGGAGGGCTACCTGCTCGGCCTACTGATTGGTGATGGCACACTCAAGTCAGACAAAGCTGTACTCTCTGTCTGGAAAGCAGCTGCCGTGGCCAACGGCTGTAATGGCAACTTAGACCATGGAATAGAGGCTGTGATGCAAGAGGCTCTTGCCGCTGCTCACTCCCTGCCCCACCGTTCCGATTTCAGTGGCTGGATGGAAGTGCCGGGAAGAAATGAATTCCGACTGTCCACCAGCGCCATAAAAAAACTGGCTGAAAAGATGGGTATATACCCAGGCCATAAAGCAATCACCCCCCGAATGGAGCAGACCTCCAGCAGTTTCCACCGCGGACTATTACGCGGCCTCTTCGATGCTGACGGCTCAGTCCAGGGCAACCAAAAGAAGGGAGTGAGCATACGCCTGTCCCAATCCAGTATTTCTCTACTTGAAGCGGCACAACGCATGTTGCTGCGGCTGGGCGTCGCCTCAACGATCTACCGTGCCCGTCGTCCTGAAGGAACCAAATCACTACCCGATGGGAATGGAGGCTTACAAGAGTATGCCGTCAAGGCACAGCATGAACTTGTCATCAGTGGTGAGAATCTTAGCCAGTACAACAAGCTAATCGGTTTTGCTGACAGCAACAAGCAGGAGAAACTCGAATATCTGCTGAAAAACTACCAGCGCAGTCTGAACCGTGAGCGTTTCACTGCCCGGGTCGAATCTGTAGAATCCGCCGGTTTTGAAGCCGTCTATGATGTTCAGGTGCCCGGTATCAACACCTTCGACGCCAACGGTCTGCACGCCCACAATTGCGGCGAACAGCCCCTCCCCCCCTATGGCGCTTGTCTCTTGGGTTCGGTCAATCTGACCAAGTTTGTACGAAACGCCTTTAACAAAGAGGCCAGCTTTGACTGGGCTGAGTTCCGCAAAGTAGTGGCTATATTCACCCGCATGCTGGACAACGTGGTTGATATCAACGGACTACCACTGGAAGAGCAGCGCAAAGAGATCGAGCACAAGCGTCGGCATGGCATGGGCTATCTTGGCCTCGGTTCCTGCATGACTATGCTGGGCATGAAATACGGCGATGCCGCCTCTTTACGCTTTACCGAAAAAGTAACCAAAGAGTTGGCTCTTGTTGGTTGGGAGACGGGTCTTGAACTCGCGCGTGAAAAGGGCCCTGCCCCGATCATGGAACAGGAATTCACCATCACCAACGAGATGCTGACCCAGCGCCCCGAGATGGCAGTCGATAACTGGAAGATCGGCGACAAGATCAAGGGCAAGATTTTGCACGCCAAATACAGCCGTTACATGCAACAAATTGCAGCAGAACGTCCTGAGTTAGTCGAACAGATCGCTGAACACGGTTGTCGTTTCACCCATCACAGCTCTATTGCACCGACCGGCACCATCTCACTGTCGCTAGCGAATAACGCCAGTAACGGGATCGAGCCCAGCTTTGCCCATCACTATGCCCGCAATGTCATACGTGAAGGCAAAAAGAGTAAAGAGAAGGTCGATGTATTCAGCTTTGAACTGCTGGCCTATCGTGAACTGATAAATAAAGAGGCCATGCCCTACTCCAATGAGGCAGAGCAAAAGCTACCTGACTACTTCATCAGTGCCGATCAGATCTCGCCAAAACAGCATGTCGATGTACAGGCGGCCGCACAGAAATGGATCGACTCATCCATCTCAAAAACAGCCAACGTACCGACCGACTTTGATTACGAAGAGTTCAAGGACATCTATCTCTATGCCTATGAACAGGGTCTGAAGGGTTGCACCACCTTCCGCTTCAATCCCGAGGCATTCCAGGGCGTCCTGGTTAAAGAGGAAGACCTGGCCAACACCACATACAAATTTACCTTGGAAGATGGCACCGTGATTGAGGCCAAGGGTAATGATGAGATCGAATATGATGGCGAGATCCATTCGGCCGCCAACCTGTTCGACGCGATGAAAGAGGGTTACTACGGTAAATTCTAAACCGTAATAACAGAGAACAAACCTATCAGCCCCGATGCTGATAGAGAGGAATCAACCGATCAGTTAATACTGGCAGGGTTAAGTATCATGGCAATCAAGATTGACAGTAAAATCGTAAGCTACAGTGTTGCAAAAGATGAGCAGGCACCTGCTCCTGTTGAAGAGAAAGCGGCAGAAAGCAACATTATCCACATGCATGAAAAGGTCGCCCGACCCGAAATGCTGTTCGGCTCAACCTATAAGATCAGTACGCCACTCTCTGAGCATGCGCTGTATGTCACCATTAATGACATTATCCTGAATCATGGTACTGAGCATGAGGTCCGCCGCCCCTACGAAGTGTTCATCAACTCCAAGAACATGGATCACTTCCAGTGGATCGTTGCACTGACCCGCATTATCTCGGCCGTATTCCGTAAAGGGGGTGATGTCACCTTCCTGGTAGAAGAGCTGCGCTCGGTATTTGATCCCAGTGGTGGTTACTTCAAGAAAGGCGGCAAATACATGCCTTCACTGGTGGCCGAAATCGGTGACGCCATTCACTGTCATCTGGTGATGATCGGCCTATTGAAAGAAGATGGTCCTGATGAACATCAGCAGAAGTTGATCGATGAAAAACGCGCCCAATATGAAGAGTCCATCAACTTGCGGGACAAAGAGCACGACTGTGATTTTCCGGAAGGCGCCCAGCTTTGCAAAAAGTGCAACACCAAGGCGGCGATCATGATGGATGGTTGTCTCACCTGTTTGAACTGTGGTGATAGTAAGTGCGGGTAACGGTATTTAAAGATACAAAATTGGCTAGCATAAATTGAAAACAGAAAAGATGAGCTTAAAATCAACAAGTCTGCCCCCTTGAACTTTTGCCAAACGAGTATCAGACAGACGTTGGCGCAAAATATTATCGAATGCTAGGAAAATTGCTGATGTCCACAAAATATCGAGATCAGATCCGGATGATCCGCCTATTATTGGGCAACCCCTACGCGTATTTAAATGACGTAGGCGAGTTCGATGCCATTTCAAATCAATCAGAAACAGGCAAAGCGCTCATTTCGTCAAGCCGTAGAAAATACCAAAATCAATACGCCCACATAAATGGTACTGGTGGCTTCGACGCATTACCCAAAACACATAAGAGGCAATCAGCTTATTCTCCACCCGATTCGATTAATATTTCCGCAAGCAGAAAAAGCTACGGCAATCAATACGCTCACTTAAACGATACCGGTTTCTTCGATCATTCACCTAAAGCGCAAACTCCTCGCACCTACTCACGATCTCCTAAAATCACATCAGTTGCCGCTAGACGTAGAGAGTTAGGCAATCCCTATGCTTTCCTAAACGACACTGGTGGATTCGATACAGCTGATTTAGGTGAAAGCACCCTTCCAAGGCTACCACTAGCCAAACTCTCCTCCATAGCTAAATTGCCCGGAAAGAATCCGGTTAGCCGCATAGAGCAATTGGCCCATGAAATTCAAGTAGAAATATGGAATTTACGGCAACAAATGTGGCCTGATGGCGTACCAACAGATCCGGTGGATTTGCTTGATCCTTCAATAACATTGGGAGCAATTGGTTTTAATTACGCATTATCCGACTCTTTAGGATATTTTCCTGATCGCGGAACTGGTACAAAAGTAGCTGGTTATATTGATCAGAGTAAAAAAAGTGTCCGTATATCGCGGCATCTCCCTTATGAAACATTGCGTTTCACGGCAGCACATGAGCTTGGACACGCTATTCTTCATAATGATATCCGGATGCACCGCGATAGAGCCATTGATGGTTCCGTTTCACGCGCAGGCCGGAGGGAGCAAATTGAAGTCGAGGCCGACAAGTTCGCTTCAGTTTTCTTAATGCCAGAGAAACTTCTGCGGATTCGCTTCAAGCAGATATTTATGTGCGAAAGATTTGCTTTGAATCATGAAACTGCGTTTGCGCTTGATCCATCAGGCTTACTGAAGCTTAACAACAAAAATATCACCCGGAGAGAGTTGGCTAGGATATTAGCTAAAGCAGAGCGGTATAACACTCGCCATGTTATCCCATTGTTTATGCAATTCAAGGTATCAATGGAAGCAATGGCGATCAGAATCGAAGAACTGGATTTGATTGGAATGTAGATAGCCCGGTAGGGTGGGCACGTTTTTTGTGCCCACGGGTATGCTCCATAATTATCGCGTGGGCACACACGGCGTGCCCACCCTACCGATCTGTATCAGCCAACGCTCACAGTGCCAAAACAATGGGGGCAGTGTCATTGATTGGCAATCCGGGTGCCGAACTGAGTACCCGTTACTGGATGAAGACCGGCGTTAAATTCCAGTAACCAGAAAGTCTACCGCAGCGACAATTTTATCCCGATATGAGGTGAGTGATGATTCTTTCTGTTTTAAAAAGCTGACTGATACACTTGTGAGTTGGTGTGTAAGGAGCGCAAAATTCTTATTCTTGATCTTGATCACAGGGCAAAGATTTTCGGGATAAGCTTTGTCAGATTTACCAATGGGTGTTAGCGGAATGACTACTCTGCTATTCAGTGTGTTGAGTAGTCCATTCTGAATATCAATGAAATAGGGATAAGTCTTATTGGTATCCTTATCAGGATTAACATACAAGTCGAATTGATCCATTAGAACAGCCGGTGCTTGTCAGAGAAGAGACCACTTTGTTCCGCAAGTTCATTACAGGCCTCAATGGCTACACGATTGTCCTCTAACCATTGTCTGCGCTTCTCTTGGCGCACTTTTTCAATTAGCGCCTGCTCAAGTGTCGCAGAAAGGTTAATGTTCAGGTTGCGGGCTTCCGCCAATAACTCTTTGTTTATACTAAGGTTAGTGGCTTTTTTTTGAGCTGAGGCATCAATTAAAGGTTGCTTCATGTTGGGTTCCAGCATAGTTTATGCGCATTAATAATGCGCATAAACATAGTTGGAAATAATTAGCATGTCAACAACAGGGTGGCTACGCCACCTGTTCTTTCAGCTTTGAAATCAATGACACTGACCTTATTGATTATTGATTGCGCGGTCTTAATAAGATATCCGTGGGCCGCGCCAATCCGAACCAATCGGTTTGGCACGAGCGATGGCATCACTGGCCGTACCCCAACCCTCACAACGTGAGGGCCCTTGGCGACCCCGCCAAAAATTGAGCCAGCCTTTACAGAAGGCGTAGAAGTGAAAAAAACGCAACGCCGAGCGGCGCTGCTTGTCCCGCAACGGCTCGGCGCTACAGATCAGTTTGTCGTCATACATAAAACGCTCCGACAAGCCGATTGCCCCCCAGGCACGCACCCTGACCCGCGTCCCGAGCGGCAGCCGGGGGCCCAGCACGACCGCATCCAGCAGATCACCTTCCCCGCCGACATAGTTAGGAACACAACCGTAATTAAACGGGCAGGGAAATGGCGAGATGAAATCGACATGTCCACTGCTGCCGCGTTTCAGGAAGCTGAAGCGTGGGATCTCTATCACCACCTCCACCTCGGGTGGTTCAAGCTGTCGATCTTCAAATGATTGCATACTATAAGGATAGCGGAATTCCATTTTCGATTATATGTTACCGGCCACTTTGACAGGCTGAGCCTGACTAATAGCTCCACTGTGCACCCTCCAGAATCATTTTAAAACAGTTGGTTAGTGTCATTGATTGGCAATCCGAGTGTCGCTGTTAACGACAGCTTATGGATGGATCTTGCCTGTACAGTGATTAAGCGGACTTTGGTGAGGAAATTACACGGCCAACAGAAACATTCAAAGTACATGAAAAAACCCCGCTGGAGTGGAGTCGTAGCGGGGGTTTTGTTGTGTGCCTGTTATGCAGTGATCTTACTGCGATGCCGTCTAAAGCCGATACCGGCCAAGCCAGCCGCAAGCAACAAAGCCGTGCCGGGCACTGGTACTTGGCTCGCACACTGCGGAAGCGAGGGATTGGTAGCACAGATCGACAGCTGCCCAGTAAAACCGATATTGTTGAAGTCAACTTCTCCGTTCGAGCCTGTCAGTACAGCATTCACAAACTGAACCTCTGTAGGAAAATTGAGCACATAATTCTGTGCGCTTAATGGCGTGCTGTCACTGAATGGGCCCGTCTCCAGGTAACCGCCGAGGAATGGATTAACAACATCGAGTGTGCCGACTAATAACATTGCGTCGTCGAAGAACGTAAACGCGATATTATCTACGTCATAACCTTCACCCCAATAGTTCCAGAAGTGTAGAGTTGTCAGGTCGTACTCGGTACCAAAATCGAAATCCAGCTCCAGACTTCCACCACTGACCCAAACGTGCGTGGTTTGGGTGTGATATTCTTTCGCGATTGCCGAAGGTGCGTCAATCACACTAGCTAATGAAGCGGCAGTTGTTCGGTTGGAAAACGGCTCTGCAGTCATGCTAGAACCCAAAGCCACAGAGATATTTGAATTGTTAAGGTAGACTGCTTGCGCGTTTCCGGTGAAGAATATAGAAACGAACATCAAAGTAAATATTAGTTTTCGCGCCATTTTCATCTGTATTATTCTCCTCATAAACATAGTTATCCTACTGTTTATTTGCCGGGGAATTTGAACGCAAAATCCAAGCCAGAAAATATATACATAAGTAATAACATCAGCTTATTCAGCATTATAAATATTGTGGGATAATAAATTGTAAGATTTACTGACACCCTCCATAAGCAATCCATGTATAACTGCTGCGTGTCAGCAGTGGTCTTGATTCATATCGAAACGTAATCTTCGATTGTAGGTCCAAGGGGCTGTTATGGTCGCTTCGCGGACTTCCGAGCCAGGTAGGGTGGGCACGTTTTTTATGCCCACGCGCATGCTCCATAATTTCCGCGTGGGCACACACGGCGTGCCCACCCTACCGATTTTATAAAAAACAATGTGACCAGTGTCATTTATTGCAGTTAGCGCCTGCTCACAGGTGTTGTTTAGTATTCCAAAACAATTCAAGCAATCAGGTTAAAGACCCAGCCAACCAACACAAACGCGGTTGCCAATACGGCGGCGAACAGTGCCAAGGCCTGCCACTTAATGACTTTACGCAAGATCAACATTTCAGGTAGTGAAAGTGCTGCCAC
>NZ_VMNH01000029.1 GCF_007625115.1 Sedimenticola selenatireducens | reverse complement strand
TGTCAGCCACTCGGCCAGCTCTCCTAATTTGTTCCCGCGTTTTAATGATCCTTACGGATCATGCAGGGGCACGCGTTATTCGGTGCTTCGCACCTCACCCCTTTGGGGCCGTCCTTCGGACGTTCAAGATCGCTTACGATCTTGTCAGCCACTCGGCCAGCTCTCCTAATTTGTTCCCGCGTTTTAATGATCCTTACGGATCATGCAGGGGCACGCGTTATTCGGTGCTTTGCACCTCACCCCTTTGGGGCCGTCCTTCGGACGTTCAAGATCGCTTACGATCTTGTCAGCCACTCGGCCAGCTCTCCTAATCTTTCTACACGCTTTAATGATCCTCACGGATCATAGAGGGGCACGCGTTATTCAGTGCTTTGCACCCCCCTCCTTTGTTCTGGACAGAACACCTGTACCAAAAAGAGGCCGTATTCTAACCCATTTTTTTTCGTATTGCTTCTAAGAATTCACTTAAAATCGGGTAACTGATGCACCCTATTTTAAACAATAATTTACACCTGACGACAAGGTCACCCGATTGAATAGAAGCGTGATATCACGGGGCCTGGACGGCCCCGCTATAGCAGAAAGATCTATTCGTCTGCTATTTCCTGGTCTGTCTGCTCACGTTTGATGCGTTCGTAAATTTCTTCACGATGCACTGTTACATCACGTGGGGCATTAACACCAATTCGTACCTGATTACCTTTGACGCCTAGCACCGTTACAGTCACTTCGTCACCGATCATCAGGGTCTCACCTACACGGCGTGTCAAAATTAACATCGTCCTATCTCCCTGTTATATTTCCACTGTGACATCCAAATTACTTCCGCTTTGACGATCTCCATCGTCACGTCAGTAATCAAAATGCCGCCAACCAAGCACTTACCCCACAGGAGATGTGGTGAAAGAGCGGTGGAATTCTATCAGTTAACCCTTTGAGAAATAAAGGGAATATAAAGACTATACTGCAGACTCCTAAGGCATTACCAAACTGATAGACGGAACAACTCGCTCCGTATAAGTAAACTTTAGCCTATCTTTACTGGTTCTGCTGCAAGGTCAAAGGCCTCATGTAGAGCTCGGACACCCAGCTCCAGGTACTTTTCATCAACGACAACAGATATTTTAATCTCTGAGGTTGAGATCATGCGGATATTGATCCCCTCTTTTGAGAGCGCCTGGAACATGGAGCTCGCGATACCTGCATGCGAACGCATGCCAACGCCCACCAGGGAGATCTTTACAATCGCGTTATCACCGATCACTTCACGTGCACCCAGGCTCGTTGCCACATCATTTAATATGGATACAGCCTTGTCATAATCATTTCGATGTACGGTAAAGGTAAAGTCGGTCGTCTCATCCTGACCAATATTCTGGATAATCATGTCTACTTCGATATTGGCTGCCGAGATCGGCCCCAAAATCTGGTAGGCAACACCCGGCTGATCCGGCACACCCAGGATGGTCAGTTTGGCTTCATCACGGTTAAATGCGATACCTGAAATTTTTGCGTCTTCCATACCCTTGTCCTCAAAGGTGATCAAGGTTCCCTCGCCCTCTTCAAAACTCGAGAGTACGCGTAGGGGTACATTATATTTACCGGCAAATTCCACCGCTCGAATCTGTAGAACCTTAGATCCGAGGCTGGCCATTTCCAGCATCTCTTCAAACGAAATCTTGCTCATGCGTCGGGCTTTGGGCTCAACTCGAGGATCAGTGGTGTAAACACCATCCACATCAGTGAAGATCTGACACTCATCCGCCTTCAGTGCTGCGGCAAGCGCAACAGCCGTAGTATCAGAACCACCACGACCCAGCGTAGTGATGCTGCCTTGCTCATCGATACCCTGAAACCCAGCAACGACGACAACGCAACCTGACTCCAGGTCGGACCTGACTTTAATGTCGTCGATATCCTGAATGCGTGCCTTGCTGTAAGCACTGTCAGTCAGAATATGTACCTGACCACCTGTATATGACTTAGCGGGGCAGCCAATTTTATGTAATGCCATGGAGAGCAACGCAATCGTTACCTGCTCGCCCGTAGAAACAAGCACATCCATCTCACGATTAGAGGGGTGCTCTTCTATCGCTTTTGCCAAGGAAATCAGTCGGTTGGTCTCTCCAGACATAGCGGACACAACGACGACCACCTGGTCGCCACGATTCCGCACCGCTGCAACCTTTTCGGCCACAGCCTGAATCCGTTCGATAGTTCCGACAGATGTGCCACCGTATTTCTGTACGATCAAGGCCATTGATTCTGCTACTCGCTTTCCAGTTATGCGCTTCACCCAGCCGTCTGGCTAGGCATCCAAAGGGCGCTAATTAAACAACAAAAAACAGGCGGTTTCCATGATTTCATAACAAACCACACCGTATTTCTAGCTTGTGATTGAGATTACGCGCCAAGGGATTCCTTGACCCATCCCTCTACAGATGCCAACGCCGCAGGAAGGGCTGAAGGATCATTACCGCCAGCCTGGGCCATGTCGGGTCGACCGCCCCCCTTGCCACCCACCTGTTCAGCAACAAATTTAACCAGATCGCCCGCTTTCAAAGCAGGAATCTGATCTTTCGTAACGCCCGCGACCAGACTCACTTTATCACCACTGACAGCCGCAAGAAGGATGACCGCACTGCCTAACTTGTTCTTGAGCTGATCCATTGTGTCACGCAGAGATTTTGGATCCACGCCATCAAGTTTTGCTGCCAAGACCTTGATACCCGCTACTTCAACGGCATTACTGGCCAGGTCACTCCCCGCCGCACTCGCGAGCTTGCCTTTCAACTGCTCCAGCTCTTTTTCTAATCGACGACTGCGATCAACCAGCTGGGCGACCTTTTCAGCCACGTCATCACGGCCGGATTTAACCAGGTCAGCCACGCGTTGCAGCCGATTTTCATCTTCTTCAACCCATTGAAGCGCCGCGGCACCAGTGACCGCTTCAATACGGCGAACACCTGATGCAATTCCCGTTTCCGACGTGATTTTGAACAAGCCGATATCGCCAACTGCTTTTACGTGCGTACCGCCACACAGTTCCGTGGAGAAATCTCCCATGCGCAAAACCCGGACATTATCGCCGTATTTTTCACCGAACAGTGCCATCGCACCGCTTGCTTTAGCGTCTTCCAGAGACATAATACGGGTCTGAACCATGTGGTTTTCCCGAATCTGTTCATTGACCATGCGCTCAATCTCTTTCAGCTGTTCACGACTGACAGGCTCAAAGTGCGAGAAGTCAAAACGCAGACGCTCCGGGTTTACCAGAGAACCCTTCTGCTGAACATGATCACCCAACACACGCTGAAGGGCGGCGTGCATCAGATGTGTGGCGGAGTGATTGAGCGCGGTAGCTTCACGTTTATGTTCATCGACCTGTGCGATAACCTCACTGCCGATACGGAGAGAATCACCTTTATATTTTCCCCGGTGGATGAAGACATCACCGCCTTGTTTCTGAGTATCCATCACAATAAAGCGGGTTTCACCGGAAGCCAGCTCACCCACATCACCGACCTGACCACCGGACTCCGCATAGAACGGCGTCCGATCAAGAATCACAAGACCCTCTTCACCGTCACCCAGCGTCTCGACAGACTTACCCTCTTGGAATAGCGCAATCACGGTCGCTTTGCTCTCTAGCTTGTCATAACCTGTGAATTCAGTTGCGCCATCGAGGTTTATTTCAACCTGCTGGACATTTCCAAACTGACTGGCTGCCCGAGCAAGCTCCCGCTGTGCCTCCATCGCACGCTCGTACCCTTCCATATCCAGTGTCAGCTCACGTTCGCGAGCAATATCCGCCGTCAAATCAGTAGGAAATCCATATGTATCATAAAGTTTGAAAACCGTATCACCAGGGATCTGTTTGCCTTCAAGGGTTCCGATTGTGTAATCCAGTATCTTCATACCCTGCTCAAGAGTTTCGGCAAAACGCTCCTCTTCCAGCCGCAGTACTCGGGTTACCTGATCGGCCATCGCAGGCAGTTCAGGATAGGCACTCCCCATCTCCTGACTGAGTGGTGCTACCAGTTTATGGAAGAAAGGATCTTTTTTACCCAGCATGTAGCCGTGACGAATAGCCCGACGAATGATTCGCCGCAACACATAACCACGTCCTTCATTTGAAGGTAGCACGCCATCAACAATCAAAAAGGCGCAGGAACGAATATGATCAGCAATGACCCGAAGGGATTTCTCTTCAAGATTTGCACAACCCGTGATCTCTGAAGCGGCCTTGATCAGATTCTGAAACAGATCGATTTCGTAGTTGCTGTGGACGTGTTGAAGCACGGCCGCGAGTCGTTCCAACCCCATGCCGGTATCGACTGAAGGGCGGGGTAGCGGTGTCATCTCACCGGATTGATCCCGGTTGAATTGCATGAACACCAGATTCCAGATCTCGATATAGCGATCACCATCCTCTTCTGGTGATCCCGGAGGCCCACCCCAGATTTCAGGACCGTGATCATAGAAGATCTCGGAACAGGGACCGCAGGGACCAGTATCACCCATAGACCAGAAATTATCTTTGGCCCCGCAGCGCGAGAAGCGATCAGGATCAATCTTCATCTCCTTGAGCCAGATATCCTCTGCTTCCTGATCCTCTTCAAACACTGTCACCCAAAGCTTCTCTTCCGGCAAACCCAACTCTTTCGTCAGAAAATCCCAGGCATATTGAATCGCTTCACGTTTGAAATAGTCACCAAAGCTGAAATTGCCCAGCATCTCAAAGAAGGTGTGATGGCGTGCGGTATAGCCTACATTCTCCAGGTCATTGTGCTTACCACCAGCCCGGACACAGCGCTGTGAGGTGGTCGCCCGAACATAGTCGCGCTTCTCCCTTCCCAGAAAAGTATCCTTGAACTGGACCATGCCAGCGTTAGTGAACAGCAGAGTTGGGTCGTCATGGGGCACCAGTGAGCTACTGGCAACCTCCTGATGGCCATTCTCTTTAAAGAAATTCAGAAATGCGGTGCGTAATTCGGCGCTGGTCTTCATACAGGCTAGGCTATTCAGATTAAAGAAATGGTGGATATTAGGCAGAAGCTTCGGTGTTGTCACCTGCAATTCTACGGAAATCGTTCTGTCAGGACAATTAAAGTCCGCCGTATGACGCGCTTTTTATACGCGAAAACAATTCCCGAATGCCGCTTCAACTTGGACAACACCGCGTTCCACCGTATTATGGCCTTTCTATAACGAGTCACCAAGGCAAGCACATGCAAATCAGTCAGGATAAAGTAGTCACCATTGAATACACCATGACAGACCCACTCGGGAATCTGCTGGATACATCGGATAATGGCGACACAATCTCATTCATCCAGGGTAAAGGGGGCATATTCCCAGCGCTGGAGGAGGCCCTCGAAAACAGGTCGATCGGCGAAAGAGTGCAGATTACCCTTCCACCGGAGCAAGCCTATGGTGCGACCGATGAGCGACTGATCAAAATAATCCCACGTGATAAATTCAGAGTTGAAGGCGAAATTGTTGTCGGCAGTCAATTCAAAACCCGCAGAGATGACATCGATATCCTGGTCACCATTGTCAAGGTGGACGACGACAGTGTCGTAGTCGACGCCAATCCGCCTCTGGCCGGCGTCACTATTAACATGGATGTCATTATTGTCGAAGTACGAGATGCGATTGAGGAAGAATTGCTGACAGGTCAGGTTCAGAATATGGATGAGATCTACGAGAAAGAACATAAGAAGAGTATGGCGGTAGAACTTAAATAACTCGTCGATCAATAGCACACAGGCCATTTACAATCGAGTGGCCTGTGTCAATCGCCACCTAGCCCCCCCCTATTTGCTTGCGGCTACTCCGAAACCATTGTCACCTAACAGACTTCGCTGAGCCTGTAGTTATAAACGCTTCCATTTTCCGTTGCATATAGACCTCAAAATCCTTTGCCGGGATAGGCGGGCTGAAGAGGTAACCCTGTCCCAGCTCACACCCTTCCCGACGTAAAAAAGCCAACTGCTCCTCAGTCTCGATGCCCTCCGCGATAACATCCAACTGTAGATTTCCTGCCAGAGAAATAATAGCGCGTGCGATCGCCTCGTCATTCGGGTCTTGCGGAATATCCCTGACGAATGACTTATCAATCTTCAGATTATTAATGGGCAGTTGCTTTAAGTAGGAAAGCGAAGAGTAACCGGTACCAAAATCATCAATAGATAATGTAACACCAAGCGCACGCAGTTCACTCAACACCCCTATGGCTTTGTCGGCCTGATCCATAAGGAAGCTCTCAGTAATCTCCAACTCTAATAAAGAGGCAGCCAGTCCTGAATCCTTCAGCGCCTGCTTTACCGTCTCCACTAAATTTCCACGTTGCAACTGCTGCCCTGAAAGATTGACCGCTACCGTCCCGGTTTCAAGTCCTTTCTCACGCCACTGTTTGATTTGTCTGCAAGCCGTGTTTAATACCCATGACCCAATGGGGACGATAAGCCCGGTGTCTTCTGCCAAGGGGATAAAGTTATCTGGGGGCACTAACCCCATATCAGGATGCAGCCAGCGCACCAATGCCTCCGAGCCAATGAGCTTGCCATCCACCAGTGAAATCTTTGGTTGAAAATAGACCACAAATTGATCCAGGACAATGGCTTGGCGAAGACTATTCTCCAGCAATACTCGTTTCACTGCAGATGAAGTCATCTCTTCCGTATAATATTGATAGCCGTCACGTCCTTGGGCTTTCGCCTGATACATCGCCGCATCTGCGTTGCGGAGCAGTGTAGCCGCTGTATCGCCATCATTCGGATAGATACTGATTCCAATGCTGGCAGCAATATGCAGATTATGTTCTTCGATAATGAATGGATCATTTAGGCTTAGCGCTAACTTGGCAGCTATATTACCCGCACGCTCTTGATTAGTGAGTTGCTCAAGTAGCACCGTAAATTCATCCCCTCCCAGACGAGCAACGGTGTCCTCATCACGTAATTGCCCCTTCAGTCGAGAGGCTACTTTTTGAAGCAGTGCATCACCAATAGGATGCCCCAGACTATCATTGATATTTTTAAAAAGATCCAGGTCAATAAACAACACGGCCAGGCAAGTACCATCCCGCTTTGCTCGCTCAAGCGCATGATCAAGCCGGGCGGTAAAAAGTAGACGATTGGGAAGCTCAGTTAATGGATCATGGTGAGCCAGATATTCAAGTTGGCTTTCTGATTCTTTGATATCACTGATATCAGAAAAGACTGCCACATAGTTAGTCAACCTGCCACGTTCATCCCTTACCGTACTAATAGTCTCCCATTCTGGATAAATTTCGCCATTCTTCCGGCGATTCCAAATTTCACCCCGCCAATAACCAGCACTATCAATGGCGGCCCACATTTCGCTATAAAACGCATCCGTATGTTTTCCAGATTTAAACATACTTGGATCTCTCCCAAAGACTTCCGCTTCGGTGTATCCGGTAATATCAGTGAAGGCTGTATTTACAGCAGTAATCTTTCCATTCACATCAGTGATCAACACACCTTCTCGTGTACTCTCAAATACTGTTGCCGAAAGCCGTAAGCGTTCTTCCGAAAACAACCGCTCAGATATGTCTCTTACAAGCGCCTGAATCCCTCCATCAGGTAATGCGCGAGCACTCACTTCAACGGGGAGAACCGAACCATCACGGCGGATCATTTTGCGCTGTATAATTAACGAGCCTTTTCGATGTACCTCGCTACGTTGCTTTTCATAGCTCTCGCAGTCAGCAGAATCAATGAACTCATCAACACGGTGACTCAACAAAGCATCCACCGTATACCCCAACATAACCTGAAGTGATCGATTACAATCGGTGATCACACCTTGTTTATCTGTAACAATCAGTCCATCGGCTGCTTGTTCAATGAGCGTTCGATACCGACTCTCACTTGCCTTGAGTGCCTTCTGCGCTCTCATTCGATCAGTGATATCCATTCGAATGACTAATGTACCTTTCTCCTGCGTCGGAAACTCCATCACTTCAATCCAGCGATCATTCTTGACCTTTAAGATAAATGGCTTTCTTTCCTTATGCATACGCACACGTTTTTCTACCCAGTCATCAACGGACACGCCTTCCAGATCCACCAGTCCGACTGTTGCCAGGGCATGATTCAGTTGCCGGAAAGACAAACCGGGCTTGAGCATTGAACCGATTTCTTTTACAGCCTTACGATAAGCACTGTTGCAGAGAATCATTTGATCATTATTATCAAAAAGAATGACACCGCCGGGGACACTCTCAATCGCATCATGCAACCGGTTCTGCAGACGCCGTTCGGCCTGCCGCGCCTCCACTTCAGAGGTCAGGTTATAACCAATCCCACGGTATCCTTTGAATTTTCCTGTCGAATCAAACAGGGGAATTCCACTTACTCTGACGTATATTTTCTGCGCATCTGGACGTTTAATACTGTACTGAAAATCGCTGAAGGGAAGATGCGCTTCTAGCTGAGCAAGATGTTCATCCCACATACTTTTATCGTACCCTTCAACCAGCAAGTCCTTACGAGATTTTCCAATAAACATATCAGCCGGAACGCCAATGGCCTCTTCAAGTCGATCAGAGAAATAGCTGAAACGTAAATCGGCATCCATCTCCCAAAACCAATCTGATGCCACCTCAGCAAAATCCTGAAAACGCTTCCGTTCTTCAAGAAGCCTCTGTTCCGTTTGATTACGCTCAAGTTCTGAGGATATACGTGTTGCAAAGATACGTAGAATTGACTCTACATATTGTGGATTCTCAATTGGGTGCTTAAAGAGCACAACCAGGAGTCCCTGTTGCTCACCATGTGAATCTGCCAATGGCGCCCCAGCATAACCCTCTGCAGAATACTTCACTAAAGTGGTATCGTTAGGAAAAAGATCACAGGCATGCTCTGGATAGATACAATACTCACCCTGAAGAAGCTCGGCACAAGGCCCTCCTTCAAGCGAATAGCTAAAGCTTTCTTCACTCCCCTCCGGGTTATAGACCGCTAAGGAATGCACTCGGTTTTTGCTATCAGCATCATGCATCCCCAAAAATGAATAAAAACCACCTAGCGCCGGGGTCAGCGTTTGCAATAGTGTGCTAAAGAAACCCACGCCACTCTCTGATGAGATACCCTTAGCAATCTCAAGAATAGCATCATGCTGTTTTCGCTTAGTCGTGACATCTTGAATCAGAGCCAATACTTGTGGCGCTTTATCTTGCGACGGTATAACTGAAGTGGAAATACTGATTACACAGGATTCACCATCCGCACGCGTGATTGACCACTCTTCTCCCCGCAGGTCATCTCCCTGGCGCATTCTACCCATGCGCTCAATGGCTCGAGCCTGTTGTTCAGGGTCAGGGTAGAGCGATTGATACCAACCCTTCTGATTAATTTGTTCGCGAGTGTATCCTGTTATCTCACTCATTCGATCATTCCAGAGCGTAAAGTGAAGGTACGGGAAATCTTCCACTGGATAACAAACACACAGACCTTCAGCCGCCTTTTCGATGACCGCATTACGAAATGCCGCATCTTTCAATTGGGCATGTTCTAATTCCTTAACACCCGTTAAATCTGTCCCCACACCACGATAACCGAGAAACTCACCAGCGGGGCCAAATCGCGCTTTTCCGTTGAGGCGAATAATGCGGGAGTCCCCATCGGGTCTCGTCCAATTCACTTCTACTGAGAGTTCCGGTTCATGCGCCTCCATTCGCAGCAAATGTTGTCGCCACCCATCATCAATATACGACTGAGTATTGTGTGCCTCCTTACGCGTTTTACCGATCAATTCCAAGGGTGGAACTCCCAGCACCTCCTCAACGCGACCAGAAAGATAGACAAAACGTAAGTCATGATCCATCTCCCAGAACCAGTCGGCCGCCGTCTCGGCAAAATCCCGAAATCTTTCTTCGCTTTGCCGAAGAGCGCCTTCCAGCTCAACACGAGTAGTTATATCAATCACGTTTGAAAGAAGGGGTTCAGATTTATCCTCTGGCACCTGTATCTTGATTAACGCCTGGATAAACTGTCGGGTAAAACTGTGTAGTAAAATCTCGACTTCAATCTTTCGGGAGCCGAGCATGAATCCAACAAGTGCTTTTTTGAACGATGTATAGCTGCTTTCTGGAAAAAGCCGATGAATGGGCCCTAACAATTGAGCTTCATTTTCCGCATGAAACAACTCAATCGCTGCAGGGTTGGCCCGGGTGACAATGATTTTGGATGCAGCGACCGAAAGAAGCTGTGGATTACTGTCGAAGAAACGCTCTGGTTCTTGTATTGCCTTCTGATCAAGTGTATCAAACCATCGAAGCAGCGCAGACACATCCTGTTCCAGGATACCAACACCAGCAGATTTGAAGATTCTACGATAGAGTGCTTCACTGGCCTGAGCTGCCTGCTCAAGCATCTTGCGTTCTGTGAAATCAATAACGAGATTAACAGTACCCGTAAGAACACCCTGCTCAAACAGTGGTGCGGAAATAAACAGCGCCCATAACGACGTTCCATCCTTACGAATAAAACAAAACTCGCGCTCTTCTTTATGTCCTGCCTTGCTGCGAGCAAGACAAACCAGTGCTTGGCCGCGTGCAGAGATCTCAATAAATTCACCCAGAGGTCTTCCGAGCATATCCTGCTGACTGTACCCGAGCATGGAAGCTACACTCTGATTAACAAACTGAGTGTGCCCCTCAATATCCAGCAGCCAAACACCATCCAATGTAGTTTCTATGATTTCTTTATACTGTTCGAGTGACAGTGAAGGTAAGCGCAAGCCATTTTCCTCATTCTTAACAGGGTTTCATCAAGTGATAATGATCACTCGCTGATAGAATGAGTATAGTTATAAGCGTTGGAAGTTTGAATAAATTATGCGGAAAATTGAGGGGATCGGGCAAAACATACCAGTGATTGGCCGCTTGAGTACGATCTTACTACCCCGAGATAAACTATGGCACGTAAATCCGTCAATAACGCCCTAGAAAACTTATAGATCATTTCCCCAAAGATAACTGCGAATAAGCTCAGAAGGGAAGCCACGGTATTCTAAAAAGCGAGCACATTTTACTTGGGCTTTGAAATTATCTGGAAGAGAATCACCAAACTTACGGCGACAACATTCGCCGAGCCATTCAAACCACTGTTCATCACTTGGATCCGCATAGCGATTAACAAGATCAGGGGAGATACCACGTTCTTGCAACTCAATACGAATGCGTACAGGACCGAAGCCTTTCTTCCTTCGATAGCTGACATACTGCTCGGCAAAACGCTCATCACTCAGATAACCACTCGACTCAAGTGAATCCAACACTTGACCAAGCAAAACCCTATCTTCCGTTCTGGCCTGTAACTTTCTACGCAGTTCGGCGCGACTATGCTCTCTGTTTGTAAGCAGGCGGATAGCCGCCTGCTCCAACTCAGCCGACTCTGACACGCTAGGCCTCTATCTCGACCTCTGAAGTATCGGCTGCAACATCTACCTTTGGGAAAGCCTGATTTCTAATCTGATCTTCGAGATGCTGTGCGATATCGGGATTCTCCTTTAGAAAATTCCGCACATTATCTTTGCCCTGACCAATCCGATCACCGTTGTAGCTGTACCAGGCGCCCGATTTATCAACCAAGCCATACTGTACGCCGAGATCAATAAGCTCCCCTTCACGTGAGATGCCTTCCCCATAGAGAATCTCAAAATTAACCTGTTTAAAAGGCGGGGCGACTTTGTTCTTGACCACCTTCACCTTGGTCTCATTACCCACAACCTCATCACCCTTCTTGATCGCACCTGTCCGGCGGATATCCAACCGCACCGAGGCATAGAATTTGAGTGCATTGCCACCTGTTGTGGTCTCTGGTGAGCCAAACATGACGCCAATCTTCATGCGTATTTGATTAATGAAGATCACGATACAATTAGAGCGTTTAATGTTAGCCGTCAGTTTACGTAGCGCCTGGGACATGAGACGTGCTTGCAGACCTACATGGGTATCTCCCATATCACCTTCGATCTCCGCCTTAGGCGTAAGTGCCGCTACCGAGTCCACTACGACAACATCCACGGCACCAGAACGCACCAACATATCGGTGATTTCCAACGCTTGCTCGCCGGTATCAGGCTGGGAGACGAGCAGCTCATCGACATTGACGCCCAGTTTTTCAGCGTACTGCGGATCCAGTGCATGCTCGGCATCGACAAATGCTGCTGTCCCCCCTTTTTTCTGGGATTCAGCCACGATATGCAGCGAGAGCGTAGTCTTGCCTGATGATTCAGGGCCATAGATCTCTATCACACGTCCTTTAGGAACACCCCCTATCCCTAGCGCAATATCCAGATTCAGTGAACCTGTTGATATGGCTTCAATATTCCGTATAGCCGTACCGTCACCCATCCGCATAACGGCACCCTTTCCAAACTGTTTCTCAATCTGGCTCAGTGCAGCACCCAAAGCTTTTTTGCGATTATCGTCCATAGTGTTCCCCCGGTTGAAGATCGGCAGCTCCCTGCTAGCCGAAATGTTCTCTTGATGTTCTCCATTATTGCATAGACTGAAGCTCAAGTCATGAGTCAGTTTGCCAATATTTGTTATTTTTTTCGAATCTGGTCTTTGGTATAGAATCAACCCGCTCCACTGGCCGATTTACTCAATCAATACAGGTACAATGGGATCTTCATTTTCCATAACCGGCATCACAAGGCATTGAGCGTATGTTACCAGACGCAACTGTAGGCATTCCCCATCACCCGCTGCGCACTCAGCTGGCCAATGAAGTCCATGCCCGCCCCTACGAGCTGCTGACTGCACCTGTTCAGGCCAGCCACTTGGCGATTTTATCCGACGAGTCGCTGTTATCCAGTGAAAGAACGATGATCAGCGCCTTGTGTGAACGATTTGATGTCGCGCCCCCTACTGCATCTGCCAGACATTACAGTGCAGACATGGGAATATTCCGACTTAAATGGGAACGCCACACTGAATTCTCCACCTATACGTTTTTTCATGCCGCACCCTTCAAGCAGCCCTTTCAAAGTACGGCCATTGAATTGATTCCAAAAGAGTGGCTGAAAGATCTACCCGGTGAGCTGCTCGCGGCTATCCATGTGGCCCTCATTCCGCGCGATTACCCAAAAAGTGACATTGAAGAGCTGGCCACCCATTTCGCCAGCAATACCGTTACCGGATCGCAGGTAGCTGGTGGAGCCGCCGAAGTTTGGACAGATTTCCATATTCACGCGGATGGATTCAGCCGTTTCCTGGTGCAAGACAACACCCTGCGCAGCCGTCAGGCAGGACGGTTAATCCAACGACTCTGTGAAGTGGAACAGTACCGGATACTGGCATTACTAGCGTTTCCCCTGGCCCAACGATACGGGCAGACCCTTACCCGATTAGATCAAGCTCTAAACAACCTGACCGGCAAGATCGTCGACATCGATAATCTGCAAGACGAGCATCAGGCGCTGGAAGCGTTGACTGGATTGGCGGCTGAACTCGAGCAGATCTCATCCAGCACCAGCTATCGCTTCAGCGCCGCAGCTGCTTACTACGACATCATCCATCAGCGACTGGATGATCTACGGGAGGAACGGATTCAAGGCGTTCAGATGCTACATGAGTTTATGGAGCGCCGACTGGCCCCCGCCATGCACACGTGCCAATCTGTCAATCAACGCATACAAACATTAGCTAAGCGAATCACCCGTGCTTCCAATCTTTTACGAACTCGGGTTGATGTAAGCATGGAAGGCCAGACAAAAGATCTGCTCAAATCAATGGATCGGCGCGCCCATCTGCAACTGAGGATGCAGGAGACTGTTGAAGGACTCTCTGTAGTGGTCCTGAGTTACTATCTGCTGGGACTAACCGGCTATGGATTAAAGGCACTCAAATCAGCCGGTGTCGGTGTAAATGTTGAGCTGGGCACCGGCATCGCCATACCCATCATAATCACCGTCGTATTTTTTGCTGTGCGGCGATTGAAACGGCTTGCTGGCCATGGAAAGGAAGAAGCGAGCTAACATTAAAAAAGAAGGGCAAGATCGCATTAAAGCAGCGCCAACACCCCTTTCAATGCCACGATTACCGCCTGCCGACGCACGCTATCACGGTCACCGGAAAAGTGATGACACGCGGCTTGAACGGGCCCACCTGTTCGCTGCCAAGCAAACCAGACCGTGCCAACCGGCTTTTCAAGGCTCCCACCACCTGGCCCGGCAATGCCACTGACCGAGAGCGCCAGTGAAGCACCACTACTTGCCAAGGCACCGACCACCATCTCTTTAACAACTGCTTCACTCACCGCCCCCTGTTCGGACAGCGTCTGCTCTCTCACACCCAACATTTCCTGCTTGGCGGTATTACTATAGGTCACAAAACCGCGATCAAACCACTCACTGCTTCCAGCAATATCGGTCAAAACCTTTGCAACCCAGCCACCCGTGCAGGACTCTGCTGTAGCCAGCATTAACCCAGCCTCCAGTAGTCCATCCGCAATCTGCTGCGCTATTTTTTCGGGTGATTCACTCATCCCAACAGTATCTGGTTTCATTCTGTCATGTGCAAGCCCAAAGCCCTGCCCAGCAAAACCCCAACTTGGAACCTGACCAGCCGGGTCTTTTCGGCTACACTGTGCAGCCCTGTATCATCTAGTCTGAAGGTTGCAATGGAAATCCTCTGCGAACACAAAGCATCACCAGCAAAACTTGAAATTCTCGGCGTATTTGAGTGGCCGATTTGGGAGAAAGAGATCTCCGAATTCCCCTGGCATTATGACCGCACTGAAGTCTGCTATTTTTTACGTGGACAGGTCATTGTCACACCCGATGGCGGAGAACCCCAGACATTTGGCAGGGGCGATCTGGTTACTTTCCCGGCAGGTCTGACCTGTAGTTGGAAAGTGCTCAAAGCTGTAGAAAAGCACTATAACTTCGAATAGATACCGAATAACTCTCAGCACCCAACTACACACTGATGAGCAACAATACACCCCCTTCTCATACACCTATGATGCAGCAGTATTTGCGCATCAAAGCCGACTATCCTGACATGCTGGTGTTCTATCGCATGGGGGATTTTTATGAGCTTTTCTTCAGTGATGCCGAACGCGCATCACAACTGTTGAACATAACGCTGACCAAGCGGGGGCAATCTGCCGGGCAACCTATTCCGATGGCGGGCATTCCTTACCACGCCGCCGAAGGCTATCTCGCCAAGCTGGTAAAACAGGGTGAATCAATCGCCATCTGTGAGCAGGTTGGCGATCCTGCCACCAGCAAAGGGCCGGTTGAGCGCAAGGTACAGCGTGTCGTTACCCCAGGAACCGTCACGGATGATGCCCTGCTTGAAGAGCGTCGGGATAATCTGCTAGCCGCCCTTTATGAACACAATCAGACTCTGGGTCTGGCGACGCTTGATCTCAGCAGTGGGCGTTTTGTCGTTCAGCAACTCATCGGTTGCGAAGCATTGGCGGGGGAACTGGAGCGCCTACGTCCAGCAGAACTTCTGCTGATGGAGGATTACACCCTTCCAGAGGGCGTCATACCCGCTGGCGGCACCACGCGCCGTCCCGCATGGCACTTTGACCATGAGAGCGCAGAACGCCTGCTGACCAAGCAATTTGGTACCCGTGATCTAGGGGGGTTTGGCTGTGCCGATCTTCCCATCGCCATTATCGCGGCAGGCTGTCTGCTGCAATATGTTAACGACACTCAGCAGAGCGCTCTGCCACACATCCGCGGACTTTCGGTGGAACGTCGGGAAGATGCCATCATCATTGATGCTGCCACCCGCCGTAACCTGGAGCTGGACAACAGCCTCTCAGGACAGCCCCAACATACCCTGGCAGGTATTCTCGATCGCACCGCAACACCCATGGGGAGTCGACTGCTGCGACGCTGGATCAATCGCCCCTTGCGTGCAGTGAATCAGGTTCGAGCGCGTCATGACGCGATCAACCAGCTACTGCAACAACAGGCGTTTCCTGCAATACAGGAGAGCCTAAAAGGTATCGGTGATATTGAGCGGATTCTCGCACGGATAGCGTTGAAGAGTGCCCGGCCCCGCGACTTGGCAACATTGCGTGACTCTCTCGATCAGCTACCTGAACTTCAAGCGCAACTGGCTGATCTGGATGCACCGCTCTTACAGCAACTTGCGACAGAGAGCGGAACCCATCCCGACACCGTAAAACTGCTGAAAAAGGCGATCATCGAGCACCCCCCCATGCTGATCCGCGACGGAGGGGTCCTGGCAACAGGTTATGACGATGAATTGGATGAGTTAAGGGCGCTCTCAGAAAACGCCGATCAATTCTTGCTGGACTTGGAGACGCGAGAAAAAGAACGTACGGGCATTCCCCAGCTTAAAGTCAGTTACAACCGGGTACATGGCTACTATATAGAGATCAGCCGCAGTAAATCAGATCAGGTTCCCGATGACTATGTGCGCCGGCAAACGCTAAAAGGCAGTGAACGCTTTATTACGCCAGAATTAAAAAAATTCGAAGATCAGGTGCTTTCCGCCAAAGAACGTTCACTGACCCGGGAAAAGTGGCTCTACGAGACGTTGCTCGAAACGCTTTTGTCGGTCATTGCGCCCCTGCAAAACTGTGCCAACGCTTTGGCAGCGTTGGATGTCATCAGCAATTTTGCCGAACGATCAGAGAGTTTACGACTCAATCAGCCCAACCTGGATACTACACCCGGCATTCAGATTGAGGATGGCCGACATCCGGTCGTCGAACGGGTGAGTGACAAACCCTTTGTCGCAAACAGCGTTCAGTTTGAAGAGAACCGGCGGATATTGATCATTACTGGCCCCAATATGGGCGGTAAATCGACCTTTATGCGTCAAACTGCCTTGATCGTGCTCCTCGCCTATGCAGGCTGTTTTGTCCCTGCAAAATCAGTCCGTATTGGACCTATTGATCGGATCTTCTCCCGCATAGGGGCTTCAGACGACCTCGCCGGAGGACGCTCAACCTTCATGGTTGAGATGGAGGAGACAGCCAACATCCTGCACAATGCCACGGAAAACAGCCTGGTGCTGATGGACGAGATTGGTCGGGGTACCAGCACCTTTGATGGTCTCTCCCTGGCCTGGTCCTGTGGCGTAGAGCTGGCCACTCATATCCGCGCCTTTACACTGTTTGCCACACACTATTTTGAACTGACCACGCTGCCTGAAGAGTACCCCGGCATCGCCAATGTACACCTCGACGCCGTGGAGCATGGCGAGTCGATTGTCTTTCTACATGCCGTCCGTGAAGGCCCCGCCAATCAGAGCTATGGACTTCAGGTTGCTGCCCTGGCAGGCGTACCGCCCAACATCATCAAGCGTGCCGCACAACGCTTACGAGAGTTAGAACTCTCCGCACAGAGACATTCAGATCAGAGTACCACTCAGCTCTCTCTGTTTACCGCAGAAGCTGAACCCGTTGCGCTTTCTCCAGCACTGGAAGCACTCGCAGAAATCAACCCGGATGAACTGACACCGCGCCAGGCATTGGATGAACTCTATCGATTGAAGTCACTTTTTAAAGCATCACCATGAATCACTGTGGTGCTAACCATAAAAAAGCCCAGCCTACTGGCTGGGCTTTTTTATGGTTTTTGGGAATTATGCCTCTTGGGCAAAAGATATCTCGGCCATGAAGTCACCTACTTCGAGGACATCTCCCTCCTGCAGTTGGACACCCCCCTTGGAATCAATCTCTTTGTTATTGATTCGAGGAAAACTGGAACCGCCGATATGTAAAAGATAAAACCCCTGAGGGCGCCGCGCGATGACTGCCACATTTTCTCCCGGTTTTCCAATGGTAAAGAGGGAGCGGTCAATGCGTTCCATATTGCCTTTGTTGGGTCCTCTGAAAAATCTCAGAGTGGCACTTTTCGGAAGCAATTTACGGGCAGTTTTGGCATGCTTTTTACGAGCCGCCGCAACCGCTGCAGGCTGAATAACAACCGTCTTATCCAGATCGTCCTCTTCCTCTTCAACCTCTGCCACCACATCAATATGATAAGTTCCAATAACCAAACGATCCCCCGCTTTGAGAACGTGCTTGGTAATGGACCGGCCATTCAGTTGTGTACCATTGGTGCTACCCAGATCTTCAATATAAAGATCCGTGTAGATACGCCGGATGCTTGCATGATTACGACTGACCGAGGGATCATTAAGTTGAACGTCAGAATCGGCGTCCCGTCCAATGCTAACGATCTGCTTATCGACAGCGATCTCATCAACCAAGACACTCTCTTTATTAATAACCAGCTTTTCCATCGTCACTCCCGGTCCTCTGTCAACAGGTTGCAATGAAATCATAATTGAGGGCACACCACTGCCAACGTTACGTTGTCTAGGCCGCCATTATCCAGCGCCTTATCCAGCAACTGTTTGGCAGCAAGTCCTATTTCGCCTTTCGATTCGATAAAAATTTTCTGCATCACCTGATCAGATACCATGTTACTCAAACCATCAGAACAGAAAAGATAGATATCTCCCGAGGCTATTTCGCTGGCACCAACATCCACCTCAACCACCTCATTGATACCCAGCCCACGAATCAGGATATTGCCTTTAACACCGGCATCCAGCGCCTCCTGAATAGAGACGAACATTCCCTCGTCCACAAGGGCCTGTACCATCGAATGATCTTTGGTTAACTGTTCCAGCCTTCCATTCCGCAATCGATAAAGGCGAGAATCACCCACGTGCCCATAATAGATCTTATCGCCATGAAACAGCCCCATAACAGCGGTAGTCGCCATGCCGTCATACTCAGGGGTAGCCATCATCATGGAGAGGATCGCTTCATTGGCTGCATTAACAGCTGCAGAAATCATCTGATCTGATGGGATCAGCTCACTCTCAGTATAGTGCGGAAGTAAGCTTGCGGTGATACTTTCCACAGCCAGTTGACTGGCCACCTCACCCGCATTGTAACCACCCATACCATCGGCCAAAATCACCAGACCGTGCTCTTCAAGCACTGCCACGTTATCCTCATTGATCTCTCTTACCCGCCCTTTATCGGAGTAGGCAACAGCATTAATGGGCATTACATTCATATCATTTTAATCTTGATCCAAGCCATAATAACCAAGATCATCCTCTTGGCGTGACACTGTCTATCCATGACAGTGGTATCGGCAGCTTACGCGCAAGACTTGAATCTTCAGGCAGTCAGCATGATTAATCTGTAAACGACTGCACATTTCAGGAAATGCATGTGAATTTAGTCATGAAAAGTGTGTACCTAATCCACACTTTGTTAACTTCAGAATAGAAATTCTAGGGTACATCAGAGAGGGGTTACTGTTTTTGCAGGGTCTTCATCTTGCTCAATATCTCATACAGCTTTTCTGCATCCACATAGCCGGGCAACATTTCACCATTTTCCAACACCAAAACAGGCGCTCCAGAAACCCCAAGTCGGCTACCCAACTGGAGATGATCATCCACTGGATTGGGACAAGATATAGACTCCAACGACTCACCTGACATGGCCCGCGTTATCGCCTTGTGTCGATTATCCGAACACCATACGGTCACCGCCTTCGCATAAGATGGGCTATTCACGCCTGCACGCGGGAAAAAGAGATAGCGAATGCGTATACCCCTGTGAGTATATTCAGCAATATTTTGCTGAAGCTTACGACTATAGGCACTGTCAATATCGGTGAATACCGTTAAGGTATGCTTGGTCTTCTCGGCCGGTTCAAAGATCAGCATGTTCTCCTCACCCACCTGTTCAATGGCTAGCAAGGTCACCTCTTTCAGACGAGGCGAGGTGAGGTTTGCCTGTCTCTCAAGATCAACGATCTCACCTTCGAACAGATATCGCCCATCACCCGTAACATAGACCAACCGCGACTCAATAACGACTTCGAATATATTGGGGATAGGGGTTGGTGAAATGCTCTCGGGGGTCACGCCAGGCAGCAACAGAGTGAGGCTCTGCCGCAGATGCTCAACATCGAGTTTCCCTGCCTGCCCTGTAACCGTCACCGGAAAGATGCCGATCAGGCTTATGAATATTATTAACTGGAATACCCGACACCTTTCAAACACAAATTAATCCCTGAAGTTTATGTATTGCAGCGGAAGATCAAAGTCAGCATTCTTAAACAGGGCGATGACTTGCTGAAGATCATCACGATTTTTACCCGTAACTCGCACCTGATCACCTTGAATCTGGGCCTGAACTTTAAGCTTGGCCCCTTTGACCATCTTCACCATCTTTCTGGCGGTGTCTGATTCAATTCCCTGCCGGATCACGACTTTCTGAATGGCCGCATTCAGACTTGATTCAGGATCCTTGATATCCATACAGGCCAAATCCACCTTACGCTTGACCAGCTTCTGACGAAGGATATCCATCATCTGATTGAGCTGGAACTCCTGTTCACCTTTCAAGGTAATTTCAGCATCATTCTGCTCAAAGGAACATTTAGTCCCTTTGAAATCAAACCGTGTAGACACCTCGCGCTTCGCCTGATCAACGGCGTTGCGAACTTCTTGAATATCCACTTCAGATACGATGTCAAATGAAGGCACTGAGTCACTCCTCTCTAATCCTGATTAGCCGACAAAGGCTACCATATTCAGGTGATAAAGTAGTGCTCAAATCAGGCCCTGGGATGGTGCTGCTGATGCAGACTCTTCAGGCGTTCACGGGCAACATGTGTATAGATCTGGGTTGTAGAGAGGTCACTATGCCCCAACAGCATCTGCACCACGCGTAAATCGGCTCCATGATTGAGCAGGTGGGTAGCAAAAGCATGGCGCAATGTATGGGGGGAGAGGTGTTTGCTGATACCTGCAGTCGCCGCATGTTTCTTGATGCGATACCAAAAGGCCTGTCTGGTCATACCTGAACCACGCCGTGTGGGAAACAGCGCTTCACAGACCCGCTGCCCCAATAAGTCGAAGCGCGCAGATTTTAAGAACCGGGTAAGCCAATCCACCGCCTCATCACCCAACGGAACCAGACGTTCTTTGCCACCCTTGCCGATGACTCTGACCAACCCCTGATTAAGACTTACTTGGTTAAATTTCAATCCCACCAACTCAGACACCCGTAGCCCTGTGGCATAAAGCACTTCCAGCATCGCACGATCCCGGAATCCCTCCGCATCATCAATATCCGGCGCCTCCAGCAGTGATTCAACCTCCTGCTCGGTAAGCGATTTGGGCAGGGGACGTCCCAGTTTAGGGGCATCAATGAGTGCAGATGGATCCTGTTTCACCCAGCCTTCGCGCAGTGCATGCTGATAAAACTGCCGGACACAGGAGAGCATCCTGGCACTGGATCGCGCCTTTTTTCCAGCCTTAGACATCACCGCCAGGTACTCAAGCAGATCCTCCCGTCTCGCTGAAAGGAGCTCTTTTTGATGCGCAGATTGAAGCCAGACGGCCAACTTGTTCAGGTCAGACTGGTAAGCCATCAAGGTATTCTTGCTGAGCCCACGCTCCATCCAGAGGGCATCGGCAAAACGCTCAATCGAAGCGCTATCAACTGCGACCGTCATCTCTCTCAAATCCTATTCTGCCACAGATCAAACCTTGGTAGAGCATCATACACGGAACTACAGTTTCTCGTGACCATCAGCAATCACTCAGGGCTCGCCTCAACTTCACCGTTGCACCATGTACCGCTAATGATGGATCATACACAGGATTAACAGAGGCAACTTGAAGCGACTGATGCAATTTTCCGGACCTGAACCAGACAATACCAAACCGGCCTGTACCGGGATACTGTTAACCAATCTCGGCACTCCCGACTCCACATCAACAGGTGATGTCAGGCGTTATCTGAAGCAATTCCTAAGCGATCCCCGTGTTATCGAGACCCCACGCTTACTCTGGTGGCTGATACTGCATGGCGTTATTCTTCGGATACGCCCTCCTCGCTCTGCCAAGGCCTATCGAAAAATATGGACGGCGCAAGGCTCCCCCCTGCTGTATCACACCAAACACATTGCTGAGAAACTTGAGCTATCACTCCAGACGGAGATTGGCACACCCATCACTGTAGTTACGGCCATGCGTTACGGTCAGCCCTCCATAGCGGAAGGCCTCGAGACATTGCGACGCAGAAATGCTCGTCGTGTACTCGTACTGCCCCTCTATCCTCAATACTCCGCCACCACCGTCGCATCAACATTTGATGAGATCAGTCGTGTTCTCCAAGAGTGGCGCTGGTTACCCGAGTTACGTTTCATCAACCACTATCATGATGACCCGGCTTACATAGCCGCTATGGCACGCAGTATTAGCGCTTACTGGCGGGAGAAAGGGCAACCGGACCGACTCCTGCTATCCTTTCATGGGATTCCACAGAGCTATGAAGACAAGGGCGATCCCTATGGACGTGAATGCAACACGACCGCCAGACTCATCGCCCAGACATTGGGACTTGCAGATGAACAATGGGGCATCAGCTTTCAATCGCGTGTTGGCAATCAGGTTTGGTTGAAACCCTATACCGATGAAACACTAAGGCAGTGGGGTGTCGAGGGTATCAAGCGAGTGGATGTGGCATGCCCCGGTTTTCCGGCAGACTGCCTGGAGACTATTGAGGAGATTGGCGAAGAGAATAGAGACTATTTTCTAGAAGCCGGCGGCAAGGAGTACAACTATATTCCGGCATTGAATAGCAGTAATGAACATATTGATGCGCTGACCAAACTGGTTAAATTGCACCTTTGGCAACCAGACTGAATCATCCCACACAAGCGTCAGCAGGATAACTATGCTGTCAACACGTGGAATCGGTACTAAAAGAATCCCGTCGCGAAGCGTGAACTTACGATTCCTCCATTAAAAAAGCCCGGTAATGACCGGGCTCTTTTAATCAAACAATTTCTGCCTATTTCAATTTACCGATACCCAACATCTTGAGGATATATTTCTCATAGATTGGCTCAGAGGTACCTTTTTTCATCTTACGGATAAAGTACTTCTCAAAGGCAATCTTGGCCATGTGTACCCATTTACCCTTCTTAAACCAGGCCACGTTACGTGGTGGGATCTGAGGAAGTGCTACAAACGCTGCACCTGTATCACCCATATCGGCCAGACAGATTGCATTCCAGGTAGCATTGGTAGAGAGCTCTCGACCTGCCAACTCATCGGCAATATTGTGCACTATAGCGGTCACCATTGACTCAATCATGTAACCGGTTTTTGGGGCACCCGTTGGCACCGCAGTAGCCTCAACCGGGGGAATGGCTATACACACACCTGCGGAATAGATATTGGGATAGGTCGGGTTTCTCTGATGACTATCCACAAAGACAAAACCACGTGGATTACAGAGCCCTTCCACATTGGCCACCGCATCTACACCCTTAAAGGCGGGTAGCATCATGGAGTACTTAAACTCAAGCTCGTGGGTCTTTAGCAGATGACCACTGTCATCATACTGCTCTACATGCATCTTACCGGCCTCAACCTTAATGACTTTGGCATTGGTGATCCAGTTGATGTGATGAGCACGCAGGTCCGACTCGAGGAATCCCTTTGAATCACCGACGCCACCCAGACCCAAGTGGCCAATATAGGGCTCAGACGTCACATAGGTCATAGGAATCTTGTCCCGAATCTTACGCTTGCGCAGATCAGAATCCATGATAAAAGCGAATTCATAGGCCGGCCCAAAACAGCTGGCGAATGGCATGGCGCCTATGATCACATGACCTGGATCATCAATCAGTTTTTGATACGCATCATAAGCCGTTAACGCATGGTCAACGGTACAGATAGATTGGGTGTTCCCTACGGCAGGACCCGCGCCTTCAACCTCTTCAAAAAACAGCTTCGGACCGGTGGCAATAACGAGATAGTCATAGCTGATGACTTCTCCACCCTCGACTTCGAGGGTATTGTTCTTGGCATCAATATTTTCGCAACGTTTGGCGATAAAACTGATCCCCTTGCGTTCCAGGTGAGGTTTTATATCAAAAGTCACACTGGCACGGTCACGCCAGCCAACCGCCACCCAGGGATTTGATGGGGTAAACTGAAACTCTGCCCGTTCATTGATAACTGTTACCTGGTGATCTTTACCCAGTGCCTCTTTCAGCTCGTAGGCACAAGGCATACCACCTGTGCCAGCCCCTAAAACAACAATATGCGCCATGCGATTATCCCTCCAAAGGAATTTTAGTTATTTCTCGCTCTCTCCACCTGCCTGATGCCGACTCTACAAATACGCTCAATCCCTAAGCACCTGTGGTTACTTGTTAATTCCCATCACTCCTGATGGGCTGACAATACGTTCTTTTTGACGCTGTCAGTGGCTTCCTGATTCCCTGCTTACTCCCCGTTATGCTCCGCTTTGCTAAGATACTCAAAGAGTGTCTGAAAACGTAATTTATCCGGCTTATCGAACACAGGATCATCGTGATTGGGTGATTGCTCAATAATCTTCGCCCAATCACTTTCCTGGAGTATTTCATCCAGCATCGGAAAGGCTTCCTGTTCCTCAAGCGAAAGATGCTGCCGCTGCAGCGCAATAAACTCCCGTCCCTGCACTTCCAGTTCATCCCGCGACATGACGCCGCCCTGAAAAATATTCTCTAAAGAGTTGCGGAAAGTGCGCGTGAGTTGCCCTAACATCTGATGCTGTGTCATCAGCCGATCCATCAGTTCTGCACGCTCTCCAACCAGTGGCTTAGCGATGGTAAAAATGACATTTTCCAGTGGATGATGTCCCTGGTCAGCATACGCCTCCATATACTCCAGCAGTTCGATCTTTAGATCAAAATCAGACTCCCGTCCTGCCAAAAAATGGTCTAGCTGAGATGTTAGCAGATCAAGAATCTTCTCGAGATTTCGATGGTCTCGGTGTAGCTTCTCCAGTAGATAATGCATGGAATGTCTCCGTATAACAAGCTGATAAACGCTCTCTGGTATCGGCCTGAAGTGCCGCTCCAGTTGATTTTATACGCTTCCCTTCTCGCGCCCAACAGAGCACGCTCCCAGATCTTTTTTAATTATTTTCAACCCGGGACGAAGCCTCATCCTAACCTATCTTGCCCGGCCACACCGCATAAGATAGAGAAAAAAATTCATCTCATACCTACCCAACAGTACCATCATCGAGCTATGACTTGCTCTCTGTCGCGACGACTCCACTGCGCTTCAATAAACGCCAGAACCACCCCCCCGACGCGGACTCACCCGTCAGGATGTAATTCAGCGCATGAATATTCTGCAGCCCCCACTCCATACCATCGCGTGAGGTGTGCCTCCCACAGAATAACAGATGATCTCCCGATTTAAGTACCGTATCAGCATTCGGCAACATGATGCGGTGATCACCCCGTTTCAGCAACAGCGGGATGCAGGACAGTGACCGCTCCCGTTCCCTTGGATCTGCCAGCAGATGCTGTAATTTAACCTGTCGACCTTGCTCCAGGGCACCACAGACAGCCAATGCATTGATGTGGGTCATGGAGATCTCCCAGATTGAGGGACCCTCAGTAGTTACCATTGCACTGATTCGACTCACCAGTTCGCAGGCCCACTGATCACTCTCATGCAGTGCCAAACTGGTAAACTGATAAAGCAATGGCGTGCCCAGTAGCACCCGAATCCGGTTGGCAATAATGGCGCTTGCGTGCATCACCATGTCAGCCTTTACCGCATCAATAATCGATTGATTTTCTTTTTGATTTTGGCGCAGTATGACAAACAGATCAGGGCGTAGCTCTCTGGCAGTCATGATAATCGAGAGATTATTGGCATCATTATCCGTTCCTGCGACCAAGCCAACAGCCTGTTCTATTCCTGCCTCCAGCAGCGTTTTAGCCTCCGTTCCACGCCCTAAAACATAATCTCCCGAAGGCATCCCCGTGACATCCGGCATGGCCTCAATGACTACAGGCTCAATACCTTCGTCTTTCAGACGGCGACAAATCGCCCTACCAAATCGGCCATAACCGCAGACAATCCAGCGGCCTCTGGCAGGGGGATAGATAGGCTCTTCAAGAGGAAAACCACGCTCACCAGTGAGCCAGGCATGCAACAGATAGAGTCCAGGCGCTTGCAGGGCTGTAGCCAGATGGTTGGCAAAGGTATCGAAGGGGTTGATGATGTGGTTGGTGCCAAAAGAGGCCATATTCGCTTCGATATCATGGGAATCAGAACGGCAGATCACCTTAATTTCCGGATGAAGCAATTTACTGGTGATGGCAATCTTCAGATTCACTTCATTGACATTGGTCAGCGCCACCACCCCATGACAGAGGGGGTGTTTTAATCCGGCTTCTAAAAGATGGATTGGTCGTGACGCATCACCCTCCAGGGCTGGCACATACTGACGCAGATTCTCAAGTTGCAGGATATTGACACGATCCGGATTGATATCAATAACCACCACCGAATGATCGCGCTCTGTCAGGGCATGAACCAATGCACTTCCCGTTTCGCCATAGCCACAGACCAGGTAGAAGGCATCACGCATCCTTTTCACACGCTTGGTGAACTTACCCTCAGTCATGGCTTGCTGAAAGGTCTTGTCTTGAATCAGTGCCAGCAAGGTACCAATGGAGTAGATCCAGACCACCACCGTAGCATAGAGCGAGACGGTGACCCAAAGGCGTTGCGCATCCGTAAACGGGTATGGGATTTCACCAAAACCAATCGTGGTCGCCATAAAGCTGACAAAATAGAAGGCATGGAACAGGTCCATGTGCCAAATATTGCCCGCATTATCCTGGCCAGGTATCAGTGACAATCCCAGAATAGCCACCGCATAGGTCAACACCAACGTCAGCAAGGGCTGACGCATACGTCGAAAAATCAAAAAGTAGATGCTATGCATAATCTGGGCGCGTTTTAACGCCGCAACATCACTGTTTCAATGACCAGCAGCACGACCGAGATGACATTGGCCAGCATGGCCCCACCCGACAACGAGACAATACTGGCCATCACGGGCGGCGTAAGGCCTGTAGCTGAAATATGCTCCGCTGCAGCCCATACCAGAGCCGCCGCAAGGAGCTGCAGTACCGCAACCAGACTGGTAGCCAGCAGCACTGCACCCATCTGGGTGCGGTCACCAAACTTGAGCAAGGTGGCAACAAGATTCACGATCACCACGGCAAACAGCTCATACAGATGATGATGGTCTGGGTTGTCGATCTCGCCCACAAAAAAACCAAAATTGAGCGTGAGCGCCAGCACAATAAAAAAGCCAAATACCACCTTCTCAGGATTCATGGATTCCCCTCTCCTCTTATCCGTAGCAGCCCATCTTTATAGGCAATTGCTACTGAAACTGCACTTTGTTATCTATATCCCCAGGATCATACGCCTTGCCTGCGCTTTATATCAAAGTCAGTCATTTCAAAGTCCTAGGTGGTGTAATCTATTCCATAGGTAACTAAGACAAGCACACGCCCCCCTGCTGCGGGTCAAAAACCCGCATAAAGTTGTTACTAATAGTAACAACTGATACCCTTATCTGATGCAAAAACACCCCGATCCTATCAGGTTAAGAGAGAGTGCACTGATCCTGGCACTCTTTGGCCTGTTTCTGTTCGCCTCACCACTGACCGTGTGGTGGGCCGCTGACCGCGCTCACTGGCTGGTCCCCTACGCACTTTGGTTGTTGCTTATCGTGCTAGGTGCCTGGCTGCACAGGAAATATTCGCAGCATGACTTATGATCTGGAGATCCTCTTCGGAGCCAGTCTGTTCTATCTGCTACTGCTCTTCTTTGTTGCCTACGTCACGGACAGTGGCCTTGTACCGGATCGCTGGACCGATAATGCACCGGTCTATGTGCTCTCATTGGGCGTCTACGCCACCTCCTGGACCTACTATGGGAGTGTTGGCTTTGCCCAGCGCGAGGGCTATCAGTTTCTGACGGTTTATCTCGGCGTCACGCTTGCTTTTATTCTGAGCCCGGTACTCCTGCAACCCCTGTTACGTCTAACCCGAGAATATCAGCTCACTTCTCTGGCAGATCTACTGGCTTTTCGCTATCGAAGCCAGCTTGGGGGGGTTCTGGTTACCCTGTTTATGCTGCTTGGATCACTGCCCTATATTGCACTGCAAATCCGTGCGGTGACCACCTCAATCCAGGTACTCACTCACGATGAGATCCCGCAGACGCTAGCACTCGGTTTCTGTGGCATGCTGACCCTGTTTTCCATCCTCTTCGGTGCCCGCCATATCTCCCCTCGAGAGAAGCATCGTGGACTGGTAGCCGCGATTGCCTTTGAATCCCTAGTCAAGATTGTTGCAATGATGGCGGTAGGCTACTTTGCAATTTTTGGTGTCTTTTCTGGACCGGGCGAGCTAAACCAGTACCTGGAAAACCACCCAGAAGCACTCCGCAAACTCTATGAACCGGTACGGGAAGGCCCCTGGACAACCTTGCTATTCCTGTCGTTCTGTGCGGCCTTTTTACTGCCCAGACAGTTCCACATGACCTTTACAGAGAATCTGTCGATTCGATCTTTGGCTACTGCAAGCTGGGCCTTCCCGCTCTTTTTGCTACTGTTGAACCTGGCCATCCCGCCGATTCTTTGGGCCGGTGAATACCTCCAACTGGATATGGATGCGGACTATTACGTCCTCGGCATCACCCTCAGCAAGGGGCCCTCCTGGTTACCGGTTCTAGCCTTCATCGGGGGGGTTTCGGCGGCAAGTGCCATGGTGATTGTCTCAACATTGGCACTCTCATCCATGTGCCTGAACCATCTGTTGTTACCCGCCAGCTATCCGGATCCAAAGGTAGATATCTATCGATGGCTGCTGTGGGGTCGGCGACTACTCATCGGATTGATCATTTTTGCCGGCTACATCTTCTATGAGGTACTCGAACACAATCAGGGCCTGGTTCAGCTGGGCCTGATCTCATTCGTTGCGGTTGCCCAGTTCCTTCCTGGCATTGTGGGTTTGCTCTATTGGCGCCGCGCCACCCGTGAAGGCTTTATTACCGGTCTGTTGGGCGGTTTCACTATTTGGGTAATAACCCTTTTGTTACCGCTACTGGAAAAATCCGGGTTTATTGAGACCGGCATCGATCTTCCCGCGATGCGCGATACCGCCGGCCTCGACCAATGGCAATTCTCAACCTTCTGGTCTCTCGCCTGTAATAGCCTGCTGTTTGTCATTATCTCTCTCATCACTAGGCAGTCTCCGGAAGAGGAGGAGACGGCACTCGCCTGTCGCAGCGAAGTAGCCATCATGATCCCGCTCGATGGTACGCTGACCGCCGCTTCCCCGGCCCAGTTTTCCGAGGGCCTTGCCGTGATGCTAGGGCGCGAGGCGGCAGAAATGGAGGTCAATCAAGCCCTGGAAGATCTTGACCTGGATCGCAGCGAAACACGCCCTAGAGAACTCAAGCGACTCCGACAACGCATAGAGCTAAACCTCTCCGGTCTGGTGGGACCTGCCATGGCCCACATGATCATCAACCAGCAGCTCAAGGTTGATGGCGATGCTAAAACCGCTCTCGCCGACTCGATTCGACACATGGAAGAGCGCATGGAACAGTCCCGCAGTAAGTTGAAGGGTCTGACCGCGGATCTTGATGCGCTGCGCCGTTATCACCGGCAGGTGCTGCTTGATCTGCCGCTTGGCGTCTGTGCGGTAGATCCGGATCACACCGTCGTGACCTGGAATCTGGCGCTGGAAGTGATGAGTGGCGTACCGAGCAGCGAGGCTACGGGACGTAAACTCTCTTCCTTAACCGCCCCCTGGGGAGAACTCCTGGCCGGATTTGCCTTGGCCCAAGATGAGCATATTCACCATATGGAAGTCCCAATCAACAACAGCCCGCACTGGTATAACCTGCACAAAGCGGCCATTCTTGATCCTGACCTACCTCGATTCCAGACCGGTCCACGTAGCGGTTTGGTTCTGCTTCTAGAAGATTTGACCGATCTGGAGACCCTGGAGGCCGAGCTGGCCCACAGTGACCGCCTGGCCTCTATTGGAAAACTCGCCGCCGGTGTGGCCCATGAGATTGGCAACCCTGTCTCGGGCATCGCCTCGTTGGCGCAGAATCTCCTGGAAGAGCGGGACGAGGAGACAACACAGGAGAGTATCGAGGCAATCCTGCAACAGACCCGTCGTATCAGCAGCATTGTCCACTCTTTGATGAGCTACAGCCGCAGCGGGCGAATCGGTCTCAATTTTGAAACTTTCACCCTCAACAGCATCATGGAAGAGGCCATTCAACTGGTTGGCCTCACGCGTGCCGGCAAGCATGTCGAATTTAGCAATAGCTGCCCCGAAGAGTTGCTCATGAAGGGAGATCGTCAGCGTCTGGCCCAAGTGATGGTCAACCTGCTCACCAATGCCTGCGACGCCTCAGAGCCAGGTGATAGCGTTGAAATATTCGCCTTCACCTCTCATGACGAAATTCAGATAGAGGTCATGGACCAAGGGGAAGGCATTCCAGAAGAGGCACTCGATGTGATTTTTGAGCCCTTTTTCACCACCAAAGAGGCAGGAAAAGGAACCGGCCTGGGACTGCCTATGGTTGGAAAAATTATTGAAGAACACAATGGCAGCATTGCAATTGACTCGGCGCCCGGTGTGGGTACCCGTGTCATTATCAAGCTACCGCAACACCTGGATAAGAAAAAACCATGAGCCAAATATTAATCATTGAAGATGAGTCCGTCATCCGCGATGCCGTTGAGCGACTGCTAACCCGCAGAGGTTACAAGGTGAGTGCGACAGAATCGGTTGAAGAGGCAGAATCAAAATATGATCTGCAGAGTTTCAATCTAATACTCACCGATGTCCGTCTCCCGGGTGTTCCCGGGACTGAGGTCATACACCGTGCACCCGGTGTTCCTGTACTGATCATGACCAGCTACGCCAGCGTACGCTCCGCTGTAGACTCGATGAAAAAGGGCGCCATCGACTACATCGCTAAACCCTTTGACCATGATGAACTGGTCTTGCTGATTGAGCGTACCCTGAAGCAGGAGAAATTGGGGCGAAAAACGGAAGTATTGAAATCCGAACTGGACAAATCCTACCCGGTCGACGGTATGGTAGGAAAATGCCCCGCCATGCAGGAGGTTTGTCGAAGGGTGACCAAGGTCGCCCCAACAGATAGCACGGTACTGATCCTCGGAGAGTCTGGTACAGGTAAGGAACTGGTTGCCAGGGCACTGCATGAACAGAGTTTACGCAAAGATGCCCCCATCATCACCGTGAACTGCGCGGCTATTCCTGAAACCCTGATTGAATCGGAACTGTTTGGCCATGAAAAAGGGGCCTTCACCGGCGCCGACTCATCCAGGACAGGTCTGGTCGAAGCGGCAGAAGGCGGCACACTGTTTCTGGATGAGATAGGTGAACTACCCCTTGCCGCCCAAGCCAGACTGCTCCGCGTCTTGCAAAACGGAGAGATTCGCCGTGTTGGCTCCGAACAGTCTCGGGTCGTTGACGTACGACTGATAGCCGCAACCCACCGTGATCTCAAACAGCGGGTACAGGAAGGCGAATTTCGCAGTGACCTCTATTTCCGTCTCCGTGTCGTGGAGCTCAATCTGCCACCCCTGAGAGAGCGTGGAGGTGACATTGTTGATCTGGCTATATTTCTTCTTGAGAAGACACGCAAACAACTCAATCGGGCCCCGATGACGCTCAACCAAGCCTCTATCGAAACCATCAGCACCTACACTTGGCCCGGCAATGTCCGAGAACTGGAGAATGCCCTTGAGCGGGCGGTCATTCTGTGTGAGGAGGACATCATCACCCCTGATCTACTCGCCATTGAAAGCACCCACTCCGCAGGAACCCTGCCCATCGCAGCCACCCCACCAACGGGAGAACTTTCACTGGAACAGTATTTCAGACAGTTTGTCCTGGAGAATCAAGATCAGATGACAGAAACCGAACTCTCCAAGAGACTGGGCATCAGTCGCAAGGCGCTTTGGGAAAGAAGGCAACGCTTTGGTATTCCCCGGACCAAAAAAAGTAGTCGTTGATTGAAATCTGAAAAACCAGACGGCTTCTCCTGTTACCGAATCACCCAGGGTCGTTACCATTAGTAACGAAGAAAGGTAACAGGCCGCAAGGAAATTACACAAACCCTTGAGCTGAATAGCTTTAATTAACGGCACGTTTCTCGCATAATAGCGGGAGCATTTGGGTATAAGTCGTCGTGATGATGATCTAAACTCAAATAACAAAATTAAAATATCCTTTAAAACTCACTCATGAGGGGGAATACGACCAATGGACGCGAAGGTTGTCTGGTTGTTTGTATTCGTTGCGCTATATTGGTCCTACTGTATCTTTTGGGGCATAAAGGGGGCGCTGTCGGCCAAAACCGCCAGTGATTATTTTGTAGCCGGCCGGCAAATTTCACTGTGGGTATTTATACTCGCCGCCACGGCAACCTCTTTTTCTGGTTGGACCTTCATGGGACACCCAGGTTTGATTTACCGGGATGGGTTCCAGTACGCCTACGCCTCTTTCTACGCAATCACCATCCCCTTTACGGGCGTACTTTTCCTCAAGCGACAATGGATGCTGGGCAAGCGCTTTGGGTTTATCACGCCAGGCGAGATGCTGGCTTACTATTTTCGCTCAGACCTGATCCGTATCCTGGTCGTTCTGGTAGCCCTGATCTTCTCTGTCCCCTATCTGGGCATTCAACTGCGCGCCTCCGGCTTCCTGTTTAATGTGCTTACCGATAACATGCTGAGCACCAATGTCGGCATGTGGCTACTCTCTACGGTAGTCATTATCTATGTTGCCTCAGGTGGTCTGCGGGCAGTGGCCTATGTTGACTCCGCACAAGCTATCCTGCTGGGTGGCGGAATCGTTGTGATTGGCCTCATCGCTATGCACGCGGTGGGGGGCTTTGCAAACCTCAACCAAGGGATTGCGGCACTCTCCCAGATTGATCCCGTTACAGGAAAGGCCATGTTTGGCCAAACCACACCGGATGGCTACAGTGCCTATATTGCCATACCGGGAGTGATCCAGTTTGGCGCTGGACTAGGCACTGACAGCGCCCCTATTGGCGGCGCCTGGACAGGCCTTATGGTCCTCACCTACATGTTCGGGCTGATGGGCATTCAATCAGCCCCAGCCTTCTCGATGTGGGCATTTGGCAACAAAAGCCCAGAACCCTTTGCACCACAACAGGTATGGGCCTCCTCTTTTGTAATCGGTTTTATCCTGGTGTTCTTCACCGCAATTCAGGGCATCGGAGCACACTTTCTTGGCGCCGATCTTGAGTTTATGGCCAAATTTCCAGACCTGGTCAACAACGTCATGGGCACAGGCCTGGGTGGGCTCGATATCATGCAGTCCGAGGGCAAAGGCGACATGCTGGTTCCGCAACTGGTCTACCTCATGTCGGAAACGGCACCCTGGCTGGTAGGCCTGCTATCTGTTTGCGCCCTGGCCGCCATGCAGTCAACCGGCTCTGCTTATATGTCGACCGCCGGTGGCATGTTGACCCGTGACCTGCTGAAGCGGTTTATTATTCCAAATGCCAGTCACGCACAACAAAAGATGTATGGTCGGCTGGGGGTCATCCTGATTGTCTTGGCTGCCCTGGTAGTTGCCTCGACATCCAGTGACGCGCTGGTGCTGTTAGGTGGGCTGGCAGTGGCTTACGGCTTCCAGATGTGGCCGGCGCTGATTGCCGTCTGCTGGTGGCCCTATCTGACAAGACAGGGAATCACTGTCGGGCTTATCGCCGGACTGATTGCGGTAACGCTGACCGAAAGCATCGGCGCACAGTATATGCCTTGGGGTCGCTGGCCGATGACACTCCACTCAGCATTCTGGGGCATACTATTCAACTTCTCCCTGGCGCTGATCATCTCTGCTATGACGCAAAAACAGAATGAGCATGAACACCGGATGATCTTCCACAATTTCTTGCGTGATCACGCCTCGCTCTCTCCAGAAAAGCGTGGGCTGATCCCTGTCGCCTGGATCGCTACACTGACATGGTTTTTCTTTGGCATAGGTCCTGGCGCGGTCATTGGTAACTGGGTGTTTGGTGACCCCACCAACGCCGAGACCTGGACATTTGGCATGCCCTCCATCTGGGCCTGGCAACTTCTTTGGTGGCTACTGGGCGTGGGGATGATGTGGCTACTTGCTTACAAGATGGAGCTTTCAACCATTCCCCACAAAGAGGTCGTGGCCCTGCACGAAGATATTGGTGACATACAACTGGATATCGATAAACCCGGTTGATAGTTAATTGATTAATTGTGAGTTGTGAATCAGACCATGAACGCATCTTTCTACTTCTGGTTCATTTTATTGGCCGCAATGCTGTTCTTCCCTGTCAGTAATCTGATTTGGGTAATCAGTGTCAGGCGGTTACAGCATAAACAAGGGAGCACACTGGACAGCAATGCCCTGCGTGGGCAGAAGATCAGGGCACGGTTTATCAGCCTTGGCCTTGTTCTGTTTTTCTCCTGGATTTTTAACCTGTGGTTGAGCAACACAGGTAATGGGTGATACCCACTATCGCGCCTTGATCAGAGTTGCCGTTGCTTTGACAACGGCCTGGATAGGCTGGACCTATTACGACACTGAAATCAGAGATGCGGGGCCTGACGCACATGAACTGTCTGCTGCGGGGCGTTATCTGGAAGATGGCGCGTTCGACAAGGCACTTGCCGCTTTCGACAAGGCCTATGAACGAAATCCCGACAATACGGGCGCATTACGTGGCAAAGCACAGTCCCTCATGCGCATGGGATTACAACAACTACTTGAAGCGCACCAGCTAGAACAGGCTAACAGCGCGATGAAAGCCGCGACAGTTCGCCAAGCGGCAACGACCAGATTGCAGACTGCACTTGCCTTATATGATGAATCAATAAAGCAAGAGCAGAACAAGGGTATCAACGACGCGAATCGTAGAGCTGTCGGTGTCGCCCATGCCAACCGCGGGATATTGAAAGACCAACTGGCGGACTATCCTGGTGCATTGGCTGATTATCAGATGTCACTAAAGCTGGCTCCGGAAATCCAAGAAGGCCCCGGCTTTCTAACCCGATTCATGCGCAATCAACCGGAGAAGCCGCCTTCAATAGCAGATCGGGCGCGCTACCTGAAAGAGCAGTTAGCAAAACCGGCAGACGAACGGCTGTTACGGTTACCAGAGGAAGATGCAAAACAGCGATCGTATAAACTGGATTAACCGAGAACCACTGAGAGGAATATTTAGAACAGCTTAAGGATATCGACAAACAGGACGCGCGAGAAAAACAACAACGCGATGGCACCAAACAACTGATGCCCCGTATCGTTCTCACCATCCTCATTGCGATGCGTTAATGCATGATAGGCAATCACACCTGTAACAAACAGAAAGATCCAATCAATCACATTAACGCCCATATCGATAGTAAGAAAAAGGTAAACGCCCGCTGATAAAAATAGCATTTTTTCCTGATCAGCAACAACGCAGGAAAATCAAAAACCGAATAACAGTCTAAAAGAGCGCATGGAAAACAAACGGACAACACTGACAACCGAGCAGATACTGGCTGCCACACGCACTTTCAAAGACGTTCCCATCGGAACATTGAAAGAGCTGGTGAACTGTGCAAGCAAGCGAGTGTTGCCCGGAGGTGTTGCACTGTTTCGTCCTGGTGAGCCTTACAAAAAAGAGATCTATATCCTGCTCGATGGTACGGTCGTCATGCATCGCCCAACTGGACGCCAGGATACCGTGCTTCCAGGCGATCTAATCGGATTGGCCAATTACCTGGATAAGAATGATTACACCACAAAAACCATAGCCACCAATCAGTCAGTGATCCTTGCCATACATGAAGATCGCTTCAAGGCCCTTGAAGAAGAACACCCTGAACTGTTCAACGTGTTGAACAGAGTCATTGCCGCCAAGCTCCGTGAACGCAGTCCTGATCGCTCTATTTCTACCGGCGTATTAGCGCACCCAGTCACGCGAGTGATGCACACCCCGGTTATCTCCTGTACACCGGAGACCAGTCTACGCGAAGCATTCGACATAATGAAAGCGCGGAAGATTGGCAGCATCGTGGTAACCGATGACAAGGACTTGCTTCGCGGCGTACTCACTTATGCAGGACTCGCTGAAGCCGTCATGCTACGCAACGCCGACCCAGGTAATCGGGTAATCGATATCGCTTTTGAAACACCTCGCGTGATTGATCCGGAAACGGCCTTATGGGAAGCCGAAGAGATCATGAGACGGCATAGCGTAGAATACCTGATTGTTTTGGATGACCAAATTCCGGTGGGTATTGTCTCGCAAACCGATATTTTGCGTATTCTGATATCCCGCCCCAGCACGCTGACCAATCGCTTCAGAGAAGCCGATACGATAAAAGAGCTGGCCAAGTTGATGCCACAGCTAGTTGATGCAGCCATTGATATTCAGGAGACCAATCACCGCCCCAGCAGTGCAGTGAGATTACTCAGCGAGTATCACCTGATCGCTCAAAGACGGGTGGTGGAATTGACACTGCGCTGGATGGAGACAAAAGATCTTGGCAAAGCACCAGTAGGATTCACGGTACTTATTATGGGTTCGGGGGGACGCCTGGAGATGCTACTCAACCCAGATCAGGACAACGGCATCATCATTGATGACACCCCGATCAGCGAAAAGAAAGAAGTAAAGGAGTGGTTTGATCATTTCTGCAACCGCCTTAATCTGAATCTGGATTTGGTCGGTTATCCACTCTGCCCCGGCGCCATCATGGCGCGTAACCCGCTCTACAACAAAACCCTGTCGAAATGGAAACAACAGATTAGCCATATCGTCAATCAGCCCACAGAAAAGGCGGCGCGCTGGTCCAATGTGGTTTTTGATTTTGATACCCTGTATGGCGATGATGCCCTCACCACAGAACTGCGTCGTCACGCCCTGGCTGAGATAAAAAACAAACCACGGCTATTAAAAATGATGTCAGACCATGATGCCGAGGGAAAACCCGCTATCGGATTCTTCAACCAATTGGTTACTATGAAAGATGAGCAGGGTGAGTATATCGATATCAAACGTAACGGTTTACGTATCATTGCCGATGCCGCACGCATTTTCGCATTGCAAAATGGCATCGCTGCACAGAACACCACCGATAGACTGAATGCGCTCATGCGCGTCGGAAAGCTCTCAACTGACTTCAAGGACTCCGTTCAGGAGGCTTTTGAGGAGTTATTGGATTTGTTGTTGACGCATCAAATCAAGCAGGCAAAGGCAAACAACGAACTGAACAAGCTGATCAATCCGGAACGCCTATCCCCACAGTCGCGCAGTACCTTGCGTATGGCCATGCGGGCTGTGAAACGGTTTCAGGAACAATTACAGGATGATTACGCAACTGATATATTCTAGATGAGAGAGGAGTGGCTCAAGCTGGCACTGACTACAATGAGGGGTGCTGACCCCTGCCCCGCTTGCGAGCGGCGATAAAAACTACAGATAGCAGGGAAATTGCAGGCTGAACAGCAAAAGCTAATATGATATGGCGAGTGAACAGCTCGGAGAGTTACTGGGGAAAATTCATGCAGGTTTCAGGCGTACCCTGAGCAAAGGGGCACTGCTTGCAGATCCAGGCATGCTGGCGCTGCATCAACGCCTGCTCTCTGTGAACCCAAAAAAGCTAGTAAACAAACCGATTGAAGAGACGCGGTTTGTAGTAGTTGACACTGAAACGACAGGCTTACAGGCCTATGCAGGGGATGAGATCTGCTCTATTTCACTGCTCGAAATGCAGGGTTTGGAGTTGACCGGTCGGGAATTCAACACACTGATACACCCGGGCAGAAGTATTCCGGAAGCATCAACCCGAATCCATCATCTCAATGATGATGATGTAAGCGATGCACCTTTAATTGAAGAGGTCATGCAGGAGATTGGGGACTTTATTGGAGAGAGTGTACTGATTGGGCATCACATCGGATTTGATATCCGGTTTCTCAACAAAATCCTGCAGAAGGAGTTGCTTTGCCACCTGAAACATCCATGGTTAGATACCATGCTGCTTTACCTTGTCCATACCGGACGGGTTGGGCACTATACACTGGAGGAGGTAGCCGATTACACTCAGGTTGAGATCGAGGGCCGTCATACTGCCCGAGGTGATGCCATGATCACGGCAGAGGTATTCAAGCGACTGGCTAAAGTGCTGGTGGAATATAACAACCCGGTGAACAAACTCATTCACCGTCAATATGAATTGGGGCATTTTTAGTATCTGTTTTCCGTTGGAGATGACGACACATCCCTAATGTGAGAAAAGAGCTGAGAACATTTTTATTTTAGAGAGAAACCGACCAAGTCATTGGTCACTGTATTTTAAAGAAAAGGAGACATGTTATGTCCGAAGAGAAAGTCTATCCGGTTAGTGCTGATACCGCCGCTCAAGCCCACATTGATGCAGCAAAATACAAAGAAATGTACCAGCGCTCTGTCGAAGACCCGGATGGTTTCTGGGGCGATGCCGCTGAAGAGTTTCTCACCTGGTCCAAGAAATGGGACAAAGTGAGTGAGTGGGACTTTAATGAAGCCAATATCAAGTGGTTTCAGGGTGGCAAACTGAATGTCTCCTACAACTGCCTGGATCGTCATTTGGAAACCCGCGGTGATCAGACAGCTTTGATTTGGGAAAGTGACGATCCCAATGAAGACAAAAAGATCAGCTACCGTGAATTGCACGCAGAAGTGTGCAAATTCGCCAACGTACTGAAATCACGCGGCGTGAAGAAAGGTGATCGGGTCTGTATCTACATGCCGATGATTCTGGAAGCATCCGTCGCGATGCTGGCCTGTACGCGCATTGGCGCCGTACACTCCATCGTCTTTGGCGGCTTCTCACCCGATGCACTCTCCAGCCGTATCCTTGATTCTGATTGCCAAACACTGATCACGGCCGATGAGTCTGTTCGCGGCGGCAAAAACGTCCCACTCAAAGCGAATGCCGATATCGCACTGGATGACTGCCCTAACGTCCACACCTGTATTGTAGTCAAACGCACCGGGGGTAATGTCGCCTGGAAAGAGGGCAGAGACATCTACTATCACGATGCGATGGCAGATGCCTCTGACATATGTGAACCAGAAGAGATGGATGCCGAAGATCCACTGTTCATTCTTTACACCTCCGGTTCAACCGGCCAGCCAAAAGGCGTACTGCATACAACAGGCGGTTACCTGCTGTTTGCGGCGATGACCCACAAATATACCTTTGACTACAAAGACGGGGAAATCTACTGGTGTACGGCCGATGTGGGTTGGGTTACTGGTCACACCTATATCGTTTATGGGCCATTGACCAATGGCGCTACCAGCCTGATGTTTGAGGGCATACCCACCTATCCGGATGCCGGTCGCTTCTGGGCTGTCTGTGAAAAGCACAAAGTCAATATCTTCTATACTGCACCAACCGCCATTCGTGCATTGATGCGCGTGGGAGAAGAACCCGTCAAGAAGCATGACCTCTCATCCCTACGTCTACTCGGCTCAGTGGGCGAGCCCATCAATCCCGAGGCATGGGAATGGTACTACCGCGTAGTTGGCGGATCACGTTGTCCGATCGTCGACACCTGGTGGCAGACCGAAACCGGCGGACACCTCATCACCCCACTGCCTGGTGCAACTGACCTGAAACCTGGCTCTGCCTCCATGCCTTTCTTCGGTGTCGTACCGGAAATCGTTGATGCCGCAACTGGAGAAGTGCTTGAGGGTGAGTGTGAAGGTGCATTGACGTTGGTCCGTCCCTGGCCTGGCATGATGCGCTCCGTCTATGGTGATCATGAACGTTTCAAGTCCACCTATTTTTCACAGTACCCGGGCAGCTATTTCACAGGTGATGGCGCACGGCGTGACAAAGATGGCTACTACTGGATCACCGGCCGTATTGATGACGTATTAAATGTATCCGGACATCGTCTGGGTACCGCTGAAATTGAGTCTGCACTGGTACTGCATGAGAAAGTTGCTGAGGCCGCTGTAGTCGGTTATCCACATGAGATCACCGGTCAAGGCATCTATGCCTATGTCACACCCATGGCAGGTGTAGAACCCACCGATGAGTTAAAGGCTGAACTGGTGAAACTGGTCCGTGATGAAATTGGCCCAATCGCCAAGATCAACCTGATCCAGTGGGCACCTGGACTACCCAAGACCCGCTCGGGCAAAATCATGCGGCGCATTCTTCGCAAAGTTGCCTGTAACGAGATTGACACATTGGGTGATACCTCAACCCTGGCTGATCCAGGCGTGGTCGATGATCTGATTGATAATCGCGCCAATAAGTAAGCGCTAAACACGCTGACAAAAAAGGCAACTCGGGTGACTGAGTTGCCTTTTTTATTGGAACTTATGCCTTGTTTTCGACACTAAACCAGTTAGTAGCACAGAACCTACCTGCGAATGAAACAATTGCAGACACTCGTCTTAGTAATGCCTATACTTTCATAATATAGGGGTCTGGATCGAACCTGACTACACCCCAGAAAAGCGACAACATAGCGCATACATTTTTACTATTCCAGGGGGTACCGACTTGAATGATCGGCAGGGCGAAGTAAAGATTAATGTCTCCACTTATGAGTGGTCAGTACGCATCTTCTCGACGATAAAAAGATTGTTGAGTGTTAACATAAAGATGCATCACGACCGAGGACAGGTCGCTCAAGGTGAGATCTTCCTGTTCAATCACTTTGCCCGTTTCGAAACCTTTATCCCACAATATCTTATCTACCAAGAGTGTGGTGCCTATTGCCGCTCAGTAGCCGCCAGTGAGTTTTTTGAAGGCGATGCCACACTGACTAACTACCTGCTAAGTGTAGGTGCAGTCCCCAACAATCACCCAAGACTGATTGCCTTTCTGGCAGAAGAGATCCTTCGTGGACGCAAAGTGATCATCTTCCCTGAGGGCGGCATGGTGAAAGACCGCCGCTCACAAGATCAGCGGGGGCGCTACAGCATCTATTCACGTACTGCCCTGGAACGCAGGAAGCATCACACAGGGGCTGCCGTACTGTCACTGGCCGTCGACATACTCAAACAATCCATACAGCTCGCATTTGAAACGGATGATCAATGCCAGATTGACCATTGGATGCAACGACTGGAGTTTGATGACCCCAAACTGCTCCAACAAGTGGGGGAACGCCCCTCCACAATTGTCCCGGCCAACATTACATTCTATCCCATGCGGGTCAGCGATAATCTGCTGCACAGTGGCTTCGAATTGATGAACAGAGGCATTAGCCGCCGTCTCTCTGAAGAGTTACTAATTGAGGGGAATATCCTCCTTAAAAATACCGACATGGATATACATCTGGGCGATATCCTTAATAGCCGTGATTACTGGAGTTGGTGGGTCAAACCGATTGTGAAACAGTTGGCCCCAGAGATGAAATCTCTGGATGATTTATTAAGTAAGCAAGAACCCCATCCCAGTATCAAACATCGGTTACTGAACAGTCGCCTACGGCACAATGCATTGCGCCTGCGTAACGACTATATGAAGGCCATCTACAGCGAGGTAACTATCAACCTCAGTCACCTGGCCTCCTTAATCATCTACAACCTGCTTGAAAAGGAACAGACCGCCATCAATAGCGAGCTGTTCCATCGCATACTCTACCTCGCGGTTAAATCGGCCCAGAAGATTTCAAACATCAACCTACACCGCAGTCTTCAGGATGCCGATTGTTACGGTGAGCTGACCGCCGAAAAATGCGCAGGCCTGGATCAATTTTTCATGACAGCAGCGCAACTCGAACTGATTGAGCATGTCGACGATCACTATCTGTTCATGCCCAAACTATGCAAGGACCACGAGTTCGACCAGATTCGACTGGAGAATATGATCGAGGTATACGCCAATGAAGCACGCCCGGTAGCCGGGTTGGTGCAAATGATTGACCATGCCATCAATCATGCCAAGCGCATCACACCAGAACAGATGGCGGCCCATCTCTTTGACGATGAGCTGCAGAGTTTTCACTGGGACAAAGCCCGGTTTTCAAAACCGAGGCATCAGGAGATCAATAACAAGGAGACCGCCACTCAAAGCGGTGAGCCTATACTCATCCTGCCTCAAAACCGTAACCCTCTAGGCATTGTACTGGTACACGGTTTTCTCGCCACACCCGCAGAGGTAAAGTCCTTTGCTGAAAAACTGGGGCATCTTGGATTTGCGGTCATCACGCCTCGACTAAAAGGGCATGGCACCTCACCCTGGGATCTTCGTGAACGGCGCTGGAAAGAATGGCTCGCCTCCGTTCAGCGTGCGTACCGAATAATGCAGTGCTATTGCGAAGATATCTGTCTGGTTGGATTCTCTACTGGTGGGGCATTATCATTGTTGCAAGCAGCCGAGCAACCGGATGGGCTTGCCGGTGTTGTGGCCGTATCCACACCGGTAAAGTTCCGCAATAAAAATATGATTTTCGTGCCCCTGGTACATCACGCCAATAAACTCATGAGCTGGTTACCGTCCTATGAAGGGATCATGCCGTTTCGACCCAATGACACTGAGCATCCTGATATCAACTACAGTACGATGCCGCTCCATTCACTGTTTGAATTACGCTTGATGGTCACCCAATTAACCAAACGGTTACCCGACATTCACTGCCCTGCCCTGTTGATGCAGGCCGACGGAGATCCGGCTGTGGTGCCTGACAGCGTCAATCGTGTCTATAACAAGATCAGTAGTACGGAAAAGAGCATTGAAATGATCCAATCCAATCGACACGGCATCCTGAATGAGAATATCGGTAACACCCAAGGGATCATCATTCAGTACCTGAAAGGGCTTAATTCACGCTATATTCAACCAGAACCAGCACCGAATCTCACTGAGCCACTCACACAGGAACTGGCAGTTTGATGTAAAATAACCGCCTAACAGCGCTTCCAGTCGAAATCGAGGTATTAGAATCTGAACATGCTAAAGGTAGGCGTTTTTGTTGATGCCGAGAACATTAAATTTAACGGTGGGTATCAGCTACGCTATGACATACTCAGACGCTTTGCTGCGCGGGATGGCGGAACCTTGTTGCGTTTGAATACCTATCTGGCGTTCGATCAGGAGCGCGCCAAGAATGATTCTGAATACGCAAAAAAATCGTACATCTATCAACAGATGGTGCGTGATTTCGGCTGGAAAATCATCGTCAAACAGGTCAAGCGTTATGTTGATGATGAAGGGACTGTTACTACCAAGGCCAATGCCGATCTTGATCTGGCAGTAGATGCCATGTTGCAGGTAGAAAATCTGGACTTGATACTGCTGGTGACAGGGGATGGTGATTTTCTTCAAGTGGTTACGGCACTACAGAACAGGGGGTGTAGGGTCGAATTACTGGGTTTTAATAACGTATCCAAACAGTTGCAGCGACAGGCCGACGCCTTCTATCGCGGCTACCTGATACCTGATCTATTGCCGTTTTCTTACGAACCCAGAAATGAATGGGGAAAGCCAGGCTCATGTGTTCGCGGTGTCTGTACCAAATGGTTCCAGGATAAGGGTTATGGGTTTCTCCGCTTCATCCGGGAGATCTCACCTAATCTATGGATTACTGATCCACGAGAGAACGATTCACCCTATGAAAGCGTGTTCTGCCATATCAATGAACTGGCAGATGACGTAACGCCTGAATTACTGCTGAACCGCGAGACCGTCGTCGAGTTCTATCTCAAGGAGAGTGATGTTGATGACGGGCTGATCGCCACCAATGTGCGGTTGGTCTACGATCCTTCTTGACAGGATACCGGCTTACTCATGCAAGGTAGTGCGGTAACGACGCTCTGTTCCTGGAAGTCTCTCAATGACGCCAGAGCGCAAACGGAACTCACCCCGACGCTGATCTTCAAAATAGTATTTCAGCGTCTCAGCGACCACCTGAAAGGCCAGGTCATCCCAGGGTATCTCCTCTTCTGAAAACAACTTTACCTCCAGACTCTCCACACCTGGGCCATAATCAAGATCCTGCAGCGGGCCCCTGAATAACATATAGATCTGATCGATGTGAGGCAGGCTGAACAGGGTATAAAGGGGTCCCACTAAGACACGGGCATTGGCCTCCTCTACAGTCTCGCGCAACGCACCTTCCTGAGTGGATTCACCATTCTCAAGAAAGCCCGCAGGCAGGGTCCAATAGCCTCTGCGTGGCTCGATAGCCCGACGGCAGAGCAACACCTTACCTTCCCACTCGGGGATACATCCGGTTACAACATTAGGATTCTGATAATGAATAACCCCGCAATCAATACAGATATGCCTTGGCCGGTTATCGCCTTCAGGCACTTTGGTTTCCACACGACTGCCACATTGGCTGCAAAAATTCATACACTTGACCACGATCATTAAGACGTCACATACAAATACGATACTCACACCACTCACTGCCCAATAGCTTAATCCGACAAACCGGTGCCATGAAGCAGAAAACAGGTGTAATCTTATATTCTAACGTAATTTCACGGTTCAATCGGATTTGCCATAATAATCACTATGAAAATAATCATCATCCGACACGCCATAGCTCAAGATCGCGCAGTATTTGCCAAGATCAGCAAAGACGATACACTCCGTCCATTGACGGAGAGGGGTATCAAAAGAGTTCAGCAATCTCGTCAGGGGCTCAAGAAACTGGAACCTAAGGCGGAATATATCCTCAGCAGCACGCTGGTACGGGCCATACAGACAGCCGATCAGATTGCCGAATGCTATCCCGATGCCACACGTCAGTCGATTCCACAACTGAACCCTGGCTCAGATCCGGCAAAACTGACCAGCCTCCTTTCTGATCTCCCCCCGGAGAGCACTGTCCTCCTGGTCGGCCATGAGCCGGATTTGTCAGAGTTGATCTCATGGTACACCAATGGCTCTCATTTCAGCTTCCTGCAACTCAAACGCGGAGCCGCTTGTCTGCTACAGTTTAAAGGCAGCCCCAAAGCCGCCTCTGCTGAGCTGATCTGGCTGCTCCCCCCAAGACAGTTACGCAGCTTAGGCGGTTAGATGGCCATGCTGATCAAGAAAGCAAACCACATCTGTGTAGAAAAACACCCATCTACCGTTTACAGCACTATCCGCAACAGCATAAACAGCACAGTTTCAATCAGACAAGCCCAGTGGTAGCATGCCGGTCCCGTTTGTCATAAAAATGTTCTGACATGCTGCGATATAGCGCCAACATCCCCACACTTTCAGATACTGTTGCGGCGGTTGATCTGGGTTCCAACAGTTTCCACATGATTGTAGCCAAGGTAGACAACGGCAATTTTCAGGTAGTCGACCGGCTACGCGAGATGGTTCGACTGGGCGGTGGATTACTCGAAAACAAGGATCTATCACCCGAGACTGAGGCGCGCGCACTCGATTGTCTCAAACGCTTCGGTCAACGACTTAAATCACTCCCACACGGCAGTGTCCGCGCTGTAGGTACCAGTGCTCTGCGGCAGGTACGCAACTCCACGCGCTTTCTGGCCGAAGCAGAGGCGGTGCTCGGCCATCCGATCGAGATCATCGCCGGTCGTGAAGAGGCCCGCCTGGTCTATCTGGGTGTAGCCCATGGATTGGCCGCCGGCAATGAACGCCGCCTGGTCATCGATATCGGCGGTGGCAGTACCGAACTGATTGTAGGTGACGGATTCCAGCCCCGACGTACTGAAAGCATCCACATGGGTTGTGTCAACATGACACGCTGGCACTTTAACGAAGGTGCGATAACGGCAGAAGCCATGCGGTCGGCTGAACTTTCCGGGGCGCTGGAGATGTTACCAGTCAAGAATGAATACCGTAGCGCAGGATGGGAGGTGGCGGTCGGTGCTTCCGGCACTATCCGGGCGATTAACAAAGTGGTTCAAGCGGCGGGCTGGACCGATGGACAAGAAGGCATCAGTTTCTCAGCCCTGGAAAAACTGCGCGATATACTGATCGAGATCGGACATATTGAAAAGCTGCAACTGGAAGGATTGAGCGATGAGCGCAAGGCCGTATTCCCAGGTGGTGTAGCGGTATTACGCTCGGTATTCAAGGCACTCCGGATAGAGCAACTACGCGTCTCTGACAAGGCGCTACGGGAAGGGTTGCTCTATGAAATGCTCGGCCGTACCCAGTACGAAGATGTCAGGGAGAGCACCGTCCGTACCCTGTGTCGTCGCTATGACGTTGACATGGAGCATGCCAGACGCATAGAGAAGACAGCACGCTCACTGTTTGCTGAGGTCGCTGAGGCTTGGCAATTGAATGAAGGGGAATACATCGACATGCTCTGCTGGGCCACCCGCCTGCATGAAATTGGCCTGACAGTCTCCCATAGCCAATTCCATAAACACGGTGCCTACCTGATCGCCAATTCCGATATGCAGGGTTTTTCTCGCCAGGAACAGCGCGTACTCTCAGCCCTCATTCGCGGCCATAGACGAAAATTCCCATTCGATGTGTTTAGTGAGTTGCCCCAGGATATTGCACTACCAACGCTCAGACTTTGCATTCTACTAAGACTCTCCGTGCTACTGCATCGGTCACGCTCCGAAACCACCTCGGTCGAGTTGAAAATCAAGGTTTCTGACAATCAGATTAAACTCAAATTTCCTGATGAATGGCTCACTACGCATACACTCCCATGTGCTGAACTTGAGCAAGAGGCAAAGCAACTGAGTAACCGGGGCTTTGAGCTGCGGTTCAGCTGATTATTCAGGGTATTGATGAATCACCTTATCAACCTATAATCCTTAAAAATAGGGTATTACTGCTAAAGAGATCGCACACTGAGCCGAAATCCTCACTGTGTCACCCGCCGGTGCCCGCTACAATAATCAATAACGGACGGGATCAAAGCTATAATGGAAATTACTCTACTGATATTACTGCCGCTGCTTATATGGGCAGTCATTCTCTACAACAAACTGGTCAGAGATAAAAACCATGTGCTGGCGGCATGGAGTGATATCGACGTCCAATTAAAACGGCGGCACGATCTGATACCCAAACTGGTACAAGCTGTTCAGGTGTATGCCGACTATGAGCAGCATACCCTCAGCCATATCACCCATCTGCGCCAGACCGCTGCGGCCACATCCGAAACCCTGGAACGTGCACGCATGGAGTCTGAGCTCAGTACCCAGGTAAGATCCCTGTTGCTAATCGCAGAGGATTATCCTGACCTCAAGGCCGGCGAGCAATTTCTTGATCTGCTTGCACAACTCAGTGACGTCGAAAACCATATTCAGTATGCACGCCGTTACTACAATGGGGCCGTACGCAACCTCAACGTACGCATTGACTCTTTTCCAGACCTGATCCTCGCCCGCGCCTTTAAATTCAAACCCGCCCGCTTCTTTGAACTGGAGAGCGTGGTAGAGGCCGATCCACCGGAGATCCACTAATGCCCGTGTTCTTCAAACAATGGATTGTCATTACGCTGCTTTTCTTTTGCCAGAACAGCCTCGCCAGTGAGGCGATTCTGGACTACTTCAGCGACATACAGATCCGGCAAGATGGCGGCATGGTGGTGGAAGAGACCATTGAGGTGCGGGCAGAGGGTGATATTATCCGCCGCGGCATATTCAGAGATTTCCCGACCGACTACAAAGACAGACTGGGAACCCGATACCGGGTCGATTTCAAACTGCTGGAAGTACGCAGAGATGGCCAATCTGAACCTTATCACACTGAAAAACAGCCTAACGGTATCCGCATCTATATCGGCAACAAGAATGTCCTACTAAAACCGGGTAACTACCGCTATACCCTGCGTTACACAACACGGCGTCAACTCGGTTTTTTTGAACAACATGACGAACTTTACTGGAATGTCACCGGCAACGGTTGGGCCTTCCCCATTCATAAGGCCGCCGCACGGGTTCAGCTACCTCATACGGTTTCTGCTGATGTGATTCAGGTGGAGGGTTATACCGGGGCATTCGGTGCTAAGGGGCAAGACTACAGAGCAGAAGTAACCGGGGATGGCGATGCCTTGATCGCGACAACGCACACGCTGCCAACCGCTCATGGACTGACCCTTGTCGTCTCCTGGCCGAAAGGGCATGTGCTGGAGCCTGACAAAGAACAGAAACTGGCCTGGTTCCTGGCGGATAACCAGGGCCTGCTCATCTCGGGCGGTGGACTGCTCCTGTTGCTGGCCTATTACCTGGTCGCTTGGGTTCGCGTGGGACGCGACCCACAAAGCCAGGCCATTATTCCACTCTATGAGCCAGCTAAAGGCTACTCACCCGCCTCCATGCGCTTTGTGCGCAAGATGGGTTATGACGATCAGACCTTTGGCGCCGCCATCATCAATATGGCAGTAAAGGGTTATCTCACCATCAAGGAGAGTCAATACGGCACCTTCAGCCTGACTAAAACCGGCGAGACACCACAACTGGCACCGGGTGAAGCCGCCATAGCCAGTGCACTGTTTAGCGGACGCAGCGGCTCAATCGATCTGAAACAGAAGAATCATGTATGCCTGGGCAAGGCCCTTAAAGCACATAAAAACGCCCTGAAAAGGGATTATGAGAAGATCTATTTCCTCACCAATAGCGGCTATATCGTCCCTGGCGTTCTAATCACGCTGGCCTTATTGGCAAGTGGCCTCCTTACCTCTGAATCTGAAGAGGCTTTAGCAATCGGCGGCTTTATGATGGTCTGGCTCACCTTCTGGACTTTCGCGGTCTACAAGCTGGCGCTGGGTGTGTTCCAAGCCTGGCGTAGTGCGCATCAATCAAGGGCATTGGGTTATGCCAAGGCGATCTTTAGCACACTCTTCGCGCTACCCTTTTTTGCCGGCGAACTGTTTGGTATTGGCATGCTTACCTTTGCCATCTCGCTTCCTTTTACCTTGGTTTTATTGGTTGCAGTAGCGATCAACTTCCTCTTCTATGAGTGGCTTAAGGCACCGACACTGGCCGGGCAGAAACTGTTACAGCAGGTGGAAGGGTTCCGTCTCTATCTGGGCGTTGCCGAGCAAGAAGAACTCAATTTTAAACACCCGCTTAAAAAGACTGCGGAACTGTTTGAGGCCTATCTCCCCTATGCCATTGCGCTGGATGTTGAACAACAGTGGGCAGAGCGGTTCAGTGGTGTACTGGCTGCCGCCGGTAAAGAAAGTGGAACCTACCACCCTGGCTGGTACAGCGGTCGCAGTTGGAACAACCACAACCTGACCGGCTTCACCACCGCGATGGGCAGCGCCATGGGTTCTGCCATATCAGCCTCATCCAGCGCGCCGGGTTCATCCTCCGGCAGCAGTGGATCATCTGGCGGAGGGGGCTCCTCTGGCGGTGGAGGCGGTGGCGGTGGCGGTGGCGGCTGGTAAAGCGCTATTTTGATGATAGAGTAGCCTCATCAAGAATAAACGCCGTCAGGAGTATAGGAATGGATGAGATGATCTACATCGGATGCAGCGAGAGCGATGTTGGCCTGCTGCCGCGCATGGCCAATCGACACGGCCTGATTGCTGGCGCAACGGGCACAGGAAAAACCGTCACCCTACAGGGGCTGGCTGAATCCTTCAGTCGACTCGGTGTCCCGGTGTTTCTGGCCGATGTTAAAGGCGATCTCTCCGGACTTTCCCAGCCCGGAAAACCCCATCCAAAGGTCAAGGAACGGTTGGATCAAATGCCGCTGGACGATTTCAATTTCCAGGGTTTTCCGGTCACCTTCTGGGATATCTTTGGCAAACAGGGTCATCCGGTTCGGACCACCATCTCAGACATGGGCCCTCTCTTGCTGGCACGCCTACTCAATCTGAACGATACCCAGCAAGGGGTTCTGGCGCTGGTGTTCCGGGTTGCCGACGAGAATGGCTGGCTGCTGCTGGATCTCAAGGATCTACGCTCAATCCTGCAGTTTGTCGCTGAAAATGCCGCCGATTTCCGTACCCTCTATGGCAATGTATCCGCCGCCAGCGTAGGGGCCATCCAGCGGAGACTCATTACCCTGGAAGACCAAGGTGGTAAGAAGCTGTTTGGTGAACCGGCCCTCAATCTTCAGGATCTGATCCAGAACGATGACAACGGTCTGGGCGTCATCAATATCCTGGCAGCCGATCAGCTGATGAATTCGCCGCAACTCTACAGCACCTTCCTGTTCTGGCTCCTCTCCGAGCTGTTTGAACAGCTCCCTGAAGTAGGTGACCAGGATAAACCCAAACTGGTGCTGTTTTTCGATGAAGCACATTTGATGTTTGATGATGCGCCAGAGGCACTGCTGGATAAGATCGAACAAGTAGTGCGGCTGATTCGCTCCAAAGGGGTTGGTGTCTACTTCGTCACGCAGAATCCACTGGATATCCCAGACAGCGTTCTGGGCCAATTAGGCAATCGTGTTCAGCACGCCTTGCGTGCCTATACAGCCAAGGATCAGAAAGCCCTTCGTGCGGCCGCTCAAACATTCCGGGACAATCCAAAACTGGATACCGAACAGGTAATCAGCGAACTGGGTCTGGGCGAAGCGCTGGTCTCCACCCTGGATCAAAAAGGACGCCCCCAGGTTGTCCAGCGCACACTGATTCGCCCGCCCGAAAGTCAGATCGGTCCAATCAAACCCGCCCTGCGTAAAACCATTATATCCACATCACTGGTGGCTGGCGTCTATGACACCGCCGTCGATCGCAAGTCCGCCCATGAGATTCTCACTGAACGCGCCACCCAGCAGGCCGAGGCGCAACAAGCAGAAGAAGTCGAAAAGGCACGTGAGAAGGAACTCGCCAAAGAGAAGAAGAGCAGTGGAAGTAACCGCCAAGGGGTGATGGAGTCGTTCTTCAAAAGTGCGGCAAGGGCAGTCGGCAGCACGATTGGACGACAGATCATACGTGGTGTGCTGGGCTCCATCATGGGTAAGCGTTAGACCTTTGCGCGAGCGGCTGCTCTCAACGATAGATCAGCAGCTCGCGAGTATGGCGTGGTCGATCACTATCATCAATGGCATCGACTGATTCCAGTTGGGCAATGTACGCAGTGGGTAAGTGATGTTCTCGGGCACCCTGGAGAACATGTGCCTTGTACCAGCTGAAAGGCAAGACAGTAGGATCTATGTGTGTGGCGCGATACGTGAAAGCCTGCTGTTGTTCCCCGCTTGGCAATACGAGCGTTACTGTGGCGACCTCATAGCCAGCACCCACACCTTCGAACTGATCCAGTAAAGGCTGCTCCTGTTGGTCAATGGCATACAACACACCAATTACATGGTGATGCGCTTCACCCGTGTAGAAGGCATCACACTTACCAGAACCATCTCGACCCAGTTTATGCCAACAGAGTTGATGCCCAGTCAAGGTTGAAACAGTCTGTGGCCGTGCAGAGAGAATACGTTCGCCGAGTCTCCGGGTCGACATGTTCGAGCCATAGGCAAAATAGTACAGTGGGGTCACCGCTCAGCCAGCGCCAGTTTTGCACCCAATGCAGCAAAGGCCACAGCAAAACTACGCTGTAGACGACTGATTACACGGGGTGAATGAATCACATAGTCCCGCACCGTACCGGCAAACAGACCATATCCGATGAACACTACTAAGGTGATCAGCATGAATATCCCACTCAACAGGCTTAAATCCATGATCGGTGTATGCGAACCCAAGGGTACAAACTGGGGAAGGAATGCGATAAAAAACATGGAGAGTTTCGGGTTGAGTATATTAATCAGGAAACCTTTGACAGCAATATTCAACATGCCACGCTTGCAACGTTTCTCATCAATCGTCAGATTGCCGGTATCCCGCCACATCGACCAGGCGACATAGAGCAGATAGAGCGCTCCAAGATATTTGAGTATCTGGAACGCCACTGCACTCAAATGCAAAATAGCAGAAAGCCCAAGGATACTCACCAGCAGATGGGGTAGCGCGCCGAAGGTACAGCCTACTGCCGCCGCCAGACTGGCACGATGCCCAACAAAGAGTCCCGTTGAAACAGTATAGATCACACCGGTTCCTGGCAGCATCACAATAATCAGTGATGTGATAAGAAATTCTGTGGTGAACATAAGGTTTAACCCTGCAGTTAAAGAAGATTCAGGCCATTATAAATAATAGGTGATTTTACTAAGACCGCATCACCTAGCAAAAAAATCATTCTAACGAGTCACTCTCATAATCAATCTCAACATGTGAAAACCATAAGTCACGCCAACGTTGAGTCTTCTCATCATCCGTTAGCACCTTTGGAGAAGCGACCACATCTAATCCAAAGTGAACTTCCCTGCTTACAGACCTACTGTTAACCGCAGCATAAAGCTGATTATTTGATTCATAGCAACCACCAACTAGAACGCCACACTGTTTGCATACAAGAAAGGTAGCTATTCCACTTCCTTGATGATATTCACTCAGATTCGTTTGATCCTTGACGCGAACTTTCAGTTGTCCGTTGGCATCAGAAAAGTATGCAGCGCCATGTTTGACGCAAAAATCACAATCACAGGCGCGTGGATTAATTGATCGCGTGTCTAAGGCGGAGACGATAGTAAAGGTAATATTACCGCAATCACAACCACCGACCAGTTCTTTCATATCCAACTCCATCATTAATTGTAGTAGTTCAGACTTGATCTGACACTTCGCTTGAAAAAGAGAGGGTTACCAGTTTTGATGGAAGTGCGAACTTTCAATCGAAACACAAAGAGGTAACCCTCATGATCAATAGTAACG
>NZ_VMNH01000006.1 GCF_007625115.1 Sedimenticola selenatireducens | reverse complement strand
TCGGGGCCGTCGCCAAAGGCGACGTTCTCTCGGAACTCCTCGAGTCAGCCACTCGGACAGCTCTCCAGTAAATTGTCTTTCTACCTTGAATCTCTTTTCTGATTCAGGTGCAAGCACGCGACGTTCTCTCGGTAGCAACTCAAGTACTTTATTTCAGGTCAAAATCAAGGCGTGTATCTATCTACCCAGGCCTCGAAATTTTGGAGGCGCAAGGGTATAACAGAACGCCTTTCGGCGCAATGCCAATCGGGGGCTACAGGTGGTGGCTTATGGGTAGCTGCCGTGTATCTTTTAATAGCTCACGAAAATCTTCGCCAGACATCCGAATAAGCGAATGATGATCACCACTCTCAAAATAGACCTCTGGTTGTGTAAAGATCACAGGATCGACCCAGGTATCAATGCCATAGGCCTCGCCAATTGGGGGCATCGCGCCCACCTCACAATCAGAAAATGCTCCGGCCATCTCACTCTCAGAGATAAGTTGTAACTTGTGCTTCACCACATCACTCAACTTATTAATTTCCAGACGATGAGTGGCCGGTATAACGGCAAGCAAGTATCTGTCTTCATCACCCAGTAAAATACTCTTTACCAATTGATCTCCCGGCACATGGGCAACCGCTGATGTTTCCAATGCGGAAGATGTGCGAGTATGTTCTATCACCTCATACTTGGATTGATGATCAATCAGATACTCTTGTAATGTAATTGCAATTCCCATAACGCCTCCTCTGCCGATATAATCCCCTCTATACGAATACCGACATCACTTTTTAACCAATCAAATGAGTTACTGATTAGGTATACAAACAACACTCACAGATCGGTCTGGTTGATAAATACACCAGATAAGGCACTATCTACACACTCCCCATGCCTATTTTAAAGTATAGTCTCTGTCGCAAAACCGTCTTGTAATTTGGAAAAATAATAACTATGAGCGATAAGAAAAAAGAGAAGAAAAAGAATAAGAAATCACGCCTAGCCGATTCTGCAGATCGTCATCAGCTTTACGAGCTTTCAGTACAGTATGCCGCCTCAGAAATTGAGTTTGTCGATGAGACCTACAAAACAATAAGAGGGCGAAAGGCGAGCCTGCTTAGAGAAGACTTCTGCGGTACAGCCAACGTCTGCTGCGAATGGGTGAGACAGCGCAAGAGTAATCGTGCGATTGGTGTAGATCTCGACAATGAGGTGCTTACCTGGGGGCAGGATCATAAGATCACTGAACTCAGTATGGGGCAACGCAAACGCGTTACTTTGGTTGAGGCGGATGTCCTACAGGTAACCACCGAATCGCCAGACATCATCTCGGCGATGAACTTCAGCTATTGGCTTTTCAAAGAGAGAACGGCGCTAAAGCATTACTTTTCCCGCGTTAAAGAAGCCCTGGCCGAGGGGGGAATCTTTTTTCTGGATGCCTATGGCGGCTACGACTCCTTTCGGGAATTGGAAGAAGAGCGCGAGATCAACGAGGGAGAGTTCACCTATATATGGGAACAGGAACGCTATGATCCGGTAACCGGGGGTTTAATTTGCCACATCCACTTTGCCTTCCCGGACAAGTCCTGTATCAAGCGTGCCTTCAGTTATGACTGGCGACTCTGGACCCTGCCTGAAATTCGCGATCTGCTGGAAGAAGTCGGATTCAGTAAAGTCACTATTTATTGGCAAGGCTGGGATGAAGACGGTGAACCTGACGGGATCTTTGTCCCTTCAACTACGGGTGAGGCCGATGCTGGCTGGATCTGTTATATCTCGGCAGAAAAATAGCCCGCTCAAACCGTTGATTGCCCCATATAACTCATAATTATTCTTATATGCCTATTTGATATTTTTATATATATACAAGTAAGACTAAGGTTGTCCTCAGCATATTAACGCCAACAGATCCTAAGGCGCTTTTTAAATCTACTGAGGAACAACCCATGAGCATTTCCATTCTGGATGTCCAACGCCTGGCTACCACCTACGATGACCGCTCTCCTGAAGAGATCATCAGCCTGGCGCTGGAAACTGTCGAAAATATCGCGATCTCTTTCAGCGGCGCAGAAGATGTAGTGCTGGTAGACATGGCCGTCCAGATCAATCCCCACGTCAAAGTATTCTCGCTCGATACCGGTCGTTTGCACCCGGAAACCTACCGTTACCTGGAAGAAGTTCGAAATCACTATGGCATTGAGCTCGATCTGGTCAATCCAATCGGTGCAGATGTGGAGAAACTGGTCCGCGAAAAAGGGCTCTACAGCTTCTTCAAAGACGGTCATAAAGAGTGCTGCACGGTTCGCAAGGTAGCCCCTCTGCGCCGCAAGCTGGCAACACTCAACGGCTGGATCACGGGTCAGCGCAAAGATCAAAGTATCGGCACCCGTACCGAAGTGCCTGTCATACAGGAAGACCCCTCCTTCTCTACTGAAGAGAGTAAGCTGCTGAAATTCAATCCGCTGGCTAACTGGTCGTCGGCCCAGGTGTGGGAATACATCCGCACCCATGAAGTCCCCTATAACCCACTGCACATTCAGGGCTTCACCAGTATTGGTTGTGAACCCTGCACCCGCGCCGTTTTACCCAACCAGCACGAACGTGAAGGTCGCTGGTGGTGGGAAGATGCCGCTGACAAAGAGTGCGGCCTACACGCCGGTAATGTCGCAGCCAAGGCTGCAGCACGCTAAACAAGGAGACGATCATGGCCTTCATTACAATGGTAAAAAAACTCTCACGAGACGGTCAGCCCTGCGCAAAATGCAGGGACGTTGAAGCCCGTATGCGCCGCGAGGGTCTGTTTGATCAGATCGACCGCGTGGTAATCGCACAGGAGGGAGACCTGAGTAGTGAAGGCATGCGTCTGTCAGAAATCTACAAGGTCGACAGAGCGCCGTTTTTTCTGGTTGCTGACGCCAGTGGTGAAGTACAGGTCTATACCGTCTACTTCAAGCTACTGCGTGATGTACTGAAACCCGTTAAAACCCCAAAACCGGCACTCTCTGATCTGCTCACAGCTAACCCGACACCTGATTTCGCCTAAACAGCGGGAGAACTGAGCGCATGGACCCCTTGTTTACACTCGCGGGCTTTGTTGTCGGCATCTGTGTCGGTCTTACGGGCGTTGGCGGCGGTGCTTTGATGACACCCATCCTAGTGATGGGCTTCGGTATCCCAACTGCATTAGCCGTAGGCACTGATCTGGTCTATGCCGCCATCACCAAGGCCAGTGGTGTCTGGTTTCATGGTCGTAAAGGCTCAATACAGTGGCGACTGGTGGGCTATCTGGCACTGGGCAGCCTGCCTGCAACGCTGATTACGGTGGTTTTACTGGATTCACTACAGCCCAGTGGTCACCACGAGCGGGTGATTACTGTTGCGCTGGGTGTCACCTTGATCATTACCTCACTGGTACTGTTGCTAAAAGAGCGCATCGCAAAAAGCATGGCATCGGGTAATTCCAGGATGGCCGCATGGATCAGGCTCCATCGTACCCGCCTGCTGGTGACCCTGGGCGCAATCCTCGGTGTACTCGTGACGCTTTCATCCGTGGGAGCTGGCGCCTTAACAGCAGCGATCCTTTTTCTGCTCTACCCGAGGATGCCAGCCATTGCAGTAGTGGGTACCGATCTGGCCCATGCTGTGCCACTCGCCACACTGGCGGGACTGGGGCACCTGCAACTGGGTAACGTCGATTTCACCCTGCTTGGCAGTCTGCTGCTGGGCTCGATTCCCGGTACTGCCCTTGGCAGTCAACTGGGTATACACCTACCGGAAGCGATGTTGCGCCGGGGGCTGGCCGGAATTCTCTTTGTTACCGGCCTGAAGTTTGCTTTTTAGTCTTTAACTGACCATTGGAGTCAATCATGACCAATGCACTGAACCCGCTGATCGATTCGAAGGATTTCGATGACTACGACCAGCACCTGCAAAACTTCTTGCAGGGCAGCCTGGACCCCCACCGGTTTGTGGCCATTCGCCTCAATCTCGGTATCTACGCCCAGCGCCAGGACGGCATGTGTATGGTCAGAGCCAAACTGCCGGGTGGACGCATGACCCCCAATCAGCTGCTTGGCTTTGCAGAAGCGGCTGAGAAACACTCGGGCACTGACAGCGTGCATATCACCACACGTCAGGATATCCAGTTCCACTTTGTGCCTCTGGAAAAGACACCTGAGCTGCAGCGCACCCTGGGCAAGTACGGTATTGCCACCCGGGAAGCCGGCGGCAACACGGTTCGAAACATTACCGGCTGCTCTCTTTCAGGCGCCTGCCCGGCTGAACATGTGGATATCAACGCCTACATTGACCAGACGGCAAACTATTTCATTCGCCATCCGCTGACGGCCTCCATGCCACGTAAGTTCAAGATCAGCTTCTCCGGCTGTGAATCCGATTGCGCCAATGGCCTGGTACATGACCTGGGAGTGATTGCCACCCGCAAAGCGGGTCGGCCCGGCTTCCGTCTGCTGGCCGGTGGTGGACTCGGCGGCAAACCCAAAGAGGCCATTCTGCTGGAGTCATTCATCGAGGAAGATCAATTGATTCCGGCTATCGAAGCGGTTCTCTCGGTACACGACAAATACTCTGACAGAAAACGCAAGATGCGTTCACGGATCAAGTTCCTGTTAGATAAATTTGGCGTCGATGGGTTTATTGAAAAGTACCGTATTGAATATGCCAGGACTTCGAACGCGTACAGTGCGAATAGTCAGCCGATTACCACATGGCGTGAACGCACCGTTGATGGCACGCAGATAAAAACCACCCTGCGTGCGCCAACGGCCCAGCACCAGGAAGACCTGAATATCTTACCCGTCAGCATTCCTGATGGCCGTTTGACTATTCAGACCTTGAGGGATCTTGCTGATCTGCTGTACGCAGAAGGGCTGCATGATATTCGTACCACGCTGGATCAGAATCTGAGCATCTTCAATGTGCCTACCGATCGACTCGGCAGTCTCACTGTGGCGCTGAAAACACTGGGCCTGAAACTGCCGCGCTGCGGTGATCAAGTGGTCTCTTGCCCTGGAACGGCTACCTGCCCACTGGGCATCACCGCATCCCGTCAGATGGCGCCACGCCTGAGTGGTGGTGTAGGTGATCTGAGCGTGCGGGTCAATGGCTGTCAGAATGGTTGTGCCAATGCCACCATTTCAGATATCGGTCTGTATGGTAAAGGCCGCCGTCACCACGGGCGTTTGGTTCCCAGTTATACCCTGCAACTTGGTGGGGATGGCAGTGAAGGCGGAAGTATCGGGATTAACGGGCCGGATATACCAGCCGTGCGCGTGCCCTCTGCTGTGTCTTTACTGCACGACAGCTATTTTGCTGACAGGCAAGAGGGTGAAAGCTTCCGCGATTGGGTTAAACGTGAAGGGCGTGAATACTTTGATGAACTGCTCTCTCATCTAAGTACCGTCGGCGCTATGGAACTGGCGTTTCTTACCCGGGATCACGGTGACAGCAGCGTATTCAAAGTCGAATCACTGGGCGTTGGCGAGTGTGCAGGCGCACAAGCCGCCCCTGCAGACAAACTCCTTTTGGATGCGCGTTATGAATCTGATTTGAGCGTTTCCTTTGGTGCCAAAAATAAACAAGCCGATGCAGGAGAGAGTCTGGATAATCAGATTACCTACTCAGCGCAGGCGCTACTGGAGATTGCCGGACTCGATGGTAAGTTAACGGGTGAAGCGTTACTGTTGCCCGCACTGAGAACCGCTTATCCAGCTAACACAGCCGAGTTACACCAGCTTGAACAGCTCTTTACCGACCTGCGCGATTTCCAAAATACCTTGGATGAACTTCAATTGCCTGAGTTGATTACAGCAGCCAAAGCAATTACCGCTTGGGCTGAAACACTGGTAACGGAATTCAACAAACGTCCACATAGTACAGAGGAGCCACGCTCTGGCACTGACGGCTAATCACTGCATTGAGTCAGCGTTAATAACCTCTCCCGATAATTGGGAGAGGTTTTTTTGTGCTGAGCAATTGACACTGAAAAAAAGACAAAAAAATGCCCGACGGGGAGTCGGGCAAAAACTCTCTAATAAAGCCAGAGAGGAGGAGGATTAATTAATGTACGAAGAGAGCACCATTGACCGGCAGGTTAGCACCGGTGATATAGGCTTGCTCGTCAGCGGCCAAGAAGGCAACTGCTGAGGCGATCTCTTCTGGGTTACCCATACGACCCATTGGGATACCCGAAATGATGGATTCACGCACGTCATCACGCATCGCTGCGGTCATAGCGGTTTCGATATAGCCAGGAGAGACCGTATTCGCGGTTACACCCTTGGCGGCACCTTCATGTGCAAGAGCCATGGTGAAGCCGTGGATACCGGCCTTAGCTGCAGAGTAGTTGGTCTGCCCGAACTGTCCACGCTGGCCGTTGACAGAAGAGATATTGATGATGCGGCCAAAACCACGGTTCAGCATCCCTTCCCAAGCAGGCTTGGTGACATAGAAAGCGCTGTTCAGATTAGTGTTAATAACGGCATCCCAGCTCTCTGCATCCATACGCTTCATGGTTTTGTCACGAGTGATACCGGCACAGTTAACAATGATGTCGACAGGGCCGAACTCTTTTTCGACTTCAGCAACCATACGGGCGCTGTCTTCTGGAGATGAGACGTCACATACAGCAAGACCTACTTCAATACCCGCTTCAGCACGTGCCTTACTCCAATCGATCAACTTATCTTCCTCAGCAGGATGGTAAGTCGCAACAACCTGAATACCGTCTTTCGCCAGACGCTCACAAATAGCTGTACCGATTCCACCAACACCACCGGTAACGATGGCCAGACGTTTATTCTCACTCATAACTGATCTCTCTTTATTGCTTTGATGATTGACTGATTAAGCCGCTTTTACAGAGCTATTGACCTGCTTGGTGAAGGTATCCACACCCTGCTCTGCCCATGAGCGATAATCGTCACGTGCATCGTTGGCAACCTGAAGCGTCTCGCGACCCTTTACAACCAGATTTTCACCAAACTGTTTGGCAACATTCATCTCAGCATTGACCAGCTCTTTAATATCTTTCTGCTCGGAGGTTACCTTTACAAGTTCAATCCCAGCATCAACAAACAGGCCAAAAGCCTCAGTCTGCTTTTCAATAAGTTTTTCCCAAGTGCGAAGATTCAATTCACCCAGACTGCGGGCAGCCTCAAATCCAGCAACGCCAATCTCTTTCATTGCATCAAGATTAACAGCCGTTGTTTTCATGTGTAGAATTCCTCGTAGTTGTCACAACACATTTGTTGCGATGCAGCATATCCCCTCCGAAACTCCAGTGTCAAGCTTTTTTTGTGCGGCGCACAAATTCCTGCTCTATTTTCAATCGCAATAATTAAATTAGACTAAAAATAACCGCATATAACGCAAATAAATCCATCTCGAGCACCGCAAATATTCAGAATTAATAGTTATGTAACAATAAGTTAATCATACTAATGACAATAATAAGGGCATCATCAAGATGCGCGGCATCCCTATACAGGAAAAATCATTCCCCACTATTTTTTCTTGACTATGCTTGCGTTAACTAACCCGGAAGATCGTTATTGTGCAGTGCAACAATTTATGCTATCTTACAATACAAGAGCGAAAATCTGTAGCGATTATCGGAGTGCTTGAGCCATGTTTAGCAAGGAAGCTCAAGATCATATCCCGCACATCGTGCAGGAGCAGATTCTTAGTTTGAGCAAAAACGATTCACTTAATTCATAACCTTTTGAGGCAATACCCATGGCTACACAAAACCCGTTTGATATGTCTGCCCTCTTCGCTAGCTTTGATCCACAGGCTATTGCAAAGCAGTTACAGGATGGCTTCAGTGGCGCGGCGGTGCCTGGCATCGACACCAGCAGCTTGGTAGAGACGCAGCGTAAGAATATGGAATTATTGATGACCACCAATCAAGCCATGCTGGCGGGTTCACAAGCACTGATCCAGCGTCAGGCAGGCATGTTGCAGGAAGCTATTGCTGAGGTGACCAATGCAGCGAAAACCCTGACCACTTCTGGCAACCCAAGTGAAGTCTCTGCCAAACAGGTTGAACTGTTGCAAGCGGCATTTGAAAAGGCACTTTCGAACTCTAACGAAATCAGCAACATGATTCGTGACACGCAAGATTCTGTGGCCAACAAAGTCAACAGCCGAATCGCCGAAAGTCTTCAAGAGCTGAAAGAAACCATATCAAAAGTAAAGTAGTCCAAATTACCCAGCATCCATATACTAGATACTAGTTCTGAATCAGAGTCACAGGAGAGAAACATGTCGAAAACTGACCAATCTGAGGTCAATACGTTGGGCTTTGCATCGACAACCATGGAGCTAAAGAAGAATTTCAAACAAGTCGAAGAGATCATGGCCAATTTTGCCAAATCCTATGAACACATGGATCTTGACCCCTTCAACCTGATGAAATCTTCTGCCGAGTGGTACGCTGCCCTCGCAAAAGATCCACAGAAAGCGATCAATGCCAATCTCTCCTTCATGCAGAAATCTATGGAGCTTTATCAGCAGTCTCTGACCAATATGCTGGGCGGAACAGTTGCCTCCGATCCTGTTATCCAAGAGGATCGGAGCGACCGTCGTTTCAAACATGAGGGCTGGGCTGATCAACCCGCATTCAACGCGATCAAACAGTCCTATCTGTTGACTTCCAAGTGGCTGCGCGATCAGGTTCAGGGTGTTGAGGGACTGGATGAGCATACGGCAGAGAAGGTTGAGTTCTTTACCGAACGCTACCTTGATGCACTCTCTCCCACCAACTTTGCGGCCACTAATCCAGCTGTGATTGAAAAGGTGATCGAGACCAAAGGTGCCAATCTGGTACACGGTCTGAAAAATATGCTGGAGGATCTGGAAGCGGGCAAGGGTGAGCTGCGCATTCGCATGACAGACACCTCCGCTTTCGAGCTGGGTGTAAATGTAGCCACCACACCGGGTAAGGTTGTATTCCAGAATCGCATGTTCCAACTGATTCAGTACACACCTGCAACAGAAAAGGCATTAAAACGGCCACTGCTTGTGATTCCACCCTGGATCAACAAGTACTACATCATGGACCTGCAACCAAAGAATTCACTCTTGAAGTGGCTGGTCGATCAGGGGCATACGGTATTTGTGGTCTCATGGGTCAATCCAGATGCGTCTTATGCCGATACTGAGTTTTCCGACTATGTCACCGAAGGTGTACTCGAGGCCGTTGATGCGGTGGAACGTGCCACCGGCGAATCTGATATCAACATGATCGGTTACTGTATTGGTGGCTCTCTGCTTGCTACCTCATTGGCCTATATGAAGGCCAAGGGGGATACACGCGTCAAGAGTGCTACCTTCTTCACCACCATGTTGGACTTCTCTGATCCGGGTGAGCTGGGCGTCTTTATTGATGAAGAGCAGATCTGTGGTCTAGAGAAAAAGATGGGCGAAAGTGGCTATCTTGATGGGAGCCAGATGGCAGGCACCTTCAACCTGATGCGTGCCAATGATCTGATCTGGTCTTTCTATATCAATAACTATCTTCTGGGCAATGATCCGCGTCCGTTTGATTTACTCTACTGGAACTCGGATTCCACCCGCATGCCTGCCAAGATGCACGCTTGGTATCTGCGCAATCTCTATCTTGAGAATAATCTGTGTAAGCCCGGTGGTGTCACCATTGATGGCGTCTCTATCGACATCTCTAAGGTCGACATCCCGGTCTGCTTTGTTTCAGCTATAGAAGACCATATCGCACCTTGGAAATCGACCTACTCTGGCGCCAAACTCTTCTCTGGTGATGTACGCTTCATTTTGGGTGGCTCTGGCCATATTGCCGGCATTATCAACCCACCTGCTGCAGGCAAATATGGTTATCGCGTGACGGATGAGTTACCAGCAGATCCAGAAATTTGGGCCGCAGAGGCAGCAGTCAATGAAGGCTCATGGTGGCCTGAGTGGGATCGTTGGGTGAAAGTATTCGATTCTGAAGAAGTTGCGGCGCGCAATCCTGGCGACCGCGGAATGACCATTATTGAAAACGCACCTGGAAGCTATGTAAAACGCACGCTCAATGATGTAGCGCCTGCTCAACCGGTTGCAGTAGAAACAGCACAAGCTGAAACGGCTAAACCAGCTCAGACCGCAGCCAATGATGCACAGGATGATCTAACAGCCATCAAAGGCATAGGCCCAAAAATTGCGAAAGTTCTGAACTTGTCAGGAATCACCCGCTACGAGCAACTGGTAGCACTGGGTGCCGAAGGTCTTAAACGGCTTCTGGTTGGTATTGATGAGCGTTACAATCGCTATGACACATCCACCTGGCCTGAACAGGCTAAAACGCTGATGTCATAATGCATTAATAACCAGTAAGCGAAAAAGCCAAACCAGCGATGGTTTGGCTTTTTAATGCCTTTTAAAAACTATTGGGTTGAGAACCTTGCATGGATAGCTTCATCAACATCCGTCGGCTGCATTGTTTTGGCGTCTATTGGACACCACAGCGTTAATGCCTTGGCGAGTACTTTTCCGTCACTCTTCCTGAGTAACTCTGTATGCCTCTCAAAAGTACGGTGAACAGCCTTGCCCACCCAGGTAACCGCTATCACCTCATCCTTTGTAAAAGCGGGACGCTTATACTCGATCTCGTGCTTGGCAACCACCCATAAATACCGTTGCTTTTCACGCTCTGTTGCCAGCACTGACCAATGGGCAATTGCGGCCTCTTGAACCCATCGCAGGTAGACTATGTTATTCACATGTCCGAGTTGATCGATATCGCCTGGCTGGATGGTGATATCCAGTTCAAATTTATGATGAACTGTTTCTATATTCATTGTGTAATAATTTTTCAATTAAAAATCTTCGCAGAGCATTTAACATGGATCACTTCACAATACGCTGCAGATTAACAACCCTCTACCACATCAAATCATCTGGCACCTGAAAATCAGCATAGGGATCATCTTCTTCCGAGACCTGGGGGGTATCACTGATAAAGATAATCACATGCTGATCTCGTTGCTTGATCTTTTCTGCTACACCATTGGGTACCAGGGCATAGCCATCGCCAAACCGCGCAATGGCAACTTGTCCTTTGCTAAGCTGTGACTGGATTTTTTCTGTTACATAGAGTTTTTTGATTTTATTTCCGTCAGTAAAGCTATAAGCGATCTCACCCTCGTCAGTGTTGATCTGGTTCATTTCGATCAGTTGTCTTATCTGTGCCTGTAGTGCGCGCTTATCGGCCTCTGCTTTACGCTGAAGATTGAGTTGCCGATCCCGCTCTGCCTGAGCCTTCTGCGCCTCTTTAGCAGAACGTTTTACCTCATCGGCAGATTTACCATGCCCCTTTTGTTCCTGCTTGGTCTGCTTCTTCTTCTCTTTGCGAACCTGGTTGGCCTTTTTCTTGTCCACCAGGCCGGCCTTGAGTAGCTGGTCCTGTAGTGAGATACCCATCAATCACTCCTCTTACTTGACTCTAGTCTTTATAACATTCCGCCACACTTCCATTACGAAATACCATGCATTGACCGGGTTCGATCTTTATCCATGTTTCATTCTCGGTCAGTGGCTCCGTTGCAATCACTGCAACACAATCGCTCGGCGTGGTGACCTGTTGAAAATCAACAGTAACATCCAGATCTTTTAGTACGGCCGTGTCAAAAGGATGTTGTCTAATCAGATAATGCAACTCTGTACTACAGTGTGCGATCATTATTTCGCCATTTGACAGCAGGAAATTAAATGTACCCTCTTGTGCGATCTCTTGCGCTTTCTCTCGTATAGCACTGCAGATCTTTTCTATAGGAGGCCGTTCTGTAAAACGTGCCCTCAGATGCTCCAGAATGACACAGAAGGCCCGTTCGCTATCGGTTGTACCTACAGGCCTATAACAGCCCGTTAATATCGGATCATAGCCAAACAGATCGCCATTATGGGCAAACACCCAATACTCACCCCAGAGCTCTCGATTGAAGGGATGGGTGTTTTCCAGCTTTACCGCACCCACACTCGCTTTACGAATATGGGCAATCACATTCATCGAATGGATTGGATAGCGTTTAACCAGATCGGATACTACTGAATGGGCCGAAGGTTGAACATCCATAAACGTACGGCACCCCTTTCCCTCAAAGAAAGAGATACCCCAACCATCTTTGTGCTCGTCGGTCTCTCCCCCTCTTTTGGCAAAACCTTCAAAAGAGAAGCAGATATCCGTTGGTACATTGCAGTTCATTCCCAATAGCTGGCACATAACTCAATCCCGACACTTAGTCCTGATTTAGACGGTTCCCATCTGGCGGGCAATAAAGGCTGTTTTAGCAGAAAGCTCCAATGAACAGGTCCATTTGTAGGCCAGATTCAGCGTCTCTCCAACCGCATAGACACCATGTCCGCGTACGACTGTGATGCGGTGATTCCTCAGCATGGTAGCAACCGCTGCCGGAGCCTGCGCCACATAGTCAGCATAGGGTATGGTGATCACAGGAACCTCAGGAAAGTAGAGCTGGCCTTCGAAATCCAGCGGCATGAAAGACTCTCCATTGAGCGTTGCGGCCACACTGTAAGGTCCATGACTGTGTAAAACTGCAGTGGCCGCCGGATTTTGCTGATAGATCTGCTGGTGTAGCGGTCCATCCAAAGAGGCCCCTACGCCGCATCCATCTTGTACGGAACAGGCAACCAGATCATCGACAGTCAGGGTATCTGCACAGGAACCCGTAGGTGTCACCCAGAACCGATCACCCGCTCTGACTGAGGCGTTACCGCTGTGTGAATCGTTGTTACCGTACTGCCTTAACCACTGGTAGTACTGAACCAGCTGCTCGCGTAAATCCATTCAACCTCCAATTTGAGTACCCTTTAGGGGCTATGATAGGCGAATTATCCCTTCTTCAGTACAATAACGGAAACCTAAGACGGATCAGCTATGCGATTCACCTCTTTTTTCTCTGGACTATTTCTGCTGCTTACCGGCCATCTCGCCTTTGCAGCAACCCTCAGTGTGGCCACGGCAAGCAATTTCAGTGACACCTTAAAACGGATTGCACCCGCATTCGAAAAAGCAACAGGACATCATTTGCGCATCAGTGCCGCTTCCAGCGGTAAGCTCTATGCGCAGATCCGCCACGGCGCGCCTTACGACCTGTTTCTCTCCGCTGATGCGGCACGGCCTATTGCGCTGGAGCAAGAAGGCCTCAATTTACCCGGCAGCCGTTTTACCTACGCTGTTGGCCAATTGGCACTCTGGGCTCCAGACCCGGCCAACCACGGCTTGGCACAAAAACGTCTTGAGAATCATCAGTTCAGACGCCTGGCGATTGGCAACCCCAAGACGGCGCCCTATGGCATAGCCGCCATGGAGACATTGAAACAATTAGGCCTCTGGGATGCGCTCGTGAACGACGCCGCGCGAGGCGAAAATATTGGGCAGACCTTTCAGTTTGTCGCCACGGGCAATGCAGATATCGGCTTCGTTGCGCTCTCCCAACTCATCCAGGCAAAGATCGATCCGGCACAGTACTGGGTTATACCAGCGCAACATCATCAACCGATCCTGCAACAGGGTATTATTCTGAAGCGCTCGGCCAATAAGAAGGCTGCAGAGAGATTTTTTGATTTTATCAAAGGACCTGCTGCTGAACAGATCTTGCGGGAGAGTGGCTATCTGCTGGAAGCGGCCAAAGAATGATGGGGCCGGATGATCTGTCAGCACTCTGGGTGACGTTGCGACTCGCCATGATCTCGACACTATTACTGCTGATGGTTGGCATTCCACTGGCCTGGTGGCTGGCCCGTTCAAAATCCCGCATTCGCACCCTCGTCGAGACCCTGATTGCACTGCCGCTTGTCCTACCCCCTACGGTACTCGGTTTCTATTTGCTGATTGCACTCTCTCCAAGTGGGTTTATTGGAGGCTTTTGGCAGGCAATGGGCGGTAAGGGTCTGGCGTTCACCTTCACCGGACTGGTGATCGGCTCTGTACTCTACTCCATGCCGTTTGTAGTCCAACCGCTACAAAACGCCTTTGCAGCGATTGACCGTCGTACGCTTGAGGCCGCTGCCACATTGCGGGCTTCACCACTGAACTGTTTTTTTACGGTGGTATTGCCACTGGCTCGCCCCGGACTCATCACCGCCTCTACCCTCGGTTTTGCTCATACACTGGGGGAATTTGGTGTGGTACTGATGATCGGCGGCAATATTCCAGGAGAGACTCAGGTACTCTCAATAGCCATTTATGATCATGTCGAATCGCTCGCCTACGGACAGGCCCATTTGCTCTCTGCGGGATTGTTGCTGTTTTCATTCCTGATCCTCTATCTCGTCTATCGAATGAACGGTACGCACTTCCTGCATCGGGAGCAGCGATGAACAACGCACTCGATTTTCGCTTCAAGATGTCGCTAGGCACTTTCACACTCAATACCTGTGGTGAGATACCGATTGCAGGGGTAACGGCCCTGTTTGGTCGTTCTGGATGTGGCAAAACTTCACTACTGCGCTGTATTGCAGGCTTGGAGCAGGCCGGCGAGGCCTATCTTTCACTGGCCGGAGAGTGCTGGCATGACAGCGAGCGGGGCTTTTACCTACCCCCCCATAAGCGAGACATTGGCTATGTCTTTCAGGAAGGCCAACTGTTTCCCCATCTGAAAGTATCCGGCAATCTCCTTTTCGGTTTTAAACGAACACCCGTCGAGCAGCGCCATGGTGATTTTGATCAGGTAGTCAAGTTATTGGATATTATTCCATTACTGGATCGTTACCCTGCTCAACTCTCTGGCGGCGAGAAGCAGCGTGTCGCGATCGGTCGGGCGTTACTGAATCATCCCCGCCTGCTGCTGATGGATGAACCCATGGCGGCTTTGGATCGTGGACATAAAAAAGAGATCCTGCCCTATCTGGAACGTCTGCATACCGAATCAAATATTCCGATCATCTACGTCTCCCACGACCTTGATGAAGTGGCTCGCATTGCCGATCACCTGTTGCTGATTGAGCATGGAGAAGTACTCGCGGCTGGCCCGCTATCGGAGATGCTGGCACGCGTCGATCTACCTATTGCACGAAATGAAGAAGCCGGTGCACTTTTCGATACCCAGATTCTTCAGCACGATGAGACCTATCACCTAACCCGGGTAGGATTTGCTGGAAATGAGCTGACTGTTAGCTGGATTGATCTGCCTGTGGGTGAGCGTGTACGAATCCGTATCCATGCCAAAGATGTGAGTCTGACGCTTGATCCACCGGGCCCTACCAGCATCCTCAATGTACTACCGGTTACCGTGATTGAAATGTCCGCCCATGGCCGGGGACGCATGATCGTAAAACTGGATTTGGGTGGCGTTCCACTGCTGGCCCGTATTACGCAAAAATCACAAGCCAACCTCGACCTCAAGCCCGGCATGCAAGTCTATGCCCAGATCAAGAGTGTAGCGCTCTCTCTATAATCGATGCTCAGCAGCGAAGTTACTCTGTTTTAACCAATCCAGTATAAATCCGGCAATTGCAGAACAATCATTCAGATCCAATTGCGGTATTACTGTCTGCAGTTCGGACTGATTATCCGTTGCAAACGCGATTATTGAGGCGTCATCAGGATAGAGCCGGGGCTTATTCAGATTTGAGCGATGCAGTTCAATCTTTGGGAATCGCTCATGTTTAAAGCCTTCGACTAAAATCAGATCAAGCTTGGATTGATCCAATCGTTTCAACATATCCTGAAGTATCGGGTCACCGCTCCCTTCCGTCTCCACCATTAATGCCCATCGACGGCCAGAAGCGACCAACATCTCGCTGGCGCCCGCCTTGCGCAATTCATAACTATCTTTTCCCGGCTGATCGATATCAAAATCATGGTGGGTGTGTTTAATCATACCGATACGCAGTCCCTGCTGGCGCAATAAAGGCAGCAGCTGTTTTAGCAGTGTCGTCTTCCCGGTACCACTGAAGGCGGCAAATCCAAGTACAGGTATCCGGGCATCAATCATCGGCTCACGCTACCAAACACCGTTTTAAGTATTTCTGTAGTACGGGCCACGGGGTCTTTGCGAATCAGTTGCTCTTGCTCAGCCAGTTTCAGGAACAAACCGTCCATCGCTTTGGCGGTGACATACTTATCCAGATCCAGTGAATCCATATCCACATAAGAGCCCAGGAAACCAACTTTGCCCACCATCTCTTTATAGGATGACGTCACACCAACCTGTTTTGTCGCCCGCTGTACAATAGGCAGAATAGCCGCACTGATCCTGTTACTGCCCTTGCTCTTGAAATAATCCGTGGCCGCAGTATCGGTGCCATTCAGAATACCCTTGGCATCTTCCAGACTCATCTCGCGGATGGTATCTCCAAAGATAGAGAGCGTCTCAGGTACCGCTTGCTCAGCCGCCCTATTGATGGTTGTAACAAATTCATCGACCAACTCATCCTGACCAATTGCACGAAGTCCTTTTGAAACACTCTTTAATCCATCAGGCAGGGGGATTTTTACCTGGGCATCATTCAAGTAACCGCCGTCACGACCGAGGATCTCTATCGCCTTCTCAGTGCCCACACTCAGCGCCTCTTTTAGTCCCTTTATGACCTGATCATTGGTCAGCACCTGTGAGACAGCCGGGGTGTCGGACTTCTCAACCGCCTCTTTGGCCGACTTCAACCAATCCTTCCAATCCGCTTGCACTAGACCACTTAGTGCAACCAGTGCACTTATAGTCAGTAGACGTAACGTGTATTTTTGAAACATGAGAATACTCCTTCCCTGCTGCTATTCTGCCCATTGGATGCAACAACACCTGACACCGAGAATTGATGGTGACTGGCACTAAGTCTATCAGAAGAAGAGGATTCAGCGGCAGTTATAAGCCACTTCAGTTTTGTGGTAGTTGGTAGGGATTCAGAGGAATGTTACCTGAATTTATCTTTGGTCAGTGTGATCACCAGGGTTTATGCGCTAAGTAAGCGACAAACCCTGGTAAAGAGGCAGGGAGCAGTTTGCGTAGTCGGGATCAGCGTGAATTACCAGCACCTAGCAATAACGCAAATTGCAATGCTTCCCGTCTGCTGACGCGTGCAGCTTCATTTTTGGGTGCTTTGCAACTGAATCCAGGTGTGCACTTTGGTAGCTTCGCAATCTTCGGGTTGCTCTCAGCGACTGCACGCTCTTGCAGATATGAGGTTGTGGCAGGGTATCCATATCCAGCCGTGATCGATTCAAAGTTTTGCGTCGTACCCATGGTAGTTGTCGATGCCGTTGCCAGCAACACCAAGCCGGCCAAAGTCTGTGAACCAATGTGATTTAATCTGTTTAATCTGCCCATGACGTCACCTCTTCAATCATCCCGGTATTCGCCCTCTCGATTGAAAGTCTGGACATAAAGAGATGAGGAAACAAGGGGTAAACGGGGAGAAAAGGCGCTTTATTATCAAACCGATACAGCAATCCCAAAACAACTCTCGATGACCTCCCAATCCTTCGGGAACGCCTTGGCATTTAGTAGTACGACTGGTTCACAGAGAAAAAAAATCGTACGTATTCTCTCTCTTCCAGTCAGCACTTCAAAGTGATTTTGTGCCATGCAGCATAACGACAAGATCGGCTTCACTACGACTCAACCCCAACTCTTCCACCAAACGCGATGCAGTGGCCCCCTGCTGGACAAGCTGAATGGCCTCACCATAAGGGCGATCTTGTTGCTGTGATTCAATGGATTCTTGACGATGCGCTAAATCTCGGCCGGTCCTTTCCAGAGTGCTGACCCGCTGATCAACACCTACAGCACCGGAGCAAAGCGCATTCAGGTTTTCAGTAAGGGAATGGATTTGAAGTTCAGCATCGGATAACCTTTTGGAATAGCTTTTTAAGCGTAGTGCAATGCCAATTAGCCCCACGATAGCTACAGCTGCCACAAAGAGAGAAACCAGCAATACATTTTCCATAAAGTTATATTAGGCGTAATCGTCTATTCGAGGGTGATTGTCATCGCCATCGCGCTCCGGCTTCGGTGACTCCACCTTTTTCTTTTTCTTGTCTTGTTCCGACTCAGGGCGCTTACGCTTAGGATCATCTCGCCTTACCGGCCATGTTGGCTTTATCGGTGTTGGCTGACTGATTTCGGGCATATTCGACCTCCTGGTCTTAGAGCAGATCAGAACATTCCGACCTGATCCCACTCCTCTTCACTCAACAGCTTATTCAGATCTACGACAATCAGCAGATTATTATCACTGGTAGCAACGCCCTGGATAAACTTAGAACTCTCTTCATTGCCTACATTCGGCGCTGAATCGATTTCGGAGCCTTTAAGCTCAACCACCTCGGCCACACTATCAACCAGAATACCAACCACCTGCATCTCTGACTCGATAATGACGACCCTACTGGCTTCGTCGATATCTCCGGGCGGAAGGCCGAAGCGACTACGCGTGTCGATAACTGTAACCACATTACCACGCAAGTTGATAATACCCAACACATAGGGAGGTGCACCCGGTACAGGGGCAATCTCAGTAACCCGTAATACCTCCTGCACATGCATCACATTAATACCATAGGTCTCATCTTCCAGTCGGAATGTGACCAGTTGATATACTGGATCATTTGCTGAACCCTCGGCAACGCGAGTCGTCATAGCACTACCTCTGTTTTACCTGAATTATATGTCTATTTTCCATCTCTGACCGGGGAGGATCGTATCCAAGGCACTATTTATGCCCAATCATCTCCAGCATAGCATCCACATTGAGCAGGACGCTGAGATGGTCAATTACTGTACCTGCCATCCACGGCCGGTAACCTTCACCTCTTCGCCAGCGTACCTGGTCTCTGTTCAACAGCAACGGACTTTGCAAGCTGTCACAGGCCAATCCGAAGCGGCCATCCCCAATAATCAGGATATGACTGCCCCGTTGACGCTTTTCCGAGGCACGCTCGAGCCGTTCTGGCATGATCAACTGGGCGGTATCCACCACCACTACACGCTGATTCCGATGCATCAAGATTCCCAAATACCAATCGGGCTGCCCGGGCATCTGAGTAAGATCCTGATTCCATTCAGTGATACTACTGAGGGCTGTCAACGGTACCACCAGATTCATGCCCCTAACCTTAAATGGTAGCGTCTGAAACGGTTGTCCAGCCCACTCAGGGACAATCTCCGTTGGTGTATCCAGCGCCTCCTGAGGCTGTTCTAAAGGCTTATCGGCCGTTTGCGTTATTTCTATAGTGACTGTCGACACCTCAACAGCCGGTTCAGCCTGAATACCTCGCCGAAGCTCCACCACCTCAGCCAACCTGGGCTTTGTGGCTACAGGCGCAACGGCAACTGGCTGCGCCACCTCACAATACTCATCAACCTCACTCAGAAGAGCAGCCAGGTAGCTGTCTATGGCTTGTTCTGGCGCATGCAGAACCTCTTTGGGCTTTTTCGGATCATGGGTCATCGCGCGATCCCTGTGATTGGCAGGGCATTCTGATCACTCTGCAAAGACTCCAGGAGCGCGGTATAAGCCGCAACCCCTTTCCCGCGCGGGTCGGCTATTGCCGGGGGTAAGCCAACCTTACTGGCCTCCCTGAACTCTGTATCAATCGGTATGACTCCACTCCAAACCTGTTCTCGATAGGTCTCCCTAAGCACACGAAGGCTATCCACTGAAGCTCGGGTACGACGATCATACATGGTAGGGACAATGGTATAGGGAAGGGGTGTTGTTCTTGCCTTGAGTACCATTTTTAACGTGTGCAACATCCGTTCAAGCCCTTTAAGAGCGAGAAATTCAGTCTGTACGGGAATAATTAGCCTTTCACATGCCGCCAGCGCATTGACCATTAACACACCCAACATAGGTGGGCAATCAATCAAGACATAATCAAACTGATCAGCCAATCGGTCAAAGGCACGCTTGAGCACCAAGCCCATGCCGTCCATTCGCCCAGCCTGACGATCCAGCGTCGCGAGTGCGACCGAAGCAGGCAGTAGCACTAACCCTTCGGTACCGGTCTTATAAAGTAATGTCGATGGATCAATCGGTTTTTTGTCGGCGACCGCCTTAAACAGGCTGTAGGTACTCTCCTCAATCGCGTCCGGGTCATAGCGAAAGTAACTGGTCAGTGAGCCATGCGGATCAATATCAACGAGCAGAGTACGGAATCCCCATACGGCCAGCAATCCCCCCAAACTGACGGCTGTTGTGGTCTTGCCGACCCCGCCTTTCTGATTGGCGATCGTCCAGACCTTCATTGTGAACCGCCGGGTTGGAATTCGCTTGAAGAATCTGATCCTACGTTTGTCTGCTGCGCCATAATCAGCAAGTTGACCCGACGGTTATTCTTGCGTCCGTCAACCGTATCATTGCTGGAGAGTGGTCGATGTTCACCATATCCAATTGCAGCCATACGACCTGAATCAACGCCCAGTTTGGCGAAGTAGTGAACCACGCTGGCGGAACGTGCTGCAGAAAGTTCCCAGTTTGATGGAAAGCTGATGGTACTGATCGGGACATTATCAGTATGCCCCTCTACATTGATCAGGTTGGCTAAAGGTTTAACGATCAGTATTACCTTTCGCAAAGCCTTCAGTGCATCTCTTGAAAGTCGGGCACTGCCGCTTTCAAAGAGCATACTGCTCTTCATCTCAACTTCTATACCACGATCTGTGCGTGTGACATTCACCAATCCCTGATCAGAGTATTCTGAAAGTGATGTTGCAAGATCACTTTTTACTGCATCCAGCGTCTTTGTGTCGACGACTGAGTTGCCCTCACTCTCATCAGCCAAGGGGTCATTGGGTAGCAATTCCGGCTTAGATGAATCAGAAATTATGAGGTCACCTACCTGCGGCTCAATAGAGCGTACCTCTTCACCAATTTGTATCGGTTCAAGGCTGCGGGCAGTGGTAACAAAGGCTTCCGTCAGGGTATTGGAAAGCACACGGTACTTCCCATCATTAACAGATGATATGGAATACATGACAACAAAGAAGGCAAATAACAGCGTAATGAAGTCAGCATAAGAGACCAACCACCGTTCGTGGTTATCATGCTCTTCAACTCTGCGCCTTCTGCGTGCCATCAGGTCAGATATCCTTGCAGTTTCGATTCAATATTACGGGGATTTTCACCTTCTGCAATTGAGACTATGCCTTCAATCACCATCTCCCTGTATTGGGAACGGCTCAGTGCGAGAGCTTTTAGTTTATTGCCAAATGGCAACAGAAAAAGATTAGCCAGGCCAACACCATAGATCGTCGCCACAAAGGCAGTGGCAATACCGCTGCCCAATTTGCTCGGATCAGCCAGATTCTGCATGACGTGAATTAACCCCATGACAGCACCAATAATACCGATAGTAGGCGAATAGCCACCCATACCTTCAAATACCTTAGCCGCCTGCAAATCATGGTGTTCACGCGTCTCTATCTCAACTTCCAAGATGTTACGTATGACCTCAGGCTCACTACCATCCACCAGCAACTGCATCCCTTTGCGGATAAACAGATCAGGTTCTTTTTCTGCGATCTCTTCCAGACCAAGCAGGCCCTCTTTCCTGGCAATGTTACTCCAGTCGATCAATTTCTTAATCGTCGGCTGCAACACCTGCCGCGAGGGCCTAAAGACACTTCCCGCTGAACGCAGAGAGTGGACAAAAACAGACATCGGTGTCTGTAACATGATGGCACCTACAGTGCCGCCAAAGACAATCACCAGCGCCGGACCATTCGCCAGCGCACCGATATCACCGCCTTCCAACGCGTTACCGCCAAGAATGGCACCTAAAGCGATAATGACACCAACAAGGCTTAAATAGTCCACACTACACCGCCTTGATTAAACAGGGACCCATATCGCTGAGCGATATCACCCGATCAGACAGTCCGGCCTTCTCGACGGCTTGAGGCATACCAAAGACCACGCAGCTCTCTTCACTCTGCGACCACACGGTTGATCCCCCTTCCTTGAGTGCACGGGCCGCCTGTTTTCCATCAGCACCCATGCCAGTAAGAATAATCGCCAGGATTCTTCCCGGTACTAGTCGAGCTAATGATCCAAAGCTGACGTCGACGCAGGGCCTATATGTCTGATCGGAAGTACTCTCCCTAATTCGCACAACAAGCCCATCACCGCGCTGTTCAAACACCATCTGTTTCCCTCCTGGAGCAAGATAGGCACTACCGGCTTGCAGCAGATCACCATCGGCCGCCTCTTTTACATGAATGGCGCACTGTGAATCGAGGCGCTCTGCATAGGCTGGGGTAAAACTGGCCGGCATGTGCACCACGAGAATGATGGGTAAAGGGAAATTTTCAGGCAGTCCTGTCAATAACGTCTGTATAGCAACCGGCCCCCCTGTAGAGGCACCAATCGCTACCAGTTTATGAGTACCCTTTCTGGATACGGGTGCTACGTTTCGCGGAAGATCTCTTACCGCAGGCTGTGGTCTGATAATGGTTCCCAGTCGACGCATAACCCCGCGTGAACCAATTGCCAGCACTCTACGCGCGAGTTGGCTAGCCGCATCACGGCCGCGCCCTTCATCAAACTGCTTGGGTAGAAAATCAACCGCACCGGCCTCCAAGGCATCCAGTGTTGCGCGTGCCCCTTCATGAGTCAGGGAGGAGAACATAAGAATGGGTATGGGATTTTCCATCACGATACGCTTCACCGCGCTAATGCCATCCAACACTGGCATCTCCACATCCATGGTAATAACATCCGGCTTCAACCGGCGCGCTTCAGTTATTGCACTCTGGCCATCGCCAGCAAAACCAACGACTTCAATCCCCGGATCCTTACCCAGAGCCTCAGCAATCCTTCTTCGAAAGAAAGATGAGTCATCAACAACCAGTACACGAACCTTAGAAGCAACCATCAGAGCGTAATCCAACAGGGACCATGACAGGATCGAATTGCTTCCAGAATACCTGCTGTTTTCTTGGCACCAATAGTTGTCAGCTTAGCGACGCGCATATTTTCGCATTAGCCCCGGGATATCCAGAATCAAAGCGATATTACCATCGCCCGTGATCGTCGCCCCTGCCATGCCGTCGAGCCCCTGAAGCAGGGCACCTAATGGTTTAATCACCACCTCTTCCTGCCCAATCAGATGATCGACAACCAAGCCTACCTGGGCATTACCAACAGTCACCACTACCACATGACCGACGGCTTCTCTATTTTCCCGTGTTGCTTTTGGAACCAACCATTTATGCAGGTAAAAGAGTGGTAATGCACGCTCACGAACCATGATCGTGAGTTGACCATCAACTATATGGGTACGCCGAAGGTCGAGATTGAATATTTCCACCACACTCGCTAAAGGCAGTGCAAACGGCTGGGAACCCAAAACAACCATCAATGTCGGTAGAATCGCCAGCGTCAGAGGGAGTTTGATGGTAATCAGACTGCCTTTACCATATTCAGAATCAATTTCCACCTGACCATTCATCTGGGCAATACGGGTCTTGACCACATCCATACCGACACCACGTCCGGAGACATCGGAAATTTCAGTCTTGGTCGAAAAACCAGCCGCAAAAATCAGGTTATAGCAATCTTTATCATCCAGACGGGCGGCGGCCTCTTCGTCCATCATGCCTTTTTCTACGGCCTTGCGGCGCAATACGTCCGGGTCCATCCCCTTACCATCGTCCGCGATGGTTAAGAGTATATGGTCACCCGCCTGCGCCGCAGAGAGTACAACCGTACCCTTGCGAGGCTTTCCAGCGGCTTCTCGTTCATCGGGACTCTCAATACCATGATCAACTGCATTACGGACTAAATGCACCATCGGATCAGATAACGCTTCGACCAGGTTCTTATCCAGATCGGTATCCTCTCCGTGCAGTTCCAAATCAATCTCTTTCTTCAAGCTCCTTGCCAGGTCTCGAACAACACGAGGGAATCGCCCGAACACCTTTTTCACCGGCTGCATGCGGGTCTTCATAACAGAATTTTGCAGATCCGATGTCACCACATCCAGGTTGGCTACCGCTGTCGCTACCTCTTCGTCACCCAATTTTGCCTTGAGGGTTTCGAGACGATTCCTGACCAGCACCAATTCACCCACCATGTTCATGATCTCATCCAACCGAGCCGTATCGACCCGAATGGTGGTTTCTGCCTGGGGTGCGGCTTTACGGGCTAGGGCCTGTTTTTTGTCGTCTTCCTCTTTTGCCGGCGCTGGGCGCTTAATAGTTGCTTCGGGCTTTGCTTTTGCCGCAGCAGGTGCGGCCTTCTTGGGAGCGGCGACAGGTTTTTTCTCAGCAGTCTGGGATGGAGCGGATGCCCCATTATTGACTACACCAAACTGACCTTTACCGTGTAATTCATCAAGGAGTGCATCAAACTCTTCTTCGGTAATTTCATCCGACGAAGGTTTTTTAGCAGGCGGCTTCGAAGCGGCTTTGACCGTTTCTTTAGAAGACGGTGCATCACCTAGAGCAGGAGCACCACCAAATTGCCCCTTTCCATGTAGCTGATCAAGCAGATTCTCAAACTCGTCTTCGGTAATTTCATCACTGGCTGAAGGAGCGGGTTTCGTCTGGGCTGCCGCAGGAGTTACAGCCGGCTCCGCGGGAACACCGGCATGTTTACCGGTTCCATGGAGTTGATCAAGTAACGCCTCAAACTCGTCTTCCGTGATCTCGTCACCACCGCCGAGCGCAGGATCCTGAATCGCTTGAGTGGATGCGGCCTGCTCTGTTTCAGCCATCACCTCTTCCACTTCAGCGACCTCAGTGTCAGGGGCCTCTTCCCCTACACTCTCGCTCTCGGGAATCGCCAACCGCGCAAGGGTTTCGAGCAATTCGGGACTGGCCTCTTCGGGCTCTTCACCCGACTGCACCAGGGCGAACATCTCATTCACAACATCCAGCACTTGCAGAACCGCATCCATTAGAACAGCATCGACGTTGCGCTGCCCCTGTCGCAGTACATTAAACACATCTTCAGAGACATGGCACACATTGACCAGCGGATCGATACTTAGGAAACCGGCGCCTCCCTTGATCGTATGAAATCCTCGAAACACCGCGTTTAGCAGATCAAAATCATCCGGGCGCTGCTCTAGATCAACAAGCTGTTCGCTCAGCTGCTCCAGAATTTCTCCTGCTTCTACCAGGAAGTCCTGAAGGATCTCGTCATCTAAATCAATGGCCATGTACTGACACCTCTAAAAGCCCAGACTGGAAAGCAAATCGTCCACATCATCCTGTCCACTGACCGTGTTACCTTGGTCAATCCCAGGGATGATTGGGCCTTCCAATTTATGCGCATCTTTTTGTTTTTCTGGCAATTTTGAGCCGGATATCCTGACCAGCTGCACTAACTTATCTTCGACATCATGTACTAGCGTGATGACTTGGCGAATAATCTGCCCGGTCAAATCCTGAAAATCCTGTGCCATCAGGACATCCGTCATATGGCTATGAAGCTGTTTGGATCGCTCCGTCGTTAAAGCGAGAAAGTTCGCCAACTCTTTACTGAGTACTCTGAAATCATCGACTGAGAGCTCCCGGTTACAGAACTGCTCCCATTTTGCTGAGATATCTCTGGCTTTTTCACCCAGATCATCGGCTAATGGCAATCCAGCCTCAACAGCGCCAAGCGTTGTATTTGCCGATTTCTCCGTCATGGTGATGACATAAGAGAGTCGCTCACTGGCATCCGGAATATCGACTTGCGCCATCTCGTTGATTCGTGGATCAATCAAGAATTCATTAATCGCCTCGTGTAACTCTCGCGTCAGTCTACCTACTTCGACAAAGAGTTCACTCTCTATGCAATCTGAAAGCTTCGAGATAATAGACGATGATTCTGCTTCGTTACCTGCCTTAAGTTGAGTAACCAACTCTTCGGCCAAGGCTAACCGCTCATCACTATCCATGCTCAATCTCCTGCTGGATTGTTCATGCTGACAGTTAGCCCCCAACACGTTCAAATATCTTATTGATCTTCTCTTCAAGGGTAACCGCGGTAAACGGCTTGACCACATATCCATTGACGCCAGCCTGGGCTGCTTCGATGATCTGCTCGCGTTTGGATTCGGCAGTTACCATCAACACCGGCAGCTTCACCAGATTAGCATCGGCCCTAACTGCTTTTAGCAAATCAATCCCCGTCATACCGGGCATATTCCAGTCCGTCACCAGGAAATCATAATTACCAGACTGCAGCATCGGCAGCGCGGTATTACCATCATCTGCTTCATGCGTATTGGTAAACCCGAGATCCCGAAGTAGATTTTTAATAATCCTCCGCATCGTGGAAAAATCGTCCACAACGAGAATCTTCATGTTTTTATTCAAGGCAACCTCCAAACTCGATGCCGTTACTCACACACATAAACCGATCAGACTGGATCTGTATCGGACAACCAATCTGCCAGGCGGGAGCGCAATCGCAATGTTGCCTGGCTGTGTATCTGACAGACTCTCGACTCACTCACCCCGAGCACCTGACCTATCTCCCTCAAATTCATCTCTTCGTCATAGTAGAGAGCAATAACCAAACGTTCCCTCTCTGGCAAACCTGCTATGGCTTCAGCTAATGCCTTTTTGAAGGCATCCTTCTGCATTCCATCAAACGGTCCGCTGATGTCACTGTTACCGCCTTCATAGGGAAGCTCTCCAACTGACTGCAACTCCTCTATACTAAAAATCCGGCAACCGGATGCATCTTGCAAGATGCGATGATACTGGACCAAACTCATATCCAGGACCTCTGCCACTTCCACATCCCGCGCATCACGCCCTTGCTCGTTCTCAATCGAGCGCATGGCATCTGCCACCATGCGTGCCTTCCTGTGCACTGATCGAGGCGTCCAATCACTGCGACGGATCTCATCCAGCATCGCGCCGCGTATACGAATCCCGGCATAAGTCTCAAAACTCGCACCCTGACTGGGATCATAGTTTCGACTCGCCTCAAGCAGGCCAATCATCCCTGCTTGTATTAGATCATCCGCCTGTACATTGGGCGGCAGGCGATTCATAAGATGGTAGGCGATACGTTTAACCAGCGGTGCATGCCGATTAACCAAGGTATCGGAGTCCATCTCCTGAATCGCATTATAGGTAGCCAGTCCGTTCACCGTCCTATCTCCCCGTTGTGGCTCGTATATTGAATCAGCCGCTCTACGAAGAATTGCAGGTGTCCGCTAGCACCCTCTGGTATAGGCCAGTTATCGGCCTTCTGTGCAAGATTCTTGAATATTTTTGCAATATGGCTGCGCGGATTGGCCTGAACCACAGGTTTTTGCATTTTTACAGCCTTTCTCAGATTCTCGTCATAAGGGATACTGCCCATGTAAGTAAGCATAACATCCAGATACTGATCTGTGACCCGACACATCTTGTTATAAAGGTTTCGGCCCTCTTCTACCGTGCGCGTCATATTCGCCAGAATACGAAAACGATCCAAACCATACTCTCGGTTAAGTAGCTTAATCATTGCGTAGGCATCGGTAATAGACGCAGGTTCATCACAAACCACAACAATCAACTCCTGGGCCGCTCGACTAAAGCTCACCACGGTATCAGAGATTCCCGCAGCCGTATCGATTATCAGAAAATCCAGGTCACCCCCTACATCACTGAAGGCCCGTATCAGGCCTGCATGTTCAGCCTCACTCAGCTCAGCCATCTGCTGTACACCTGAGGCACCCGGCACGACACGAATACCAGAGGGTCCTTCCAAGACGACCTCTTCGAGGGTCCGCTCACCACTGAGCACATGAGAGAGATCGTATTTGGGGTGCAGGCCCAATACCACGTCGATATTGGCAAGCCCTAAATCGGCATCCAGCAACATCACGCGCCGGCCCATATCTGCCAAAGAAACAGCCAGGTTGACTGAGACGTTGGTCTTTCCGACACCACCTTTACCACCGGTAACTGCGATTACTCGTACGGGCGTAGGTTGTACCATTCGTCTCAATCCTGCGGCCTGATCTGTTATTGCATCAACCATGAGCATTTGCCCTCGCCCCTCCCAATGCTAATGCCAAGTATTCATCCGAATACTCCCCTCCTCCGGTACTGCACGCCACGGCCTTACTGACTAATGTATGTGAGCGTGCAAGATGGAGGTCCTCTGGCACCTTTTGTCCGTCCGTCATGAAGGCCAGTGGCAATGATTTATGTATCAATGCAGACAAGGCACCACCCAGCGAACCGGCTTCATCAATCTTGGTAAGTATGCAAGCAGCCGGTTTGGCCGCCCCAAACGCAGCGATTGCCTGTTCCATTGAGGAGTAATCCGTTGCTGCAGAAAGTGTCAGGAAACTCTGAACGCCCTGACCAGCGACATCCAATAAGGAAAGCTGTTCACTCAGCCTGACATCACGTTGACTCATGCCCGCCGTATCAATCAGTATCAACCGTTTTCCTTTCAGTGCATTGAGCGCTACGGCCAACTCTTCTCGAGTGCCGGCTGAACGAACCGGGACATCTAATATTCGCGCATAGGTATTGAGCTGTTCTTGCGCACCAATTCGATAATTATCGGTAGAGATAAGCGCTACTTGGCGATTACCATGGCGCAATGAAAATCGAGCAGCAAGTTTGGCAATGGTAGTGGTCTTACCTACACCCGTGGGGCCGATTAAAGCAAATATACCGCCCTGATCGAGAAGATCATCACTCACTGTTTCCAATTTTGCTGCCAAGTAATAAAGAGCCTTTCGCCATGCCTGATCGGCTGTCTCAACATTCGTCACACTCTCAACCAATTGGCTACAGATATCAGGCGTGATGGAAAGTGACATCAGTCGGCGAAACAGATCCTGAGTCTCAGGTCGGTGATCACCCATCTCACGCCAACTCAAACCAGAAAGATCGTTTTCCAGCATACGGCGGAGTGCTTTCATCTCTTGACGCATCTCAACCAGGACAGGGTCCTGTGACCACTCAACTTTCGGAGGGATTTTTTTAACCGGAGCCTCAACCATCCCAGGCTCTTTTAACAAGGAGACCGATGCCTTAGCCAGCTTTTCTGGATGACTTGGACTTTCAGTACGAGAAGACTTAGGCGTTATTTGAGCGGGTGTATAGGACGTTTCTGGTGTTGGCTCCGCCTGTGGCATAAAGGCTGTAGCGTCATAATCAATCGCCGCAACCAGTTCAATGCCGCCATCAACCTTCTTGTTAGAAAGGATGACCGCATCAGAGCCGAGCGCTTCACGAACTTGTCGCAGCGCTTGTCTGATATCAGATGCAAAAAAACGTTTAATCTTCATACCTTGCATTCCCTGCAGCCGGCACTTCGATCAAACGCCATTGAATTAAATGTTGGCGTATCTCTACTGATCGTTACGCATCGGCTGCCTCATGTTTCTCCACTTGGCCTGCCCACCGTGGCAACCACCTTGATCTTGCGGTTGTCCGGTATCTCGTTATAAGAGAGCACACTCATACCCGGTATGCTGTGCTTCACGAAGCGTGCCATCCACGTCCTGATGGGCGCCGCCACGAGAAGAATGCTCTCCTGCCCTGCCGTTTCTTGCTGGTTAGCCGTTTCAGCAAGTGCTTTCTGTAGCTGTTCCGCTAACCCTGGTTCAAAACCAACACCGCCATCCTGGCCAGGCTGGATAGTCTGCTGCAATATTTGTTCCAATCCAGGATCCAGCACAACAACAGGAATTTCTTCAACAGGGCCAACGAGTTGCTGAACAATCGATCGGGATAGCGCAACCCTTGTCTTGGCGGTTAAAGCGCCGAGGTCTTGACTCTGGGTCCCAAACTCCGCCAATGTTTCGGCAATCGTGCGGATATCGCGGATTGCCACACCCTCAGCAAGGAGGTTCTGAAGGACTTTCAGCAGTTGCCCCAAGGTCAACACCTCCGGCACTAGATCTTCCACCAGCTTAGGGGCACTTCGGCTCAACACATCCATCAACTGCTGGACTTCTTCGTGGCCAATCAGTTCATGGGCATGAGATTGCAATATCTCACTCAAATGGGTTGCCACCACAGTACTGGCATCAACAACGGTATAGCCAAACGTCTGCGCCTGATCTCTCTGGGACGACTCAATCCAGACCGCTTCCAGACCAAAGGCGGGATCAGTCGTTTCGATACCTTGAAGCGTTCCGAATACCCGCCCTGGGTTGATGGCCAACTCCCGGTCAGGGTAGATCTCAGCATCACCAATCGCCACACCATTCAGTGAGATACGATAGCCCCCTGGACTGAGATCGAGATTATCCCGAATATGCACTGGTTGAATGAGGAATCCCAACTCCTTGGAAAGCTTTTTCCGAACCCCCTTGATCCGGTTCATCAACTGCCCGCCCTGATTCTTGTCCACCAAAGGAATGAGGCGATAACCCACCTCAAGGCCGATAATATCTACTGGTTGCACATCGTCCCAAGTAAGCTCTTTCTGCTCGGGTGGAGGCGGTGGTTCTGGCATTGGTTCGACTGTCGCCGTCACCTGTTGAAGAGTCTGTTTCTGCATAATCCACCAAGCGCCTGCACCGGCCAATGCAGCCAACGTCAGAAAGGCAAAATTGGGCATACCCGGGATGACACCCATCATGGCCAATACGCTGGCCGTGATTATCAGCGCCTTGGGATTGGTGAATAACTGACTGAGAATCTGGCTACCCATATCTTCATCTGAAGAAGTCACACGGGTAACAATAATTGCGGCTGAGGTGGAGAGTAGCAGCGAGGGGATCTGGGCTACCAGACCATCACCTATAGTGAGTAGCGCATAAAACCGCAACGCTGTTGAGAGGTCCAAATCATGTTGCAGCATACCGATGGCAAGGCCACCCAATATATTGATAAACAGAATAAGGATACCGGCTACCGCATCACCACGAACAAATTTGCTCGCACCATCCATAGAACCATAAAAGTCAGCCTCACGCGCAACCTCTTCTCGTCTAGCCCGAGCCTCATCTTGATCAATCAACCCAGCGTTAAGATCCGCATCAATCGCCATCTGTTTACCGGGCATAGCATCCAGGGTAAACCGCGCACTCACCTCGGATACACGTCCAGCGCCTTTGGTGACAACCACAAAGTTGATAATCACCAGAATGGCAAACACCACCAGACCAACAGCGTAGTTACCCCCAATAACAAAGGCACCAAACGCCTCAATCACCTTACCCGCCGCATCTCCGCCTTGATGACCTTCCAGCAAGACGACACGGGTCGAGGCTACATTGAGCGCCAGCCTAAGCAGTGTGGCAACCAGCAACAAACTCGGAAACACGCTGAATTCTAATGGCCGCATGGTGTACACCACCACCATAACCACAATCAGAGACAGTGCGATATTGAAGGTAAAGAAGATATCCAATGCCAGTGGAGGCAGCGGGATCACTACCATCACCAACAGCATCACCAATACGATTGGCGCACCCAGCCCACGCATACCGGAGGCTTTCATACTGTTGAGGATTGCTGCTGAATCCATTATTTAATCTCCAGTGACATCTATTCCGGCACCTTCAGTTCATCAGGGATGGGGAGATCATCCGGTGTAGTCGGTTTCTTACTTTTCCCTGGAATATGCGCCTTAAGCTGAAACACATAGGCAAGAATCTTGGCTACCGAAAGGTACAAACCTGCTGGAATGGCCTCGCCTAACTCTGTATGGAAATAGATCGCTCGGGCAAGAGCCGGCGATTCAATGATGGGCACTTCGTGCTCGCTTCCGATGCGTCGTATATTGGCAGCCACCAGTTCCACGCCCTTGGCAACCACTACTGGCGCCATCATAGTCGCCTGGTTATAACGCAGTGCTACGGCATAGTGGGTTGGGTTGGTAACAATGACATCAGCCTTCGGAACCTCCTCCATCATGCGACGAGTCGCCATTTCACGCTGAAGCTGGCGGATACGCCCGCGAACTTCGGGTCGCCCTTCTGTATCTTTCATCTCTTCTCGGACTTCTTGACGCGTCATCTTCAACTGACGTCGGTGGTCCCACAACTGGAATGGTATATCCACGGCAGCGACCAAAATCAACGTCGAAGAGATCAATACAAAGGCCCAGCCAATCAGGTTTACCAACTCCTTAACAGCGGGCATCAAAGCCATTCCACTTAAGCCGACAAACGAATCAATCGATAACCAAATTACTAATGCCGTGGCACCACCAACCAGGAAAAACTTGGCCATCGCCTTGACCAACTCAACCAACCCCTTAACAGAGAACAGACGTTTCATCCCTTTCAATGGGTTCATTTTGCTGAGTTTGGGCGTCATCGCCTCCCCGCTGAAGGCCATTCCGCCTAAAGCGATTGAACTGAGTATGGCAATCACCACCACCACGACAAAGAACGGCGTGAGCATAATCAGGGCATCTTGAATACTGCTCACCAGCCGACGGGTCATGGCCATTGGATCAAACATATCAACACGAGGAATAGTGAAGCTGCTGCTCATTATATTCGACAGATCCTCACTCATACTGCCACTCATGCTCACCAAAGCCATACCACCAATCAACGTAATCGCCATGGTATTCAATTCTTTGGAACGGGCTATCTGACCCTTTTTCTTCGAGTCTTCAAGTCGTTTCGCTGTCGGCTCTTCTGTCTTCTCCTGACCGTCGTCATTCTCAGCCATTCATCACCTCTCGATCAGGAGAATACGCTGCATGAGGGCCATCCCCTCCTCCAGCAGTTCTGTAAAGTTGCCCATAACATCCGGCAGCGTAATCCAGATCAAAACAAAACCGATCAGGATCGATATGGGGAAACCAACCGCAAAAATATTGAGCTGGGGTGCGGCGCGACCCACAATACCCATACCCAAATTGACTAGCAGTAACGCCGCCATTACCGGTAGTGCCATCAATAATCCAGCACTGAACATTCGACTTGCCCATCCGACAATCTCTGACAGGCTATTTTGACTGATTCCACTCATCGATACTGGAAAGGTATGGAAGCTGTCTGCCAATATTTCGATCAACACCAAATGGCCATTCAGGACCAAAAAGAGCAGCGTAGCGAGAATCAGGTAAAACTGTGAAACAACCGGCACTTGCACCCCGTTTTGAGGATCCATCATGGAAGCAAAACCAAGCCCCATGCTGTAAGCAATTACTTGCCCGCCAAAAATCAGCGCCGCAAACACCATCTGCAGAATAAAGCCCATTACAATCCCGATTAGAATCTGCTGCAGCAGAATTACAAAAGATTCATGACTGAAAGCATCAACAACGGGAGAAATGGGTACAACCGGAATCAACACCCATGTCAGTACCAGGACAAAGCCGATACGAAACATGACAGGGGTCTGCCGTGAGCTGAAAATGGGTGCCGCTAAAACCAATGCACTAACACGCACGAAAGGCCAGAAAAATGCGGCCAACCAAGCGTTCATCTGTGCATCACTGAATGACATCGCTTTAACACTCCGCTAGCCGATTATTTCCGGCACGCTCTCGTACAGATTCAAGGTGAAGTTCATTATTACTTGAAGCATCCATGGCCCTGTCATCATCAGCACTATAACCACAATGATTAACTTGGGTATAAAGGTCAGCGTCATTTCGTTGATTTGTGTAGCCGCTTGAAACATTGCCACAATCAAACCGACAATCAATGCTGGAATTAACAGCACAGCACCTAACGCCACTGTCACTTCCAATGCCCTTTGTCCAATATCCAGTACGCTGTCAGGTGTCACACTATTACCTCGCTATACCAGAAAACTGGAGGCCAAGGTGCCGAACAACAATGCCCAGCCATCGATCAAGACAAACAGCATGATTTTGAAGGGTAGAGAAATAATAAGTGGTGAGAGCATCATCATACCCATGGACATCAACACACTGGCAACAACCAGGTCGATAACCAGAAAGGGAATAAAGATCAGAAAGCCAATCTGAAATCCCGTCTTCAGTTCGGAGGTTGCAAAGGCGGGTAATAAAACGGTGAAGGGAACATTTTCAGGTGTTTCAAATTCCTCAAATCTTCCAATGCGTGCAAACAACGCGAGGTCACTCTCACGGGTCTGACCTAGCATAAATTCACGCATGGGAACGGACGCCTGTTCCAGCGCCTGGGAGGCCGTGATCTGCTCCTCCATGTAAGGCTGAACACCCTGATCATAAACCTGCTGAAATACCGGCATCATGATGAACAGGGTAAGAAATAATGCGAGCCCCACCATGATCTGATTCGATGGGGTATTCTGAGTACCCAAAGCCTGCCTAAGAATTGCCAGCACGATCACGATACGGGCAAAGGAGGTCATCATCAGCAAAGCACCCGGTAGCAGAGTCAATGCTGTCATCAAGAACAGGATCTGTATACTCAGGCTGTAGGTCTGACTACCATCCGCATTGGGGGTCGTCGTCAATGCATTTAATCCTGGTGCGGCACTACTGACTGCCGGCAACAAGATGCAGATTAACAATAGCGAGAGAGGGAAGAGTCGGGCTTTCATTTTTGATGCTCAGCCAGTTCTGTTTCAAGCTGTCCAGAAAAGGGCGTGCTCTCCTGCTTGGTCATCTCACCATCCCCCAGCACATAGAGAGTCTGCACTCTGCCGGGAGCCACGCCAACCAATAACTTGGTGCCTCCTACTTGCAGAAGAACGGCTCGTTCGCGAGGCCCCAAAGAGACACCGCCAAGAATATTCAGATCCGCTTTTGCCGCCATTGGGAGTCGTCCAAAACGACGCACCAACCAACTGAGGCCAAATATAAGTAACAGTATCAGTAACAAGCCACCGGCTGTTTCCAGCAACACCCCACCGCTCAATGGAGAGGCACCCAATACAGGTGCGGCCGACTTTTCAGTCTCAGCAAAACAGATGCCTTGCAGAGGGAGAAAAAACAAGCCCGTTAGGATTTGTGTAGATCTCACTTACCCAGTCTCCTGACTCGGTCAGCCGGGCTAATGATATCGGTAAGGCGAATTCCAAACTTTTCATTAACCACCACGACTTCGCCTTTGGCGATCAATGTGCCATTGACCAGCACATCCATGGGTTCACCTGCCAGACGATCCAACTCCACGACTGAACCTTGGTTCAACTGCAGCAAGTTGCGTATCGAAATTTGGGTACGGCCAATCTCCATTGAGATGGTTACCGGAACATCTAGAATGGCGTCCAACTGTACCTCACCTGATCCACTTTTCCCGGATTCAGACGTCAGCTCTTGAAACTGAGCAGACTCCGCTCCACCGATTGTCGATGCAGGGATCACGCTCTCTTCCACTACATCCTGCTCCTCCATAGCGGCGGCCCACTCATCGGCCAATGCTTGATTTGCGTCTTTATCTGTATCACTCATGATTATGCCCTAGCTCAAATACCCACAGATCAGGATCCGTTTAGGAGGTCCTGTAACCCTATATGTTTAGGTGGTTCAATCCATTTCTCGACCTTGATGGCATAGCTTCCATCCGATACCCCAATCCGCCCTGAAAAGACCGGTACATCTGCCGCAGAAACGCCCACGATCTGTGGAATATCCACCGGAATAACATCACCCTTTTTCAACTCGGAAAGCTCTTTCATGGTGATGGAGGTTTCACACAGAACACTTGAAAGTTCCACCTTCACACTCATAATCTCGTCCTTCAATGCGATCACCCAGCGCTCATCCTTGTCACCCCGATCAGACTGGACGCCAGCATCCAGCAGATCACGTATGGGCTCAATCATGGAATACGGCAGACAGATATGCATATCCCCTCCCCCGGCCTCCAGATCTATGTGGAATGACGTCACCACTACAACCTCAGACGGGCTCACAATGTTTGCAAACTGCGGATTAACTTCCGATCCAACACACTCAAAAGTCAACGGTAATACCGGCTTCCAAGCCTCGTGAAGATCGGCAAATGCGAGATTCAGCAGCATCTGTACTACTCTGAGCTCGGTAGGGGTAAAATCACGACCTTCGATCTTAGTGTGGAAACGACCACTGCCTCCAAAGAAGTTATCGACGACACTGAATACCAGTTTTGGGTCCAGCACGCAGAGCCCCTTCCCCTTCAGTGGCGGTACTCTTACTAAGTTGAGACTGGTTGGAACAAACAGGCTATGCACAAACTCGGAGAACTTGAGCATCTGAACGCCAGAGACAGAGATATCTGCTGACCGACGTAACATGTTGAACAGACTGGTGCGAAAATAGCGGGCAAACCGCTCGTTTACCATCTCCAGCGTAGGCAGACGTCCGCGAACAATGCGGTCTTGGCTGGCAAAGTCATAAGATCGTGCCGAGCCATCCGCAAGATCTTCCACCTCTGTGGCAATGTCTCCGTCATCGACGCCGTGTAATAGCGCATCGATTTCGTCTTGTGAAAGTAGGTCGCTGGCAGACATGGTTTATTGCATCACGAAAGAGGTAAAAAACACGGCCTCAATCTCTCCAGGCCCCTTCTGTTCTTTAAGAATCTGATTAATCGTTTTAAAAACCTCAGATTGAAGTTTTTCCTTTCCTTTTCTATCGCGTAATGCTGAATCTTTCTGATTACCAAACAGGGACAAAAGATTGTGTCGCAGCATAGGATCATTGTTTTTTACAAACGCAATCAAGTCAGGGTCTCTTGCCATAACCTGCACCCCGATCTGTAACATCCGCGCCTTTCCTCCGGGCGGTAAGTTAACGACAAAAACTGGATTGAGCGGATAATAGATCGCAGGCAGCTGTTCCTGCACAACCTCCTCCGACTCAACACCCTCGCCTTCAGCACTCTCATCCTCTCCACCCAACAGAAACCAGGCAGCACCCCCCCCGATAACCAGGAGCAGGATCACCCCCGCTATAATAATGATCAGCTTCTTTTTCGATCCGCCGCCATTTTCAGCACCCAGATCGAGATCCTCATCTTCTTTTTCTTTTGCCATGAGCTATTCCTCTCACATGATTACAGCAGACTATGCAATAGGCATACCACCTATAATAATCCATATTTAATATTTAAATACAATTACTTATACTTACATTAACAACCTTCGCCAAAGAATTGACGGCCAGTAAAAAACATAAAGGGCAAAAAAATGGCGTCTCTAAGATCAATTCGCAGGCTTTAAAGAGCTGTACTGGCCGTCAATGTTTGACAAGGCGCATCCAGCGCCAGAAATTGAGTAAGCTGGCCAGTGAAGACGCCAGATAGGTCAATGCGCAGGCCCGCAATATACGCCTTGCTGCAGGCAATTGACTCGGTTCAAGATATCCAGCTTCTAAGAGCGGCATGGCGCGTCTAAAGCTAGCATCCCATTCAACAGGCAGGGTCGTCATCTGCACAATCAGGCCAATACCCAGCGTACTTACTGCCGCTAAAAACATAATCACTCCAGCACTTGGCGCCCGAGCAATCAGCGTTAAAACTGGAACGGCGAACAGCAGAAACGAACCCAATCGCTCGGTCACTTGAGCAATACGGACTAAACGCCCGCGCCATAGAAAGGGTGGATAGCCAGCCGCATCTTGTATGGCATGTCCCACTTCATGAGTCGCCGTTACAATCGCTGTCAGAGAACGACCGTCCAGATTCTGTGGCGAAAGCCGGACACATACCGATACGGGATCATAGTGGTCACCCTGGCCATCATGGGCTGACTCAACCTTGACATGCTCCAAGGAGAGCCGCTTCAGTAGATGCCGTGCCAATTCACCACCTGTACCCGGAAAGCCCTGATCTTCCTTGCTGTAGCGTGAGAGGACAGATTTCACCCACCACTGAGGACCAAGAATCAATACCACTAACAGAATGAGTAGAAGTACAAACTGCATTGTTACCCCTCAAGACGAAGGGCATCGGCCCTCCCCGCCTCTTCATCGACACACTTGAGCAGTAGTGCGCCAGCCACAAACAAGATTGCGACTGAAAGGATAGCGAGACGTGGACTACCAGTTGCCAGACTCACCCCACCCATTAAAAGTGGACCAAATACGGCTGCAAATTTACCCAACATGTTATAAAAACCAAAAAATTCAGCCGGCTTATTCTTGGGTATCAAGCGCGTATAATAGGACCGGCTCAAGGCCTGAATGCCACCCTGAACCAATCCGATTGCAATGGCCAGCATGTAAAACTCCCACACCTGACTCATCTGATAGGCCCAAAGAATAATAGCCAGGTAAACACCTATCGCCAGATAGATCCCCTCTCTGGCACCCCAACGCTCAGCCAAACTACCAAAGATAATTGCCGCAGGAAATCCAACAAACTGGGTGATCAGTAAAGCAACGATCAATCCATTGGAATCGAAACCAAGCGAAAGCCCATAATCAACGGCCATTCTGACAATCGTATCCACACCATCAATATAGAGCCAATAAGCCAACAGAAAAATCCAAGCCTGCTTCAATAGCTTCAATCGTGAAAGCGTCTGACGTAATTCGCCAAATCCTGCCCGAATACTATCCCGAAGACCCATTGACGTATGTACGACAGGCTCCGTCACAAATAGCAGCACTGGGAGCGTAAAGAGCGCCCACCAGCCAGCAACCATGAGAAAGGAGGCTCTAACTGCGGCAGCGGTATCCGCCAACCCAAACCACTCCGGATTGATTGTCATCAGGACATTCACCGCAAATAATATCCCACCCCCGAGATAACCAAACGCAAAGCCGAGGACTGAAATCTGATCCACGGAGCTTTCATCAGACACTTCAACCAGCAAGGCATCATAAAAAATATTACCCCCAGAGAAGCCGATGACAGCCAGCACATAAAGCACCAACGCCAACCCCCAACCGCCCGATGCCACCAGATAGAGGCAGCCGGTCATCACAATGCCCATCATCGCAAAATAGATCAGAAAGCGCTTTCGTGCGCCCCCCTTATCCGCTATGGCACCTAGCAGTGGGGCCAACACCACAACCACCAAACTAGCGAATGCATTTGCACTTCCCAGCATGAAGGTACTCTCGCTGCTATCCAGGGTAGTCGCCCAGTACTGTTTAAAAAAGAGCGGGAAAAAACCGGCCATCACGGTTGTAGAGAAAGCCGAATTAGCCCAATCATAGAAACTCCACGAAATGACCTTTTTGTCTCTCCAGAGTTTGAAGGGTTTATATGGCACGCTAACTCCTATTCACTCATTGTCAGGAAAGGCCCTGCTCACACAGTTTACGCAGCGCTTTATTGGCGACATTAAAGCGCTCATTCAGAATCTCAAACAGTTCAGGAATATGGGTAATAGCTTGTTCGCGTGCTGAAAGCTCAATCTGCTTTGCAATTTCTGAGAGCAACATGGCACCGACATTGGCACTGCTGGATTTTAATGAGTGAGCCGGAAGGATCATCTGATGAGTATCCCCGTCTAAAATACCCGCTTCAATCTCCCTGATCAGGCCAGGTGCCGCATCCAGGAAACTGAGTATCAGACCAACGAAATCCTCCTCCATGATCTCGTAAAGCTCTTCTATAACAGACGGATCAATAGCTGAATCAACTTGCTTACCATGCGTTTTTGCTTGTGCTGCTGTTAACTGATCAGAGACCTTCTGGCGCTCAAGCATTTCAAGATTATCTTTTGGCTCACCCTTCTCCTGTTCATTTATGGGTAGCCACTGGCACAGCATCAGCCTCAAGGTTGCTGGCATAATCGGCTTCGCCAGATAGTCATCCATACCTGAATCAAGGCATTTTTCCCGGTCCCCATCCATTGCATTAGCGGTCATCGCTATCACTGGCAGCCTGGAGAACCCTTTGGTCGCTTCCCTCAAACGAATCGCCCGAGTCGCCTCATAGCCATCCATACGTGGCATCTGACAATCCATCAGTACCAGGTCATATTGGTGATGATCGATAGCCCGCAAGGCATCCAATCCATCTTGCGCCACATCACACTCAAGCCCTAAGCGCAGCAACATTTTTTTCGCCACATTCAGATTAACCAGATTATCCTCAACAATCAGCACGTGCCCCATTAACTGAACCTGGCTACCAGGGGCTTCCTGCGGTAACGAGAGGCTACTCAGAGGAACCGTCTCATCCCAAGCGTCCGCCTGACTATCCGAGATAAGAAACTGATTTGAAATCTCGTCAGTGTCGTCCATCAATCTACCACGCAGCGGGGTTTGCACATCCATCATGCGCTCCAATACTCGTTGTAGCTCACCCTGTTTCACGTTGCGAGGCAGGATCGCATCCACACCCAACTTGCTGGCTGAGTGAGTTGACTCTCCTACTAAAAGCAGTTTCAAACCGCCCAGAGTTGGCGTGCTTTTTATCTCCTGCAGGAAGGCATTTAATCGCCCCCCAAGAGATTTGGTATCCACAACTACCAATTCGTAGGCCCAACTCTCTCCCAGAGTTGCACTTGATAGCAGATTGGACAGCGCACGCGCCGGTTGTTCTTCACGTTGATGCAGAATTTTCCATGCATTTAAATACTGCTCCATTTTGTCTATCTGGCGGTCACGGCTAGCGACGATCATGACACGTAGCCCTTCAAGGCTTATTCGGTCAGCCGGAATATCACTCACTGATTTACGCAGGGGAACCACAAACCAGAAAACCGAACCTTTTCCCTGCTCAGACCTGACACCGATCTTACCATCCATCAACGCCACCAACCGTTGGGAAATAACCAACCCTAACCCGGTCCCGCCATGCTTGCGGGTGGTAGAGGCATCCGCCTGATTAAATGACCTGAACAGACGCGCTTGAATCTCCTGACTGATACCATCACCGGTATCTTTCACAGCGAACACCACTTCTATGGTTTTACGGCTATTGCCACGACAGGCCACCTCCACCATGACGCCACCCTTGTTGGTAAACTTGATGGCATTGCTCACCAAGTTGGTCAAAACTTGTCGAAGTCGGATTGGATCACCCTGCACAACAGCAGGCACATCAGTGGCAATCTTATAATCCAGATCCAAACCCCGCCGCTCAGAACTCTTTGCCATCATGGCAACAACAGACTCGACCAAGTCTCGTAGATTAACCTCTATTGACTCCAGGTCGAGCTTCCCGGCCTCTATCTTGGAAAAATCCAGAATGTCATTGATGATGCTCATCAGATGATACGAGGAGTTCAGTGCCGTATTTACAAACTGACGCTGCTCCCTATCCAGCCGTGACTCCCGCAAAATCTCCAACAGAGGGACAATCCCATTCAAAGGCGTTCTTATCTCATGACTCATGGTTGCCAGAAACTCGCTTTTAACCATGTTAGCCGTCTCTGCAGCCTCCTTTGCCAGATAAAGTTCTTGTTCCACATCCCTGCGGCGCTCATCTTCGTCACTGAGCTTGGAGTGCAAATCAACCATCTCCACACGCGCCAGATTGAGCTTACCACTGACGTTTTGCTTACCCGCACGAAGCCTCGCGATAATACTGAAAAGTACAGAAAATGCCGCAGTTATCAGGCATAGACCTATAACAAGCGCAAGCACCAACACTACCATGGCGCTTGACGGCCAGGCTTCTAACACCTTAATCACGATTAAAAGCGAAGCCAGAAAAGCCGCAATGAAGAGCAGTACCATTAAATCGATCGCTGATAAAAACATGATCGATAGCAATGCGCTGGCGGCTGTAGAGAGCAGTATTAGCAAGCCCGCATCAGTAAGGTAGCCTGGTAAGGCAAAAGCTGTAATTGCACCCCATAAAAGACCGGATACTACAGCGATGGGGAGAGGATAATATTCCCACCGCCGAGCGGTAACCATATCCGGCTGATTAAGATTCCACATATACCAGAGAGCAACTTGCGCAAGACCAACAACCAGCAACCCCATGGATAACATACTGATCTGGCTAATCTCGCCCTTAGTATTTAGACCAAATACAGCTGCCGCCAATAAAAGTGTCGCTAGACCAGCAAAGCCAAGACCCGTATAAAAGAGCCTTACCCGCTCCATTGTAATTAACAATTCTCGGGTGATCCTGCTATCTTGCATGATTAGTCCATGATCTTTGTAATTGAACACAGGTTTGGAAAACAGTCTGTCACGACCTTTTACGGATGACTACCATTACTTGTCATTCCGGTTAAAATGGCAAGTAATGCAAAGGGGCCGACCACTGATCTTCGTTATGCCACAGACTCAGAATAGTAGGCAAATTACTGACCCGATCCATAGCAGACTATAATTTATTGCATACGCTTATCGCATCGGATCAGATAATCCCTGTACTGGATCAGCAATTTTTTGACTGCATACTTAGGAAAAGTATAAATGCCTGAAAAAGAAGAAAAAGAACGCGAACTCAAGGCAGCGTTTGTCCAACATCTCCCAGAGCGGATAGCCAGCATCAAAGGCGATTGGAGCCGACTCAATAGCAGTGAATGGGATCATTCACGACTCAAAAGCCTTTATCAGAAAGTACAGGGCCTAACTGGCGCAAGCGGTCAATATGGCTTAATCAGTCTCAGCGAAAGCAGCTTCTCTCTGGAGGTCTACCTCAATACCCTCATCGGCATTGACAACCCACTCTCAACAGATCAGGAAGAGACAGGCAGTACCTTGATCAATGCGATGAAACATGAGGTGGACCTGATCCGAAGCAAGTCTGGAATTGATCAACCGGAGGAGCGACTCATTTACCTTCTCCATTCAAACAGAGAGATTGCACCCGGCCTGACTGATGTGCTGGAAGAGCACGATTGCACCGTCTTAAGCTTTAATCACCCCGACGATGTTGAGGGTGAGGTACAACGACGGTTACCTAATGTACTTATCCTCGACGCTGAATTCCTCCCTCATATTGGCCTTTTAAATCGTGAACTGGCGATCCAACAAGAGCGTCATAAAACCCAAGTGGATATCGTTTGCCTCAGCCAATCCAGAGATCTTGAACAACGCTTATTGGCACTCAGAAGTGGCGTTGATGCCTACTATCTGACCCCGATTAATACCCAGGAACTTGTTGACAACATCATTGAACTGGCCTCTCCAAAACATGAAAGCTATCGCATTCTGGTGGTTGAGGATGACCAATCCCAAGCCGACTTTGCAGCCTCTATCCTGAAAAAGAGCGGCATGAAGACACTGGCCATAACAGATCCCATGAAGGTAATTGATGCGCTTGATAAGTTTCGCCCAGATCTCATTCTTATGGACCTCTATATGCCTAATGCCAGCGGCACAGAGTTGACCACCATTATTCGTGAACACCCCGATTTCATCATGACCCCGATTGTCTTTCTTTCCGGAGAACAAGATACCGATAAACAACTGCAGGCACTCAGTGTGGGTGGTGATGATTTTCTCAGCAAGCCTATTCGCCCGCGTCATCTGATCAGTACCATCAGCAATCGAGTGGAGCGGGCGCGAATTCTGGAGAAAAAAAGACACTACCCAAGCGCCAGAGATCCAGTTACAGGGCTCTATAATCGACGCCATTTTTATGAAAAACTGGATGCCCTGACTACAGACACAGAGCAGCGCAATACTCTGGGCGGCGTTTTGTACATCACCCTTCATGAAGGCTCCGAGGGTAATAAACCTGTTGAATTTGATCGGTTTATGGCAACCCTAGGCAACCATATCATGGAGGTTTTGGAAGAGCAGGATATCGCTTCACGCATTGATGAAACCAGCATAGCCATCGTTGTCCTGCGTCCACATCAGAAGAACATAATCGCATTGGGTGAAAAAATCTCCGCCCGAATTCAAGAACTAAAAAACGGAAACAAGCACACGCCCCATATCGGCATTGCGTTCATCCATAAGGAGGGAATCAATGCCTCAGAACTCATGGCCAATGCCTCTGCCGCCTGCGCGGAGATTCAGCATAGCACCCAGATGATGAAAATTTACGAGACAGGCGACGGCTTAACCGCCCCATCCAAGCAGGCCACCCTACCTACCTTGTTAAAGCAGGCATTACAGGAAAATGGTTTTCAACTGCTATTCCGGGCGCTTGGCCACCCCCACAAAGCAGAGCCAGAGGTCTATGAACTGAAGTTGCGGCTTCGACTTCCGGATGGCAAGCAACTGGGCAACGCTGAGATTATATCCCTTGCCAATGAAGAAGGCCTGGCCACTCAGGTCAGTCAATGGCTGGTTGAACGCGCCCTGATAACGCTGGAAGAGAAGAGAGTTGAGGGAAAACAGATCAGCTTGTTAGTTGAGCTTGCCAGCAGCACTATTTTCCAAAACACCATCACCGAGTGGCTGAAAAAGCAACTTCGGGCGCGTCAAATGGTCGGATTCGGCCTGATATTCGAATACCGAATAGCCGATCTAAGCGCCAACCTAAAGGTATCAAAACAGCACTTTTCTGAACTCCGGGATATGGGTATTAAGATTGCTCTATCACGCTATGGGGCTAGTAACGCCGCAATCAAAGTACTCCAATATCTGCACGCCGATTACGTACACATTGCGGGCCCAGTACTGGAAGCCGCTGACAAAGAGGTATCAGAAATTATTGAGCAGATACATCAAAGCAACGCCAAAATCATTCTACCCGCCCGATCTGAGCCCGCTTCAATTACACCCCTTTGGCGTGATTCGGCAGACCTTGTCCCAATAATTTCAGGCACAACCAGGCACTGAGGCAGAGCAAGTAGTGTGAGCATCCCAAATGAACAAATCGCCAGGCTCGCTGGGCATATACCCTTTCTTAACCAGCAGGATGACCAGCTCAAGCAACGCTTCTATTCACAAGCCTCAATAATCAAGTTGCAGAAAGGACAACCAATCTGTCATGAAGGGAATCATTGCAGCCATCTGTCCATTGTGCTGGAAGGTACAGCCCGAATCTATAAATTGGGTGAGAATGGGAAAGAGATAACACTCTACCGAATCAGCCAAGGAGAGAGCTGCATTCTCACCGCCTCCTGCATTCTCAGCGAAATCCCGTTTCCTGCCTTTGCCATTTGCGATACAGACGTTGAGGCAGCCATCATTCCTGCCAATACGGTACAGACCTGGCTCTCAGAATCAGCCGTATGGAGAGATTACATCTTCAGCCTAGTCGCTACCCGTTTATCCAATATAATCCACGTGGTTGAGGATGTGGTATTCAGAAAAATGGATCGCCGAATCGCGACTTATCTTTGCAACAGGGCAGCGAGCGAAAGTACTGCCATCAGGGTCACTCATCAGGAAATCGCTTCAGAACTCGGTACTTCAAGGGAGGTAGTGAGTAGAATTCTTAAGGATTTTGAACATGAAGATCTTATTAAAGTGACCCGAGGAGCCATACAGCTGATCGATCTCGACACACTCAAATCCAAACAACATGAACAGTAATGGATAACGTTAATCATCCACCGATTGATGCCACATTGCCTTGTGTGACATTGTCACAGACATCCTGAACTTTACAGACTATTGTAGCCGTTGATCTATGAGGCATCGCCTCACTGGCAACTTGTTTACATAGGAGCAGACAATGAAAAAGAATATGGGTGGCCTCGATCGAGGACTACGCGCCGTCGCAGGCATTGCATTAATTGCCTGGGGACTTGCCACACAGAATTGGTGGGGCGCCGTTGGTATCATTCCCCTTTTTACTGCAGCCATAAGCTGGTGCCCAGCCTACTTGCCGTTCGGCTTGAGTACCTGCAAAACCAAAAAATAACAACGCAGGGGTGCTGTCTATTAATTTTATGACGGCACCCTATTTGGCCAAGCACTGATCACCGCTTGAACGAGTGTAGCCAGAGGAATTGCAAAGAATACCCCCCAAAACCCCCACAACCCGCCAAAAACAAGTATTGCTACAATAATCGCCACCGGGTGCAGATTTACTACCTCAGAAAACAGTAAAGGAACGAGCACATTCCCATCCAGCGCCTGGATCACAAAATAGGCCACACTCAGCCAGATGAAATCATTTCCCCAACCCCACTGAAACCAGGCAATCAGTATTACAGGAAAAGTAACAACCGCAGCACCAATGTAGGGAATAATAACTGAGAGCCCAACGAGTACACCCAGTAGCATCGCATATTGCAGTCCCATAAATGTGAAAACCACAAAACTGGCGGAGCCGACAATGATAATCTCCCAGAATTTTCCCCGCACATAGTTGGCGATCTGTCCATCCATATCATGCCAGACGGTATCAGCAAATTTCCGGCTGCTAGGCAAGAAGCCGAGCGCCCAATCAATGATAATCTTTTTATCTTTCAGGAAGAAAAACACCAGTAGCGGCATCAGAATCAGATAGACGAGAATGGTAATCAAACCGACAACTGATGAGAGCGACACGGAGAGCACCTGCTGTCCGACTGCCGCTATCTCACGTCGAATAATGGTTATTATCTCCTGTACCTGCTCAACTGACAGCGCCTCGGGATAACGCTCAGGTAGCAATAATAGTAGGCGCTGACCTTCGGTAATCATTGCGGGAATTTGTTGGAACAGTTGCGTTGCCTGTCTTGAGAGTTCGGGCATCAAAACAAACAAAATCAGTGTAACGAATAACAGAAATGCAATGAAAACAATCAGCACTGCCGTAAATCGAGGGACGCCCATGCGTTGGATTTTGCTAACCAGTCCTTCCAGAAGATAGGCTATGACCGCGCTGGCAAGCACAGGCGTAAGCATCTCCCCCATCGTAATGATAATGGCAAAACTGGCGAGCAAAAACAGCGCAAGAAAGATGACCTCAGGATCTGAAAAATGACGTTTAAACCAATCTGTCAGTAGCTGCATCCGGTGGCCTATGAATTAATCTTTACTTACTCTTCACGCTGCTTTGAAACAAACTCCCTGTGATGACGACTGAACAGGGCTTCCAGATCATCAATTACCGCTGTAGCGACACGCCCCTGCATAATATGCGCGGTCATCAGAGAGGATGTCTCGGTCAATAAATCTGATTTTTCCAGCATATGGTAACTGGCCGAGAGTCGCTTGATCGCTGCCACAACGCTTTCACTCTCTGGACGGGGCAACGGCACAGGCTCAAGGGATATTTCTACTTGAGCAGATTGACCTGATTCACCCGCACGCTCAACAAGAAACTCAGCAAAGGCCAGCATGCTGAGTTTATCCTGTTCACACAATGCTGAATACAGTTTGACTAGCTTTCGAGTATCCTCTGAAAGCTTCTGCTTAGGCAGCAACATATTCAGTCAATACAGTCGTTCTTATGTTCTTCGCAATACTTCTGTGCAAATTCCAGCAACTCTTCCATCACACGCGCCCTGAATTTTTGCTTCTGATGTACAAAAGAAAACGGCCTTTCAAGTGAAGGGGCGAGATTGATCGCCACCAGCGTGCCTAATTTCAACTCTTTCTGGATTGTTGCTCTGGAGACAACAGAAATACCCATACCCGCTTCAACAGCACCCTTCACCGCCTCAGGGCTGCCCAACTCCATGGAAATATTCAGTTCATCGACATTTTCCTTGATCTGAGCAAGGTACTCATTAATCACTTCACGGGTTCCAGAGCCCTCTTCTCGGCAAATGAACGGATACTTAACCAGATCTTCATAAGTGAGCGTTGAACGCCCTGCTTCTGGATGTCCTGGAGGAACAATAGCCACCAGCTGATCAGCCTTGCACATCTCAACAACCAGATTTTTGTTGGCCACCGGCGCCTCAACAACACCCAGGTCGATCGCATTGTTCTCCACCATATGAACAATGCCTTCGGTATTGGAGACCTTGAGATGAATATTTACATCGGGATACTTAACCTTGAAGTCACCCAACAACGCTGGAAGCATATATTCAGCAATCGTGGTACTGGCACCGATAGTGAGTGATCCGCTGATCTCGCCTGTCATCGCGCGTACTGAATTTTCCATCTCAGCATAGAGTTCGAAAATTTTTGCCGCATATTCGTAAACATGGGCGCCCGCATCAGTAAGGCTAATGCGGTTGTGCGTTCGATCAAATAGTCGGGTATTGAAATAATCTTCAAGCTGCCTGACCTGAAAAGTCACTGCCGGCTGCGTCATATGAAGAGATTCTGCTGCCTTGGTGAAACTGAGCAACCGTGCAACGGTATGAAACACCTGGAGTCTGCGATCGGCCATATGATTCCCCACAGAAAGTATTCTAATAAAATCTTTTTATAGCATACCTGTACTTGAAATAGCCAACGATTTTAGAAAATTATAAAGTATTAATATCATATCACTTCATCACAGCATCCCAGCATCAATCGAGGTATGACGCTAAGCCCCGTTACTCTGGCTTCTGCGTGAGCAATCGCAGCGTCGCCTCAATGGCTCCAGGCGCCCTAATAATCCGCGTGAAGCTATGATCGCCCGTCCGCTTAATATCGGGGAAATCCAACGGAAGTTTAAACCGTGGATGTAATGCAAATACCTTACCCCTTCGAACCACTACGCTATACGGCAATCGAGGTGTGTGTTTGAGTATCGCCGAATCCACGGCTGCTGAAATTGCCCTATCACTCCCTTGCCCCTGGTGTATCGACACACCAAAAATAGTCGTCGCTATACCGGGAATATCAATTTTAAAAACCTTACCAAGCCTTTCAGAGTAAGCAGATAGATTCTGCTCGACATGCTTCAGTGCCTGCGATTGATTATTATATTGGCCTAACTGCAAGAAATCCTCGAAAGACTCCATTCCGTAGGAATATTTGTAGGTAGAGAGTTTCTCCTGAGAAATTCCCCTCGCACCGAAAGACTCTTGAGCGCCAAGCACCTCCTTGAGTTGTTGATTCACCACGCTTAAGTCAGCCTTTATCTGAAAGGCGTATTGATAATACTGTGGATTAGTATAGGCAATCTGGATCTTGCCACTTACGCGTGTCAAGCTGACGCTTTGTGCAACCGCAAACACCGCCCCAAGGTCAGTTCTCGCAATATTTTTAAGATAGTCATTGGTAACAACCAGCACGTGACTCTCTGCATCCGGCTCATATTCGCCGATCAATTCAAAACCACCTCTTACCAGCGCCTCTTTCACCTCAATTGATGATTTGCTCATATCGCCTTGCACATTAGACGAGAGGATATAAGGACGCAGCAAGGGGGCGTCTGCAAAGGCCATCCAAGAGCTGCCAAGGAAAAGTAATAAAACATATAACTGTTTATATGTAATAGGGAGATCCATTCCAGTACCATCGTGATCAATGCGTGCACCTATAATGCACCGTTCTGGTCGGAAAAACGAACCATTCCAATGAAATCAAAAGAGCGTCGGTCTAAATTGTGCAGTACATCAAACTGATAAATATCAATGCACAAAAAAACAATAAACAATTCGCACCCTGTTTCAAACGGTTGTGCAAATAAAAACAAGATGCTAGATTCTGCCGAATAATTATATAAATGGTCGACGTGCGCCCCCCTTAATAACGACCAACGGGTCAAAATGACCTTACTATTAACTGGCCGCCATTGGCTCATGAAACTTACCGGGGAATCCACAAAATGAAAAAACTTGCACTTGTCTCTGCAATCTCACTGGCGGCATCGGGCCAAGTAATTGCTGCGGGCTACAAACTTCCAGAGAACTCAATAAATGGGACGGCGCTTTCAGCAGCCTATGTCGCCAATGCCCATGGAGCAGATGCCGCCTATTATAATCCTGCTGCAATGGTGTTTAACGAAAGCGGTGCATCACTTGAGGCAAATCTGACAGCCATTCACCTTACAAGTATGGACTATTCAGGTGCTGGTGGCAGCGATTCATCAAAGAAAGAGAATTTCTTAATCCCATCTTTTCACTATGTGAGCCCTGAAATGGGTAATGCCCGATTTGGGTTGTCCGTAGTAACTCCTGCTGGATTAACTAAAAGATGGTCTGGCCTTGGAGCTTCAACAGCGGAAGAATTTACCCTCAAAACTGTTGAAATCAACCCTACCGCTGCTTATAAGATTAACGACCAGTTTTCAGTTGCAGCAGGTGCTCGAGTTATCTATAGCATGGGCGTTGTAAAAAGCGGACTTCCAGCTGCTGGTTTTCGAGATATGGATGGTGATTCATTTGACTTCGGTTACAACCTAGCACTGCTGTTCAAGCCAACGGACGTGCTCTCACTGGCGGCCACTTATAGATCAAAAATAGACCTAACTGTTTCCGGTGATGCCCGCATCGGTTTCACCGCAGGGCCTACCACAATGTATAACGGAGATGTATCAGTGCTGGTTCCAGTGCCGGCAGCACTAAATCTGGCAGCGGCTTATGATGTAACACCAGATACCACCGTTGAACTTGTTTTTGAACGAACCTACTGGTCAGCTTATGATCAACTAGATTTCAACTATTCAGTAAATCTTGCAACCATACATGCGGGACTCGCTGCTTTCGACAACCCAAGTATAAAAAATTGGTCTGATAGTGATACCTATCGCATAGGTATTAGTCATAAACTAAATAACAAGTGGGATTTAATGGCAGGATTCGCCTACGACAAAACGCCAATTGACAATAAATACTTAGGTTTCGAGCTACCAGATACTGATGCGAAGATCTTCTCCTTGGGTGCTAAGTACAAATATTCAGACAAAATGACAATTGGCGGCGCTTTTCTCTATGACAAAAAGGATGAACTATCTCTAACTCCTGCTGATGGAAATACTGGAACAGGTGGCGCATTTTCAACTGCTACAGTGAAGGATGCTGCGGCTTATCTATTAACCGTTGGGCTTGAGTACAAGTTCTAACTCGAAATAAACCGGGCTTGTCCCGGTTTATCATTCGGCATAAAAAAGCCGCGCTTCGATCAGAAGCGCGGCTTTTTATCGCAATACAAGCCTACTTAGATATAGAGGCAGATATCACTTTCACCGGCAAATTCGAAGAAACGGGCTGCACCGGCATATTCGATACCATCGATGAACTCGGATGTGTCCATATCAAATAGATCCACAGTCATCTGGCAGGCGATCAGTTTAACTTCCGCTTCCTGACACAGCTCACGCAGCTCTTCAAGACCGGCGACACCTTTATCTGCCATCTTCTTTTTCATCATCATGGTCATCATGGACTGCATACCTGGCAGTGCCGTGCCTAACACAGGGAACCACTTATCCATACCCAATGGCATCGGCATACCGGGATTTCCCAGTGGGGTGACCTGTAGATCGAGCTTCTTACGAAGCAATTGGAGACCATAGAAGGTAAAGAATATCTCTACCTCATACCCAAGCGCCGCCGCAGTGGATGACAGGATGAATGGCGGGTAAGCCCAGTCCAAAGATCCTTTGGTTGCAATAATGGCTAATTTCTTTGCTTCCATCTGAATATCCTCCAGTGGATAAGAATTGATTTCTGATTTGTCGGATTATGACTTTTTGATCAGAAAATGAAATTTACCGCCCTCTTCACGCGATTCCATCAGCTCATTGCCGGTCTGCTTTGAGAAGGCTTCAAAGTCTTTTACTGAACCAGGGTCGGTCGCAATAATGTGCAGAACTTTGCCAGACTCCAGTGCGGTCAGGCTCTTCTTCGCGCGCAAAATAGGCAGTGGGCAGTTCAGACCGCTCGCATCCAACTCGTCATCAAAATCAGCCATGGTAAACCTCCAAATCTTTCGTTTCGTTGTAAGAAAATCAGTCGTATCTTATATTCTAATTATCGAGCAAACGCAAGCCGATCAAACCCATGCAAGACCACTCGCCCGATACGTTAGATTGCAGATCCATCTCTGCTCAGTGCAACACTCATCCATAGGCCACAATGCTGTAGCCATTACGGGCCCAGTCGATAATGCCACCTTGCAGGTTGACCACGTTATTAAAACCCTGCTGCATCAAATACATACAAGCATGGTAAGAACGTGCTCCACTGCGGCAGTAAAGAACAATATCTTTTTCACCTGAAAACTCATTCATTTTCAAGGGAATTAAATGCATTGGAAGGTGGGTTGAGTGAGGCAGCACACCACCAGCAACCTCGGCCTCGCTACGAATATCCAGCAAGTAGAGTTCTTCGTTTGCTGCCAGTTTGCTCTCTAGCTCTTTTGAATTGATCTCTTTTACCACGATTGACTCTCTTGCGATGATTACCCTAGTTATTTAGTATATTATAGATTTACTAATATATTCAAGCTATGCTATTTATTGTTCCACTCATAGCCGCATGTTAGAGTTCCGCCTCATTCTATGAGCATGACAATCAGGCTCAAAGACACAATGACCGCGACTGAAGGTAGCCGATGGATTTTTTTCCCATTTTCCTCGATATTAAAAACAGAACAAGCCTGATAATTGGCGGTGGCGAAGTCGCCGCGAGAAAGGTCACTTTGCTATTAAAGGCTCAAGGAAAGATTCGGGTAGTCTCTCCATCGCTCTGCCCTGATCTACAAAGTGCCGTTGATCAGGGACAGATTGAGTATGACTGTAGAGCGTATCAATCCAGCGATCTGGATGATGCCTATTTAGTCATTGCCGCGACAGATAATGCAGACATAAACAAGCAAGTATCCGAAGAAGCACGTGCTCGCCATCTTCCTGTGAATGTGGTCGACCAGCCTGAACTCTGTACCTTCATCACGCCCTCAATTATCGACCGATCCCCTGTCGTTGCGGCCATCTCAACAGGCGGAGCCTCTCCCGTTTTGGCACGCATGATACGCAGCAGGCTGGAGACACTCATACCCGCCGGATACGGAAGATTGGCAGAACTGGCCAATCGCTTCCGCGATCGCGTAAAGGCACGTTTTGAAAACCCATCTGATCGACGGATTTTCTGGGAAAAAATTCTGCAGAGTGGTGTAGCGGAAAGAATTTTCTCAGGACATATCGAAGAAGCCGACGCCAGCATGGTTCGTGCCCTTGAAGAAGCAGATGCAGACAATCAAATGGGCGAGGTCTATCTGGTCGGCGGAGGACCAGGTGATCCGGACCTACTCACATTCCGCGCCTTGCGTCTCATGCAACAGGCCGATGTAGTGGTTTATGATCGATTGGTTGCCGCACCTGTGCTAGAAATGACCCGCCGTGATGCCGAACGCATCTATGTGGGCAAAGAACGTGATCATCATGCCATGCGTCAGGAAGAGATCAACCAACTGTTGGTGGACTTGGCCAAGCAAGGCAAACGGGTTGTCCGTCTAAAGGGCGGAGATCCCTTTATCTTCGGACGGGGTGGCGAAGAGATTGATACCCTCTCCGAAGAAGGCGTACCCTTCCAGGTCGTTCCGGCTATTACCGCCGCGTCCGGTTGCGCGGCCTACTCGGGAATCCCGCTGACTCATCGGGACTATGCACAATCGGTCACCTTCGTAACTGGCCACCTGAAAGATGGCTCGATCAATCTGAACTGGACTCAATTGGCTCAGCCACATCAAACAGTTGTTTTTTACATGGGCTTGGTTGGCCTGCCGGTCATCACCCAAAAGCTGATTGAGCATGGTGTCTCTCCTGAGATGCCCATTGCGCTGATTCAACAGGGCACAACCGAGAAACAGCGGGTATTCACAGGCACCTTAAGTAATATCCAAGCGATTGTTGAACGGGAGCAACCCAAACCACCGACGCTTATTATTGTCGGGCAAGTCGTAGAGCTACAGGAAAAACTGAGTTGGTATAAAGCACCCGAAACACCTAGAACGGGCGCAACTTCTCCTATAATCCGGGAAGATAGCTGATCGAGTTTCGACGTGCAGTTACTTTTCAGGGTACACATATGAAAACATACGCGGGTTAGAGACAGCTTATGAAAAACTCATCCACCTTACCTGAGAATCCTTTTCTACCGGCACCGCTGGCACTCCCACTCAGTCTCGTGTCCAGTACCTCATATAGCCTTATGATGGTGAAGATACTGAACAAGCTATTCGCTCCAGAGCTGGCGGATGGTGAGCTGGACTTTCTCAGTGACAAGGTGATGCGGGTGGATGTCATTGATGCTCGCTTGAGTTTTAGCATTACACTCCGCGACGGCGTTTTACAGGCTGCCGATAAAAAGCAACCTCACAATCTCAGCATCGAAGGGACCATCTACGATTTCTTACTGCTCGCTACACGGCGTGAAGATGCCGACACGCTGTTCTTCAACCGCCGCCTGCGGCTTGGTGGTGATACGGAGCTAGGGCTTTATGTGAAGAATTTTCTAGATGCTTTGGAACTGGAAGGGAGAATTGGTCCATTCCTAAAAATGCTTAATGGTGTGACAACCCTCATCGGACGTGTACCCAATCTGCCAAAACCGGCATTTAAACTGCCTATACCAAAGTTACTACGCCGCAGTTGATTCTGAACTGATCATGATTGGAAAACAGGTTTATAGCAGCGCCTGAGCCGCCGCCTGAGCCTTGTTTTCCATGCCAGCATCTCCATACCAGTAGCCATTGCATGAACCCACTGGGATCAGACGATCGAGTTTCTCACCACCTGACTCAAGAGATAGATCCCCTCTCAGGCACTGATCAAACAGCGCAATAATCTTTCCTGTGTGATGGGCCTGTGGGCTTATTCGCAGGACATCAACATCCAACTCACGAATCTGATCAATCTCTGATATCAGATTGAAAGTATGCGCAGACTGGGTCTGGATACCATTCAGTGCCAGAAAACGCGTGTCGTCCTGCGCAGAAAGTGTCAGTCCATCCGGAAAATCCAGACACCGATACTGACAGTCGTCTTTCGGCAAATTGTAAGCACGAGCGGTGAAACAGCGCGCTGAATAGGCCAGCGGCAGACGACCGTATGCAAATAATTCTGTCTCCACCCCTTCCGGCCTGAGCTCTTGCATTACTTTCAAAGTCTGCTTGGAGAGCTCCACCGGAAAGACCCAGCGCTTTAAACCCTGTCGAGCCAGCAGATTTAAAGTGCGTTCGTTGTATATATTGACGCTGTGACCCGCGACAAATGGCTTACCGCGCATCATCTGCACAGCGCCCATATCGTTCGCTTCAACCAGATGCTTACCGTTGTCACACAGACGACGTAATCGCTTCAGTTCAGACTCAGCCTCCAGCAGTGCCAAGGTGGAGAAAACCACTTCCTTGCCTGCGGCTGACAAGCGCTCAGCCAGGGAAAACCAATCATCCGTCCGCATTAAACTTCGCTTTGAGCAGATGGTTTCTCCGAGATAGATAATATCCACGGGAGAGCTAGCCATCTCCTCATAGAAGTCGAGCAACTGATCCTTTGCCCAATAATAGAGGACAGGACCGAGTGAGAGTTTCGGCTTAGCATTCATAGTTAACAGACCTTACTGCCAGGGACGACTATAGGCACCGAGCGTGGTTTGCGTCCCTTCCGAGACCTTACCCAGCTCAGCCATCCATTCCGCCTGTGGCGCGTAGTTTTCAGGGTCGCGCTGACAGGCGTCCAACGCAGCACGCCAAACCCGAGTCACCTGTTCAACATAGACCGGACTGCGTTGGCGCCCTTCTATCTTGATTGCAGCAACACCCGCTGCCTGCAGTTGAGGCAACAGCGCCAATGTATTCAGACTGGTGGGTTCTTCCATTGCATGGTAGGTATTATCACCCACCCGGAAACTCCCTTTACAGAGCGTTGGATAGCCGGCATTTTCTCCTTTAGCAAAACGGTCAATCAAAACACCGCCTAGCCGGGTCTCAAGGCCTTGCGGCGTTTCCCGCCACTCTACATGACTGGCGGGTGAACAGGCACCGTATGTATTGGGCGAGCGGCCCGTTGCATAGGATGAGAGAATACAGCGCCCTTCGACCATCACACAAAGGCTGCCAAATCCGAAGACTTCAACCTCTACCGGGCTATTATTCACCACGTGCTCAACCTGTCCCAGCGAGAGTACACGCGGCAATACAGCCCTTCTGATACCAAAATTATCCTTGTAGAACTGAAGTGCTTCGTAGTTTGTCGCAGAGCCCTGCACTGAGAGGTGCAATTTCAAATCCGGGTATTGATTGACGGCATAATCCAGCACACCAATATCAGCGGCAATCATGGCATCCACACCAAGATCTGCGGCCTGATCCACAGCATTCTGCCAGCGCGACCACCCATCAGGCTGGGGATAGGTATTGAGCGCGAGAAATACTTTCACTCCCCGCTGGTGGGCATAGCGGATTCCTTCCGCAATCTTGGCGGGTCCAAAGTTCAAACCTGCAAAATGACGTGCATTGGTATCATCCCGAAAACCAAAATAAACCGCGCTCGCACCATTATCTACAGCGGCCTTAAGCGAAGGAAGATTACCGGCAGGACATACTAATTCCATCATTCAGTCACTCTTTCGTGTCATTCGGGGCAGGAAACCTCTCATAGCGAGGCAAGCCACTGTTATGTGCGCAATTAGACAAATGAGTGCATTAACAGCTTGCATCTAATTTCCTGCAACAATATCGGGTAATTATCCCTTCCGAAGCAGGAGACAAACAACCCCTAATTCGCATGGGTATTTACCCAGTCTATACCAACGACATCACTTGGTTTAATCACCGCTATTGGGTATCCTCCAGCGCGATATAGGGCTTTTCACAACGAGTACCCATGATCTATTACTGGATTAAATCCCTGCACATTGGCACGGTCATCTTCACAATCAGTTTTTTTACCCTACGCTTGATCTGGATGATGAACCGGTCAGGACGAGTGAATCGACCCTGGGTCCGCCGGCTGTCCCAATTTAATGACACGTTGCTACTGATTGCCGGTATTGGACTGGCCCTACTCAGCCAGCAATACCCGTTTGCAGCACCCTGGCTGACCGCCAAACTGATTGCACTACTGGTTTATATCATACTGGGAATGTACGCCCTGAAGTGGGCCAGAAGCCGTCAGATCAGGCTCTACTTTGGATTGATGGCACTTGCATGCGTCGGTTATATCGTTTCAGTCGCACTGACAAGGATGGTCTATCCCTGGAATTACCTGTTGCACTAACTGTGCAGTTCTCAGTGTTCAGCCACTTCACTCAAACCATCGGCATCGAGTATTTGTAGACGCTTGTGACGCAGTTGGATCAAGCCCTGCTTCTGAAACCGTGTCAGTACTCTACTCACAGTTTCACTGGCCAGACCAAGATAGCTGCCGATATCACTGCGCGACATACCGATCTGAAATTCGATCTGACGCATCCCACGAGTATGCAAGCGTTTGGTGAGACTGAGCAGAAAGCCTGCGAGTCGCTGATCGGCGCTTTGATGAATCAATGCGGTAATCAGTTGATGATTGAACGCTACCTCCGCACTCAACATCTTAATAATGCCTTGCTGTAGCTCTTCACGCTCACGGCCGCTCTTGGAGAGTGATTCCAATCTGAGCTCACAGACGCTGCTGTCCTGCAACGCCCTGGCAGTATAGGGGTAACGCTGACCGGAAAGACCCTCGATACCAACCAACTCACCAATCACATGAAATCCGACAACCTGATCAACACCTGATGCTTTGGGTATATAAGTTTTAAACGATCCAGACTTAACCGCAAAAACCGAACGGAATGGATCATCCTTGAGAAAAATAGTCTCTCCACGCGCAACATGGCGACGCCGCAACAGCACGCCCTCAGGCACGTTACTCTGCTCATCGGCATAATCCAGGATTGAGCACATTGGATCCAGACCACAGTCCTCACAGGCCACCTCACCTGGAGCGGGTCGCTCTGGAACTCTATTACGGCCAATTTGCGGAATATGTTTTCTCAGTCTATCCATCATTCAATTCAATTTGGTGTTAGTTACAATTTATAATCCCATTTCATCACCCAATGGGATCTATACGCCTTCTAGCATCAATTCTCATTCACGAACAGAGTTTAACCATCAAACTATAAAAAAACCAAACAAAATTATTACCTTGGGATACCTCCAGGCCTCTACACTATAAAAAACGCCCTGCCAGTATGACCCTGGCAGGGCGCTCAGATGATTACAGAAGAAACCTTTATTTAAACAAGGCGTCGACAGAAAACCCATCTTTCTCCAAAATGCTACGCAGCCGTTTAAGCGCATCCATCTGAATCTGCCTGACCCGTTCGCGGGTTACACCCAACTCATTAGCCACTTGTTCGAGTGTGGCATTTTCATATCCGTGCAAACCAAACCGTCTTTCAACCACCTCACGTTGTTTGTCATTCAGCTTATTTAGCCACTCATCCAGGTTGGCCGTCATTCCTTCAGTTTGCAGACTATCCGAGGGATCTTCCGATTGGATATCCGGAATGGTATCCAGTAAAGGTTTATCTGCATTTTTACCAAAGGGTGTATCCACAGAAGTTATACGCTCATTTAATCCGAGCATATGCTTAACTTCATCAATCGGCTTATCCAACAGATCGGCGATTTCATCCGGTGTCGGTTCATGATCCAGCTGCTGGGTTAGCTTCCTGGCAGCACGCAGGTAAACATTGATCTCTTTAACTACATGAATCGGCAGACGAATGGTACGCGTCTGGTTCATTATGGCTCTCTCGATGGTTTGACGAATCCACCAGGTTGCATAAGTGGAAAATCGGAATCCGCGTTCAGGATCAAACTTTTCAACCGCTCGAATCAAGCCCAGATTGCCTTCTTCAATCAGATCGAGTAGCGCCAACCCCCGATTCATATAGCGACGCGCTATTTTCACCACTAACCGAAGATTACTCTCGATCATCCTTTGGCGAGAAGGAACATCACCTTTCTGCGCTAATCTCGCTAAAGTGACCTCTTCTTCTGCAGTGAGCAGTTTCGAACCGCCTATTTCACTCAAATAGAGGCGTGTGGCATCCATCTGGGCAGATGAAGAGGCGCCTCCATCATTTTCAGTGATCAGTTTCACATCAGAATCAGCTTTTTTCCTCATCCGTGATTTTTTGTCAGAGGAATTTTTAACGGCAGCATCCTCTTCGCTCTCCTTACCTACCTGATGTTTTACCATACAATCCCTCCTGATGAATTCTTGCTGATCCAACGATCTGCAAATCAGGGGTGGCGAGGTAACAGCTTCAGAGGATCGATTGGCGCTCCATTGCGCCTGATCTCAAAATGAAGCATTGGCTTTCCGTTACCATCACTGCCCATTTCAGCAATACGCACTCCCTTCTCAACCGTATCACCTTCTTTTACATGTATTTTTCTATTGTATCCATAGGCGCTTAAATAGTTTTTATTATGCTTAATAATCACCAGCCGTCCGTAGCCAATCAAGCCATTGCCTGCATAGACCACCTTCCCTGATTCCGCTGCGTTGACAGAGGCTCCGTATCGCCCGTTGATCTTTACGCCTTTTCGTACCGGATCGCCTTTTACAAAGCGTTCCGCCAATGAACCCTTTGTCGGCCACAACCACTGTAACTTTAGGGAATCAGTCGTCTTTTTCCCATTATTCGATCTAGATATTACGCCCTTTGTGGCCGCGTCAGATACCCTTTTATCTGATACTACAGACTTATGGGTAGCGGTGGCACCCTGAGTTTTTAGGGTTTTTGAGGTTTTTGTGGAAGGGGCAATCTGCGGAGCGCTTCGCCTGGCTTTTGTTATGGGTCTAAGCGAGAGCCGTTGGCCTGGATAAATCGTATAGGGATAACGAACACCGTTCCAGCGAGCAATCGAGGAGTAGTCGATGCCAAAACGCCAGGCAATTGAGTAGAGTGTATCGCCACGTTGTACGCGATAGGTAGACGGCCTTACAGTTGGACGACTCACAGTGGGGGCTTCTCTGGACACTACGGGCGCACGTACCGGGGCAGTACATCCTGACAGGAACAGTAGGAATGGTAGAATAATCACCCAGGCATAACGGGGCCAGAAAGATCTGGTCAGCGCATAAGTGGCTACCTTTTGATTTAGACCAAAGGCCTCAGTGCCAACCATCGCTCTCCACTCTTTCCCCCTGTTTGATGCTGTTCCTCGATGACTTACGCTATCAATAAGTAATCATTACCCTTGAGTTTTAACCCAAACGATTGCTCCCCCAAGTACCAATACCGTTGCCCAACCGATTCTATCGATATACTTGTGTAAGGCATCTTCCATTCTTTCGCCACCCCAGGCCATCAAGCCCGCGACCAAAAAAAAACGGGCGCCACGGCCAATGAATGAAGCCAGTACAAATGGCAGCAGGGACATGGAAATAACCCCCGCAGTAATGGTAAACAATTTGTAGGGTATAGGAGAGAAACCGGCAATAAAGATGGCCCAAAAGCCCCATTCAGAAAACCACTCCCTTGCCACCAGATATTTGGGGTAATAGCCCGCTGACTGCAGCAACGGCTCAACAAAATCGAAGGCAAACAGTCCAATGAAATAACCCAGTAATCCACCCAGCACAGACGCAATTGTTGTAATAAACGCCAGGTTCCATGCCTTGCCTGGATTGGCTAGGGTCATCGGTGCCAACATCACATCGGGAGGAATAGGAAAAAAGGAGGACTCGGCAAAACTGAGTCCGGCAAGATACCGTGGAGCATGGCGATGACGTGACCAGGCTATAACACGCTTATAGAGCGACGAAAACAGCTTCATTAGAGGGTTCCTCCCAACAACGGGACAAACACGACCTGTTCCAGCAACTCCTTGTCATAACCGTTTTTTGTTCGTGTCACGCGTACCAGCACTTGTTCAGAACGGCTTCCAATAGGCAATATCATACGCCCACCCAGTTTCAGTTGATCTACCAGGGCTCTCGGTATCCCCTCAGGGGCAGCGGTTACCAAAATGCCGTCAAAGGGGGCGTATTCGGGCAATCCCATGCCACCATCTCGATGATGTAAGCGAATATTTCGCAGATGAAGTTCTTGAAATCGTTTTCGGGCCGCCAGCTGCAGTGATTTGATGCGTTCAACGCTGTATACCCGCTTTACCAGCTTTGACAAAATAGCCGTCTGATAACCAGAGCCAGTGCCAACCTCTAGCACGGTCTCCAAAGGTCCGCCTTCCAACAACAGCTCCGTCATTCTGGCGACAATGAAGGGTTGAGATATCGTCTGCCCCTGACCAATGGGTAACGCCGTGTCTTCATATGCCCGACTGGCCAAGGCCTCATCAACAAAGATGTGTCGCGGGGTATTTCTGACCACCTCCAGCACTGTCTGATTTTGAATACCTTCATCCCGCAAACGCTGTATAAGTCGCTCCCTTGTGCGCTGAGAGGTCATCCCGATACCACGATGCACTGAACTACTCATCGCGCCATCCTGCTGAGCCAGCCGTTTAATCGATCGATGTCCGAGTGTCGCGTCAAATCTATTTGGAGCGGTGTGACAGAGACATAACCCTCCCGAATGGCATAAAAGTCTGTCCCCTCACCGGCATCCTGTTCGAGGCCCGCTGGACCGACCCAGTAAATCACGCGACCTCGAGGATCTGTATCCCGAATTACCGGTTCAGCCCGGTGGCGGTGACCCAGACGCGTCACCTGGTACCCCTTCAGTTCTTCATACGGCAGATCGGGGATATTCACGTTAATGATGGTATCTGATGGCAATGGTTCTGCCTGAAGGTGCTCAACCAATTCACGCGCAACACGGGCTCCAGAAGCAAAATGTTTTGGATCATGCGCATTCATGGACAGGGCAATCGCAGGCAAGCCCAGAAAGCGCCCTTCGGTAGCGGCCGCAACAGTACCCGAATAGAGCACATCATCACCCAGATTAGCGCCCGCATTGATACCCGCGATGACCATATCCGGCTCATCATCCAAAAGCCCGGTGATCGCCAGATGCACACAATCAGTAGGGGTACCATCAACCCGGATAAAGCCATTATCAGCAAGCTCTGCCCGTATCGGATACTCTAAGGTCAGAGAATTACTCGCACCACTGCAATTGCGCTCAGGCGCCACCACTGTTATTTCTGCCAAGGCAGATAATTCAGCCGCCAAAATCCTCAGGCCTGGTGCCAAATAGCCGTCGTCATTACTCAATAAAATCTTCATACAGAATCAAAGTGTCCGATTCACTGGATCAAAGGTCAAACTATACTGGAAATGCCCCAACTACTCGACCAGCATTCATCCTATATCGGCACTATCTCCAAACTATTGATATACTAAATCCCGCCATGAACAGCGAAGAACCAGACAATCACGAGACAGTGGATGCACTTTTCCAAAAAGAGATGGAAGATGCAGTGCCGCATGAACATGACAAAACCACACCCTATAAGCCCAAACTAAAACCCATTCCTCTCCCGCTCAATCCAAAAGCAATGGGTGATGATTTAAGCGATCATTTTGTTGACCTCAATCTTGAAACAGGAGAAGAACTTGAGTTCATTCGACCGGGCATTCAGCACCGACTTTTTCAAGAATTGCGTCGCGGTAGGATACCACCCGAATCAATCCTTGATCTGCATGGTCTTCGGGTAATCGAGGCCCGTAAAGCCCTCGCCGGATTTCTCGCTCATGCCATACGCTACCGCCTGCGTGTCATACAGATCATTCACGGCAAGGGCTCCCGTTCTGAAGATCAGCAACCGATTCTTAAACAGAAAATCAATCAGTGGCTCCGACAACGCGATGAGGTATTGGCATTCTGCTCAGCGCCCCACTTTGATGGGGGAACAGGTGCGGTCTATGTTCTGCTCTCTCGCAAGGGATTCAGAGAGGATCACTGGCGATAGTTAATACACTCTCTAAGTACCGTGGTGGCAAAGCAACCCTTAGGTAGAGTAAACGCCAGATCCAACAGATCCCCCTCAAGCGACCACTCTAACGAAGAGACCGGCATACGCAGCGCACGCCGCTCCATTTTGAGACCAAACTGCTCCAGCCCTTGACACCAGAAGCCCAGATTAACCAGCACCTCTTGTTCAAGTTTGGCCGCTTCTCCAGTTACCATAGATTCTCCTCGCCCCCAGAGTGGTCCTGAGACATGAATATCCATACGGTCATGACGATCCAGCAGAAGATCATCAATCTCCTCGGCCAGAAAACTGCTACGGGTGCCATCCAGCATCATTCGCTCACCTGCCAGGGGCTTATTCCAATTGCTTGCGGCAACCCGAGCCGCCAAAACCCGGTTGAACAAGAAAGAGCGCGCGGCGGAGAGATAGAACCCCCGCTTCTGGCGTTTGACACGTTTCAACTCACCTGAAAAAAGCGCACGGGCAGAATCCAGATTAGAGTCACGGGTACCGAATCGCTGCTCACCATAATAATTAGGCACCCCATACAAAGCGATGGCATTCAATGTTGCCTGCAATCCATCCACATCGCCCTGAAATGATCTGACTCGAATATTAAAACGATTACCTTTGAGCGCGCCAATTCGGAGCTTTCGGCTATGCCTAGCGCTGTCGAGTATTCGACACTCATCAGATTCAATAGATTGCCAATCCGGCTCTGGCCTGCCGGCCAATCGGATGGAGAACCACTGCCGGGTAACCGCATGCCGATCCTTGAGTCCTGCATAGCTGACATCTGCACGGGAGACATCGGCGCAACGCGCCAGTAGACCGGCTATCCAGTCCGTATTACTGTCGCGCTTCTCGATATGCAGAAGAATGTGTTCGCCTTCACCATCCGGTTCAAAGGCCGGTATCTCATCTACCCTGAAATCTTCTGGAACGGATCGAATTACACCCGAACACTGCGGCATTCCATAAGCAAAGGGGAGGATATCGTTTTCTGTGTCTGCCACTTTAAGTCATCCAGATTTGATAAAGCGGGCATTGTAACTTAACCACGCGGTGATAGCCGTCTATCTGAATCAAACACGACACGACTCAGACGGCTTATAAGGGAGCCGGAGTATAAACCGAGCTCCACCCGAGTTGGCTGTTTCAACAGAAAGCGCGCCACCATAATTTTCCGTAACAATAAAATAAGAGACTGACAACCCAAGGCCGGTACCTACACCGATAGGTTTCGTAGTAAAGAATGGCTCAAAGATACGTTTTGCCAATCCTGGAGCAACACCTGGACCATTATCCTCAATCTCAATCCTGAAAAATTCACTTTCAGGCTGCAGACGAATAATAAATTGAGGCGGCAGCTGATTTTCACGGCTTGAGGCCATCGCTTGTGCGCCATTTTTTAGCAGATTCAGTATGACCTGTTGAATCTGGCTCTTTTCACAGGATACATAAGGCAATGAATCAGCATATTCCCTGATAATTTTAATCTGTTTAAAGTTTATGTTTTGATCTGCACGATAATCATTCGCAGCCAACTCAATACAACCCTCAACAAGCTCAGCCATATCCTGAGCTTCAAATTTTCGATTGCTCTTTCTACTGAAATTCAACATGTTCTCAACTATCTTTGCCGCACGCTTACCCGACTCCTTGATTCGCCCTATTATGTCGTAGACTTTTCTTTCAGTAAGATAGTGAGTCACTGCTTCAATGGATGTACCACAGGCCGCTGCTGCATCTCTGTTAGCAGGCAAATCGACCTTTATTCTGTTTTCGATCACCTGAATGTTCTGCAGAATACCTGCCAGAGGGTTGTTGATTTCATGGGCCATACCCGCCGCCAAGCCACCAATTGAGAGCATCTTCTCTGACTGAATCATCATCTCTTCGATTCGCACTCGCTCAGTCACATCATCGATACGAATAACGGCACCATCAATGCCATTTGTCGTCAATGGATAGATGGTCAAATCATAGAGTCGCGCCTCCTCTTCCTCGTTAGATATCAAGCGCCTATCGTGAGCCGAGGTGCCTTTCAGGATGGCATCTCTGACAGATCCAACCTCCTGTGCCAGCAAGGGGTAAACCACTGTCAGATGCTGCCCAATAGCACGCTCAGCAGTACATCCTGAAATGATTGACGCCTGATGATTCCACTGAATCACCTTTAACTCCACATCCACACAAATGAGTGCAGATGGCATGGAATCAACCACATTGCTGAATAGATTGCGCAATCTATTCAATTCCGCCTCTGACTCCTCCTGTTGGCGAATATGCAGTCGATATTCATTGATCACCCGGTTACCTGTATTCACCAGTTGACCGATTTCATCCTGACGATGCCCTTGGGGCATGCGGATCTTTCTATCGGCTGAATCGGCCGGGTTGATTCCAGCAAAGGAAGCGGCGGTCTTTATCAATGCCTTGGTTAAAGTGAAGTAAAAAATAACACTCAACAGCAACGCCAATATCAGATTACTCACAATATCAAATGTCAGTAGCAACCCCGCACGGTCAAAAAAACCTTTAGTAACCAGGTAAGGATCCACCAGAACAGTCACCATACCCACTGGCTTCGTGCGCTCCTTCCATATCAGGGGCCACTGATACTGTTTGCTGCTACCCACCAACAGATTGGCCAGATAGCGCAGACGGGTACTGGCCGGTGCACGCTCGGCACTGGCCAAGACACCACCGAGATCATCCTTAAGCTCAGCTTGATAGATTGGTGCATACTCAAACAGTCCCTGTACAACCTGTTTTGCGAGATTATTATCCAGATTGAAGGCCGCTTGAGCAGCCGGAAACTCAAGCAGTCTCAGGACCTGATTGACCGTCTGGTCAATGCGCTTTTTTTCTTGCTTCAAGTCCGTAGTAATTTGGTACAGCGAAAACACCAGGCCAATGATGAACACCGCCAATATGGTGATCATCGCCTGCTTGAAAGATAGGCTGTTTCTGCGTTTTATCTCCACCCGCGCTCCACAGGAAAAGGACCGGCGCTATTCGGCCGTGACCGTGAATCAGTAACAACTGTTCAGCGGCAGCCAATCAGGATACTGGAGTAATGGCTATTAGGTTGACCTTGTGAGTAATACGACAGCGTAACAGGCAATCCCTTCAGCGCGCCCAGCAAAGCCCATCCCTTCAGTCGTAGTGGCCTTTACATTGACGCTGCCACAGTCTGCATTCATATCGGTCGCCAGATTGTGACACATCAACTCAATGTAGGGCTTGAGTTTTGGTGCTTGAGCAACCACCGTAATATCAGCATTCCCCAGCACCCATCCGGTATTTAGCAGGAGCGCCATCACCCGTACGAGCAGCTTTCTACTGTCGATCCCTTTGAACTCATTACTGGAATCTGGAAAATGGTAGCCAATATCTCTCAATCCAGCGGCACCCAATAACGCATCACACAGTGCATGGATAACAACATCACCATCTGAGTGGGCTTCCAGCCCAAGTGGATGATCAATCGTTACACCGCCGAGAACAAGCGGCCGACCTGGGGCAAATCGATGCGCATCATAGCCTTGTCCTATCCGCATAACGGTTCCTATTCCTGGTCTCGACTGTGTTGATTTAAATAGAAATGGGCCAACTCAAGGTCCTCTGGGCGGGTTATCTTTATATTGTCGCTGCGGCCTTCCACCAGTTGTGGGATCAAACCAGCCAGCTCGATTGCGCTCGCCTCATCCGTCACCTGCAGTGCAGAACTTCGGGCACACTCCAAGGCAGCCTGTAAGGCCCCATATCGAAACATCTGTGGTGTGAACGCACGCCATAGCTGCTCCCTGGGTAATGTCTCCAACACCGATGCTTGATCATTGACGCGCTTTATCGTGTCACTCAGCGGGTAGCCCAATAGGCCCCCGACGGCATGATGTCGTAGTGTTTCAATGAGATTCTCAAGATCGGTCCTATGCAGGCAGGGCCGTGCTGCATCATGCACCAAAACCCAATCGTCAGCATCTGCGTCACCCTGCAAAGACAACAACCCATTCAGCACGGAATCGGCACGTTCTGTACCACCGAGCACACGTTGTACCCGGCTGTGTCTTGATGCAGACGTGTTGGCCCACCAGTGATCGGAATCCGCAATGGCTACAATCACTTTTACAATCTTAGGGTGCTTCAGCAGTGCCTGTAGCGCATGTTCGATGACCGGTCGATTGTTCAAAAGCAGATACTGCTTCGGCACATCGGAGCCCATCCGAGTGCCTATTCCTGCCGCAGGAACCACCGCCCAATAACGCGGCTCAGCTTTCACTTTCTAGCCCTCTTATCAGACTCAATAATCTGGTAAAAAATCTCCCCTTCCCTAATCATTCCCAGATCATTTCGCGCCCGCTCCTCAATCGCCTCCAGGCCTTTTTTTAGATCATTTACTTCAGCCTGAAGCGCCTGATTGCGGCGGCGCATCAATTGTAATTCAGCCTTCTGCAGTTCGATATCCTCTTTCAACAGATACAATTCTGCCAAACTTCCTTCACCCACCCAGAGCCGATACTGGAGCACCATCAGCATGACAATGAGCAGTAAAATTAGAGTCCTTATTATCATTCGATATGCGTTCTACTGGCTGCTTACACAAACTGGATCATGATGATATACGACCCCAGAAAACAAAAAGGGCGCGAACTTCACTGGTTACAGCGGTAAGTCGCGCCCCATCTTAATCATGGCTTACACGTTAAAGGCAGTTAAATGCCCCTTTACCGGCATAAACGGCATCACCGCCTAGCTGGTCTTCGATGCGCATCAATTGATTATACTTTGCGACTCGATCAGTGCGACTCAAAGAACCGGTCTTGATCTGTCCTGTGTCTGCCGCCACCACCAAATCAGCGATAGTAGTGTCTTCTGTCTCACCCGACCGATGCGAAACGACAGCAGTATAACCCGCCTTCTTCGCCATACTGATCGCCTCCAGAGTCTCGGTTAATGTGCCAATCTGATTAAATTTAATCAAAATTGAGTTGGCAATATTCTGCTCGATGCCACGCGCCAGTATCTTGGTATTAGTCACGAACAAGTCATCGCCTACCAATTGCACGCGATTACCCAGCTTTTCAGTTAATAACTTCCAACCATCCCAGTCACTTTCATCCATACCATCTTCAACCGAGATGATCGGATATTGATCCACGATACCCGCCAGGTAGTCAGTAAACTCAGCCGAGTTGAATTTCCGTCCCTCGGACGCCAAATCATAGACGCCATCATGATAGAATTCAGAACTGGCCACATCCAGCCCGAGAAAAATATCACTTCCGGTCTTAAATCCGCTCTTCTCGATCGCTTCCAGGATCACCTCAATCGCCGCCACATTGGAAGGCAGATCAGGGGCAAAACCACCTTCATCACCCACGGCAGTGTTAAGTCCGCGGGCTTTCAGTACAGATTTCAGGGCATGGAAGATTTCCGCACCATAGCGTACCGCCTCACGAATAGAACCCGCACCAACAGGTAGGATCATGAACTCCTGGATATCGACACTGTTATCGGCATGGGAGCCACCATTGATGATATTCATCATGGGCACGGGCATTCTGAAAGGACCATCAGAGAGCGAACGGTAGAGCGGAAGCGCCTTCTCCTGAGCGGCTGCGTGAGCGGCGGCTAGCGATACCGCGAGCAAGGCGTTAGCCCCAAGCCGATCCTTGTTTTCTGTGCCATCCAGCTGAATGATCTTATGATCCAGCGCGACTTGATCCTGCACTTCAACACCTAGCAATGCGTCCTTCAACTCTCCCGTAATATTAGAGACTGCCTTGAGTACACCCTTGCCCAGGTAGCGATGCTTATCGCCATCTCTTAACTCCAGCGCCTCGCGAGAACCGGTTGAAGCACCGGATGGGGCCACGGCACGACCAATCGCGCCATCTGCAGTAATGATATCCGCCTCTACTGTGGGATTGCCACGGGAATCCAGGATCTCACGGCCTCTAACATCTACAATTTCAGACATTGTCACTCCATCTTATTGGGTGGTAGGTTTTATAAATATTACGAAACTAGTTGAGTTACAGATCGGCCTCAATAAAACCACTGCGTTTTACCGCCTGATCAAGCTCCATCAAAGTCTCCAGCAACGCTGCAAGCCGATTGAGCGGCCAGGAATTAGGTCCATCACTCAATGCCTTTTCAGGATTGGGATGCGTTTCCATAAACAGTCCGGCGATACCCGCAGCGACCGCCGCGCGTGCAAGAACGGGGACAAACTCCCGTTGACCGCCCGAAGAACTCCCCTGACCGCCAGGCAACTGAACCGAATGTGTCGCATCATAAACCACTGGTGCCTGAGTCTCACGCATCACTGCAAGCGAGCGCATATCCGAAACCAGATTATTGTAACCAAATGAGGCTCCACGCTCACAGACCATGATCTGATCATTTCCTGTACTGCGGGCCTTCTCGACCACATGCTTCATATCCCAGGGAGCGAGGAACTGGCCCTTTTTTAAATTGACTGGCAATCCCTGACTGGCAACAGATTTGATAAAGTTGGTCTGACGACAAAGAAATGCCGGGGTCTGCAACACGTCAACTACAGCAGACACTTCATTCAACGGTGTATCTTCGTGTACGTCGGTCAACAACGACACGCCGATCTCTTTCTTAACCTTCTCTAAAATCTTCAGACCAGCTTCCAGGCCTGGACCTCGATAACTCTGACCCGAAGAGCGATTGGCCTTATCGAATGAAGACTTATAGATGAAAGGAATCCCCAGTTTCGCAGTTAATGCCTGCAACGCTCCGGCCGTATCCATGGCCATTTGCTCACTCTCGACAACGCATGGCCCGGCAATCAGAAACAACGGTTGATCTAGCCCTATCTCAAAGCCCGCAAGTTTCATGACTGCACTGCCTCCCTGCTTGTATCGTATTTGTGCTTCCGAGCAGCCTGCACAAAACCGGAAAACAGTGGGTGGCCGTCACGTGGCGTCGAGGTAAACTCTGGGTGGAACTGACACGCCACAAACCAAGGGTGATCACTGATCTCAACAATCTCAACCAGCTTATCATCCATGGAACGCCCGGCAATCTTCAAGCCGGCCTTCTCAAGTGCGGCAAGATATTGATTATTGAATTCATACCGGTGACGATGACGCTCGATAATTGTCTCACTGTCATACAGTTTTCGCGTCAAGCTCCCCTCGGCCAGTTTACACTCCTGACCACCCAGACGCATGGTACCGCCAAGATCGGATTGCTCATTTCGAACCTCCAGCTGACCATCCGCGTTCAGCCATTCGGTAATCAAAGCGATCACAGGATAAGGGGTCTCACGATTAAACTCAGTACTGTGGGCATCGGGCATTCCCGCCACATTACGTGCATACTCAATCACAGCCACCTGCATCCCTAGACAGATACCCAGATAAGGAATGCGCTGCTCTCTGGCATAACGTACGGTTTCAATCTTACCTTCGACCCCACGCTCGCCAAAACCACCTGGAACCAGAATGGCATCAACACCACTCAGGCAATCGACCCCCTCTTTTTCAACTTGTTCAGAGTCAATGTATTTGATCTTGACCTTGGTCCGGGTATGAATCCCGGCATGAATCAGCGCCTCTGACAGTGACTTGTACGCCTCCGTCAGATTCATATACTTGCCCACCATGGCTACGGTCACGCTGCCATCGGTATTCTCCAGTCCATCCACTACTGCACGCCACTCAGACAGATCGGCGGCAGGGACATTCAGCCCCAACTGCCTGACAACGATCTCATCCATATTCTGCTCATGCAGCAGCAGTGGAATACGATAAATATGGTCGGCATCAACACCAGTGATTACGGCTTCTTCGGGGACATTGGTGAAGAGTGCAATTTTCTTGCGTTCACCATCAGGGAGTGCACTCTCACAACGACACAGCAGTACATCCGGCTGTATTCCAATAGAACGCAGTTCTTTTACCGAGTGCTGGGTTGGCTTAGTCTTGATTTCGCCCGAAGTAGGAATATAAGGCACCAATGTCAGGTGCAGGAACAGGGCATTCTGTCGACCCAGTTCCACACCCATCTGACGAATAGCCTCTAGAAATGGGAGTGATTCAATATCGCCGACCGTTCCGCCTATCTCAACCAGCGCCACATCGGCATCACCCGCACCCAAGCGAATACTGTCTTTCATCTCATTGGTGATATGGGGAATAACCTGCACCGTACCGCCCAGGTAATCACCGCGGCGCTCCTTGCGGATGACACTTTCGTAGATCTGACCCGTGGTAAAATTGTTATTCCGGCCCATGGTGGCGCGTATATAGCGCTCGTAATGACCCAGATCAAGGTCGGTTTCGGCCCCATCTTCGGTCACAAAGACCTCACCATGCTGAAAGGGACTCATCGTCCCGGGATCCACGTTGATGTAGGGATCCAACTTGATCATGGTGACTTTTAGGCCGCGTGCTTCCAAGAGTGCAGCCAGTGAGGCAGAGGCGATACCCTTACCTAATGATGAAACAACACCGCCCGTGATAAATACGAATTTAGTCATTGACTCTACGTCTAATTGGTGGAGGAAAGAAATAACTCAGGACGGGGTTTAATGGTACGCGATTACGGGCCCAGCCTCAATCGGAACGCGGCTAATATATTCGTCTTTGATCATCAAATAAACCGGAATTGAGCCACATCCTGATTAAAAACATCCTAATGCCCTGCAGCAGCTCGTCTCTGGGTAGGCAAAAGCGGGTCAAGCACGCTTAATTAACCGCAAAATACCCCCCTCTGCCTTTGTGCAGGGGTGCTGAATCAAACGCCATCAGTACTGGAATTTTCAAATGATTTGAAAAGAAACTTGATCCAGAGCAACGCAATCTGCAAAATAGTCCGACCTATGGAGAAGTAAGGTTGTCACGTGAGCGAACACAAGATCATCTCTTTCGATAATATCAAGGTTGCTTGCAGGAACTGTAGCCTTACTTCCCTCTGCCTTCCAATGGGGCTCGCACCAGAAGATGTAGACCAGCTGGACGCCATTGTCAGGCGAAATCGTCCTCTACATCGGGGTGATCATCTGTTCCGCCAAGGCGACAAATTCCAGTATATTTATGTGGTTAAAACCGGAACCGTCAAGAGTTTTGATCCCGGTGAGGACGGTAGTGAGCAAGTACTGGGGTTCCACCTCCCAGGAGAGCTGATCGGCCTGGATGCCATTGAATCCGGACATCATCACTGCTCGGCCAAAATCCTGGAAACCACTGCGGTATGTGAGATTCCCTTCGGTAAACTGGAACATCTCAGCAGCATCATTCCCAGCCTACAGCATCAAATGTACCGACTGATGAGTCGGGAAATAGGTCATGATGAGGACATGCTGACGCTATTGGGGAAACGTAATGCTGAAGAGCGCCTTGCGTCATTCCTGCTAAGCCTCTCCAGTCGCTTCCAGAGACGCGGCTTCTCACCCTCAGACTTCTACCTGAGTATGTCACGCCATGAAATCGGTAACTATCTGGGCTTGGCTGTGGAGACTGTCAGCCGTCTGTTTACCCGTTTTCAGGACGAAGGGCTACTCATCGTCGAGCGAAAACATATTCAACTTCTGGATATTGAGCGCCTTAATCAGATACTCCGATCCGACCAGGACGGAATACAAGAGCAGCATGCCACCTGATTATTCAGTTCTATGCTCTGCACCATATTCTAGCTAACCATCCAAACGTCGCCATAAGACGCCATCGTTTGAACCCTTATCGATAACCGCCAATCTTGAATCGTGCGCCGACAACTCATCCTGCGAGGCCTTCACCACCTTCAGGCGCGGGCGATCCTCGGACAGGCGAATAATCGTCTCGCCGCCTGCGCTCCCCTCAACACCACCAACATCCAGTGAAAGGGCGCCCTGCCCCCCTGTCATCATCAGATAGACGTCGGCCAAAATCTCCGCATCCAGCAATGCCCCATGCAACTCACGATGACTATTATTGATGTCGTAGCGCTTACAGAGCGCATCCAGACTATTACGCTGCCCAGGATGCATCTTCTTGGCCATCACCAGGGTGTCCGTCACACCACAGAGAGTCTCAAGCTGCGGATACACCTTGGTCAGCAGCCCCAACTCATGGTTCAGGAAGCCCATGTCAAAAGGGGCATTATGAATAATCAGCTCAGCACCCTGAACATAGGCGATAAAGTCATCAACAAGATCGCCAAATCGTGGTTTATCTGACAAAAACTGATTGGTTATACCGTGGACCTCGATAGCCGCCTGGTCGATCTCCCGATCTGGTTGCAGGTATTGATGAAAATTATTGCCCGTGAGACGACGATCTACCATCTCAACACAGCCAATCTCAATGATGCGGTGTCCCAAGCTAGGCTCCAGGCCTGTCGTTTCCGTATCCAGAACAATCTGCCTTGTACCGGTCATGCGCCAAACTCCTCAACACCTTTGTTAGCCAGGCAATCGGCCAATTCATTTTCAGGGTGGCCACTATGGCCTTTGACCCACGCCCAATGCACATCATGGAGTGCAACCAGTTGATCCAGCCTCTGCCAGAGATCGCTGTTCTTCACCGGTTTCCTGGCGGCGGTTTTCCAGCCGTTGCGCTTCCAGTTTATAATCCAGTCAGTAATGCCATTCTGCACATACCTGGAATCTGTGGTAACACGCACCTTGGCCGGACGCGTTAACACCTCCAGCGCACTTATAACCGCAAGCAACTCCATTCGGTTATTGGTAGTATCAGGCTCACCGCCATATAATTCGCGCTCTTTCCCTTTGTAACGCATCAGAGCCCCCCAACCACCCGGACCTGGATTTCCTTTGCAGGCACCATCAGTAAAAATCTCTATCCGCTCAGTCACTCAATCACCACTACCGTGTTTCATGTTATTTGCCGTGGGTTCCACCACACGCCCTCGAATTGACTTGGGCCGCAATTTCCAAGCAGGTTTAATTGGCGTAAGCCTGGAGACCCGTTTAACCGCCAGTATCACGTAGGCACCCGAGAACAGTGGCCAGAAGCGGCCACCTATCCTCTCCATAAAGTCGAGCCGCTGCATCAATCCGTCATGCTGCAACGGCGGGCGGAACATTAACGCTTGCTCCTCTCTCACATCGAAACCGAGCAAAGAGAGCCAATCATGGACACGCCAGGATGAGATAAAATGCCCACACCAGGGGACACGCTTGCTTCGCCACCTGAAAAACTGCCATAACCCCCATAAGCTGAACGGATTAAATCCGGCAATAATCAAATGGCCTTCAGGAATTAATATACGCTCCACCTCACGCAACAGTTGATGCGGATCCTGAGTAAAGTCCAGGGTATGCATGAGCAACACAGCGTCTACACTATCCGCCGCCAGCGGAATATGCAGCGGATCACCGACAACACAACCACTGGTAGTGCCAATCGAATCACTTTCATGTGACAGCAATACAATCTGGGATTTTATTCGGCTCATGGACAAGGGCTCCATCTGCTGCCCGATGCAACCCACCTGCAGCAAATAGTAACCAAAGCACTCACCCAGCAGGCGCTCCAGAACAATTTGCTCCTGCGCCAGCAGCTCTTTTCCCGGCGTCGAGCTAAACCACCGCCTCAACCGTTCTGGAGAGGGAGGGATGGTGATGCGATTAAGAACTCTTTTCATGAGTCAGTTTGTATGAAATTAAAAAACCACCTTAACTCATTCCGGATCCAGTTTCCCGCTGAATAGCCGAAGCGCACAACCAAATACCGTAGACCCTAGCAAACGCGAAACGTTTATAACCTATATCACCGGATCAGGTCACGCCTCAGTTGTGAACAACATCGTAACCATAACATGACCTGTTTCCTGGCAAAATGCAGGTTAATTACGTATAGTCCCGAATAATTTTTCCCAAAGCACAGACTCAGCCGCGGATTGATCCATGCAGAAAAGAGCATACAACCTGATCCTACTTCTCGCCTTGGCGCTGACGGGTTGCAATACACTTAACAAGCCCACTGAAGCCACATTTGTTAAAGCAAGCCATCAACCCGAGTCTATCCAGGCTTCTGAGTCACCTATAGCAAAACCCACCCAACCTGACACCTTTGAAACTGAAACTTCGTTAGAAACCGAAACGCTTCTTGCACCGGAAACAGAAGGGGTAGAAAGCGAAAGACCCTCCCAAGACCTCATGGAGCGTCTGCGTGCCGGCTATCAACTCACCATTCCCAGCAATGCTAGGATTGACACGCAGATCAAATGGTTTGCAAGCCATCAGGAATACCTCACGAGAGTGCAGGAGCGCGCCACGCCCTATCTTCACTTTATTGTCGAAGAGGCAGAAAAGCGCAACATGCCTACTGAACTGGTTCTTTTACCCATAGTTGAGAGCGGTTTCCAGCCTTTTGCCTACTCTCCTGGCAGGGCAGCAGGGTTGTGGCAATTCATCCCATCCACGGGAAAGCATTTTGGATTAAAACAGAACTGGTGGTACGACGGCCGACGTGATGTCGTCGCTGCCACACAGGCCGCCTTGGATTATCTCAGCAGCCTGGCCCAGCAGTTTGATGGCGATTGGGAACTGGCACTAGCCAGTTACAATGCGGGTGCTGGGACTGTACAGCGTGCCATAAAACGGAATATCAAACAGGGCAAGCCGACAGATTACTGGTCTCTCTCCCTGCCAAAGGAGACTATGAATTATGTCCCTCGACTCCTGGCGGCTGCCAAAGTAGTAGGAAATCCTAACCAGTACGGACTCACACTTAGCGAGATTCCCAACCAGCCGGTCTTTCAGCAAGTTGATATTGAGTCACAACTTGATATAGCTCTGGCAGCCGATATGGCTGATATATCCATTGAAGAGTTGTACAGATTTAATCCCGGCTTTAACCGTTGGGCGACGGCACCCGAAGGGCCTCATCGGCTGATCATCCCAATTGAGAAAACAGACAACTTCACTCAGGCACTTGCTGAACTGGATCCCGAAAAGCGCCTGCGCTGGACCCGCTACAAGATTCGCTCTGGCGACAGTCTGGGCGCCATAGCGAGAAAACATAGAACCACGACAGCACTGCTGCAACAGATCAATAAACTCAAGGGAAATAATATACGTGCAGGAAAACACCTGCTAATCCCTGTATCGACAAAGCAGCTTGATCAATACACTCACACAGCAGATGCACGGCTGGCCAGAAAGCAAAACACCAAGCGCAGTGGAAACCGGATCACCCACCAGGTCCAGTCAGGTGACACACTGTGGGATATTGCAAGACGCTACAATGTGAGTCACCAAGCCCTGGCACGCTGGAATGGCATTTCACCGAGAGATACACTTCGCTTGGGTCAAACTCTGGTGATCTGGCAACCCAAAGGCAAGCCAAGTAATACAATAGCCCAACTAAGCCCCTTCGCAGCTCCGCCCATTAACAGCCGAAGCAGCTTACGCTATCAGGTTCGACGCGGGGATTCACTGGCACTGATCGCGCAACGCTTCAAAGTCTCTGTAGCAGACCTGAGGAAATGGAATACACTGGATGAAGGTTACCTGCAACCAGGTCAGCGATTGCAGCTGTTTGTCGATGTGACAGAACAGACCCTATAAGTGCAATAAATCTAAAGTCCTTTCTCCACCCTGAAACAACTTACATGACGGCCGTCTGACTGCTCAAGCAGCTCCGGGCAGGCTAATCGACACTGATCCATCACGACCGGACAACGCGGGTGAAAGTGGCAACCGGCAGGCGGATTCGCCGGCGATGGCATATCCCCTTCTAACCGGATCACCTTCCGTTTTAAATTTGGATCTGCCACGGGTACCGCCGAGAGCAACGCCTGAGTATACGGATGCCGGGGTGATGCCAGCAGTTGATCCACCGCACCCCGCTCAACAATCCTGCCGAGATACATCACCGCCACTTCATCTGCGAGGTAGGCCACCACAGAGATATTGTGTGTGATGAACAGATAGGCGAGACCTCGACTGCTTTGCAGGCTCTTCAGTAGGTTCAGTATTTGTGCCTGCACCGATACATCCAGCGCACTGGTTGGCTCATCACAGATAATCAGTTTCGGATCGACCGCCAAGGCACGGGCAATACAGATACGCTGACGCTGCCCACCAGAAAACTCATGGGGATAGCGACTGGCCGCGTCAGACGGCAAGCCCACCTGCTCGAGTAACTCCGCTACTCGAGATCTTCTTTGCTCACTGTTGCGAACAATCTTCTGTGCCTTCATACCCTCTTCAATAATATCGCCCACCAGCATACGAGGATTCATCGAGGCCACTGGATCCTGAAAAATGATCTGCAACTCCGAACGCCGATTGCGCAGGGCCGAGCCAGAGAGTTGTGTCAACTCGTCCGAAGCAAAGCTAACCGAACCTGCAGTGGGTTTAATCAGTTGTAGAATGCCCTTTCCAACCGTTGTCTTGCCACAGCCGGATTCGCCAACAAGCGCTAATGTTTTACCCGGTGAAATGGCAAGCGAGACACCATCCACCGCCTTCACATAACCCACCGTGCGCTTAAATACGCCCTTGTGAATGGGGAAGTGAACCTTTAATCCCTTAACCTCCAATAACGAAGCCATGCCCTCTGCCTGCCCTGCCAGATGATCCGGCTCTTCTGCCGGCGCTTCCCTAAGCCACTGATCAGCCCTACCCGCCAAATGGCAGCGCACCCCCTCATCTGATTCAAGCTGTGTCCACTCTGGTGCCTGCTCACAAGCCTCAAAGGCACGATGACACCGATCGATAAATCGACAGGCTGTGAACACCTGATTTAAAGCAGGAACAGTGCCGTTGATTACCGCCAAACGTTGGGCGCGCTTTTTACTGTCCGGTAGTGACTTAAACAACTTCTGACTATAGGGGTGCTGAGGCTTCCGGAAAAAGTGTTCGCAACCTGCCAACTCGATAATCTGGCCTGCATACATGACCGCCACTCTGTCTGCCACTTCCGCCACTACACCCAAGTCATGGGTGATCAACAGAATAGCCATCCCGGTCTGCTTTTGCAGCGCTTTCAGCAGACTGAGTACCTGCGCCTGAATGGTCACATCCAGTGCCGTGGTCGGTTCATCGGCGATCAGTAGCTCGGGTCGGCCAGCAAGTGCCATGGCAATCATCACACGCTGTTTCATACCACCAGACAGTTGATGTGGATACTCGCTCGCCCTGCGCTCTGGATCAGGAATACCGACAGAATCAAGCAACTCGATAATGCGTTGTCTTAGTGAACTTGAATCTGCCTCCTCTCTTATCTTCACGGCCTCACCGATCTGCTGACCGATGGTGAGGACGGGATTGAGTGAGGTCATTGGTTCTTGAAAAATCATAGCCATCCGGCCGCCGCGCTCTTCGCGCATGGCGTACTCAGGAAGATCTAACAAGGAGGTATCACCCAATAAAACCTGCCCGCCTTTGATTCGCCCAGAGGGAGGTAGCAGGCGCATAAGTGACAAGGCCGTTATCGATTTACCGCAGCCGGACTCACCCAGCAGTGCAAACGTCTCACCTTTTCTGATTTTCAGATCAACGCCATCAACAGCTCGCACAGGCCGCTCACCATCGCCTAGCCAGGTCTCCAGTTTTTTAACATTGAGCAGAATGTCACTCATGACAGCAATTATTCCCTGGTGGCGCTGTTAACGCGAACTGCGCAGGCGAGGATCGAAGGCATCACGCACCACATCCGAAAAGAGATTGGCTGATAACACCAGCACAAACATAAAGATCATTGAGGCCAGCAGTGACCACCAGACCACCGGCTCCCGCGCCATCTCCAGACGGGCGCTGTTGATCATATTGCCCCAACTGTTCATAGTAGGGTCAACACCGATATTGACATAAGAGAGCACGGCTTCTGCCAAAACCAGTCCGGAGAAATCGAGGACCACTGTAATCAGCACGATGTGTAACACGTTCGGTAATATATGACGCACGATAATCTGGAAATGCCCCACCCCAAATGCGACGGCAGCCTGGACATAATCCACTTCACGGAGTTTCATCGCTTCACCACGCAGGAGGCGGCAGAGCCCTGTCCAACTGGTGACGCCAAGAATGATACAGAGAAACAGCAACCGCAGATCGGCTCGTTCAACCAAACTATTAAACTCGTCAGCGTGATTACTCATGTAGATCTGTAGCATGAGTATGGCTGCCGCAATCAGCAATACACCAGGAATAGAGTTAAGCGTGGTGTAGACATACTGAATTAGATCATCCACCCAACCCCGATAATAACCCGCCATAATGCCAAGAAGAATAGCCGCCGGAAGCATAACAAGAGTAGTCAGCGTTCCAATTAAAAGACCGGTTCGGATACTCTTGAGTGCCTGATAGAAAACATCTTCCCCCACTTTATCTGTTCCGAGGATGTGGTAATGAGAAGAGAGCTCGATCGACCAAAAAAGTATCAGGATCACAAACATAAGTGTAATCAGTGCCGTTCGCCAGGGAATGACCGTCTTACCCGTTATGAGTAACTTGGCTGCATCACCATATGTGCCATTCCAGCGCGCCGCCAACAGCATAATAAGAATGTTGGTTATAACAATACTTACCAGTAACCCTTTTATAACCCCCATCGCACTCAAGCGCAGGATATCCTCGGACCACTCCACTTCAGGCATGGTCAAGTGCGCACCACCAAATTCAAGCCGAGGATAATCACGTATTACCTCACCGTTTGGCAGTTCAATGTTCTCTTTGGCATAGAGATGGGTTGCCAAAGGCGCGGAATAAGTCTTCTCCTGACGCTCCCTAAGGGGCGTTACCAGATGATCAAACAGGCTGATAACCTCTGCCGATTGTGTCTGCGCGCCACCTTTTTCCACGGAGTTCACAAGCGGGTAAAAATGAACAGAATCCAGCAGCCCAACAATGACATAAAAGCTGAGAATAACGAGTGTACTTACGCCGACACGACTGCGCACCACCAACCGCCAGGGACCACGAAGATGCTCTTTTCGTGCTGCATAGATGCCAAAGGCCGTTGAGAACAGCAGCAACAAAAAAATCAGGGCGTCCGTCCACAAGATGACCCATTCTCCGATCATGACAATCGCACCCTGGGATCGACCAGCGTGTAAGAGATATCGGTCAACAGCAGACCCAGGATATAGAGCACTGAACCCAGAAACACCATAGCCCTAACAATGGCAAAATCCTGCCGGCTGATGGCATCAATGGTGTAACTACCCAGACCAGGAATACCAAAGAAAGATTCTGTTATCAGGCTCCCCATAAAGAGCAGCGGCAATACCACCACCACACCGGTTAGTATAGGTATCATGGCATTCTTCAACACATGCCTGAAGAGCACTACAACCTCTGAAAGTCCCTTTGCCCGCGCCGTTCGTACATAGTCACGGTTAATCTCTTCAAGGAACAGTGTGCGATACCAGCGCGTACCCGCGCCGATACCACCCACTACGCCAATCAGTACGGGAAGTATCAAAAATTTCACTGCACTGAAACCTGTGTCATAGCCAGAGATGGGCACCAGATGTAACAACTTACTGACAAGATATTGTCCGCCGATGATATAAAAAAGCCCCGAGATAGACATCATCACCACACACAGCACCACACTCCAGATATCGATATAAGTGGCCCGAAAAAAGGCGATCAACAAGGCATAGGTAATATTAACCATCAATCCGACAATCAAGACTGGTATCGCAATTGCCAAACTAGGCCACATGCGTTGGGAAATGTCATAGCCGATGTCCCGGTCGCTGTCTGAAGAGCCAAAATCAAACTGAAAAAGCTTAAGGGACTTCTGGAAAAAGATGGTATCAGTAAACTGATCGACGCCTTGACTGGATTCATTAAACAGTAGGGGTTTGTCATAACCGCGCTCCGCTTTCCAGGTTTCAATCGCCTCGGGTGTTACCCGTTTCATGCCGAGATGCATACGCGCCATATCATCCGGCGAATTAACCACAAAAAACAACACGAAGGTGAGGATGTTAACCCCTAGCAGAATAGGTATGGCGTACAAGGCCCTTCGAATAATGTAGGCAATCAACGTGCCGCACTCCTTTCATGCCGTCTATAGACTATTACAGCAGGTACCGCTGTTGCTATCAGCAGCACAAACAACAGCACAAGTGGCCACACAATAGGGGGATTCCATGACTGCTGACGTTGATTTCTCATATCAGGTTCAACGCGCTTATACTTGAGGGTGTTATTGGCCATCAGATTGGGCTTAACATTCTTATACCAATCATGATAAAGCGAGAAGGCCTTGGGATAGAAACCCCAGATCCAGGGTGCATCCTTACGCAGGATATCCACCATTTGATCGATAATCTTTTGCCGCTCCGGACTGTTATCCATATTTTTCATCTGGTCAAACAGGGCATTGAATTCCGGGTTATCGTAATTGACCGCATTCTCGCCAGCATGCTCCACCTTACCGTTAGGGCCATAAAGCAGGAACAGAAAATTTTCAGGGTCCGGGTAATCAGCATTCCAGCCGAACATGAATAACTGTCCGGTACCTTTTCTCAGTTTCTCCTGAAAACGATTGTAGTCGGTCGCTCGAATCACAAGCTGTATGCCTAACTGCTTAAACTGTTTGCGCATCCAGTTGAGCTGAGCCTTACTGTCAGGTCCTGCAGAAGCCGACTCGTAGTTCAGCACCAGCGGTTTACCGGTCTTGGCGCTTGTACCATTGGGATAACCCGCCTTAACCATCAGAGCACGGGCTTTCTCGAGTGATTTACGTTTGGGTTTGCCGTTCTCAATATCAAATACGATGGGATTAATTCCATCCAAACCATCACGGCTACCAAAGATCCCTATAGGTAGTGGTCCTTGTGCAACCACACCTCGGCCATTTCTGAAGATAGAGATGAACTCTTCGAAGTTAACCGCTATTGAAATGGCCTGACGCAAAGAGCGGTTCTCTTCAGATTCACCACCAATCACTGGATCTGCCATGTTGAAACCCAGGTAGAAGATGGACGTTTCAACAGCCGTTGCTAACTTCATATTTCGCTCAAGCATCTCATCAGTCAGATTGGCTTCACCACCAGAACCAAACTTGACCGCTTGATCAAAACTATCTGAACTGACGCCTGAGGTATCATAATATCCCTGCAGGAATTTGTTCCAACGGGGAATCACCTCTTTCTCAAGGCTATAGATCGCTTTATCAATCAGTGGCAACGGCTTGCCCGCATCAACCAACATACCCTTTTCAAGATCACCCGCTTCACCCTCATCGGGATAGGTCTCACCACGAAAATTTGGATTCCGACTCAGCACCATGCGCAAGTTAGGGTTATTCTCAGTCAGCATGAAAGGTCCACTGCCAATGGGATACCAGTTAAGGCTGATATTGCGCTTGTCCAATCCCGGCTGACTATAGAATTGATCAGCTTCCCACGGCATGGGGGCAAAAAAGGTCATCGCCAACCAGTAGACGAATTGTGGATATTTACCACGCAGGCGGATTTTAAAACGATGCCGATCAAGCGGGGTAACACCTTCCATGTGATACTGTCGCAAATCGACAAAGCCGTTCGCCCCAACCTTATCCTGACTTTCGCCTGATGTGGCCGCCGCCAAGGTTTTACTAAATTCAGAAAAACCGACAATGTACTCTGACATAATACTGGCGATGGGAGAATGCAATTTTGGATTCGCTATACGCTTTATCTGATAGATATAGTCATCTGCCGTTACCTCACGGGTACCTGTCTCAGGAAAATCAGCCAGCGTGTTGATCTTCTCAATAAACTCGGTCGGCAATTGATGGTAATAGAAACTGCCATCTGCACGGGTCGCCAGTGCCGGGTGCGGTTGATAGCGACTACCGGTTTTCAAGACAATTTCATATTCACTGAATGCAACCTCATCTGCCGGTGCATCCTCAGGTAATGGATTCCCTGCTTTATCCAGAAACCGGGGTACAGGTACCTGGGTAGCCGCAAGTGGTACCAACTCATAGGGGCGCTTTAAAAAATGGTATTGCAGGGGAGGTTCATAAATCTGCGCGATAAAAGCATACTCATTGGCCGCATAGGATCGCGCCGGATCCAGGTGCTTGGGACGTTCATCAAACGAGCTATAAAGCGTATTAGCCTTCGACTCACTGCTTGGATAGGGCGCATTCCATGCACGCTCCCCACACCCCCCCAGCAACAGTATCAGAGCAAGGCCGAGGACAAGACGCGCTCTACCTGCCCTTTTCCAATCTGTTCGATTAACAGCCTGTTGCCAGAGATTTCTCATTACTTATTATTGATTGTCCGATGAGCCAGTTACGTACCGGATTTTAATCGACGTAGGCTCGACAAGCCCTTCCGGTAACTATTATTCTCAAATCATTGAACCACACAAAGGCAGCATATATTAGAACAGACCAACAAAAAACCGTTGGGTTCTTTTCCATTTGATGGTTTTCCGGTAACTTAGGGCTTGATTCACTGCCATGAAAATGGCCCACCCTTTATTCAATCACTCGAACACTCAAGGATTTTACATGGGTTTTCTACAAGACAAGCGTATTCTAATTGTCGGCGTTGCCAGCAATCGCTCAATCGCCTGGGGTACAGCCCAGGCCATGCACCGCGAAGGGGCGCAACTCGCCTTTACCGCTCAGGGTGACAAACTCCTCGAACGGGTAACGAAAATGGCAGCCGAACTGGATTCTGACATTGTCTTACCACTCGATGTCACTTCAGACCAAGAGATCGAGAGTGTATTTACTGAACTTGCCAAACAGTGGGATGGGCTGGACGCTATCGTACACTCGGTAGGCTTTGCTCCCCGTGATCAGCTAGAAGGAAGCTATGTGGACTCAGTCACTCGGGAAGGATTCAGTATTGCTCACGACATAAGCGCCTACAGCTTCGCCGCGCTGGCAAAGGCAGGACGCTCTATGATGCAGGGGCGGAATGGCGCACTGATCACCATGAGCTACCTTGGCGCCGTGCGCACCATACCGAATTACAACGTAATGGGTGTCGCCAAAGCCAGCCTGGAAGCCAGTGTCCGCTATATGGCCGATTCACTCGGTCCAGAGGGTACTCGCGTCAATGCGATTTCAGCGGGTCCGATCAGGACACTGGCCGCATCCGGTATTAGTGGATTCAAGGGTATGCTGTCTGAAGCAGAGAAGAAAAACCCCTTGCGCCGTAACGTCACCATTGAAGAAGTCGGTAATGCAGCCGCCTTCCTCTGTTCTGATCTGGCTTCGGGCATTACCGGTGACATCCTCTATGTCGACTCCGGCTATCATATCGTTGGTATGGCCTAACCTAGACATGCAATAAAAAAGCCGCTCATCGACACTTTCGATGAGCGGCTTTTTTTGACTGAAAAATAAATTAACGCTCTGTTTGGGCCGTAATATTCACATCGGCTGAAGCGCGAAGATTGCCTTGCATATGCTGGAAGTATGTTTTTCCACGCGATCTCTGCAGGGCCTCGTTGAGTGCAGCATCTCCACCAAGATCATTGGCTTGCTCAAGCTTGCCATCCGTTACGGTATGTAGCGCCAAGAGCGCTAGGTCACCACTGGCGAGAGCCACTTGGTCATAGATCAGTGCATCAGACTCAGGACGAGGCATCACAAACACGTGCTTAACCAATTCAGCAGGGATCGTCTGCTCATCACGATTAATCTGCTTGCGCGGAGCAACCGACACACCTAGTTCGGCGGCTACAGTTTCCAGCGTCTCACCTTGATTGAGTTTGGCTACCCATTCAGCGCCTTGCTTCCTGGCCTGCTCTATTGCCTGTGATATGCGTAGCTGATCCTTAATGGTCGACGAAACCTCTTCGAGCGGTCTGATAGCAGATTCTTCGTGATCAACAACACGCAGCACCATAATGTGTTCTGCATTCAACTCAATCGCTTCACTGTTATTGCCAGAGACCATGACATCTTCACTGAATGCCGCATTGATCACTTTAGGCGCTGCCAGTATGCCTTCACCGCCGTCACGGCTTAGCCAGTCGCTCTCCTTGATCTGGAGGCCCAGTGCATCCGCAGCGGGCTGCAGACTATCAGGCTCCTCATAGGCAATATTGCCCAATCGTTCGGCATACTCATAGAAAAGGCGCTCTGCCTCACTCTTGAGGTACGCCTGCTCTATCTCTTGCCGTACATCCTCAAATGACTTTCCTGTGGACTCACGGATATCAGTCAATTTGATGATATGAAAACCAAAGGGTGTACGAACCAGATTGCTTACTTCACCAACAGCAAGGGAGAATACCGACTCATCAAATGTACTTTCCATGACACCGGCTTCAAAATAGCCCAGATCGCCCCCCTCTTCTGCGGATCCCGGGTCTTTCGACAAAGCCTTGGCCAGGTCTGCAAAATCTTCACCACTCTTGACCCGCAACAACGCAGCATTTGCATCAGCTTCAGCCTTTTGTGCCGTCGCCTCATCTGCACCCTCTTCAAGCGGAATCAGGATATGGCTGGCTCGACGTTCTTCGGCCGTACGGTATTGACTTTGATTCTGGTCATAATAGGCCTGTAAGGCTTCATCGTCAGCTTTGAGGGTCTTGGCAATGCTTGCCACGTCAAGGTCCAGATACTGGATCTTAACCCGCTCAGGAGCCATGTATTCGTTCTGGTGGGCAGCATAGTAGGTTGCTACCGCTTCATCTGAAACCTGGACATTAGCGAGAAACGTTGCAGCGGGGACTGTCAGATACTCAAACTCGCGCTGCTGCAGCCTAAGACTGACCAGACTTTCAAGCTCAGAACGGGTAGTAAATTCAGAATTCACCACCGCCTTAGAGATCTGCTCACTCACCAATCCCTGCCTGACCTCTTCAACAAAACCGGCCGGGGTCAGTCCTTGTAAACGGACACCTCTTTCGAAGGCCTCCTGGTTAAATCGCCCCCCGACCTGAAAACCGGGTAAGGATGCGATAACCTGTTTAACCTGCTCATCACCTACACGAAGGCCTAAGTCTTTGGATTTTTGTACCAGTAATCTATTACGGATCATTATCTGAAGCACTTCCTGCCTCAGTTGCGCCTCATCAATCATCTCTGGACGATAGTTTTCACCCAATCGTTGACGCAGGTTCTGGCGAAAATCCCTATAACCATTTTCAAAATCCCGCTGGGATATTTCGTCACCATTTACAACGGCAGCAACAGATTCTGAACCACCGCCTAGATAGGAGTTAATACCGAAGAGCGCGAATGGCACACTGATGAGTGCGACAATGAACCATGCGACCACTCCCTGGGCGCGTTCCCTAATGGATTGAAGCATGACGTACCTGAAATCCGATGTCTGAAAAGTACTAAAAAAAACGGGGTATCCAAGGATACCCCGCATCTTCTCACCTTTGGCGGAGCGGACGGGGCTCGAACCCGCGACCCCCGGCGTGACAGGCCGGTATTCTAACCAACTGAACTACCGCTCCAAATATGGTGGGTGCTGAGGGGATCGAACCCCCGACCCTCGCCTTGTAAGGGCGATGCTCTCCCAGCTGAGCTAAGCACCCGATGAAGGCGCGCTAGTTTACGGCATCCTTTAATGCTTTACCAGCCTTGAAAGCAGGATTTTTTGAAGCCTTGATTTCAATGGTTGCACCAGTCTGTGGGTTCCGACCAGTACGTGCTGCCCGCTCACGTACAGAGAAAGAACCGAATCCGATGACTGAGACTTGATCCCCATTTTTCAACGCATCAGTAATGGCCGCAATCATTCCATCGAGTGCACGTCCAGCGGCTGCTTTTGAAATATCTGCAGAATCTGCCATCGCATCGATCAGTTCTGTCTTATTCATTAATCGTCTCCCCTAATGGTTATTAAAAAACGCTAAATAAAGCGTTGGGTAAAATTTAGTTTATCTGGCATCGCTATTGGTGTGCGAAACGGGGTCAATTTATACCAGTGGCGTAGAAGAAGTGTCAAGCTAAGTAGCCCTCAAAAGCCTAATTTTATGCGGTTTTCAAGGCATTTCTTGACTTAGGCAACACTATCTAAAAGTCAATTGTTAATACACACACTTCAGTATCTTTGACAACCCGTTGTTTCTTTTCACAATAGAACCTAATAGCTTGATCATGCATCGGCTGCCACAAAAAAATAATTACATTTCTCCCGTGACAACCAATAGCATTTCTTACATGCGGTCAATGTCTTGTCAAGCCACCGCCTTTTTTGGCCGCTTTCTTTGCAGTTCTTGGTTTAGGCTTCTCCACCTCAGGAACATCTGTTGCCGTCTGCATCGGTGTTGGCATATGCACCAGCGCAATCTCCAACGCCTGCTCAACCCAACGCACCGGGCGAATATCCAGATTCTGTTTGATGTTCTTGGGTATCTCAACCAGATCACGCTCATTCTCTTCAGGTATGATCACAGTCTTGATCCCCCCCCGATGAGCCGCCAGGAGCTTCTCTTTAAGGCCACCAATGGGTAGTACCTCACCTCGCAGCGTTATCTCTCCCGTCATCGCCACATCAGCTCTTACCGGTATCCCCGTCAAGGCCGATACCAGACAGGTACACATACCCACACCCGCACTCGGACCATCTTTTGGCGTGGCCCCTTCAGGCACATGAACATGCACATCCAGCTTCTGGTAGAAATCGCTCTCTATCCCAAAGGCTTCAGAACGGCTCCGAACAACCGTCATGGCCGCCTGAATGGACTCCTGCATCACATCGCCTAGTTGCCCAGTATGGGTCAGTCGCCCTTTACCAGGGACCAGTGCGGTTTCGATCTTGAGCAACTCACCGCCGACTTCAGTCCAGGCAAGCCCGGTCACCTGACCCACTTGATCATAGTCCTCAACTTCACCGTAGCGGAACCGCTTAACACCCAGATACTTTTCAAGATTTGCGGAAGTAACAGCAATCTTTTTAACCGACTTGGTTAACAAAATATCTTTCACTACCTTACGGCAGATTTTGGATATTTCGCGCTCCAGGTTACGCACACCGGCCTCACGATTGTAGTATCGGATAATGTCTCGAATAACCTCTTCTTTAAAGACAATTTCAGAGGCCTTCAAACCATTGTTTTCAATCTGCTTTGGCACCAGGTATCGCATCGCGATATTGACCTTTTCATCTTCCGTATAACCCGATAGACGAATCACTTCCATACGATCAAGCAACGCCGCCGGGACATTCAAGGTATTAGCGGTCGCCACAAACATCACTTCGGAAAGATCAAAATCAACTTCAAGATAGTGATCCCCAAAGGTATGGTTCTGCTCTGGATCCAGTACCTCTAAAAGTGCTGAGGCCGGGTCGCCCCGAAAATCCATCGCCATCTTGTCAATTTCATCTAACAGAAACAGCGGATTACGAGTCCCTATCTTAGAAAGATTTTGAATGATTTTTCCTGGCAGTGCGCCGATATAGGTTCGTCTATGACCACGAATCTCAGCTTCATCACGCACACCACCCAACGCCATGCGGATAAATTTGCGATTGGTTGCCCTGGCAATAGATTGCCCAACCGAGGTCTTACCCACGCCTGGAGGTCCCACCAGACAGAGAATAGGGCCTTTTAATTTTCTGACGCGTTGCTGTACCGCCAAATACTCAATAATGCGTTCTTTGACCTTCTCCAGTCCGTAGTGATCCTTCTCCAGCACATCCTCAGCAATCTTCAGATCATTACGGATCTTGCTGCGCTTCTTCCAAGGCACATTAACCAGGGTATCGATATAGTTACGCACCACGGCCGCCTCAGCCGACATGGGCGACATCAGTTTCAGTTTATTCAGCTCAGCCTGTGCCTTGGTTTTTGCCTCTTTAGGCATTCCCGCAGACTCGATGCGATTCTCAAGATCTTCGATCTCGTTAGGCGCATCGTCCATCTCGCCCAACTCTTTCTGAATGGCCTTCATCTGCTCATTCAGGTAATACTCGCGCTGATTCTTTTCCATCTGACGCTTGACCCGACCACGAATGCGCTTCTCCATTTGCAGCAGATCATTTTCAGCCTCCATAAGGCTCATGAGATGCTCAAGCCGATCACCAATATTGGCCATCTCGAGCACACCCTGCTTCTCATCCAGTTTCAGCGACATATGCGCAGCCATGGTATCGGCCAATCGACTGGGTGCATCAATACTGGAGAGAGAGGTTAAAACCTCAGGTGGAATCTTCTTGTTGAGTTTCACATACTGATCAAATAGCGCAATTGCTGAGCGCATGAGGACTTCGATCTCTTTATCATCCTCGGGTGTAACGTCCTGTATGGTTGTGTATTTGGCCGTAAAATAGCCTTCTGTTTCTGCAAAATCAGACAACTTCGATCTTGAACCACCCTCAACCAACACTTTGACGGTTCCATCAGGTAATTTCAGCAACTGCAGTATATTCGCGAGCGTTCCAACGCTATGCATATCGCCTACTTCAGGCTCATCAGTCTCAGCACTTTTTTGTGCTACGAGTAGTATCTGCTTATCTTCCTTCATTGCCGCATCAAGTGCCTTTATCGATTTCTCGCGGCCTACAAAGAGCGGTATAACCATGTGCGGATAGACCACCACATCCCGTAAGGGAAGGACCGGTATCTGTGCAGCACTGTTTTCGATCTGCAATTTACTCTTAACGTCTTGACCCATTACGGGTTCTCCTTCTGTCGCGCCCTACTGGCAACTGAGCATATCTGCATCAATCTTTGACCAATAGTTCGAATAGGTTGCGGTGCATGAATAATTCACCGTTCTAGTGATGGTGGGGGTTTGTCTGGAAGATTTCAAGTTAGAAATCAGTTGGGTTTATAGGGTTTTCAGTGTCCTAGCTAAAAAGGAAGCCGACTTTCATAGACTTATACTGACTTTCATAGCGACCAGACGGAGAAACTGATAGCAAAATCTTTTCCACAAAAACAAAAACCCGCAAGTCAGTAATAACCTGCGGGTTTATCTTGCGCATGATCAGGGGGCCGTCCCTATAAGACTACGCGGGTCAGTCAGCAGCTACCCGCTTCTTCTCGCCACCCTCGTAAATGATATAGGGCGCATTTTCACCCGTGATTACGGCTTCATCAACAACCACTTTGGATACGTTTTCTTGGGAGGGAAGATCATACATCGTATCCAGGAGCACTTGCTCCATGATAGTCCGAAGTCCACGTGCGCCAGTCTTTCGCTCCATAGCCTTACGTGCAATTGCAGCCAAGGCATCTGCTCTGAACTCGAGCTCACAGTCTTCCATCTCAAACAGACGGTGATACTGCTTCACCAACGCATTTTTGGGTTCGGTCAAGATGCGTACTAACGCCTCTTCATCCAGTTCTTCCAGGGTTGCCACTACTGGTAAACGGCCGACAAACTCAGGGATCAATCCATAATGAATCAGATCCTCTGGCTCAACACCTGTGAGCACTTCACCGACACGCTGGGACTCATCCTTGCTATGAACCTCGGCAGAAAAGCCGATACCCCCTTTTTCAGAGCGGTTTCGGATTACCTTATCCAATCCAGCAAAGGCACCACCCACTACGAACAGGATATTCGAAGTATCTACCTGTAGAAACTCCTGCTGGGGATGCTTACGCCCACCTTGCGGAGGTACAGAGGCAACAGTCCCTTCAATCAACTTCAGTAACGCCTGCTGTACACCTTCGCCAGAGACATCGCGAGTAATAGAGGGGTTGTCTGATTTTCGCGAGATCTTATCAATCTCATCGATATAGACGATACCCGTCTGAGCCTTCTCCACATCGTAGTCGCATTTCTGCAATAATTTCTGGATGATATTCTCAACATCCTCACCGACATAGCCCGCTTCGGTTAGGGTTGTAGCATCCGCAATAGTGAAAGGCACATTAAGCGTTCTTGCCAGAGTCTCCGCCAGCAGTGTCTTACCAGAACCCGTCGGCCCAATCAGCAGGATATTGCTCTTGGCAATCTCGACATCGTCTTTGTTTTTGTTGGTATCGAGTCGCTTATAGTGATTATAAACGGCTACCGAAAGAACCTTTTTTGCCCGAGCCTGGCCAATCACATACTGATCAAGCAACGCACTCAGCTCATGAGGATTAGGCAATTTACCAGAAGTTTCGGCGCTGCCTTCCTGCATCTCTTCACGAATGATGTCATTGCACAGTTCAACACATTCATCACAGATGAACACAGAAGGACCGGCGATGAGTTTACGCACTTCATGCTGGCTCTTTCCACAGAACGAGCAATACAGCAATTTGCCGTCATCACCTCTTGTCTTGTCATCACCCATGCAGCCTTCCTCACATATCTGTCAGCCGTTATCAGTTACCACTAAGGTATAAGGCCGATCACACTTCAATACAACCCCAAACACACAATCGAGCGATAAATATCGCCTTGAGGCTTCGTAATACTCTAACCAATAATCAATAAATTCAATAAGTTATATATTTTATTTAGCCGGCGCCTCGGGACGGCGACTTAACACCTGATCAATTAAGCCATAGGCAACGGCATCATCTCCACTCATGAAGTTATCACGATCGGTATCTTTACCGATAGTCTCAAGGGATTGCCCGGTATGTGTGGCCATAATGGTATTCAACCGATCACGCAGCAACAAAATCTCTTTGGCATGAATCTCTATATCCGTTGCCTGCCCCTGAAAACCACCGAGCGGCTGATGAATCATCATCCGCGAGTTAGGTAAACAGTAACGCTTTCCTTTCTCACCACCTGCCAACAACAAAGCCCCCATACTGGCCGCTTGGCCAATACACATCGTACTAATATGCGGCTTGATGAACTGCATAGTGTCATAAATGGCTAAACCGGCTGAAACAGAGCCACCCGGTGAATTGATGTAGATATGGATATCCTTATCCGGATTCTCTGATTCCAGGAAAAGCAACTGGGCCACAATCAGGTTGGCCATGTTGTCTTCCACCTGACCGACCAAGAAGATAACGCGCTCCTTTAGCAGGCGAGAGTAGATATCGTAAGAACGCTCCCCCCTGGAGGTCTGTTCAACCACCATCGGGATAAGTCCTAGATTTTTTGCGTCTAATCCGCCCATATTTCTTATATCGGTCATTCTGAGTAAATCCTTTAGTTTTACCTTATTCGTCAGCAGCTTCGGCTTCTTTTGGCGCGGGATTCATGACCGCATTGAAGCCTGTCTCGCTGTCCTCAACCTTGACCTGATCCAAAACCCAATCTACAACCTGCTCCTCAAGAACAAGATTCTGAATTCCAGCCAGCTGTTCTCTGTTATTGTAGTAATAATCAATAACCTGCTGTGGGTCTTCATACGATTGCGCAAACTGCTCAATCTTTTCACGCACCCGACCTTCATCCAGTTCAATGTTATTGGTGCTTAGCACTTCAGCAATGATCAGCCCAAGACTGACCCGCTTTTTGGCCTGATCTTCAAACAGTTCCACAGGCAGATTGATATTACTGCCCTGACCGCCTTGTGCCAGATTGTTCTTGGTCTGCTCCATCAGGACACGCGCTTCACGTTGAACTAATGCCTTGGGCACTTCCAGTGGATTGACTTCCAGCAACACATCCATAGCCTGCTCTTTAACCAGACCACGAATCTTATCCTGTAGTTCACGGGCCATATTGCCGCGAATCTCTTTATAGAACCCGTCAACACCCTCTTCTGTATTAATACCAAAGGCTTTGATGAACTCATCATTGACCTCTGGAAGCGCAGCCTCGGATACCTTGGTGACTTCCACTTCGAAGGTGGCGGGCTTACCGGCCAGACTTTCAGCATGATAGCTCTCGGGGAATGTCAGCTCCAGCGTGCGACTTTCTCCGGCCTTGGCTCCAACAAGTCCCTCTTCAAATCCTGCGATCATCCCTTTGGAACCCAGTTCAAGCGGCACACCCTCTGCGCTACCACCGTCGAATGCCTCCCCGTCGATAAAGCCCTTAAAGTTAATGGTGATCTGATCACCGTCTTGAGCTTCACGGTCTACTTCGTTCCAGGTTGTGCGCTGCTTGCGCAGTTTTTCAACCATTTCAGCCATATCTTCATCGGTTACTTCAGCAACCGGGCGCTTGATAGTCGCATCACTCAGCGAGTTAAGAACGACTTCTGGCATAACCTCAAAAACAGCGACATAGGCCATTCCCGTGTCAGCACCTTTATCCAGAGGCTCAATGGATGGTTCACCGGCAGGATTAAGCTTTTCCTGCATCAAGGCCTCAAAGTAACTGGATTGTACCAGATCACCAAACACCTCTTGTTTCGCGTCATTCGCGAAGCGCTTACGGACAACAGACAGCGGAACCTTACCGGGACGGAAGCCGTCCAACCTGACAGTTCGTGCAATCTCTTTCAGCCGTTTTTCCACCGCTTCATTTACCTTCTCAGCGGGGAGTTCAACTGTCATACGACGCTCAAGCCCTTCACTCGATTCAACCGAAACTTGCATGAAAACCTCTTCTGGCAGGGATTACTGCCATTCCTCTGTCTTTAAATAAAAGTGGTAACTGCCTCAGCAGCTGCCGAAACATAACCCAATGATGGGCTAACCCTGTTCAAATGCAGATCCATTCTGAATCCGCTGTTCTTCTATATGGCGATCATTATTCGTCAAATATTTGGCCTATAAGCCACTTTGTACCGAATGGAGTGACACACCACTACCTGCAAATAAGCCGGCTATTGTACCTAAAAACAACCTTTATTAAAGCGTATTGTTTGATACCCCTCTGACCCAGGCATCATCCAATAGACGCTTTTTGAGGCCCGAAAAGCGAATCGGCTTGGAATAAAGTGCATTCAGGAGAATTAATGGATTTAAAAACGTTGGTAATGTAACCGCTCATTGAGCGATTACATTGAAGAGTGGTGCCGTCCGGGAGACTTGAACTCCCACACCTTGCGGTACCAGAACCTAAATCTGGCGTGTCTACCAATTCCACCAGGACGGCATAGAGGACTGATTATAGAGAGGCTATAAGGGAGTGGTCAATTGACTCCTTCCCTCCTAGTATTCCGTTTCTGAGCATTACACTGCCCATCAGCCCTTGTACGAGAAGCTGCGCATTATACCGATAGCCCATACCATGTCTAACCCATTTTTTCTTTAATCAAAAGATTGCCCTGCATGAGGGAACATATTCATCAAATGCAGGGCGCCTACTGTTTGTTCCTGCTGTCAATTCCTCGCTCTAGTTCACCGCTCTTACGCAGTTCACGCTTAAGTATCTTTCCCGCCGCATTTTTAGGTAGGGCAGTAGAGAGTTCAACCTTTCTGGGCACTTCATGGCGCCCCAGGTTTTCTCGGCAGAAGGCCCTGATATCCGCCGCAGAAAGTGCTTCTCCCTCTTTCAACACGACATGTGCAACGGGGATTTCTCCATGCAACTCACTGGGCTCTCCAACCACAGCCGCCTCAAGAATAGCCGGGTGTGTATAAAGCAACTCCTCGACCATTCGCGGGTAAACGTTCATTCCATTCACGATAATCATGTCTTTTTTACGATCGACAATATAGAGATAACCGTCTTCATCTTTATAGCCGAGATCACCCGTTCGTACCCACTCACCAAAGAAGCTCTCTGCCGTAGCCTCTGGCAGATTCCAGTAGCCCTTCATGACATTGGGTCCTCGCACACAGATTTCGCCGATTTTGTCGATGCCGATTGGCTTGCCATCATCGTCATAGATGGCCATCTCTACTTCAGGTATCGGCAAGCCAACTGACGCAGGCTTCCTAATACCCTGAATCGGATTAACACAGGTAACCGGCGAACACTCTGTGGGTCCGTCACCTTCACAAATCGGCACACCGAAGCGGGCTTCAAATTGCTGCATAATCGCTTCCGGCATAGCCGCGCCTCCGGACACACAATAGCGGATAGATGACCAGCGACTCAGGTGCTCTTCCGGCAGACGCAACAACACGTTATACATACTGGGCACACCCAAAAAGACCGTTGCACCGACCGCTTCTATTACCTCTGAGACCGCCACGGGATCAAACTTGGGAACCGGCGCAAAACTGACGCCGTGCATTAGCGGGGTCAGGGTTCCAACGGTGGCGGCAAAGGAGTGGAACATGGGCAAAACCACTAACAGCCTGTCTTCACCCGGCCGCAACTGCAGTGCACTCAGCACACTGCGCGTGTTGGAAACCAAGTTACTGTGAGTGAGCATGGCACCCTTGGGGTGACCGGTGGTACCGGATGTATAGAGGATGGCGGCCAGGTCGTTCAGTGTATCAAATTCAGGCTGTGGCACAGGGGCCGTATTGGTACTGAAAGCATCAAACGATAAATCATCCTTGCTGGAGCGATTATCCCCGATACAGACGGCAAATTGCAGATCTGCCAGTTCATTGCGAAATGCGCTAACGCCCGCCTCCATCATTTGGTGATAGATCAGACCACGAACACCCGCATCCTTTAGAACATAGATAATTTCACGGGGATTGAGCAGAAGATTAACCGGCACAACCACGGCTCCGGCCTTAACGATACCCGCATAGGCGAAGGCAAATTCAGCGGAGTTAATACAGTATAGTGCAACACGCTCGCCCTTTTTGATCCCCTGCTCAGCCAATGAAGCTGCCACGGCATCCGAGCGGGCATCGACCTCAGAAAAAGTAACATTCTTATCGGCAAAGAGGATCGCAGGATGATCGCTGAAACGCTGTGCAGTGCTGCGCAGCATTTCCGGAATTGAGGGTGTCGCTGAAAAGATCATAGTCGCTGTTCCTGCTGAAATGAGATAGGGCAGGATAAAACCAGATTACGCAGGATGCAATGCAGGAGTCTGTCCGGAGCAATTGACTCCGGACAGTTGTTTGTTCAGCAGGTTAAGTTAGATGACCTTCGAGAAATGTTTCTGTTGCACACCGGCCGAAAGATAACGATCAAATGCCATACAGACATTTCTGATCAGCAGACGACCTCTGGGCAAGACCCTCATACCCGTAGCATCTATTTCCAGTAGCCCATCTGCCGCCATGCTGGGTAACCGAGCCAACTCATCAGCAAAATATTCCGCGAAGCGAATACCCCAGGCCTGCTCAATCGAGGCATAGTCAAGTACAAAGTTACAGATGAGCCGGGTAATCACATCACGCCTGATCAGGTCATCGCGGGTCAGTTCAATACCCCTGAATACCGCCAGTTTGCCATTGTCGATGGCCTGATAATACTCATCCAGACCCCGCTCATTCTGGCTGTAAGTGTTACCCACCATTCCGATGGAGGTCACACCCATGGCCACCAAATCACAATCAGAGTGGGTGGAATAGCCCTGGAAATTCCTATAGAGCGTCCCTTCCCGCTGTGCGATAGCCAGTTCATCATCCGGGCGGGCAAAATGATCCATGCCAATATAGACATATCCCGCCTTCGACAGATGCTCGCCCGTCATCTGCAGGATATCCAACTTAACCTGGGCAGCAGGCAATTCATCTGTGTTGATTCTTCTTTGTGGTTTAAAAAGTTCAGGCAAATGGGCGTAGTTGAAGACAGAGAGACGATCCGGTCCCACTTCGATAACCCGGTCAAGGGTCTTGGTAAAACTCTCAACCGTCTGAAATGGCAGTCCGTAGATCAGATCTATACTGACCGAGCGAAACCCATTATCACGCGCTGCATCAAGCACCGCCATTGTCTCGGCTTCTGACTGGATACGATTTACGGCCTTCTGCACCCGTGCATCCAGATCCTGGACACCCAAGCTCAATCGATTGAATCCGACCTCACGCAAGGTCTTTATGGTCTCTGCCGTGGCCTCTCTTGGGTCAATCTCAATCGAGTACTCTCCGGCATCATTATCCGCCAGGGTAAAGTGCTCACTGGTGACACGCATCAAATCCTGCATCTCTTTGAGGCTGATGAAGGTTGGCGTTCCACCACCCCAGTGCAACTGCTCTACCACCCTACTCTTATCAAAGATAGCACCCTGCATGGCGATCTCTTTGTGCACACGATCAAGATAATCGGCTGCCATGCTGCGATCTTTGGTAGCGATTTTATTACAGGCGCAATAAAAGCAAATGGTGTCGCAGAATGGAATATGAAAATAGAGCGATAGCGGCCCACCCGACTCATTCGTTGCCTCAGCAGCCTGCCGATACTCTGCCTCACCAAAGGCCTCGTGAAACTGTGGCGCCGTTGGATAAGAGGTATACCTCGGCCCCGAATAGTCGTATTTATTGATCAGCTCCAGATCAAAAACCAGCGATTGATCCATAATAATTAATCCTCACCCACATCAAGACCGCGACGATGGGTCTCATTGATCTGTTGCAGCAAAATATGGAAGGGGATTTCATCGCCATGACGATTGGCTACTTCCATGAAAGAGAGGTCTTCCCGACCGAACGAATATGTACCATTGCACATAGCCGCATAGAGATCACCAATCCCTTTCTCCAAGGGCTCCAGATAGGCGGGAAAGGTCGCCATCTCTTCCGCTTCGTAGAGCAGACACTCTTTCAAGTCACCCACTTCAAAGTGGGCCTGCTTAACCCATTCCGCATACTCTTGCGCGGTTCTCGCACGTTGGATCGCCATATTAACGCTTACCCTTCATCAAAAATCTCTTGGTACTCGGTCAACTGCTCTGCGGTAAGCAGAAAAACCCCATGCCCACCGCGCTCAAAATCAAGCCACAGAAAAGGTACATCCGGGAACCGCTCACACAGGGCATATTCACTATTGCCTACTTCGACCACCAGTATGCCATCCGGTTCGAGGTAGTCCGATGCCTCTCTAAGAATCCGGCAAACAATATCCAAACCGTCTTCCCCCGCCTCAAGCCCCAGTACAGGCTCCTGGTGGTATTCATCGGGCAGTGAGGCCATCTCATCAAAACTCACATAGGGAGGATTACTGACAATGATGTCATAATGCCGCCCTCGCAAGTCGTTAAACAAATCTGACTGAATTGCCTCCACCCGGCCCTCCAGGTCATGACGTTCAATATTAATTGCCGCCACCTCCAGCGCCTCAGGCGAGATATCCACAGCATCTACATCAGCCTCTTCAAAGGCGTAGGCACAACCGATTGCGATACAACCACTGCCGGTACAAAGATCCAGCACACGCGTAACCGTCTCGGGCATAATCCAGGGTTCAAAGCGTGATTCGATCAGTTCAGCGATAGGAGAACGCGGAACCAACACCTGATCATTGATATAAAAGTTCAGGCCAGCGAAAGTAGCTTCATGGGTCAGATAGGCAGCAGGTACACGCCGAACAATGCGTTCCTGGAAGAGCTCGACCACCCGCACCTTCTCTTCCGGGGTCAGACGAGCATCCAAATAGGTAGGCGGTATCTCTGAAGGGAGATAGAGCCCATACAACACCAGCCTGATAGCTTCATCGAAGGCATTATCAGTGCCGTGGCCAAAATAGAGTCCCGCCTCATGGAAACGACTGGCACCCCAGCGGATAAAGTCCCTCAGGGAGTGCAGGTTTTGGGTTGCTTCAATCATCGGTTTGGGCCAGGAAGATAGTAAGCTGAATGATAACGTATTTAACGACGCAGCTAAACTTGTTACAACGTAATATTGTTTGGTTACAGCTAAAGGGAATTAGTCGACTGCCGATACTATTAACGGTCCTTTCACAATGAAATTGCTATAAATCATTCGTCGGTAAATAATATCAACGTGCCAACTCAAGCTTCTCAAATCAGACACTTACTCCCACTGCGCGGATTGCCAGAGCCCGTTCTTGACTACATCGCCCAACAAGCCTGGAGCGAGCACGCCAGTCCCGGCGAAGACCTCTACGCACTTGATGGACCGAAGGAAAGTGCCTATCTGATCGGCGGCAAAGTCACATTGACCCTGGAAAATGGCAACACCCGACAGATTGAATTTGGTACTCCAGCAGCCAATATACCACTGGTCGCCCCAAAGCCCGATCATGCCGTACGCGCTGTTTGTGACGGCGAAGTAGAACTGCTTTGCCTACCTCGAGACCTGATTGCCAGCATTTACATCAGCTGGTGGGCGACAGAACAAAAGCAATCAGATGGGATTGAACTGAAAGAGGACAACCTCGAAGATCAGATCTATATGAATTTCTACCAGCAGATTCAGGCTGGCGATTATGAACTACCCAGCATGCCGGATATTGCCATTAAAATTGGCAAGGCCGTCGAAAACCCCAATAGCAGCAGTGATGACCTGGCCCGCATCATAACCGCCGACCCACCACTCGCAACACGCCTGATACGAACGGCAAACAGTCCGGCATTTGGTGGCGAAAAATCCATTACACACTGCCGTGATGCAGTGACCCGACTCGGTTACGGTAATACACGCAACCTGGTCACCAGCTTTGTCTTGAAAAATCTCTTTAAAACGGATTCTCCACTGATTCAAAAGCGGATGAAACAACTCTGGAATCACAGCCGACGGGTAGCCGCCATTTCACATGTGCTGGCCTGCATGTCACCTGGACTTATTTCTGACCGCGCAATACTGACTGGCCTTATTCATGACATTGGCGCAATACCCATACTGATTGCCGCATCTGAATACCCCGAACTAATGGCAGACCCTAAGAAGCTTGACAGACTGGTTCAATCGCTGAAAGGTGAAGTAGGCGCACTCATACTAAGGACCTGGGGTTTTCCACAAAGTGATATTGACGCCGTACTGCATTGTGACGAATGGTTTCGCTTCAACGAGCAAGCAGCCGATTACACAGACCTGATTATTGTTGCCCAACTATTCTCGTATGTTGGCACCCATGAGATGCAAAATCTCCCACCACCCGATCTTTCACCTGCCTTTCACAAGATTGCCGGTGGCAAACTCAATCCGCTACTCTCGATATCCATTATTAATGAAGCGGAGAAAGAGATTAGCGCAATCGAAGAGTTACTAGAAGGCAACTGAGTCCTTGTCAGGCTTTCAATAGCCAACCCCCTTCTGTAATCTGTAGTCTGGTGTTCATCCATACAGACCAGGCCAGCATCATTCAATGAAATTGCTGAAAATGTTAAAAACCCAAATTGCGGCGGCGCTCGTACTGATCATGCTGTTATTTGGAACTATCTTTACATTGAGCATGGTGGCACTGAATGAACAACAGAGCTACAACCTCCTACTCAACATCACCACTCGTCTTGAGCAAACCGCACAAAACCTGGTCACGCTTGGCATGAACTACGCCATGAATGTTCCCCAGGACAGCAGTAGCTATGATCGGGATGTAAAACTCTACTATCGCGCGATGCTCGGTCAGATAGAGATGATTGATGACATCACAAACAGCTTCATGACAAATGAGTTTTCCCCTGCTCTCACCAACGCGGGTGACCCTTATCACCCCCACCTGACACCCGCTGCACAGCAAGCGGTGTTAGCCGTTGAGGAGATCTGGAAAAGTTTCAGGGAAGGTATTATTGATGCCCTTGGCAACAACAACGGAATGCCCAGGCTTGATACAGCCGCAGAGTATATCGCCCGTTTTCACGCCCCGCTTGCTGCCTCGATCGATATACTGCTGACTAAGATTCAGCAACAAACAGAACAACAATTAAACCAAGTATACCAAGTACACCTGGCCCTGTTATTTACCGCCGTCATCATCACTTTGGGTGTATTTGGATGGTTTTATCTTGTGGTATTGAAACCCTTGAAAAATGCAGTGAGCGGTTTCCAAAAAGTTGCTCAAGGTGACTTTGGCTATCAAGTCCCCATAGCCAGCGAAAATGAGTTGGCTATAATGACGCACTCATTTAACGCCCTATCCATCAGACTGTATGCAATCTTTCGGCTGATTGATAAAATTCAACAAGGCTCAGATCTCAATGAGACGCTGGGATTTGTCGCTGAAGAATTTTCTGCTCTGCTTCCACTGGATTGGGTCGGGGGACTATTCGTCACCTGTGACAACAACACTATTGTTCTGGAAGGAAGTTACCGAAACGGAAAACCTGAGGTAGCCCAGCGCACACGCTATCCATTGCGCAATACATTACTGCTAAAGGCACTTGAATCCGGTGAGCCGCTGCATATACCGAACATGCCAGCCACCGGTAATGAAAATGCGGATTTTCAATTTCTTAATTATTTGATCAATGCGGGATTAAAGGACGCCATCTTTTTACCCATAAAGGATTTAAGTCCAATTCCGGGTGTCTTGGCTTTTGCCACCCGTCAAGAAAATGCCTATACCCCTGAACACCTGGAACTGCTGGCCAATATCGCAGGGTTGATTACTCACAGCTTTGGAAAAACAGTACGCCTTGCAGAGCATAGTAGACTCGCGGCGATTGGCAGTTTTGCATCCGGAATTGCCCACGAGATTCGCAGCCCACTCTCTACTATCAGCATGGCGCTGGATTATTTTAGAAGTTCAGAACTGCCGGGGGCCGCCAGTAAACGGGCCAATCTGGCTCATAAGGAAGCCGAGCGCATGGCTCGGCTCTTGGAAGAGATCCTGCTCTACGCCAAACCGCTACAACTTCAACTGCAACTCCTCGATCTTAAGCAACTGTTACTGCAACTCTTCGAAACGCACCAAGAGATTCCTCAACAGAAGCAGCAACATTTTGAGTGCGCAGCAACAGATGATGAGTTGAACATACTCGCCGATCCAGACAGGCTGACTCAAGTGTTCCTGAATCTTGCTCGAAATGCCTGTGATGCCGCCCCAGAAGGAAGCACAATTCACTGGCATTTAACCAGAGAGCCGCTATCACGTTCTATCGTGATATCAGTTAATAACAGGGGCGAACCGATTCCCAATGATCATCTGGAAAAATTATTCGACCCATTCTTCACCACCAAAACCAATGGTACAGGTCTTGGTTTAAGCATTGTAAAACGCATTGTCGATGGTCATGGTGGCGATATTGAAATCACTTCTACTCAGAAACAGGGCACCACGATTACCCTGCAACTTCCCCAGGCATAAAAAAGGTCGCCATTGTGGCGACCTTAGTAGCGTGAGACATACAGCGATTAGATTATGCAGCAGCCGTATCCGCCCGCGGCATAATGCTCTCGCGCTCTTTCTCTTTTCTGCAGCCATGCTCCTTAAGCCCACCACGCTCTACCAGTTCGGCCAGTGTGATGCTTTGTAGAAATGAGAAAATTTCATTACTTAAATCATCCCATAGATTATGGGTAAGACAACGCTTGCCATCCTGACAATCGCGATTTCCACCGCAACGGGTAAACTCCACCCACTCGTCAACGGCGCAGATAATGTCTGCAATCGATATTTCATCAGCTTCGCGACCTAGATAGTATCCACCACCAGGTCCGCGCACACCCTTCACCAGCTGTTTACTTCTTAACGCTGCAAACAGTTGCTCCAGATAGGAGAGTGAGATGCCCTGGGTTTCAGAAATCTCGGCCAGTGTCACCGGACCATCACTCCCATTAAGAGTAAGATCCAGCATTGCGGTTACGGCGTAACGCCCTTTGGTTGATAGTCTCATAGTCTCATCTCGCCCGGTAGATAATTACCTAGTTATTTACTAGGTTTAAAAACTATCATTTTCCTAAGGAAATTGTCAACAGTTATTGGGTTGGTTTCAATGTAACAATGCAACATCCCCCGAACAATTAACATAATTCTTATATTTAACAAACTGTTACAAGAATTGTTAAAAACTGTTAACTGTGTAAAACAGAGGGAATCTGGCTATTCAGTAGAAATGGGTAAATTGTCAAGAAGTTACATCAGGCAGGGGTCAAGGGTTCTTTATTGGAGGAAACGTGCGTGTGCTCAGGTCTAAAACAGTGCCCCTGGTGGACACAGTATGAGAGCCACTTGGAGAGAAACAACCCCACTTTCCACTTCTGAACCAGAGCCGGTCTTATAAAACCACGATTCAGAGGCAGACTACTCTGCTTAAGAGTGAGCACTTCAGCCTGTTGAGAATCGTGATAGATCCGAATTGTCGCGTCCGGGTCCGGAAGTTGACCGGTTTCATGCGCAAAATAATAGGTCAAATGTAATAGGCTTGTGTAAGGAGTCTGCTCCAGCACCTCTAAATAAAGATCCATGGTGCCGTCCAAGCGTGACAGATAGGTACCCTGCAATTTCCGCATATCAGGGGCTAAGCGCATAAGATGGCGGTAGTTTTGTTCGGAGAGATCCATTACCCACCCGACTGTCGGTTTACCTGAAATCAGTGCCCTTAAGCTCCAGGGGTAACAAGATCGTAAAAAATAATCATTTATCTGCATTTAAACAACCACATTCAATGAATCAAATCAGACTTTACCAAACCCGCCTGAAGCTGTTGATCCTACTTCTCCAGAAAACGAGTTGGCTGGATTGCTAGTCTCGCCAATACGACAACTCGATGGCCCCCCTTCCCGCTCTGGTCGGCCGCACCTGTTGAAGTCTTGTTTTGATCCGTTATAGCTCACGCCTCTTGGCCCTATTACCTGTATCGACTTGATCACAGCATACTGAAGACGACTTTTTAGTCGGTATGCTCGGCTACTATCGAATCGAATAGGTATTGAAACAGAGGTTTTAAATAATCTTTTACTTTTTTACTAACCCAATGTCCCAACCTCGTTCGATACCGTCACACCATATAGCACCCTCTGGGGCAATTAAAAAACGTGCTTGTATGCGTGATTTTTCATGCTCGATTGAATCACAGCCCTCTCTGACACTATAGCAAACAGGTCTGCATCGCTTTTTCTTTTGCACGAAAAAGGCCGGCAAATTGCCGGCCTTTGGAGAGATCATGGATAATTAACCTATCCCGCCTTCTCCTGCTCCATCTGTTGATGCACTTCAACCATATCCAGTTCAGAAGCTTTCTGGATCAAATCGCGGAAACCACTCTCAGGCAACGCACCCGCCTGACTGAAGATGATCACCTTCTCACGGAAAATCATTAGGGTAGGAATGGACCGGATCTGAAAATGACCGGCAATCTCCTGCTCTTCCTCGGTGTTGACCTTGGCAAACACCACATTCGGATGATCTTCTGAAACTTTCTCATAGGTTGGTGCAAATGAGCGGCAAGGACCACACCAGGGCGCCCAAAAATCAACAACAACAAAGTCGTTACCGGTCACGGTCTCTTCAAAATTGTCTTTCGTCAGTTCTATAACAGCCACAGGCAGATCCTCTCAACCAAATTCATCATCTATGCATAATATCATTAATTTCTAATGTATACTATTTTTGTCCTTGCATAAAAAAAGCCAGGGAATCCCCGGCTTTTTTATCGGCAGATTTGAAAATTAGCCAAGCGCCTTGAAAATACTGTCGCGGATATCATTCACCCCACCCACACCAGCAATCTTATGGTGGACAGGTGCTCCACTTTGACCACTTGAAGCCCAGGACGAATAGAAGTCAATCAGAGGTTCAGTCTGGTCGTGATAGACCTTGAGACGAGCCTTTACCGTATCTTCCTGATCATCATCACGTTGGATCAGGGGTTCACCCGTCACATCATCCTTCCCTTCTTCTTTCGGTGGATTGAATGTCACGTGATAGGTACGACCTGAAGCGAGATGCACCCGACGTCCAGACATACGTTTGATGATCTCTTCGTCCGGCACGTCAATTTCGACAACAGCATCCACCATGACGCCCACATCTCTGAGGGCTTCAGCCTGGGGAATGGTGCGAGGAAAACCGTCAAACAGAAAGCCGTTCTTGCAATCATCTTCGGTAATGCGCTGTTTCACCATGCCCATTATGATGTCATCAGAAACCAGACCACCTTCATCCATGATCTTCTTGGCGGCCTTACCCAGTTCACTACCCGATTTCACATGAGCGCGCAGCATATCGCCAGTGGAGATCTGCGGAATGTTGTACCGCTCTTTGATGTAGTTTGCCTGGGTACCTTTTCCCGCGCCGGGACCTCCTAGCAGAATCACTCGCATTCAAATACTCCTTCAGTCAGATGATATTAACATTTTTCATTGGCCCGAAGTCTGCCACAGGGCAGCACTAATCACCACTCGAGTATGTCAATATAGGAATATAAATGACTTATGTTGCAGTTGCACATAGATTGCATAAACCTTTGCTACAAAAGCAATTCCAGCTCATTAAAAAACCCGCAGTGGCCAAGCCACTACGGGTTATTCTTTGTCCTTTGCCGCTATTTTTCAGAGTTCAGGCAGAGAGACTCAGCATCAGTTTATTAAGACGATGAACAAAGGCAGCTGGATCTTCCAGTTGTCCGCCCTCTGCAAGCGTGGCTTGATCCAGCAGCACACGAGAGAGATCGGCAAAACGATCCTCATCTGGCTCCTGATCCATTTTCTCAACCAGTGGGTGTTTCAAGTTCAGCTCGAAAATTGGCTTAGTAGTAGGCGCTTCCTGTCCTAACTGCTTCAACATGCGTTGAAGATTCGCGCCCATATCATGCTCGTCTGCAACCAGGCAAGCCGGCGACTCGGTAAGACGACTACTGACCCGAACCTCTTTAACATCATCGCCCAGGACGGCCTTGACCCGATCAAGCAATCCCTTGTGCTCCTCAGCGACTTTCTCCAGCGCCTCTTTATCCTCGATATCACCCAGGTCAAGCTGACCCTTGGCAACGGATTGCAGTGACTTACCCTTGTATTCATGCAGATGGGAAACCAGCCACTCATCCACGCGATCGGTTAATAACAACACCTCAACATCCTTGGTGTTGAATACCTCCAGGTGCGGACTATGACGGGCGGCGGCATAGCTGTCAGCCGTAATGTAATAAATCTTATCCTGCTTCTCCTGCATCCGCTCAATATATTGATCCAGTGATACCGTCTCCTCTTTGCCTTCGGACTTGGTCGTGGCAAAACGCAGCAGCCCAGCGATCTTCTCCTTGTTGGCGTAGTCCTCTGCGGGTCCCTCTTTCATTACCCGACCGAACTCTTTCCAGAATTTCTGGTACTTCTCACCATCATTCTTGGCGATCTTCTCCAACAGACCGAGTATACGTTTGGTACTGGCCGTGCGAATGCTGTCAATCTTCTTGTCGTGCTGCAGGATCTCACGGGAGACGTTAAGGGGCAGCGCATCTGAATCAACCACACCTTTCACGAAGCGCAGGTAGTGAGGCATCAGCTTCTCGGCCTCATCCATGATAAACACACGCCGCACATAGAGTTTTACACCATGTTTCTGATCACGTTCCCAGAGATCAAAGGGGGCGCGACTGGGGATATACATCAATGCGGTATATTCATTGGTACCCTCAACCCGGTTATGCACCTGATCCAGCGGGTCTTCGAAGTCATGGGCAATATGTTTGTAAAATTCGTTGTACTCTTCGTCGGTGATATCTGATTTATTCCGCATCCAGAGTGCAGTCCCTTTATTCACCTGTTCCCACTCAGGTGCTTTCTCCTCTTCCTTGTCATCCTCTTCAGTAGCGTAGTGCTCCTTCAGCATCTCGATAGGGATGGAGATATGATCGGAAAACTTGCTGATGATACTGCGCAGTCGATATCCTTCAAGAAACTCACCCTCATCCTCACGCAGGTGCAGGGTTATTGAAGTCCCTCGCCCGGCTTTTTCCGTCGTTTCAATGGTATAGGCACCCTCCCCTGTGGACTCCCAGCGAACACCATGCTCTTTGCCAAGACCGGCCCTGCGGGTTTGCAGGGTCACCTTGTCAGCCACAATAAAGGCGGAATAGAAGCCGACTCCAAACTGACCAATCAACTGACTCTGACTGGCTGCGGAATCATCACCTTTGTTGCCCAGTGCTTCGAGGAATTTTTTCGTCCCTGAGCTGGCAATGGTACCAATGGTCTCAGTTACCTCCTGACGACTCATACCAATACCATTATCTTCAATGGTGACTGTTTTCTTTTCCTTATCAAAAGAGACCCTGATATTAAGACTGGGGTCTTCTTCGTACAGTGCATCATCAGTCAGTGCCTCAAAGCGAAGCTTTTCGGCTGCATCCGATGCATTGGAAATCAACTCACGTAAAAAGATCTCCTTATTACTGTACAGAGAACGAATAACCAGATTGAGTACCTGGCTCACCTCTGCCTGAAATTCCAATGTCTCTTTATGCCCATCGACTGTCATGGTGTAGCTGCCTCCATATAACTGAACGAATACGATCAAAAACCTGTCGCCAAAATACCTAATGAAATCTGGGGTAATCGGCCATTGGCTGATATTGAGGGTTAACGGGCCAATTTCAAGATCTGGCGAAATTTAGTATCAATATTCACTTTAAATTAAACATATTTATACATATATAAAGAAAATATGAGCAACCATTCAGTGCCAACCCTCACCACATAGGCCCTTTTTGTTTGCAAAACATGCCAAAATCCGTACACTTCAGCCCCACCTGAAGCAAGTCGCGTGGCATACAGGAGAGTTCTTGAATTCGCCCAAAAGTCCACGCACGGCACCAATTTACTAAAGCACGGTACTGAACCCAAAATATCAGCCCGATCCGGAACGCCATGCTCAAGCGCCTGATCTTCGTCGCCATCATTGCATATGGCGCCTATGTGTCGTACACGGCTCGCTCTATTGATCATGCTCCGGGGGTACTTGTAGAGACCATCCCAAGTCAAAATAATTTAGCTAATGCCCCTCCTTTTGATCACAATGGCTATCGGTTAACACCACTGGCTGAGTTCAATTTGGAGGCCCGAATATTGGGCACTGAACGCTACAGTTTAGGCAGAGAGGCCGATCTCTCACCCATTGATCTGGCGCTGGGCTGGGGGCCCATGTCTGACAGTAGCGTGCTCTCTGAGCTCTCCATCAGTCAAAGTGGCCGTTTCTATCATTGGTCTTACAGGACGCCGCCGTTGCCAGTGCAAGAAATTACCCGTCATTCGGCCAACATGCACATGGTTCCGGCTGACTCGCGCATCAAGCAAAAGCTCAAACGCTTGCGCGAGGGAGACATCGTGGAACTGGAGGGTTACCTGGTGCGCGCCGATGCCAAAGATGGTTGGCACTGGGTCAGCTCACTGACACGGGAAGACAGTGGCAATGGTGCCTGCGAACTCGTTTGGGTCAAGGATATCAGCGTTCGCACATCGACGTTTTAAATGAATTATGTTTGCAGCAATATACCGAGGAAGATCATGAACAACTATGTCCAATGGCTGAGTGAACTGGGGATGGGTGACGTCGAGCATGTCGGCGGAAAAAATGCCTCCCTGGGCGAGATGATCCAAAACCTGTCCAATTTGGGTGTACAGGTACCGGGTGGTTTTGCCACAACCGCCTATGCCTATCGTGAGTACCTCGCTACCGATGGCCTAGCCGATCGGATCAATACCGCGCTGGCCAGCCTTGATGTGGACGACGTCAAGGCTCTCGCTGAGACCGGTGCAAAAATTCGCAGTTGGATCATGGAAACACCCTTCCAGCCCGCACTGAACGAAGCCATAGATGAAGCCTATACAGCACTGATCAAAGAGTATGGCGAAGAGGTGACCTGGGCGGTACGCTCCTCTGCAACTGCTGAAGATCTGCCGGACGCCTCCTTTGCAGGACAACAGGAAACCTTCCTCAATGTTTCAGGACTGGATAACATCAAGCGCCAGATCCATGAGGTGTTTGCATCGCTGTTCAACGATCGGGCCATTGCCTATCGCGAACACCAGGGCTTTGAGCATTCGCTCGTTGCGCTCTCCGCCGGCATTCAAAAAATGATCCGTTCTGACATTGGCGCCTCTGGCGTGATGTTCACACTGGATACCGAATCCGGCTTCCGTGATGCTGTATTCATCACATCCAGCTACGGCCTGGGTGAAATGGTCGTTCAGGGCGCCGTTAACCCCGATGAATTTTATGTCCACAAACCCACCCTGGAAGCAGGCCGCCCTGCCGTTATTCGTCGAAATGTTGGCGGCAAAGCAATCAAGATGGTCTATAACCCAGGGGGCGAGAGCCCGGTTAAGATCATCGATGTGGATGAAGACCAGCGCCACCTATTCTCCATTACCGATGCCGAGGCGGAAGAGTTGGCTCGTCAGGCGGTGACCATTGAGAAGCACTATCAGCGCCCCATGGATATCGAGTGGGCCCGTGACGGCCTGGATGGACGTATCTATATTGTTCAGGCGCGGCCAGAGACCGTTCAAAGCCGCACCGGCAATGTTATGGAACGCTATGAACTGAAGACCAAGGGTCCCATTCTAACCGAGGGTCGATCCATTGGTTCACGCATTGGCGCCGGAACAGCCAAAGTCATCATGAGTCTGGACGACATGGACAAGGTACAACCCGGTGACGTACTGGTCACCGACATGACCGATCCGGACTGGGAACCGATCATGAAACGGGCGGCAGCCATTGTCACCAATCGCGGTGGACGCACCTGTCATGCCGCCATCATTGCCCGTGAACTGGGCGTACCGGCCGTGGTGGGTTGTAACGATGCCACGCAACATATCAAAGATGGCCAAGAGGTTACCGTCTCTTGTGCAGAAGGCGATACCGGCTTCATCTACGATGGAAAGCTCGACTTCGAGTATAAAACCATCGAACTGGATGCGATGCCAGAGATCCCCACCAAGATCATGATGAACGTGGGCAACCCGGACCGTGCCTTTGACTTTGCCGGCATTCCTAACGCCGGAATCGGTCTCGCCCGCCTTGAGTTTGTGATCAACAATATGATTGGGATTCATCCCCAGGCGCTGCTGGAATATGACAACCTGCCACTGGAGCTTAAAGCGGAGATTGAACCCTATATTGCTGCCTACAAGAGCCCAACGGATTTCTATATCAGTAAGATTGTTGAGGGCGTATCGACCCTGGCTGCAGCCTTCCCAGGTCCGGTCATTGTGCGCATGTCTGACTTCAAGTCCAATGAATACGCCAACCTGATCGGTGGCACCCGCTATGAGCCAGAAGAAGAGAATCCGATGATCGGCTTCCGCGGTGCCGCTCGATACATATCAAAAAGCTTCGCCCCTTGTTGGGAGATGGAGTGCAAAGCGCTGAAGTATGTGCGTGAAGAGATGGGGTTCACCAATGTCGAGATCATGATCCCCTTCGTGCGCACACTGGACGAAGCACGGGGCGTCGTTGAAGCACTGGAAGCCAATGGACTGAAACGCGGTGAAAACGGCCTGCGCCTGATCATGATGTGCGAACTCCCCTCCAATGCTGTACTGGCAGAAGAGTTCCTCGAATATTTTGACGGATTCTCCATCGGCTCCAATGACATGACCCAGCTGACACTCGGTCTGGATCGCGACTCCAGCCTCATTGCCCACAGCTTTGATGAGCGGGATCCAGCTGTGATGAAAATGCTGAGCATGGCCATCTCCACCTGTCGCGCCAAAGGCAAGTACGTTGGCATCTGTGGCCAGGGCCCTTCCGATCATCCTGATCTGGCCAAGTGGCTGCTCGAGCAGGGTATCAGCAGTGTCTCGCTGAATCCCGACACGGTAATTGATACCTGGCTCTTCATGGCGGGTCAGAAAGCCGACTAAACAGATTAGAATTGAGGCAAACAAAAAAAAACCGGACGACCACCATCGTCCGGTTTTTTTACTTTAAAACAACAACGGTGATCTGAACATCGATTCAATACAGACCATCAACTACAATCATGTCATGAATAAAACCAATCTTCTGCTTTTTGCTTCATTCCCTACCCTGCTCACCATGCATCCACTCGCCTGGGGCTTGGTCATCACACTCATGTTCATAGCGAGTGTTAAGTTCATCTACTACCTATTAAGTTAAGTAGCTGGCCATCTTGCCTGCAATATCTGTAATCAGCTAAAGTTTAGATTCGGTCAAGGCACTGTGACAGCCCCACAATAGTACCAATGACCCGCCCGCCCAGGCTGTTGGGAGTGAGGGCCCTTGAATACAATAAGCACATTTTCATCAATAAATGCCCTCGATACCTTGCTTAGGTTCATCCCCGCAGGTGCGGGGAAGACGCGTTTCGCTTCACAGGATGTCGACCCGATGCGGAAACACCCCCACGGGCGTGGGGAAGACCGCCTCTCTCATAGCCCTTTGTCTATCGAGCCAGAAACACCCCCACGGGCGTGGGGAAGACTGATTGGTGTACTGCTTCGCCCTCTGGATCTCGGAAACACCCCCACGGGCGTGGGGAAGACGTTTATTCTCGCCGCTAATCTAAAAACGCCATGGAAACACCCCCACGGGCGTGGGGAAGACACAAGATATGGTCATGTTTAACAAAAGGCGGTAGAAACACCCCCCACGGGCGTGGGGAAGACGGGAAGGCGCAAGCTATCAAAAATGGATCTCCAGAAACACCCCCACGGGCGTGGGGAAGACGCACCTCAGCCTTCAGCCCAGACAGTCGCTCGGGAAACACCCCCACAGGCGTGGGGAAGACTGGCGCTCCACCAGATAATCCTGTCTCTGAAGGGAAACACCCCCACGGGCGTGGGGAAGACTATATCCCCGGCACTATCACTGGTACGGGCGCGGAAACACCCCCACGGGCGTGGGGAAGACTATCCTCTGGGTGTATATCATCGCGCTTCATTAGAAACACCCCCACGGGCGTGGGGAAGACTTAACAAAGGCATCTTTTTTCCCCTTTTCTCTGGAAACACCCCCACGGGCGTGGGGAAGACTAATCTTGAATGTTGATTTGCATTTAAAACTGACCCAGGGGGGATGCGGCTAATTTCTTGGACAGATTTACGTCACTAACCCCAAGCCTTCACGGTACTCGATGGGACTGAGATAACCAAGGGAGATTTTGATCCGTTTTTCGTTGTACCAGCGAATG
>NZ_VMNH01000027.1 GCF_007625115.1 Sedimenticola selenatireducens | reverse complement strand
GAGAATCGATTTAGTTCTCTGGTGGGCCGCGTGGATCAGATCTATGCGGCCTGCGAAAAACTGGGACAACGCTGGGCACATGGTATCAGTGCTTGTCGGCAGTTACTGACAACTTAGCGGTACAGCCCACACATCATCTCTCGCCTTTCGCTTAAGGTCCTTGAATGCCTATCTCAGGTTGTTCTATGGCCTTTTACCATGAAAAAACGCATATATCGCTGGCGTCGTGATAAATCAGTGCAGATGACCGTAGTCGGGCCATCTTGACTGCATGTTAAGAATTTCTCTTGGTTTTGACTTTTTTATTTCTAATTGTTGGGTGTCTTGTTTTTTTGTTTATTTCTAATTGTTGGGTGTCCTGGTTATGTCTATGTCGTAATTTAAATCGATGGGTGTCCTGGTTATGTTGTTGATGGGTGTCCTGGTTATGTTGTTATGGTTGCTGGTTATGGTTGGTGAGCGCCAACAGCTACTTGTTAGGCTTTTTGTCCATGTTAAGTATCATAAACCTGGAGTCTGGATTACATTTTTTGTTGCACCACATTCCCCAATGATGGTCTCCGAACTCAAAAAATTGAAAACCGAGCTCTTTACCAGAGACAGACACAACTTTGACGCTATAAACGCGAGGCTCTTCTGGCGATTTATCAAAACCTGTTCTAAATACTTCGATTGCTGATGCAGCAGCCTCTCCCCTTAATTCTTTTAGCGATATTTCCTTAAAATAGGATTTATTACCAAGAGCTTCGGGATTTGACCGAACCATTTGCGATGGGATCATAACCGGACTGTACCCACCTGGGTTTGACCAAATCCATCCTTCCTTATTGCTAATAATATGTCCGTAAGGTGTACAAGCTATCACGCCCCACTCACTTAGCGGGTTGGGTAGTTCTTTCACTGCGTCTATAGGTGTACCTTCGCATTCACCTACAAGGGCAGCGTTACCTTCTAAGCAGAAGAACCCCAATATGAGTAATACTAAATACTTTCGCATTTCTACCTCTTCGGAAGCCTAACGCCGATTATACAGCCCACACATTCACGACAATATACGGCCGTAGAATATATTGAATACTACTGCGGTTTGTTCTACGCACTCTATTTCCCATTAATCAGAAACCAAGCTTGGAAGGATGACAATGAAATGGAGTTTTTCAGCATCCCTGACAAGCAGATATTCCCTAAGATCTCAACAGGTTACCAGGGAATTTAAAGCAGATGAACCATTTTCTTGACTCATACAGGAGGCAGGCTCAATCAGAAGGGATATAAGTCTCAGCCAGCGGCAAAATGATCGTGAACCGGGTCCCGCTACCGAGGGCGGATGTAACCTGAATATCACCCTGCTGCAGGGTCATGATGCGTTTGGCAATGGCCAATCCTAGACCGGCATGGTCACCCGCGCTGCTCTTGCCTCCCGACTGGAAGAAGGGGTCGAAGATATGGGGGATATCTTCCGCCTTAATCCCACAACCGGTGTCGGTGACGCGAATTACAACTCCGCTGTCTGAGTCATCAATACTCAATATGATGCGGCCGTTTGTCGGTGTATGGGTGAAGGCATTTTCGATCAGGTTTTCCAGTACCCGTTCGGTCAACCCGATATCAGCAAAGACAAAAGGCAGTGCAGGTGGTGGTGTCATGCTCAGTTGTATCTGCTGCTGGTTGGCACGCAGTTGGTATTTCTGCACCACATCCTGAACCAATTCAGCGGGCGGGAAAGGTTCACAGTTGGGTTGGGTCTCTCGCGCATCAAGGCTGGCCAGTTCAAACAGTTCTGATACCTGCTTCGACAGCCGCTTCGCCTGACGCAAGGCTATACCTGTGTACTCCTTGCGCTCTGGTTCACCCATCTCTTCACCCTTCAGTTCAAGTGATTCAAGATAGCCCATCATGGAGGCCAGTGGTGTTCGGAGATCATGCGATACTTGCGCTACGAGTTTTCGGCGCAGGCTGTCCTGCTCTTTCAATTGATCCAACTGCCCCTTTATATGCTCGGCCATCTGATCAAAGGTAGCGCCGAGCTGATCCACTTCATCACTCGATTTAGAATGTTCCAGAAGATAGGGTTGGTGAGAGGTGAAGTTACTCTGGTGAAAGGTGGCGATTAAATTTGACAACCGATGTAAACGACGGGTCAGTAACCGCAGTACTATCAGCCCTGCCAGCAAGCCAAGCCCGAGACTGGCCACCACCGCCCAACCACTCAGTCGCATGAAGTAACTTTCACGCACGACTTTATCGACGCTATCAAACTCCTCACCCCGTAATACCACATAGAGATAACCTTCGGGATGATCCGTAGTTGGCACTGGCGTAACGGAGAAGGCCTTCTGTCCATCGTGACTGCGCGGATCATCGCCCAGCAAGGGATAGCTTTCAGCACCACCCAGAAACGTCATGAGTGGTTCGAGTGAGACATGGTTGCGCTTTACCTTGCCCGGATCTGCAGAGTAAGCCAGTATTTTCCCCTGTAGATCGAGCAGGTAAATCTCGATACTGGGGTTGATGACCATGTACTGGTGAAAGGTCTCTTTCAGGGCCTCTTGGTTGAGTCGCCCCTCCGCTACCAGATTTCTATCTGCCACCAGATTTCTGGCCAACTCTTTATTAAAGGCTTGATTGACCTCTTGCAGATAATAGCGGGTGGCCGAGGTACTGATCAGGGCATAGAGCAGTCCGATGGTAACAAACAGCACCACCAGCCCTGCCGCCAGTTTTGCGTAGAGTGTTCTTAACATTTTTCTGCGAACTTATAGCCAACGCCCCAAACAGTGAGGATATACTTTGGATGAGCGACATCGGCTTCTATCTTGATACGCAGGCGATTGATGTGGGTGTTGACGGTATGTTCGTAACCTTCGTGGTTATAACCCCAGACAGCGTCGAGCAGTTGTACCCGGCTATAGACAGAGCCGGGATTGCTGGCGAAGTGGAGCAACAGATCAAACTCTCTGGCCGTCAATTCAACCGGCTCGCCTCTGACTTCAACTTGATGACGCGTCACATCAATGCGGATATCACCGTATTGAATGATCTCTTGTGCGGGCATGTGCTCTTTTGCGTGGGACAGTGCGGCGGTTCTTCTGAAGAGCGCTTTGATGCGCGCTTGCAGTTCAAGCACGCTGAAGGGTTTGGTGAGGTAGTCATCAGCACCCATCTCCAATCCCACTACCCGATCCAGTTCAGATGACTTGGCCGTCAGCATGAGGATCGGCACATAGCCTTCCCCGCTGCGGATTTCACGACAGATTGCCAGTCCATCCATGCCAGGCAACATCAGATCCAGCACTACCATGTCATAGTGCCCGCGCTTGAAAGTAGCAAGCCCTTGGCTACCATCGGTGACGATATCGGCCTGACAATCAATGTCATTGAGATGCATCTGCACAAGCCGGGCGATATCCGGGTCATCTTCAATGATCAGCACTTGATGAGTCATGTGAGGTTCTCAGGATCTTCTTTTCATTGTTTTATCATACATGGCCAGGGCTGGGGTGACTATTCTTCGAGCAATTCGATCTGTTTGATGAAATGAGATGCCGATCGACTTAGTGCGGAACTAAGCCGATCGGCTCAGACCGGCTTACATTTTCTTTTTATCCATCATTTTTTTATCCATCTTGTCATCCATCATCTCCTTTTTTTCCATCTTGTCCATTTTGTGATCCATCTTCTTATCCATCTTGTCGGCCATCATCGGCTTCTCCATACCCATAAACATAACCGGATTGCCTGAGCCATCCTTGACCATATTGCCGGCGCTGGCGACGGATAGCGCGGACATCATTACAGCAATGGAACAGATTTTCAGTACAGTGATTAATTTACACATGGCTTTCTCCCTATTTATATAATTTGCCCCGAGGCAGCATTACCAGTAGCGCTCCGTCATCGACAGAGAGAAGCTATTGGCTTGGGAGTATTTAACAGGGGGAAGGTCCAGCAGGGATCACGAAATATTCACATTTCTATAACGCTTGTGAATTTTAGAGCCTGCTCCCCCTGATGGAGGAGCAGCATACCGCTAGATTATTCAGACATCGGACTTCAGCAGCGAGCCAACACCTGCCACCACCACCGAAAGCATGGCAAAATCAACCGAGCTGCGAGCCTTCAGGTCGGTAATCATGCGCGCATGACGATCATAGGCAAAGCGATTGTCCTCGGCCCAATGCTCAATCATCTTCTTGGTATTCTTCTGTTTCTTGATTGTTACCATAAGTTGAGAGGTAAGATCACGCTGATGTTTATTCAGGGTATCGATCAGACGGGTTTTCGCCATTGTATGCCAGTGTGTCTGAACAGATAGTTTGGCAATCTGATCACGCACCCAGTGAAATTCCAGGCTGGAACCGAGATTAAAGTAAACACCTGCAACTATCTCAATATCACTCTGACGCTGTTTAGCGACTTCAACCAGATCCATAGCTGATGCAAGCATCAACATACGACTGACCTGCTGAGCCAACTCTCTCGGAACACCCGCCGCCATCAAGTATTTGATCTGACGATTAAGGGCGAGTCTATCTTTAGAAGCCAGTGGGTTCGGCATATGTTCGGAGAGCGCTTTCACACTGGACTGGAAGTAGTCCACCAGGTCACGGATAACGATCGTGTTCTGACGACTGCGCAAGATCCAGATAACACTCTGTTCCAGGAGTCCGGCAATCATACGCATCATCTCTAATTGGACAGACGTAGCGACTTTATTATCCAGTGATTCAATCTCATCCCATAACTCATCGGTTGAGAAGATCTTACTCGCAGAGAGATAGGCTCGGGTGACTCCAGCAATATTGGTTCCAACCTCTTCACGTACCCGAAAGCCAAAACCAGGGCCGATGTGATCAACAATACTGTTGGTCAAATGCGTGGATATAATTTCCCGCTTCAATTGATGGGTCAGCATTTCTTTACTGTAGCGCTCACCCAACACCTTGGGGAAGTAGTCAATTAACTCTGTTTCCAGGAATTTGTCATCCGGTATATCGGAGTGAATCAACGCATCAAAGTAAGTCATTTTGCTGTAAGCCAGCAATACAGCCACTTCAGGTTTAGTAAGGCCTTTATTGGCCGCCTGTCGCTCAGCAATCACTTTTTTACTGGGTAGAAATTCGAGCTCACGATTGAGACGCCCTTCACTCTCCAGGAAATCGATAAAACGAGCATGCTCATTCAAACGGGTGGGCGCCTCTGAAACCACCATGCTGATCGCCTGTGTCTGGGCATAGTTATCCGCCAACACCAGTTCGGCCACTTCGTTTGTCATCTCGGCCAATAGCCTATTGCGCTGTTTTACAGTCATATCACCGCTGGCAACTATCTGCCCAAGTAGAATCTTGATATTCACTTCATGGTCTGAACAGTCAACACCCGCTGAATTGTCTACGGCATCGGTATAGATCAAACCTCCCTTGCTGGAAAATTCCACTCGACCCAATTGGGTCACACCAAGGTTACCGCCCTCACCAAAGACTTTGCAGCGCAATTCATTGCCATTAACCCGCAGTGCATCGTTGGCCTTATCTCCGACCTGCTCATGTGTCTCTAGTTCGGACTTGACATAGGTACCAATACCGCCGTTCCAGATCAGGTCAACCGGCGCTTTTAGTAGCAAGTGAATCAGTTCGGTTGGTGTCAACTTGTCGGCCTTGGTACCCACCATCATCTTCACTTGTTCCGTCAAGGTGATGGATTTTGCGCTCCGTGAGTAGATCCCGCCCCCTTTGGAGATGAGCTTTTTGTTGTAGTCTTCCCAACTGGAACGGGGCAGTACGAACATGCGCTCACGTTCGATATAGGACGCCTCGGGGTCTGGGTCTGGGTCCAGGAATATGTGCATGTGATTAAAGGCCGCGACTAACTTGATGTGCCGCGACAGCAACATGCCATTGCCAAAAACATCACCGGCCATATCGCCAATGCCCACGACGCGGAAATCTGTAGTCTGGGTGTCGATACCCAACTCACGGAAGTTGCGTTTTACTGACTCCCAGGCACCCTTTGCGGTAATGCCCATTTTCTTGTGGTCATAACCCACCGAACCACCCGATGCAAAGGCGTCACTCAACCAGTAGCCGTACTCATCGGCCACGCCGTTGGCAATATCCGAGAAAGTTGCCGTGCCTTTATCGGCAGCCACAACAAGATAGGGATCATCTTCGTCATAACGCACCACATTGAGTGGTGCAATAACATTACCCTCTTTAAGATTATCCGTGATATCCAGCATACCCTTCAGCAGGGTCTTATAGCAGTACACCACTTCCGCCATCATGGTTTCACGATCCAGTCCAACCAGGGGCTGCTTAACAATGAATCCACCTTTGGATCCGACAGGCACAATAACGGTATTCTTAACCATCTGCGCCTTCATCAGGCCCAACACCTCAGTACGGAAATCTTCCATGCGATCCGACCAGCGCAAACCACCGCGGGCGACTTTTCCACCTCGCAGATGCACACCTTCCATACGTGAGGAGAAGACAAAGATCTCAAACATCGGCATCGGTAGTGGCATACCGTTAACCTGCCGTGGATCAATCTTGAATGAGACATAGGATTTACTGTTCCCGTCCGTATCCGGCTGGAAGAAGTTTGTCCTGAGCGTGGCCTGTATGATGTTGACATAAGTCCGCAAAATACGGTCTTGATCAAGACTCACTACCGCCTCAAGCAAAGACTCAATCTTCTGCAAAATCGCATCAATCGCGCCAGTTTTTGATTTGTTATTTGGGTTAAACTTAAGATTAAACAGATCCACCAGCAGGCGTGTGATATCCGCATTGCGGGTAAGGCTCTCGATTATGTAGGGCCGACTGTATGGGATTTTGATCTGTTTAAAATAACGGCCATAGGCACGCAGTAAGACCACCTCTTTCCATTTCAGGCCGGCATCCAGTACCAACTGGTTGAAACCATCGTTGTCCACTTCGCCCTGCCAGATTTTCAGGAAGGCCTCTTGAAACAGCTGACTGCTCTCATCTGTCAGCCGCTCTGCCCCACCCGAATAACGCATAGAGAAATCATGGATCCAGATCGGTATCGACTGATTACGGATGCGATAAGGACGTTCTCCGAATACTGTAAGTCCCATATTTTCAAGGATTGGAATGGCATCTGAAAGCGACACTTGATGCTCTGCCGAATAGAGTCGGCAATGCACATTTTCTGAGGACTCAAGAATTGGCCGGTAAAAATTCAGCCCCAACTCCCCGGTCAACCGCGCCTGCTCAATGCGGGCCACATCTGCGGCCGCCGTACGCGGATAGAAATCCTCACGAAAACCACTCGGAAAGGCATTTACATAGGCTTTATAATATTGTGAAGCCTGCGCTTCCCCATACTGTTCATTCAGTGCCGCACGCAGTTCATCACGCCAGGTGGTGGTAGCGGCAATAACCTGAGCTTCCAGATCCTCAATCGTGCAATCCATCTCCTTGTCAGGTGGTGAATGAATAATCAGATGAATCCTTGCCAATGTTGATTCAGTAAAGAAGGTACTGAATTCAACCTCCGTACCGCCAAAGGCATTCACCAGGACCTTTTGAATACGCAGACGTAATTCGCGGTTGTAACGCTCTCTGGGCAGGTAGATCAGGCAGGAGTAAAAACGATTAAAAATATCACGCGAAATAAACAGTCGGGTACGCTGACGCTCCTGCAGACCCAAAATGCCCATCGCCATCGTTTCCAACTCATCCACGGGTATCTGGAACAGTGCATCACGTGGATAGGTTGTCAGGATATTTTCCAACGCCTTACCTGAATGACTGGACGGCGCAAGTCCCGAACGCTTGATGACCGCCTGAGTCTTCTGGCGTAGTAGGGGGATCTGTTTTGGCGGACTGTTGTAGGCCACGGAAGTAAAGAGACCTAACAGACAGTAGATGCCATCAACTTCCCCCTTTTTATTGAAGCGCTTGATACCGATAAAATCCATGTAGGCTGGACGATGTACGGTAGACTTGGCATTGGATTTGGTCACAATCAGATAATCGGGTATCGACAGATAGGCCTCACCGGCTACTGGGATAACCGAGTCGGCCTGCTGATTATTCAGGCACGACTCCTGAAATAGACCCAATTGTGAAGAGCGATCCAGTTTCAGCGTCGGCTTGCCCTTGCCACTGGCCACATCAAACTCACAATAAGCCAGGAAGGTAAAATGATCGTCATCCACCCATTGTAGAAATCCACCGGCCTCAGACTGCTGTTCAGCATCGATGGGTAGTTTATCTTTATCAATGGTCTCACGGATTGATTTGACGCGTTGCTTCATTGTCAACCAATCGATATTGGCAAAGGTCACATCACGAATCACATCAATGACCATCTTCTCCAACGCTTGAAGCACATCAACAGAAGGCTGCTTTTCCACCTGAAACTGAATAAGCGATTCGACTGTTCCTTTGGCGTCACCGGACGGTCTAATTGTCTTTAATGCACCCTGTTTGTCCCGCTCAACGCTTACCAGAGGATGGGTGGTGAGATGTATGGTTAGACCCGCACGATTCAGCCCCATGGAGAGTGAATCGACCAAGAACACTCGATCAGTGGTCACAATTTCAATGATGGTATGGGGACTCTGCCAGCCGTGCTCTTCAAAATTGGGATTGTAGATTCGGACGGATGGTGTATCGGGCTGTCGTATCTTGAGTAACTGCCAATGTGCAATAACGGCTCCTACCAGATCAACAATTGCAATTGATTGCAGATCCGAGGCGGGTATATGACGATAATAGACACTGAGTAACTGTTCTATTTGCGCTCGCTCTTGCTTGGTGAATTTTGAATCGGGATAGCTTGCCAGGTTGTCGATCATCTGCTGCTGCAGAGAGAGCCCCTTATGTTTTGTCATGTTATTTTTTTCCAATGCAGTTGGCGGATATAGAGTGAGCACAAACCAGAATAACGACTACTCCCTACGTTATCGAAAGCACTCAGTCTAACCGTAGTTCAGGTTAGAAGTTTTATCCAGAACTTAATAGAGGAAAAATGAGAACAGTAAGGTATTTGATGGGTGAATCGCAACGCCTACATTAAAACTGCGGTGAGTGGATAGCTCACTCCTGCATGAGCATGGGAACAACCCGACCATGCACGGCCCGCCAAGCGGTTACACCGAGATAGATCAATCCGGCAATAGCGAGTGTGATGACAATCCATTCACCCGCATCAAGTAGTTCATATTTGCGGAATCGGTAAGTAGAGATCAGCTTCAGTTCACTGACTTCAAACATGGCAATAACCAGCTGAAAGAGGATATAGCCCTCAAGCGGCAGCACCACCCAGCCAAACAGTGGTATCAGCCATACCGTTGCCAGGCCAAAAACCAGGATAAGCAGAGGAACAAACAGATCCAGCCCCACAATCTCCACTAAGGCAAAGAGTGGCAAGGTGGCCAATACTGTCAGCAGTGTGTTCAACAGCGCCCTGGGCAGGGGTGAGGGTTTTGATGTCAAGCGTTTTGCCGTTCCTTTGGAGGCAAGCATCTGTTCCACCCGTTGCTTGACCTGTTCATAGTTCTGTTCGGTACAGTAGAGATGCAGCAGATCCCGCCACTGGTTCCTGATTACAATGGTCCTCTGTTTCGGGTGATAGCGTGCTTCGAAGGCGCCAGACCAGACCAGATCCACTCGCTCATTTGAGACAGCCAGCAGACCGGCACCGGCGGTACGGGGACTGCCAGCGATAGCACCTGCCACCACTGCGATACGCGCCAGTGTCCGTGCCCGTGTGTCGACACCTTCATAGCGTATCCCTTTATCAGAGAGCGTAAAGCGTGCCTTGAATCGGTTCCCAAACACCAGCAGCATAATCAGCAGACCGACCACAGCCACCCCGATCACCACCAGTGCAAAGATACCCCCCAGCATCGGCAGATCTGCTGTATCACCGGTGCCAATAAATACCGTACCCAGAATAAGCATGGCCACCAGATAGGTGGCACCCATGGCTTTTAACCAAGCGGCAACCACCAATGTATTGGTAATCAGTGGGAAGTTGATCTCCCAGGAGAGTTCCGGTTGCTGTTTTGACACCTTACACCTCACTTCTACGCAGGCTGATTGCCGCTACTTTTTTAAATTCTGCCCTATCCATGAAATCAAGTATCACTTCCTTGTGCCACTCCAGGAAGCGCTCTTATTCAAGGCAGCATCGCAATAACTCCACTGTCCCTTGAAGCTGTTCCCACTGAACGTCCAATGGATACGCCCCCAATAGTAGCGCTCATCTTTTTTAGTTTTACATTTGTGGGAAGAGTGATTCTCAATCCAGTACCCATCCAGAACACCCGATTTTATCGTGCCAGTCAGGGTACCGCCATCGACTGGGTAGGTGCCCCTGACCTGATCACCAGTCTGGGTAAACGTGATCGTCCCCTCGGTTGATTTCCAGGTTCCGCTGATCCCAATGGCAGTGTCTACCGCTCCACTATCACTTCCGGTAAGTTCATGATCTTTCGCTCCGCTCCAGGGTTTCGATTTGTCCGTTGGTGCGGCATCACAGTAGCTCCAAATCCCACTCATTTTCCCATCTTTAATCTCCATGTGGAGACGACCCCAGTGATAGCGACCATCCAGTGCAGTCTTGCAGCGCACTGAAGCACTCTTCTCACTCCAGTAGCCGTCAAATACACCGTCTTGATAGGTTCCCTTTATCTTTCCCCCATCAGCACTGTAACTGCCTTCGACCTGGTCACCGCGTTGTACCAGTGTCATAACCCCTTCCGTGGTTTTCCAGACACCGGACATTGGTGCCGATCTTTCAGCTTCAGTCAGACCGGCTAGCGGTAGCTCTTTTTGTTGTTGCTGCTGCTCTTCACGCAGCATCTTCTCGGCAAAGGCTATGCGGCTTTTTGCCTCTTTAGCGTGGGAAGGTGATAACTCTCGTTGCTGAGACTGCCGGGCATTCTCCAACATCTTCTGCCAATCCTTCTTTTTAAAACTCCAGGAATTGGTTTTATCCACTTGTTCGATAAACTTGTTATACCCCTGCAGTGCCTTATTGAATTCATCACTGACACGTCTCGATAGCGGGTTGACTATCTGGCCGGGCATCTCCGCATGCAGTTTCTCCATCTGCAATAACGCCTTGTGAGCGGACCAGACCTTGTCTGCGGCAATCAACTTGTCAAACTCAGCCGCCTTGGCTTCCACCGCAGGCCAGGCCTTGGCAAAGCGTTTCACTTGCGCCAGTTTTTCCTGTGCATCTTTATCCTCAGGATTCAGACGCACAGAGACCTCCAGATCCTGTATGCCTTTATCGAAGTCCCTTTCATAGGTAGCCGCCCAGCCATTCTGTTTTGCTTTATTGGCAATCTGTCTGGCTACTGGAGCCGCGAGTTTGGGTGCAAACTTCTCGGCTTCCCGCACGGCACGTTCTGCCGCCGGCATATTGCCGGATGCGGCCTGCTGAGCTGCCTCATCTAATTGTTTTTTGGCCTGATCTTCCGGCCGCTTATCCTCTGGTTTATCAGCAGGTTTTTCTGCATCTGGCTTTTTATCAGGTAATGGCCTGTCGGTCGGCTTGTTCCCCGACGGATCTTTTCCTGTGGGTGCAGGAGTCAGCTTGATTACCGTGAGTGAAACCTCTGCCTCACCCAGTTTCCGTCCATCCTTGTCCGATGCAATAACCGTTGCGCTGATGTCGCCCGGTTCACTGCGGGATACGGTCGGAGACTGGGATGCGGGATTGCTCAGACTGGTTCCCTCATTGACCGTCCAGTGCCAACGTATGACATCCGGTTTTGTGCCACCCTGTAGTTCCGCCTTCAGGGTGATACGTTCAAACACGGCACGTGAACCCCGTGGTATCGGTTTCAATCCGCCCTTGACTGGATCCCAGGTCATCGGTTGATTGGGCAATTGCACCATCCAAGCATTGACGCTGTAGGCGACGCCGGTATAGCTCGATTCGATTTCACCAATCTCGTCACCATAGACCGGCACACGTGCCAGGGCTTTGAGCTTGATGGGGTTGGTGTCCTTGACCGTAAAGCTAATGCGATTGCCGTTGGGGCCAATCTCCAGCCGATTGGATGAAGCAGGTTCAAACCAGCGATAGTCAATCAGGCTTTCAGGCACGGACGGTTTGGCATGCAACGTTGCCAACACCTGTTGGCCCACATAGGCTTGTCCGTTCTGCGGGTCAAAGGTGACGGTGAATGTTGGAGGAATAATCTGCACGGTCTCCTGATCACACTCACCGACGGTTTGATAACTCCCCTCTATCTCCTGCAACAGCTCACACCAGATCTTCACTTCACCCATGCGGTCATAGCTGACCGTGGTCTGGCCATTAAAGCTATCCGGCGGATTAAAGGTAAGCCCGGGTTCTGAGTGCCAGATCACTTTATATTCGGCCATAGGTGGGGGCAGCTCCTCCACCTCCTCATCCGGTGAGGGTACATAGGTATCACTCAGGATCTCTTTCGGTGCCGCACTGCTTGCGGCCATAGTGGCATGCACGGAAGTATCCACACAAAAAGGACTCTCCGGTGTCGCACACGGATCAACCTCGGGCGCCTGCAGGCCCTGATCAAACGCACTCAATTGTGCGGTGCTGCCATAAAACACCTTGCCCTTGAGCCCCTTTAGTTTGATTGCGTTCGGCGCTACCCGGACCGTCGCCACGCCCTCTCCACTGTTACCCTCGGCATCCGTCACCGTGACAGAGACGCTCCAGTCACCGGCCCATGAAGGTGTCATGGTTGCGGTTGCACCGGAGCCATTGGCACCTGACCAGGCGTATTGGTACGGTGGCTTCCCACCTGTAACCCCGGCAGAGAGGGTGACCGGTTTACCGACGGAAACCACCGCACTTGGCCCGGCCAGCTTCACCTTCAGGAACTCCAGCGGCTCCTTTTTGTCTTTTTCAATTTCAACCGATGCACACTGGCTGGTGTATTCAATACGCGGCACAATTGTTTGTGGGTAGGGAAATGGCAGGCCGTGTTTTTCCGCCAACTCATCAACCTTCTCAAACCAGGTTTTTGAAGCCGGAAAACCGGTGCTGGTCATGATGTGCAACTCCTGGGGGAGTTCCGTTTTGGCTCTACGGATACGCTTCTGCTCATCCGAGTGGGCTAACCGCAGGCTCTTTGGCAGGCAACTCTCCGCATAGACGTATGATTTTTTAGTGCACTCATCGACGATCGATGGATTGGATTCAGCACCGCTGGTGAAACAACGGTCATAGTAGGCCAAGCGTTGCTTTTCGACGGCATCCCGGAGGTCGTGATAGACCTTGTTATCCACCTTCTCCAATTCACGAATATAGGGTTCCCAGGCCAGCAACCACTGTTTGGTGATATCTCGCAACTGAGCCAGCTCACTACGGATAGATTGCATCCGCTTGTCCCACTCGGCCGTTCGATTGTTGCGCATTTCCTTATCTTTACGAGTCGCCTCCTCGGCAGCGATCAGACGTTTCCAGTCACGCTCCTGTAGAGAGGCATCAATTGTGGAGTCCAGCGCTTTTTTATCGGCCTCCTTCTCTAATCGCTCTTTTTTCTCTTGCTCCTGTTTCTTTTTGTCATCATCCTCAGGTTCAGCTTTTTCGGAGAGGGGTACGATCTTGGCATAGCCTTCAGCCAACACCTTGGCAACCTCCAGGTTGTTACTGTTGAGCAGTTCAACAATCAGTTCGCCAGCCCCATCAACCACGACGCTGACCTTCTCACCATAGCGGGAATCAAGTTGCAGTGGACCATTTGTTTTCCAGCGCCAGGTGTATTCGGTCGGCGGTGTTGCACTGCTCAGCCTGGCTGTGGCTACTGTTGCCTCACCCGACTTGGGGGTGTAGGGCTTAAGAGTGATATCAATCTTGAGCGATTTTAGCAGGCAGTTTTCCAGTGCAGCACCTGCCGTGCCAGTCAGGTATCCGGCCATCTCAAACTCACTCATCGCCTTTTGCAGACGGATGCCCACACTGCTTGCTGTACTCTTGTAGAGATCCCGCTCATCTGCAGCCAATGCATAGGGCATGGCCGCCATAAAGGTGATTACCGCATCCGCCAGTCTTTTGGCTTCCGCTTCCGGTTTAGAGAGCAGCTTATCGCTAAAGCTGTCTCGCACTTCCAGATAGCGACTGCGCGCCGATTCGTAGGCATCACCCCAGGCTGATTCATTGCTGGCAAGCTCTTTATAATAATCTTCCAGATTTTCGAGGAAAGAGATCTTATGGCGAATCCGGGCAAGAATGTTATAGGCATCCTGATGACAACTATTTTTCGGATCATAGCCGCCTTTTGAGCGGAACCCGAATGACTTGATCAATGCCGTTACTTTCTCCACAACAGACTTGTGACCGTTGTCAATCATCGATGCCAGTTTCGTAATGCGGGGTTTATCGAATTCCGGATATCCGGTTAAAAACCACTGGGAGGGTTGATAACCGTCCGTGATAATCGCCAGCCTGGCCTTGACCTGCCGCACCATCTTGGCAATCTGTTGATACTCTTGCAGATAGTGTTTGTAGATACGATAACGGGACAGCGGCAGTGTCTCATGCTCCATCGTATTCTTGATGATCTTTGTATAGGCCTCGGCACTGCGACGGGCATGCGGGACCAGCGAGTGGACGTTGAGCTCGTCCTGTAACTTGATCAATGCCTGCGTGGCCTTTTCAATCTCACCCTCATAATCATGGGCAACCCGTCGCTCCTCTTCCGCCCAGGCTTTCAATTGTGCCAGGGTCTGGTTGAGTGCCTGGGTGCGTATCTGATAGTACTCCCGGAACAGGAACAGCGCCGCCTTGCCGCCTTCACGATCAATCCGCAGTTTGGCATCAAACTCATCTTCCCAGATCTTGTCATTGAAAGTCGGAAACAGCACCTTCAGTGATTCGCGCAGCTGCTTGATTTTCGGGTATTGGGGAAAGACATACTTTTCCGCATAGTCCCGAATGGAGCCATTCAGGGTCGGTACTGACAACAACCCGTCCGCCCGTTCCGATTGATAAGGTACATTGCCTTTTGCAGTGAGCAGCTCCTCATAGCTGATCTCATGGTGCCCCTGCGCCCGGTCAAATAGGCCGACCAACACCATCGGTTGATCACCACCGCCTTCCCAGTTACCCGATTCGATCCAGGCCTGAATCAGATCCTGAGCCTGACTGGCATCATAGATACCGCCGGCAATCGGTGCCGAGGCCGCTATCAGGCTGGCCACCACGGCGGGAATCTGCCCACCCGGCACCACCCCCATCACACCGATGGTGACAAACAGTCCAGACTCCAGCGCCTTGGCCTTGTTGCCGGTAAACCCGGCCTCGATACCACTGAGGATGCCGTCGGCAAAATCACCTACGATAGGCAGTGCGGTAACCCAGGCATTGGCCAGTGCCAGGTTTTCATCGGCCGGTTTCATCGGCGGTGAGCTGTTCAGAATGGAGTAGGTTTTATACAGGCCATTGGCCACAGAGAAGACCACATCCATCGCGCCCAGATCACCCGCTTCGCCAAACTCGGTAGGCGTCAGGTCGAAGATATATTTACGTGCTTGTCGCTGCCACTGGTTCAGTGTGAGCGCCTGCCTGGAGAGATTCTTACCAAGCCGTTCGGCCATATCCGCCGCCTGATCCGGCAATAGCTTGATCCTAAGCCGGGTTTCCATTGGCAACTGCAGTTCAGCCTCCAGCCAGCCAAGTTTTTTCAATTCGTCTGCGGGGAGTTGCGACAACTCCGTGATCGTCTTGCGCACATCGTCATCAGCCACACTGATCAGGGCACTGCTGCGACTGCGTTTCCAGTCCTCAATCAGCTGATCAATCGATCCGGGCTTCTGATCGAGCTCAAGCATATTGACTGAACCGAGAAACAGCACTTCACTGCGTGCCTTCTGTAACTTCTTGGCTGCATCCGCGGGCAACTCCTGTCCCTTCAGCATCCGTGAACGCAGCTCATGATAGTCCGCGGGTGAGATCTCACCACTGTTGACCAGGGCACGAATCAGGCGCATGCCCACGGAGTCGATGGCGTTATCCGCGAAGATCTCCAGTTGCTGACGGATATAACGGATGGCCAGTTGACCGGCATCACTGCTACCGAACTCCTTCTCCAGTACACCCAGTATCTCGGCCGGCCCCTTCCCCGGCACCTGACTCAGAGCAGACAGGCCACTCGAGAGATCATTCAGATCAAACTGTACCAGCTGTTTACGAAACAAGGCTTCCAGCTCATCGGCCGATCCGGCGGCCTGTGCAAGCTTCACGGTCTCCATCTCTTGCACCAGATAGCCCACATCAATGACCAGCTGATTCTCGATCCACTGATGCATGGCGCGTTGCACGCCGTTTTCCACATCCAATTCCGAAAGACCATTCAAGGCCAGAATGGTGGAGGCCTGGTTTGGCTTTTCCGCAATGGCCTTGGCAACTAACAACGCCTTGTTTTCATCGTCGCCGATATGGATCAACAAGGCGGTACTGTCTACATCCTCCCAGATGCGCTGCACATATTTAGCAGTACCGGAGAGTCCACCCTCCTCACCATGTTTAAAAAACATTGCATAGTCGGTCGCCACCTTGGCAAACTTGGCCCGTCTACTGGTGGGCATCAGGGCGATCACCTGTTCCTGCAGCAACGCTGAAATTGCTTCAGGGCCACCAGGTTTGAGCACCCAGCCACCGGACTCGGAGACGATGCGTCGCACCTTTTCCGGGTCACCCAGGTAGTCAATATTAAAGAAACGCTGGCCCGCAGCACCGCGATACATATCCTTCGCCGAGGCGGCCACCTGTGCCTCCAGATTCTGTTGCAGGGTCTTGCTCAATGCCTGTTTAAACTGGTCGATGGCGTTGGCGTCACCCGCCTTCAGTGCTGCTCGTGCGCTGGAAACTGCGTCATTGAGATCCTTATAGGCGAAATTGGGCAGATCAGATGTAACAATTTCCAACGCATCACTGGTCAGGCTGGAAGGGATCTTCAGCCCCTTTCCTTTGGCTGCGGCCAGCAGTTGATCTCCTTCTGCAGCCGCCAGTATGGCAGCGGTCTTGTCATGAATCGCACGTTCTATATGGGCCCGTGCCTCACGGGTATTTCCACCAACATACAACACGTCTATATCGCGGGCGGGTTTGCATGAGCCACTGGCAAGAAAGACATCCGCCGGCTCACCCAGTGCTTCAGCCGCCTGCTGGGCCGACTCACCGACCAGTCGAATACGCAAATTCTGCACATCATCCTGTAGCTGCAGAGGAAGTTCTGCCATGTGCTTGCCATACCACTCAAGATCACGGGTGAGCAACAGCATCGTGCCCTCTGTTACAGGTTGTTCTGGATGACGCTTAAGCGAGTCGAGAAGATATTGCCCCAGTTCATCGGCCAAAACCGGTGTAGCACACAACAGCATCAATGACAGAAGCAGTGCTTCTGCCAGACGAGACTTCAACCAACGAAACATCTGAGACTCCCGGTACACAGGTTAATGCGAGTTTTCCTAAGCCAAGCATGTGATTTGAATGGGATCAATGGAATACATCAATCATCAATTTCAATGCTAGTATTAAGGTATTACTAAAGGGATGACAAGCATCAATTCAAAACGCTTTTTTTTGATCGCGTTATTAACTGATAAACCTATAAATTAAGCTGCCAATTATTGTGTAAATAGCGCGTTTTAGATGAAACAACATTTACCCAGAATTTTCCTCACACTGCTCGGACTGGTCTTAATGGCCTGGGGTATTGTGACGCCCATGGTGGGATTATTTGGGGAGACAACGGATGCATTGGTTACCCATGTGCGCAGACAATTGGGCGAAAGAAATGAAACCATCCCTGATCGTTATACCCATGTCATAAGTTATCGATTCACTTTACCTGACAAAGAGCCAGTCGAAGGATTTTCCTATGTACTGGGAACTTCGTTTTCCATAACGACACCCCACGCGCCTGGCCTAGTAAAGGTGCGCTACCTACCCGTGTTCCCACAGGTTAATACACTGGAATACCAAGCCTATCCCAACCTTGGGCACTTGATTGTCCTAGCGGTAGGTTACCTGCTGGCATTTGGTCTATGGCGTGAAAAAACGCCGAAAAAAAGACGCCGAGTCAGAACAGAGAAAAAAACGAACGGGCGAAATAAAGACTGATCAGGCGTACTCATCAACGCCAAGCAAACGACTCACTTGTTCACGCTCTTCAGCTTCATCGAGCGTGCGGTAGGCACGTATAGCCTGCCTGTTTCGACTACTGACGCCCTCATCTGCAATGGTTTGCTGTGCGTAGAGTCCCGCACGAGACTCGAGCGTACTACGGAGTTCACCGATTGGAATGACAACCTGGGGTGGCTGTGGAGGTATGGCACGACGAGCAGGGTCATCGCTCTGTGTCGCTGGCTGAACGGGCACCAACGATCGGGAGATCGACGGATCATAAAAGACACTGCTGATAGCGTTCATGCTACCCATGATGAGTCAGGGTCACGCGGTCAGCCAGGTGGCCAACCCATCCTGCGGCCGCCCATCAGATGCATATGAATATGGAATACCACCTGCCCTCCTTCACGATTGGTATTAATCAACGTGCGATAACCCGCATCGGCAATGCCTTCCTGTTGAGCAATCTTAGCAGCGGCCAATGACAACTTGCCGATCAGTCCGGCATCATCCGGCGTCAGGTCATTCAATGTACTGATATGACGTTTGGGGATGATCAGCACATGCACCGGGGCTTGCGGATTAATGTCTCGAAAAGCCAGTACATCATCATCTTGGTAGACCACATCGGCAGGGATGTCACCGGCTACCATCTTGCAAAACAGACACTCATCCATTCAATTCACCTGAATTCTTACTGAATTATTAATAATAGCTCAAAAATCCCGACGACCGGTGAACGCGTGTGACAGCGTGCCGCCATCGACATACTCCAGCTCACCACCGAGCGGGACACCATGTGCAATGCGAGTAACCCGGATAGCCCTGGCTCGCGCCATCTCGCCGATGTAATGCGCCGTGGCTTCACCTTCTACAGTGGGATTTGTCGCCAGGATCAGTTCACTGATATTGCCTTCCCTGAGGCGTTGATCAAACAAGTCCAGTCCAATTTCGCGGGGGCCAATACCATCCAAGGGAGAGAGATGCCCCCCCAACACAAAGTAGCGCCCGCGATAGTCGGTTGCCTGTTCAATGGCCACGACTTCGGCCGGTGTCTCCACTACACAGAGTTGGCTATCATCACGCTTTGAGCTGGCACAATAGTTACAGATATCGGCCTCACTGAGTGTGCGGCAACGACTGCAATGACCAATGCGCTCCATCGCTTCATCCAGAACATGTGAGAGCACCCGCCCCCCTTCTCTGTCACGCTCAAGCAGATAAAACGCCATGCGTTGTGCCGACTTGGCACCTACTCCGGGCAGACAGCGCAGGGCATCCATCAATTGTTCGAGCAGTGGGCGATCTGACATGAATTAAAACGGCAGCTTGAAACCGGGGGGAAGACCCATTCCGGAGGTGACATCACTCATACTATTCTGAGTCTTTTCGGCCACTTTATGAACCGCATCATTCATGGCGGCAGCGACAAGATCTTCCAGCATATCTTTGTCATCACCGATGAGTGAATCATCAATCTGTACCCGGCGCACTTCGTGCTTACCATTGAGGGTCACTTTAACCAGTCCACCACCCGACTCGCCTGTCACTTCCTCTTTGGCCAGTTGCTCTTGAGCCTTCTGAAGATCAGCCTGCATCTTCTGGGCCTGTTTCATGATGTTGCCTAAACCGCCTTTCATTTGGGTATTCCTCTTGCTTAAAAGGGTATTGTTATCTATTCATCAATCGGACGAACTGAACCCGGTATTATGCTCGCCCCCAGTTGAGCCTTGAGCGCCAATACCATGGGATCTTCCTGTATCGCATCTTCCGCCGCTTTTTGTCGGTCAGCGGTGGCCTGTGCTTGCAGCTTGGCAGGGGTTGCAACCTGCACGCTGTCTGGCACGATCTTCAACTTCAATTCTCGGCCTATATACGTTTCGAGCGCCTGTAGCAGGCGTTGTTCCGTGCTACCCACATGCATGTGCTGATGCGCCTGATCCAATTTCAGGCTAAGTGTTACCCCATCCCAGTAATCATAGACGCAGTTATTGGCCAGCTGTTTGGCAATACCCCCCAACGTCAGGGCATCCACGACCTGATGCCAATGCCGGAATTCTACGGGTTCACCCGGACTTGCCGGGGCATCAATGGGGCGTTTTAATGCGGGTTTCGGTTGATCAGCTACCGTTGTCGGGTGGGCTGTCGTTGTAGCCACAGGACGAGTCTCTGGCTTTACAGGTGCTACCGCAACTGATTCAGACTGTTTTTTTTTAACCGGCGTTGAAGGCGCGGCCTGATGTGAAGCGCCACTTGCCTCATCCACACTCTGTGGTCTGAACGCCAACATCCGTAGCAATACCATTTCAAAACCCGCCCGAGGGTCAGGTGCTAGGGAGAGATCCCGCTGGCCAATCAAGCCGATCTGATAAAAGAGCTGCACATCCTCTGGTAACAACTTCCCGGCCAGTGCTATCACTTGCTCCTGATCTCCGAGGCTATTATCCACCGCATCGGGTACGGCCTGCACCAGTGCAATCCGGTGGAGCAAGGAGAGCAGATCCTGCAGCACACCGGCAAAATCGGGCGCCATTTCTGCGAGGTCACTGACTAGAGTAACGACACGCTGGGCATCCATCTCGGCCAGGGCATCCAGCAGCTCATGGACGCGATCATGGGCAAGCGTACCCAGCATCGCCTGAACATCGCTCTCGATCACCTTGCCAGCACCAAAGGCAATAGCCTGATCCATCAGACTCAGGGCATCGCGCATACTGCCATCAGCCCCCTTGGCTAACAATGTCAGGGCGCGGACTTCATGCTGAATGCCTTCCCGATTCAGCAACTCCTGCAGGTAATCCTGTATCTGATCCAGCGGCAGTCGTTTCAAATTGAATTGAAGACAGCGCGATAACACAGTCACAGGCACTTTCTGTGGATCGGTTGTGGCGAGGAGGAATTTTACATGGGGGGGCGGTTCCTCCAGGGTCTTCAACAGGGCATTGAAGCTACTGTCGGAGAACATGTGGACCTCGTCAATCAGATAGACCTTGTAACGGCCTCTGACGGGTGCATAGGGTACGTTTTCAAGCAGTTCCCGGGTCTGATCAACCTTGGTACGTGAGGCGGCATCAACTTCCAACAGATCGACAAAGCGTCCCTCGTCGATCTCACGACAGATACTGCACTGACCGCAAGGTGTTGATCCCACGCCATGTTCACAGTTGAGGGATTTCGCAAAGATACGGGCCAGCGTAGTCTTGCCTACACCCCGTGTTCCGGTAAACAGATAGGCATGATGCAACCTGTCATTATCCAGGGCATTGCTCAAGGCACGGACCACATGGGCCTGACCTACCAGTTCACTGAATATCCGCGGACGCCACTTCCGGGCTAAGACCTGATATGACATGGATTCCTTAAGATCTCTGCTCGATTGAATTAATCTGAGCAGGAAGTGTACCTCAATGGCAGGCGGTATTCACACCTGGAAAAACGATTCTGCGACAATAGATCAGAGACCCACTGAAAACCGACAGTGATCCCAAAATGGAGGCGGCCCGCACCAGCCACACCCCGGCACACGAGTCCACTGCTGCGGCTGCTCCCTTCCAGGCCTGACCGGGTTAACAGTTTTTCGTTGCGAGGGGACCGATACGAGCCACCATAACTGTTTGACTCAACGCCCACGGGTGTCGAATCGAGGGTGGATTATCCGGGTCTGCCGAACAGGGGTCAACCTTGTCGTTATATTTCTTTGAATCGGCCGATTTCTGGCGCAAGATGAGGTTATGGCAAAAAACACTATCCAGCTTGAATCACGACTCACCTGTCCGACATGCGGCCATCAGAAAACCGAGTTGATGCCTACCGATGCCTGTCAGTGGTATTACGAATGTGAAGGGTGTCATCAACTGCTGCGACCACTGCCTGGAGACTGCTGCGTCTTCTGCTCCTACGGATCGGTCGTCTGCCCACCTAAACAGGCAGGGTCCGACTGCTGCGGCAGTTAACCGCCGCCCCGCTGAAAATAGCGATCGAACCGCTGCATAAACAGTCTCCGAGCCGCTTCATCAAGTCCATTGAACTGAAAATCCACGGATGTAACCGGCAGACTCAATGAGGCGATGCGCCGCTCCCCTGTCTCACCCAGTTCAATGACCACCGATCCCTGCGGATGAGTAATCGTAAACACCCGTCCCTCGACCTGATAAACCAGCGGTTCAACGGCCGAAGGGAGCGAACGAACAAAATCGTCCAGGGTTAGCCCCATATCACGACTCATCCTGGGCGGAATGGGCTGATTCAATCCGTACTACCCCACAGATACTCGCTAATATCAGCCACCCGCCACTGCGGGCCAGACGGCCAATTCATCGCCTTCGAGGAGCGGAGTATCCCGTTCACTCGGTGGAATAAACACACCATTGATCAGCACCAGATGGACCTCTGCCTCCGGTACACCCTGCTGTTGCAGTAACTGGGCCGGTGTCACGCCCTCCACCACGTCCAGTTTGATCTGGTGATTCTCAGCATTTGCTGGCAGATACTGCCCCAAGGAGGCGTAAAGTTTGAAGTTTATTTTCATAGTATCCTGCTATGACCGCACACAAGATGGTAATCAATCTTAGCTATTAAGATGAGTCGCACCGAGGTAAGCCTCCATAACCCGAGTCGGGTCTTGCATCAAGATCGACTTCCACTTACCCAGCGATACCCGGCTCTGAATAAGACCGCGCAGTACCCCTACATGTTCCGTCATCCCCAGTGTGATAGCCCCTACCAGACGATCCGCTTCAAACTGCAATTTGATATACCGATAGGCAGATTCGTCTAACAGATGGGTCTCATCACCCCCGCCCACGCCCATCCACTGGCCATAGGAGACAGAGATCAGTCCGAGGGTATCCAGAACATTCATCGCCATACTACCGGGATAGGCCGTAACCTTGCCGACCATGTTGAGTGCGGCGATACGTCCTGTTTCAGCCGCAACTGGCTGAATGGCATGCACAGCCTGTTCACCGGTACCCCAGTCAACTCCTTCACAGACATCACCCGCCGCATAGATACCCGGCACGGATGACTCAAGGAACTCATTAACCACCACACCTTGCGCTAAATTGAGACCACTCTGTTGCAGAAAACCGGTCGCCGGTTTCACACCTGCAGCAACCACAACCAAATCCGCCTCTATGGGATCAACGGGGTCACAGTTCAGCAGGAAACGGGTTGTCCCACTGCTATTAGCCTCAACACCCAGCACACGGGTTGATGTATGCACCGTCACACCCTTATCGATACACCACTGCTTGATCAGATTACCTGACACCTGATCCATCATACGGGGAACCATGCGATCACCCATCTCTACGACAGTCAGCTTCACACCACGTGCAACGAGCGCCTCCATAATGATACAGCCAATAAAACCAGCCCCCATAAGGACTACGCTCGATCTTGGCTCGGCGTACTTGATGATGTTCCTGGCATCTTCCAAGGTCCAGCAGTGGTGTACGCCAGGCTGATCCAGCCCTGAAATAGGCGGTTTTACTGGATTGGATCCGGTGGCCACGAGAAGGCGATCGAAACTGATGGAATCAGCGCCTTCAAGAGAGAGCTGTTTTGCCATAGCATCCAAGCCTGTCACTCGATTCTGAATTTGCTGAACACCCAGTTTTTCCAGATGCGCTGCATCATGCCGCAGGTAGGTACCCTGCTCCTCAATTTTGTTTGATAGCAGGTAGGGTATGGCCATTCTGGAATAGGCGGGTTCGGGTTCACCGCCAATTAGAATCACTTCTCCCTGTGGATCCTCTACGCGCAGCGTCTCAACAGCGGTCACACCTGCTGGTCCTGCACCAATGACGACATATCGCATTTGATGAAACTCCTTGCCTTGAAATGATAAAGGAGAGCAGCGGCAACTGCTCTCCTCGTTTTCAGCCCAGGGCCATTTTATGAGAGGCCGAGGTTCTGTAGCGTGTCAGGTGTGGGTACACCATCAACACTCCAACCACGTAACTCATAATACTCGGGCAACATCTTATCCAGCCCACTGACCTTACCTTTGGCAGGTCCTGTGGCTGCAGCCTCCGTCAGCAGACGCTTCGGCAGCGTGTCATCTTTCGCGGTGAAACCAGCCGCCAGATTGAATTGACGCTCCATGTTCCAGATACGCTCACCCATATGGGCCAGACGTTCGAGGGTCCACTCGCCATCACAGGCCGCATCGATCTGAGGATAGAAATCCTCTAACGTCCAGGCAAAGGTGGTGAATACACAAAGCCCACTGGAATCAACCGCCGCCGTGGCATCCTGGAACGCCTTGACCAGTCCAGCTTTACCTTCTGTAACCAAGGGATCAGTCTTCTCAGGAATACCGAGAATTTCCGAGGCCACAGTATAGCTGCGAAGATGGCAGGCACCGCGGTTACTGGTGGCGTAAGTTAGACCCATCCCCTGAATACCGCGCGGGTCATAGGCCGGAAACTCTTGCCCCTTCACACTCATAGAGAGATCGGGATGCCCATACTTCTCGCAGAGTCGTTTTGAACCGAGACCAAGAATCTTGCCAAAACCTTCACCTTTACCGACCAACTCTGCCATGCTGGTCAACGCCTCAGCAGAACCGAAGTTGAGTTTCACGCCACCGGTATCTTCATCCGTAATAACCCCCATCTCATAGAGCTCCATGGCTGCCGCCATGGTGGCACCAAAGGTGATCGGATCAAAACCCTGTTCATTACAGATAAAGTTGGCGAAAGTGAGTGCATCCAGGTCATTCACACCACAATCTGCACCCAGTGACCAAGCATTCTCATACTCCAGTCCACCCGATGCACCCCAGTATTCTGGACGATTCTTGACGGTGTAGTGATCTTTATCCACCCGGGCAACTCGGCCACAGGCGATCGTGCAACCAAAACAGGCCTGGTTGGTCACCAGGTTTGCCTTCCCTTCGCTGCCACGAGGCTCGTGCATCGCTTCGCCGGAGATGTCTGAGGCCCCATCAAACTGCACGGATTTCGCATTGTGGGTAGGCAGCGCGCCAACCTCATTCACCACATTCATTAACACCTGGGTGCCATAGGTTGGCAGACCCTGTCCTGTAACGGGGTTTTCAGCCAAGATCTGCTTCTTCTCACCGACCGTTTGCATAAAACGCACAGGGTCTTTTACCGAGACACCCTTAGTACCGCGCACGGCTACGGCCTTGAGATTCTTTGAACCCATAACCGTTCCGACACCGGAACGCCCCGCAGCCCGATGCAGATCATTCACAATACAGGCGTACATCACGCCCTCTTCTCCAGATCGCCCAATGGCAGAGATCTTCAATTGCGGGTCCTGATGCTTGGCATGCAGGTATTTATCCGCATCCCAAACGCTCTTGCCCCAGATTTCATCTGCCGAGATCAATTCCGCTTTGTCATCTTGTATATAGAGGTAGACCGGTTTCGGTGCTTTTCCCTCAAAAATGATCATGTCCCATCCAGCGAACTTCAACTCAGCGCCAAAATAGCCACCTGAATTGGAACAGGCAATCGCACCGGTTAATGCACCTTTGGTAATCACTGAATAGCGCGCCCCGGTCGAGGCCGGTGTGCCGGTCAAAGGCCCGGTTGCAAAGATCAGTTTATTATCCGGCGATAAGGGATCCACTTTAGGATCGACCTCCTCCACCAGATACTTGGAACCCAAACCACGTTGCCCGAGATAATCAGCCGCCCACTCCATATTCAGTGGCTCAGCGGTGCAGGTGCCATTGGTCAAATTCACACGCAGTATTTTCTTCTGCCAGCCCATGTCATCTACCCCCTTTTATGCCTGTGCGGCGGATTGGTTATCGGTACGTGCTGCCCAGCTACGCATCTTGTCGTAACCGGTTCCTTCAGCATCGATATAGGTGATCGCCTGAGTCGGACAAGCCTTTGCGCAAGCAGGATCACCACCACACAGATCGCACTTGGTTACCTTACCTGTAGCGGTGTTGTAGTTGATGGTTCCGAAGGGGCAGGCAATGGTGCAGACCTTACAGCCTACACAGAGTCCGTCATTCACCATCTTAGCGCCGGTGGCAACATCCAGCGTGATTGCCTCTGTAGGACAAGCACTCTTGCACCAGGCCTCGGCACACTGGGTACAGGTATAGGGAACAAAACGTCCTTCAGTATGAAATGAAAAAACTTTTATGCGGGATTTGGCGGGATTGAAATTACCTTCATGCTCATAGGAGCAGGCCATTTCACATTGTAGACAGCCTGTGCATTTATCCGGCGAGATATAGAGTGACCTCTGCATCGTTGCCTCCTCTGTAATGTTTTAAGTGCGTGACGCTTTGGGTGAAGAATTGAACGGGTTAATCAAGCCAATCGATAGAGTGGACAATGAAACGTCAGAAGTTCAGACAGATCCGTCCTCGCTTATTTAAAGACCATGACAATTCTCTTATTGTTTTTCTGGTTATCTATTTTGTTACGAATGCAGCCCTCCTATTGGCTCAGTTCCATTTCAGTTCTTTTTGTTGTCATCAAAGAATATAGAAGAAAGCCAGGCAAATGGCGAGCCTTGAAGCTTACATAACTCACTTATTTTGTTATGTTTTTTTAAACATAACGCTTATATAAACCTACACCCGTTAGGCGTTTGGACATTTTGGGGTAGTTGCATTTCAGCACTGAGTCAATCTGTCGCACGTTGTGGGTTGAATTCGTTATGTGCTATAAAGCATAGCGTGACAGATCTGTTTAACCGTGCGCATGGTTACAACTGATACCAATATTTAGACACACTCATAGTGACGCCTAGAACCCGTTTATTGTGAATTGACAGCAACATAACTTTAAGGATTGCAACTCATGTTGAAAACTGCACGACGACTCTTCGCTTTACTGCTCATCTGCGCATTGGCCGGCACGGCTCAAGCCGCACCTCTGAAGATGGCCACCACGACTAGCACCCAGAATTCAGGTCTGCTGGACCTGTTGTTACCTGCCTTTCAAAAAGATACCGGCATTGAAGTTCAGGTGATTGCCGTCGGTACAGGTAAGGCATTAAAGATGGGGCGTGATGGCGATGTCGATGTCGTGATGGTCCATGCCGTTGCAGCCGAAGAGAAGTTTGTTGCTGAAGGTTTCGGAACCGATCGGGTACAGTTCATGTATAACGATTTCGTTCTCGTTGGCCCAAAAAATGACCCTGCTGGCATTAAAAGTGAACAAACAGTTACTGGCGCCATGGATAAAATTCTTCAGATGCAGGCTAAATTCGTTTCGCGTGGCGATGACTCGGGCACCCACAAAAAAGAGAAATCGCTGTGGAAAGCCGCCAACCTGACACCGGCTGGTAGCTGGTATATTGAAGCTGGACAAGGTATGGGCAAAGTGCTGCAGATGGCCAGTGAATTGAACGGCTACTCACTGACTGACCGTGGCACCTGGCTGGCCTATAAGGGAAAGGTCGATCTTGCGCTGCTGAATGCGGGCGACGAGAAACTGAGCAACCCGTATGGCATCATCGCGGTCAGCAAGGCGAAACATCCTGATACCAATTACACGGCGGCCAAGCAGATGATTGACTGGATCAGCGGACAACCCGCTCAGCAACTGATCAAGAACTATCGACTGCATGGTGAGCCCCTGTTCATCCCTCTGCTGTTGAAATAAGGCACAAATGGAATCACTGAGCGCTGCAAGTTACCAGGCGCTCTATCTCCTGTTCACAGGTGATAGCGCGCTCTGGACCATCATCGGTATCTCTTTCAGCGTCTCAGTGCGCGCCCTGATCTATGCCGCACCTTTTGCCATATTGACGGCCTTTATACTGGCCTATTTTACCTTTCCAGGCCGGCGGCTACTGGTATCCATATTTAATACCGCCCTCTCCATTCCCGCTGTGGTCGTTGGGCTAACGCTCTATATCCTGCTCTCCAAGGCGGGGCCGCTGGGTTCATGGCGCCTGTTGTTCACTCAGGACGCCATGATATTGGGGCAGATTGGCCTCTGCTTTCCCTTGCTGGTAGCCATGGCTCACTCTGCACTACAGGCCTCTGATCGCCGCGCCTGGGAGACCGCCCTGACCCTTGGCGCAAGTCCCTTCCGTGCACTGATGACCATCCTGCATGAGACACGCTTCGGTCTGATCGGCGCACTGGTCGCCAGCTTTGGTCGCATCATCGCCGAAGTCGGCAGCTCCATGATGTTGGGTGGCAATATCCTGAACTACACGCGCAACATCCCCACTGCTATAGCACTGGAAACCAGCAAGGGAAGCTTTGCCGAAGGCATTGCGCTGGGTATGGTACTGCTGTTTATGGCACTTTTCCTGAATATCCTGCTCGGACAGGTGCAGGGAAAAGGTGAAGTGACACAATGAGCATGGATACAAATACACCGTGGTTGAAGTTACATGATCTCACCTTTAATCGGGGTGATCGCACCATTCTGAATAATCTTTCACTCGAGTTTCGGGCCGGGGAATTGGTCCTGATGACTGGCCAGAACGGTTCAGGGAAGACCACACTGCTGCGTATCCTGGCTGGATTAATGAAACCCCGACGGGTGGAATTTGAGATCGCCGGCAAACGACTCAACTGGCGTCAAAGCTACCGCTATTTGCGTGAACAGATCTGTTATCTGCACCAGCACCCTTACCTGTTTGACTGCTCGGTATATGACAACATCGCCTATGGTCTGAAACGCAAAAAGCTGAGTCGACAGGCGATTGGGGCCAAAGTTGCTGAGGCGCTGGAGCTTATCTCACTGGAACACCTGGCGAATAGGAACTGCCAGGAACTGTCTGGGGGAGAGAAACAGCGGGTAGCGATTGCACGGGCCTGGGCCATCGCCCCACGGCTGATGCTGTTGGACGAACCGGTATCGAATCTGGACAAACGCTCGAGAGCGATTTGCTACGACCTGATCAATCAGCTCCAGCAACAGCAGATCGGCGTGGTCTATACCAGCCATGAACCTCAGACCGGGAAGCTCAATTTAAATCGCCATATCCATCTGTATGAGGGTGAGTTGAGTACCAAATCGCTGGAGACTGAATGCCCACTAACCGCCATTGAGCTGAAGAAGGGAAACGTCGGCAAGTAGTTTTCAGGGTGTCTATTTCGGGCCATCGGTGGTTGGCTGATAGCCCACACATCACAGCAATCAATTGATAATTTCCAGCCAACCAAACAAACGACAGCAATCAGGAAGTAAAGCGGATGCAGATTGGTTCCTACCGGTTCGACCGGGTTGAGTTCGCCGGCTCACTGGGTGATCTGGGGACGCTTATACCGCTGGCCATTGGACTGGTCACTCTCAACGGCCTGAGCTTCAGCGCTGTATTTCTGTGGGTGGGTCTGTTTTATCTGGTTACCGGTTTTTATTACAAACTGCCTATCCCGGTCCAACCGCTCAAACTGGTCTCGGCGATCGCCATCGCATTCCCAGAAAAGATATCGTTGGCCGTGATATCAGCCACTGGTCTTCTTTTTGGCGGCGCATTGATTATTCTGGCCTTTACCGGTCTGATTGACCAGCTAGCCAGACTCTTCACCAAACCGATTGTGCGCGGCATCCAGCTCGGACTCGGTCTCATCCTCATGATCAAGGGCATCGAATTCATCAATCGACCCGAGCTACTGCTAAATAACAGCGATATCACCGCCTCTCTGGGCGGTCTGCCAATCAATACGCTGCTCGGTCTGGTGGCATTGGTTCTTGTCCTCAGCCTGATTTCCAGTCGGCGATTCCCTGCTGCTCTGGTGATCGTTACGATCGGCATAATTGTGGCGATACCATTCGGTTCCCTGGACGGGTTAGATTGGCGCTTCGGCCCCTCCCCCATAGAATTAGTTACACCAGAAGCGGATGATTTTTTCACTGCTCTCTTTCTGCTGGTCATTCCCCAATTACCACTCACCATGGGTAATGCCATCATCGGCACCACCGATACGGCAAAGAATCTGTTTGGAACGGGTGAGGCAACAGCGCGGGTATCAAACCGCCACTTATCTTTTGGCATGGGTCTGGCAAACCTGTTCGCCGGCTTAATGGCCGCCATGCCTGTCTGTCATGGTGCCGGTGGTCTGGCAGCCCATTATCGATTCGGCGCCCGAACGGGTGGCTCGAATATTATGATTGGCCTGCTCTTCATTCTGATTGCCCTTGGCTTTGGTGGTATCGGGATCATTCTGCTGTCCGCCATTCCAAACGCGGTTCTGGGTGTGTTACTGCTCTTCGCAGGATTGGAATTGGCACTGTTGATTCGGGATATAACGGAGCGGCGGGATCTGTTCATCGCCTTTCTGATCGCCGGCATCGGCCTTGCCACAAGCAATATGAGCATCGCGTTTGTCTCTGGCATCATTGTCTCCCAGTTTTTGCATTGGCGAGACATTGACATTTGACCTTAAATCAGACGTTTAATAATTGACCCCGAATGAATTGGTTTTCACCTATATAATCCGGTAACTTATCCCTTATTCCTGCGATTATCCCTTTTTCACAGACAAGACCATGGACATCACCATGACCGATAGCAACAAATCAAACGATTGCTGTATGGATGCGACGGATAGCTCCATATCAGCCAGCGATGCAGTTAAAATGATTGCAAATCAGGTAAGCCCCGTCACCGGCATTGAGGCCGCCCCATTGCGCAGTGCGCTGGGACGCATCCTGGCGCAATCCATTCACTCACCGATTAATGTACCGGCCTATCGCAACTCCGCGATGGATGGCTATGCCGTGTTCGGCAAAGATATTCCAACTAAAGGATCGTCTGCTTTAAAAGTCGTCGGTAGTGCCTTTGCCGGCAAACCCTACGCAGGTCAATTAAACCGGGGTGAATGCATACGCATTATGACCGGCGCCAAGATGCCCGATGAGGCCGACACGGTCATCATGCAGGAGTGGGTCGATCGTCAGGGTGATGATGCCCACATTGATAACCGCACCAAGCACGGTGCCAACGTGCGACAGGCAGGAGAGGATATCCAGGCTGACTCAATCATTCTTCAGGCCGGTGATGAGATCGGCCCCGCCCAGCTTGGCCTACTCGCCTCACTGGGTATTCCAGAGGTGCAGGTCAGACGCCGACTGCGTGTCGCCTTCTTCTCCAGTGGTGATGAGATCCGCAGTATCGGCCAGCCACTGGAAGAGGGACAGATCTACGACAGCAATCGTTATACCCTGTTTGGCATGTTGACCGAACTGGGTACGGATGTGATCGACATGGGGGTCATTCCAGACGAGGCGGAGGCAATCCAGGCCGCCATGCTGGAGGCTTCAAAGGAGGCTGATCTGGTCCTGACCTCCGGTGGTATCTCCGTCGGTGAGGCTGACTTCATAGCCGAGGGCATTCATAAACTGGGCAAAATTCACTTTTCAAAAGTAGCCATCAAACCCGGCCGGCCACTCACCTTTGCCAACCTCGGTGATGCCCGCTTCTTTGGGCTACCTGGAAACCCGGTCGCGGTCATGATCACCTTTTTACAGTTTGTTAGACCCGCCATTCAACTTATGCAGGGAAAACAGAGCAGACTGACTCCAACGCTGAAAGTCAAAGCGGGAACGGCGTTTAGAAAACTGCCGGGAAGAACGGAGTTTCAACGGGGTATTCTGGAACTGGATGAACAGGGCGTATTAATTGTTAAAACCTCGGGCCGACAGGGATCAGGGGTACTCAGCTCCATGAGTAACGGTAACTGCTTTATTCTGTTACCCGACGAAGCCGAACATGTTCGGCTTGGTGATCTGGTTGAAGTACAGCCGTTTGATCTGCTGCGGCACTGAGATACTGGGGTCGGAGTCAAACCAACCGTACATGGGTGTTTTTTATCAAAGAAATCTCAGATTGGTTTGACTCCGCTCCCTGCAATTCCCAACCTTGGCTGTCCACAAATAAACAGGTAGGACGCATTTTTCAGGGCAACACTTTTTCCCAGAACAGCGCCCGGCCTGTTTCTGGATTCAACTCGTAGCCACTGAATCCAACCTGCCGATAGACCGATTGGGCTACCCTATTGCCTTCGAGCACTTCCAGGGTTAACTTGCAATAACCCCGCTGTAAGGCAATCTTTTCAACTGCTGCAAACAGCTTCTGCGCAATGCCCTGCCCCCGGTATGCCCTCAGCACCACCAGATCATGAATGTTCAGCAGGGGTTTGCATTTAAAGGTAGAAAAGCCTTCAAAACAGTTCATCAAGCCAACCGGTGTGCCATCTACAAAGGCCAACAAAATCAGTGCATCCTTGCGCTTTTGAAGTTCACCAATCAGTTCTATACGCACACGCTCCTGTAAGGGTTCACCACCGCCCATCGGATCACGGGCGTAAGCGTCCAGAAGATCAATCACGGCTTGGGCGTGGCTTGGAAGTGAAAGGTCGGCCTGTTGGACATCAATCATCAAAATCCTCTTGATGCATTTTCAAAACCAATGAGTAAGTTTCATGCGCAAATCATCACTCAATAAAAAACCGTTCCAATGCCGTCTCTGGAATTGGCTTGCTGAAGTAGTACCCCTGGGCGAAATCACACTTTTCCGTCTGCAGTATGGCCAATTGTTCGGCCGTCTCCACCCCTTCCGCAATAACCCTCAGTCCCAGGCTTCTGGCCATTGAGATCGTTGCCACAACCAGCTCCCGATCATCTGGGTCGGAGGTAATATCGCGAATAAAACTGCGATCGATCTTCAGCGTATCAAAGGGGTAATTGCGCAGATAACTGAGTGAAGAGTAACCGGTACCAAAATCATCCATCGAGAGTGAGATGCCCAGATCACGCAGTCCATTAAGCAACTCAACCGCATTGATCTTTTCACTCAATAGCACATTCTCCGTCACTTCGATTTCGAGATAATCTCCTGGGAGTTGATACTCCTCAAGGATCTCCTGCACCATCATCAGGAATCGCTCGTCCTTGAACTGAACCGGTGAGACATTAACCGCCACACGGAATGGATTCTTCGCGCGAGAATACCAGGATTTGGCTTGTTGAACGGCCTGGCGCAGCACATATTCACCAATAGGTACGATCCGCCCCGTCCGTTCGGCTATTTCAATAAACTCTACAGGCGAGACGGCGCCCAGTTTGGGATTGTTCCAGCGTAATAACGCCTCGGCTCCCACAATAGATTGTGTGTAGATATTAACGATGGGTTGATAACAGAGGTAAAATTCGCCATTTTCCAGGGCAGCATGCAGTTGCTCTTCCAGTTCAAGGCGCCTTGCCACATCCTGATTCATTGCATCCGTATAAAAATGGTAGGCATTCCGTCCTCCCGCCTTTGAATGGTACATCGCGGTATCGGCATTGCGCAGCAGCAATTTGGGATCATCACCATCATCTGGATAAACGGAAATTCCGATACTGGTAGTCAACAGGATCTCCCGCTCACCCAACCGAAACACCGAACGGAACGCCGCGAGAATCTTCTCACCGACCACGGCCGCTGCGGCCTTATCAGGTATGCTGGCAAGCAAGACAATAAACTCATCACCACCCAATCGGCCAACCGTATCTTCTTCGCGAACAGACCAACGAACCCGTCTGGCGGCCTCTTCAATCACTTGATCCCCCACCTCATGCCCCAGGGTATCATTCACTTTCTTAAAATCATCCAGATCAAGGAAGAGGACAGCAGCCTGATGATCTTCACGCTGGGCATTTCGAAGAATCTGCGAGAGACGGTCCAGTGCAAGGAAGCGGTTTGGCAGCCCTGTCAAACTATCATAATGGGCCTGATGCAAAATTTTCTCTTCATGCACTTTACGGATCGTGATGTCTTCTTTGACCGCCAGATAATGACGAATATGACCACGATCATCGAAGATCGGGGAGATATGGGCGTATTCCCAGAACAGGCTGCCATCCTTGCGGCGATTCTGAAACTCACCCTGCCAAGGCTCACCGCTGGAGATCGTATCCCAAAGCTGCTTGTAATGCTCAGGAGCCGTATGTTCAGATCTCAGCAACCGACTATGCTGACCCAATACCTCTTCTGAAGTATAACCAGACGAGCGCTCAAACCCTCCGTTGGTGTATTCAATAGTGCCAGCCGGATCTGTAATCACAACCGAAACTGGGCTCTGCTCCATCGCCTGAGACAAGGTCTTGATTGTCTCTTCTTTCAGTTTCAAGTCAGTAATATCGGGGTAGGTGAAGATACCCGCGATATGATGACCTTCCTCACTGTAGACAGGAGCCGCATTACCGAGCACATAGGTCTCCACACCATCCGGGCGGCGTATAATCATCTCTTTATTACGTGTCACCCGCTGTTCAGACATTGCTTTAAACAGAGGCGTATCATAAACATCAATGGGCGTGCCGTCAGTATGCAGCATCTGCCACTTGCGTTTACCCGGATCATTTAGCCGACCCTCTACAAAATGAACCTGACGCTGTTGTTCTGCTGTAGATCCGGTTATGCGCTGTGCTTCCTGGTTGGCCAGGGTCAACGTCCAATTGTCCGCAGTCCCCTCACCGAGGGTAATGGCAAAGGGTGCCTGATCGATAACCGCATGCAACAATGTATTCGAGCGCTGTAATTTTTGTTCAGCCTCATAGCGGTCAGAGATATCCCGCAAGGCTGTTACGCGCACTGAACGATCCTGATACTCCATGGCACGACCGTGGATTTCAGCCGGAAAGGTTGTCCCATCCTTGCGTTGCGCGATCACCTCATAAGGTTCTTGATAACCACTCAGCATATTCTGCTTGACCAGTTCACGCGATTCGTCTGCAATCCACTCGATCCCCGAGCGTCCCAGGGCCTCATCCAGGGTATAACCAAACATTCTTTCGGCAGTCAGATTCTGACCGAGGCAGATGCCATCCTCTGAGATAAAGATCGCTTCAAATGCCGCCTCAGATAAGGCTCGCAAATGCGCCTCACTGTGTCTCAGTGCTGTTTGTGAAGCGATCTGGTCGGTAATGTCATGGGCTATACCGAAGGCCAGCCCATCCCTGAGTGGTACCACACTGAGCAGTGCCGTTCGATCAGAACCATCTGGCTGAAGATATACCACCTCACCCATTTCCTCAGTTGCAGAGAGCGTTGAGACCCGTTTACGTCTCTCCGAGGCACCACTTGGACAGATATCAGCCGTTGTCAGCTTGAGCAATTCCTCTACCGAACGCCCGGTCAATCGCTCAGCCGATCGATTGGCATCCAGATACTGCCCGTTTTTTGAATTGACCAGGAACATCGCATCATTTGATTCGGCAAACAGTGAGCGGAAGCGTGCATCACTATCAATCTGTGCCTGCTGCGCATGGATACGTGCACTGATGTCATTAAATGTCACAACAGCACCAATCACCTGGCCCTGTCGACGCATCGGATAAGCACGATACTCTACGGGGATACACTGCCCATCCGCAGAGCAAAATATCTCATACTCCTTATGAATCCGCTTATCCATGCGAATGGCATCCAATATGGGGGAATCGGCTTCGAAGTAAGGCGTTCCATCACAATGGCAGTGCTGAATGATGTCATGTAGAGGCTTGCCCTTCAGATCCTGATTATGCGGAAAACTGAGAATCTCGACACAAGCGCTGTTGTAGAAAGTACAACAGCCTTCACTATCCACACCCAAAATACCTGCTCCAGAGGAATCCAATAACAGTTGGATATGCTCATGAGAAGCAGAAAGCTCCCGTATACCTTCCTCGACTTCGGCTTCCAGTCTTAGCTTGGCGCTTTTCAAGGCCTGCTCTGCCTGCTCCCACCGCCTGCCCGCTGAACTGACAAAGGCCAATCCAAAGCCCGCAATACCAAGCAGGATGAGCGCTGTAGTCGCCGTAATGATATTGGCGCGCGGTTGAACCGCATTCAAAATTGCGCCTCGATCCCTTATTGCAATCATCTTCCAACCATTCTTCAATGGAATGGTAAAGGAGAGACAACTCCTCTCTTCTGTTGGATGCCATAACTCGTGAAAGGTGACTCTCCCGGCACCGCTCTCTTTTAACGACGCGAAGAGCTGAGTGATTTCCGGGCGTTGTAGAAAGGCCTCCCGGAGCATTGATGAAATCTCAGCTTGATTATTTTGGCCAATGAGTTCCCCGCGCTGGTCCACCAAGATCAACTCATCAAATGCCTCAATATCCAACTGCCTGAGTAAAGTAGAAAGCTGCTCCAAATGGAATACGCCACCCAGGTGTGCGGTAATACGTCCATCGGCCTGCTTGATAGGCGTGTTTACCGCAACGGCGAGTTTGCCATCTGCGCCAAAAAAACTATCAGATATCACTGTATCCTGGGTTCGCAGTGTCTCCTTAAAATAGGCGCGGTCACTCATGTTGTACTTGGTGACCGATTGTTGAACAGAGAACGGATGAGCGAGGTAGTGGTCTCCATTCTCCTTCAGCATGAACAGGACTGAAAAATCGGGGTACTCTGCCATCTGCAGATCAAGAAGACGACGTTTACCGATTTCAGACGTTTCCGGTATTCCACCAATGCTGCGGTCGATACCATGCACATCTTGCAGTTGCTGAAACTGAGGCAGCGACGCCAGTAAGCGAAGTGACGCCCTGGCTTTCCCGATCTCTAGATCAATCTGCCCGGCAAGTGTTTCGGCAAGTGGCTGATACTGCTGTCTCCAGCTCTGAAAAGCCTCACGCTCTAAGGCGGTCCGCAGATAAGCAGACACAATCAAGACAGTTAAAATGGCTACAAGCCCACCCGCCAGGATCATCCACCTTAAGCTGGTCAATTCAGTTTTGCGCAGTGTGGGGACTGGTTCAGCGTCCATGGGAAGTCTTTTTTAAATTTGAATAATAGGTTAAAGCAAGGCCTGTTAGCCCTACTTGCGCCCCTCCCTGGAAATATCTTTTTATTCTGGTTTAGTATAGAAGAGTTGCAGAAAATTAATTCCGTAAACTCTGACTATCCCCTGTATCTAATCACAATCAAACACAAGTTATCAAAGAGTATCATGTAGATTGTATAAGCGCTTCAATTAAAAGATAAATAAACTGATCCGTGTGACCTTAATCCGATATCTTTCACCGAATACATCCCCCCTCTTTACCCTGACTGTTGCGATCTGACTCAAGACTTCATTACAGGTAGCCATATAAAAAAATTGGCAGGACACTCCTGCCCGTCAGGCATAAGACGGGCACAATATATCCATGAGGTTTTTCATGGGAATTTTTTGACCTTGTCATGTTAGGATGCAGCCGATTTTTTAACCGCCTGGAGTAACCACATGGCAATTATTCGCTGGATACTGGGACGCCTGATCCTGCTGATTGACGCTCTCACTTCCCCCAAAGGGGTTACACGCCCGAGTGAAGTGCAGGAGAAACTGGATCAACAAACAGCACGACTGGCCCTCTATCAGTTTAAGGCGTGTCCTTTCTGCGTAAAGGTTCGGCGTTTTCTAAAACAACACTCCCTCAAGATTGAAACACGGGATGCCAAGGGCAATCCGCTGTTCAGAGAGGAATTACTAAAAGGGGGTGGGGAAATCAAGGTACCCTGCCTGCGAATTCAAAATGAACAGGGTGAAATAGCGTGGCTATACGAATCGTCTGAGATCATCCAATATCTAGAGCAACACTACCTGCAACCGCAAAATTGATATTATTTCGCCGACGTGGCGCTGGAGTTTTCTACGGATAAAGCCAGTGCCTTCACCTTCAGTATAATGCTGTCACTGTCCCACTCACGCAGACCCAGCGCACGGTAGATTATGCGCCCCTCCTTATCCAGCACAAAGGTGGCCGGAATGCCGGAAAAGGGCCACGTCTCGGCTACCTTTCCATCACTATCCAGCAGAACAGGAAAACTGATCTCCCGCTCTTGCAGAAATCGCCTCACCATTTCAGGATCATCCTGAATAGCGATACCTAACACCACGATGCGATCTGATTTTAGGCGCTGCCATGCGCGTTCTAATGAGGGCATCTCTTTGCGACAAGGGGCACACCAGGTTGACCAGAAGTTGACAACCACAACCTGCCCACGATAAGCGCTCAGATCATGTATTTGGCCATCCACCGAGGGTAATGAAAAAACGGGCGCAAGCGGCTTATCCTTCAGCGTTTGCAGTTGATAATGACGCATTTTATAGGCGGCCATCGGATCAGCCGCAGATGCGATCGTTGCCAAGGAGAGTGATAGCAGTATTAGCAATCCGCTTATCATCCCCCGCATACCGTAATCTGCAGTCATGCTGGAATGAGATACAGGCAAATGGGAATGTTGACTGGGGTGTGACATAAAATCTACTGCTGGCTGGCTGGTGATACCGACTGTTGCTTCTTGCGCCGCTTCTCCGCTTCACGTGCCCTAGCCAGGCTCCACTCAAGCGTATAGACACCCGAATCCTGTTTCACCCAGAATTCATCGGCAGAGATCGCCATGCGCTTTTCGCTGCGTTTCCCTTCAACGCGCACCATAGACAAAACGTGTTGCAGCTTGGTTCGCCAATCCATATTGGTGATAAAAAAGTAGTTACCATCCTCAGTCTGAATGACGAAATCCCGTTCCAGAAGAACATGAGGATCATCTTTATCGGTCGGACACATCTCGCCATGAGAGGCACAATCAAGTCCGTTCAGTCGCCCCTCAATGCTCTCTGCCATTAGCACGGCCGGCATGAAGACGCAGAGCGCCCCCAGCCAGCCTATTTGCATTCTCTTTGCCATATCTTGTCGCCCGCAATTTCGTTCACGCCTGGAAAATCATCAGCCGCTGAAGTAGCCGGTTATTGCCCGGTCTCATTAATAATGACCAGAGTAGCACGACAATTATTTCACCGACCAGCCATTCACCCACTTAAAGCAGGGAATGATGGTGATATGCAACTGTTTCCCCTTTCCGCCATAATAGGGCCTGGTTTAATCAACATCACGGGAGTCGCGGTATGACAACCCCACACATAAAGACAGCACTGCCAATCAGACGCTACCAACTCGGTTCATTCCTGGTAAACATCCTGGGCGAAATCCAGAGTGATGACAGCGCGCAATATCATTTTATCATGGCACTCCTCGATGAGGGTGAGGAGAATCCCTCACTCTACGTCACCGCCGAACTCAACATGCCCAATCAGCGCAGTGAAGGTCGCTATCAGGTCCGGGTGTTGCTGGATAATCAGGAGAAAGTGATGGGTTCCGGTGACGAGTGGGGCGATATCGAAAACTTTTCCCTGTTCAGCATGGGTATTGCGGCAAAGCTTTATCAGTTAGGGGATGAAGAACCCCGACGATTACTCTGAAACAGATTGCCCACTCAAGTAACGGGACGCTTGTAGCGCGGCAACTTCAAACCAAAAACGATGGCGGCAGCGCGTAAACCGAATCCAATTGCAAAGGCACCCAGGGTAGCAATGATTTCACCCACACCTGCCAGCTGTAGCACCAGATAGCTGGAGGCGCCTGCGGCCGCCGTGGTGACATACAGCTCTCTTGAAGTAAGCACCAGTGATTCTGAGCAGAGCACATCCCGAATAATGCCACCGAAGGTAGCGCTCATCACTCCCATGCAGACCGCGATAAGCGGAGGCGAGCCCAGTGAGAGGGCGATAGAGGTACCGGTGATGCTGAAGGTTGCCAATCCAATAGCGTCCATCCAAATCAGTGCACGATAACGGGAAGCCAGCAACGGCGCCAAAAAATAGGTCAATACCGCTGCAACCAGACAGAGGGTGACCGTTAGCGGCTGCTGTACCCAGTATACCGGCACCGCACCCAAGAGTAGGTCACGCAGTGTACCTCCACCTAGACCGGTGACCGTTCCAATCAACATAAAACCGAGAATATCCATCTCTTTCCGGGCCGCCTCAAGTGCACCAGACACAGCAAACACCGTAATCCCGAATAATCCCAGCCAGTGGATAATGCTGCCCAGATCTATTAATTCCATAACGTCCTGACTCGAGGTATCCCTTTAGTGCAGTGTAGATGGTTAAGCTGAATGCAGAAATAGGCATCCTATAAAAAGGGCCTCTTCACGCCATGATGAAGAGGCCCTTTTGTTCAGTGCCAGCTCAATCTGACAGCGTACGAGGACGCTTTATCAGATACGCTCAAAGGCAGCGGCAATACCCTGTCCGCCACCGATACACATGGTCACCAGCGCATACCGACCGCCTGTGCGATGCAGCTCATGAATCGCCTTGGTGGTCACGATGCTGCCGGTTGCACCAATCGGATGACCCAAGGAGATTCCACTGCCATTGGGGTTTGTCTTATCCATCGGCAAATCAAGATCGCGGCATACTGCGATGGCCTGGGCGGCGAACGCCTCATTGACCTCAAGCACGTCAAAATCAGCCACTGAGAGTCCGGTGTTTGCCAGCAACCTTTTTACGGCCGGCACCGGCCCAATGCCCATAAAGGCCGGCTCACAACCCGCATGGGAGTAACCTACCAGTCTGGCCAAAGGTTTCAGGCCATTAGCCTCGGCATATTCCGCCGTAGCCAGCACGACAGCTGAAGCGGCATCATTCAGACCAGAGGCATTACCCGCGGTCACTGAACCGTCCTTCTTAAACACGGGACGCAGTTTCGCCATGCCTTCTAAGGTGGCATCAGTACGAAAATGTTCATCCCGCTCAAACAGCGTGGTTCCCTTACGGGTCTTCAACTCAACGGGGACAATCTGGCTGGCGAAGTGGCCATTCTCCCAGGCCTGCGCAGCGCGACGATGTGACTCTACTGCCAGTGCATCCTGATCTTCACGGGTGATGCCCCACTTCTCTGCAATGTTTTCTGCTGTCACGCCCATGTGGATACCTTCAAAGGGGTCCGTCAGTGCACCCACCATCATATCCACGATCTTCGCATCACTCATGCGTGCACCCCAGCGAAGGCTAGGCGTGAGATAACCGGCACGGCTCATGACTTCGGCACCACCCGCTACGGCCACATCACAATGCCCCGTTTCAAGCTGTTGGGCAGCCGATACAATAGCCTGCAAACCACTGCCACAAAGTCTGTTCAGGGTGAAGGCCGGGGTTTCAACAGGAAGTCCCGCTGTCACAGAGGCATAACGGGAGACATACATATCCCTTGGTTCAGTATGGATAACATGACCGAGTACAGTGTGGCCCACATCGGCGGGTTTCACTCCAGAACGCTCAACCGCAGCACGAATGGCTGTTGCTGCAAGATCACCCGGTGCCACATCTTTCAGACTGCCACCATAGCCGCCCACCGCAGTACGGACAGCACTCAATACAACAATCTTTTTCATCGTGCTCATAGCCATTTCCTTACATAAAATAGGGATAAAATAACGCTACCGCATCATCAGTAAACGGTACATGATCTGCTTCTCCAGGCCTCAGCAGGCAAGCCGTTGCGTTCTACTCTAGTGGAGCGACGACAGAGAATGCAAGCAGGTTTAACAAGGCCTAATACAGGAAACCAGGAATATTAGAGTAACAAGATTTGATTGCAAAAGAGCGTTCAGATTCAGGAGCCTTCTGCAAACAACTTTTCATCATTGAATCAGTCTAATCTGTGCAGCCCAGTCAACCCGCTGATGCGCCTTTCGAAGCGGATACCTTAATCCAATACCAGCAGCCAAAGAGTGTGAATGGAATACCGAGAATAAAAAACACCAAGCCAAACCAGGTCAATCCGCCCACAGAGAGTGACTGTGCAAAGGTGACACTGCCCGTCAATACCGCCACAAGAACACCATGAAACAGTAGGTGCTGCTTGGCCAAACGGGCGGCAATGTAACCACCTAGCGACATAGTAAGAAGAAACAGTAACAAACCTAAAGCATAGAGTGCCCATTGGGTTACTTGAGCCCACTGCGGAAAATGTTGTGAAAATATCATCTGCCCAGCCGCGGTGCTGACAAAGACCAACTGCATTATGAGCCCAAAAACAAGAATAGTTACAGTTCCAGCCAACAGTGCTTTCCAGCTGAGCTCAGAGAGTCGTACAGACATCCTTCACCTATACATTCGAATGATTGGATAAGTGAGTCTAAACACTGAATCCTATTAACACCTTGATTCCGCTCAACCCGTCCTACGAAAGATCAATCACTGGAAAACGATCACATGCAACTCATGTGCTTAGGTCCCTGACAGGCAATGATCCTGGGACTCCAGAGGCTTTTAATATAAGCGACAATCAGGCGTGCATCCTGCTCACTCAGAATGCCCTTCCAGGCCGGCATGCGTTGTGTTCGTTGCAACCCATTTAAAACAGCCTCAATCAGCTGTTCATCGCTATGATACCAGGCATGGGAGGCCTCGTTTAACGGCATGGCCGTAAGAAAACCAGGAGCCCTGATGTACTTTGGTATCGGACGTTCACCCACGCCATTAACACCATGACAGGTGAGACAGTATTGCTCATAAAGCCGCTTACCATTTGTGATCTCGGAGGAAAGTCCGGGCTGTCCAGTCTCCGCTATTGAATGCTGGCTTAGTGTCAGCAACACAACGAACACAACTCGTTTCAGCATAAATAAAAACCTTCTTAAGCGTTTATAACATTGATCTGTTTTATGAACGGGTATACGCGACATATATCGTTAAGGCTTCCGCTTTTTCCGTTCGAACCCAGAACCTATTCCCTTTGGATTACTGCAACAGGGCGGATCAGGTGCACACGCATTTTCCTTGGCGGTCTGATCAAGATATTGAAACCATCCCGCCTTACGCAGGGCCCACCATCCCGTTGAGGCAGGAAAACCTATGGACTCCAGTCTTTCCAGAATCTGGTTATAGTTGAGTTGGGTCTGGTCATAGGTCACGCGAATCTTTTTTTTCTGCGGATAGGCAATAATCCGATTTACGCCCGGCAGTTCAGCCAGTGATTTTTCCAGTTGTAAACCATCGGCTTCATGACTCAGAGCTGGGACACTTATCCAGTGCCGTGTATCCCAGGCACCGCGCATTTTGATGAATTGATCTCTGCTCATACCATGCTCTCCAGGGATGCCAACCATGAGTCACGCATCACCCTATTGATCATTAATCCTCTTTTCTGAAATCGCTATGGCAGCCACTGCAGGTCTTCTCTAATCGGGCAAACTGAAGGCTTACTTTCGCTCTGTCATCCTGGACAGCTAAGACCTGTAATGCGGTCGCCTCCTTCTCCATCTTCTCTGTCAATGCAGAAAATTGAGTCCACTCCTCCCAGATCAGGGGCAACGCTTCCGTAGGCTTGTGCAAACTGCCTTCTGGAAATAAAGCAGGCAGTTTTGGTGAAGCAACACGAATACTTTTAGCGTAGGCACTGATCTTTTCAGTATTAAAGGAGGATTTTCCTTTCATCATCGCCATAATTGATCTCATCTGCCTATCCATCGTTTTCATCATATCCATACGCTCTTTCACTATGCCTGTGGCCTTCCCATGGGCTGAAAGTGTCAGCGGATTCATTAGGCACAACGTGACAATCGCACCAACGAGAAGAGGACGTGTGTGGATTTGATGGTGTTGAAACATCGCTTACTCTCTTTCTGGCAAGTACTCATAGTTGCCAAAGCATGAAAAGAACCTTCGGGGATTCCGTCACCCGAAGTCAACGGGTCATAGCATATTCCAATTACGCGTATGACCCGGTGCCATGATTAACCCCGATTGGATCGTGCCGCTGCATCCCGTTGAACCCAGTTTTGATAAATCTCTCTGGGCCATTTGGACTGAAACCATGCGATGGCAGCAATAATCTCCTCATCACTCAACTTCTCACCCCATGCCGGCATGTTACCCTGCCCACCGGGGGAGCCATTTTTAATCGTATGGAACAAAATATTCAGCGGATGATGCCAGGCATGACCAGAACCGTTCAGCGGTGGCGCAGGGTATTTGCCATCAGGGCCTGCCTTGCGCCAGTTCTCGGCACCCTCTCCTTTTTTACCATGGCAGGCAGCACAATTGTCCTGATAGATCCGGGCACCCGCGCTGACCTGATCAAACCGGTACCAGGACTTGACAGGGGCTGTGGGAGATGATGCCACCGCTCTATTAGCGGGGGCCGCATTGGTGGCGCTGTTCGGTTCATTGGAACAGGCGACCAGTAAAAGGGACAGTAGCCCCACAGTGATGATTCTGTAGTTCAAGACACGCTCTCCAGACTTTGGCCATAAAGCCAGCTATATCGACATACCCTCAGCACTAAGGCATCCGGTATTTGAGTAAAATACGCTCAGGAGTAGTTCTGTGGAGGACGTAACAGTGTCGTGGGCACCGGATCAGTGAGCCGGGCAGTAGCATGGGTTTGAAACAGATGTCCCGAAGGGAGTTCAAATGTGTACTCTGTGTTGATACAGAGCTGTGACCCAAAGGATGAATCACAATGATCGCTACAGCCATTATCGTGCAGCGGTCTCTCGGCTGACATCCCTACGCAGCCAACGGAGTGTTCAGTGTCAGCACAATCACCCAAATCACTGTGGGATTGCAGGTATGCCTGATTGCCATCGGCATGAGTGGAGAATCCATAATTTGGCCCAAACGACAGCAGACCGACCAATATCGCCAGCATCAGTAGAAACCGATTATTCATGTCTCGCTGCATAGGGTTGAACATCCCCTCTTTGGCCTTTCCTGTCAAGCGGGCGCACGGCTAAATAGCACATACTGAATCCGACACCGCACAGAGCAATAAGTTGCCTGCGGGGCGCAAACCCTCAGTAAAGCGGTAAGCATGCTAACGCTGATCGGTAAAATCACCCAAGAAGTCTATGCTGTGTAAGAAACGGGGTAGATTGATAATTGTAATAGACGAACTAACTGACCTGCCGCAATAATAAGCACATGATCAATTGCTAAACTATTTCTCAGTAAATCGGGGAGCATTATGGACGAAACACTGCAACGCTTACTGGATGCCGAAAAAAAGGCCGAGGAGATTGTGCATAAGGCCGATAAAGAGCGGGAACGCATCATCCAGGGTGCCCTTCGCGAGGCCCATGCTGAGGAGGAGCGCTTCGAAGCCCGTATACCCGAGCTACACAGCGCCTTTATCGATAAAGCAGAGCAGCGGGCAATACAGACCAACAGTGAGTTAAAAAAACGCTACGACGAACATCATTTGCAACTGCGCACAACAGCAGAAGCGCGTGAAACAGAGGCATTAGACATGGCATTTGATCTATTGATTAGTCCAGATGCAGATCTACCTTAAGGGGTTCATTGCCGTATCATGAACAGCGCCATTAACCAAGCCTATCTCAAGACACGCGCATCCGTGATGTCGGGAAAACTGGTTGATGAAACTGACATCAAGTCATTTCTGCATGCCCCACTCCAAACACTTGAACAACAATTTGGCCTGGGCGGCTTATCTGATCGTGGACTGGGCGAAGCCGAGTTAAACAGAGTGATCGAACGAGGGCTGATCAATACGCTGATGAATGAACTCTCCATTCTGCTACGACCCTTGAATGGCAGTGCAAGAGATATATTGATTTACTGGTCGCGCAAGTTTGAACTGTATAACCTCAAGGCACTTATCCGCGGCAAGCTGCATGACATGCCCTACGATCAGATTCGGGAAAGCCTGCATATCCTTCCCTCGCTCATCAGTTTGCCCCATGAGCAGTTACTGCGCACTGAGAATGTCCCTGAATTGCTGCGACAACTTGAGCAGACACCGTATGAGGGTATTGCCCGGCAGGCGCGGCGGGTGTTCGAAGAGAAGAATGAATCCTTCTCACTGGATGCGACGATTGACCAGCGCTATTACACAGGCTTGCTCAAACACGCCAGAAACTGTGATCAGGATGACCAACCCACCCTGCTTCGTTTGATCGGATCACTGATTGATCGGCAAAACCTCCCCTGGTTACTACGTTATCGTTTCAACTACAAACTCTCCCCATCAGAAACCTATTACCTGATGGCACCGTCAGGACGCCAACTTCAAGCGGATCTGCTGAAGCAACTGGTCAACATGCAAGAGATCACCCAGATACTGCACGCACTGCCAGCACCGCTCAATGAGCAACTTGCTGACACAACAAGTATCATGGACGTTGAATTGGCTATGGGTGAACGCTTGACCCATCAAGCCAGACGATGTCTCTTGTTCAGCCCTTCCGCAGTCACTCGCTCACTCGCCTATATGATGTTGCGCGAGTTGGACTTGAAGCGGGTTTTCGCGATTATTCAGGGACGCGTGTTAAAACTGGATGAGCAACTGATACGTCAGGCCGCTGATATCAAGCTGGAGGCGCAAGGTGTTTAGGCCACTCCCCATGAAGCAAGTGCTGATTCAGCTACTGAAGGACGATCTTCCTCAGGCCAGTCTTTCGCTGGCTGAACTGGGTAACTTCAGCCCCTACAGCGCGGAAACGTATGCTGAAAGTTTCCCTGAAATCCCCGGGACGCATTATCGTGGTGTCTATCATCAGGCGCATTCAAGACTTCAAAAAATTGAAAATCACATCCAACTGAACCCAGCTTCCTCATCCTTTGCCACGCATGTCATAACAGAACCAGAACTTGAACAGACCAATGAATGGCTGGGTGAAGTCTGGGAACGTTGCTCCGCCTATGAGGAACACTTCCGTCGTCTCACTGATGAAGCACAAATGCTTAATCAACTGGAGCAGGCGCTGGACAATTTTGCAACGCTCAACATTGATCTTGCGCTACTACACGGTGACAGGCTGTTTCTTGACCTGCGTATCGGTTTGTTACCCAGCGCCAACGTACCCCAACTGAAAGAAGCTATTGGTCTGGCGAATTATCTGCTATTCAGCTATATGGAAAATGCCGGGCATACTCACGTCATCATCCTTGGTCCCAAGGGAGAACGGGAACATGAATTGACCTCGGTACTGGATACCGCCGGATTTCATGCACTAGAGATTCCACCTGAGCTGCATGATGAACCCGAGCGCATTCGACAAGAATTACAGCTTCGCCGTGAAAACTTGCATCAGGAAAGACAACAAAGAGAAGCGGCGATGTCCGCCTGTGCTGAAGAACTGCGTCCGCGACTTGAACAGTGTCGTGACATCCTGATCATGGCCGAACCTTACGTCGCCATGGATGATGCCGCACGTAACATCGGAGAACTCGCCATCATCACCGGATGGGTGCCAGAACAAGCGCTTCACCAGATAGAATCAACGTTAAATAAAACATTACAGAATCCATTTCGCATCACAGCGACCACACCTTCGCGAGAACAGCATAGCCAGGTACCTACATTCCTGCCCACCAACTGGCTAACCTCCCCGTTCTCATCACTGGTAAAACAGTATGGCATTCCGCGCTATGGCGAGATTAATCCGACGCTGGTTTTTGCATTCTCCTTTATCGCCATGTTTGGCATGATGTTTGGGGATGTCGGACATGGGCTGGTGATTACACTGGCCGCCTGGCTGGCCAGGGGCAAGCTCAAGAGTTTTACACCGTTTGTGATCTGCGCCGGACTCTCGGCTGCACTATTCGGATTACTTTACGGCAGCCTGTTTGGCTATGAGCATCTATTCCATGCGATCTGGCTGCCGCCCCTTTCGGATCCCCTTTATATGCTGAGCATGGCGCTGCTTTGGGGCATCGGTTTCATGGTGGTGATCAGTTTGCTGTATATCCACAACCGTTTGGTTTCAGGTGAGTTAAGTCATGCACTCTTTGATACCAACGGTGTCGTCAGCATCACCCTTTATCTGAGCGTACTGGGTGGCATTTATAATCTTTACCTGACAGGCCATTTTGGGATAATTCCAGCATCCATGAGTGTCGTTACACTGCTGACACTGCTCGCTTTCAAACTGATTGAAACTCACGCCACGCCGGGTGAGCGCATGTTGGTCGCTACAATTGAAACCTTTGAAACACTGACTGGCTATATCTCCAATACGCTCTCATTCCTGCGGGTGGCCGCATTCAGCCTGAACCATGTCGCCTTGGCAATTGCCGTATTTACCTTGGCCGATATGATGGAGGGAACGGGTCATTGGCTGATGGTAATTGGTGGCAACATTTTTATCCTGGTACTGGAAGGTGCCATCGTTACCATCCAGGCTTTACGCTTGGAATATTATGAAGGCTTCTCCCGCTTCTTCTCAGGAGACGGTAAAGAATTTACACCACTCAAACTCTCGCTAGAAGGTTTGAAATGAGCAACTATTTAAACATTGGCCTGTTTAAAGTATCGGGCCATGCAGAAACACTCATACAACATTTTGGAACAAAGGAGTAAACCATGTATTGGCTGATTACATTGATGACCTTGGGTATTGTCGGCCTGATCGCTACCGGCATCATGATTGAGCTGCATCCAACCAAGGGTATAAGCGGAAAACGCTGGTTCAAACCGGCCATTGGCGGCAACCTGTTTCTGTTTGTCGGGGCCCAGGCGCTGCTGGTGTTTTTTGGCATTCAAGAAGTGGCCGCCGCACCTGCCCTGGCCGAAGCCTCTGCAGAAATTTCACTGGGTATGGGGCTGGGCATTATCGGTGTCGGCATCCCGACTGCCTTCAGTACCGTCGCTGCGGGTATTGCGGTAGGACCGATTGGTGCAGCATCGTTGGCCGTATTGGCAGAAAAGCCAGAAATATTCGGGCGCACACTGATCTATCTTGGACTCGCCGAAGGTATCGCTATCTATGGCCTGGTGATGAGTATCCTGTTGCTGGATAAACTATAAAACAGCTCATGATTCATATCGAAGACAACAATCATCCGACCCGCATGATCTTTATGGGTGAGGCGGCGCTGACCGATGGTTTCAAACTGATTGGATTCGAAACCTGGGCCGATCCGACCCAGGAGATGCTGGACCAACAGTTAGCCGATTTGCTCAGGCAACGCGAGAAAGCGTTTATTATTCTTGGGCATAAAGTGGCCAGTTGCGACTCTCAGCTACTCAAACGCATCCGCGCAGAAGGTGGATATATTGTTATCACACAGATCCCTTCACTGTCAGAACCCGACAACTTTCAGTGTGAGATTGATGACAGGCTGCAACAGCTCTTAGGTGGTGAATTGCAGTACGGTCAGGAGTAGTTATGGAACAGGTAATGGAACTGGAAACTGCCATACTCAACCGAGCGAACAGACTGGCAGTTGAGTATCGCGAACGGGCCGAGAGAAGCCGGGACAACATCCAGCAAGAGGCACATAAACGGCTGCACTTGCGGGAAGAGCGAGAAGTGTTGTTGGCCAAGTCAAAGGCCGAGCGGACGTTTCGCCGCCAGGTACAGGCCAATGAACTGAAACTGCAGAAGGAGATGGATCATCTGCGTTGGAACCTGGTGATATCGGTGAAGCAACAGTTGCGAGATCGAGTTGTTGCGCTCGCAGCCGATGAAGCGACCTATCTCCCACTGCTTAAACAGTTGATTGCCGCTGCGGCACACAGTTTTGAACGAAATGAGCTGACCGCCTCATTCAATAATAGAGACCATGACCGACTGAAACCGATCTGGGACAGCTTTTACCAAGAGTTGGTTCCTGATAAAACCATTTCTCTCAGTTCATCAATCGTCAACACGATAGGCGGTGTGATTATCAGCAGCAACGACGGATTAATTCGTCTCAACAACACCTTTGAAGGAAGAGAAGAGCGTCTGGAAAATCGGCTACACCAGATCATCCTGGAGCGTCTCTTCCCGGCGGGTACCGTACAAGATAACCTGAGTAGTATGCGATGAGCGAAACAGACAATCAGGGCACGATCCGCGAGATCAATGGGCCCATCCTCACCATCCAGTTACCGGGCATTCGCAACGGTGAACAGGTCAAGATCGGCAACCTGGGCCTGTATGGTGAAGTCATTGCCCTCAAGGGCGAGATTGCCCTGGTGCAATCCTACGAATCCACTGAAGGCGTCAAGCCAGGCGAACAGGTTTTCGGACTTGGAAAACCCCTCTCTGTCGAACTGGGGCCGGGTCTGTTAGGCAGTATTTTTGATGGTGTCCAACGACCACTGGACAAGGTATTTCTGGAGTCCGGCGATCACATTGGGCGTGGCATCAACCTGCCCGCACTGAACCGGGAACGTACCTGGCACTTTGTTCCTGAGCCAGGCGTAGCAATTGGCGCTATGCTTTCACCCGGACAACTGATTGGTCGTGTTCAGGAAACCGCCATCATAGAACACCGCATCATGGTCCCACCGAATCAGTCCGGCGAGTTATTAGAGCTGGCACCGGAGGGTGACTATCAGCTGGATGATCCAATCGGCCGCATGCAAAGCGCCGATGGAAAGCCACATAAACTGATGCTGTACCAACACTGGCCCGTGCGCTCACCGCGCCCATATAGACGGCGTGATCATGGCCTGTCACCACTCATCACCGGTCAACGTATTCTGGATACCTTTTTCCCGCTGTTAAAGGGGGGCAAGAGCGCCATACCCGGACCCTTTGGTGCAGGCAAAACAGTGCTGCAGCAACAGATCGCCCGCTGGTCTAACGCGGATATTGTCATTTACGTCGGCTGTGGCGAACGCGGCAATGAACTGGTGGATGTACTGGAGACATTTCCTCAACTGCAAGATCCCTACTCGGGACATAAGTTGATGGAGCGCACCCTACTGGTCGCCAACACCTCCAATATGCCGGTAGTTGCACGTGAGGCCTCTATCTATGTCGGCATCACCATGGCCGAATATTATCGTGATCAAGGTTATGACGTTGTAATGCTGGCGGACTCCACCAGCCGCTGGGCCGAAGCGCTTCGCGAGGTATCCGGGCGATTGGGACAGATGCCCGTAGAGGATGGCTATCCCGCCTATCTCTCCTCGCGGTTGGCCGCCTTTTACGAACGTGCTGGTCGGGTAGAAACCCAAACAGGTGCCAAGGGATCGGTCACTCTGATCGGTGCCGTTTCACCCCCAGGCGGAGACTTCTCCGAACCGGTAACCGCACACACTAAAGAGATCATCCAGACCTTCTGGGCACTCTCCAAAGAGTTGGCCGATGCACGCCACTACCCCTCCATTGATTGGGTGGGCAGCTTCTCCGAGCATGTCATCACCGCCGCTCAGTGGTGGCATCAGGAGATCAGTCCAGACTGGGCACATAGACGCAAGCAGGCACTGGGACTGTTGGCAAGAGATGCCGAACTCTCCCGTATCGTTAATCTGGTCGGCCCTGAAGCACTCTCTTCCGCACAACGCTGGGAATTGGAGGGTGCTGCAATGATTAAAGAGGGCGTACTGCAACAGAGTGCGTTGGATCCCGTTGATACCTTTGCCTCACCGGAAAAACAGTTTCTGCTCCTTGATATGGTATTGATGATCTTTGACCGCGGTTCAGAACTGATTGAACTGGGCATCTCGGTACAGGAACTCACCGATCTTCCATTGATGGCCAAGGCACGTCGCGCCAAGCAGACCTTCAGCAGTGATCAGTGCGACAAGATTCGACTATTGATGGAGGAATTCAAACAGGCCTTCAGCAAGATCCGTCTTGAATACGCCAAATTCAAGGAGCACACACAATGAGTGCTAAAGAGTATCGTACAGTCTCCTCCGCGCAAGGGAGTCTGCTGATCGTAGAGCAAGCCCCTCAAGTTGCCTTTGGTGATCAAGTAATCATCCGCGACCACCTCAATAATAAACGTCACGGTCAAGTGATTCGAACCAGTGAGCGTGAGGCGTTGATCCAGGTATTTGAGGGGACGGGTGATCTGGATCTGGAAAACACCTGGGTTCGGTTTCTCGATCAATCCCTCGAGATCAATCTTTCACCAGAGATCCTCGGACGTATATTTAACGGCATCGGCACGCCAAAAGATGGACGTCCGCCGATCCTTTCCAACGTTCGCCGTAATGTCAACGGATCAGCCATTAACCCGGCGGCCCGCACATATCCCAGAGAATTTATTCAGACCGGCATTTCATCCATTGATGGATTGAACTCATTAGTCCGGGGACAAAAGCTACCGATCTTTTCTGCTTCAGGCCTGCCCCACAATCGACTCGCCGCGCAGATTGTACGTCAAGCCAAACTGGTGGATGAGGAGAGCAGTTTCTCCATCGTGTTTGCGGCGATGGGTGTCTCTTATGCTGATGCCCGTTTCTTTCAGGAGGAATTTGCCGACTCAGGCGTACTGGGTAATGTGGTGATGTATATCAACCTGGCCGATGATCCACCGGTAGAACGATTGGCCCTGCCTCGGGTTGCCTTGACTGCAGCTGAATACCTCGCCTTTGATCTCGATCGCCATGTACTGGTTGTTCTCACAGACATGACCAACTACGCAGAGGCATTGCGGGAAGTCGCCACGGCCAAGGGCGATGTCCCTTCCCGCAAAGGCTATCCCGGTTACCTCTACTCCGATCTGGCAGAGATTTATGAACGCTCTGGCCGGATCAAGGATCGTCACGGCTCGGTCACCATGGTACCGGTAGTCACCATGCCATCTGACGATATCACCCATCCTATTCCTGACCTGACCGGCTATATCACCGAGGGACAGATCGTTTTGAGCCGGGAGTTGCATAACCAGGGGGTCTACCCACCCGTGCATATCTCTCCGTCCCTGTCCCGCCTGATGAAAGATGGTATCGGCAAGGATGACACACGGGAAGACCACCCCCGGGTAGCCAACCAACTCTATGCCATGTATGCCAAGGCGATGGAGACACGGAATCTCGCCGCCATTATTGGTGCAGAGGAGCTATCAGAACGAGATCGGCGTTATCTAAAATTTGCCGAGGCATTTGACAGTCAGTTTGTCGGACAAGGAGAAGATGAAGATCGCTCCATTATCGAAACACTCAATCTTGCATGGGAACTGCTGAGCATGTTCCCAAAAGATATGCTGACCCGTGTACAAGAGGCGGATTTAGCCAAGTATCACCGTTCAGCGGATTAATAACGGAGTACTCCAGTAACATGACGCAACAGCAGCTCATCAAAGTGCCACCCACAAAGAACACCCTGCTTGAAATGAAAAAGCAGGTGCGCTTTCTTGAGGATGGACATGCCCTGCTTGAGAGAAAGCGGGAACTGCTAACGCGCCTGGTTTATGAACGCGTGGGTGAATATCAAAAGCTTCGGCAAGAGACCCATGCATCCATTAAAGCGGCCTATCACTGGCTGGGCATTGCCCATCTGCGTATGGGCAGTCGAGCACTGCAACAGACGGCCCTCGGTATAGCACCAACGCTGCAGATCAATATCATTCCCAAACGCAGTATGGGGGTGGAATACCCGGCTATTTCAACCGAATTGCTCACCATGGAACCGGTAGGACTGCTCGGTACAGACACCAGCTTCGACGAGACAAGAAAAGAGCTGACTGAGACGGCCCAGATGCTCACACGTTTGGGCGAATCAGAAATGGCACTCAGTCGTCTCATGGCCGAACAACGCAAAGCCCAGAAACGGGTGAATGCCTTGAAATACAATATTATTCCGCGCTATCGGGCAACCATTCGCTATATCGAATCGGTGCTGGAAGAGGAAGAACGGAACGTGCTCTTCCAGATCAAGTTATTGAGAGAACAGCAATAACCGGCGAAAAATATTCCACCGCCAGTACAGAAACAGAACAACACCGTTTATCTACAGCCCCCTCCTTCCTTTAATTCTTTAATTTGGCAATTGCTTGACTTGTCACACACAGAGGCTATAAACAAGAGAGTCACATAAACATGTATTTTGTAGGGTTTAATATCAGACAAAGGAACTGTTTATATGAAGGACCATCTCATCCGTACGAGCAAACTGCCCTACAGCTATCACATGCTTTGGGTCTCGCTGGCGGTATCACTGGTGATACTGACCCCTATCTATCTGCTGCATCACAGCGGTTACCTTTCCACTGAAGTAACGGTGTGGATTACCATGGGCGTCATACTTGCTGCAGCCATCTACGAATCATTCCTCCTCTACCTGCTGACTCGGCACATGCTTAACAAAACCAGTGATCATTTGAAATAATTTAGACGTACCCGTACCTGCGCGACAAAAATAACGGCACCGATAGCGCATGCCGTTATACAACCTATTGTCACGCTTCAATAGGCTTGGAGCGCGACAAAAACGTTATGATCTCATCAGGACTGATGGGTTTACTGTATAAAAATCCTTGCACTTCCAGGCAGCCTGCCTGTTTAAGAAAACTCACCTGTTCCATTGTCTCTACGCCTTCAGCGATAACATTTAATCCAAGGCTATGCCCCATCGCAATAATAGCCTGGGTAATGGCCATATCATCTTTGTCATCAGGGATGTCAGAAACGAAAGAGCGATCAACTTTTAATTTATGAATGGGCAGTTGTTTTAGATAACTCAATGAAGAGTAGCCTGTTCCAAAATCATCGATTGAGAGCGTTACCCCTAACTCCCGCAGTTCATTGAGCTGACTCACCGCAGAGGCAGCGCCTTGCATAATAAAGCTCTCCGTTACCTCAAGCTCCATTCGTTCAGCAGGGAATCCCGTTTCGGTTAGAATTAGCTTGATCTGGCTTGCAAGATCTTTCCGCTGCATTTCAGGGCCAGACAGATTGATTGCAATCCGTCCAAATTCCACGCCACTCTTTAACCACGCCATACCCTGCTTACAGGCCGTACGCATGACCCATCTGCCAATCAAATGAATAAGTCCCGTTTCTTCAGCAATCGGGATAAATTTTACCGGGGAGATCATGCCCAAATCTGGATGATTCCAGCGGATTAATGCTTCCACACCCACCACTTTGTCATTTTCAATCATCAATTGTGGCTGATACAGTAATGCCAGTTGATTCTGCTCGATCGCCTTTCGTAAACTGCTCTCTAACAAGACCCGCTCGAAGGCATTTTGTGTGAGTTCCTTGGTGTAATATTGGAAGTTATCGCGGCCCGCTTGCTTGGCTCGATACATTGCTGCATCCGCATTTCGCAACAGTGTTTCTCTATCAGTTCCATCTTGCGGGTAGAGGCAGATACCCATACTTGTCGTCACATGAATTTCATGATTATCCAGAAGAAATGGAGCGGCAAATATGTTTTTAATTTTTCTGGCCATTACCGCCGCATGATCTGATTGATCAATTTCATCGAGCAAAAGTACAAATTCGTCTCCACCCAAACGCGCGACCGTATCACCTTGCCTGAGAGACTTGCTAAGTTTTACGGCTACACTTTGTAACAATTGATCCCCTATAGGATGACCAAGGCTATCGTTGATATTTTTGAAGTTATCCAGATCAATAAAGATTACTGCGAGTTGTGTATGGCTTCGCTCTGCATGCTTTATTGCCTGATCAAGGCGCTCATGAAGTAATAATCGATTGGGTAGGTTGGTTAGAGAATCATGGTGTGCAAGATGGTCAAGTTGCTCCTGTGAGCGCTTTATCTGACTGATATCGGTAAACACGCCTATATAGTGGGTTAATGCACCATCCCTATCTCTAACGCAACTAATGGTCATCCATTCTGGATAAATTGAACCATCTTTTCGTCGATTCCATAGCTCTCCTCTCCATCGGTCTGTTTCCTGGATTGCACTCCATAAGTCACGATAAAAACTTTCATCATGGTGCCCGGATTTAAGTATCCTTGGATTCTGACCAACCACTTCTTGACGCGTGTAGCCGGTGATATCCGTGAAGGCACGATTCACCTCAATGACAGTGCTATTTGTGTCTGTAATGACCACGCCTTCATCGGTATTGTCAAATACACTGGCGGCAAGTCTTAAACGCTCCTCTGTTTTTCGCGTATGACTTAGGTCATGGATACTCACCAGCATGGCACAAGGCTTATCATTTTTATCAAATACTAATCGCTGACTCACCTCCATGGGCTTGTCTGTAGGATTGAAGGCATCACCTGGCTCCATGGTGATAACAGTTTCAATCTGCGCTTTTTGTGCGATACAAATAGGGCAAGCCTCTTCCTCGCCTTGGGGATGAAGTAGCTCCTCAATACTTCGGCCAAGGCATTGTTCAGCAGTAGCACCAATCATCTTGTAAAAAGATTTATTGGCACGTAGCAGCTGCCGATTCATATCAGCGAGGTAGATCACATCCGTGTAATTATCCATGACCTGCGTCCACTCACTGTCCGCCCGGGAGAGTAGCTGTTCTGATTGAATGCGCTCTATCGCAATACTGGCCAGCCGCGCCATCCCTTCAATAAGATGGATCTCTGCAAGGGTGGGTTCACCGGCTGTTGATCGATACAGGGCAAAGGTCCCCAATACTTTTCGCCCAGCATCCAATACAGGCTCAGACCAGCAGGCACGGAATCCAACCCTGGCGCCCAAATCGCGATAGTCAACCCATAATGGATCCGTTGCCACATCGGCCACTATCACGCGTTCGGCACGGTAAGCAGCCGTACCACATGACCCCACATTAGGGCCAATGACCAATCCATCCAGCAACGCGTTGTATGCATCGGGCATTGAAGGCGCTGCACCCAAACGGAACTGGTTATTCTCAAGAAGAAGAATTGAAGCCGCGATATCAGAAAACTGCGACTCTGCAAGTGAAACAATTTCTTCAAATATATTGGTAAGTGATGTGCTACCTCGTGATATCAACTCCAAAATATGCTGCTGCCCCAACAGTAACTCCTCACCCATTTTTTGGTGGGTGATATCTTGCGCAGTACCAAAAAATATGTAGGGTTGTGCTTCCTCATTAAATTCACATTCAAATGTAATCTCTACCCACCGAACCTCCTGATTCGGACGGATAAGCCGATAGCGCAAAATATCAATCGTTTTACCCGGAGTAAGCGCCAGCATTTTTTGCATGTAGGCATCATGGTTTGCCCTGTCAAGGGGATGAATCCAGGAGAGGAGGGTTTCATAATTAAGATGGCTGTCATCTGCTTCCCTTCCAAAAATATCAAACATACCTCGTGACCATTGAATGGTCTTATCGGGCACTGAATAGGTCCAGTTACCCATTTTTGCCACTCGTTGAGCCCGTGCCAAATCAGAAGTGATTCTGGTTAATTCATCAGTAGCAGATTTTTGCTCTGTAATATCAACAAAGGTGCCGATAAAGCGGATCACGGCACCCGATTCATCACGTTCAAATACGGAATCCCAAGAAAGACACCACATCCAATCACCATCGCTTTTCAGAAAGCGGTACTCAATCTTCTTAACCTCACCATCCTCTGCATGAGTGAAGGAGCTCATGTGAGCCAAGATCTCTTCCCTGTTATCCGGATGAAAAAGATTAATAAACGTTTCAGACGGCATGTCATTGATTTCTTCCAGGCTGTATCCAGTCAACCCAGAATAACGTGCATTGATGTAGTCGTTCTTTCCCTCAGTCAAGTTATAGATATAGATACCGGTTAAAGATGAGCCGAGAACACGACTAATAAAACGTTCTCTGTTGTGTAATTCGTTTCTGGCCTGTCTAAGTGGCGTAATATCACGGGCGATACCAAATATACCTTTTATCTCACCATCAAGAATCAGTGGACCCTTGGTCGTGAGGTAGATCATTGATTTGTCATCAACAATGACCTCTTCATCGAAAGTCTCATTGCTTTTTTTTGCCATAACCTCCAAATCATCAGCTCGGAAGTTATTGGCAATCTCCTCAGGAAAAAACGCATAATCAGTCTGACCAACGATCTCCTCTGTCGTCTTATTTACCAGGTTAGCCAATGCCTGATTGGCAAATATATAGACGCCTTTTTCATCCTTCACAAAGATTGGATCTGCAGATCCATCCACCACTGAATCAAGTAATAAATGGTTTTGTTTTGTTACTAACTCCGCTTGATGATGTTGTGTGATGTCCTGTACAGTCCCAATAGACCGCACGGCGGTCCCTCCTTCATCATAGAAAGTTTCACAGCGGCCTATGACATACCTGATCTCCCCATCATCATGCTGTAGGCGATGAATGAGTTCGTAGGGTTTATGATGGGCAACAGCGTCATGAAAGGTCTGCTCAACCAACTGTCGATCATCGGAGTGAACATGATTTAAAAAAAGATCGTAGGATGCCGCATCTTGCTCTGCATCAAAACCAAAAATGCGATAGGCCTCATCAGAACACCAAAGCGTTCTCTCAACATGATTCAGTTCCCAACTGCCAATATGCGTCAGACGCTGGGATTCCGCCAGCCGATCCTCACTCAGCCGTAGCGCCCTTTCCACTCTTATTTGATCCCGCAACTGAATCAGTTCCAGATCCTGCTCTTTCAAGGACTCCAGTAGATACTCAATATGCCGATCATAGAGCTGCTTGACGATGTCTTGGTGCGTAATGATGCCAACAACTGAATCGTTTTCATCTGTCACCACAAGCCGCCGAGTGCTCGCCTCTTCCATGAGTGCTATAGCCTCAGGAAGCGTCATATTTTCTGTAATTGAGATCACGGGTGCAGACATCACTTCTGCCAGTGATATAGATTTCAGATCGTTAGTGGCCGCCTCAAGTAACACCATATCGCGCTCGGTAAAGATACCGACAGGCCTGTTTTCATCGACAACAACGACCGAAGAAACCTGCATATTGACCATAAGGTCAACCGCATCTTTGACAGAGGCCTGTTTCTCTAGCACCACAACATTACGGGTCATGAGAATACCCACCCGTTTGAAGTGCACCATAAACTCCCAGCTCAAATGTTTTAAGAAATCATTCTCGGTGACAAGCCCAACCAGCCTACCTGCATCATCGACAACGATTAGATTGCGTACAAAGTGCTCAGAGATCAGCTTATAGCCTTCCCGATAGTTTACATCTGAAGTGGCAACCAGCGGTGGTTTTCCCATGACCTCAGCAACAGTGGCCATCTTTGGGTCAATCCCGGAATAGGCCATTTTAAGGCTGTCATGTTCTGTAAAAATACCGACTGGATACTGTTCTTGATTGACAACAACTAAGGCGCTCATACTCCCGGACCGCATAAGCTTCAGCGCGCTTTCTGCCGATGCATCAGGCGATAGGGTAATGGTAGGAGAGGTTAGGATATCTAAGAGTAGGAGGCTGTCCATAGGGGAGAAATATAATTATTAGAATTAATAGTAGATACTAGACCACTTCCTCGGTTTTTGCAGCGTTGAATCAGTAATATAGTAGTGATCATCGAATTAATTGGCAACCGACCCTTTTGTGAGAAAAGGAGGTCTTAGAAGTCCCTGACCAGGGACATCAACGCTATTAATGACGATACTTTTAAGCAGAATTCATAGATCGGACTTATGGGTTTTTTACGGGCACAAATAACCCTATCGCCAGAGCGAGGACTATTATTTCTATCTAGTAGCGCAGAACATTAACGCTTCAAAACGTTGAGAATTTATATTTCTCCCGTTTAAGGTTTTTCGCAGTAAATTCTCTTTCAGTAAACCAACTCACTGATTCATCAACCATATTTGGATTACCACAGAGATACACCATATCCCGCTGAGCATCTGGCTTGAGCTTTTCAAACAGCGTATTGACCCGACCAGAGAAGATATGACTATCAGGCGATGAGGGCATCTCACGGCTGTAGCAGGCATAAAAACTAAATCCTGGATAGGTTTGTGACAAGGCTAAAAACTCCTCGCCATAGATCAGTTCGGCTGGCGCCCTTACACCCATCAGTAAGACAATCTCCAATGCCGTATTGTTCTTCAATCGTTGCTCAAGTTCAGGCAACATCGCACGATAGGGTGCTACCCCGGTTCCTGTCCCAATCAATAGATAACGCGCCGGATCAATTCTTGGGAGAGTAAGCGCGCCAAAGGGGCCACTCATCTTGGCCTTATCACCGGGTTGTGCATCAAAAAAGAATTGTGACGCGGCGCCATTTGGAACGGCCGTAATTGCAAATTGAAAGGCCCGGTTATCTTTAAGATTATCGACTCGACCGACCGCACTATAACTTCTGCTCTTCTCTTCACCCTGATATTTAAAATCAAGCGAAAAGAATTGTCCGGGCAAATAACTGATGACACCTTCATCTTCTCGACAATAGGTCAACTCCAGTGTACCGGGGGCAAGCACGCGTTTCTCTTTTAAAATAACGGGATACCTTGGACTTACCATAACGTAAAACCTCGCGTAATAAGAAATAGCCTCAATAACTATTATTTAATATACTTCTTTTATATACCATGTATACTTAATAAGCAATATTTCCAATACTTCTTTTGAATGAGTACAGCTATGCGACTTACAACGTTTACTGATTACACCATTCGGGTGCTGATCTATATTGGGCTTAAACCGGGAGAAATGGCGACAATCGGCGAATTAGCTGAGGTGTATGGCATTTCAAAAAACCATTTAATGAAAGTTGTCTATCACTTGGGGCAAGAGGGATATATTGAAACCGTAAGAGGTAAAGGCGGTGGCTTTTATCTGGCGCTTGATCCAGATGAGGTCAATATTGGTGAGTTGATTAGAAGTACTGAGCAGGGGAGTGTACTAGCCGCCTGCTTCACAAACGAGGATTGCGAATGCCGAATTGAGTCAGCCTGCCGATTAAAAGATATGTTAAAAGAATCCATGGCAGCATTTTATGCTGTACTGGATAGCTATACGCTCACTGATCTGCTGAATAACAGGACAAAACTGATTAAGCTTTTTAAATAATAGTCCCTGCTTATCCTCTTACCACACCGCCTCTGACGAACAGATTCAGAACCAGTTCACATTTTTAAGTCTGGAACAGGAGAAATTAGGAATAGAACGCACGTTAAACCCTCAACATAGTATAAACTTTATTTCACTCAATCTCAGGGATGGTAACGATAATTTAAAACCACTCAGTGAATCACTCATTACCATGTTCAATTTCTTCAAAAGAAAAGCTAAAAGTCAACCGCAACCCTGCGCTGAGATCACCGCTCCGAACACCACCATAGCTTATGACTCCCAGCTCGTAGCTGCACTCAAGGATGATCATCAGTCACTGCTGATGCACTATATGAAAATTGAGAAGAAGGCAAAAGAGCAGCGTTTCAGAGAGGTATGTTCCGAACTTGCACAGTTTAAATATCTGTTTCACCAACACATCATGACAGAAAACGTAAAGCTTTACGTCTATCTCAATCGTACGATCTCACGTGACAGTGACCAGTGTGAAACCGTTAAGGCCATGCGTCGGGATATGCGCCATATCGGTAAAGCCGTCAACCAGTTTATTGATCGCTATAATGTTTGGCCCTGGAGCACCGCGCTTGAAATTGACTTCATTACCGACTTGCAGGAAATTGGTAAAGCATTGGTGGAACGCATTAAAACAGAAGAAGAGCATCTGTATCCGCTCTATAACCCACCGGTGCTGGAAGAAAATCTATAGCGCCTGTATAGACGTTATCGCGTAAACTCAATCTGCCCTTCTGGCAGCAAATAGAGAATCAGTGCCTGCCCCTGTGTGACAGTAGGCCGATGTTGAGAATCGGGCTCATAGACACACCAGCCACGCGGCTTTCCATCAAACAATGCACCCTCGGTAATGGGTAACACCATACAGATTTCACCCAGCGGATGGCGATGATGTGGGCCGGCGATATCGATCAGATCGACGACATCCACACTCAATCGGCCCGTCTCATCAGAGGGCTCGATCACCCGGCCAAAGCGACGCCCTGCATCACCCTGTGCACACATCCAGCCTGCGGATATCGCCTCATGACACGCCTTGTCGATGGCTTCAAACAACTCGCTTCCTGGTGGATACTGCTCAGTCAGTGCCTTCTCCAGCTCTTTATCGACGGGCATCTGTGAAACCATATCAGTGAGTGGCTTAATTAACTGCTGAAAATGCTCAACATTCATTTGCTTTATCCTAGCCATAAAATGAGATATGCCAAAGAATAACCGCTTTAGTTCGAATGTAAAAGCGCTTTAGTGACCTTGGAGTAGCCACCTTATAACCTATTATTCATAAGGTAATATTTGCACACTGACATCAAATAGGGTTCATACTAAAAACATCGCTTATTAACACGCTGAGGTATCTAAATATGGAAGTGACTCAATATCGGTCTGTACAGGACAGCATGGGTGAAGTTAAGGTTCCCGCAGATGCCCTGTATGGTGCACAAACCCAACGTGCCATCAACAACTTCCCTATCAGCGACCTCACTTTGCCCGCGCGTTTTATCACGGCGGGGATCATGATCAAGCGCGCAGCGGCTGAGGCCAATCGCGATTTAAAGTTGCTCTCTACCGAACAGGCAGCAGCCATTATTGCGGCCGCTGACACGCTGCTTAAAGCACTACCGATGGATCAGTTCCCGATTGATGTTTTCCAAACCGGATCGGCCACCAGTAGCAACATGAATATCAATGAAGTCATTGCAACCCTGGCTCAAAGAGAAGGAGTAAAGGTTGATCCCAATGATCACGTAAACCTCTGCCAGAGCAGTAACGACGTCATCCCCAGTATGATTCATCTCAGTACAGCGCTGGCACTCAAGCAACAACTCTTGCCGTCACTCGACAAATTGGCGGGCACCCTTCTGCACCGGGCCGCATCCCTCGATGCCATCTGTAAAACAGGGCGTACGCACTTGATGGATGCCATGCCACTCCGCATGAGCCAGGAGATCACCGCCTGGGCGAACCAGGTCAGAGAGTGCATTGCACGCATTAAAGATTCTGAAATCAGAGTACATCAGCTCGTCCTGGGTGGTACGGCCGTAGGAACGGGCATTAATGCCCACCCTGAATTTGCCGCCAAGGTGGTTAAGCGTCTCAGTGAAGAGACTGGGCTTGCCCTCACACTACCTAACGGCATGATCAGAGACTTGAGCAACCAGAACACCGCGGTTGAACTGTCAGGCCAACTCCGTGTTACAGCTCTCTGTTTGCATAAAATTGCCAACGATCTTCGCTGGATGAACAGTGGGCCGCTAGCAGGACTGGGGGAGATCACACTGACCGCACTGCAACCTGGCTCCAGCATCATGCCCGGAAAGGTTAACCCGGTTATCCCTGAAGCCGTCATGATGGTTGCGGCACAGGTCATCGGTAACGACGCCACGCTATCAATGGCCGGCCAATCCAGTAATTTCCAACTCAATACCATGCTACCGCTTATCGCCTATAACCTTCTGCAAAGCATAGAACTACTCGCCAACGGATCAACACTACTGGCAGAAAAAGCCGTTGCTGATTTCAAAGTTAATCAGGAAAAAATCCAACACACCCTTTCTCTCAACCCCGTTCTGGTAACAGCACTCAATCCGATAGTCGGCTATCAAAAGGCCGCAGAAATCAGTAAGCAAGCGTATGAAGAGGGAAAGAGCCTTATTGATGTTGCCCATAAACACACATCCCTTTCGCGCCATGAACTCGAGAAGTTGCTCGACCCCTGCCGCCTTACACAGGGTGGCATCTATTCCGATCATTCGGAAAAAGATTAGTGCACCATGAAACAGAAGCCACTCTGCCGCGGTCATAGTGTTATAAGGTCGAGCATGCTGAGAAGCGGGAAATCATTATGAAACAGGTATCACTGAACATTGGTCAACTTGTACAGCATAAACTGTTCGGTTATCGCGGCGTCATTTATGACGTTGATGCAGAGTTTCAACTCTCTGAAGCGTGGTATGAACAGATGGCCAAGAGTCGGCCTCCCAAAGATGAGCCCTGGTATCGTGTACTGGTTGATGGATCAGACTATGAAACCTATGTTGCCCAGTGCAACCTAGAACCGGATGAGAGCGATCAACCCATCGAAAACCCCTACATCGACGCGCTGTTCACACACTTTACCGGTAACCGCTATATTGCTGGCGATATCAATTAGTCACTTTATTCGCTGTTACAATAAAGGAACCGACCAGTATCCTCTGTTGGGCAGTGCCTAGCCAGTTTAGTACAACTGATTCCCCCTATTTTCCTCTAGTTGATATCGTCTCCATTCCCTTGCAGACTAGAGGGCTGAAGCAGTAACCAGGAGTATCAGTCAGATGCGCACCTTCAGACTGGATGAGTACCGGATAGAAGACGAACCCTATTACGAAGCCACAGGCGATGAAATCACCCTGTTTGAAGCGGCTTATAACAATCAACTCCCCATCCTGTTAAAAGGTCCGACGGGCTGCGGTAAGACCCGCTTCATGGAGTACATGGCGTGGCGACTGCAACGCCCGCTGATCACGGTCTCCTGCCATGATGACCTGACCGCTTCGGATCTCGTGGGACGCTACCTGATCAAAGGGGGCGAAACGGTCTGGATAGACGGCCCACTGACCCAGGCGGTCAAGGCCGGAGGCATCTGTTATCTGGATGAGATTGTCGAGGCCCGCAAAGACACCATGGTGGTGATCCATCCCCTGGCCGATGATCGGCGGGTTCTGCCCATTGAAAAACTCGGCACCCTGATTGAAGCCGACCCTGAATTTGCCATCGCCATCTCTTACAATCCCGGTTATCAAAGCGTACTCAAGGATCTCAAGCAGAGTACCCGCCAGCGCTTTGTAGCACTGGAGTTCGGTTACCCGAAACCAGAACTTGAGATCACCATTGTGGCCCGTGAGTCTGGACTGGATCGCGCACTGGCCACTCAGCTAGTAAAGTTCGCCGGCATGACCCGCAACCTGAAAGGCAGTGGCCTTGAAGAAGGTGCCAGCACCCGGCTTCTGGTACATGCCGCCAAACTGATGGCTGCCGGTGTGCCGCCTGTCTCTGCCTGTCAAAGCGCGGTGGCTCAGGCACTGACGGATGACCCGGAGATGCTGGCCTCAGTCAACGAGCTCTCATCCTCGCTGTTCTGACATGAACAGCCCATCCCTTCTCTCCCACTCGGCCATCCAGCAACGACTGGATGAACTGCTAGAGGTTGAGTTTTCCTTTCGCGATACAGAGGCACCCGCTAGGGCAATCGCCCAACTGCCGGCACAACGTCAGCACTATCTGATCAGCTGGATTGAGCGCATCGCCAGCACCCATGTTGAACTGGGATTTCAGGTCGCTTGTAACAGTGTCGCTGCAGAAGCCTTGATGACAACCGATGTTTTTGAGGCATGGATATTTCACGCCATGGACAGCTACGATGTCGAGGGACTACGCCCTGCCCTGCTGGTCATTGAACAATATCAACAGTTTGCATCACAACAACAGGCACGCCTACAGGGGGCACTGTTACAGGATCATGAAGGGGTTTTGCAACGTTTCCTGCAAGGGTTGTCTGGACGCTCACTCAAACTGGCCGCATCTGAAACCATTTACACCGATACCGAGACACTCTACCTGCCGCCCATGCAGTCTCTACTGAGTACGCCAGAACAAAACTTTCATCTCTATAAAGTCACAACGGCACTGCTCTGGGCACAGATACAGTTCGGTAGCTTCCGGGCATTGCGCACGGTAGAAGCACCAACTGCTGAATTCATCCAACTTTTCCATGCCCTTGAGTCACTGCGACTGGAAACCTGCCTCCAGCGCGAACTACCGGGACTCCACCGGGTACTGCAGCAAATCAAAACAGTTGCCGATGAAACTGAGCTTGATGCAACATGGCTTGAATTCAGGCAACAGCTCGCCAATCCCGGCTTCAGTGCAATGGATACGGTCATCCTGGCACAGCGCGAATTAGATCGACTCAAACCCATTCCACTCAATTGTTATCAGGGCCAGATCAACTTTGAAGCCGTCACGGCCTGTATGAATGCACGCATCGAGAAAGAGAAGGCACGGTTTAAGGTAGGTCTCAACACACTGCTGGAAGAGCTCAACAAATCTAACAGTGAACCGCCGCCATCGGATAAACGATTCACCAAACAGCAAGAGGCCAACCCCTCTACATCAGAGGGCGTGCAGATTGAGATCCTGCTGGATGATATGCCAGCCCCTTTACCTGACAATATGCAATCATTAAAGCGCTCTATTCTTCTGGATTTTGGCGATATCCCCGATGAGTATCTGCAAGCCGCAGGCCCCGGAGACTATGACGCCAAACTCCTGCATGATCAGACGCGTGATGCCGAGGATGTCTGGCAAGGCAGCTACCATGAAGAGGGGGCTTATCTCTATGATGAGTGGGATTTTCAACGCCGCCACTACCGCAAGAACTGGTGCGCGGTACGCGAGCGCGCTGTCAAACCGCTGCATGATGATTTTGTAGAGAAGACCCTCGATAAATATCACGGACTGATCAAACACCTGCGCAAGACCTTTGAAGCCCTGAGACATGAGAATCGTCTACTGAAACGTCAACCCGAAGGCGATGATGTCGATATCGACGCACTGGTTGAAGCCCTGGCGGATGCCCATCTCGGGTTTGAAATGACGGATCGGCTACTGACAAAGATGCAACGTAACGAACGAAATATCGCGGTAATCTTTATGGTGGATATGAGCGGTTCCACCAAGGGTTGGATCAATGATGCGGAACGAGAATCGCTGCTGTTGCTCTGTGAAGCACTGGAGAGCCTGGGTGACCGTTACGCCATCTACGGTTTTTCCGGCATGACCCGCAAGCGCTGCGAACTGTTCCCTATCAAACACTTCGAAGAGTCGTACGATACAACCATTCGGGCACGTATCAGTGGTATCGAACCCCAGGACTACACCCGCATGGGTTTTGCCATCCGGCATCTGACACAGGTTCTACAAAAAACAGATGCGAAAACCCGCATACTGATCACCCTCTCGGATGGCAAACCCGATGACTACGACAGCTATCGCGGTGAATACGGCATTGAAGATACCCGTCGCGCCCTGATTGAAGCCCGTCGTGGCGGCATCCACCCTTACTGCATCACCATTGATGAAGAGGCGCGGGATTATCTGCCCCACCTTTATGGACCCGCCGCTTATAGCGTGATCAGTGATGTACGCAGCCTGCCCCTGAAGGTTTCCGATATCTATCGCCGCCTGACCACCTGAGTCTTTCCGACGAACCCTTCCAGAGAGGACAGCCCCTGCACAATATGGATTGACGGGATACCTTACACCCTCTACTATTTGCGATTACTTAATCGCAAATAGTGAATAATGGGCAAACCGACCGAAACCCGAAGAACAGAAATCATTCTGGCCGCTCTAGAAGTCGCCGCCGAACGCGGGCTGGTAGCCACCACCACCCAGGCCATTGCAAGCCGTGTAGGCATTGGGCAATCCACCATTTTTCGACACTACAACTCGCGAGATGAGTTATTTGCTGGCGCAATAGACTGGATTGGCTCGCAACTTATGATGGCCCTAGAACCCTATTTCAGCAGCAGCGAACCAGCGGATGTACGGCTCAGGGGTATGGTTTACCAACAGCTTGAATTTGTTAGTAACAACAAAGGGTTACCAAGAATACTCTTCTCTGACAGTCTGCATATTGGTCAGCCTTTGTTAAAACAGAATGTGCAACGGATCATGCGAAACTACAGCATTCGTGTCATACAACTGATTCAGGAAGGCATAGAGACTGGCCGGTTCGACAAAAAACTGAACCCTGAAGTAACGGTACGCTACCTGATGATGCTGATACAGGGGTTGTTGATGCGCTGGTCAGTGTTTGACTTTAACTTTGATCTAAAAGCTGAGGCCGAGCCGCTCTGGGACTTTTTCTCCAGAGCGTTACAGCCAGTCTAAATTTTTTTACCTTTAATGCGATTAGACAATCGCTTTTTGGAGATGGATATGTGCAAAATTTGCTGGACATCACTCACGGCTGCACTGCTGCTCATAGCCTTTGCGGGTTATAAAATCATGTACCCCGCTGCAATTGCGCCCTCAGCCGATGGCCGCATGACCATTGAACTAACAGCAGGCGAACGCGATCTGGTACTCACCGAGATGCGTGACTTCCTCATCTCGGTACAGACCATCACCGAAGCCGTCACAACCGAAAACATGGATATGGCAGTCAAGGCCGCGAGAAAAGCGGGCACCACTGCACAAGGCGCAGTCCCACTCTCACTTGTGAGCAAACTACCCAACGAGTTTAAAAAACTGGGCTTCGATACACACCAGCAGTTTGACCAGATAGGACTCGACGCAGAACAACTGGGTGATGGATCGCAAACAATCAAACAACTCAGCATAATCATGCAGAACTGCATTAGCTGCCATGCCGGATACAAACTGGTCGCCGTCGCAGAAAAATGATCCTCTATAGCCCATTGCTATTAATCCCAGTTCTCCTCGCCGTCTGGTTTCATCATAAAAGAAACCAGAGGCGCGCCGAACAGAAACGCGAAGAAGAGCGACGCGCGCTCGAACAAAACCTCGTCCCCTGCTTCACCTGCGGGTTAAAGATCCCAAAAGAAGGTGCCTTGGAAAAGAAGGGACGCTTTTTTTGTGGTGTAAAAAAGCAGGAGAGAGAAAAACGGCTACAACAAACTTCGCCTGACATCCCACCCCCTCAGTAAGAAGCTTCTTCAATTAGAGATTCTCTGTTAATCTACAGGGACATTAAGGACTATCCGCTTGGCAGGATGCTGAAAACTACATCTCATGGACATCCCTCCAAGCCAATTATTCGTTTGATAGGAAATATAGTGCGTAGAACGAACTGTCGTATATTTCAATATATTCTACAGCTGTATATTGTCATAAATGTGCGGGGTGTATAATCGGCGTTAGGCGTTCAAAGGAGAGCTGGTGAGACCTTCTAGAATTATTTTAAGAACTACCCCGAAGGATGAGCTACCAAGTTTCACACTCAAATCAGTACTAGAGTTTGGAGATAAAACTAGCGAAGGTACTTTAATTGAATGTGTGGCTACTCCTTGGTTTGAAATCATGCGCCTCATAGAGCGTGATCCAAACGCAATTTATGAAATCGATTGTTGGAAGTGGGAAGAGATTATTGCTGGGGCGTACAAGCAGGCAGGTTTTGATGAGGTGGAACTTACTCCAAGGAGTGGAGATAAAGGCCGTGATGTAGTAGCAACAAAAAATGGTGTTGGCTCTATACGGATATTTGATCAAGTAAAGGCTTATAAACCTGGCAATTTAGTAACTGCAAATGATGTAAGGGCTATGGCGGGTATCATGTCAGGAGCAAATAACGTATCGAAGGGTGTTATCACAACCACTTCTGACTTCGCTCCAAAAATTGTAGAGGACGAATTTATCAAGCCATTTATCCCACATAGAATCGAACTGCGGCCACGAGAGATTTTATTACCTTGGTTAAAGGAGTTACAAGACAAATGATTAAATCGCCTAACAAGGAAAGGCATCCGACGCGCAAAAATCGCGCTCGGCTGCTTTAGGCGTTGGGCTCGATAGGACCTCCGGTTAAGAACGCGAGCAATACAAAAGGTAGAAGTAATGTTATCAATGGAAGAGGCATTGAAACTATTAGAGGATGGTGAAAGGCGTCAATGGCTGATTGCCGATTGGGGCTGGTATAGCAAAGAGAAAGGAAGTGGGGGTGTATATATCGGGCTTCTTCAGCCTGACATGGAACAGCAATGTTTGAAAAACGCCTCATGGGATGTAAGTAAAGGCGATGGACTAACAGGCTTCACGATGTGGTGGGAAGAAGGTGTAGAACATGCTGAATATAGTTACGCACCCGCAGATGGAGACTCATGGCCGCTTGTTATTCATCGAGAATTTCACGGACTGGCAGAAGAACAGTATGACTTATTAGAAGAATTTCGCCTTTATCACAATCTGTGGCACGATAGAAAAAACGACAACTACTATAAGATCAAAGACAATGGTGATAAGCAGCGAGTCGTATACAGGGACAAGGATGGCGCTATGTTGGTGGATACTGCTTCATTACGCCAATTTTGTGCCGCAAAAAATTTGTTAATTCTTTTGCAGGTAGATTCAGTTCAATATTTCAATGATCCCCAGGAAGAGTCCTCTGAAGAAATAAAGGACGAAAATCTATACGCATTGCGTCACGTGACAAACGACACAATGTATATAGAACACCCGGCATTTGGCCGCTTGTTGGGTAAAAGGGTTATTCAACCATTGCCGAAAGAAAAATGTGGGGTATGGCCATTCGAAGAAGGGAAGGCGCACGAGTCATTTATCATTGGGGTTAACGAGGATGGCTCCGATGGAATTTACACAAGTAATCCGGATAAGCTTGCTGATTACTTCGGAAAGAACCCGGATAGCCCCCACTATCTAACACCTGTGTACTTTCGAAAGGATGTGCTAAAGAAATACTTAGAGCAACCGAGCCTCTACTCAGTTGAAGATGGCTACCTTCGCTGCGGGAGCGCATGGGGGGTTAGGATGGATAATGATCACGAAGATTTGGTTGTGGTCTTTCTCGGAGACTTAGGGCGTGATTTACCAGAAAGCGAACAACGCTATTGGCGATCATTCAACGTTAGGCCGGAAGGTGGGTTAAGCGAAACCTGTTTTAAACGTTCTTTTCTTGGTCAGTTTGCAGACGCAGAAAACATTGATCACGTCATCAAATCAGAAAGACGAAAAATGCTGGATAAGTGGAAAGAAGCATTCGGCTTCAGTCTTTACAGTGATTTTCACCAGGGCGATGATGGAATTTTTGCTGACCTTAGGGTTCCGATATCTGAAGAATGGACCGAATTTGACAGATGCACTATCGCGGCTTCAAAAATATTTGTTGATTACCTGAATGAATCGCCCCTAGAAAAAAGCGCGAAAAATGAAATAAATAAAATGAGGGACTTGGATCCAGATAGGCCAATTCGTGGAATAGACAAACTAAAGGCATGGCTTATTCAAAACGTTGAAGAAGGCGCACCAATAGAATGTATAGATGTTCTTCGCAATTTGCAGGCTCTTCGATCTAAATCGTCTGCGCATAGAAAAAGCAGCGACTTATCGAAGTTTCTTGCTAAGCATGGATTGGATGATAGTTCACCAAGAGATGTCTACAGAAATTTGGTAATTACCCCACTCTTGGAATATTGCGTAAAATTACGATACTTAGCCGAATCTAGAATTGCGAAAAATGATTAAAAAAGCCCAACAAGGTGCTCCAGGCGACCACGTAAAGCGCTGGCGCGCTTCACGAGCCGCCTGAGCACAGACGTTAATGAGAATGGAGGAAATCATAGTGGATCATGATGCCGAGGTTATGAAGGTGTTATGGGATGAGTTCAAGTATAGGCATGAGCACTATTGGAGGAGCTTTTATAAAATAGGATTTCTTTTACTTTTCCTGCTATCAATTCCTTACATAACACCAAAAGATTTTATACTTCCTCCCGAATGGTTTTTCAATTTAATGCCAATATATTCATTAGCATTATCAATAATTGCTACATGGCTGTTATGGCAAGAGCATAAAAGAGTGGATGCAGCGCATGATAAATATAAATGCAAAAGAGATGCTCCCATTTCAGATGCCACTAATAACGAAAATGGACGCCTTCTTACGCTTGGCGCGTTATTCACTCTGCTATTCGGAGAATCAATGGGGTCGGTCTCGATAGATAATAACTAAACCAGTGGATTCAATTTACTATCAAGCCTAACCATTTGATTTGAAGCCTATCGTTACACCAACCACTTTTGCTATTATTTCAATTAATTGGGATTAAGTTTGCGCCATTCAGCGCCAGCCCTTTTACCCGATATCGAGATACAAACAATAATATGGATAAGTTGAATAACATCGGTTTTAGCCATTGGTTCCGAAGTAGACTTGACCCTGATAAAGTCGCTGCGCACGCTATTGCCCGGGTGATTTCAGTACACAAGGAGCGATACACAATAACCAATGGTCTGGGAGAAGTTTTTGCCGAGTTATCCGGAAATCTGTTCTATACCGCAGATTCACCTACCGATCTGCCAACTACGGGGGACTGGGTATACGCAGATTTCTATGACGATGATACGCACGCGATCATCCATGGTGTAATGCCTAGAAAAACTTTGCTTAGAAGAAAAACAGCCGGAAGGCTGGTTGATTTCCAATTAATTGCGGCAAATATTGATGTTGCCTTTGTAATCCAGTCTGCTGATTACAATTTTAATCTTAGAAGGCTGGAGCGCTATCTGGTCATGGTCAACGAAAGCGGGATTATTCCTGTTATTTTACTCAGTAAGTGTGACCTTATTACGCAAAATGAAGTTGAAAATATAAAGGCAAGCATCTTAAGCATTGCACCTCAAGTTACTGTGCTGGCATTCAGTAGCTTGAGTAGGGAAAACATCGATACTATTAAAAATTATTTATTACAGGGTAATACCTACTGCTTACTCGGATCATCCGGTGTTGGCAAAACAACGTTGCTCAATAGCATCTTGGGCAGCAGGCAATTTGAAACTCAATCTGTCAGTAAAAAACAGAACAAAGGAAGGCACACCACCACAAGCCGCGAACTTATACAGTTAGAGAACGGCGCCATGCTAATCGACACCCCGGGAATGAGAGAGCTTGGAAACATGTCGGTAGATACGGGTATTGACGAAACATTTTCTGAAATACTCACGCTTTCCCAGCGCTGTAAGTTTAATAACTGCTCTCATACCAATGAAAAAGGCTGTGCGATATTAGCGGCGATAAATAATGGTGAGTTGTCTGAACAGCGATACAAAAACTACCTGAAAATGAAAAGCGAAGCAGCATTTAATGAAATGTCTTATTCCGATAAAAGAAAGAAGGATAAAGACTTTGGGAAGTTGATTAAATCAACCATCAAAAGTAAAACCAGGTAATGAAACCCAATTGGGTAGCCGGGGGTCTCTAACACCCAAACTCCGCAACACCCTGAAGAGCGCCCATCAACCCGCACGACATTGGGTATATATGGACACCCAACATCGGTTGTTGCAGTATTAAAAAGCAGGCGCAAAACGGTTCTATAAGTATTTTTAATAGCCCAAAAACGCCTAAAGCATTTTTTCTGCAAATACGAGTATATTCTGCTAGTCTCTAGAATTAATAATTTTTCCACTTGGCAGGATGCTGAAAGACTCATATCGACACCGTCCTCCAAGTCCGCTTTTCTATTAATAAGAATATAGAGTTCGCAGAACGAACTGCAAAATTACCATTAAATTCTGCGGCAACATAAGTCGCTGAATGTGCAACCCGATACGAAACAGATGCGCTCGGGTGTCTTAACCGTTAGGCAGTTGGCAATACTTCACTACTTTAAATAGAGGAGATAGTCGCTATGGCCTTAGTTAATTGTGGGGAATGCAACAAGGAAGTTTCTGATAAAGCAGTATCTTGCCCTAATTGCGGGGCGCCTATTCAGGGTGCCACCGAAAAACAATCACTGTGGGACTCTATAAGTCAGAGTTCAGGCCCAAAAGAGGTCGTTATCCGAGGGACTGACGTCGCCTACGAGGGTCAGAAACTGGGCGAAGGACTCATGAAGATGGTCATGGCCCTGTTCCTGCACCCCGTATTCTCATTTGTCGGATTCTGGCTCATCGGCTTTGGTATTTTGATGTCCATGGCACCGGTATTTGGCCTCGCCGACAAACAAATGAACGCCTTACCAGTCTGGTACGTCGCCTTGGCCATCGCTATCCCCATTGCGCTAGCCGTTCTATTAAGGAAGACCATCCCGAAGTTGATGAAGTGGATCTTCTTTACGCTGCTTGCGGTTTTGGGGATAGCCTTCGCAGGGGGAATTATCTCAGCGATAATTGAAAAATCGACAGCGAGTTAAGCGAAGGCGAGTCTTATACAGAAGAAATCCATCCACTTAAATTCAATTGATTATTTTACCGGGGGAAATCATGCAAAGATCATCATTAGTTCTATTAATCATCGTAACGATGTTATCCGCGCTGATGATATTACCGGCAACTGCGACTGAGACGGATCTGATGGCGCAAGATGTGGAAGGTGTAAAGCTCGGCATGGAGATGACGGAGGCCGTACCTGCGCTGGAAAATAAGGGTTACACCCGCACATCAAAACGGAGCTTTGAAAAGAAAGATAAAACCGGCATCCACTACATTGGTATCAAACTTAATCCCGGCGGTGAAGTGATCTCCGTTGGAGTAGCACACCGACTGATTGAAGGTTTTGATGCGGATGCATTACGCGACGAATGGATTTCGCAATGGGGTAACCCAGATCACATCAATGGTAATCCAGGAAACGACTGGACGCTGCAATACAATAGCCCTCATGCCATTCTCGATGCCAGCGCCATAAAAACCTACAACCCAAGACGACCCAGTGAAGTCAGCATACGTCTCGCTTCAAAAGGACAGGTATTAGCGGTACGGCGCGGACACGAAGTTGAGGAAAAACGGTGTATCGCTATCAAGGATAAGCCGGTTTCAACATTGACGATTAATGACCGTGATGCGTTATTGGAATGTATACGTACCGGACAACTGATAATAACCACGCCTTAAACTGCACGAAAAAGATCATTAAGTAGATTGAGATGAGTATAAATAATCCTGAGTAATTGTCTAACAGTGATGGATGAAGGGGTTCCATAGATTCTTGAATATGCGTTACCTTTATTCCATAAAGCAGGTAAAAAACACACGGCGCAAAAAAAGCTGCCGTGCTTCAAATAGTCTAGGTCCAGGAGTGTAGTTACGTGGCAATAATCGTAGCAGGAAAACTGACTATACAGTTGGGTTCGCGTGACGAATTCATTAATAAGTCTTGTCAGTCAATCTTACAGGCAAGAAAAGATGAAGCCTGCGAAGATTTCGCAGTATCACCAGACCCTGTTGATGTAAGCAGAGTAAATATTTTCGAAAAATGGAAATCCCATTCTGCACTGAATGCATTTAGAAACTCAGGCTCAGAAAGTGATATTTTTTCACTCGTAGAATCATTCGATGTTAACGAATACGAAATTAGCACATAAAGTACGTTAAATTCGCTCATTGCCAAAATAAACAGGTGAGGAGAATACAAATGAGCTGTTCAACATGTGGATATGAAGGAGCACACAGTCGTCACAGTTGTCCTGTTTGTAATGCCGGAGGAGGAGGACTATCTCTGGAAGACGCGGAAAAGATGAAAAAAGTCGGAGCTGAGCTTGGCGGCGGCATTCGAAAGGCAGCCACTTCCCGTTTCTTGTCTTTTCTATGGTTCTATATTACGTGGGTCATAGTCTCGGTGATCGTCGGAATGAAAACGGGGCTTTTAACTGATGACGCTAAGAATGATCCTTTTTGGTACAAGCTATTTGTTCTGATTCTACCGATCGTGCTCATGGTGGTATTTCGCCGTCAAATAAGAAAATACATCCCCATTGTTTTTGGGAGCCTGCTAACTATGCTTGGTTATGCATTCTTTTTATTTATCTCAGTCCTTGCGGTGATGTGGCTCTGGAGTTTGATGAAATGGGTCGGTGGTGGATGAGAGTAGTTTTTTAACAGTTCAATAATGTTTGCATATATTTATGATGTAGAAAAATGATTGGTCGTGTCACGGCACTACTAACAGAAGATAAAGATATTGTTCGTCATAACGGAAAGACAGTCTGCCTACTGAGATGTATCTGGACCTCTTCCATCAAAAACTTACAATAAAGCAAGGACAGGGAGTAAATCTGAACAAGCGACTGTAGATTAAACACTGTTCTTGCTGTCACTCGATTAAGTAGCACCTAACCCTCTTACCCTGTTTTTAATAACGTTGTATTTCCCACACGACCGACTACTGTTTAGTTACTACAGTGTCTGCCCCTCCTGTGCAGATATCCTCTCTGGCTTATCAACTGAGAATGATACGCTACCGCTGGCTCGGATTTCCAGATGATCCGAGAATGCACAAAGAATCAAGAGCGGAAAGAGAAACGCCCTCTATCTGCGATAGTGACGAAATCCTGGAATTACCCGCTCTTTTAGTACCCTTTCATTAGAACAAGGAAACACTGATGAGCATTTTTATCACGCAGGGCAACTATACCGACCAGGCCATTAAGGGAATGATCGACAAACCAGAAGACCGCAAGGCAGCTGTAACGGGCCTTATGGAGTCGGTTGGAGCAAAGCTCCTTCAGTACTATATTACGACGGGTGAGTACGATTTTATGGTCATCGCTGAAGGCGACAGTGTAACTGATGTTATGGCTGGACTGATGATCGCGGGATCAACCGGCAGCGTTACAAATCTGAAAACTGTACAGGCTGTAACAACACAGGAAGCAAAATCCGCTATGGAAAAGGCCAAGACGGCGCGTGGCGGATTCCATGCTGCGGGTACCAGTAAATAAGCATCAACTTTCACACTGGCAGGGTATCACTTAGCGTAATACCCTGTCGGTGCATCACTCAATCCAGTCAGAGAAAAGATGGCCCAGCGTTTGTCTGATGAAGTTTGTTTGCCCTCGCCACACTACTGACATGCTCGCTAGAAATTTTGACGGCTGTGTACAGAGCAAGCTTATAGCAATCCCGCCACAAGCTGGCCAACAGATTGACACCCCTCTTGCGAAATCAATTGACTTATGTCTGACAAACCTATATCGTGCGACACAGCTAGAAAATCAGCCTTTTGTTTACAATCTCCATTTCGCATTTTCTTCGTAAATATTCGTCCTGTAGTTTCTAAGTTTCAGACTCTTTTTCAGCAAATCAAGCCACCTATGGCTAATCATTTTTAAATTACAGGATATTATTATGTCAAACAGAGTAAACGGCACCGTCAAATGGTTTAACGAATCTAAAGGCTTTGGCTTCCTCGAGCAGGAATCTGGCCCAGACGTTTTCGCCCATTTCAGTGCCATCGCCAGCTCAGGGTTCAAGACCCTTGCAGAAGGCCAGCGCGTTGAATTCACAGTAACTCAGGGTCCTAAAGGCCCACAAGCTGAGAATATCGTACCGTTATAATTCAATACTGCTATCGCTTGTTATTTAAGCGATAGCACGTTGTTTTGCTTTAATAAAAAAGGGTGAGCTCTACGGGCTTACCCTTTTTTATTCACCATAAATTACGCCCGTTTTACAATAATTCACAATAAAATCAGTGCGGAACAACGTATCAAGTAGTACCTTGATAGATAACCCGGTAGGCACTAAGTCCGCCTCGCGACAGTAAAATGGAATCGCTTGATACCTGGATATCGCTATGACTGATGCATTACAAAATATCGAAGCGCCCACGACCAAGAAAGGCTTCAAAGCGATTTATATCTTGTGGATCGTGCTGGCGACTATTCTGCTGACGGCGGCAGTCACCTATTGGGTGGTTCGTACCTATATTTACGCCAAGGATTTTGAGCCCGTTGAACTGAGCATCACTGAGCAAAAGACCCTCAACACCAAACTGAAAGCCCTGGGCTATGACCCTGGCCCGGTTGCCTATAAAGAAGCGGATAAAACGGCGAAGGAGAGTGATGCACAGTGGCTGCGACCCGAACGCTACAGTGAGGCCGGCGCGAAGCGTGAGATCGGCTTTAGTGAGCGTGAACTCAATGCAATCGTTGCAAAAGACCCTAACATTGCGAAGAAACTCTCGGTTGATCTTGGCGATGACTTGGTCAGCGCCCGCTTGCTGGTTCCTGTCGATAAGGACTTCCCGATTCTTGGCGGCAAGACCCTGCGTGTCTCAGCCGGTGTTGAGATGGCGTTTCGCAATCAAAAGCCAGTGATTATCCTCAAGGGTGTCAGCATTATGGGCGTACCCATTCCCAACGCCTGGCTAGGTGGATTAAAAAACATCGATCTGATCAGCGAGTTCGGTGATGAACAGGGTTTCTGGAAAGGCTTCTCTGATGGCGTTGAAAACATCCACGTCGAAGAAGGCACCCTGAAGATCAAACTCAGAGAGTAAACGAACCTGTTATAACGTACCCCTGAGTCGAATGGCACTTACTTAAGCTCAACTGTAGGGTGGGTTAGCGTCTTTTGCGTAACCCACCAAGCGTTGCGCAGCAACACAAGTCGTTTGTTTAAGGTGTGCCTGACGGCACGGCT
>NZ_VMNH01000010.1 GCF_007625115.1 Sedimenticola selenatireducens | reverse complement strand
GAGTATATTGAGATATTTTATAACCGATTAAGGAGACACTCAGCTATAGGCTATGTCAGCCCAGCTGAATTTGAGCGCTTATGCGCATAACCAGTGTCTACTTTTCGTGGGGAACACCACAGTAAAAGGAAATATATCCGTGCAAATACGACAATATGAAAATACAGATTTAGATGCAGTACTCTCGTCATGGGAAGTCGCAACTCGGTTAGCTCATCCATTTATGACCGATAAGTTTATAGCCCAGGAACGGAAGAATGTAGCAGAGATATATCTACCCAATACCGATACTTGGGTCGTACAGATCGACGGTGAAGTCAAAGGCTTCATTGCGTTGATGGGTAACGAAGTTGGAGCAATATTTCTTCAGCCGGAGTTTCATGGGCAGGGGGTCGGAAAAGCACTAATGGACAAGGCGCAAGAACTTCATGGTGAGCTTGAAGTTGAAGTATTTAAGGAGAATACAATCGGCCGTCACTTTTACTCAAGGTATGGATTTGAGCATCTGGTGGAGAAACTGCACGAGCCTACTGGCCAGCAGGTATTGCGCCTGAAATTTACTTCTAACAAGGCAATGCACCCGACAGCCCACTCGCTACGCTCGCGGTCTGGCCGCTGATGCGAGGCGTTCTTGAAAAATGGCCGGTCAGGTGCTATAAAAAGACCTGTTAACCGCACCTAAAGGCCGTGCCCATGAATACTAAATTCTCTGAAGATGTAATCCCGCTCTCCGACTTGAAGGTTAACCCTGGAAAAGTCGTAAATCACGCAAATGACTCTCACCGCCCAATTTTGCTCACAAGCCGCGGCCGAGGCGTAGCGGTAGTGCAAGCGCTTGATGAGTATGAAAAAAATGAGGAAGAAAGAGCATTTTTAAAAGCTGTTGCACAAGGAATGATGGATGTAAAGGAAGGTGATGAATTTTCACTCAATGAGGTAAAAAAGAAGCTGGGAATCGAGTGAGTGAAAATCCTAATTACAAAATCCGCATTCAGTGATTTTGAAGCCATAAAAGAATACTACCTAGAAGAGGGAGTACCCGATATTGGTAATGAGTTTGTTGTCGCAATAATTGAGCATATTCAAACGCTAGAGCAACATCCTGATATTGGGAGGCCTGTACCTGAGTTTAACAACTCGAAAATCAGAGAATTAATCCACGCCCCTTTTCGTGTTGTGTATTTGAGGGAAATATCAACGATTCATGTCGTAAGGATTTGGCGAAGCGAAAGAATTTTGGTATTGCCAGATGAAAAAACATAACAAGGCAGTAAACACCGTTCGCTATCGCTCACTCGGACAGCCTATGCTGCGCTGCGGCTGCTGGTTACTGCAACATTATGTTCAAAAGTCATCTTTAATAGCTGGGGTACCGGAGTTAGAACATCTCCTCCAAAATCATGAAGGTAAAGTACTCACCGGAGTCAGTAGGTGATCTTCAAAGGGTTGTAGAGTTTGTAGAGAATAAGAATCCGTATGCGGCTCGTAGGATTGCTATAGATCTGCAAGAGGGTGTCGAAAGGTTTAAACAATTCCCTCAAATAGGGTTGCCCGTGCTAAAGGCTACCGAACCAGAGCAACTGCGTGATCTCTATGTAGGTGATTATACAGTACGCTATCTAATCACTGATGAAGTCATTTATATTTTAAGAGTTTGTCACGGTAAAGAGAACGAAAAGAATTTATAACAAGCCACATCAAATCCGCTTCCTTCGAGTGCAAGCTTGTGCGGTTTATGGAGTGTTTTGGGTCAGATGAAAAGCTCACCGTCTCTATAAAATATGACCTCTTTAAGCGCTGTCATCCCTAGAATTTAATCCCATAGTAAACAGGAAATAAAAATGCTGATTAGCAATATGGAAATCATACCGGGTAAGCAGATCCAGAAACACTTTGGTCTGGTACAAGGTAGCTCTGTTCGTGCCAAACATGTAGGCAGAGACATCATGGCCAGCCTGAAAAATATCTTCGGCGGTGAGCTGAAGGGGTACACGGAACTGTTACAGGAGTCCCGTGATGAGGCGATGGATCGTATGCAGCAGCAGGCGCATGCGATAGGCGCTAATGCGATACTCAATGTGCGATTTTCCACCTCATCCGTGGCTCAAGGTGCAGCAGAAATTTATGTCTATGGCACGGCGGTGATTCTGGAGTAAGCGACATGATTGAACTGACGATTTTTCTGGTTCTGATGACGCTGGGATACCTGGTGGGTCAGTACGCAGAAAAGAAACATTACCAATCAATTATCGAACGTGAGAAGCGTCTGTCGGGGTTGACCACGGTGGCATCTCGATTTCCGCCTCCCGGAAAACAACATGACCAGTGTCTTGTGCTGGGCAGTGTCGTAATCTCGGTGGATTATTTCAAACGCTTCATCGCCATGTTGCGAAACCTGTTTGGCGGCAGGATTACCTCTTATGAAGCGCTGCTGGATCGTGCCCGTCGCGAATCCCTGCTGCGCATGAAAGAGCAGGCAGCAAAAATGGGCGCAGAGTATGTATTCAATGTGAAATACGAGACAGCCTCCATATCTAAAGGGCGGCAGAACACGATAGGTTCGGTTGAGGTGCTTGCCTACGGTACCGCACTGATGCGGCCTAGAGATGAAGCGTGAAATTTGAGTATAAGGAAATTCCAGAAGGGATAAACGTATCCCAGGTTCATCCCCTGCGGGAGCTGGCCGTTCTGCTCGGTGGTGCTGTGCTGATTATTGCTGTAGCGGTCTACGTTCTTGGGTTATCTGCCGGTTTCCTGGCTCGTTATATTCCCTTCGAGATGGAACTGGAGCTGGTCTCTTCGTTTCCCATTGAGACGCAAGAGAACGCTGAAATAGATGCCTATCTCGAACGGGTAAATGCGCAGGTGATAAAAGCTATGGCGCTTCCAGACGAGATGAAAATCACCCTGCGCTATTCCAGTGATGATACGGTGAATGCGTTCGCAACACTCGGCGGTAATGTGGTGGTGTTTCGTGGTTTACTTGAAAAGTTGCCCAATGAAAATGCCTTGGCGATGTTGCTGGCCCATGAGGTTGCCCATGTTAAACACCGTGATCCCATTGTCAGTGTAAGTCGTGGTCTGACGATTAGTGCCCTGCTGAGTCTGGTGCTGGGGCAGAGTGATCTGGGTGTGCTAGGCGATACGGGGCTTTACACCCTACTGCATTTTAACCGGGAAATGGAGAGCGAGGCTGATAGAGAGGCACTTGAAGCGGTGTATAAGATCTATGGACACACCCAGGGGGCGGATGATCTGTTTCGTATCTTTCAGGCGTATCGTGAAGAAAAGGGTGATGATGGCGGTTTTGAATTTCTACAAACACATCCACTCGATTGGAAGCGAATCAATGCCATCGATTCTTATGCGGATCAACATCGCTGGGAAATTGAAGGTAAGACGGTGCCCATACCTGAAAATATTTTCGCCGCGATGAATGCATCAAGCGAGAGTGCGAAAAAATAGCAGGATAGGGTGGTATGTCGATTGCTATGATCAGGATAAGCTTGCAACCAATCTGGCGTAGAATGAAAAATTGAATGCCGGCACTCTATAATGTTAGATAAGGAGGCTAGCCGGCCTGTGAATTGTTTAATATTAGATAGTGCACACCTATGCCATATCAACTCAGTTATCAGGCAGAAGAAGGTTTCATTAAGGTGACAGTAAAGGGTTCCAGAACGGATGCGGACCCAGCTAAAAACGGCCAGATGGTTGTTGATGACATCACCAAGAAATGTAAAGCCTGTGGATTTACACGCGTTATGTTGGTTTCCCTACTGACAGGCCGTTATCCGCCTTATGCCAATTATCAGGTGGTCTCCTCCCTAGAGCTAAAGGGTGTTCCTAAAGAGTGGAAGCTGGCCTACGTCAATCTTGATCAGGCGAGCCACAAGTCTATCTTGTTCAGCGAAACACTTGCCGTCAAAAAAGGCTTTCAAGCCAAGGTGTTTGATAATGAAGAGGATGCGCTTAACTGGTTGAATAGCTAATAGCCTCAGCGTCAACACTAGCGTGTTTATCACACCTCTTCTCGTCCATTCGGTTAGCGTTTGTTTAAGGTGTGCCTACCCTATATTTGATGTATAGGATTAAATCATTGCCAATCCGCACTGATGCTAAGTTCTCCCTTCTCTTGAAAGCCGGTACTTGCAGGATTATTAGCAGTTTGTAACTGATTTTGTGGAGTTATTTGCGGATTTGGACAGAGTGATTAGGGAGCTGAAGTTTTTTCTTGGTCGCATTTATATATTCCATTTAATTTAATGTAAGTATTTGAATATAAAGGATATAATCTGTTTAATATATGTAGTTGATGTGAAAGCAGTCGTTTTTATGGCTCATTAGGGAATAACCTGAATTGATTGATCCGTTCAGGATGTTTATATTCTACGGGAGATCCGAAAAATAATTATAAAATTGGACAATCAGCCTATTTATTTGTTGTTTTGTCATTTTTGGATCACTGTTTGGGACAAGTGATCGGCGGCTTTGTACAGGCTATTCAGCTGTCCCCTAAACTGTGTTCGCATGACAGTTTTTTTATATCAATGGTTTGCCGCGCACTATCGGTGCCGTGTAAGCCAGGGTTAACGTCGGTTTCATCAGCACTTGCGTGGTAGTTTTGGATTGAAGCACTGCAGTGAGTGGTCATAATGTGAATCCGACTCTGTGTGGGTAATGGCTTCATGCCATGTAACTATCGGGAACAACATTGACTACTCAAAAACCAAAGATTATTTACACGCTGACCGACGAAGCTCCTCTACTGGCCACTTATTCTTTACTCCCGGTTATCCGCACGTTCACCTCGGCTGCGGGAATTGAAGTTGAAAAGTGTGATATCTCAGTGGCGGCTCGTGTGCTTGCTGAATTTCCAGAATTCTTAACAGAAGATCAGCGTGTTCCAGACAACCTCGGTACTTTGGGTCAGCTAACCCAGGAGCCGACTACCAATATAATCAAGTTGCCCAATATCAGCGCCTCGGTTCACCAGCTCATGGCGGCCATTACCGAGTTACAGGCCCGTGGCTATAAACTGCCCGATTACCCAGAAGATCCCCAGACTGATGAAGAGCGTGCCATCCGAGAGCGATACGGCAAGGCACTTGGCAGTGCAGTCAATCCTGTATTGCGCGAGGGTAACTCGGATCGTCGCGCACCTAAGGCCGTGAAAAACTACGCCCGCAAGAATCCGCACTCTATGGGAGAGTGGAGCCCCGCTTCACGGACGCACGTCTCCCACATGCGGCATGGTGATTTCTACCACGGTGAGAAATCGATGACCTTGGACAAAGCCCGTGACGTGAAAATGGATCTGGTGACCAAGGGTGGTGAAACCATCCTGCTGAAACCCAAGGTTTCACTGTTGGAAGGTGAGATCATCGATAGTATGTATATGAGTAAGACGGCGCTGTGCGAGTTCTACGAAGAGCAGATGGAAGACGCACTGAATACCGGCATGATGCTCTCTCTGCACGTAAAAGCGACCATGATGAAGGTGTCGCATCCGATCGTGTTTGGGCATGCTGTCAAAGTGTTCTACAAGGACGCTTTCGAAAAGCACGGCAAGCTGTTTGATGAACTGGGCGTCAATGTCAACAATGGCCTGGTTAATCTCTACAGCAAGATCGAGAGCCTGCCTCGTTCATTGCGTGAAGAGATTGTACAAGATTTGCATGCCTGTCATGAACACCGCCCAGAGTTGGCGATGGTAGATTCGGCAAAAGGTATCTCAAATTTGCATGCCCCTAACGACGTGATTGTGGATGCCTCTATGCCCGCCATGATTCGTTCAGGCGGCAAGATGTGGGGAGCCGATGGTCGACCAAAAGATACCAAGGCGGTAATCCCTGAGAGTACTTTCGCGCGTATATACCAGGAGATCATTAACTTCTGCAAGACCAATGGCGCTTTTGATCCCACCACAATGGGCAGTGTTCCAAATGTTGGATTGATGGCGCAGAAAGCAGAAGAGTATGGCTCTCATGATAAGACCTTCGAGGTGCCTGCCGACGGTGAAGCAAGAATCGTTGATATCGATACGGGTGAAGTATTGATGTCACAACGGGTAGAAGAGGGTGATATCTGGCGTATGTGCCAGGTTAAGGATGCGCCTATTCGTGACTGGGTCAAGCTGGCGGTAACCCGATGCCGTGACTCCAATATTCCGGTGGTGTTCTGGTTGGATCCCTATCGTCCCCATGAAAACGAATTGATCAAGAAGGTGGAGACCTACCTGAAGGATCATGATACCGAAGGGCTCGATATCAAGATTATGTCCCAGGTGCGTGCGATGCGTTATTCACTGGAACGTGTTGTGCGTGGTCTGGATACGATCTCGGCTACCGGCAACATTCTGCGTGATTACCTGACTGATCTTTTCCCTATTCTTGAACTGGGTACCAGCGCAAAAATGCTCTCTATCGTGCCGCTGATGGCGGGCGGTGGTCTGTTCGAAACCGGTGCCGGTGGTTCAGCGCCTAAACATGTGCAGCAGCTTGTGGAAGAGAACCACTTGCGTTGGGATTCTTTGGGAGAGTTTTTGGCGCTGACAGTTTCGCTGGAAGAGATCGGTAAAAACTTTGATAACGCCAAAGCTAAATTGTTGGCTCGTACCCTTGATCAGGCCACCGAAAAACTGCTGGATAGTGGCAAGTCACCGTCGCGTCGTACGGGTGAATTGGATAATCGTGGCAGCCACTTCTATTTGTCGATGTACTGGGCACAGGCGTTGGCTGAGCAAACCGATGATACAGCGTTAGCGGCACACTTTGCACCTATAGCCCAGGCGCTGAGTGACAATGAGACACAAATCGTGGAAGAGATGAACAGTGCTCAGGGTCAGCATGTGGATATTGGCGGATATTACATGCCTGATGTTGAGAAGACCGAGGCCGTCATGTGCCCCAGCAAGACCTTCAACACTATTCTTAAATCTGCTGTATAGAACTTACGACCCCGTAGATCTCATGTTAGCCAGGAGCAGAGCTGTTGCTCCAGGCTAGCATGAGCCGTTATATTTTTTTATCTGTATCAAGCCCTCTATACCCAGTAAGTATAGGTGTACAGAAAACCCCACAGCTTTACAGCAAGTAGATAACTACAACATTACCATTCACCCAGTTGCCACCCATTATAATTGATGGGATGGCCAGTGCTATGCGCGCCATATTGCATAATGAGTCATCGTTATTACTCTTCAGTACATCGCCATAAACCCTGGTTAATCTGATGTTTATGCGATCTTGCGCGGCACTTTAAAGCGTTTGCTTTCAAACATCGGTTTACCTTACTCTTCGGTGTGAAGGTGAAGTCATTCGCCTGATACTCAATTTCCCCCAAATATTTCATCGACTATGTCTGATACAAAATCAATTTTTTGGAGTGGGTTTCTCGACTGCATTCCCTTCATATTAGTGGTTGCACCTTTTGGTCTGCTGTTTGGGGTGGTCGCCACAGAAGCTGGACTTAACCTGCTGGAGACCATGTCCATGACGGTGTTGGTCATCGCGGGAGCGGCACAATTTACCGCTTTGGCACTGCTGCAGGATCAAGCCCCGACCTTTGTTGTGATACTGGCGGCCCTTGCCGTTAATCTGCGCATGGCTATGTACTCTGCAGCCTTGGTTCCGCATCTTGGAAAAACATCCCTCAGAACGCGGGCATTGGCCTCTTACTTCATGATTGATCAGACTTTTGCTGTTTCGATAAAAAAGTATGAAAGAAATCCTCAGTGGAGCATGGCACAAAAAACAGCCTATTATTTTGGCTGCACCAGTGCGCTGTGTCCGTTTTGGTATCTCTTCTCTCTGCTGGGTGCCTTGGTGGGGCAATCCATTCCAAAAGAGTATTCACTGGATTTCGCCATACCGATCTGCTTCATCTCCTTGATCGCGCCTATGCTGCGGAGTCTTCCCCACATGGTCTCTGCGCTTGTCTCCATCTTACTGGCTTTAGTTTTTGCTTGGATGCCTTATAACCTCTGGCTGATTGTTGCTGCCGTATTCGCCATGATGGCTGGCGCAAGAACCGAGCTCTGGGTAGAAGGGAGAAAGGCAAAATGTTGAGTGCCTGGACAGTGTGGATTGTGATTGTATGTCTGGGTCTCGGCACCTATCTGATTCGCTTCTCTTTTCTTGGTTTGATAGGCGGCAGAGAACTGCCGGAATGGTTTTTACGTCATCTGCGTTATGTTGCGGTAGCCGTAATGCCGGCGTTGATTACGCCTTTGGTGATTTGGCCAGAGGCCACTCAGGGTGAGCCAGATCCCGCTCGCCTCATTGCAGCACTTGCGGCATTTGTGATTGGCATAAAGTTTAATAGTGTTATTGGTGCCATATTGGCCGGTATGATCTCCCTGTATGGCGTACAGTACCTACTGAATTAAATTGCCCGATTCAATTCAATTGTGACAAACAGGCCGCTATTATTTGATGTGTCCGTAGCAGGTGGTCTATAGATGACATAAGGAGTGCACTATTTGGTACACAATGAGATTGCATAAAAGATGATCGTTATTTTTTCAAGCCAGCATGAACAGCACGCGCCGGAGTATGAGTTCTTTCGGGGTGAGCGCGTCCCCTGTTTTGAGTCACCGTCCCGAGCAGTATTTGTGGCAAAAGAATTGACTGCACGCGGGCACAGCATTCATGCGCCGGTAGCTGATAGTCGCACTATTTTGTCTCAAGTTCATACGCAACGTTATCTGGATTTTCTAGAGTCGTCCTGGTCGCGTTGGCTTGCCGTTGATCCCGCTAATGCATCAACGCAGCCTTTTCCCTCGGTATGGCCCGTGCGTTCGTTAAGGAGTGACATCGAGCCTGATAACTTCATAGCACAACTCGGCCTCTACTCTATGGACAATGGCAGTCCGATGGTTGCAGGTACTTGGGTGGCTGCCAAGGCCGGTGCCGATGCGGCAGTCAGTGCGGCTGAGTTATTGGGCGGGGGTGAGCAGGCTGTCTTTTGCGCGACGCGCCCACCCGGTCACCATGCGGGTGCCGATTTTATGGGAGGTTACTGCTTCCTGAATAATGCGGCAGTAGCGGCACAGGCGCTGAGACATAATGGCTGTGATCGGGTTGCTATACTTGATGTGGATTATCACCATGGTAATGGCACGCAGAGTATATTCTATGATCGATCCGATGTGCTCTTTGTCAGTATTCATGGTGATCCGCGTACGGAGTATCCTTTTTATCTAGGCTATGCAGATGAACAGGGTGAAGCGGAAGGAGAGGGCTTCAACCTCAATATACCAATGCATGCTGGAACTTCTTCTGAGCGATGGTTTGACGCGTTGGAGATGGCCTGTTCAAGGATCAGTCAATACCGCGCCGATGCGCTTGTTGTCTCGCTTGGACTTGACACGTTTGAGGGTGATCCGATTTCTAAGTTTGCTTTGCGGTCGGATGATTTTATCAAGCTCGGGGCGAGACTGAAGCGACTGGGATTACCGACACTGCTCATTTTGGAAGGTGGATATGCCACGGCAACACTTGGTGTCAATGCTGCCAATGTTGTGGATGCTTTTGATCAAACCTGATTATAAGTATCGTCCTATCAATGCATTCAAGGGCAAAGCAACCAGGTTTCTATTTTTCAATGCAGGTTCCTGGGTTGCCTGATATAGGGGTGTAATCCGTTTATTCTTTTCGAATGGTTCTTGCTCCCGCCAGGTGGCATTCGCTGGGCTAATCCTCGCTATTCAGGGCCAATCTCTGTACTGTGTCAGATTCTGGCATATGCCTTGTGGGAACAAGTTGTCTGCTTTTTATGTTTTTAAACAGGGCAGGCGGTAATGGGTTTACGAGTCAGTTATAAAACGCATGAGTTTGATGAGGTGGATATCCACCTGCGAACATTGCGTAATAAGCAAGAGTTTTCCGATGATGATGGCGTAGCGGAACGGCTCGGTATCTCATCAGCTATGTGGCCAATATTCGGGGTAGTTTGGCCCTCTGGTATTGTTTTGGCGCACTATCTATTTCAGTTTGATTATAAAGATAAGCATATCCTTGAAGTCGGTTGTGGTATCGGTCTAACCAGTTTGTTGTTAAATCATCTTAATGCAGATATTACGGCAACAGACTTCCATCCACACGCCGAAAGATTCCTCATCAAGAATACACAGCTTAATCAGGATAAGATCATTCCGTTTACCCGGACAGATTGGGCTGATCCAAAGTCAAGCTTGGGCGAGTTTGACTTAATTGTAGGCAGTGATCTGCTGTATGAAGATGAGCATATTGAACTGCTGTCATTATTTATTAATCAGCATTGCAAAAAGCGGAGTGAAGTTATTCTAGTAGATCCGGGTAGAGGCAGGCACGCTAAATTCAGTCGAAAAATGGCTGAGCTAGGTTTTTCATTACACCTTACCAGATTGGAGAATATGGATTATCTGGATAAGCCCTATAAGGGTGTTATATTGCGTTATGCGCGCGAATGAATAAGCATGTACGAGTGACCTATGAATCGAGTAATATCGGATCATGTTATGGGCATTGCCTCTCTGTTAGAGGTAATTGAATAAACGGTATACAGCGCATGAATGTTGGTATCTATATCTATGACAATGCAGAGGTGCTGGATTTCTCTGGCCCTTTTGAAGTTTTCTCTACAGCATCACGACTAACAGAACCAACCGATTTCTTTAACGTGTTTCTGATTGGTGAGACCGGGCAAAGCGTACTGGCCAGAGGCGGATACAGCGTTAATCCTGCCTATGGGTTTTTAGATGCTCCAGGTATTGATCTACTGATTATTGTAGGCGGTGTACATCTTCAGGAGATGCAGAAAAAGAACGTGCTCGATTGGATTGCATTACAAGCACAATCAGCCAATCTGGTCGCTTCAGTCTGCACCGGCGCTTTTCTATTAGCTGCGGCCGGTGTACTCAAGCATCATCATGTTACGACTCACTGGGAAGATATCACAGATTTGCGCGCGAGCTATCCCAATCTTACGGTCCAAGAATCTAGGCGATGGGTCGATGCGGGAGATATTATTACCTCAGGTGGCATTTCTGCAGGTATTGATATGAGTTTGCATCTGGTCAGTAAATTGCACTCGACTGAGCTTGCTGAAAAAACGGCGCGACAGATGGAGTTTGATTGGACAAAAAATGCGTAGCTATCTCTCTATAAGTATAAACAGGGCATGGCTAGTCATTTCTGTAGGCAGACATTAAAACTACGCTGTAATTTAAAAAATGAAACTATTTGGCACACTGATTTTATCGGCAGTTGGGTTGTATCTATTAGCTTGTGCCTGGCTCTATTTTATGCAGCATCGACTGATTTATTATCCCACCCTCCCTATTCCCCACGCCTATCTGACAGTCCCCTTTGAAAGTGATGGCGAGACAATTAATCTGATCGTTATCAATCCTGGAAAAACGCGTGCCATTTTGTATTTTGGTGGTAATGCAGAAGCCGTGCTATTAAACGCAGAGCCTTTTAAACGGGCTTTTCCTGATCACACGGTTTATCTTGTCAATTACCGGGGCTATGGGGGTAGCAGTGGCAAGCCCAGTGAGCGGGAGTTATATGCGGATGCACTGCGGATATACGATGACTCGATCAAGCAACACAGTAAACTTGTCGTTGTGGGGCGCAGTTTGGGGAGTGGCATTGCAACTTATCTGGCATCAGAGCGGCCTGTTGAAAAGTTGGTATTAATTACACCTTATGACAGCATTGTTGCTTTAGCTCAGCGCAATTTCCCCTGGTTTCCCGCCAAGTATTTGATGAAAGAGCAATATGACTCGTTGAGTAGAGTAAGCAGGATAGACGCTCAAACGCTAATTATCGTTGCGGATCATGATCGGATTGTTCCAGAAGTACATACTCGTACGCTTGCCGATGCCTTCCCGGAAAATCAAGTGAAGGTAGCGATGATAAAAAGTACCGACCATAATTCGATATCGTTGGCCCCGGGTTATTATTCGTTGCTACAACAATTTATGCTGCACTAGATGATCTCAGTTGCGCTCAGGCAGCAAATTGCACGATATTCTGGGAAAGTGTCAGTAAAGGATTACTCTGGGAGGGAAGAAAATGCGCTATCTCATTTGGGTGTTGCTAATTATATTTTCCTCAGTGAGTGTGGTTGATGCTGAGATCTATCGGTGGCTCGATGAACAGGGCAAGGTGCATTTTGGCGACAGTAAACCGGTAACTCAGTCAGCTGAGCAGGTGGAGCTCAAGATTAATAGCTATACCCATGTCACCTATGAAATAGCTCCTTCCGCCGTTGGTAGTACGCGTAACTCCGGTTCAAAGCGCGTGATTATGTACAGCACAACCTGGTGTGCCTATTGTAAAAAGGCCAAACGTTTTTTTAAGGCCAAAGGTATTGCCTTTACTGAGTATGACATTGAAAAATCACCCGCCGCCAAAAAGGCCTATGATAAACTTGGGGGTCGGGGTGTTCCGGTAATTTTAGTCGGCAAGTCGCGCATGAATGGGTTTTCTGAGCGTGGGTTCATGAAGCTCTACGAAGGTTAATCTTCAACTTGATAACGTGTGCGGCAGTAGCGACAACTCGCGATATCACCCGGTTGTTTCAGCGGTAAAAAGACACTTGGATGCATTTCAGATGTGTTGTCTGTGGGTCTTGGACACACCAGTGGGAGATCCGTTTTTTTTACCTTGATGATTTTTGAGGGTATGGAGCTTGTTTCTGTGGTTGGCTTTGTCATGGTGCCTCCAAAACGTTACGTTCTGTCAGGGTGCTTAGCGCGTGTCAGTTATCATACATTAAGAGTAACTAAGCTACGTAGTGTACGGCAAAAAAGCAATATTAATCCTTGAATCATTGCCGTTGTTCAAGGACCGCTGTACTAAGTCTAGGGTAGACTCCGCCTTTCAGTAAGCGGAGTCGGGGGGGCAACTTAGATATCAGTGATGCTTGGTCTTGGCGTCGAGAAGTCCCATCGCAACGGCAGAGGCGACAAAGGTCAGATGGATAAGGACATACCACATGAGTTTGTTGTCAGGGATATTGACCGCATTCATGAAAATTTTCAGTAGATGGATAGAGGAGATCGCCACGATAGAGGCGGCCACCTTGTTCTTCAGGCTGCTGGTGTCCAGTTTACCCAGCCAGGAGAGTTTTTCCGTATCCTCTGCGACATCAAGTTGGGAGACGAAATTCTCATAACCGGAGAACATCACCATCACCAGCAGCCCGCCCACCAGCGCCATGTCGATCAGCGAGAGGACGACCAGAACCAAGTCAGTCTCTGTAACGGTGAAGATGATGCCAAGCAGGTGAAACACCTCTTTAAAGAACATCACGCCGAGGGCTATCAGGGCAAGGCTCAGGCCGAGATAGATGGGTGCGAGAACCCAGCGGGTGGCATACATCGCCCGCTCAAGCGTTTTTTCAATCATGCGTAGTCCTTTCGGTTTTGATAGGTGTCATTTTGTTAACAGATTACAGACCCCGATAATGGGGGCAAATAGCAGTTTTTAAAGGTTGTACATCATAATAAGCATACTCAGTAGGCCGATCCACATAATCAGGGTCAAGGGGATGCCAACTCGCAGAAAGTCGGAGAATTTATAACCTCCAGCGCTGTAAATCAATAAGTTAGTCTGGTAGCCCATGGGTGTGGCATAGCTCATATTGGCGCCAAACAGCACGGCCAGCACAAAAGGTTCTGGTGGCAGGTTTAATTGACTGGCGATACTGATGGCAATCGGTGTCCCAATAACGGCAGCCGCGTTGTTGGAGACCACATTGGTTAGGATTGCGATCATCAGCATCAACCCGCCAAGTATCGCACTTGTGGGTAATCCAGTGGAGAGGGCTACATACAGACTGGCGATATAGTCGGCGCCCCCGGTCTGCATTAATGCCAGACCTAGCGCCAGACTCACCACAACAATCAGGATGACTCGGGTGCTGAGGGCTGAGGCGGCATCTTCCCAGTCCAGGCAGCGTGTCAGGAGCATCACACCGACACCACAGAGGGCGCTGGTGGCGATGGGCAGGGTGCCCGTTGCAGCGAAGGCCACGACCGCAGCCATGATCAGCAGGGCAAGTCGGGCCCGGCGCGTCTCGGGCAGATACACGGAGGCATCCAGTACCAGGAGCTTTCCGCTGCTCTTCAGCGCCTCAATCTGATGGGCAGCCCCTTGTATCAGCAATACATCACCATTCTCTAACCGTACATCACCCATACCACTGCGAATTGTCTGAGTTGCTTGGGCCTGGGACCGGTGAATAGCCAGGATTACCACATTGTTATGCTCGGCAAAGCGCAACTCCTTGAGGGTTTTTCGGTGCAGTAGCGACCCCTCGGTTACCACAACCTCGGCCATGAGCTGGCCTTCGGATGAGAGGGGGTGCTCCTCGTCAATCGGGTTTTCGATGTCTGAAGCGTTATAGAGCGTGGCGCCAAGCAGTGTTTCATACTCTTTCAACAACTCGGGCGTGTCACGTACCAAGAGACGATCGCCCTCGCGCAGTTCTGCCGTGGGTAGACGCGTAAGGTTTAGCCCCTCGCCTCGATGAATGCGATCCACCTTCATGCGGCGATCCGTTTTTTCCAGTACTTCTGCAAGCGTCTTGCCGTTAGCAAAGCTGTCACTGTTGATGTAGAGCACGGCATCGAAGATGCGTGGAGAAGTATCCGATAACAGTGCCTGGCGATGGGGTAGTAATCGGGGTGCGATCAACCACAGGTAAACCAGTCCAGCACTCCCGGCAACAATGACCGGCAAGGCAAAATCAAACATGCCAAAATTGCGCATGCCGAGATCTGCGGCGATGGCAACAACCAGCAGATTCGTCGATGTGCCAATAGTGGTGGCCATCCCACCCAGCAGTGTGGCGAGTCCCATTGGCATCAGGATGCCGGAGGAAGCTTGTTTATTGCGGATGGAGACGCTGATAAGGATTGGCAGCAGCATCACTACAATCGGCGTATTGTTGAGGAAGGCGCTGAGTATGGCCGCTGAAAGCAGCGTGATCAGAAAGGAGAGCATAGGCCAGTTTGCCCAATGCTTGGAGAGCAGGGACGCCAGCGGTCGCAGTGCGCCCGTTGTCTCTAGTCCTTGCCCGACAATCATGAGTGCGCAAATAGCGACCAGGGCCTCATTGCCAAAGCCGGTAAAGAAGTCGCCGGGCTGCAGTGTTACACCGTCGTGGGTATAAGGAAATACTTCAAAGCCTACTACGAGTGTGACCAGTATCAGGAGTGATGAAGTTTCCAGCGGAATGTGATCGCGGGTAAAGAGAAAGAGGGCGACTACAATCAGGAGTAGAACAGCAATGGCATGCGGATCAGGTGGCGCAGGCAGCATAGAGTAGGGTTGTCTCTTAGAAAAATGTCGTTAGGTATCGTTTAAGGCTCACAAGATAACAGTATAACGACTATCTTTCATTTTGCTTACGTGAAAAGGTTTGTAGTCGAAGAGTATGTTCGAATAGAGTAATTGTGTGATGTATCAGTATTCGTATATTTGCTAGTAGGCTAATCAATGCAGAAAAAGGTTTCAGGTTATTGTGCACTCTGTATTTCTCGCTGTGGTTGTATCTCAACGGTGCGTGATGGGGTGCTGGTATCTGTAGAGCCGGATCCCACGCATCCCACGGGTGAACATCTCTGCATTAAAGGACGCACGGCGCCTGAGTGGGTAAATAGCCCGGAGCGTATTCTAACCCCATTGAAACGTACAAACCCAAAAGGGTCAGCAGATCCCGGATGGCAGCCGATCCCATGGGAGGATGCACTAAAAACAGTTGCCGATCGATTAAACACGTTAGCGCAAACAAATGGCCGTGAAAGCGTCGCTTTTTCAGTGACGACACCGAGTGGAACTGCTGTCTCAGACAGCTTTGTTTGGATTAATCGACTGGCCCATGCCTTTGGTTCGCCCAATACCGTTTTTGCTACAGAGAATTGCAACTGGCACAAAGACTTTACGCCGGTCCATACGTTGGGTTCAGGTATCGGTATGCCGGATTATGAAAAGAGCGGTTGTATTATCCTTTGGGGCTTTAATCCTACGGCTACCTGGTTAGCGCAAGCCACGCAGGTTCGGCGTGCCAAAAAACGGGGTGCGAAACTGATTGTGATCGATTGCCGTAAAGTGGGAATGGCATCGATGGCGGACCAATGGTTGAGAGTACGTCCAGGAAGCGATGGCATTCTTGCCATGTCTCTCGCGCATGTAATGATTGAGAAGGGCTGGTTTGATGCAGCATTTATTCGTGATTCGAGTAACGGATCTTTTTTAGTGCGAATGGATTCTGGCGCGTTACTGACTGAGGCCGATATTGATGCGGAAGGTTCTGATCAATGTTATCTACAGTGGGATGAAGTCAAACAATCAGTCAGACGTGTAAACGCAAAAAATAAAACGGCCGATGATCAGTGTGCCATGCCTGCGCTGTTTGGATCTTTCACGATAGAAACCCTGCAGGGGGCAATCAGTTGTTCACCCGCTTTTCAGTTGTATGCTGATCGCTGTAAAAGTTACGCGCCAGAACTACAGCACAGTATTACCGGGGTGAGTGAGGTGCAGCTCTATAAGACGGCGCGTCTGCTGCATGAGTGTGGTCCAGTCAGTTATTTTACCTGGACCGGCACAGCTCAGCAGACACAGGCAAGCCAGACCTCTCGTGCTATCTCGTTACTCTATGCCCTGACCGGTGATCTGGATGCGCCGGGTGGCAATGTCTATTTTGAAAAACCAACTATCAACAATGTTTTTGGCCTTGACCTGATGGATGTACAGCAGAAGCAGAAGGCATTGGGGCTGGCTGAGCGACCATTGGGTCCGGGGACTATGGGGTGGATCAGCTCAACGGATCTCTATCGGGCAGTAGTGCATCATCAACCCTACAGTGTAAAGGCGTTAATCAGTTTTGGCGCCAATCCGCAACTGACAAAGCCGCCTACGCCGGATACAGAAAAGGCACTTAAAGCGCTTGAATTTTATGTGCATGCTGATCTGTTTATGAACCCAACGGCAGAGTATGCCGACATTGTCTTGCCTGTGGCCTCGCCTTGGGAGCGTACGGGGCTATACGCCGGGTTCCATGTTTCGCAGCAAGCGGATGCGCATATTCAGTTACGACCTGCCGTGATCGAACCGAGGGGCGAATCAAAAAGTGATATGTGGATTGTCTTTCAGATAGCGAAGAGGCTCGGGCTGGATGAGCACTTCTTTTTGGGTGATATGGATCGGGCGCTTGAGCATCTGCTGTTACCAGCAAATGTTGATCGACAGACACTTGAAGACAATCCACAAGGTATCAGATTGCCGATAACGACGCGGTATCGAAAATATCAAACAGAAGGCTTTGCGACACCCACAGGGCGGCTGGAGATCTATTCGATACGCTTTCAAGAAACGGGTTATGATCCGCTGCCCAGATTTAAAGAGGAGGTTGGGATTGATCCGGTTTATCCATTGCTGCTTACCTCGGCCAAATGGGTGCAGTTTTGTCATAGTCAGCAACGAAATGTACCTTCATTAAGAAAGCGCATGCCGGATCCTTTGGTAGAGGTACATCCTGAGACAGCTTTTGAAAAGGGTATTGGCGACGGTGACTGGGTGGTTATCAATACATTGCAGGGAACAACTCAGGCCCGGGCACGTTACAACAGTGATCTTCAAGTCGATGTGGTCTGTTCGCAGTATGGGTGGTGGTCACCTGACGCACAAGGAAAGGGGCAGCACTACAATGGCCTGGTTGATTCTGACGGAATCGATCCAATTGGTAGTTCAAACAGTCTGCGTCAGATTTACTGCAATATTCAACCGCTGGAGGAGTGATGGTTTATCCAGTGCAGTATCCACCAACAAGGATTTTACCGTATGTTTAATGGTGTTAAAGGCGTGCTTTATTAGATCCTAGTTATGGAAGAGTGCCTATTTCTTAGTCTAATAGACGATTGCATGTTGGAACAAACAAGCGGAAAAAATCCGCACCTAATAAATTACTGAACAACGCTGGCAGCTTGTGATTTCAGGATTTCATGCGGTTATCACAGCGTTTACTTGTCATTGTTCGCATCATGTTAGGGAGTGACTATGAGAGCGATATTAGTACCTGCAGCGCGACTGCTTTCTCGCGTAAATTATCCCACTAAATTCGCTATCTTTCTGAACTGAGAAGTCTACATGAACAACTTCCCCAGTATCGAGGGATGATGACCGGTTTTTTGAATGGGACTGCAGATTTTAAACCTCGCATTGAGCCGGGCCGGATTGATATCAATAAGACATTCGGGAGGTTAGCAATACTGGACGGTGAACTGGCAGGGCACTTGATGCTAGAGGGGCGCTTGCAGAATTTGCAGGCGAGCTGGAAAACCCTCGAAGGCAAGGCGTTTGATCTGGAGGCCAAGGAAGCCAGTTAAAAGGGCTTCTCAGCAATTAGTGGATGCGTCGCAGTCGATGAATTTAACTGCAGAAGCAACAAGCGCAGTGGCTATCGAGGTGACATCAGGTAAAAAAGTAGTGCCAGACGGCGTGCAGTCAATCAGTACATTGGCAAATGAGATTGAACGTGGTGCAACAGTGGTTGAGCGTCTTGCCGGTGACAGTGCAAAAATAGGTACAGTGATAGAGGTTATCCAAAGTATTGCTGAAATGATTCAAACAATTGCGGATATGAGTGCGCAAATTGCAACGGCGGGTGAAGAGCAGTCTGCAGTTACCGAAGAGATCAATCGAAATATCATGTCGATTAAATCTGTGGTAGAAAAAACAGCCGAGGGTTCGGGTCAGATGAATCACACGGCTGCCCAAGTGAGCCGCATGGCGATGCAGTTGCAAACGATTACTGCTAATTCGAAAGTGTGAGATCTAAACGACAGACACTTAATGACTATGTTTTCATCGCGTCTCTGGAGCCAGAGCGAAGATGCCCTTTATCCATCCCCTTAGATTGGTTTAATCGGTGACCACTTACTCGACGTGGCTGTCACGCACGTTGCGTAATGCTCAATCAATACTGCGTATGGCATCGGTTTCGTTGGTTAGCGGCATAGGCACGAGTTGCAGGCGTGTCCGTTGCTGTTTGGGTTTGGTGGGTTCGATATAAGGGCACTCATCCATGGGGCGCCAGTCACAGGCTACTCCAGTGACCAGTTCGTGGGGGCAGTTGTGGCAGATTTGGACATTCAGTTTTTTTAACATAGTGCTTTCTCCTCCGCTATAAAGCTAAAAATAGCGTAATATCATATGATTGCAATATATATTTAATAATTAATTTAAAAACCGTATGTAAAGTGTGAGATATCTCTCGGCAGAACTGCGAACGAACTCGAAAAATAAAAAAGGCGATCAAAAGATCGCCTTTCAGTAGATTAAGGGTTTATTGGTTAATTGCAGGGGCCCATCCGTTTGCCACTCCACTTGTTGAGGATGGTCAGTTTTTGGCCACTGAGGTCCATTGCCATCTCCATTTGGCCGTTCATCTGACTGCCTTGTGAAGTAAACTGACCCGAGCCAGCCATTTCGCCGCCATGATGTTTACAGATCATTTTCCAGGAGAGTTTGTTGCCGCTGGAGTTGATGTCGCTGACCTTGCAGCTACCCGTATCTTTCATCAGTTCAGCGGGTGAAAGTTGATCTGCTGTGATGCACTCTTCCAGTTTTTTGATGATAGGCTGGGGCATCATAGACATGCTGGAGGTAACTTCTATCTGCCATTTTCCTGGGGTGAGTTTGATACCTTCTGCGTGACTAGCCACGGATAACAGCAGCAGAATGGTGGTTAGCGTAAGATGATATAACATCAAGAGCTCCTAATAATTTCGGACAGATTTCTGATGTGCCATTTTGACAGAGGCCGTCCTGTTCGTCGACCATCGTGCTCTGTTTGTTGCTTGAAATTGCTTACAAAGCGACAGGTGCTCTGGGAACTGACCGAGGTTAGCGGTATTATCTCACCCTGTTATTTCATTTCAGTTTGAAGTTCACACGGGTTGCATTATGAATCGTTTTTGGAGTTCAGTTGTTCACACGCTTACACCCTATGTCCCAGGTGAACAACCCAAGCAGACTGATCTGGTTAAGTTGAATACCAACGAGAACCCCTATCCACCCTCGCCACAGGCGCTGGCTGTGATGGCAAAAGAGGCCGCTGAAACCCTTCGGCTCTATCCAGATCCCAATGCTGATCGACTCAAGCATGCCATTGCCGACTATTATGGCATCAAGTCGCAGCAGGTTTTTGTTGGGAATGGTTCTGATGAAGTACTGGCGCATGCCTTTTTAGGGTTGTTGAAGCACGAACTGCCGTTGCTGTTCCCGGATATCTCTTACAGCTTCTACCCCGTCTACTGTGGGCTGTATGATATTGCTTACCAGACCATTCCCCTGACTGATCAGTTTGAGATTGACCCAGACGATTATGACATCCCCAATGGCGCAATTATTTTTCCTAATCCGAATGCGCCGACGGGTAGATTGCTGCCACTCTCTGCCGTTGAATTGCTGCTCAAGCAGCACAGTGATTCTGTTGTGGTGGTGGATGAGGCCTATATCGATTTTGGCGGTGAGTCGGCGATTTCGTTGGTGGATCGGTATCCCAATCTGTTGGTGATTCAGACGCTGTCCAAGTCGCGTTCATTGGCGGGGCTGCGTGTCGGTTTTGCAGTCGGTCATGCCGAGTTGATCGAAGCATTGGAGCGGGTGAAGAATAGCTTTAACTCCTATCCGCTGGATCGCTTTGCCATCAGTGGTGCAGTGGCTGCATTTGAAGATAAAGCCTATTTCGAAGAAACCTGCCGGCGGGTCATGTCAACCAGAGACCAGTTAGCCAATAAGCTGACCCAGATGGGTTTTCAGGTGTTGCCGTCGGCGGCAAATTTCCTCTTTGCCCGTCACCCGGATCGGGATGCGGAAGAATTGGCGGCACGGTTACGGGAAAGATCCATTATTGTGAGGCACTTCAAGCAGGCGAGAATAGATCAGTTTCTTCGTATTACCATTGGTACGGATGAGCAGACTCAGCGTCTGATTGATGCGCTGGAATTGATTTTAAAGCAAGACTGACCCTAAAAGGGCGTGGGTGTCTATAACCCCTGGTTTTGTGGTTTTAAGCACTGCTTCTGTGCGCGGGTCCGTCACTGTTGGTGCATGATCGATCCACTCATGCTGAAAAAGCCGGCACTACTGGCGAATTATCCATTGTCTATTGAATGGCATACTCTTTGCTGAATGCATCAAGCATATGCAGGAGTATTGCTGATGTCATTTACCATCCAACGTATAAAAAAACAGTTTCAGGTTATTGTCAGTGGCTCTGCCAGGGCTCCCCACGATCGAGGGCGCTGCTGATGTCACAGAAGATTAAGACCACCTGCCCTTACTGTGGTGTCGGCTGTGGTGTGATTGTCAGTCAGGATGAGCGGGGTGCTGTGACAGTAGCGGGTGACCCTGACCATCCCTCCAATTATGGGCGACTCTGTTCCAAGGGCAGTGCGTTGGCAGAGACGCTGGGGCATGAGGGGCGCTTGTTATCACCAATGGTTGATGGGTGTGTCAGTGACTGGGACGAGGCGCTTGATACAGCCGCAAAAGGTTTCCAGCGGATGGTGCGTGACCACGGCCCGGATGCGGTCGCCTTCTATGTCTCTGGGCAATTGTTGACGGAAGATTACTATGTTGCCAATAAGTTGATGAAAGGCTTTATTGGCTCGGCCAATATTGATACCAATTCCCGTCTCTGTATGTCATCCGCAGTAGTTGCACATAAGCGTGCTTATGGAGCAGATATCATGCCGTGCAGCTATGAAGACCTGGAGCGTGCGAAGCTTATTGTGCTTGCTGGTTCAAACACCGCTTGGTGTCACCCTGTTCTGTATCAGCGCATGATGGAGAGCAAGCGACAGAATCCAGATCTACAGGTTATCGTTATAGATCCCAGGGCTACCCCTACAGCGGAAACCGCTGATCTGCATTTGCCGATTAAGCCGGGCAGCGATGCCTTGCTGTTTAATGGGTTGCTGGTTTACCTGGAACAGGGCGGCGAACGTAATGGTCTGTTTGTCAATCAAGCCACGCAGGCGTGTGATGAGGCCTTGTCTGCGGCTAAAAGCGATGCTGAATCAATCGAACACGTTGCAGCGGGTTGTGGATTGAGTGTTGAATTGGTGGAGCGCTTCTACAGACTGTTTGCCCGCACTGAGCGGGTGGTGACTCTTTATTCTCAAGGCATCAACCAGTCCTCCAGTGGTGTGGACAAGATCAACGCGATTATTAATTGTCACTTGCTGACGGGGCGAATTGGCCGACCCGGTATGGGGCCGTTTTCGCTGACTGGGCAACCCAATGCCATGGGTGGACGTGAAGTGGGTGGATTGGCCAACCAGTTGGCGGCCCATATGGCGATTGAGTCTGCAGCTGATCGGGAGCGAGTTCAGCGCTTCTGGGATGCTCCGGCAATACCACAAAAGGGTGGCTTGAAGGCGGTAGATCTGTTCAGTGCTATCGAGGCTGGCAAGGTCAGGGCGGTGTGGATTATGGCGACTAATCCCGCCGTGAGTCTACCTGATTCTGACCAGGTTCGACGTGCTTTGGCGCAGTGTGAACTCGTTGTGGTTTCAGACTGCATGGCGCTAACGGATACCACGGCGTATGCCCATGTTCTTTTCCCGGCTTCTACCTGGGGGGAACGCAGTGGAACCGTTACCAGCTCGGAACGGCGTCTTTCTCGTCAGCGGGCCTTCCTGGATACACCAGGCATGGCCAGGCCGGATTGGTGGATTATCAGCCAAGTAGCACAGCGAATGGGTTTTCAGGGACAGTTCGATTATCGTCAGCCGAAGGATGTCTTTCGTGAGCATGCGGCACTTTCCGGTTTTGAAAATGCTGGAACGCGGGGGTTTGATATCAGCGGATTGGCTGATCTGAGTGACCTGCAGTATGAGTCGCTGTCGCCAACGCAATGGCCTTTAACCTCTTCTACGCCACAGGGAACGGCACGCCTGTTTGGCGATGGGGTATTCTTTACGCCTGATCGTAAGGCACGCTTTGTACCGGTCACTCATCAGTTACCTCGCAATCAAGCAGATGCCACCTATCCTCTGATCCTGAATACGGGGCGTGTCAGGGATCACTGGCATACCCTGACGCGTACCGGGCTTTCCCCGCGATTGGCAAGTCATACCATTGAACCCTATGCTGAGATCCATCCGCAGGATGCGCAGGGCTTTGGTGTTGTCCAGGGTGCTTTGGCACAAGTGGAGAGTGCCTGCGGTAGTGTAATAGTGCGTGTGAAGGTAACGACGAATCAGCAACAAGGCAGTCTGTTTATCCCCATGCACTGGAATACCCAATTTGCTGAAACAGGACGGGTTAATGTGTTGTTGCCTGGAGTCGTAGATCCCCTCTCCGGTCAACCGGAATTCAAGCATGGCCGAGTTGCTATTCAGGAGCGACGGTTTGCCTGGCACGGCTTCCTCTTTTCTCGTCGCCAGTTGCAACCCAGCGGGGCTGTCTATTGGGCGCGCTCCAGAGGGGCAGGCTTCTGGCACTATGAAATCGCGGGTGACTCTACCCCCGAAAACTGGGCCGAGATGGCACGCTCCTATCTCTGTAGTAAAGGGCACGAAGTGGGTTGGATGGAGTATACCGATCGTGCTGCCAATCGCTATCGTGCGGCTCGATTTGAGAATAATATCCTGGAGAGCTGTCTGTTCATCGGCCCTGATCTGAAACTGCCACCGCGGGATTGGATAGCGGCACTGTTCAAGAAGCACTCATTGGATGCAACTGAGCGTGCCAGCCTGCTATCAGGACATGCCCCTGATGAAAAGGCTGATGTGGGGAAGACGATCTGTGCCTGTCATGGCGTCGGTGAGAAGCGCATCCTGGAGGGTATTCGGATTCACGGGCTGAACAGTGTGCAAGCGATTGCAGACCAGCTCAAGGCGGGGAGTGGCTGTGGTTCTTGTGTGCCGGAGATAAGAGCGATGCTGGCTGCCAGCTGATTTACCCGAGGCTATAAAAAGAAAACCCCGCAACCGATAGCGGGGTTTTCTGTTCTGAGCTGTCGTCCAGATTACTTATGAACGCCCAGACGATCTCTCCAGCCTGGGAAGATCTGGTCGGCATCCTGCGGGAATGACTCGAAGGCACGGGCAAACTCTTTGTGCTCCTTGGCATACTCAACAGGGTCTGCACCCTCTTTCCAGCACTCGTAAGCCTGACGCAGAGAGATGGCGCCTGCCGCTGGGCTGTCGATATGGCCGTAAGAACCGCCGCCGGAGGTGTTTATCACGTTGCCGTGGCCCAGGTTCTCGAAGAAGCCGGGCAGACGCAGCGCGTTCATGCCACCAGAGATGATGGGGGTGGTGGGTTTCATGCCATACCACTCCTGGTGATAGAACGGACCATCACAGCTGTCACGCTCAATCATGTAGGCGATGATCTTGTCATCCTGTGAACCTTCCATCTTGCCGTAGCCCATGGTGCCTACGTGGATACCTGAGGCACCTTGCAGACGGGCCATCTTGGCCAGAACAAAGGCGGTATAGCCGCGTTTGGACGAGGGTGAGGTCACGGCACCATGGCCGGCACGATGGTAATGCAGGTACTGGTTAGGATATTGGCGGCGCGCCGTGGTGATCATGCCTGGGCCACCGACGTAACCGTCGACCAGGAAGGCTACGTGAGAGGCGTTTTCACCAAAGGTCTCAAGCACATAGTCAGCACGAGCCAGCATTTCGTAGTGATCGTCTGCAGTGATGTTGGCTGAGAAGAGTTTGGCTTGACCGGTCTCGTCCTGGGCGCGCTTCATGGCGTCCGCAACCAGTGGTATTACCTTCTTCATGGGGCAGAAGACCTGGTTGCCTTGTGGCTCGTCATTCTTGATGAAGTCACCGCCGAGCCAGAACTGGTAGGCTGCATCGGCAAAGGGCTCTGGGCGCAGGCCGAGTTTTGGCTTGATGATGGTTCCGGCGATGTAGCCGCCGTTCTCAACAGGACGTCCTAGAATGCGCCACATGTCGCTGATGTCTTTGGAAGGGCCGTCAAACAGTTGCAGCATTTTGGGTGGTACGTAGAAATCCTGCATCTGGGCATTCTTTACATCACCCATGCCCTGGTTGTTACCAATGGCGAGCGTGAGGAAAGAGACCAGCATGACACGGCCATCAATGACGTTGCGATCAAAAAGATCATTTGGGTAAGCGATCTTCATGATGCCGCGAGCTTCATCAATCTCGTAAACCAGTGCGTCAACCCCTTTGGTGAAGTCATCCGTGGTGCAGACTTCAACATTAGTTCCGGTGGATGATTCTGCCGCGAAGTGAGCAGCGGTAGACAGGTAACCGTAGCCTGCAGCAGGCTCCATGGTGTAGGCAACCAAGACGTGGTTACCATCGGCGATCAGCTTGTCTTCGTTGAGACTCAGGTCGGCATAGCGACTGGTTTGGTCAAGGGCCATCTGTTGTTACCTCACTACTCTCTATTATGATTGGTGTAATTGCATTCAGTGCACTGCAAATAATTCGATTCTCCCGTAGGAGTTGAGGTGACTATAGCCATGGTTGACTATAAATAAAACTAAAAGTTTTTGATTGTTGTGATAAGGTTAGGCTTATAACAAGATAGGGGAAGTAGCGCTATGAATTTCACCATTCGCCAGTTGAAAGTATTCGAGGCCGTAGCCACTCATTTGAGTTTTACAAGAGCTGCTGATGAGCTCTATCTTAGTCAGCCAGCCGTCTCTATGCAAATCAAACAGTTAGAAGAGAGTGTTGGCCTGCCTCTCTTTGAGAAATTGGGTAAGAAAATCCATCTGACCGAGGCTGGAAGAGAGCTGCATGCCTATGGAAAGGCGATCTTTCGTCAACTGGAGGAGATGGAAGAGGTGATGGAGGCGCAAAAAGGGCTGAGTCGAGGTCGGCTCGACATCGCTGTAGCCAGTACCGTCAACTATTTTGCACCCCGTGCACTGGGTGCATTTTCCCGTCATTATCCAGGTGTCAGACTCAGTCTTTCGGTGAATAACCGGAAGGAGTTGATGCGCATGCTCGAGCAAAATGAGAAAGATCTGGTGCTGATGGGGCAGCCCCCTGAAGTGCTCGATTTGGAGTTTGAAGAGTTTATGGACAACCCGTTGGTGGTGATTGCCCCGCCTGATCATCCACTGGTGGGTCAGCGCACAATTCCATTAAAGAGGATTGCAGAAGAGACCTTCCTGATGCGAGAAGCCGGTTCTGGTACGCGGTTGGCTTTGGAGCGTTTTTTTCAGGAAAAGGAGCTTGAGCTCAATTGTGGTATGGAGATGAATGGCGGTGAAGCCATAAAGCAGGCGGTGAGAGCCGGTCTGGGTCTGGCGGTGGTTTCCGCACATACTATTGAACTTGAACTGGAGACGGGTCGACTAGTGACCTTGGATGTGGCTGAATTTCCGTTACTGAAAAAATGGTTCATGGTGCATCGTCGTGGTAAGCGACTTTCACCCTCCGCCCAGGCGTTTCATGACTTCCTGCTCGGCAATGGTTTGGAAGAGATCAACAAAATTAGATAGGGACTTGGCCAGGGCAGTTAGGCTAAAATGATCTGTTTCGCCTAACGCGAGTGGTTAATTCAGCAAATTCTGGTAGAACTCCCATTACCACAGGGTGGATATTCCCTGATGGCTATGCTTTACAATGGCCGGTGGGGCCTCCAGCTAGAGAGTACGGAATCGGGTATGTCAGAGCGGCAACAGAGCAGCGAATCAAGATCAGCGGGTCAGTTCAAACTGCTAAACAGTATTGAAAGCCCCAAGGATCTCAGGTTGTTGCCTGCCGAACGGTTGCCCGCGCTTGCCGATGAACTACGTCACTTTTTGATTGATACTGTCTCACGCACTGGCGGACATCTTGCCGCGGGCCTTGGCGTGGTGGAGCTCACAATCGCTCTGCACTATATATTGAACACACCCGAGGACCGCCTTCTCTGGGACGTGGGTCACCAAGCCTATCCCCATAAAATTCTAACGGGACGCCGAGATCGAATGGGCAGCCTGCGTCAGCTCGACGGCATATCGGGTTTCCCGCGTCGGGATGAGAGTGAATACGACACCTTTGGTACCGGCCACTCCAGTACCTCTATCGGTGCAGCCCTTGGCATGGCGGCGGCGGCTAAAAGGATGGGTGTGAAACGGGAAGTCGTGGCTGTGATTGGTGATGCCGCTATGGGCGCGGGGATGGCATTTGAGGCACTCAACCATGCGGGTGCCCTCGATCTGGATATGCTGGTGGTGCTGAATGACAATGACATGTCCATATCAGACCCGGTTGGTGCCTTCAGAAATCATCTGGCCCGCCTGCTTTCCAGCAAGTTTTATACCCGGGTTCGGGAGGGTGGTAAATCCGCACTCAGCAGTCTGCCGCACATATCAGAATTGGTCGGACGCTGGGAAGAACACATGAAGGGTATGGTGATGCCGGGCACCCTTTTTGAGGAGTTGGGTTTCAATTACATCGGGCCGATTGACGGGCATGATCTTGAGACATTGACGGCTACTCTGCAGAATATGAAGCTCATGCATGGGCCGCGGCTGCTGCATGTGGTGACTCAGAAGGGGCGGGGCTACAAACCAGCCGAAGGTGATCCGCTGGTCTATCACGGTGTTACGCCGTTTGATCCCAAGACCGGCAAGATGGATAAGAAGAGCTCAACCGGGCCAAGTTATACGGAGATCTTTGGTCGCTGGTTGTGTGATGCGGCGGCTGCGGATAAGCGTCTGGTAGCGATTACCCCGGCCATGTGTGCCGGTTCTGGCATGGAAACCTACGCCAAGCAATTTCCTGATCGTTATTACGATGTGGGTATTGCTGAACAGCATGCGGTTACCTTTGCGGCCGGTCTGGCTTGTGATGGTGTGAAGCCTGTAGTGGCGATCTACTCAACATTTTTGCAGCGTGCCTATGATCAGATGATTCACGATGTGGCGCTGCAGAACCTGGATGTCACCTTTGCTGTGGACCGTGCTGGTCAGGTCGGTGCCGATGGGGCTACACATGCCGGTAGTTTTGACCTGAGCTATGCACGTTGCATTCCGAACATGGTAGTGATTGCGCCATCGGATGAGAATGAGTGCAGGAAACTTCTGCAAACGGCCTATCATCATGAGGGGCCGGCATTAGTGCGTTATCCACGTGGCTCAGGTTGTGGTGCAGCGGTTGCTGATGATCTCTCCATGTTACCTCTAGGTGAGGGCGAAATTCGTCGTCAGGGTCAACAGGTCGCTATCCTTGCTTTTGGTAGCTTATTGGATACGGCGTTGGAGGTAGCGGATCGGGTAGATGCCACCGTGGCCAATATGCGATTTGTGAAACCCCTGGATGAGGCATTGGTCCAGAAGATGGCCAATACCCATAGTTTACTGGTCACCCTGGAAGAGAATGTTGTGCAGGGTGGTGCGGGCTCCGCTGTCAATGAGTACCTAGCGGCAATTCAGCATTCCACGCGCGCTATCAATCTGGGATTGCCCGATCATTTCATAGAACATGCCACCCCGGCCCAACAGTTAAAAGAAGCGGGTCTGGATGCAGAGAGTATCTTGCAGGTGATCAATCAGGCACTTAAGCAAGAGAGTGGTCTGGCAGCGGGTTGATTCTGCTTAGCGGTTACCTTTTTCGTGAAGTCACTTCCACTTCAATCTCTTCATTTGCAGGCCTTGCTTCCAAGGCCTCTATCTACTGATAGTATTGAAGGGTAGGTTGCAGAGTAGCCAGCCTTTGCCTGAGTCATAATACCTAAACGGACCACATAAGAGAGGATTCTATGAAACGTTTTTTAGCCCTGTTTGTCGTGCTAGGTGCTGTCCTGTTGGCTGCTCCCGGTGTTATTGGCTATCAGGTTGAAACGTATTACCAGGGATTGATAGCGCAGTTTAATAAAGGTGGGCTTGAGGTAACTTCGCAAGAATATCGACGGGATTGGTTTGGTGCTGAGGGACGCACGAGTTTTCTGGTGAAATTGCCGGTGGGTCCGGATCGTAGTGAAACTGAAACGTTCAGGTTTACCCTGTTGAGCCAGATTGATCATGGCCCATTGACGGCCGCTGGCCTGGGGTTGGCCAAGATTCAGAGTGAAATAAGTGCAGAGGGTGAGGCGATTCTGCCAAAGGATTATCAGGCTGATATTAACACGCTGATCGATATCGGCGGACGCGGTGTTACCCGGATCAAGTTGCCTGCTACGGATATTGAAGCAGGCGATAATCGCCCTGCGATTCATTTCGAAGGGATGGAGGGGGAAATGCGGTTTGATGCCTCCTTTGAGGCGGTCACTGCCAACTTTACGCTCCCTGTATTAACGTTTAGTGATGCGTCACAACAGTTGTTGGAGATTGCGGGTGTCTCTCTTAATACCCGCTCCAGTAAGGGGGTGTCCGGCCTGATGCTGGGCGGCGGTGAATTTACAATTGAAAAAATTGGCATAAAGGATTCTGACAGCGGGACGCATGTTGAATTGGCCCAGCTTGGTATAGACGCACAGAGCAGTGCAGAGGCGGATTCAGTCTCTGCTTTTGTTCGCTATCGTGTGGAGAAAGTGCAGGTGGATGATCAGGTTTATGGGCCGGCATTGCTTAAAGTCGGTTTTGGAAATTTGCCTGCAGCGGTCCTGCTAAAGATTCAGCGCTCCGTGGAAGAGATCAATGCACAGCAGCTCTCAGACGAGAAGAAAGGTATGGCCTTGTTGAGTGTGTTGATGGGGAATGCGTCCGGGCTACTTAAAGGTAATCCGGTCATTACTGTTGACTCATTGTCAGTGCAGACACCCGATGGTCTGATTGAAGGCCAGCTTTCGCTTCAGGCCGTTGATCTTGAGTGGAAAGAGATTACCAATGCGCCCGTTGTGTTGAGTAAGTTAATTGGTGATGCCTCTCTACGGATGCCTGAAAAGATGCTTCGTATGTTGCTGCAGCAGAAGGTCCAGGCAGATCTTATGAAGCAGTTTGAACAGCGCCGATTAGTGGATCCTGAGAGTGAGATGCCCACTGCTGAGCAGTTGTTTGCTATGAGCTCGAATGTAGTGGAGCAGCAATTGGTTGTGTTATTGGGTCAAGAGTTTCTTACTAAAGAGGGTGATGCTATTTTCACCAATGCCAAGTTGGCGGATGGTTTGTTGAACGTCAACGGAAAGACCATACCCCTTCCGATGTCACCGCAATAATCAGTAATGAGAAATAAAAAATGCCGCTAAATGCGGCATTTTTTATGCGTTAAAGATGAAATCAGACTCTGCGATCGTCCATCATTTTTTCGATGATTGGGGTCAAAATGATCTCCATGGCCAGTCCCATCTTGCCGCCGGGAACAACCAGAACATTACGCCGTGACATGAATGAGTCATGCAGCATCGAGAGCAGATAGGGGAAGTCGATGTTGAACTTCTTTGGGTCTCTGAAGCGAATCACCACAAAGCTCTCGTCGGGACTTGGAATGTCACGTGCGATAAATGGATTTGAGGTATCCACCGTCGATACGCGCTGGAAGTTGATATCGGTGCGGGAGAATTGCGGTGTAATGTAATTGATATAGTCCGGCATACGTCGCAGGATGGTATCCACAATGGCTTCAGCGGAATAGCCGCGCTCAGCATTGTCGCGGTGAATTTTCTGAATCCACTCCAGGTTAACGATGGGTACCACGCCGATCAGCAGATCGACGAACTGGGCCACATTCGCATCATCAGTGACGACGCCGCCATGCAGTCCTTCATAGAACAACAGATCAGTATCATCGGGGATATCTTCCCAGGGGGTAAATTGTCCTGGGCCCAGATTGGTGCTAAGGCGGTCGTTATGCTCAATGGCCTCCTCTTCACTATGCAGGTAATAGCGTTTTTTGCCGGTGCCACTTTCACTGTAGCATTTGAACAGGCTTTCGAGCTCGCCAAATAGATTTGAAGCAGGACCAAAATGACTCAGGTTCTCCCCGCGTTGAGAGGCCTCGGCCACTGCCTCCCGCATTGCTGCTCGATCATAGCGATGGAAGCTGTCGCCTTCGATAATGGCCGGGGTGACACCGTCCCGATAAAAGATGTGCTCAAAGGCCCGTTTGACTGTGGAAGTCCCCGCGCCGGATGAGCCAGTAACCGCAACGATCGGATGTTGTTTGGACATGTTAAACCCCTGAATCTAGAAACTTCTTTCCAATTACCAGCAATTCTGACAGTGCAGAACCTTAAGGAGAAGTAACAATATTTTTCCTTATCCATAAGGTATTATTATGTTGCGTGCTACTTTTATCAGCCTATTAATATCTGACTGAGTACAGCCAGTATGAATTTAGGCCTGCGATCTTGCAATCCGTCTCAGGCCAGGGTCGACTCAATGCCGATACTTGTAGCCGCATGTTGCAGGGCGTTGAGGCGAAAATGATGCCGGTGTCCATCTTTCAGTCGTTTCAATACGCCTTGCTTATCCAGCATGCGATTGACTTGTGGGCGACCACCGACCAGAAAGACCTCTCTCCCCGTGCTCTGGGCGTCATAGATCATATCATCCAGGGCTCGGCAGGAGGTGAAATCTACCCTGGGCACATCGCTTAAATCTAATACCAGTGCTCGATAGTGGTCGAACTGGGCTAGTCGGCGGGACATCTCCTTGGCGGCACCAAAGCTCATCGGACCCGCGAGATGATAAAGCAGGATATCCCCCTTGGCTGATTTCATGATGACCTTCTCATCATCTGACAGCGGTGTCCCTGTTGTATCAGGGTCAGTGATGGTGTTGATATTCTGCATCTCCAGGTCGGCCATCTCCTTTAAAAACAGCAGGCTGGCCATCACCATTCCGGTAGCTACTGCGATCATAAGATCAACAAACACGGTCAATAGTAAAACCGCCAGCATTTTGATGATGCCGCTCATCGGGACATGACGAATCCTTTTGAAGTAGTCCCAGTCTATGATGTCGGTACCCACCTTAATCAATATGCCTGCGAGTACGGCATTGGGTATGTGGCTTGCCACAGATCCGGCTCCGAGAATGATCGCTAACAGGATGATGGAATGAAGGGCGCCGGAGATGGGTGTTCTACCGCCAGCTTTAATATTAACAACGGTGCGCATGGTGGCCCCGGCACCCGGTAGGCCGCCGAAAAGGCCAGCAATCGTGTTGCCAATGCCCTGGCCGATCAATTCCCGGTCTGATTTGTGGTAAGTGCGGGTGATATTGTCAGCAACGAGTGAAGTAAGCAGTGAATCAATCGCACCGAGTGCTGCCAGGGTAAGCGCAGACTTAATCATCCCTGGAAAAAGATGCAGATCAAACGCGGGCATCTGTGGAAGTGGCATTCCCGTCGGTATCTCACCGAGCACCGGGGCTTTGCTCTCAGGGAAGATGAGCAGTATGGCGAGTGTGCCTAGGATCAAGGCTAATAGAGGGGCAGGAATAATCTTGTTAACCTTGGGAAGTAGTGCTGGGAGCGCGTAGACAATGACCAGTGTGAGCAGACCCAGAGTGGCCGCATCAGGCTGAAGATCATTGAGGAATCCTGGGATTGCCTGCATCGCTTGAAGCGGCTTGGCTGGGCTGTCAAAACCAAGTAGTGGGCCAATCTGCAATACTATGATGATAATACCAATACCGCTCATGAATCCTGAGATCACGGGGTGGGGAACCAATTCAATAAATTTTCCCACGCGTAACAGGCCAAACCCTATCTGGAAGAGACCGCCCAGTATGACCACTGTAAAAGCCAAGGCGGCCCCATGTGCAGGGTTATCTGGGAACATGGCGGTGTACTGGGTGAAGATCATCGCCATTACCACCGTCATAGGGCCCGTCGGTCCCGATACCTGTGCGGGTGTTCCACCAAAAAGTGCGGCAAAGAAACCGACGAATATGGCACCATAGATTCCCGCAATGGGCCCCGCGCCAGACGAGACGCCCATCGCCAGTGCCAGCGGCAGGGCAACTACTGCGGCTGTCAGACCGCCATAGATATCACCCTGCACATTACGAAGATGCAATCCATTTATGAGTGGCATTGAGGACCCAGAAAGAGATCGGAAGGTGCTTGATATTAGCACATTTGGTTACATAGCAAAGTGGTGGGCCCTGGGATGGATGCTTTTATGTGGGTAGTTAAAAATTCTATTGCCAGTGGGGCTTCGGCCCCAGTAAATGCCCACTACCTCCTTGATATTTATTAGATTTGGCTGATATACTTTTATACCCGCATTGTCCGGAGTGACAGATCACCCGCAGGTGATTTCTGGGTTATCCGCGAGACATTTGAAACTGCTTACCGTCGTACTGAATGATTTTCTGCCAGCGTTTTATCCGTTTGTTGGCGACATCATTTGATGTGCTGGTCCATTCTGGGTTGGCCTGCAGGCAGTAAATTGTGGTGAATATGGACGCCGTTACCGACCAAACAATCCAGTTGGTCTTTTGCCTGATACTCATGGCCCGATGGCCGAAGAGGGTGTTTAGGCAGCAAATATTATAATAGTGCATTTGGGGTATAACAGTTAATGGAGTCTTCGATCGCTCTCGAGAAGAAGGAGCCGGCCACGCTGAATATTAAAAATATAGTGGCGGCAGTGCTATTCACGTTACTGGCTATTGGCTTGGCGAGTGTAGTGCCGACCATTCAGATCGCCTGGGTGTCCGCGTTGCTGATCCTCACGATCTATCTCTTTGCCTTTGAGGTGGTAGGGGTTGATGTGGCCGCGATGACCGTGATGGTGTTGCTTGGGCTGACCAGCCTGTTAGCACCGATTATGGGGCTTTCAGAAGGTTTGGTTGCAACAGAGCATCTGTTTGATGGCTTTTCGAGTAATGCGGTGGTCTCGATTATTGCGGTTATGATTATTGGCGCCGGTTTGGACAAGACGGGGCTGATGAGCAAGGTGGCCGCCTTTATCCTGGAGGTGGGCGGCAGTACCGAGAAGCGGATTATTCCAATCATCTCCGGTACAGTGGCGTTCATCTCCTCCTTTATGCAGAACGTGGGTGCGGCAGCGCTGTTTCTCCCGGTTGTGAGCCGTATCTCGGCGCGTTCCGGGCTGCCGATGTCACGCTTGCTGATGCCGATGGGTTTTTGTGCCATCCTCGGTGGCACGGTGACTATGGTGGGGTCATCTCCCCTGATCCTGCTCAATGACCTTATTCTGACATCCAACCGAGCCCTTCCGGAAAATCAGCAAATGGATGTCTGGTCGTTGTTTTCCGTGACGCCTGTAGGTGTGGCCCTCGTGATAACAGGCATCCTCTATTTTGTCTTGGCAGGACGGTTTGTACTGCCGGGTGGTGGCAGTGAGAACGGCACTACAGCGACCAACTCAATGGAGTATTTCCAGCGTATCTACGATATTGACTATGCCCTTTTCGAGGTTGTGGTTCCACCAGAGAGTACACTGGTTGGCAAGAAATTGGATGATGTTGAAACGGATTTTCGGGTTCGCATGATCGCAACCAAAGGTTCTGGTGGCCGGGTTCGCATTGGACGGGGTGATCTGGCACGGGATTTTGCCATCGAAGGCGGTATGGTTCTGGGTGTGCTGGCATCGCCCAAGTGTCTGGCCAGTTTTGTTGAAAACTTCGATTTGCGCTTGCGCAATGGCCTCAAGTCGTTTGCTGAGTCACTTGCCTCCACTAAGGCCGGTATTGCTGAGATCGTTATTCCACCTGGTTCTCAGCTGATTGGTAAGAGTGCTCGTGATGTCTGGTTGAGAAAGACCTATGGACTATCGATGGTGGCCTTGCATAGGGACGGTACAACTCTGCAAGAGGGTGACCATATCCGAGATTTGCCCTTGAAGGCTGGCGATACGCTGGTTGTGCACACGGCTTGGGAGTCGTTGGTTCGGCTAGAGTCAGATCGGAACTTTGTTGTGGTTACAACCGAGTATCCCCATGAAGAGACGCGTCCACAGAAGGTTGGCTGGGCTGGGCTATTCTTCAGTATTGCGCTGGTGATGGTGCTGTTCACGGATATCCGGCTTTCGATCGCACTGTTGACCGGTGCCATTGGTATGGTGCTTTCAGGTGTTTTGAAGATTGAAGAGGCTTATACTGCAGTCTCCTGGAAGACGGTGTTTCTTTTGGCGAGTCTTATTCCGCTTGGTTTGGCGGTAGAGACCAGTGGTACCGCCAAGTGGATTGCCGAGCAAACCATTGCGGTAGTCGGCGATATGCCTATCTGGGTGATCCAGTCGGCCGTTGCAGCACTGGCGACCTTCTTTACCCTGGTCATGTCCAATGTAGGTGCGACCGTGTTGCTGGTTCCGCTGGCTGTGAATATCGCGATTGGAGTAGGTGCTGATCCGGCGGTATTTGCCCTCACAGTTGCCATTGCGACTTCAAACTCCTTCCTCATTCCTACCCATCAGGTGAATGCGCTGATCATGGGGCCGGCCGGTTATCGCGTACCCGACTTCCTGCGTGCAGGTGGCGTCATGACGCTGCTCTTCCTGGTGGTCATGATTTTCATGATGAACCTGATATTCTAGCGTTACACCTGTCTAAAAGAGTCGGGCGTTCAGCCAGAGGTGGGTGATAATGCTGGCCGCATAGGCCAGCAATATCACGGGGGACCACTTGAGGTGGCTGAAAAAGGTGTACTGACCTTTGGATTGGCCCATCAGGGCAACACCTGCGGCTGACCCTATTGCCAGTATCGATCCCCCGGTGCCGACGCTCATGGTTACCAGCAGCCACTCCCCCTGTGACATTGTGGGCATCATAGTTAAGACACCATACATGGTCGGGACATTTTCGATCACGGACGAGGCGAGTCCCACCGCGATATTGGCCGAGGTTGCACCCCACTGGTTGTAGAGCAGATCGGATGCGGTTGCCAGGTAGCCGATATACCCCAGACCACCGACAGAGAGCGCTACCCCATAGATAAAAAACAGCGTATCCCACTCTATGCGGGCTACCCGGACGAATACGTCGAATGGGTTTTTACTGTCCATGGGAATGGGCAGGGCCAGTTGTTCAGTGTCGGTTATTCCCGGCTCCTGAGATCGATGGGTCTTCTTAAGGTAGTAGCCAAAAAACTGCAAATAAGAGAGCCCAGTCAGCATGCCGATCACAGCGGGTAGGTGGAGTAGGCCCCTGAAAGCAACTGCTGTGGCTATCGCGCAAAGGAATAAAAGTATGATCCTGCGGGCACCCCTGCGCATGACTACCTGCTCACAACTGGGTTTGAGTTCCCCTCGTGGTAGCGCAAAATGCATGATACCGGCAGGAATCAGATAGTTAACCAGAGAAGGAATGAGTAGGTTAAAGAAGCTCCAAAAACTCAGTGTCCCGTTAGTGGTTTCAATATTCTGCTGCCAGACCATTAGGGTCGTGATGTCGCCAAATGGACTGAAGGCCCCACCTGCGTTGGCGGCAATAACCACGTTGATGCAGCCCAGGCTGATAAAGCGGCGGTTGTCTGGTTCTATTACCAGGATCAGTGCGCCTACCAATAGTGCGCTGGAGAGGTTGTCTAGGAAGGGGGAGAGCAAAAATGTGGTTATTCCGGTACTCCAGAAAAGCCCCTGATAACTCAGACCTCTATTGCAGAGCCAGGTACGTAGTGCGATAAATACCTGCCTTTCTCCCATGGCGTTGATGTAAGTCATCACCACCAGGATCAACAGCATCAACTCCGCATAGTGCAGCAAGGTAACCCGAACGGCCTGTTCTGCACTGTGCGTTGTACCTGTTTCGACAGCCATCCAGCCGATCAAGGCCCAGATCAAGCCGGCAGCGAGTAGGACCGGTTTGGATTTTCTTAAATGGGTAATCTCTTCGAAGCTCACCAGCAAAATGGCGGTGACAAAAATGGTCAGGGCGAGAATGCCACTCCAGTGACTTGCCATATCGATTGCATTGGGGGAGGCGTCGGCTGCGAAAAGGGTGTTGCTGGTCAACAGCAAGATCAGCAGAAGCAGGTGAGCTGATGTTTTCACAGGATTCATATCATTGCCGGATACCAGGGAGCCAGCGAACATGATAGCGGAAAACGGCTGGGTTGAAACTACCGGCAGCGGGACTGCCGGTAGTAATGGCTTGGCTTAAAATATAGCGGCGTTAATCCATAGATGGGCATAGATACTGGCTGCATATCCCAGTGCGATTACGGGTGCCCATTTCAGGTGGCCGAAGAAGGTGTAACGACCACGGGCCTGGCCCATTAGGGCGACTCCTGCCGCTGAGCCAATTGATAGCAGCGAGCCGCCAACGCCGGCTGTTAGTGTCACCAGCAGCCACTGGCCCATCGACATGTCCGGCATCATGGTCAGTACGGCGAACATGACGGGAATATTATCTACGATAGCCGAAAGAACGCCGACGATTACGTTTGCCGTAGTGGGGCCAAGCTGTACGTACATTAGTTCAGAGGTGAGAGAGAGGTAGCCGATAAAGCCCAAGCCACCAACGCAGAGCACGACACCGTAGAAGAAGAGCAGGGTATCCCACTCTGCACGGGCCACTTTATTGAATACGTCGAAGGCCACCACATCGCCCATCTGGCTGTCGTGTTCCAGTTCGATGGCGGCGTCACCATTGGTGGTGTTGCGTTCACGGTGATAGGTCTTCTTGAGGAAGAAACCGAAGAACTGCAAATAGGCCAGGCCGGTCAGCATGCCGATGACGGGCGGCATGTGTAGGAAGTTGTGGAAGCTGACGGCTGTTGCAATAGTCAGGAGGAACAGGACGATAATGCGTTTTGCGCCCCGTTTCATGGCGACTGCTTCTCCACCACCGGATGGCTGCTCATTGGGTACGGCGAAATGCATAATCGAGGCAGGGACCAGCCAGTTGATCAAAGAGGGGATAAATAAGGCGAAGAAGGTACTAAATGCGACCACGCCCTGGGGTGTTTCTACTCCTTTCTGCCAAACCATCAGTGTGGTGATATCGCCGAACGGACTGAATGCTCCACCGGCATTGGCGGCCACCACGATGTTGATACAAGCCAGCAAGATGAATTTGCTGTTACTGCCGCCCACAGCGAGTACCACGGCACACATCAACAAGGCAGTGGTGAGGTTGTCCGCTACAGGTGAGATGAAGAAGGCCAGCACTCCGGTAATCCAAAACAGCTGGCGGAAACCAAACCCCTTGGCGACTAGCCAGGAGCGCAGCGCTTCAAAAACGTTACGTTCATCCATGGCGTTGATGTAAGTCATGGCCACCAGCAGGAACAGCATTAATTCGGCGTATTCGAGCAGATTGTGACGAACAGCGGCCTCTGCTTCATGGGTAAAACCGTGGCTGGCATAGTACCAGGCGATAATTGACCAGATGATGCCTGCCGCGAGAATGACCGGTTTGGATTTCCTTAAATGAGTGAACTCTTCCGCCATTACCAGCAGATAGGCGATGGCAAAGATACCGATAGCGGTATAGCCAACCCAGTGGCTGGTCAGGTCAATACTATTGCCGCCGGTCGCTGATGCCAGCGCCATTCCCGGCAGGGCGGCCAGGAGAAAAAACAGGATTTGTATGGATTTACTCACCAGGATACTCCAAAAAATCAAATTCAGTACCAGTAAAGGCTGGTAATTAAAAAGCTGAGCAGTTAGACAGCATAAGTGCCTCTTGCTAACTGGGACGGAGTTATACCATTTTAGTTGCAGAGTGTGGAGCTATGGTGTGTGTACAGTGAGTATTTTTCTCTCAATAGGGGTATTGATGGTCGCTATTGAGTGAAATAGAGTTCGCCATAGTAGGCGCTGGCCTGAAGGCCTGAGTTATCGGTGTCGGTCATGATGGCTACCACGTCCACATAGCGTACTGCTTCGCCAAAAAGTTGTTTGAAGTCTGCCCTTACATTGCGTTTTTCCCGATACATCATCCCCGCCACATCACTGGCAGAGCGAACGGCGATCATCTGTGAGCGATCGGTAAAGGCATTGGACCAGACCGATCCAGCCAGTTCTCTGCTTGACCAGACATAGTTGATTGCCTTGGTGCGCCAGGGGAGCAGGCCCCCTTCCCGGATGACGTAGACTCGGGCGCTATAATCATCGCCCGCCTTACTCTCTTCATCCAGTTCTTGGAGTCCCTTTTCGAGTTGCCATTGCCAGTTGAGGTAGGGTGTTTCATTAAGGTCCACCCGGATCTTTTTATACAGACCCGAAGCGGTGCCGTTACTGATGGCATGAATAACCGGAGTACCATCCAATTGGGTTGCCCGGTAGTCCGTGTTCCCTTTGAAGCTGTGCTCATCCCATTCGGACAGCCCCAGCATGGCAATGTTGCTCACCCGCGCCTGGTTGGCGATAGCCACGGTCGCGAGGCTGAGGCTGACCGTCAGAAGCAGTGCGTTTCCAAGAGCTATCTTCATGCGGTATCACCACCCTCGGGAAGGGCCTTTCCTGGGTTAAGAATACCGTGCGGATCAAACTGTTTTCTAATGGCATTCATGAGGTGCAACGTGGTCGGTTCAATCTCGCGGTCGACAAAATCTCTTTTTTCCAGCCCAACGCCGTGTTCACCGGAGAGGGTGCCGCCTAATTTAAGGACCAAATCAAAAGTTTGTTCCAGGCACTGATGGGCGCGCTGCATCATATCTCGATCATTGGGGTCTGTGAGCAGGTTGACATGAATGTTGCCATTTCCGGCATGACCAAAATTGACTATTTGAATATCGAAGGTTTGAGAGAGCGCCTCCAAACCGGAAATGAGATCAGGAATTCGGGAGACCGGTACAACGACATCTTCGTTGATCTTTTTTGGGGCAATGTTTCGTAGTGCTGGTGACAGGGCCTTGCGGGTCAGCCATAGCTTCTCCACCTCTGCCGCGTTCTCTGCGGTCTTTATCGCCACAATGCCCTCAACTCGGGCTGCCTGAATGACAGAGGCCGTGGACTCGGTGAGACCGTGAGCCGGGCCATCCACCTCTATCATGAGCAAGGCACCTACATTGTCCGGTAGATCCAGGTCAGAGTAACTGCGTACCATCGCTATGGCCGCACCATCCATGAACTCCAGCGCGCAGGGTGTAATGGGTTGGGCCATAATGGCAGAGACCGCCCGGGCAGCGGCATGCATATCCTCATAGGTTGCTTGAACGGTAGCCTTTGCCTCCGGTAGGGGGGTCAGTTTTAGCACGGCCTCGGTGATGATGGCCAAGGTGCCTTCTGATCCGATCAGCAATCGGGTCAGATCATATCCCACCACGCCTTTGGTGGTGATGACACCCGTTCTTATTTCTTCGCCTGTCCCGATCACTGCGCGCAATCCAAGGGTGTTTTCCCGGGGTGTGTTGTATTTTACAGCGCGAGGGCCCGCTGAATTGTAGGCAAGATTACCGCCGATCGTGCAGACGGCGGCGCTGGTGGGATCGGGGGGCCAGAAAAACCCATGAGGTTCGAGTGCTTGCTGCAGCGCCAGATTGGTAACGCCAGGCTCAACCCGCGCAATGCGATTGGCCGGATCAATCTCAATGATCCGGTCCATTCGTTCGAGGGAGAGTACGATACCGCCACGGTCCGGCACGGTCGCACCAGTGGTGCCGGTTCCCTTGCCCCGTGCGATCAGATTGATCCGCTGATCATAGCAGAGTTGTACAATCTGCTTAACCTGATCATGGGTGGTAGCGAAAACTACTGCGTGGGGCAGGGCGTGCCGACGGCTGTTATCGTAACCATAGGGCCAGCAATCCCCCGGCTTAGTCAATACGGCCGTTTCGCCGACAATTCCGGCTAATGCTTGTCGGACGCTATCGGTTATGGGATTTTCAATGCCCTTTTCAGAGGTACTCAAAGACCTTTACCACTTTCACTACGCCATCCAGGTAACGGATTTTTTCTACCACGGCAGTGGACTCTTCTGGCGTCACCATGCCCATTAGATAGACGACGCCCTTTTCGGTGATCACTTTTACCCGTGTAGGGTCGAAGCCGGGGAGGTCGATATTGAACAGTTCTATCTTTGCCTTGGAGGTGATCCAGGTGTCCTTGCTCTGCTGCGTTAATGTGGCGTTGGGGCCAACTTGCACCTCATTAATTGTCCGTTTAACCATCGGTGTGTTTGAGGCGATCTGCTCGAATTGAGACCGATAGCTTTCACTTTCAGCTTGGCCAGTCAATAGGACCAAGTGGTTGTAAGCGCTCGCACTCATGCTGCTGTGTTCCCTTAGTTCAGGCTGTTGAAGCAGTTCATTCATGATTTTTATGGTGATGGTTTTGTCATCCAGTATGGTTCCGGCAGATCGACGGTCGTGAATGACAGATGCGCCTGTCGCGGCGCCTCCAACAACGGCGGTGGCACAGCCTTGCAGTAAGCCCAGGCTAATTGAGAAAAGTATAAAAAGGGGTAGTAATCTACGCATGGGTTTCTCCGTTATTCCCTTAGTGTCCAAGGAGTTGTCTGTCTATTAAATCACACAAGCAGTGGATGATGAGGAGATGGGCCTCTAATATCCGGGCGGTGGAATCGCTTGAAACACAAAGCTCTTCATCCCCTTCAAGCAGTAAACCGGATAATCGTCCTCCGTCCCGTCCATTCAATGCAATGACAAGCATTTTACGCTCATGGGCTACCTGAATCGCGGCATTAATGTTTTCAGAGTTACCACTGGTGGTGAAAACCAGCAGTAGATCACCGGGGTGGCCCAGTGTCCTCACTTGCTTTGCAAAGACCTCATCATAGTCATAGTCATTGGCAATGGCTGTAAGGGTCGATGAGTCAGTCGTCAATGCTACAGCAGGAAGCCCCGGTCTCTCTCGTTCAAAGCGATTCAGCATAATTGATGAGAAATGCTGGGCATTCCCAGCGCAACCTCCATTACCACACGTGAGTATTTTCCCCCCTTCCAGCAGTCTGTTGACGATCAACTCCGCGCATGAAGCAATCGGGTGAGCCAGCTCGGAGAGGGAGTCCATCTGTACCTGGACGTTCTGACTGTATATGTTGTTGATGTGTTCGATCAGATTCATTTAAACAAGTTCCTGCTGAAATGCATTGGGAATCCATTCGATATGCTCATTCGCTGCCCCGGTGATTGCCAATACATCAAATCGACAGACTGAATTATGCCGCTTATGGGCCTCAAGATAATGGTATGCGGCCCGGATGAGCTTCTTTTGTTTGCTGGTTGTGACACTCTCTGCCGCTGAGCCAAAGGCGCTCTGCTTCCGATAGCGCACTTCAACAAATACCAATGTGCGCTGATCTTCCATGATGATGTCAATCTCACCCATTTTACAGCGGTAGTTTCGCTCTAGTATGCGCAGGCCCTGCTGTTCCAGATAATTGCACGCCAGCTTTTCAGCTTCATTACCCCTCTTCCAGCCCTGGAAAAAATGGCTCATTGCTTATTCAGCAGCTTTAATTACAGCCGACCCCTCGCCTGAACCAGTGGGTTCGGGTTTGGTGTCCATTGCAGGTTGTTCAGGTAGTTGTGTGGGCTTTATTTCCGCAATCTCTTCCATCTCTTCGGCCATAGTCGCCATTCGGGGGGCATAGCCAATGGCCCGAGGATTGCCTTTTACCATTTCAGCCCAGACCAGTTGCCGGTGAACCTGGCGAATGCCGTCAAGATAGAGATTGCCGGTTTTGCCATCAATGCTCTCATTGGAAGAGGATTGCAGGCGCCCCAAGTGGGGGAGTAGTTTGAAGCTGTCGATACCCATGGCGTAGAGGCGTCGATAGGCCCCTTTACTGCCGGGAAGGATCTGGGCCAGTTTGTCCATTGAGAGAGGGCTGTCTCCCTCATTGATCAGAAGCCAGGGGATGTCCGGGAATTTTATCCCCTCGAGATCCTGATCAGCATCTGGCGTTGGTGATCCTGTGTAGATGCTTGAAGTCGAATAGATCGGTAGGTTTGCGGCATGGTGAAATTGGAATTGTGGGCGAATCTGCCTCCCTTTGGAGGGATTGGCCGCCATGAATATAAAGTCCGCATCGTCGCGCCGACGTGGTTCAAACTCCAGTTTCTGGCCGAGTATCCGTTGTAGTCTGCTGCGTCTTGATTGGCTCTCATCAAGATTCAGCAGGGCTTGGATAGCCGCAGAAAAGTCGTCCTCTTTTGCGTCGTAACGCTGTTGTTCGCTGAGCGTTCCACCTAATCTTTCCCAGCGATTTCTGAATGCACTCAATACCCGATCTCCCCAGTCGCCCTTGGGTGTGAAGGCAATGGCGCTGGTATGTCCATCAAGCCAGGCACGTTCTGCCACCTGTCGGGCTTCATCTTCTGGCGCCAGACCAAATTGATAGAGTGTGGTCGGGGGTGTTGTCTCGGGTGGGACCTGATTCAGGGCCAAAACGGGGATTTCAAGTTCACCAGCCCTAGCCAGTTGTGATACACCGTCCTTATTCAGCGGACCAATGACCATGTCTGCACCACTCTCCACCGCTTGGCGATAGAGCGGCCAGGTGTCTGCACTATCACTGCTGTCATAAAAGACCAGCCGTGGTCGGCTCTCAATGGGTTGCTCGTAGTAGGCGGCCATAAAGCCATCCCGTATGGCTTTTGCTGCGCTGGCATAGGGGCCGGTCTTGGGTAGTAGGATGGCCAGATGGTTTGGTGGTCTGTATTGGCTCTCCAGTTTTTCGAAGTAACCTTCGAGTAAGCCGGGGACGGCCGGATGGCTAGGGAATTTTTCACGCCAAAGTTTGAGTTGTTCCTGAATCCGCGAGGTACCGCCAGTATGGCCCTTAATGATGCGAGCCAATGCCATCCAGCCTCCTTGAATGCCAGGAGGATTGGGTTGGAGCAGGTCAAGGGCGGTATCTGTAAGTGCCGAGAGTGTCTGGATGATCAGAAGCTGATTTGCCAGGCGTTTATCCATGTCTTCGATCAGCAGATCGAGGTCGCCCAATTCGTTTGCACTCTCAAGTAGATTGCCTGCGAGTCGGAATCCCTCCGCCCGTACTGCGTGAAAGCGTTGTTGCAAATCACTTGATGTGTCGCTGGGCATGCCTTCATTGAGCAGTGATAATGCTTCATCAGGTCTGCTCTTGCTGATGGCCAACTCTGCAATCAACAGCCGTTTTGGGAAATCGAGATTGGGCGCAGCGCGGGTGTTGATCCGTGCAAGAAGGGCCGCGGCCTGTTCATTCTCTTCGGCGTGGAAATAGTTCTCCGCCGCCCTCAATAACAGTGCCTGATCCCCTGGGGGTAACGTCTGCTTAGCCAATTCCTCAAATAACCGCGCTGCAGCCGCGTAATCTCCAGCAGCTTCCAGGGCGCTGGCTTGCTCATTCAGAAGGTTTGTTGTGGTGTCACCGTCTCTTACGCCGGGTAACGGAACGCAGCCGATTACAAGCAGCAGGAGGATGAGCGATAAGAGAAAGTTTGTATGTCTAGGTTGCATGGTCGCTTCAGGGCAGGCAGGATTGAGCAAGACAGTATCTTTTTTTGGGGTGTGCCGTGTCAATGGATAAGGGGGTGTTATATATCGTAGCGATGCCGATAGGTAACCGTGCAGACATCACAGAACGGGCAAAAGAGGTGTTGGCATCGGTAGATTGTATCGCTGTAGAAGATACCCGTCACAGTCGCCCCCTGTTGCAATCACTGGGAATTACTACCCCGTTAATGGCGTTGCATGAACACAATGAATCGCAATTAGTGAGTCGTCTGGTGGATCAGTTGGATAGCGGTCGCTCCTTGGCTTTGATTTCTGATGCGGGCACACCCTTGATCAGTGACCCCGGTTTTCCTTTGGTGCGGGCCTGCCAGCAGGCGGGTGTGCGGGTCTGCCCAATCCCAGGGCCTAGTGCCGTCATTTGCGCACTTTCGGCGGCGGGGTTGCCAACGGATCGGTTTTTATTCGAAGGGTTTCCTGCCAGAACATCATCGGCCAGGTGCGACCAGTTTTCCCGGCTTAAAAATGAGTCAATGACGCTGATTTTTTATGAATCAAGCCACCGGATTACGGAGTCATTGGCCGATATGGCGCGCGTGTTTGGCGGAGACCGGCAAGCCGTGATTGCGCGGGAGTTGACCAAGCTGCATGAAACCATACTCTCCCACTCATTGGATGAGCTATGCCAGATTCTTGAGGAAGACGCTAATCAGCGGCGGGGTGAGTTTGTTGTTCTGATTGCGGGGGCTTCACGTAATGAGGATGAAATTGATCCTGAGGCGCAACGTATCATTGAGATTCTGTTGGAAGAGATGCCTACCAAAAAAGCGGCGGCGATTGCTGCGAAAATAACCGGCATAAAGAAAAACCGTATTTATCAGCTAGCCTTGACGCTGAAAAAAGAATGATTGCCGTTCCGGGAATCTGTCCCCGGAACGGCAATACTTTCAGCTCCCGCGTTTGGGATGGATCTCAATCTTTTTCGATCGTTTTGCCTCTACCTTGGGAATGATTACCTCAAGAACACCGTCTTTACCACTTGCCTTGATCAGTTCCGGATCGGTATTGTCCGGCAAACTGAAGCGGCGATAGAAACTGCCATAAGAGCGCTCAACCCGCTTGAATCCCTCTTTGTTTTCAGTCACTTCGTGGCGTTTTTCGCCCTTGATGGTCAACATGCCGTCTTCCATGGAGAGCTCTATTTTCTCGGGTTCTACTCCCGGAATGTCGGCATGGAGTACATAGCGATCGTCTTCTTCCTTAATATCAATTGCGGGCGTCCAGTCGCCACCTAGAACGCTGGAGTCATCCCTTTGTGCCAGGTTATTGCGTGTCCCGCGGCTTAGATCATCCTGCCAAAGCCTCATCAGCTGCCAGGGATCAGATGTCATGCGCGTCATTTGAAACCTCCGGTAAATTAGCTATTCCCACTAAAAATATAGGGTGGTATTTAGCAATTTCAAGAGGTGTTTTTGCGGAATTTTATGAGGGGGTTACCCTCTCTTCCTGACTGGGAAGAGAGGGGATTGATGGGACAATTTAGCCCGCAAAATTGGCCGAAACAGCCTTCCAGTCGACAATTCCCCAGATGGACTCGAGGTATTTCGGGCGAGCGTTACGGTAATCGATGTAGTAGGCGTGCTCCCACACGTCGATGGTCAGTAGTGGGGTCTTGCTATCCGTCATCGGGTTGCCCGCATTGGAGGTGTTGACGATCTCCAGACCGCCCTCACTGTTCTTTACCAGCCAGGTCCAGCCAGAGCCAAAATTGCCCGCGGCAGAGGCGGAGAATTTTTTCTTGAACTCATCCATAGACCCGAAAGTGCTATCGATTGCACTCGCTAGTTCACTACTGGCGTCTGAGCCACCGGGGCAGAGACAGTTCCAGTAGAAGGTGTGATTCCAGATTTGGGCCGCATTGTTGAACAGGCCACCCGAGGATTTCAGGATGATGTCTTCCAGGGATGCACCTTCGAATTCAGTGCCTGTAACCAGATTGTTCAGGTTGGTTACATAAGTCTGATGATGCTTGCCATAATGGAACTCAAGGGTCTCTTTTGTCAGAACCGGTTCCAGTGCGTCCAGGCCGTAGGGTAGTGGGGGAAGTTCGTATGCCATTTTGCTTCTTCCTTAATTTTGATTAGGTGATTGAAAATTAAAAATGTAATAACATAGTATTTTACTTGGTATTATAAAGCCAGTCCTAATTTTCATTCAAGGTACTCCTTTGTGCTCATAGTATCTATAGTGTGTCGATGCCGCTTAGGCAAGGTTATAATAGGCTAATTCATGCTGTCTCTGGCGGGTGTGCTGCCTGAGAGAATGCGTTATTAGATAGGATTTTTTATGTGCGGTATTTGTGGTGAATTGCGTCTGGATGGAGGCCGGCCTGATCTGGAGGCGATAGCAAGGATGACGCGAAAGCTTGCTCCTCGCGGGCCAGATCATGAGGGAAGTTACAGCGACGGACCGCTTGCTTTTGGCCATCGACGGTTGGCCATTATTGACCTTTCCGAGCGGGCCAATCAGCCGATGGTGGACCAGGAGCTTGGCCTGGCACTGGTATTTAACGGCACGATATACAATTATCCAGCGCTGCGGGCAGAGCTAAAACAGAAGGGCTATCACTTCTTTTCTGAGGGTGACAGTGAGGTGATCCTCAAGGCATGGCATGCCTGGGGGGAGCAGTGTGTTGACCGTCTACAGGGTATGTTTGCTTTTGCGATTTGGGATCAGCATAAGCAGCAGCTTTTCATGGCGCGAGACCGGCTGGGTATCAAGCCATTTTATTACACTCAGTCGGGTGACCTGTTTCGTTTTGCCTCAAATGTCCAGGCACTGTTGGTCTCTGGGGGGATTGATACCTCCCTGGATGCGGTGGCGTTGCATCATCAGTTCACCTTGCATGCAGTCATACCCGCCCCTCGAACAGTACTTAACGGGGTACGCAAGCTGGCGCCCGGTCACTGCCTGCGTATCGATGCAGACGGAAAAATAACGGAACGCCGGTACTGGCAGCTGAAGGCCACACGACCCTCCAAACCCCGCAGCGATGGTGAGTGGCTTGAGGCGATTCACGATAGTCTTCGCCAGGCCGTACAGAAGCGCAATGAGATATCGGATGTTCCTGTTGGTGTACTACTCTCGGGGGGGCTGGATTCGAGTCTGCTGGTTGCCCTGTTGGCGGAGGCGGGGGTCTCTGATCTGCGCACTTTCTCGGTCGGATTCGAAGATCATCCCGATGAAAAAGGCAGTGAGTTTGAGTATTCCGATCAAGTGGTCGAGCGTTATGCCACGGATCATCATAAATACCTTATCCCCAACGACGAAGTGTTGAAGCGTCTGCCAGAGGCGGTAGATGCGATGGCTGAGCCGATGTTTGGTCAGGATGCCGTGGCGTTTTATCTGTTGTCAGAGCAGGTCTCAAAGCAGATCAAGGTAGTGCAGTCAGGGCAGGGCGCGGATGAGGTGTTTGGCGGCTATTTCTGGTATCCCCGTATGATGGAAGAAAAGCAGGGAGCAGCCGTGGAACGTTTTGCCCGTCACTATTTTGATCGGGACCACGAAGAGTTCTGCCGCATGGTCACGCCGGAATTTCGCGGTGAAGATCACACCACCCAGATGATCGCTCAACGCCTGGATGAGCCGGGGGCAGATACCTTTATGGATGCGGTGTTGCGACTTGATACCACCACCCTGATTGTCGATGATCCGGTGAAGCGGGTGGACAATATGACCATGGCCTGGGGGTTGGAAGCCAGGGTGCCCTTTCTGGATCAGCAGCTGGTTGAATTGGCGGCACAGTGCCCGCCTGAGCTAAAACTTCGGGAAGGGGGCAAATACCCATTGAAAGCGATGGCCCGGGGGATACTGCCAGATGCCGTTATTGACCGTCCAAAGGGATATTTCCCCATGCCCGCATTAAAATACGTGCGCGGGGATTTTTTACACTTTATGCGGGATATTCTTGAATCGCGTGCCTGTCGCGAGCGGGGGCTTTATTCACGCGCCTATATCGATCTGCTGCTGTCTGCCCCAGAGATGCATCATACCAGGCTCTTGGGCAGTAAATTATGGCATCTGACGTTGCTGGAATACTGGCTACAACGTAATGTCGATGGACATTAGTCCAGATTTCCACTCTTAATCGCTGTAAATAGAAAGGAGTTCAAAATGTTATCAGCTTATATAACACTGCATCTGCTGGGTGTGATTGTCTGGGTGGGGGGGATGTTTTTTGCCCACATGGCGTTACGCCCGGCGGCGGTAGAGGTGCTGGAACCACCGCATCGGTTACCACTGATGAAACGCACATTGGATCGTTTTTTCCCTTGGGTTTGGGTGGCTATCGGACTGATTCTTTTCAGTGGGTATGCCATCTTGATGGGTATCTTAGGTGCCCAGGCCGGCGTCTATGTGCATATCATGCACGCCATTGCCCTGATCATGGTGGCGCTGTTTTGCTATATCTATTTCCTCCCCTACCGGCAGATGGGGCAGCACTTGAAGGCCGGTGATTTGCCGGCAGCGGGCGCGCAATTGTTGGTGATACGAAGAATTATCGGAATGAATCTGGTCCTGGGCCTGATCACTACGGTGATTGGGGCGGGAAAGCCATTTTAAGTCGTATGTGAAGCTATGAAAGGGGGTGGTCTATGCCGTTTAAATGTGATGTAGACTTGAAAAATGGCTAGAATAACCCAATATAGCGCTCAGATTATGTATCAATTTTAGAGGTGAGTGATGGACGTTTTAGAGCGAATTAAAGAACAGGTTGATAACAACCCTATCGTGCTTTACATGAAGGGAACCCCCCAGTTCCCTCAGTGCGGGTTTTCATCTCGTGCTGCGGCTGCCCTGCAGGATTGCGGTGTTGAGTTCGCTTACGTCAACATTCTGGCCGATCCGGAGATTTTTGAGAATCTCCCTCGATTTGCCGATTGGCCAACCTTTCCTCAACTCTATATAAAGGGTGAACTGGTGGGTGGTTGTGATATTACGCTGGAGCTGCACCAGACCGGTGAGCTGCAGAAAATGACGGCTGAGGCCGCTGCCAGCAAGTCGTAATTGATTTACTGAAAAAAGCCGGCAACACCGTACGGTGTTGCCGGCTTTTTCTTGGACTGTTCAGGCTCGTTTATCTTCGGTTTTTAGCCAAGTGTTTCCATTCGTACAGCGCTGCCACTGATTAACAATGGTGCAGAATAGCTCGGCGGTTTTTTCTGTATCATAGATGGCGGAGTGGGCCTCACTGTTATCCCACTCTATTCCTGCTGTCATGGCAGCCTTCGCCAATACGGTTTGACCAAAGGCGAGGCCTGAAAGTGACACCGTATCAAATGTGCTGAAGGGGTGGAACGGGTTTCGCTTGATGCCGGTACGGGCAACGGCGGCATTCAAAAAGCCCAGGTCAAAAAAGGCGTTGTGACCGACTAGAATTGCGCGATTGCATTCACTCGCCTTTACGGCCTTGCGGATAGGGGTAAACAGATCATTGAGCGCCTCTTTCTCGGGTAAGGCATTTCGGAACGGGTGATCAGGGTCTATACCATTAAACTCCAATGCCTTCGGTTCCAGGTTGGCACCTGGAAACGGTTGGACATGGGCAGCATGGCAAGGGGTGGGGTGTAAAAAACCGTCATCATCCATCGTCAGGATGACAGCAGCAATTTCAAGAAGGGCATCTGTCTCAGCATTGAACCCAGCGGTTTCCACATCAACAACCACAGGAAGAAATCCACGGAAGCGTTGTGATATGGCGGGATTGTAGGGGTAGTCAGTCATAGGCGCACAGGATAATGGAATCGGGGGCTGTTTTCGATCGGAACCTCACAACTTAGATAAATCTCATGGTGCAGAGGTTTCGGTATGCTAGTCTTTTTTGATAAAAAGCGATTTTAGTTAGGGCTTCTGCTTATGCTGCAATTCAACTCGACCAGGCGGATACTATTTAGTCTTCTGGTATCAATATCGATCTCACTGCTTTGTTGGCAAGGTTCAGCAGTGGCGGGAGCGATGCCCTTTTCTCAGGGGCTCCTGTTTAAAATAACACCGCCAGGAAAACCCGTCAGCTATCTGTTTGGCACCATCCACTCTGATGATGAGCGGGTACTTAGTCTACCGCATGAAGTGGAACAGGCGTTTTTGGGTGCCTCAACGCTCTATGTGGAAATTGATATGGGCGCGGCCAATCTAATGACGGCTATGACCGCTATGTTCATTGATGATGGTCGGGAACTGCCCCAGATATTGGGTCCATCGCTCTACCAGCAGGCGGTGGAAGCCGTGTCTGTACTGGGACTGCCGGAGGTAGCGGTACGGTACTATAAGCCCTGGGCGCTGGCCATGATGTTGAGTATGCCGGTCGCTAAAAGTGGTCAATTCATGGACCTGGTGCTTTACCAGAGGGCTGTTCAACTCAATAAAAAAGTGGCCGGGTTGGAGACAGCTAAAGAGCAACTTGATCTTTTTGATACGTTATCGGAAATCGATCAGATTACTTTCTTGCGTGAGACACTCAATAATCTCGACAAGCTGCCGACAATCTTTCAAGCACTGCTGGAAAACTATCTCAAAAGGGATCTGAAGGCACTGATGGCGTTGAATGATCAACTCAGTCAAGCGGGTGATCAGGAGCTGGGTAAGCTGTTTCAGTCGAGAATTGTGGATGAGCGGAATCTGCGGATGGTGGATCGACTGCATGAGCCCTTTGCTGAAGGCGGACTGTTTGTTGCGGTTGGCGCACTACATCTGCCCGGTGAAAAGGGGATGCTCAGATTGCTAGAGCAGCGCGGTTATAAAATCGTCAGATTATACTGATAATTATGTTTTATGGATGTGTCAGATAGTCAAGTATGATAAATTCCGCCAGTGCTTGGGGGAACGTATGGCACTTTAGTGTGCAGTTGAAAACCTGAATCTACTAAGGATAAAGAATAAATGAAGGGTGAACGTCTATTTAAGCAGTTTAAAATAACACTGCTTACCTTGCTTGCGGTTGCGTTGTCGGGCTGTGCAAGCACGGGCGATTATCAGGATCCGCGGGATCCTGTCGAGGGTTTCAATAGGGCGATGTACTCATTTAATGAGGGTCTGGATGATATTTTGATGAAACCTATATCAAAAGGCTATAAGGCGATCACTCCTGCTCCGGTCGATACAGGGATTAGCAATTTTTTTGGTAATCTTGCCGACGTTGGTTCTGCCATCAATAATCTGTTGCAGTTTAAACTTGAGCGCGCCGCCACCGATGTTGGTCGTGTACTGGTCAACTCCACTATCGGTTTACTGGGCTTCATTGATGTTGCCAGCAACATGAATATGCAGAAGTATGGTGAAGACTTCGGGCAGACCATGGGTGCCTGGGGTATGGATCCGGGGCCTTATATAGTTTTACCTTTCTTTGGTCCAAGCAGTGGCCGTGACACCGTTGGCATGGTCGTGGACTGGTATACTGACCCGGTTCGTTATGTGAAACCTAATCACTGGCGTAATAGCCTCATTGGGTTACGTGCCATTGATACCCGTGCTGATCTGTTGAGTGCCAGTCGTGTCTTGGAAGAGGCAGCACTGGATCCCTATGAGTTCCAGCGCGATGCCTATCTGCAGAAGCGTCGGAATGATGTCTATGATGGCGCGCCACCGCCTGAGCCAGCCTATTAGCCTCGATATTGTTTATCTAAACCCCTCCCATCGTGGAGGGGTTTTTCGTTAAGACCCCGAAAAATGTCGATGTGATTTAAAACGCTTATATATCTATAAAAAATTAGAATTATACAGATTAAGTAAATGCTAATATTCTTTTACTCAAGAAAGCGAGGCTGTATCCAGGCTTTCCCATCGGAATCAAGTCGAATAGATATTTACGGAGAAATGAAATGAACAAATTTGTTAAAGCTGCTGCAATTGCCGCTCTTCTTGCTTCTTCCGCTTCTGCTTCTGCATGGTGGGGTGGTCCTTGGGGTGGTGGTCCTTGGAATGGTCTGGGTGATGGCTTCGGAGACGGCGCTGGTGACTTCAACATGAACTTCAGTGGTCGCAGCAATGTTTATGGAACCGGCAGAGGTTATGGTTATAACAACCCTTACTATGGCTATGGTCCATATGGCGCACCTTATGGTTATGCCCCATATGGCGCCTATGGTGCACCTTATGGTTATCCAGTAGCACCCGTAGCGCCACAGGCCGCTCCTGCCCCTGCGAAGTAATCTAAGGGTCAGTTAGATCGACATCTCCCACGGAAGGATTTGGTACAAGGACGTACCTAAATAATTCAAATCGGTTCCTGACGGGACAATCTGTTATTCCAGGCGGATTAGTAGATAGTCGTTAGGAATCGGGTCGCAGATCAGAAGGATAGTATTATGAAGAAGATTGCAACGCTGGTCGCTGCCGCGGCCCTTACAACAGTTTCAATGACAGCCAGTGCATGGTGGGGTGGTCCCTGGAATGGTCTGGGTGATGGTTTTGGTGATGGTGTAGCCGACGGATCATTCAATATGAGTTTCAGCGCTCGCAGTCGTTTTTCAGGCTATGGCGATGGGTATGGCTATAACCAACCCTACTATGGCTATCCTTACGGTGGAGTCTACGCCCCAGTTGCACCAATGACGGAAGAGCAGCAGAAGGCGATGGAGCAACAACAGCAAGCCTTTGCTGAACAGCAGGTCAAGGCCATGCAGGATGCCGTAGAGGCACAGCGTAAGTTTGCCGAGCAATTTGCATCCGCTCAGCCTCAGCCGTTGATGAACACAGTAGCTCGTCCGTTCGAATTGCCTGCTGATATTCAGGCGCAGCGTGATGAAATGCAGAAACAGATGCAGGCTCGTCGTGACGAGATGCTTAAGCGTGTTGAAGCCCAGCGCGCTTCTGCAAAAGAGCAACAGGAAACGCTGCGTAAAGAGATGGAAGCCCGTCGTCAGTTGCGCCGCGATATCTGATATTGCTTAGGTCGTTGGGGTGATCCCCGATGACTGATGTACCAGAAACGCCTCACGGATTCCTCCTGAGGCGTTTTTTATGCTCCCTTCAGTGGCATATTATTTCTCCTCTGCCCAGCTATGTGTTCTGCCTCCCCTTGCTTGATCCTTCTTCAATTAAGGTATGGGACACATCATTTAAAGGCTTTGCGGCTCGATTAACGCCTACTCCTCAAGCATTGAAGCATTGATCAACTTCGCGGATGCCCCGGCCACTCTCGAAAAGTGGCCAGATTATTTTTCTGATACCCGCTGTTTTCCAGACTATTTTTGCTTAAATCAAGGTAAATAAGGGTTTTGGGGTAATTTATAATTTCAATTTATCGATGAATAGGCTACCCTTTGCTTGTTTTTGCAGGTAAAAATATTTAATTAGTACGAATATCCAAATATTTTACAGAAGATTTTTTGTGGTTTTCTTTTTTTAGCGTGTTTTTTAGAAAAACAGGCTCGAAGTTACGGCGCGGATAACCTGATCACCCATTTGTAGGACTGTTCTTCGAATGAGTGCTTTGCAAGGGCAGGGGAAGAATGGGCTATCCTGAATTGTGGAAATTGCATAGGGTGAAGCAGAAGAGATGAAAAACGAATCCGGCTCCAATAGCGCAAAAGGCGCTCTAGATATCCAGACTGAAGTGGTTGTCCTTGGTGCAGGGCCTGGCGGCTACACAGCCGCCTTCCGTGCCGCTGATCTGGGTAAAAAGGTTGTGCTGATAGAAAAGCATTCCAATCTGGGAGGCGTCTGTCTGAACGTCGGCTGTATTCCTTCAAAAGCCCTGCTTCACTCAGCAGCTATCATTAATGAGGCGGCTGAAATCGAGCACATGGGCATCAGTTTTGGTAAACCAAAAATTGACCTGGATAAGATGCGCGCTGGCAAAGACAAGGTGGTCAGCAAGTTGACTCAAGGTCTCGCTGCGCTTGCAAAACAACGCAAGGTCGAGGTTGTGAATGGCTGGGGTCAATTTGAAGGCCCGAATAAGATCACAGTCGATACTCCTGAGGGAAAGGTCACGGTCAGTTTTGAAAATGCCATCATTGCCTGTGGCTCACGCCCTGTAGCCATTCCCGGTTTTCCCAATGACGATCCGCGTCTGATTAATTCCACGGGCGCCCTTGCTCTGGAAGATATTCCGAAAAAGATGTTGGTCGTTGGTGGCGGTATCATCGGACTGGAAATGGGTACGGTTTACGCCACGCTTGGCAGTCAGATTGACGTGGTTGAATTGCAGTCCAGCCTGATTCCCGGCTGTGATACCGATTTGGTTCGCCCCCTGCAGAAGCGTCTCAAGGATCAGTTTAATGCCATCATGCTTGATACCAAGGTGACCGAGATCAAGGCACAGAAAGGTGGGCTTAAGGTGACATTTGAGGGTAAGAATGCTCCCGATAAATCCGTCGTCTATGACAAGGTTTTGGTCGCTGTTGGGCGCGTGCCAAACGGAAAACTGGTGGGTGCTGATCTGGCGGGTGTCAATGTGGATGAGCGCGGCTTTATTCAGGTCGATCAGCATATGCGTACCAATGTACCCAATATCTTCGCTATTGGTGATGTGGTGGGTAACCCCATGTTGGCTCACAAAGCGACCCATGAAGCAAAGGTCGCTGCGGAAGTTATTGCGGGTCATCATGCCCTGTTTGATCCACTGACCATTCCATCTGTTGCCTATACCAATCCAGAAGTAGCTTGGATGGGATTGACTGAAACCGAGGCCAAGGAAAAAGGCATCGCCTACGAAAAGGCCGCATTCCCTTGGGCGGCCTCCGGGCGTGCCCTGGGTATCGGACGTGAAGAGGGATTGACCAAACTGCTGTTCGATCCAGAGACTAAGCGGATACTGGGTGCTGGCATTGTTGGAGTGAATGCCGGTGAGCTGATTGGTGAAACCGTGCTGGCGCTGGAAATGGGTGCCGATGCAGAGGATATTGGCCTGACGATTCATCCGCACCCGACCCTCAATGAAACCATCTGTTTCGCTGCGGAGATGGCGGAAGGTTCCATTACCGATCTGATGCCGCCGAAAAAACGCTAAGGCTGTATGATTAAACGGCGCAGGTTTGCGGGGGCATAGTTTCCCGCAACGCTGCGCCGTTTCTATTTCTAGTCGGGTAAAAACAATGAGACTGAATTACCGGGAATTTGGCAGTTACTCCAATCGCCACCCTACGCTGATACTGCTGCATGGCCTGCTGGGTTCCTCTTCAAACTGGATGACTATTGCCAAGGGTCTGTCTGAACGCTTCCATGTATTGGTGCCTGATCTGCGCAATCATGGGCGCTCACCTCACGATGATGATGTGAGTTATCCAGCACTCGCCCGTGATATAGATAAGCTCATCGATGAACAGGGTTTGGATTCAGCCCTGCTGATTGGCCATAGCATGGGTGGTAAGGCGGCTATGTGGTTGGCCCTCGATAAACCAGAGCGGGTCACGGCGCTGGTGGTGGTGGATATTGCGCCCGTTGCCTATCCGAATCGATTCGATTTGATCTACCAGGCGCTGCATGCCGTAGATGAGAGCAGTGTGGGAAGTCGTGCTGAGGCGGACGCTATTCTAGCGCGCTCTATCGATGAAGTGGGTCTGAGGCAGTTTCTGTTGCAAAACCTACAGAATGTCGACGGTGAATGGGGCTGGCGCATGAATCTTGCGAGTCTTACCAAAGGCATGTCTGAAATAGTCGGTTTCCCACTTGAGAATACCCCCTCGTATAGCGGCCCGACCCTCTTTATCTACGGCGGAAAATCAGATTATGTGCAGCCGGCGTCTCGTCCTGTGATTCGGCGTCTATTTCCCCAGTCCCAAATGCAAGTTGTATCTGAGGCGGGCCATTGGGTCTATGCCGAGCAGCCCAAGGCCTTCGCCAAACTGCTGGATGAGTTTCTTACGAAATTCTGATTTCCAGCCTTGCCGTTATTCCCTGTTCTATCCTGGATAATATTTCACAACAAACCGTGTTAATGTGGAGTATTCTTCAGGAACAGGCATATCCAGAGAAAAAATAACAAACGTTACTAACCAGGAATGGGTAAGAACAATGACGGCAAATGCGGAAACCCTGATCGGTAGAGTTACCGAAGTACGTGAAAATATCATGATCGCCGAGCTCACGTTGATGGATGGTGATGATTTCCCAATGGTTTCATCAGGGGGGAATGAGGTTGCAGTTGGACAGCTGGGCACCTACATCATGGTCAAGCAGCGTGGTGTCGAGGTGGTCACCATGGTCATCGGCGCCGGCCAAGAGTATGCGGTCAATGCGGGTGGCGTCCGTGGGATGATGACGCTGGTGCCACTGGGCGAGCTGGATGAAAATCGCAGTTTCCACCGCGGTGTTATTCATTACCCGACGCCTGGGGCAGAAGTGCATGTCGTTCGGCCGGATGAGATCGCCATACTGTTTAAAAAGTTCCAATCTACAGGTTTTGAGTTGGGATTCTTACCCTCGCTCACCTCTTTAGGCGTCTGTTTAAATCCGACGGCGCTTTTCGGTCGACACATGGCGATCTTGGGACAATCCGGTGCGGGTAAATCCTGGGCGGTAGCGAGCATTCTTCAGCGTACGGTCAAAGTGATGCCTAAAGCTCATGTGATCCTCCTGGATCTGCATGGGGAGTATGTCTGGCGCGAGGGCGAGCAAGAGCACTCCGCATTTACCGAGGGGACTTACCGGTATATTGATGCCCGTAATCTGGAGATTCCCTACTGGTTGCTGACCTACGGCGAGCTGGTCGACCTGCTGATTGACCGGGAGGATAGTAAATCATCCACTCAGATGGCATTTCTACGAGAACTCCTCCTGGTGTTACGGCGAAAGGCCAACACTGGTATGGAGGATGCCCATATCTCCATCGATTCTCCTGTCTATTTTTCACTGTCGGAGTTGTTCCAGCAGTTTAAGCGCGCCAATGAACAGGTTACGGATTTTGGTAAGGTTAAAGGTGCGCTGTATGGTCAGTTTGATGAATTTTTAATCAAACTGCAGAGCCGCTTTAATGACGTCCGCTATGATTTTCTGTTCAAGCCTAAGCGCCGTAAATCTTCGGATACCCTGGCTGATCTGTTAAGGGAGTTTGTCGGTCTGGTTGAGCCAAAACGGCAGATAACCGTGATCGATTTTAGCTCGGTGCCGTTTGATGTACGCCCCACCGTCTCAGCGCAGATAGGACGCCTCGCTTTTGAATTCAATTACTGGAACCCACAGTCCCGTGAGTTTCCGATTCTGTTGGTCTGCGAAGAGGCGCACAACTATATCCCAAGGGAGGCGGGCACCCAGTTTGAGGGGACCCGGCGCTCAATGGAGCGGATCGCCAAGGAAGGTCGTAAGTACGGTGTCGGGCTGGCGGTCGTGAGTCAGAGGCCCCATGAGCTTTCCGAAACCGTGCTTGCTCAGTGCAGCAGCTTTATCTGCCTGCGGGTAACCAACCCCGATGATCAGCAGTACATTCGTGATTTGGTGCCAGACGCTGAATCCAATCTGGTCAATATCCTGGCCGCACTTGGCCGAGGTGAGGCTATGGCGTTGGGCGAGGCGGTGCCTCTGCCGACACGCTTCCAGTTCCACCGTCCAAGCCCGGAACCCAACAGTAATGATATCGACTTCTTTAATATGTGGCGGGATGGTCCGGATACCATTGATGTAGAGGCCATTGTCAGGCGCTGGCGACGCCAAGGTCGCTGAATAAGGTAATAGCGTGAAAACCCATCTGAACAGGTGGTAAAAAAGCCAGCCAACTGCGCTATAATATGCCGCTTATCTTGGCTCGATTGCCGTATTGTCGGCAGCATTCTACGGAGTTTACCCATGTCAGCGTCTGGCGTTAAGAAGGTCGTACTTGCATATTCAGGTGGTCTGGATACTTCCATCATCCTCAAGTGGCTTAAGGAAGAGTACGATTGTGAGGTCGTTACCTTCACGGCTGATATCGGTCAGGGCGAAGAGTTGGAACCGGCCCGCGCGAAAGCAGAGGCCGCCGGTGTCAAAGAGATCTACATCGACGATCTCACTGAAGAGTTCGCTCGCGATTTTGTCTTCCCCATGTTTCGAGCCAATGCCATCTATGAAGGCGAATACCTTCTGGGTACCTCTATCGCTCGTCCCCTGATCGCTAAACGCCTGATTGAGATTGCCAATGAGACGGGTGCCGATGCCATTTCGCATGGTGCGACGGGCAAGGGTAATGACCAGGTTCGCTTTGAACTGGGTGCTTACGCCCTTAAGCCGGATGTTCATGTGATTGCTCCCTGGCGTGAGTGGGATCTGCTCTCCCGTGAGAAGCTGATGAAATATGCGGAAGATCACGGCATCCAGATCGACTATGTCAAGCAGGGCAAGAAGTCGCCTTATTCTATGGATGCCAATCTGCTGCATATCTCCTACGAAGGAGATATCCTTGAAGATCCCTGGGCAGAGCCGGAAGAAGATATGTGGCGCTGGACAGTATCACCGGAGCAGGCACCGAATGAGCCCACTTATGTCGAACTGACCTATGCCAAAGGCGACATTGTCGCCATTGATGGCAAGCCAATGAGTGCTGCTGAGGTGATGGTGCATCTCAATAAGGTTGGTGGTGAGAATGGTATCGGCCGTGATGATATCGTTGAAAATCGCTATGTCGGTATGAAATCGCGCGGTTGTTATGAAACCCCGGCCGGCACCATTATGCTGAAAGCGCATCGTGCGATTGAGTCACTGACGCTGGATCGTGAAGCAGCCCACCTTAAAGATGAGCTGATGCCAAAATATGCCAGTATTGTGTACAACGGCTACTGGTGGAGTCCTGAACGAGAAGCACTGCAGGCATTGATCGACCATACCCAGCAGGTCGTGAATGGTGTGGTCCGTATGAAGCTGTATAAGGGCAATGTCATTGTGGCGGGTCGTAAGTCGGATACCAACAGTCTGTTCGATGCCAGCATTGCTACCTTTGAGGATGATGCCGGTGCCTATGATCAAAAGGATGCGAGTGGTTTTATCAAGCTCAACGCATTACGACTGCGTGTGGCCTCAAGACTGAAAAAGAGCTAACAGGAGCGATTTGATTGATGGCACCCTCCGCAGATAATCGTGAGCATCCCCGCTTTGCACTCCGCTCCAATGTCAGGTTGACGGACGCTGAAGGGAGGGTTAGGGATGTTTATACCCGTGACCTCTCTCATGGCGGACTCTATCTGATTGTTATGGATGAGCCTCTACCTGCCGTCGATGATGTGGTAGAAGTGGAGGCCATGGATATCGAAGATCCCATTCCGCAGCGGGCAGTAGTTGTGCGTGTTGAGTCGGGTACAGGTGTTGCGATCAAGTTTGTTGAGTAATAAGCGTCCATGTCTAGCTCCCAAATGATGCGTGCCTCTACCGTGACTGTTCGTGTTGGCGGTGTCATGGTGGGTGGATCTGCGCCAGTTGTGGTGCAGTCAATGACCAATACTGACACGGCCGATGCCGCTGCCACCATTAACCAGGTTGCCCAACTGCATAAGGCGGGTTCTGAACTGGTTCGAATCACCGTGAACACGGAAGAGGCGGCGCGAGCAGTCGCAACTATTCGTGAGGGGCTGGATAAGCGGGGTGTTAATGTTCCGCTTGTGGGTGATTTTCATTTCAACGGCCATAAGCTGCTGCAAAAATATCCTGAATGTGCCGAGGCACTCGACAAATACCGGATCAACCCTGGAAATGTGGGGCGCGGTGCCAATAGGGACGAGAAATTTGCATCGATGATTGAGTTGGCCTGCCGTTATGACAAGGCCGTTCGTATCGGTGTTAACTGGGGTAGTATGGACCAGGAGCTGGTGGTGCGCATGATGGATGAGAATGCGCAGTCGTCCCAGCCCTTGGATAACGACCAAATTACCCGGGAGATCATGGTTGTTTCTGCCCTGGATAATGCCCGTCGGGCGGAAGCACTTGGGCTGGGGCGAGATCGGATCATTCTCTCTTGCAAGATGAGCGGCGTGCAGGATTTGATCGGTGTGTACCGAGCGCTTTCAAGTCGTTGTGACTATGCCCTGCATCTGGGGCTGACAGAAGCCGGTATGGGTTCAAAGGGTATTGTCTCGTCTACGGCTGCCTTGGCTGTGTTGCTGCAGGAGGGGATTGGGGACACCATTCGCATTTCTCTGACTCCAGAGCCGGGTGGCGCTCGAACCCAAGAGGTGCAGGTGGCGCAAGAGATTCTGCAGTCGATGGGGCTGCGCTCATTTACCCCGATGGTGATAGCCTGCCCAGGCTGTGGTCGTACCAGTAGTGTCTTTTTTCAGCAACTGGCCCAAGAGATCCAGCAGTATCTTCGCGACCAAATGCCACTCTGGAGTGGCAAGTATCCGGGTGTGGAAGCGATGAATGTAGCAGTCATGGGTTGTGTTGTTAACGGTCCTGGTGAGAGCAAACATGCCAATATCGGGATCAGTCTTCCGGGGAGTGGGGAGGTCCCGGTAGCGCCAGTCTATGAGGATGGAGAGAAGACCGTCACCCTGAAAGGTGATCATATTGCGCAGGAGTTTCAGGCATTAGTAGCGCAGTATGTTGAACGCCATTATGGGGCCAAGGGATAAGCGTTTTTACCGGGTCAACACTTCTGGTATTCATAGAAACAGCCTCAATTTCCCGGGTACATTTCTCCTAACAGACGCTTGAACTCCGGATGCTCACGCAGCAGTCGCTGTCCGGCTCGGATGAGCTGGTCGGCGCCCTGTTCTGGCAGATTGAAATCAGTGGGAATACTCGACAATGCCTGACCATTAAGCTGTTCAGTGGCATCCTCCAGATCTACATTAATAAAGTAGAGTTCCAGTCGACAATCTGTTTGATCCGGACACTCCTCTGGCCCCCTTTTCTGTTCCAGCCAAGGGGTCATATGGCTGTGCAGATAGGCCTTGGTCTCAAAATTATAGTTGCTCAGAGGTGTGGTGCTGGCAGCATCGAGGATGACTGACTGGGGAGGATGGCTTGGCATCTTTTCCCATTCGGTGGGTAGACGGGCGGCCGCATCAACTTCAATCAACACGATACGACGAACGCCATTCAGCGAGTGGTTTTTCAGTGTATTGATCAGGCCATCGTGAATAATCACCTGATCCATAATCGCCCGAAGCCCCAGGTTATCGGAAAGTCCACCATCCAATAGGTGAATATAGGGGTGCTCGGTCTGATTCAGGTAGCGGCTCCAAATCTGCGCCAGTCGATGGCGGCGTGGGTTGGTATTCTTTTCGGCTAAGCCACTGTGAACCCATTGGGGCACGGGGTAGTTACAATTCCCCGCGCGGTTGGTCATAGTCACTGGTGTGAAGATGAGCGGAACGGCGCTGGATGCTGCGACAGCCCGTGCAACAGGAAATTGTTGTGTGTCGGAGCAGATCAGAGAAAAAAACTCGGGCGTAAATCCAAAGCGGCTCCCTTTGAAGAGATCCGTGGCGTTGATGATCACCATCGGACCTTGTTCATCGAATAGCTCGCTGAGCGTGTGTTCACCAAAGAGCTTCTCACGGAAGAACTCATCCAGAATATCGCCGGAGCCAAAGGTTGTGGAAGAGAGCCTGGAGAGGTTTTCAAGTGATAACATCCGCTGGCGCAACTCACTGCGAACATCCTGATCTATAAAGTCAGATCGAAAGTCGCGGAACAGTCTATCCCCGTGTAATCCATAATAGGCGGCGATGATGCTACCCCCGGAGACCGCCGATATAAGATTGACTTTATCTAAGAGCGAAGGTGAGTTGGCATCATCGTATACGGGGGTCTGCCAGAGTGCCTCCAGTACCCCATAGGCAAACGCCGATGCCCGGCTTCCACCGCCCGATATGGTCAGTATCACGAGGGTAGATTCAGGGACTTGAGGGTGCATTGTTGGTTTGGCTTCTACCAGGGGGGGGTTGTCTGGGAAGCGGGCCGTACTTGCGCATCCGCCTAAAAGTAGGATGGCGAACAGTAACCAGGCGAGTTGCAGGTTTTGATGCATGGGTCTCACAGTATCTTGTGAATGGTAAACGGTTAGTTTACCGCATAACACTGACACTGCTACTACAGGGACGCCATCCTCGCAGGTTTCCGGCAGAGCGATTTAGCCCAACTCTCCATAACTGTGTTAGCCACGGGCATGGGGGCTTCCATAAAGGTAATGAAAAAATGCTCGGGCAATTCAACAATCCCTATGGAGCGAGGGCGAACCGCCATCACCTCAGGTGCCGGCAGTGCAAGTCCAAAGCAGAACAGAACATTGCGGGCATCTTGGATCTCTTCGTTTATCACCCCGTTCGGCAACTTACGGGTATGGGAGTAGTGATCGAAGGTTGCAATAAATTCAGCCGATGGATCAGCTTCTATACAGGCCTTGAAGTGATCAATGATTTCGTCTGCATTTTTGCAGTTGGTTTCTGATTTTTCAATCTCTAGCGAGAATACAGAATACTCTTCCCGCGTAAGGGACTGCTGCATGTGAGACTCCTGGGGGGACTTCCAATATCCCTGGTACTGTTAAATCGATCTTTTCCAACCTTACGATCTCATTTGCAGCCCTGCATTGAAAAATCTCAATCCAAGAGATGATATTCCTCAATTATCAGCAATAAACTCCAGGTTACGGATATCCAGGAGGTACTTATTGGGTTCAGTCTCCACCAATAGGCTCTGGCGCTTGAATTCTGCGATTGTACGACTGGTGGTCTCCGTAGTGATGCCGAGCATGGCCCCCATGTCTTCGCGTGGAAACAGCTCGCATTCACTCGTTGCCTGGTCGCGCACCAAACGTAACAGAAGGCGTGCAACACGCTGCTTGGCTGAGCCAGTAGAGAGCTCTGTTAGCCATGCATCGGCTTCTTCGAGGGCTCTTTGCCAGCGTTTCAGTAACTCATGATGCAATTTTGGATTGGTTTGAGAGAGTGCTTGTACCACGCTCACAGGCAGGCTACAGGCCTGGGTTGGTTGTAACACCACGGCATCATGTTGATAGGGTTGGCCTAGCAGGGCTTCCAGCCCCGTTACATCAGTAGAACGGATCAGACGCACTATTCGTTGTGTGCCATCTGGCAGGTATTGGATAAGCTTCAATACACCGCTACGTATCGTATACAGACGATCAGCCTTGTCCCCAGTCCGATAAAGCGTTGATCCAGCAGGCAGTGTGTAGAGGTCGATGGGTTGGTGAATCTTGTCGAAGTCGCCCTCTTCCAGTCCCGCAAACAGCACTGAATTTCGCAGCGTGCAGCTGATGCAGTCGGCAACGCCTTCCCAGGCTTCTTTGTCGGAGAGGTTTTTCATCGATTATTCTCTAAGTACGGAAAAATATCCCGGGTCTGTTACACCGGGGTCGGAGTCAATTTAAACCAGGGTATATTTTCGTATTTCAGCCTGATTCAAATCATTTGACTCCAACCTCCCCGGGTAATTCAGTTAACCAACCTTCGGCAGATGGGCCAGAGATTCTTTGATCGCCTCCTCAGGGTAATCATAGTCTTCCAGCTCGCCCGCAAAGTAGCGGTCGTAAGATGTCATGTCAAAGTGACCATGGCCTGACAGATTGAACAGCAGGGTCTTGGCTTCACCCGTCTCAGCGCAGCGCTTTGCCTCACGGATTGTGGCAGCAATGGCGTGGGTTGATTCAGGCGCGGGAACAATGCCTTCACTCTTGGCAAAGAGCACGCCAGCCTCGAAGGTTTCTATCTGTGGTACGGCTACAGCCCCTAGTAATCCTTCATTGTAGAGCTGACTGATTAAGGCTGAGTCACCGTGATAGCGGAGACCGCCTGCATGGATGCCTGGGGGCATGAAATCATGACCCAGGGTGTACATCTTCATGAGAGGAGTGAGACCGATGGCATCGCCAAAGTCATAGGCATAGGTGCCTTTGGTCAGTGTCGGGCAGGAGGTGGGTTCAACGGCGATCAATTCAATTTGCTTACCGGCCGCCTTGTCTGCAAAAAACGGGAAAGCGATACCACCAAAGTTTGATCCACCACCACAAGGCGCGAAAATCATGTCTGGATATTCACCTACCATGGCAAGCTGCTTTTTCGCCTCTTCACCGATGATTGTCTGGTGCAGCAGTACGTGATTGAGCACGGAACCCAGGGCGTAGTTTGTGTCAGGCCTGCTTGCTGCAATCTCAACTGCTTCAGAGATGGCGATGCCCAATGAGCCTTCACTGTTCGGGTCCTTGGCCAGTACAGAGCGGCCCGATTCGGTCAGGTTTGTAGGGCTGGCATGTACCTGGGCCCCCCAGGTTTTCATCATGGTACGGCGGTAGGGCTTCTGGCCATAGCTGATGTTGACCATGAAGACCTCAACTTCCAGACCAAACATCTGACCTGCTAAGGCAATTGAACAGCCCCATTGTCCTGCCCCGGTCTCGGTTGTCAGTTTCTTAATACCAGCCTGTTTGTTGTAATAGGCTTGGGCTACAGCGGTATTTGGCTTGTGTGAACCGGCCGGGCTGACGGATTCATTTTTATAGAATATCTTTGCTGGGGTATTCAGCATCTTTTCCAGGCGATGAGCCCGGTAGAGGGGAGAGGGACGCCAGAGACGTAACACTTCACGTACTTCATCTGGAATCTTGATCCAGCGTTCACCGCTCATCTCCTGTTGGATCAATGCTTCAGGGAAAATGGCCGCCAAGGCGTCAGGGCCTACCGGATTGCCATCGGGTCCCAACGGCGGGGTGGGCGGATTCGGCATATCGGCAATTACGTTGTACCAGTGAGTCGGCATCTCGGATTCTTTAAGTAGAATCTTGGTCTTCATCTCAAGGCTTCTCCCGTGTTTTTATTAGATTGATCTATATTGATAGGCTGGCCTGTTTAGCCACTCACCCAATCTTCACATATCAGGTATGTCTAATGCTACCTGTTTAGCCCTGGATTGGCCCGATTCGGTACGCTGGATGGTTTCTGCTGCAATCAAATGCAGGAAAATGCCGGTGATCACACTCCTGAATGCTAATCATCAAAGATCGGCGTTATGAAAACGTTCCTCCTGGGTTACAATCGGCACCCTTGTTGTTTTATATGAGTAGTGGGTGAAAAATGGCGCTGATCAATCTGCGCAAAATACAGCTAGGCTTTGGTGGCCCCTCGTTGCTTGATGGTCTGGATCTGGCCATAGAGCGCGGTGAACGCATCTGTCTGCTTGGACGCAATGGTGCCGGAAAATCGACCCTGATGAAACTGCTTGCAGGTGAAATCCAGGCCGATGATGGCGAGTTTTCGGTTCAGCAGGGAGCTGTCATTACACGTCTGACCCAGGAGGTTCCCGAGGGCATCGAAGGAACGGTGTTCGATGTGGTAGCTACTGGCTTGGGGGAACTGGGTGACTTGGTACGTCGCTTTCACCAGATCAGCCACCAGCTGGCCACTGAGAGCAGTGAAAAGCTGCTGGATCAGCTCTCACGGGTGCAGCATGAGTTGGAAGCAGTCGATGGTTGGCAGTCTGAACAGCGAGTTGAAACCGTCATCTCAAAACTCTCTTTAGATCCTGATCTCATCTTTTCCGCGCTCTCCGGTGGGTTGAAGCGCAGGGTATTGCTGGCGCGTGCGCTGGTACAAGCACCGGATCTCCTGTTGCTGGATGAGCCGACTAACCATTTGGACATTGCCTCCATCGACTGGCTGGAAGAGTTTCTGCTCAACTATGAAGGCACGTTGTTATTTGTAACCCATGATCGAATGTTCCTGCGTAAGCTGGCGACCCGCATTATTGAGCTGGACCGGGGTCAACTCACGGATTGGCCAGGGGACTACGAGAATTTCATGCGCCGCAAGGCCGAGATGCTCAATGCCGAAGAGAAGGCCAATGCCCGTTTTGATAAAAAGCTGGCCCAGGAGGAGGTGTGGATTCGCCAGGGGATCAAGGCCCGGAGAACCCGCAACGAAGGGCGGGTGAGGGCTCTGCAGGCGCTGCGGGCTGAGCGTGGCCAACGGCGTGAGCGCGCTGGCAATGTCAGCATGGCGCTGCAGCAGGCTGAACGTTCCGGCAAGCTGGTGGTTGAGGTAGAAGGTATCAGCTATGCCTGGGATGGTAATCCGATCGTGCGTGATTTCTCCACCACGATCATGCGGGGCGACCGTATTGGCGTTATCGGCCCTAATGGTGCTGGCAAGACGACCTTGCTCAATCTACTGCTTGGGAAACTGCAGCCAGATACGGGTACGGTCAAGCATGGCACCAAGTTGGAGGTGGCCTATTTTGATCAGCTGCGTGCCCAGCTTGATGACGAAAAGTCGGTACAGGACAATGTCGCTGACGGCAGCGACAAAGTAGAAATCAACGGCAGCAGCAAGCATGTGATCAGCTATCTGCAGGATTTCCTGTTTACCCCGGATCGGGTGCGGCAACCGGTGAAGGCGCTCTCTGGTGGTGAACGCAACCGGTTGTTATTGGCCAGACTGTTCAGCAAAAGCGCCAATGTACTGGTGATGGATGAGCCCACCAATGATCTGGATGTTGAGACTCTTGAGCTGTTGGAAGAGTTGTTGCTGGACTACAAAGGCACGCTGCTGCTGGTGAGCCATGATCGGGTATTCCTGAATAATGTCGTCACCAGCACGCTGGTATTCGAAGGTGAAGGTCGAGTTAATGAGTATGTGGGTGGTTATGACGATTGGCTTAGTCAGCGCAAAATTTCGCCCGCTGAAACACCATCCAAACCTTCAGTCGTAAGAACTGAGCCAGAAAAGCGGACACCCGTCGTAGCAAGCAGTAAACCGAAAAAGCTGAGCTATAAAGATCAGCGCGAGTTGGATACATTGCCGAAGCTGATAGAGCAGCTTGAAGGAGAGTTGGAGAAGCTGCAGATGCGTGTAGCCGATCCGGCCTTTTATAAGCGGCCCAAGGAGGATAAGGCCAAAGTGCAGCAACAGTTGCAGGAAACAGAAGCGGCACTGAATGAGGCCTACGGGAGGTGGGAGGCATTGGAGTCTTGAGGGGGGCGTTTATCGGTATTTAAAAAGTGCCAGAATGTCACGCGCATTTTTTAGAGTACCCCACTGAGTAACCTCAATCATGGAGCGATAGCATTTTCTAGGTTGACAGTGGGTGAAAACCCCAATTTTGCAAGAGTAGTAAAAATCGGTATATTAGAATAAGATTAAATAGCAATCTTTTACTCAGCGACCCGGGATGCCATTCATGCAAGATCCAACCACCCAATCTGATAATGATTTGGGGCGAGTGGAGGTCAAAACCACCACCTGCTACATGTGCGCCTGCCGCTGTGGTATCCGGGTAACGCTGCGCGATGGCGAAATTCGTCATATCGAAGGTAATCCAAAACACCCTCATAATCAGGGTGTTATATGTGCCAAGGGCTCGTCCGGCATCATGAAGCAGTACTCTCCTGCGCGGATCACCAAACCTCTATTACGTAAGCAGGACGCAGAGCGGGGCACTTCCGGTTTTGAGGAGATCTCCTGGGAGCAGGCGTTCGATATTATCACCGAGCGGTTGGCCCGCATTCGGGCAGAGGACCCCAAGAAATTTGCCCTGTTTACCGGTCGGGACCAGATGCAGGCCCTTACCGGTATGTTTGCCAAACAGTTTGGTACGCCGAACTATGCGGCCCACGGTGGGTTCTGCTCAGTCAATATGGCGGCCGGAATGATCTACACCATCGGCGGCTCCTTCTGGGAGTTTGGTGGCCCCGATCTGGAACGAGCCAAATTGTTCGTTATGATTGGTACGGCCGAGGATCATGACTCCAATCCGTTAAAGATCCATATCTCCAAGTTCAAACGCCGGGGTGGCCGTTTTATCTCCATCAATCCAATCCGTTCAGGATACTCTGCGATTGCGGACGAGTGGGTGCCTATCAAGCCAGGGACTGACGGTGCACTGATCCTGGCGATCAATCATGAGCTGATCAAGCAGGGTTTGTTTGATCGGGAGTTTTTGACCCAGTATTCCAATGCGGCTGAACTGGTAGTGGATGATCCCCGGCGGGATGATCACGGTCTGTTCAAACGCTTTGAAATGCATGTGGAAGAGGGCTGTTTCGATCCCGAGAACAAACTGTGGTGGGATCGGGACCTGGATAAAGAGATCTCTACTCATACGCCCGGCACCGAGCCACGCCTGCTGGGTGAGTTTCGTCTGGAAGATGGCACCCACGTGAAGCCTGCCTTCCAGTTGTTGAAAGATCGTTTGGAAGAGTACACGCCAGAGTGGGCTGAAGGGATTACCGGCATTCCCGCTGATACCATCCGTCGCCTGGCTCATGAGATGGGTGTAACCGCCCGTGACCAGAAGATTGAGCTGCCAATCCAGTGGACCGATAGCTGGGAGAATGAGCACGAATCGATTACCGGTAATCCGGTAGCGTTTCATGCGATGCGGGGGATTGCCGCCCACTCCAACGGTTTCCAGTCGATTCGGGCCCTGAGCATTCTGATGACCCTGCTCGGTACCATTGATCGCCCGGGGGGCTTCCGTCACAAAGCGCCCTTCCCGCGTCCCATTCCCCCTTGTCCCAAACCGCCGAATAGCCCGGATGGGGTGAAGCCTAATACACCGCTGGATGGTATGCCGCTGGGCTGGCCTTCCAAACCGGACGATCTGTTTGTTGATGAGGATGGCGAAGCGGTACGCCTGGACAAGGCGTTTTCCTGGGAGTATCCGCTCTCAGTGCATGGTCTGATGCATAACGCCATCACCAACGCCTGGCGTGGCGATCCCTATCCGATCGACACGATGTTACTGTTCATGGCGAACATGGCTTGGAACTCCTCCATGAACACGGAACAGGTACGCCATATGTTGACGGACAAGGATGAGGCGGGCGAATACAAAATTCCTTTCCTAATTGTCTGTGATGCCTTCCAGTCAGAGACTGTGGCCTTCGCTGACCTGGTGCTGCCCGATACCACCTATCTGGAACGCTATGACGCACTGTCGATGCTGGATCGTCCGATCTCAGAGTTTGACGGGCCGGTAGATTCGGTGCGCATTCCTGTAGTGCCGCCGACGGGGCAGTGCAAACCATTCCAAGAGGTACTGGTGGAGTTGGGTAGCCGCCTAAAACTACCAGCATTCGTCACTTCTACAGGTGATCGAAAGTATCGGGACTATCCAGACTTCATCACCAATTATGAGACCTCCCCCGGTTCTGGTATTGGCTTTCTGGCCGGCTGGCGCGGCAAGGGTGGGGAGAAGTTCCTCAAGGGTGAACCTAATCCACGGCAGTGGGAGATGTATCAGAAGAACGACTGTTACTACCATTACAAGCTGCCCAAGTCCTACCAGTATATGCGTAACTGGAATAAGGGTTATCTGCACTGGGCGAGAAATCACGGCATGATCCGCTATGCCGAGCCGATCACAATTCATCTCTATTCCGAGGTGTTGCAGAAGTTCAGGTTGGCTGCACAGGGCAAGGGTAAAGGTCGTAAACCGCCCGAGCGGCTGCGCAAACGCATCGAGATGCACTTTGATCCGCTGCCCTTCTACAGTGAACCGTTGCTGTCTCGTTTGGTGGATACCCATGAGTATCCACTGAATGCGCTGACCCAGCGGCCCATGGCGATGTATCACTCCTGGGATTCACAAAATGTCTGGCTGCGGCAGATCCATACCCACAACTACCTGTTCGTCAATCCGATCGTGGCCCATGCCAAAGGAATTGATGACGGTGACTGGATCTGGGTGGAGTCACCCACGGGTAAAGTACGCTGCATGTGCCGCTATTCCGAGGCCGTGGAGCCGGGTACCGTCTGGACCTGGAATGCAATAGGAAAAGCCGCAGGTGCTTGGGGGCTGTCACCCAAGGCCAACGAGTCACAAAAGGGATTTTTGTTGAATCATCTGATTCCGGAAGAACTGCCCCCTTGTGAATCGGGCGATCATCTCTCCAATTCTGATCCGGTTACCGGTCAGGCGGCCTGGTTTGATGTGCGGGTAAAGATTTACAAGGCAGGTCCGGCAGAGCCGGCTCAGACGTCACCGCAGTTCATTGCGCAGAAATCGTTGCCGGGACAGAAGACCTATCGTGGACGCTGGCGCTCATTCTTTGCGGGCAAGATAGGCAAGTCAAAAGGGAGCAAGCTATGACCCAATTGGCCTTGGTTATTGATCTGAATGTCTGCGTCGGTTGTCACGCCTGTGTCACCAGTTGTAAGGAGTGGAACAGCTCGGGCTGGGCCGGTCCGCTGCCTGACGAGCGACCCTATGATGCTGACCCGAGCGGGGTCTTTTTTAACCGCGTGCAGACCTTTGAAGTGGGTTGTTTCCCTAATACGGAAACCGTTCATTTCCCCAAGTCTTGTCTGCATTGTGAAGACCCGCCTTGTGTGCCGGTCTGTCCTACAGGCGCCAGCTACAAGCGTGAAGATAATGGCATTGTTTTAGTGGATTATGATAAGTGCATCGGCTGCAAGTATTGTGCATGGGCCTGTCCTTACGGTGCCCGCGAGATCGATGCGAAAAACAAGGTGATGAAAAAGTGTACGTTGTGTGTTGATCGCGTCACTGATGAAAGCCTGCCTGAATCTGAACGCAAACCGGCCTGTGTACTGGCTTGTCCGACTTCTGCACGTATCTTTGGCGATATTCACGATCCTGATTCAGCCGCATCGGTGGCGATTCGCGAGCAGGGAGGCTATCAACTGCAACCCGAGTGGGGTACGCAGCCTGCCAATCACTATCTGCCACGGCGTAGAAGTCAGATGCAGATCCATGAGGATGAGTTGATCCGGGCGGATAACCCGCTGCGTAAGGAAGAGGTCGAAATGCCAATCGAACAGGGCGATACCCTGGACGATGTGGCTTGGTAAGCGCCCATGGCGTCACGTGTAGGTTGGGGTGAGTGGAACGAACCCCAACGAATCCGGGTCTGCTCAACGCCATGTTGGGGTTCGCAGGCTCACCCAACCTACAATTTGCGAGCTGTTAGAAGAGCTGTTTAGTAATAGGATTAAACGATGCATCCGGCATTTTCAGTGATATTTTTAACTACTCTTATTGGCATTGGTCAAGGACTGTTCCTGGCCCTCTATACCGGACAGGTGTATGCGCTCGCCAACCTTATTCCTGTGCAGGAGAGTCTTGGTTTTTATGCCATTGGCAGTCTGGTTGCGCTTTTGTTTCTAGTGTTGGGATTAATCTCATCGGTGTTTCATCTCGGACGACCAGAACGCGCTTGGCGTGCAGTTACCATGTGGCGTACTTCATGGCTTTCCCGAGAAGTGATTGTGTTACCGCTGTTTATGTTTCTGGTGTTTCTCTATGGTGTTATTCATTTCTATGGTTGGACCCAGCCGTTATTTACAGTGGCCGACACCCTTGCGGTTGATCTAAGTTTAATCATTGGCTTTATGGCGAGTATTGCTGCATTTGCGCTGTTTGTCTGTACGGCGATGATCTATGCCAGCCTCAAGTTTTTGCAGGAGTGGCACACGCCGCTGACCGTGCTTAACTATACGTTACTTGGACTTGCATCAGGGTTCATGTTTGCTGCTGCTTTTTCGGCCTATGTAAGTCTGGGTCTGGTTTCATTGTTTGGTACTTGGGCTGTCATCTTTACTTTGCTCGGCGCAATCTCCCGTGCTGCATCGTTGGTGCGCAATCGGAACTTGCGTGACAAGTATGGTTTGCGTACCGCTATTGGTGTACGTCATCCGACACTGAAACAGCTGAGTCAGGGTTTTATGGGTGGGGCATTTAATACCAGAGAATTCTTCCATGGTCGGACTCCAGCTGCACTGCGACTCATTAAGGTGTTTTTCATGCTGGCGGTTTTCCCGCTGCCAATCGCACTTCTGGCCACGGCGTATATCCTGGAGTCGTCGTCACTGCCTATTGCGGCGTTTGCGTTGCAGTACCTTGGACTTATTGCTGAGCGTTGGTACTTCTTTGCAGAGGCCAAGCATCCGCAAAATATTTATTACCAGTCGATGGCGTAAGCCATGCGATGATAATTTTAAAATCTGGATGTGATGGTATAGCACCAGATCGGAGTATCAGTAGGAGAAGGATATGAATATTTTGAAAGCAGCCATTGCGGCTCTAATGTTCGTAGGATTGGCCCCTTTGGCCAAGGCTGATGTGGCGGTGTTGATTCACGGCTACCTCGGCAGTGCTTCCTCTTGGGAGACCAGTGGTGTCAATGCGGTACTGGTAGAGAAAGGCTGGAAGCGTGCAGGTATTCTGCGTGCAGATCCTTATGGTGTCGAACTCATTCCCGTTGTAGGCGATGACGGTAACAATACGTTGTATCAAGTTGAGTTGCCTTCGTTGGCACCCATGATGATTCAGGCCGATCTGCTACAAGCGATGTTGCAACAGATCTCAAAGTTACATCCAGATGAACCGGTGACGCTCGTTGCTCACTCAGCAGGCGGTATTGTCGCGCGTATCGCCTTAGTAAGAGGCGGAGTGACGCATGCGAAGCGTCTGATAACCGTCGCTTCTCCTCATGTGGGCACCGGTCGTGCGATACAGGCATTAGAGACGACAGATGTGCCGTATCCTTTCTGTTTGGTGCAGAACTTTTTTAGCGGTGGAAAAACGCGTGTATTACGTGAGTCACGGGGCGCCTTGATTGATCTCGTTCCTGCACGACCCGGTACCCTGTTGTTTTGGCTGAACAGTCAGAAGCATCCGGATATTGCTTACCACTCAATTATTCGTACAGGGCCAGTTGGTATGGGTGATGAATTGGTTCCTGTCTTTAGTCAGGATATGAACAGCATTCAGGCTATTCAAGGTAAATCTCACGTCACTGTTGTAAACAGTAGTCATATCCTGAACATGCAGGATGGCGTGGAAATAGCGCGTATATTGAGTCACAATTAGTTTAATTAGTCGGCATACAAGCTCGGTGGTAATGTGGTTTGTATGCCGATATACGACGATCTGTTTGATGTTGACCTCATCTCAGTTAATCTTCATTTCTGATACTGCTACCTTGTTACCAGGCGATCTATAAACTATCTTTTTAGTTAATGAGGCGGTCACCTGAGAGTAGGGCTATGGGCAATGTCGCTGATTTTTCTAAGTATAAAGCTCGGCGGGATTTTACGCATAATCTGGTGAGTAAAGGCTGGGTCCCTGACCGGGTTGATCAGATAACTGCGGATGGCGTATCAATCTATATCTATGATGACCATACCCGGTTGTTGCTTTTCTCGAATGTGCAGCAATCGAATCTGCAGGAAATCATCCAGCGTGTACGTCGTGCAGAAGGAGAAAATATACTCACTGTAGCCGAGAAGTTGAGTGCGCTGATATCTGATTTCGCTGTGCTTCCTCCCTTTCAAGGTGATAGACGTCTCTCCGTTATTGCACAAATGGCAGTCTGGTTCGCCGGATTCTCACTGTCACTCATTAATTCTCATGCATTGGAACATGAATCACTGGTGATCTTCAGGTTAGTCGATTTAGAACACCATGAAAGCACATTTCATCTTGCTCATTTGGCGTGGCCAGACGTTATGGATAGAATGCGCGTTGAGTCTCGCCTCGCCAGAATGGCCAAGTCGTTACGAAAGGATTTGCTCGGCAGTAACTAAATGCAGGAAGTGTTAGCGGTGTCTATTATTGGGATTGTAACCAAAGTCTATCGGCATCAGTAATAGTAACCACAGGGTTTTCGCCTGCCATTCGTCTTTCGGCCCACTTAATAAACCGGTTATCCAGCTGTGTAAGCTTGTTCAGTGATTTGAAATCCATGCTCAGGTAATCCCCCTCACCATTTATGACAATGTGCTCTGTTTTATCATCATGCAGTGTCGAGATGGTTATGCTTTGCCAGTCGATAATATAACCCGCTTGCTTCGCACGCTTAATATGGGTGAGAAATAATCTTAGGTCTTGAACAAGCGTCTCACAAAATTGCTGTTTCGCTTCACGCTGGTCCAGCGTACGGAAAATAAATATGAATCCATCAGGCGTTTCATAACGTGCACCCTGTCTATGCATTAGATGCCAGGTGCCGGTAGAAAATTTCTCAGCGGCTATAGGCTCTTCAACAGGCGTTTCGCGATAGACACTACAGTCGTGCAGGAGACAAAAACCTTCGACAATATTTTGTTCCATAAGATTGGCTTTGGCTATTTCAGGCCCACTCAACACGACTGGGTTATCATTGATGTACAACACGGCCGGGCCTGATGGAGTGGTGATGAGGTCGAATTTATTCTGGTAACTCATCGTATTTTGTAGAGTGATCAGCTGGTCGATAAAGCTACGTAATCCTCGTCTCCAACGCGCCAGTTTCAGCTGTGCTTCCTTCTTTTGTGGTTGTTCACTGTGACTCTCTTGGTAACTGCTCTCATAGACAGCGATGACCTCTTTAAGCGCAAGGGTGGCGAAATCATAAAGCTCTAACTGGTTTGCTTTTGAGAGATCAGTAGTCAGTGTCTGAAATACTCCCTTTGGCTTATTGAAACTAGTGATCTCTGATCCAGCATGGCTTGGTTGTACGCATGCAAGGAGAGCGATCACTGCAGATGAGCACATAAGGTGGGTGTATTTGCCCGTTAAAAACATAGTATGAAGCTTAGTCGTTTATGATGTACCAGTATAGAGTATCTACCGTCAGAGTCTGTGACCTGTATAGCGCAGAGAAGGGATCTCTATTCAATCGGTGTAGCACGCAAGGCTCGCTTGCGTAATCGAGCCTGTCTGATCTCTATCAGGGTAATCCCGCCAATGGTTAAAAGGCCACCCAAGGCTTTGTAAAATGTAAACTCCTCATTCAGTATCAAGATGCCTGCCGCAACACCTAGCATGGGCGCTAACATTGAAAAGGGTACCACCTGATTGATTGTCAAGCGTGCAATCAATCTGTACCAGATGTAATAGGCAATGATGGATGAACCTATAGCAATGTATCCCAGAGCGGCCCAGGCCTTCCAGCTTGCAGACTGAATGGCTGTCAGCTGATCGGTTTCCAGAAAAAAGGATGCAAGGACAAGGAGAGGGACTGAAAACAGACTCATCCAGCCAATGATGGTCATGGCGTGTATCTGTGTGTATTGCTTAATGAGAATATTGGCCCAAGCCCAGCAGAAGGCTGAAAATAGCAAGGCTCCCAATGCAGCAGGTGTAGCGCCATGTGGTTCCCCAGCCAGTAACGCGGCTCCCGCAAAGGCGAGACTCATTCCCAGAATACGTCCCCATCCCAATGAGTCTGAAAAAAACACGGTTGCCAGTATGACACTGAAAGGGATACCCAGCTGAATCATCAGCGCTGTCGTAGCGGCATCTGCTCCCCTTAACCCAATAAACAACATACCGAAATGGCCGCATCCGAGTATCAGGGCCAGCCAGATGAGTTTGGGTAACTGTTCACGGGTGGGACGAAAAAAAGGTGCAACCAATAGCGCAACAAAACTAAAGCGGAGTGCGGTAAGCGCTAAAGGAGGGATTTCTGAAACAGCCGTCTTTATCATCACAAAATTGAAACCCCAGATAATTACTACAATCAATGCCTGAATCAGGTCGCCAGGTTTCATGGATTATTGATGCCTGCAGCAGCCGTGCGTCTGAAAGTCTCTTGCAGTATCAATGCGTCGGTGCTGGCGCGGTGCCGGACCAGATGTAATTCAGAAATTACCTGCTCTTTGGTGGGATGCCAGAGTGCTGCTTGCTGTTCTGTCATTAGGCTTCTCAGGCTGTCCAGTGAGAAGAGTTGAGGTATATCGGTCAGGTCATAGAGTTTACCAATCCACGAAATGTCATGGCTCCACGCGTCGGTATAGATTTTTGTGCCCTGGAGCAGTTGGTTGAGTTTATCTGCCACCTCATGCGGTGGTTTACCCTTTTTCAGTAGTAGTTCGCGGGTGATGCCGTGTACAGCCTCTGCCGAATCGTCCCAGTAGGTCCACTCATCAGCAGGCCGAATGATATTGCAGAAACTTTTCTGATCCGGTAGGACAATGCCGACCTCTATAGGATAGCTATTCCGTCCAAACCCTGATGCTTCGATGTCAATTATTGCTGGCAGCATGATTCTGTTAGCTTCTTCTGCTAATGACTTCATCGGCGGAGTGGCTGGATAATGAAGTATATATGGGTCATTGAGCCTTCGTCTGGCACTGAGTGCAGAGGTAGCATGCCTGGCCTGAGTGGGTTAATTTTTCTATGGGCTGGTTACATCGATAACAGGGCAGACCCTCGCGCCGGAAAAGATAAAAACGGGCCTGCTCAAAGGTCGCACCATTTTCAATCAACTGCTTGGCGTGAGAAATCTCATTGGTTACTCCGGCAGTTTCATAAGACTGTCGGGCAAGTGAGAGTATCGATTGTGCCAATCTTTCAAACTGCTTAGCTGTACAATCGATAGGTCGCATTGCCGGATGCAGTTGTGCGTCAAAAAGTGCCTCGCACCGCAGGTAGTTACCAAGACCTGCCAGGCAGGACTGATCGGTTAGCAGATAGCCCAAGCGTCGCTTTCTGAATGAGATGTTCGTCAGTTGTTGTAATACCCGCTCAATATGGGTTGTTGGGTGCAGTATGTCCGGCCCCAGGTTGCTGAGAAAAGGGTGGTGCCGGATCTGCGTATCAGTGAGTAACTCAATTGTGGATGCACTGTAAAGCAGTGCGGCGCTGTCGTTGGTCCGTAATGTCACTCTCAATTTTCGTTTTGTCTTTGGATTAAGGTCTCTATCACCAACATACCATCGTCCATACAGTTGATTGTGGGTGTAGAGTGTCATGCCGTTGTCAAATCGGGTGAGCATGGCCTTTCCCTTTGTATCGATTGCACATACTCGGCTTTCCAGAAGTTTCTTGGCGTAGGGTGCTAAACGGTCCAGCCCAAACTCGACTTGAAGTAATGGTTTATCAATTAGGGCGAGTTCAATCTGGTCGGCAGCACGACGAATTTCAGGGCCTTCTGGCATCCAAGATATTCCTATGGCGTTAGTATCTGCTGCTGAATCGCTTCAATCTCAGCAAGTAACTGCTCAATATCATCCAATGTAGTGAGTGGATTCATAAAAACCAATCTTAACCAGCGAACACCCCGATAGAGTGTTGATGAAATGTAAAAGTCTCCCCGCTCAAGCAGACGTCGGCGAATCTCCAGTTGGGTGTCATCATCTTCACCGATACGAAAACATACAATATTGGTTTCCGGGGTGATCGCAACTTCAAATGTGTCCCTGCTCGATATGAGTTGAGCCGCCTCTTTGGCCTTTTCGACAAGCCCCTCGACATGGCTTGCAAGCCCCGCATTACCCAGCGCCGCTATGGTCATGAACAGACGTAATCCCAGGCCTGCTTTGGTGCACTCCACTGTACGTGAGATAAAATCAAAACCAGGCTGGTCCTTGGCGTGTAGCAGGTAACTCGCTTCCTGTTCGAACGCGTGATCCAGGTGACGATGATCCTTGATCAGCACAGCGGCACAGACGGTTGGTGTGCACATCATTTTGTGGGCGTCCCAGACTACGGAGTCTGCCTGATCAATACCGTTTAGCAGATGGCGCAGTTTCTCGGACACCAGTGCACCACCGCCGTGGGCAGCGTCGACATGTAACCATATCTGGTGTTGCTTGCAGATGTGGGCGATTTCCGGGAGAGGATCGTACAGTCCAGCTGCAGTGCCACAGGCATTGGCGACTATCGCCATCACGCGTTTTCCCTCTGTTGCCAGATCCTCAATCTGTTGATTCATCTCTGAAGGTTGCACCCGGCCATCAGGATCGGCAGGCAGGGTGAGGCAATTATCTTCCCCCAGCCCTAATATTGCTGCGGCCCTTTTCATCGAGTAGTGCGACTGCTCAGGGACCAGTATCACCAGATTGCCAGGATTCCCGGATTTCCAGAACTCGGGTACCTGTGCACTGCGTGCAGCAAGCAGTGCGGTTAGATTCGCCAAAGAGCCGCCGTGGGTCAATACGCCCCCGGCATGTAATGATTCTGGATTAAGTTGCTGGTTGCTTGGTACGGTTTTCCAGCCAATCTTGGAGAGCATCCAGTTGATCATGAAGTATTCAATACTGGAGGCGGCAGGACCCATCTCGTAGATGGCCATGGCATTATTGGTTGAGCCGTCTATCCAGGAACCCAAAGCGCCAGTTGGGTGAGGTACCGCTACCTGGTGCGCCAGAAAGCCAGGATGATGCAGTCGAGTGGTCGCATTAAGGTAGTCGGTGACAAACTGTTTGAGCTTTTCGCCACTGAGATCGCCCGATGCTATGTGCTGATCCAGTTGGAGTCGTTCTATCAAAACTTCGAGATTTTCCTGGTGGATCACCGGACGCTGCTTGGTAGTGGATTCTTTGAGATGGGCGTCCAGTGCTTGAGCTACTATCGCGGCATTTTCATTGATATGTTGATACAGATTGTTCATGGAATGGGCTGCTGATGTGTGGGTGTGGCAATCAATATACTAGGGTTGCCATCGAGGATACTGCAATATCTCTCCGTATCAAAGGTGATCGATAGCAGTATTGGGCACAAGCATGTGGATGTCGCTGTACGTGGCTTTCCCCTGTTTAGTGCAGGGATTTGTTCTTTTGGCACTGCGTTAAGCTCTGCGCTATAGTGCGTATCCTCTCGACACCGCAGTGACACATCTGATGAAAAAGCCTGAATTGCTATCTCCCGCTGGAACATTAAAAAACATGCGCTATGCCTTTGCCTATGGGGCGGATGCTGTGTATGCCGGGATGCCGCGTTACAGTCTTCGTGTGCGTAATAATGATTTCCTGGAAGAGAATCTGGCGACCGGAATCCATGAAGCCCATGCGCAGAATAAGCAGTTTTTTCTCGCCTGCAATCTGATGCCCCATGGCGCCAAGCTGAAGACTTTTATGGATGATATCGCCCCCATTGTGGCGATGGGACCCGATGCACTGATCATGTCAGATCCTGGCCTGATCATGCTGGTAAGAGAGCGCTGGCCCGAGATGCAGGTGCATCTCTCAGTGCAAGAGAATACCGTCAATGCGGCGTCTGTAAAGTTCTGGCAGCAGATAGGCCTGACGCGGGTGATACTTTCCCGTGAGCTCTCTCTGGATGAGATTGAAGAGATTCGCCAAGCTTGTCCGGATATGGAGTTAGAGGTCTTTGTGCATGGGGCACTCTGCATCGCCTACTCCGGTCGTTGCCTTCTATCCGGGTATTTTAATCATCGCGATGCCAATCAGGGTAGCTGCACTAACTCCTGTCGATGGGAGTATAAAGTCGGGCAAGCGGGAGCGGGGGAAGAGGTTACCGGAGTTGCTCAGTCGGGACAGGTTCGTCACCCGGCGGCTGATGGGGTTTATTTGCTGGAAGAGAAGGAACGGCCTGGTGAGTTTATGCCCATATTTGAAGATGAGCATGGTACCTACATCATGAATTCAAAGGATTTGCGGGCCGTTGAGCATATACATCGGCTGGTTAATATTGGCGTGGATTGCCTGAAGATTGAGGGGCGCACCAAGTCACACTACTACACTGCCCGGACGACTCAGATCTATCGACAGGCCATTGATGATGCTGTTGCGGGCCGGCCCTTCCGTCCTGAGTTGATGGGTGAACTGGAGAATCTGTCGAGTCGTGGCTATACCGATGGTTTTTATCAGCGACATGAGAGTCAAGAGTTGCAGTCATACCGGGATAACTCGTCCCGTAGTTCACGTCAGCAGTTTGTGGCGGAAGTGGTCAGTTATGACGCCGAGAGTGGGAAATCACTGTTGGATGTGAAGAACAAGTTTGCCGTCGGGGATCGTCTGGAATTATTGACTCCTGCCGGGAATCGCTTTTTTATTCTGGATGCCCTGGAAGATCAGCATGGCAATTCGATGCAGGAGGCTCCGGGCGGAGGGTATGTCGTGCAGGCACGGCTACCTCAGGCGGACACACCGGTCATGGGGCTGATCACCCGGGTACTCGACGACACAGTAGAACCATCAAATGAGGCATCGATAAAAAATATTTGTCATCACGACAAAAATATTTAACTTTACCTTGCTATGGCTCAGAAGGTAATTAGTGTGCCTCTTTAACCTGCTTGAGTTGACCATGAATGAACAGGGTAGATGATGTAATCGAGGATGACGATCTGGATGCCGAAGATGAGGTAGATCTGGATTATGTAACATCAAAAGCGAAAAAAAGTAGTCCCGAGGCGAGACGGCGTGTCGAGCAATTGATGGAGTTGCGTATGTTGCGGCAGCAACTGGGTGATCCGGATTTTATGGGATTTGATTAATTCCGCTTTTTTCTAGACTAAAATACCTTTTGGTAATCAATTTCTAACTAATTGTTGTTGGAGACCCGACGGTGAGTAGACGTTCCGATAGGGATGAGTTTGATGATCTCGATGAGTGGGCAGAAGTCGTTCATCATAAAAATCGTAAACAGAGTGATGGTGTAAGAACCAAACGCCCGACTACCAAAGAGAAAGAGGGTAGTGCGCGGAAACCGGGAAGCCCTCGTCGGCAGGGCAATAAACACCCGGAAACGTTCTAAATTGCGGGCAGTCGGTGGATACACCGACTGCCCGCCACCTGTTTTTTCGCAGCACAGTTTATCCGCGCTTTTGTACGCTCATTGGTTGATTAATCCAGTGTTGGCAGGCTGGCTATGGCTATCTTAATCGGCCTTCTACGTTCACTCTCCGGTTGCATCACTCGATAGACATGGCGCTGAAACACCGGTGCATCTTCAACTCTAAACAACAGGCCTTGTTTCAAGGCGTCATCCACCATTTGTTGAGCCAGATAAGCAGAACCCCCTTGGTCCATTATCAGGTCGTAGGCTACAGTGCTGGACCCTGTGCGCATCATAGGTACGGACGCATCTGGAAAAAATTCGGCTTGTTGAATTGAGAAACTGTTACCCCAGTCGACGAGGGTGTAGTGGGCGTCGATGGCCTCGGATGCACGAACTGTTTTATCCGATGAGACCATTATGATCGATATATCCGCCACCTTGTCGATGATGAGATCAGACATCTGGGGTGGCTCGAACATGAAGACCAAATCCAGCAGTCCCGCCGTGAGGCGCTGAATCAGCGTCTCACGGGGCAGAATCTCGACCTGCACCATCATGTCGGGCGCCTGTTTTCGCAGCTGTTGGCACAATCGTTTTACTTGAATGGACCAAAGGTCGTTCTCACAGCCAATGGCGATAGAGTCGGAGTGCGATGACTCCATCGCGATGTCCTGCCGTGCCCTGGCCCAACCCTTGACGATAGTTTCAGCATGCCGTTGCAGGCGATTGCCGGCAATGGTCAGTTGGATATCGCCCCTTTTCCGAATGAATAGCTCTACGCCGAGCGTTGACTCTAGCTGTTTGATGCGTGCGCTAACCGCAGATTGAGTGACGCAGAGTGTCTCAGCCGCCTTGCCAAAATGCCTCACCTTGGCCACTTCGAGAAATGTTCTGAGGAGTGAGATATCCATATTTAGGTTCGATGAGAATATCATTTCAGCTGAGCATGACATCACAGGGCGGTGAATGCAATTCACTCAGCTTGACCGCTGTAGGAGCGGCTGTTCTGTGTTAATGGGTTTGGTTGATAGCGATGAGGCAGACTGCTTTATAGGTCATATCAAAGTGGAATATACATAAGGCGGTTACAGCGGATTATTATCAGGTGTTTGCGGCTGGAATTAGAGCATCAAGTCCTCTTCCGTGAGCTGGCTACTGGTCAGTCGCCAGGATCGCAGACCAGCAACGCCTCTTGGTGTTACAGAGAGAAGGAGGTAGGAGTAGTCAGTCCAGTCTGATTTGTACTCATCGGGTGCAGGGGTGTAGTGCTTGTCGGGTAGTGCGCGCCAGATGCCAATGATCTCCAGGCCGTGGCGATGTGCTTTTAGGGATGCGATATGCAGATCGAGTGGATCCAGATTAAAGTGAGCGTCAGCCTGCTCCAGATTTGGATAAGGGGTCTCCTCTATTCGGTGAACCGACACTTGACCCTCTGTCTGTTTCCCCAGCAATACCCCGCAGGTCTCATTGGGATAGCCGAGACTGGCCAGCAATCCCAACTGATCGCGCAGATGCTGTGAAAGATAGAGCTGTGACATGTACTAAATCATAGTGCATTTTTTTTGGCATAGAAGGGATATTTTTTAGAACCTACTGATTTACTGAATATTTTTAGGGTTATTAAGGGAGTTTAATCAATGTGATGGGTGTCGTGAGATCCTGTGTTCCATCACTGAGATAGAGGGTGCCTTCGGTTTGGGTGACAGTCCAACTCATTTTGCGGGATGCACTATTGACCAGGGATTTAAGGAAGTCGGCCTCAATTCGAAATAACTGTAAGCGAGATAAAGCTGTCAGCTTCTCGCCATGCATCTGCAACCAGCGATCAAGGTGTTGTCCATAGAGATAAAAGGTTGCGTGCTTAGCACGCCGGCAGGCCTCCTGAATACGTTCAGGCGTAGGTAGTCCTACCTCCAGCCAATGCAGAATGCGGCCATCCTGATCTCTCATCCAGATGTCCGGTGATGTCCCTTCACAAATACCCTTGGTAAATTCTAATGTCTCTTCGAAGCACAGGCAGTAAGCGATGATGCGAACCAACAATCGTTCCATTGTTTCAGAGGGATGACACGCCAGGGTCAATTGCTGTTCAGTGTAGACCCCTCTGTCGATATCGGACAGATTGATCGTTGCGCGATAAATGGTGCTTTTCTCCGCCATTCGATCAGCCCGTCACGTTCTGAAACAGGGCGCCGATTGCGATTGATAATTTCTCCGAACGCTTTGGGTCACGTACGCTGGCCAGTACGGGCTCGCGCATGCCCGGTATATACAGCAAGTCTGCCATGCAGAGATTGAATGCTTCCTGGCCGGCGCTATTTTCAGCCAGGCGTTCGAGAAATAACATGCGCACAGGCTCATCCAAGAGCTGTTCCCAGGCGCGGCCTGATAGTGCGGTAAGTATCTCAATATGATTCCCGCTCGGTGCAGCTAATAGAGTTTGGATCAACTCTCGCTGAAGATTGCCCGATGTGGACTGTGCGCATCCACGAATCAGTGCCGCCAGTACACTGGGATCAGGCGTGGCTTGTTGCAGTTCATGCTGGGCTCTGTTGAGGAGTGCCTGGGTGGTCTTTAGCGAAGTGGTTTCATTCTCCAGACAATGACAAAGTGCGATCAATGGCTGTACCGGCATCGAGCCAATGGCTGAAGCAATCGTGGACTCGCTTTTGGTGTCATCCACTCGAGCGGCACTGTCTGCAATACCCTGATAGCCGATGAAAGACCACTGATCCCAGCCTAGCTCTCCAGCAAAATAACGCTGGGCATGCTCAAAGTATTTTGAGGGCGGGGATTTCAACAGTTTGGAAATGCGGGCATGAAACGCCGCCATCCGATCTTCTTTGGGTTTAAAACTATAGGGGTTATCCTGCAGGGCGGTCTCCAATTGATCGCCTTCCTTATCTTCCTGCATCTTTTCCCCAATACGCTCAATGAGTCGATGCATAAAATCATCACGAGCGGCCTGTAGCAGTTTGCCTTGCTCATCAAGTGGCAGACGTAGGAACCAGATTAAGGGCTCTTGTTGGTTGCCCTTGTCTTGAAACATCAGGGCAAACCAAGCCTGTTGTTGCAATGGGTAGGGGTAGGGGATGTCATTCCTTTCAAATTGCAAAAAACGGTCGCGTGGGATCTTGGTGATACGCCTCCCCATATCAAAAAAGCGCAGGCGGGCCCCTGTGGTTTCCAGGAATTCAGTGATGGTGTTCAATTGTTCCACGTTGAGTCTCGTAAGCAGGGTATTTATTTAATCCAGTCAATGATGTGATGCTCAAGGTTATCGGCGTGCTCCTCATTGATAACCCTTCCACCTACAGAGTGACCTCCAAACACCATGTGATCCCTGTCACCCGTAACCAGTGGGTGCCACTCGGGGAGGGGCTTTCCTTCAGCCAACAGGCGATAGGCACAGCTTTCGGGAAGCCAATAAGGATCAGCCAATACTTCCAGCGTGATGGTAACGCAGTCAGGTACATTGATTGAGCGGTTCGGATAGTCACGGCAACTGCAATCTGATTGATCCAGATAGCGGCAACAGACATTCGTAAAGTGGATCTCCTGGGTATCTTCGTCCTCGAATCTGTGCAGACAGCACTTCGCACACCCATCGCAGAGTGATTCCCACTCTTGAGGAGTGAATTGGGTGAGATCTTTACTGATCCAGAACGGCGTATCAGACTTTGGCATGCGGCTATTCTATCAGTCTCGTCGCGGGATGACGCTATGGATTAGGGTGAAGTGGAATACATAGTTCCGCTCGATTGTTATCTCTGTTTCTTTAATTCAACGGCTAAACCATTGTTGGGGTGAGGAATTGTTTGCACAGTTTGCCTAATGGGTGCGTGCCTGCTGATCAGGCTGCTCTGTTGATCCTGATATAAATCGGCTTTATTTTATAACATGCTGATAAATAAAGACTATTGCTGTTTGTATAAAAAATAGCCAATCTAATATTGCTGTTTTATGACTGGGTGGTCAGGGGCTGTTTACGCAACTTTTCCACAATGTTATCCACAGGAATTGTGAATAACTGGATAGCGATTTAGTCGCCCTTCTGTTGCTGACGAAGTCGCTCTGCTTTTAGCTGTTTGTCAAGTAATTGGTTCATTTTGTGCTGTTCTTCAATCTGGCGTTGCAGCTCCTCCAGGCGTGTCTGTTCATCGCTCGTCGATTGATGAAGGTTATCAATCTCGCGCTTCAATTCACCCTGTTGCGCCTGCAACTCCTCTAGCTCATTGGCCAGTATCTGGCTGGGGATAAGTGGCAGGGCTATGAGCAACACTGTTTTTACATTCATTAACGTTTCCTGTTAATTGGATGTGTGAAGTCTTGGTAGTTTATGACTAGGGAGGGATTGTGCCACTGTGTGGATGAATGTCCACCTGCCGTTAGTCTGGATTTGGGTAAAAAACAGTGAATGGAGAAATGGGTCGGTTTTCGTGGGATAATGCGCTGTTTCCAGTTTGCTTTTCAAGGAGTTCCGGATGCTTGCCCCGCGGCGTTCGATATCGCGTGATCAACGAGAGTTGGGTCAGATTACACAGGAGGCAGCCTCTTATGAACAGGGGGTGGCCGCCTATGCACGTAGAGCCTATGAAGAGGCGTATCGCTGTTGGGTCGAATTGGCTGAGCAGGGTGATGTAAATGCGCAGTATGGTTTAGGGGTGCTGTTCGATCGTGGCGAGGGGGTCGCGAGGGATCTGTCTCAGGCGCTCAATTGGTACCAGCTCGCGGCGGATCAGGGTGTTGCAGATGCTCAGTACAATCTGGCATTGCTATATAGTGAGGGCATTGGTGTCAAAGCCAGTCTGAGTCAGGCGGTTCGCTGGTTTACGAAAGCGGCCGAGCAGGGCGATGCGCAGGCCCAATATCGTCTGGGTCGTTGTTATGATCAGGGTATTGGCCTGCCGCGAAATCAGACCTTGGCGGCAAGCTGGTTTCAGCGTGCCTCTGAGCAAGGTCATGCCGCTGCACGTAACTGCCTCGGTGATATGTATCGAAATGGCGAAGGTGTTACGCAGGATTTTACCAAGGCGCATTACTGGTTAACCCTGGCGGCTAGGCAGGGACATGGCTACGCCCAGGTCAATCTGGGCTACATGTATGATCAAGGGCAAGGGGTTGATCCGGATCCCGCGGAAGCGATCAACTGGTATCGTGAGGCCGCCCTTCATGGCGATCCCATGGCTCAGTACAATCTGGCCGAGATGTTCAGGATAGGAAGGGGTGGTCCGGCGGATGAGCGTCAGGCAACACGTTGGTACCGAAAGGCCGCCGCACAGGGGCATCCAGGGGCCGTCAAACGACTCAAGCAGTTGAGTGTTTGACAGTTCGGCTATTCACTCACGGCAGAATCAGAAAATCCTGTTTAGTCCATTCAGTGCTGCAACGCGATAGGCCTCGGCCATGGTGGGGTAGTTGAATGTGGTCTCGGTGAAATAGAGTAGACTGTTGGCACTGCCTTTTTGGGACATGATGGCCTGACCGATATGGATGATCTCCGCAGCGGTTTCCCCAAAACAGTGGATGCCGAGTATTTCGAACGTCTCCCTATGGAACAGGATCTTCAGCATCCCCACGGTATGGCCTGTGATTTGCGCCCGCGCAATGCTCTTGAACATGGCGTGCCCTACCTCATAGGGGATCTGTTGTTCAGTCAGTTCCCGCTCACTTTTGCCCAGAGAGCTGATCTCTGGGTTGGTATAGATCCCGGTAGGGAATTGTTCAATCAAGCTCCAGTCGCATTTCCCCTCACTGATCTGAGAGCCTACGAAACGACCCTGGTCGTAGCTGGCACTGGCCAGTCCGGGTGGGCCGGCCACATCCCCGGCGGCGAAGATATGTGACAGGTCGGTCTGGTACTTTTCGTTGACTTCGATTTGTCCACGATGGTTGACGCGGATACCTATCTCTTCCAGGCCCATGCCTTTCGTATTACCAGAACGACCGTTGGCCCAGAGTAAGATGTCTGTCTTAAATTTCTTCCCGGATTTGCAATGAAGAATGACGCCGTCTTCGAGTGGTTCAACCCGGGTGTATTCCTCATTATTTCGAATGACCACGCCTTGATTACGCAGATGATAGCTGAGGGCATCGGTGATCTCGTCATCCAGGAACGAGAGCAGTCGGTCCCGAGTGTCGACAAGATTCACCTTGATATCAAGATTGCAGAAGATAGAGGCATATTCGCAACCGATGACGCCAGCACCGTAGACCGTGAGTGATTTTGGTGTTCGCTCCATCGATAGAATCGTATCGCTATCATGAATCCGCGGGTGTGAAAAATCGATGTCTTCCGGGTGGTAGGGAGATGAACCGGTGGCAATTACAAAGTGATCTGCAGTGATTTGTTCGGATGTTTTATCCACATGCAATATATTAAGGGTATTGGCATCAATGAATGAGGCCGTCCCATAGATGATATCGACGTTATTTCTGGAGTAATAACGGTAGCGAGTACTTACCTGCTCTTGGATTACGGAGTCCGCCGCACGCAGCATCTTGGGATAATCCACATGCACCTGTTCTACAGAGTGTTGAAACAGAGGGTTGCGTTTGTAGTCCACCAGCATAGAGATGTTATGCCGTAGTGCCTTACTTGGGATAGTGCCCCAATGGGTACAGCCGCCTCCAACCTTGTCATGCTTTTCAACGAGGGCAATTTTCTGCCCGGATTTGGTCAGCTTCATGGCGGCGCCTTCGCCTCCAGGTCCGCTACCAATTACAATAGTGTCGTAGTGCTTGACTGTCATAGCTTCGATTCTTCAGAGAAGTTTTAGGTTGGATTTCAAAGGTTAGGCGTTTTTGCTGCTTTTTTTGGCGCTCTTGGCCTGAAAGTTTTATTTAAATTTTTAATGTAATCATTAGTATAACCTGTGAAATGCGTTCGGGCTAGAAGTAACAGGTGTAATGTATGAAAATAATAGGACAAATATACTAAAATTAATATTCATCAGTTATTGGCATGAGGTTTCGCCTTTTTTTCGTTAGTAAGCCCAATATTTGCGAATTTTTCACGGCTGCTTTAGTCCAATTCAGGGGAGGAAGGTATTAGTGAAGCCTGATAAACTCAGCAACTGAATAAACTGTGGCATATGACACAATCTACCCTGGCGACTCCAATGCAAAGTGACACCGTGCAGCACTCGATCAGTCTCAATGTGCCCGTCGATGGCATGACCTGTGCGGCCTGCTCGACGCGGCTGGAGCGGGTGCTTGGGAAACAGCCTGGCATTACCAGTGCGCGGGTAAATCTGGCCACCAACAGCGCCACTATTGATTTTGATGTGTCACAGATATCGGCCAGTGATGTAACCGCAACTATTACCAAGGCGGGTTTTAGCGTACCTCCGGAAACCCATGAGTTACTGATTGGTGGCATGACTTGTGCCGCCTGCTCAGGGCGATTGGAAAAAGTGCTCGGGCGCCTGCCTGGTGTGGAGCGCGCTGTGGTGAATCTGGCCACCGAGAAGGCCTCCGTTACCGCACCCGCAGGCGTTGTTTCGTTACAGGATCTGATTTTATCTGTGGAAAAGGCGGGTTTTACCGCTCACCCTGCCGTTACTGCGGCAGAACAGCAGGCGAAACTGGACCAGATGAAGTTGCAGCAGGGCCGCAGAGAGCTGATGCAGTTGATACTGGCGGTTCTTCTGACATTACCACTGGCTCTGCCGATGGTGTTGATGCCGCTGAGTATTCATGTCGAATTACCTGCAGTCTGGCAATTGATCCTGGCGACCCCTGTTCAGTTCTGGTTGGGCTGGCGTTTTTATGAAGGAGCCTTTAAGTCGCTGAGAGGGGGCGCAGGTAACATGGACGTTTTAGTTGCCATGGGCACCAGCGCTGCTTGGGGTTTGAGTGCCTGGGTGACCTTTACGGGTGGTGCCGGCGGGCATCTCTATTTTGAAGCGGCCGCGATGGTGATTACCCTTGTATTGCTGGGTAAGTGGTTGGAAGGTCGGGCAAAACGTAGCGCGGCCTCTGCTATTCGAGCACTGATGGATTTGCAGCCAGAGATGGCGCGGGTTGAAAGGGATGGTGTGATTTTAGAAGTCCCGGCCGAAACGGTGACCAGCGGCGAAGTGGTAGTGATCCGACCCGGTGAGCGTGTGCCGGTCGATGGCGTCATCCTGAAGGGAATGAGCCAGCTGGACGAATCACTTATCACGGGAGAGTCGTTACCGGTAGAGCGAGGGGTTGATGATCGGGTTACAGGAGCCTCTGTCAATGGTGAAGGCTTACTCAGGGTTCAGGCCACGACCGTCGGAACGGAATCAACACTCTCCCGCATTATTAGATTGGTTGAATCTGCCCAGGCCAGTAAGGCGCCGGTACAGAAGTTGGTGGATCAGATATCAGCGATCTTTGTACCCGTTGTTGCCTTGATAGCCGTAGCTACTTTTTTGGGTTGGTGGTTGATTGGTTCAGATCTCGAGGTGGCCTTTATTGCTTCGGTTTCTGTGCTGGTGATTGCCTGTCCTTGTGCGTTGGGATTAGCGACACCTACCGCGCTCATGGTTGGAACTGGCGTGGCAGCGCGCAAAGGGGTGTTGATAAAGGATGCCGAGGCACTGGAGCGTGCCCATCACAGCACCGCAGTAGTGCTGGATAAGACGGGTACGCTGACAGTGGGCCGGCCAGCCGTAGAGTCAGTTGTGGCGCATGAGGGGGATCTGCCGGCTTTACTGCAACTGACGGCGTCTGCGCAACAGGGCAGTGAACATCCACTGGCCCATGCTATTCTGAGCCGTGCGGAAAAGGATCAGCTTGCACTGCTTCCCGTGTCAGATTTTAAAGCCAGGCCGGGCCGAGGGCTCTCTGCGCGTGTCGATGGGCGTCAGCTACTGATTGGTAATCGCCGCTTGATGGATGAAGGGGGCGTTGATTTGCAGGCTTTGATTGTGTCAGGAGAGGCCTTAGAGTCAGCCGGCCGGACGCTGATGTGGGTGGCCGAGACAGATCCCTTGCTCAGGTTGTTGGGTTACATCGCCGTCAGCGACCCCATCAAGCCTGAAGCAGGGGAAGCAGTAGCTGCGCTCAAGCGAAGCGGTATTCTCACCGTGATGCTGACGGGGGATAATCGCCACGCTTCAAAGGCCGTTGCAGATGCTGTCGGGATTGATCAGGTGGTCTCTGAGGTATTGCCTGAGGAGAAGTCGGCAGAAGTGGCTCGCCTGAAGGCCCAGGGTTATACAGTAGCGATGGTGGGTGATGGCATTAATGATGCCCCTGCCTTGGCTGCGGCTGATGTGGGAATGGCTATGGGTACCGGGACTGATGTGGCCATGCACACAGCGGGTATTACATTGATGCGGGGTGACCCAGGATTGATCGCCGATGCCATCTCTATTTCCCATGCCACGTACAACAAGATCCGCCAGAATCTGTTTTGGGCGCTGATCTACAATTTTATTGCGATTCCGCTGGCCGCGTCAGGTATGTTGAATCCAGTAGTCGCCGGGGCTGCCATGGCAATGTCATCGGTCAGCGTGGTATCAAATTCACTGTTGCTAAGACGGTGGCGACGGACGGTTTAGCTGCGGAATAGTTATTTAAAGACACTTAATATCTGGAGCCAATGATGTCGAAGACCTATAAAGTGGAAGGGATGAGTTGCGGTGGTTGTGCCAGTTCTGTGGAGCAGGCGATAAAAACAGCGGCGCAAGAGGCCCGTGTGGAAATTAAGCTAGAAGGTGGCCTGGTTACGGTTACCGGTGTTGAGGATGATGATCTGGTGAAGCAAGCCGTAGAGGATGCCGGGTTTACTTTTGCGGGTATTGCCTAACATTCCCTTTGAGCGGATTCTGGAACTGCAGTGGACAGGTAGTCCACTGCAGCCTTGTTTTATTTAGAGTCGATGGGGTAGGTTTTTACGAATGGTTTCCACGTCCTGGGCCGTAAGATTCTTAGAGATCTCAGTGGCAACCATTTTCTGCAGTGGGTGAGGTTGCTGTTTTCTCAGCAGACCAAGAAAACTGGGTGCAGCAATGACATGCAGTTTATTGAAGTGACCGTGGGCACGACCTGATTCAAGGGTGGCACAAACCTCAGATGCAAACCGTAGCGCCTCATCCCGTTTTGTCTCGTTCAGATGTCCCACGTCATGGCTGCGTGCGCCGGTACTACGGTCTCGGCCGGCCCTGTCGCTGACCAGATCGCCCGCGTGAAGTCTGGCTTCTGGGTGGTCAAGGGTCTGGATTTCTACGAGTGGGCTGAAGGCATTTTCAGCGGAGAAGATTCGTGCACGGCTTGTATCAGCTACAACTACCCAGGCTGCATTCATAGGTGTTCCCCTCTCAAGTGGTGTTTATCGGGTGGTATCCCCGGAATCTAGAGTATAGAAGATTCCTGATACGGGATAGTCGGGTGATCACTCACATTGACTCTTTAATCAGCGTAAAAATTGATGACTATGCCTGTAGAACGGGTGTTACTGGCCGCTAAACTCTGAAAATGGGGTCATTTTGCCAATTCACACTATGTTGAGCTTGAATAAGACAATTTTCACGAAAAATCATGGATACCGGTAGCTTCCCAGGCCTATTTAGTAACGCCATTCTCCTATTAGCCCTTGGCGTTATCTATGAAGTGTTGGACTTGGGCGCACTGCCTAATCACCGCTTGCGGCAGGTCGTCTCCGGCGTGCTGGTGGGCGTGATCGGCATTGCCGTGATGCTGACACCCTGGGCGCTTGTACCGGGTATCTTTTTTGATACCCGCTGGGTACTGATCAGCATTTGCGGCCTATTCTTTGGCTGGCTGCCAACCTTGATTGCTGGGGTGATAATGGTCCTGTTTCGCCTCTATCAAGGGGGAGGCGGAGCTGTTGTTGGGAGTATTGTGATTATCTCTACGGCCCTCACTGGCTTGGGATGGCGCTATATAGCCCAGTATCGAGACTGGCAAATTGGTGGGGTGCAGCTTTACCTGTTTGGTATCACGGTGCAATGCGTGGTGTTGACTTGCATGTTGTTTATGCCTGATGAGGTACGCTGGACGATCATTCAAACGGTATCCCTTCCCATCCTGGTTATCTTTCCCCTGGCGACCTTGTTACTTGGGTTGATTCTGCGCAGGCAGGATTTGCTACGCAGTGCCCATGAAGAGATTCGCTACAAGAATACCGTCCTTTCCACCCAGCAGGAGGCGTCTGAGGATGGCATCCTAGCAGTCAACAATGGCGGCGATATTCTCTCATGGAATGGGCGATTGAAGGCACTGTGGCAACTGCCTGAAGCGATCATAAAAACTGAATCTGAAACAGAACTGTTTGGTCATCAGTTGGAACAAGTTGCGAATCCTCGGTTGTTTGCTACCTGGATCAGTCGTATGCAGCGAAATCCCTATGAGCATGGGAGTGAAGTGGTTTCGTTAAAAGATGGGCGGGTATTTGAGTGTTACAGCGCCTCATTGGTTTCTGAGGCAGGCGATCACTATGGACGTTTTTGGTCCTATCGAGATATTACCCAACGCAAGCAGATGGAAGATGCACTGGTACGAGAGCGTAACCAGGCCGCTAACATCCTTGAGGGTACTAATGCAGGGACTTGGCATTGGGATATTGTGGATGAACGGCTGGAGATTGATGAGCGCATGGCCACAATTATGGGCTATGAACTTGCAGAGTTGATGCCGTTGGATGTCGCTACTTGGCGCAGCTTTATACATCCTGATGATATTCATCTGGTAGAAGCGGCGCTGGAGGATCATTTTGCTCATGAAGCCGACTATTACGATGTTGAGTATCGCCAGCGCAAAAAAGAAGGGGGTTGGCTTTGGGTCAACTCCCGCGGCAAAGTGATGGAGTGGAGTGCCAGTGGATCGCCGCTGATGATGAGTGGTACCCATCTGGATATCAGTCGGCGTAAACAGATAGAGCATGAGTTAAGAGACAGTGAAACGCTGTTTCGTAACAGCTTTGACGTCAGTCCTATAGCCAGTTCTATCGCGGCAACGAGCGATGGTCGCTACCTGGCCGTGAATCACGCGTACATAGCGACTTTTGGCTGGACAGAGGATGAGTTACTGGCCGGTAAGTCCACCACGATCGGCCTCTGGCCTTGTAAGGCGGATCGGGATGCCTGGCTTGCTGAGATGCAAGAGACAGGATTTGTTTATGATTACAGTGTGCGAATGTCCGATAGTACGGGCCGTCAAATGGATATCGAGCTCTCAGCGTGCCTGATTGAGTATGCGGGGGAGAGTTGTGTGCTTGCTATGCTGCATGATGTGACTGCCCGCAAGCAGGCTGAAGTTGAGATTCGTGAGCGAGAGAGTCGATATCGCACCCTATTTGATAGTGCTGAAATCTCTATCTGGAATGAAGACTTCTCTGAGTTGATGAAGACGCTTCAGTTGCTCCGGGATCAGGGGGTCACGGATCTGCGTCGCTACCTGGCCGATCGTCCAGAAGCGATCAAAGATCTCGCGGGGCTGATAAAAGTGTTGCATGTGAATCAGGCGACACTGGAATTGTTTGGGGCCGAGAATGAGGTGGCGCTTATCCACTCTATCGATCGCACGTTCGTGGAAGATTCAGCGGCTGTATTTATCGAAGAGTTGAACGCCATTTGGGAAGGTCGCAGCTATTTTCGCAGTGAGGCAACATTCCGAAAGTTGGATGGTCAGGAGATCACTGGGTTGATCTCCATGCCAATTTCCGTGCGAGAGGATGAGATGCGTAATGTCCCGGTTAGTATCCTGGATATCACTGATCGTGTGAAAACGGAGCAAGCGCTGGCCGCCAGTCAGTCGCTCTATCGCACTATCCTTGAGTCGATGAACGAAGTGGGTGAAGGTCTACTGATTGTCAGTGCCGAAGGCCGCATTGATTACATGAATCAGACTATGATTGATTGGTTTGGCGAGCAGACGGGAAAGCTTTGCCAGGACTCTATAGCCACGCTGGATCCCGATGCAAACTATAGCCCAGTACCTGTATTTTCGGGTAAGCAGCGGGTGGTGCAATACCTGTCATCAAGACCGCAAGGGCAGGATTTTGAGGTGGTGAGTGCGCCCATCCATAATCGTGATGGAACGGTTTCACGGTTGGAGATCATCCGTGATATTACCAGTAGAAGGCGTAGCGAAGAGCAGATTAGAACCCTCTCCCAGGCCATTGAGCAGAGTCCGGTTTCCGTGGTGATTACGGATACCGATGGCAGCATTGATTATGTTAACAGCGCGTTTGAGCGGATCTCAGGCTACAAGTATGAAGAGGTCATCGGTCAGCATACCCGAATAATGCAATCAGGCAATACACCCAAAAGCCAATACGAGCAGTTATGGCAGACCATTACCTCGGGCAAGACTTGGCAAGGGGAATTTCAGAACAAAAAGAAGAGCGGCGAACTGTTTTGGGAGCGGGCCTATATTGCGCCCGTGCTGGACGAAAAGGGGACAATTAAGCAGTTCCTGGCGGTGAAAGAGGACGTCACGCTACAGAAAGAACAGGAGGAGCGGATACTGCGTCAAGCACATTATGACAATCTCACCGGAATGCCGAATCGTTTTTTAGCCCTGGATCGCCTGTCGCAATTGATCAAAGATGTCGGTCGTTCGGACCACCAGGTAGCGGTATTGTTCCTTGATCTGGATGATTTCAAAAAGGTGAATGACACCATGGGGCATGAGACGGGAGATCAGCTCCTTCAGCAGGCGGCATTGCGCCTGCGAGCAGTGGTTCGTGAGTATGACACGGTAGGTCGTTTAGGCGGTGATGAGTTCATTATTCTATTGGGTGGACTAAACGATGTGAGTGATGCGCGGCAGGTGGCGGAACAGGTCCTCGAACAATTCCGTCAACCTTTCAAGCTGCAGGGACGAGAGCTGGTGTTGACGGCGAGTTTAGGCATCGCCATCTATCCAGAGGATGGCGCAACATCTGTAGAGCTTTTAAGAAATGCTGATATGGCCATGTACCACTCCAAAGAGGCGGGGCGCAATACTTACCACTATTTCACCGAGTCGATGAATCAGGGTGTTGCCCGAAGATTGCTGCTCGAAGAGCAACTCCGCGGGGCCATGGGGCGGGGTGAACTCAGTATCTGCTATCAGCCTCTGATCGAGATCCCGGGTCGTAGCATGATCGGTGTCGAGGCGCTGTTGCGTTGGACGAACCCTTTGCTGGGCATGGTTTCTCCCGCGGAGTTTATTCCGATCGCGGAACAGACCGGCCTGATAGTACCGATTGGGGAATATGTTATTGAACAGGCATTGTCCCAGTTGGTGCAATGGCAGCAGGTTTCAGGTCAGCCGCTGAAGATGGCTGTTAATATCTCGCCGCGCCAATTCCGCGATCCGCAGTTGGCGCCCTTTATCCAGCAGGCGCTTCTTCGGGCGGAGGTTGAACCTGCGGCTCTGGAACTGGAGATCACAGAAGGTGTCTTGATGAGTGGTCATGGGTATATTGATAAGGCCCTTGAAGCGCTGAGTACACTGGGTGTCAATATTTCGATGGATGATTTTGGTACAGGTTACTCATCATTGAGTTATTTGAGGAGTTATCCTTTTGATATTCTTAAGATTGATCAAAGCTTTATTCGTGATATCACGATTGATGAAGAGGATCGGGAGCTGGTCAATGCAGCTATAGCTATGGCCCATGGTCTGAGTCTCAAGGTGGTGGCCGAAGGGGTTGAGACAGAAGAGCAGTTAGCCCTTCTGGTCGATAAGGGTTGTGATTTTGCCCAGGGATATCTGTTTAGCAAACCGGTTTCTGGCCAATCTATTGAGCAGCTGCTATTGGCCAAAGACACCTCATCTGCACAACATATACATTAGTTGACTTGATCTCTATCCAGCAGTCCCAATCTAGAGGAAGAGGGTCGAAAAGACCTGACGGGAGGTGTTAGTGAAACCGACAGCCGATCAGCTTAAAGCCGCTTTAGAAGTAGCCAGGAAGATGCGAGGGCAGGGCGATGACCCTGATAGTTTGGCGCAGAGTGTGCTCTATCTGTATCAAAGAGATGCCATGTTAGAGCGGATTTTGTTGCATTTGGAACGTTTTCTTCAATTTGGCCTGCCTGAAGAAGAGCATGCGAAGCTGGTTCGACTTATTGAAGAGGCTAAGGCTCAGGAGCGGGCTGAAAAAGGGGGTTATTCAGATGACTTCGGGCTTTGATGCCAGCAACTAGCACTATGCCTGTTTGACAACTGTGCTAGAATCCGCCGAGTTTTTGCACCCCAATGCTTAGGGGATGTTATGTTTTTAGGAGTATTTCATGCCAATCTACGAGTATCGTTGTGAAGCCTGCGGCCACGAGTTGGAAGCCATGCAGAAGATGAGTGATGCTGCACTGACCGATTGTCCCGAGTGCGCTAAGCCTGCACTGAAAAAGATGATTTCAGCGGCTGGTTTTCGTTTGAAGGGGCAGGGCTGGTATGAGACGGATTTCAAAAGCGGTAAGCAGAAAAATCTGCACAGTGCCGATAAGAAGGATACCAAGCCGGCACCGGCCTGTTCCACAGGTGGTTGTGGCGGCTGTGATGCCTGATCATCGCTAGATGAGATTCTTCCGCCGCTATTTGGTTGCCGGTCTACTGGTTTGGGTGCCGCTGGGTATCACCTTGCTGGTCGTCAGAATGCTGGTGCGTTGGCTGGATGGGACATTACAGCTCGTTCCCGAAGCTTATCGCCCTGAAAATCTACTGGGTTTTAGTATCCCTGGAATCGGCATCGTCATCTCTCTGCTGATTGTGTTTGTTACCGGTGTGTTAGTGGCAAACCTGTTTGGGCGTTCTCTGATCTCCGTATGGGAGCAGTTGTTGGCGCGAATACCGCTGGTGCGCTCGGTCTATTCAGGCGCAAAACAGCTTGCCGAGACTATGTTCAGTGAGGCCGGGCAGTCTTTTCGAAAGGTCTTGCTGGTTGAATTTCCGCGCAAAGGACTGTGGACCCTGGCCTTTCAGACCGGTACGGATGTAGGTGAGGCGCAGCGTAAAACGGGCCATGACGTGATCAATGTCTATGTTCCTACGACGCCCAATCCAACGGGTGGCTATTTCGTCATGGTGCCACGGGAAGACGTAATTGAGTTAGAAATGAGCGTGGATGATGGGCTGAAGATGCTTATGTCCATGGGGGCGGTTGTACCCCATTCACTACCATCAGGTGTGCCGGAATCGTCGTCAGTTAAGCCTGCTGAATAGCCTTATCAGCCAAAAAAATCATTTAATTGGCCTGAAAGCTTGCGCCGCTAGGGTCCAAACCTTAAAATTTCCTGTTTTTCTCAGCGGCCGAATTCCTCGTCCGTCTTCAGTCAGTAACGGTAATATCGAGTATGCGCACCCATTATTGCGGTCATCTAAACGCCTCACACATCGACCAAGAGGTTGAAATTTGCGGCTGGGTTCATCGGCGACGTGATCATGGAGGCGTAATCTTTATCGATCTTCGTGATCGAGAAGGATTGGTCCAGGTGGTCTATGATCCTGATCTGCCTGATGTTTTTTCCGCTGCAGAGCATGTGCGAAGTGAGTATGTGCTGAAAGTCAGCGGCCGGGTACGGGCGCGTCCTGAGGGTACGGTTAATCCCGATATGCCCACCGGTGAGATCGAGATTCTTGGGCTGGCGCTTGATGTGTTGAATCGTGCCGATACGCCGCCATTCCAGCTTGATGAGCATGAGCGGGTGTCAGAGGAGGTTCGGTTGCGGTATCGCTACATGGATCTGCGCCGTCCCGAGATGCAGAAACGCATCATGATGCGTGCTGCAGTGACACGAGCCCTGCGTAGCTATCTGGATAATGAGGGCTTTCTGGATATCGAGACGCCGATGCTGACCAAGGCCACACCGGAAGGCGCACGCGATTATCTGGTGCCTTCTCGCACTCATCCAGGACATTTCTTCGCCCTGCCACAGTCACCCCAGCTGTTCAAACAGCTTCTGATGATGTCCGGTATGGATCGTTATTATCAGATCGTGCGCTGTTTCCGTGATGAAGATCTGCGGGCCGATCGGCAGCCAGAATTTACCCAGCTGGATATCGAGACCTCGTTCATGAGTGAAGATGAGATCATGAACTCAATGGAGGAGATGATCCGGGGTGTAGTCAAGCAGGTACTGGATCTGGATCTGCCTAATCCTTTTCCTCATATGACCTATCAGGAAGCTATGCGGCGCTTCGGCTCTGATCGTCCCGATCTCCGTTGCCCACTGGAGTTGGTGGATGTAGCGGACTTGATGTCCGGCGTTGATTTCAAGGTGTTCTCAGGACCCGCCAAGGATCCGAAGGGTCGAGTGGCAGCGCTTTGTCTGCCCAAGGGATGTGAGCTCACTCGTAAAGAGATAGATGAGTACACCAAGTTTGTCGGCATTTATGGTGCTCGCGGGCTGGCCTATATCAAGGTCAACGAGTGGTCGAGTCAGGGTCGTGAGGGTCTGCAATCACCGATTCTCAAATTCCTGCCGGATGATGCAGTAGATGGCATCATGCAACGAACCGGGGCTCAGGATGGAGATCTGATATTCTTTGGCGCGGACAAGGCCTCTGTTGTCAATGAAGCCTTAGGTGCATTACGCGTCAAGCTGGGTGAAGATCGCGGTCTGATGCAATCTGGCTGGCACCCGGTATGGGTGGTGGACTTCCCGATGTTTGAATGGGATGAGGGTGGTGAGCGCTGGAATGCGTTGCATCATCCGTTTACTGCGCCGAAGCAGGATCAAGTCGATCTGCTTGAGAGTGATCCCGGTGCCTGCCTTTCGCGCGCCTACGATATGGTATTAAACGGTACTGAAGTCGGTGGTGGTTCGATCCGTATTCATAACAGTGATGTGCAGGAGAAGGTATTCCGGCTGTTGGGTATTGGTGAAGAGGAAGCGGAAGAGAAGTTCGGCTTCCTGCTGTCTGCCCTGAAGTACGGCTGTCCTCCGCATGGTGGTCTTGCCTTTGGTCTTGATCGTTTGGTCATGTTGTTGGCAGGTGCCAGCTCTATCCGTGATGTGATGGCCTTCCCCAAGACACAGACCGCAGCCTGTATGTTGACGTCTGCCCCCTCTGAGGTGAGCCAAGCGCAACTGCGTGAACTTTCAATCCGGGTGCGTACACCACAAGTTGAAGAGAAGGCGTAACGTTCTTTTGGTGTAGAAAGCCCAGCGGGAGAGGCCTTCCGCTGGGCTTTTATTTTGTACGATAATCTGTCAGGCGAGGCATTCCCGGTGAGTGACTGCTGGCCTGACATCACCTTGATGAGTATTCCTTTGAGCTGTCTGTACAAGCGTCCAGAGTCTGTTTTAGTTGTGATCTATACGGATCAGGGCGAGGTGCTGATGTTGAATCGCACCCATCCAAAGGGTTTTTGGCAATCGGTTACCGGGAGCCTGAAGAGGGGGGAGACGCCCCGTGATGCGGCCGCCCGTGAACTGTTTGAAGAGACGGGGCTTCGACACAGTGGCAAGCTTCTGGATGCCCGACATACTGAACGATTTCCTATTCTGCCCGCCTGGCGCAAACGATTCTCACCTTCTGCGCACTACAACAGGGAGCATCTCTTTTATCTGCGCCTGCCTTCAAGGCGCTTGATAAAGCTTAATGCGGATGAACACAGCGAGATGCGTTGGCTAGGCGTATCACAGGCTGCACATCGAGCCAGTTCTTGGACCAATCGTGCTGCGATTTTGCACTTGCTCAACAGCCAGGCAGGTTTCTAACGAACCTGCCTGGATTTGCTGGTTATTACAGGGTGTCCGAAGCGTAGTCAGCCAGACGGGAACGTTCACCTCTCAGTAACGTGATATGGCCACTGTGATTCCAGTCCTTGAATCGATCAACTACGTAGGTGAGCCCAGAGGTGGTTTCGGTCAGATAAGGCGTGTCAATCTGCGCCACATTACCCAGGCAGACAATCTTGGTGCCAGGGCCGGCACGGGTGATCAGCGTCTTCATCTGCTTGGACGTGAGGTTCTGGGCCTCATCCAGAATGATGTACTTCTTTAAGAATGTTCGGCCACGCATAAAATTGAGTGAGTGGATACGAATCCTGGATCGCAACAGATCATCGGTTGCAGCGCGCCCCCATTCACCCCCTTCGGTCTGGGTCAATACCTCAAGATTATCCATCAGGGCACCCATCCACGGCGTCATTTTCTCTTCTTCAGTGCCGGGCAAGAAACCGATGTCCTCACCTACAGGTACGGTTACCCGGGTCATGATAATCTCGCGATAGATATTCAGATCCAGCGTTTGCGTGAGTCCCGCTGCCAGTGCAAGGAGCGTCTTGCCCGTGCCGGCGGTACCGAGCAGTGATACAAAATCAACTTCAGGATCCATCAACATATTGATGGCAAAATTCTGCTCCCGGTTGCGTGCGCGAATACCCCATACGGCATGGTTTTGGCTACGATAATCGGTGGCCATCTCAATGATGGCGTCATCACCATCCCGGCGTCGCACAATCGCTTCGAAGTTGGTCTCATCGTCCAGGAAGAGGCATTGATTGGGGTACCACTCCTGGGTGTCGCTACCCTTGATGCGATAAAAAGTGCGCCCCTCCTCTTGCCAGGAATCCAGGTCTTTGCTGTGGCTCTCCCAAAAGTCGCTGCTCAGTTCTGCTTCACCGCTATACAGTAGGTCAACATCATCCAGCACCTGGTCGTTGTAGTAATCCTCAGCAGGGATGCCGACGACAGCGGCCTTTATCCTTAGATTAATATCCTTGGAGATCAGTACGACATCCAGCTCGGGATGGGCTTGTTGCAGTGTTAATGCGGTACTCAGGATATTGTTGTCAGGTGTATTTCCTGGCAAAGAGGTCGGCAGATTATTGGCCAGCGTAGTGGTTTGGAAATAGAGGCGACCCGGTACCATGGGCTCAACGCTTTTACCGTTGCTTGGCGTGGGTAGGGGTAGGCCCGCATCAATTTCCTGCTTGCTCGCGCCCGACATTAGTTCATCGAGAAAGCGGGAAACCTGGCGGACATTACGTGCCACTTCGGACATGCCCTTCTTGCCCTTGTCCAGCTCTTCCAGTACCACCATTGGGAGGAAGATGTCGTGCTCCTGAAAGCGGAAGATGGAGGTGGGATCATGCATTAGCACATTGGTGTCCAGCACGAACAGGCGCTTCTTATCCTGGTCATTCATTCTTGTGTATTACCTGCAATGAGAAAATTGATTCAGTAGCTGATCAGCGCTGGGCTGGCTCGATGATGGCATCTAGATTAATAGCGTCACAAAATTCCATGAATTCGTCCCTGAGCGAGGCGATATGAATATCGGCGGGGATTCCGACTGTCATGTGCACCGAGAACATCATTGTGCCGGTGTGTGGCGCGGCATAACTGGTGGTGGCCATGTCTTCGATATTGATGCTTCGTTTTGAAAAGAAGCTGGCCAGTTGATGGACGATGCCAGGATGATCCAGTGAAACGACTTCTACCACATAGGGGAGGAACGGATTACTTCTATCGCGCTGTTCCGTTCGCTTGGCGATGATGGTCAGGCTGAGCTGCTGCTCAAGTCCGGCGATAGACTCTTCCATCTTGGTCAGGGTATTCCAGTTGCCTTCTACCATGAGCAGAATGGCGAACTCCCCTCCCAGTACGGTCATGCGGCTGTCAGTAATATTGCAGCCAAATTCCAGAATTGATTTTGATAAAGCGTCAACGATGCCGGGGCGGTCTTTTCCGAGTGCAGATATAACCAAGTAGTTCTGAGTGGACATAGATTATCGTTACTCCTGTTGATTTACCTTGAGTGTAGCGTCCCCAGGGTTCACTTGTCTTGTTCTGGTTGGGTTTTTGTTAGCAAACTGTCTGATTACCATTTAATCACAAACTCTTGAATAAGTTTTACTTCACTGTAACAAATCAAATAGCGATGAATTACAATGGGTTGAGCTCGATTTGCAGATCCGAGTTCTGTAGAGTTAGCGCTCCGCCTTGTCAGCGTCCAATCAGGCGTTTTAGAATGGGCGATTGAGCCGGTTATTTGGAGTTTTTTCACATGTTTCAAGGCAGTATGGTAGCGCTCGTTACCCCAATGCGGGAAGACGGCAGCGTTGATGAGAATAGCTTGCGTGCGCTGGTGAACTGGCACGTTGAGCAGGGTACCGATGCCATTGTAGCTGTGGGCACGACAGGTGAGTCTGCAACCCTGGATGAACAGGAGCATTGCGAAGTCATACGGCAAGTTGTCAGCTATACCAATAAGCGGGTGCCAGTCATCGCCGGGACTGGTGCAAACTCCACGACAGAAGCAATCCAGCTGACGCGCTGTGCTAAAGAAGCCGGTGCAGACGGTTGTCTATTGGTCACCCCTTATTACAACAAACCCACCCAGGAAGGGCTTTTTCAGCACTTCAAAGCGGTAGCAGAGGCTGTGGATATTCCCCAGCTACTGTATAACGTCCCGGGCAGAACGGCTTGCGACATGCTGCCGGAAACGGTAGGCAGACTCTCTGCAATAAAGAATATTGTGGGCATCAAGGAGGCGACCGGGCAACTGGATCGCGTTGCGCAGTTGAAGGCGTTGTGCGGCGGCGATTTTGCACTCATTACCGGCGATGATGCGACATCCCGTGAATTTATTCTGCTGGGCGGTGTCGGAACCATTTCAGTGACTGCCAATATTGCACCCGCGGCCATGCATCAAATGATCACGGCGGCAAGGAATGGGGATGCTGATGAGGCCGCCCGTATAGACGCTACGCTGGCTGCGCTGCATCGTGACCTGTTTTTGGAATCGAATCCAATTCCGGTTAAATGGGCGTTGGCTGAGATGGGTCTTATACCCAAGGGTATTCGTCTGCCATTGACATGGTTTGCTGAGGCTTATCAAGCCCCGTTGCGCCAATCAATGGTTGCCGCCGGTATTCTCTAAAAAACGCCCGCATTGAGGCGATAATAAGGTTTATTTAAATAATGGCTTTGAACTACCGAAACAAACTGGTTTCACTCTTGATTGCCAGCTTGGTTGCTGGCTGCGGTGCACTTCCGAGTGTGGAAGATGTTTTACCTGACCGCAAGGTTGAGTATAAGAAGGCTAAAGATGCGGGTACTAATCTGGAGATACCCCCAGATCTCACCAAAAGCACGATCAATGATCAGCTGGTTATCCCAGGCTCTTCTCGTGCCGAGGCCACAACGCTTTCGGGACAGCTGGAACGGGAACGGATTCAGGGCAGGGTAGCCACTCGAACTGGTGTATTGCCTAAGATAGAGAAGATCGAGGTGATGCGTGATGGCAATCAGCGCTGGTTACGGATCCAGGGCTCGCCCGATGATGTCTGGTATAAGACGGTCGCCTTCTGGCAAGAGAATGGCATTCTGTTATCGCAACAGGATCCGACGGTCGGTGTGATGGTGACCGATTGGTTAGAGAATCGTGCCGATATCAAGAATGATTTCATCACCGATAAGATTCGGTCGGTCTTTGAAGGGGCCTATTCGGCAGCTACACGTGATCAGTACCGTCTGCGCATAGAACCGGCCACTACTGATGGAATCACTGAGCTCTACCTTACTCATCGGGGTATGGAGGAGAAGTACATCCTAGATGGCGGCGGTGATCCAGAGCGAACTGTTTGGAATCCCCGGCCCACGGATCATGGGCTTGAAGCAGAAATGCTTCGCCGTATCATGAACTATATGGGAGTCGCTGATCAGCAATCCCGCTCTTCACTGGCGCGGACTGGTGCGGTTCAGGCTCGCTCAAGGCTGGTTCGCAACAGCAGTGAAGTGCTACTGCTGATGGATGAAGAGCTGAACAGGGCCTGGCGACTGACAGGTGTTGCCCTGGATCGTGTCGGCTTTGCGGTAGAGGATCGCGACATCACAAAGCGGGTCTATTATGTGCGTTACAACGATCCATTAAAGGAGACAGAAGAGCCTGGTCTGTTATCCAAGTTGGCATTCTGGCGTGATAATGATCAGAACATCGATAAAGAGAGTCAGTATCAGGTGGGGCTGGAAGCAGATGGGCGCGGAACCCGCGTAGAGGTCAGGAATAAAGAGGGTGTACAGGAGAATTCTGAAACGGCCCTGCGTATTCTGACGCTTCTGCATGAGCAGCTTCAGTAAGATACTTCGATAGATAGCGGATGATTTAGTGCGTTTTGCCTCATTGGGTAGTGGTAGTCGGGGGAATGCCACGCTCATTGAGGGTGGTGGTACCCGCTTGCTGCTGGATTGTGGCTATCCGGCCCGAGAGGTTGTGCGGCGATTGGCGTTGCTGGATGTAATGCCGGAGAGTTTGGATGGGATTCTGGTCACCCATGAACACCAGGATCACATCAGGGGCGTAGGACCTCTGGCTCGACGGTATGGCATCCCCGTGTGGATTACCCACGGTACCCATCAACAGAACCGTTGCGGAGACCTGCCTGAGCTGAGGCTGATTCATAGTCATCAGTCCCCCTTCGAAATTGGGGCACTCACCGTGCAGCCCTATCCCGTTCCCCATGATGCACGTGAACCGGTGCAGTATGTATTTGCAGAATCCGACTGCCGGTTGGGCGTTCTCACTGACACGGGGATGATTACACCCCACATCCAGGAGATGTTATTAGGCATCAATGCCTTGTTGCTTGAATTTAATCACGATCAAGCAATGCTAGCCTCTGGGCCCTATCCACCGTCCCTACAGCGTCGGGTAGGAGGTCGGTTGGGTCATCTGAATAATGAGCAGGCCACCGCACTGCTGGCGGATATTGATCATGATCGGCTGCGTCATCTTGTGGTGGCGCATGTGAGCGAAAAAAATAACCACCCTGATAAAGTGCGGGAGTCGATTCTAAGTCGATTGCCACAACTGGCCTCACGACTTACCCTGACGAATCAATCAGACGTAAGTCCCTGGTTTGAGGTCTAAAGTATGGCGTTTAAAGCCTGGTTTTTCCCACAAGAGTCAAGATTTCTCCCGGGTCAGCGCTGGATGAATGTGTTATTCAGGACAACTCATCTGGTTGGCTTGGGTGGCCTGGGGGCGGGATTTCTCTACCCGGCGGTGGATCAGAGCTGGCAACTCTATCTTTACCTGACGCTCATCTCTGGTGTGGGTTTGTCCCTTATATCGATCTACTCAAATGGTATCTGGCTCTTTCAGCTGAGGGGGCAGGCGGTATTCGTCAAACTGCTGCTGTTGGCTCTGATATCCCCCTTTCCTGAATTGAAGGCTGAGCTGTTTATCCTGATTATCCTCATCTCCGGGTGGATTGCGCATGCCCCGGCGCGGATACGCTATTACTCCCTCTATCATCGGCGTCGTATCGAATCACTTGATTGAGTAAAAAACGCGCATTTTCCACTGAGAGGGGTCCGTTACGGGGCGGAAATTTTCATCGGCTTGGAGTATCATTGCCGATTTGGTTTTCCATTCACCAATAAGGTACTCCATGCTCACTCTTCGTGGTGCTCCAGCCCTTTCAGATTTCCGTCTTAATAAACTCGAACGACGTCTTGTCGAGGCCGTAGGTCGCCCGGTCGGGTTGTATGCCGAGTTTATTCATTTTGCAGAGCTTAATCAGTCGCTTAGTGGTGACGAGCAGGCCGTTCTAGCACGCGTGCTGCGTTATGGCCCTCATCTTGCCGAGCATGAGCCCGCCGGACAGCTGGTGCTGGTGACGCCACGGGTGGGCACGATTTCGCCCTGGTCTACCAAGGCAACTGATATCGCCCATAACTGTGGGCTAGAGAAGGTTGATCGCCTGGAGCGAGGTATCGCTTATTACCTGACACTGGAGGGTGGTGCGTCGCTTAGTGAAACTGAACTTTCACTCGCGCAGTCAGCCCTGCATGACAGAATGACCGAGATGGTCTTTTCCGAAATGGACGAGGCCGTTTGTCTCTTCATAAAGGCAGCACCAAAACCCTTTACCACGGTCGATGTGCTGGGTGGCGGTAAGCTGGCCCTGGAAATCGCGAATGGCCAACTTGGGCTGGCACTCTCCGATGATGAGATAGAGTATCTGGTGGAGAGTTTTCAGGGATTGGGGAGAAACCCAACCGATGTGGAGTTGATGATGTTTGCTCAGGCCAACTCTGAGCATTGCCGGCATAAGATTTTTAATGCGGATTGGATTATTGACGGTGAGCAGCAGACGCACTCGCTGTTCAAGATGATTCGAAATACCACCGAAAAATCACCCGAAAATGTCCTGTCAGCCTATAAAGATAATGCGGCGGTGATGACGGGCCACCAGGGCCAGCGTTGGTTGACTGAGGCGAATACCCATCGCTATCACTACAGCGCAGAGCCTATCCACATCCTGATGAAGGTGGAGACCCATAATCATCCGACCGCCATCTCACCAGACCCAGGTGCTGCAACCGGTTCGGGTGGCGAGATTCGTGATGAAGGTGCGACGGGGAAAGGTTCTAAACCAAAGGCAGGTCTGACCGGCTTCTCGGTATCCAATCTTCGGATTCCGGGTGCCGAACAGCCGTGGGAAGAGAATTTCGGAAAGCCTGATCGAATAGTCTCCGCCCTGGATATCATGCTTGAAGGGCCCATTGGTGGTGCATCATTCAATAACGAATTTGGTCGACCCAATCTGTGTGGTTACTTCCGAACCTTTGAAGAGCGGGTGGCGGGTCCGGAAGGCGATGAGCTGCGGGGATATCACAAGCCGATCATGTTGGCGGGTGGCCTGGGTAATATTCGCGAAGAGCATATCAAGAAGCACGATTTCCCCGCCGGTTCGCCACTGATTGTGCTGGGTGGACCGGCCATGCTGATTGGGCTGGGGGGTGGTGCCGCATCATCCATGGCCAGTGGCACCTCCGCTGAAGATTTGGACTTTGCCTCTGTTCAACGCTCCAACCCCGAGATGGAACGCCGTTGCCAAGAGGTCATTGATCGTTGTTGGGGACGAGGAACAGATAATCCGATTCTGTTTATTCATGATGTTGGCGCGGGTGGTATCTCCAATGCCTTGCCAGAACTGGTGCATGACGCAGGACGTGGCGGTCGTTTTGAGCTACGCACCGTGCCCAATGATGAGCCCGGTATGTCACCCATGGAGATCTGGTGTAACGAGGCGCAGGAGCGCTACGTGATGGCGATTGATATTAATCGCCTGGACGAATTCAAACAGATCTGCGAGCGTGAGCGTTGCCCCTATGCGATCGTCGGTGAGGCCACGGATGAAGAGCATCTGCTGCTGGGTGATGCCCATTTTGAGAATAATCCCATCGATATCTCCATGCCGCTGCTGTTTGGTAAGCCGCCACGCATGTTACGCGATGTCAAGCGACGCACCTTCCACAAACCCGCGCTTGATTTTAGCGGTGTAACTTTGCATGAGGCTGCGGGGCGTGTGTTACGCCTACCTTCTGTAGCCAATAAAACCTTCTTGATCAGTATCGGCGATCGCTCAATTACCGGTCAGGTAGCGCGGGATCAAATGGTCGGACCCTGGCAAGTGCCTGTTGCAGACCTGGCCGTTACCTTGTCCGATTACGTCGGGCATGCGGGTGAGGCGATGGCCATTGGTGAGCGTACCCCGCTGGCGTTGATTGATGCTCCAGCCTCTGGTCGTATGGCCATTGGTGAGGCCATTACCAATCTGGCGGCAACAGCCATAGAAAAGATCAGCGACATTAAACTCTCTGCTAACTGGATGGCGGCGGCCGGTCATGTCGGTGAAGATGCCAATCTCTATGCCACCGTTAAGACGGTGGGTATGGAATTGTGTCCGGCTCTCGGAATATCCATACCGGTCGGTAAGGACTCCATGTCCATGAAAAGTGTCTGGCGGCAGGAGAGTGAAGAGCGCGCCATGACGGCACCCCTCTCCTTGATCATCAGCGGTTTTGCCCCGGTTACGGATGTGCGGCGAACACTGACGCCCCAGCTACGGGTCGATCAGGGTGACACCGATCTTATTCTGATTGATCTGGGTAAGGGGGCGAATCGTTTGGGTGCGTCTGCACTGGCGCAGGTCTACCGACAAGTTGGGCGACAGGGTGCGGATCTGAATGATCCGCATGCACTGAAGCAGTTCTTTGCGGTAATACAGGATCTGAATCAAGACGACCTGTTGTTGGCCTACCATGACCGATCAGATGGCGGCCTGTTTACCACCCTCTGCGAAATGGCATTTGCAGGCCACTGCGGTGTAACTGTGCAACTGGATGACCTGGCTGACGATGATTTGGCCGTACTGTTTAATGAAGAGCTTGGGGCGGTGATTCAGGTACGACACAATGATACCGATGCGGTCCTCAAGCAGTTCCATGATGCGGGTTTAGGTCATCATGCCTATCTGATCGGTACGCTGAATGATCAGGATCGCATTGAAATTCAGCGAGGAAAACAGGCACGGCTGAATATGACGCGTATTGAATTGCAGCAGGCTTGGTCAGAGACCACCTTCGCCATGCAGCAACTGCGCGATAATCCAACTTGCGCCCAAGAGGAGTTTGACCGTATTGCCGAGGCAAGCGATCCAGGTGTTCAGGTCAGACTGAGCTTTGACCCAGCGGAGGATGTGGCTGCCCCAATGATCAATACCGGGGTTCGGCCTGAGGTAGCGATTTTGCGCGAGCAGGGCGTTAATGGTCAGCTTGAGATGGCCAATGCGTTCCACCGGGCAGGGTTCGACAGTATTGATGTGCACATGTCGGATATTCTCTCAGGACGGGTAGCGCTGGACCGGTTTAAGGGATTGGTCGCCTGTGGTGGCTTTTCCTACGGTGATGTATTAGGCGCCGGTGAAGGGTGGGCCAAATCGATCTTGTTTAATCCCCGGGCCAGAGATCAGTTTCAGGCCTATTTTGAGCGCCAGGAGACCTTCTCCCTGGGTGTCTGCAATGGCTGCCAGATGCTCTCCAATTTGCATGACCTGATACCGGGTGCAGAGAACTGGCCGCACTTTGTACGGAATCGTTCTGAACAGTTTGAGGCGCGTTATGTGAGCGTCAAAATTCAACAGAGCGCCTCTATCCTGTTGCAAGGTATGGCCGGCTCGGTGTTGCCGATCGCTGTTGCCCATGGCGAAGGAAGGGCGGAGTTCCGCGATGTGCATCATCTGGACTCGGTCGGCCAGCAGGTCGTAATGCAATATGTGGAGAACAGTGGTGAGATCGCCGAGCGTTATCCTGCCAATCCCAATGGTTCCCCACTGGGTATCTCTGGCCTGACCAGTCAAGATGGCCGCGTCACCATCATGATGCCCCATCCGGAGCGCGTGGTTCGCAGTGTAACCAACTCCTGGCATCCCGATAGTTGGGGCGAGGATGGGCCTTGGTTGCGACTGTTCCGTAACGCTCGTGTCTGGCTCGGCTAGCTGTCTCCGATTCAGGCAGATTGTTAGCACCGCCGGAAATTATTCACAACGGCGCTAACTTGGATAGCAGAATGAGATGCACTAAGGACAGTTTATAAATGCCCTCCACAATGAGCGCAGCGTTTAGGGCCTCTATACCGGTGATGTTCGGCTATGTGCCCTTGGGCATGGCCTTCGGTATTCTGTTTCAGAATCTGGGTTATGAGTGGTTTTATGCGCCGCTGATGGGTTTGACGGTCTATGCCGGGGCGGCCCAGTTTATGGCGGTGGGGCTATTGGCTGCTCAGGCCTCGCTGTTCGAAGTGGCGGTCTCCACGTTCATCCTCAATTCACGACATATGTTTTTTGGTGTCTCACTTTTGGGGCGTTATCGTGCCAAGGGCCTTAAAAAGCTCTATCTGATCTTTGGCCTGACAGATGAAACCTATTCGCTGATTACCAGTACCCATGCGCCAGAAGGGCACGATGAGCAGGATTATTACCTTGCGCTGACTGCGCTTAACCAGTCTTACTGGGTTACGGGTTGCGCCTTGGGTGCCCTGTTTGGTGCCAATGTAGAGTTTGATACCACGGGGATGGACTTTGCGCTGACAGCACTGTTTATGGTGTTGATGATTGAGCAGTGGAAAAAGTTGCGCGAACCCTATCCGTTTGTGGTCGCTCTGATCTGTGGTTTGGTGGCACTGTTGTTATTCAAAGAGCAAATGTTGCTGGTCTCTATCGCGCTTTCCATTACGCTGCTGTTATTCCGCAATAGAACAACGCAGGTGATGTCATGAGTCAGACAGGCTATCTGCTGGCTGTTTTTCTGGTGATGATGATTGCAACGTTCATCACGCGGCTGATTCCATTTGTAGCCTTTCGTAATAAAAGTGATCATCCCCTGCTGATGTATCTGGGGCGCTATATGCCACCGGCGATCATGACCTTGCTAGTGCTTTATAGTCTCAAATCCCTTGATTTTACGCAGACTCCGTATGGGGTGAATGAGTTGTTGGCGCTGTTGTTGACGACGTTGCTGCATCTCTGGCGGGGTAATGCCTTACTGAGTATCTTTAGCGGGACACTCTTATACATGGCTGCCGTGCAATTTGGCTGGTTTATCTAGTCCGTAAATCAGGATTCATTCTTCTGTTCAAGACTGGCGTGCTGATCTTCCTGTGCCCCGGCGAATTTCACCAGCACCATGCCGCAGAATTTTTCCTCATGGTAGACCTCAACCCGAAAGAGTGTGCCGCTCAGATCCACGGAGAAATGGCGCGATATGTGATCACGCTTTATCTCATAACCCACTTCGTTATCTATTCCTTTGCGGGTCCAGCCAATCACATTGATGCGATAGCCTTCAAGCGGGTCCACTGAAAAGTGCTCGGCCACCGTCACAATGCTCCCAAGGTTGACGTTGGAGCGGCTACCGTCAACGTGCATATCAATAGCGTTCAGGCTCGTGTCATATTCAAAAAACTGAGGATGCAAGAAAGTCAGATTCCGGTTGCCATAGTTAACATGGTAACCATTGCCTTTGCTGGTGATCGCAACCAGGGGGTTGCTAGCCGTAAACTCAATTCGAGCATCACGTTTCATTGGGAGATAGTTGATGCGTCGGCGCGCTTCGGCAACATCCAGAAGCAGTCGGTTCTCATGTAACGCAATGCGAATATTATTATCAATAGTCTGCTTTACAAGCAGTGGTTCCAGTTTGAATGAGCGTGTGAACTTTATCCCCAGTCGCTGCATAAAGGCTTCCAGGGCATTTAGGTGATAGTAGACCCGTTCATGGGTAGGCAGGTTCTTGCTGGCTTCGATACCAACGGCGGCTTTGCCATTATTGATGGCGTAGTAGGTAAGGGTTTTTTCCATTTCGGCATTGCCTTGCCGAGTGTGGGTGTTTTTTACGTGGTAGCGGTGTTCCTCACTGAGTAGCTGTTGATTGACCTGTTCTGTGACTTCGCGGGCAAAGGTTCCAACGTCGGAGTATTTCGGTGTGTCGAGCTTCTCCTGGTCAATAATAATGCTCTGCCCCCAGCGATTTGGATTGTGCTGACTGTCAATATTTTGTGAGCGATAGAAGCCGCTGCCATCATGCATGTTGAAGATGAAGTCCACTTCAGGTGAGCGTATCAGTGACTTAATGCGCTCTACCTCTGAATAGTCCGGGTCCGTCGTTTTCATGCGTGCGAACTTGCGGTTCATATCGCCATAGACGCCGCGAGAGCGTTTTATAATGCTTTCGAAATTAAGGTTTGGTACTACCCAGATACTACCCTGGGTAACTTGGTAATCGGTTGCTAGGAGTGATGCGGCATGAAATCCACCCGGTTCATCACCCTGTATACCGCCCACCACCAGGATCGTAGGTCCGGGGACACCCGAGTCTATTTTGTGCAGGCTGAACTCAAGGCGGTCATCGGCCAAGACACTTTGGGTGAACAGTAACAGAAGTAGGAGCGTCAGTTGCTTCATGTCAGCCTATCTTGATATGCCAGGGTTCGAAGCGAACGCCCAGCCGATTGTCGATGGGATAGCGGATGTCGATGTAGCCAAGATCGGTGAGTCGCCGGAATTCTTCTGTTGCAGCAAAGGCCTCGGTAAAGTTGAGGCTACCCCAGCCGTTACGGCCGACGTCGAAATCCCCGGTTCCATGGAAAGAGTAGCCGGGTGGAGCCAGAGAGCGTGACGCGAGTGAGAGATTACCTTCGTTGCGGCTTGCCTTGTCTAGAAACAGACTCATCTGTTTAACAACTCCACGGATGCCCGAGGTAAGCACAACCTGCTCACCGACCTTGCTGCGGATGTCATTGTAAAGTTCAGTGGGTCTGCCGCGAAAAAGAAAATGCCCTGACCCGGGTATCTTACGAACATCCTGACGGTCAATCGATGCCGTTAGTTTTTCCATCGTCTTCTCGCCTGAGAAACCATAGATGCCTGCATCCTCATAGAACAATTGCTCAATCAGTTGTGTTTCTCGAGGGGTAAAAGAACCAACCCGCGAATAGCGATTTGATAAATCGAGCGCCTCATCAAAACTGATAATATTGAAGTTTCCGTACCCAACAACGCGCTGAATCCTTTTCAGGCGTTTGCATACTTGATTGAGAATGACCTTGTCTTGATCACTGGTCAGGATATCCTGATGGTAGTGGTCATCCGGGAAACGCATGCGGTAGAGATAGTCCTTGATAGACGCGTCATCTGGCTGGGGTTCGCCCGCTCTTAAGGTCGGTAGCTGGGCTGCCAATGTTCCCAGGGTAATGGCCTGAATAAAACGTCTACGCTGCATGCGATCGCCCTTGCTGCCGGTCATGGATCGGCAGCCACTGTCGTATTTTCCAGGCTTCAGCTCCGGCCTTTGTTTCAGTCACTTTCAACCCGTATCGCTAATACGTCACACTTTGCCAGATGAAGCACGCCATTGGCGGTTGATCCGAGCAGCAGCTGTAGACCATGTCTTCCGTGACTACCGATAATAATCAGGTCGGCATTCAACTCATCAGCAACGCGGACGATCTCCCGTTTTGGTGTTCCAATCTCTACTTGTTGCTTGGCGTTTTTTAGCATGTGCTGATCAATCATTGCCTGCAGTTTCGTCTCCGCCTGTTTGGCGAGACGCTGATCCAGGTCCAGATCTTCTGGTAAAGGGATTTCACCGGTGTACATAGCACCTGTGTACTCTACAACATGTACCAAAGTCATCTGGGCGTCGTTGATTTTCTGTTGCTCGATCGCCTTTTTAAGTACGGTTTCAAACTCCTTGGAAAAATCGACAGCAAGTAAGATGTGTTGATAGTTAGCCATGTTGTTATCTCCTCTATTCCCTACCTCCATTATGGTGTGACCAGGTTTTTTTTGCCAGAGCAATTCAAAGGAGAGATGATATGGGTTAACGAATTGATTTTTATATGTAAATAAACAGCAAGTGGATGTTTTTTATGTTTGGAGAGCGGCTGTGTGGTAGCAGGTTATGAACTTGCCTGCTCAGGCAAATTTCCGTAGTCTGCAATCATCACCCATTTAGGATATCACCATGTGGCGTCGGACCCTGTTGTTCTTCCTGCTGCTAATACAGCTATTTGGCCCTATCCAAGCAGAAGACCAGGTCATTAGGATCGGTGTGCTGAGCCATCGGGGTAATGAAGCCACCTACGCCATGTGGGCACCTACCGCCACCTATTTGAGTAGGGTGGTACCAAGATATCAGTTCGAGATAGTTCCGCTCGATTTTGATGAGGTAGATCCTGCCGTCAAGTTTGGTCAGGTTGATTTTATCCTCGTTAACCCCGGTATCTATGTCAACCTGGAGGTGCGTTATCGTATTTCGCGTATTGCCACACTCAATAATCAGGCAGGTGATGTGGCGAATAACGTATTTGGGGGTGTCATTTTCACGCGACAGGATCGTCATGATATCAATACGCTTGCCGATCTGAAGGGGAAAAGCCTGTTGGCGGTTGACGTGATTTCGTTGGGAGGATTTCAGACGTCCTGGCGTGAATTAAAGGCTATCGGTCTGGATCCCTACAAAGATATGGCATCACTCAGTTTTGGTGGTATCCATGATGATGTGGTGCGTGCTGTCAGGGATGGCCGGGTTGATGTGGGGATGGTTCGTACGGACATCCTCGAACGTATGGCCGCCGCCAAGCTGATCAACATCCATGACTTTAAAATCATCAATCCCAAGGTGAATCCTGGTTTTCTGCTTAATCGCAGTACCCGACTTTATCCGGAGTGGCCGTTCAGTAAAGTATTGCATACCTCTAATGAGCTGGCCCAAAAAGTTGCGGTTGCTCTATTGAACATGCCGAAGATCCACCCAGCCGCGAAGGCGGGTAACTATGCCGGTTGGACCATACCACTGGACTATCAATCGGTACATGATCTGTTAATAGATCTACATCTCCCTCCCTATGAGTATTCCGGACGATTTACCCTGCTGGATGCGATAAAAAAATATTGGTATTGGTTGTTGGTAACGTCAGTGTTTGTTGCTTTCATGCTGTTTATGACGGCCTGGGTCTCGCGTCTCAATCGGGAGTTAAAGCAGGCCAAGTTGCATCTTGAGCAGCAGTATGAGCTGATTCTAAATTCTGTGGCGGATGGTATTCTTGGGGTAGATATGGAGGGCAATACCACCTTCGCCAATCGGGCAATGACGCAAATCACTGGGTGGGCAGTAGAAGAGCTGCTTGGTAAGAATCAACATCAAATCTTGCATCATACCCGTGCAGATGGCACCCCTCACCCCGCTGATCAATGCCCGGTCTATGCGACTTGCAGGGATCAGATTCCCCGTTTTGTCAATGATGATGTATTCTGGAAAAAAGATGGTGGCAGTTTTCCGGTGGAGTATTCCAGCACACCGATTAAGAATGCCCAGTTTAAGACGGTTGGCAGTGTTGTGGTGTTCCGTGACATCAGTGATCGTAAAAGAATCGATGAAGAGGCAAGACAGCACCAGGATGATCTGGCTCATGTGGCGCGTTTGAGCACGATGGGTGAAATGGCATCGGGGATCGCCCACGAGATTAATCAACCGTTGACGGCTATAGCGACCAATGCACATGCCTGTATCCGCATGCTGGAGAGCAACAACGGAGAGACTGAACGAGTGATTGATGTGATGGAACGTATTGGTGCGCAGGCGGCACGGGCCGGCAAAATTATTCGTCACCTCCGGCAATTTGTAAAAAAAGAGCAGCCTGAGTTAAGTCTGATTGATATTAATGAAGTGATTAATGAAGTGATCACGCTACTCCGTACGGAGATTCGTAAGGCCGGTGTCAGAATTGATCTGGAGTTGGATGAACATGTAGGTGCGGTGCTCGCCCAACATGTCCAGATCGATCAGGTGATCCTGAACCTGGCAAGAAATGCGATAGAAGCCATGTTAGAGGTACCTGAAGGGACGCGCGTGCTTAATATTTCTACCCGGAATCTACAAGACGGTTATGTAAAAGTGGTGCTGCGTGATACAGGGCCGGGATTGGATGCCTCGATAGCCGATCAACTGTTTAATCCCTTTGTTACGACAAAATCAAATGGCATGGGGCTGGGTCTGTCTATCAGTCAGGGGATCATTGAAGCGCATAAGGGCCGTATCTTTGTCGAATCAGATAGCCGTAAAGGAGCCACCTTCGTGTTCCAGTTGCCAACGTCACAAACAAGAGAGACAGCGTCATGAGTGAGAGTACGATCTTTATTGTCGATGATGACCAGGAAGTGCGGGAAGCGCTTCAGCTATTGATGGAATCTGTTGGCCTCAAGGTAGAGCTGTTTGATTCGGCGGGGAGCTATCTCAAGCAGTTTGACCCGACCCGTCCTGGTTGTATCGTGGTGGATGTGCGTATGCCAGGAATGAGTGGGTTGGATCTGCAGATGCAATTGACAGAAGAAGCACTTTGCCCACCTATTATCATCATTACGGGACATGGTGATGTACCGATGGCTGTGCGTGCCGTGCAGGCAGGAGCGATTGATTTTATCGAGAAACCTTTTAATGATCAGTCCCTACTGGACAGTGTACATCGAGCCCTTGAGCATGACGCACGTCAACGGGGCGAGGCTTCCCATATTGCTGATATTGAAGCCAAGTTGTCGCGTCTTACACCTCGTGAGCGTGAGGTGCTCGAACTTGTAATACAGGGGTTACGAAATAAACTTATTGCCTCAGAGCTTTCAGTGAGTCAATCCACTGTTGAAGCGCATCGGGCAAAGGTCATGGATAAGATGGAAGCGAAAACATTATCAGACCTGATGCGTATGATGTTGACGCTGGAATCCCAATAGCTGTACTACTGCGTCCACTTTTTTGGGTGTGATAGTGCAAGCGAATCTACCTTATAAAACACCTTGTTTTTTACCCTCCACTGTTCCGGTACGCTGTGGTACCTGTAACTCAAAAACCAACAACAGTCTGTTGACTATCCGAACTAAAGAATGGAAAAGCGGATTTACATGGGTAGCCTCCCAAGTGCGGTTAAGGTAAACCCCAATATCAGCGGCTGTATGTTCCAATTTTCAACAAGCAAATCACTTTCCATAATCAGGTACGTCTGAAAATCTGCCCCGGGAAGATCTGGCCGTAGCGACCCTGCCGACAGCAATCTTCCTGAGTAAAGCAATAAACTAGGCAGACTGACGACATCACTGACCGGTTGTCCGATAACAGGGCGTGCAGGGAAGCACACAGGCTAACGTCCTACCATTGGGCAAGCGGTCACCTTTCAGCATCCGCCTAAGGAGGAGATGATGAGAAAAATGGTCAGACTGGTTTCAACACTGGTCGTCATCACATCAGCAGCATGGTTAACCGCCTGCTCAAATAAACCCGTAACAAAACAAGAGCCGGCCGCGATGGCAGCACCGTCTGATCCAAAAATCGTGGCAGCAGGCAAGGCCATTGCAACCGGTCGCAGTCAAGGCAATTGCCTTGCTTGCCACATGATCGAGGATGGCGAATCACCAGGCAACATCGGCCCGCCCCTGATTGCCATGAAAGCCCGTTTTCCTGATAAGGCCAAGCTACGTGCTCAGATCTGGGATGCAACGGCGGCTAACCCGGAGTCTGCAATGGTGCCATTCGGCCGCTTCAAGGTCTTAACAGATGACGAGATTGATAAGGTCGTTGAGTATATCTGGACACTCTAGAGACAACGCTCACGCAACTGCTTACTGCTACCGGAAGAGAGACTATGAAAAAGCTACTGATCAGTTTGGCCGTGCTGCTAGTAACGGCCGTGTCGGCACAGGCCGGTCCCGAAGAGGATCGTATGGCCTTCATTAAATATTATAAGGGCAAGTTCCCCAACGTGCCGATGGAGGAGTACGCCAACGGCGCTTACGCCATCGACCCAGTCGGGCGAGAGAACTGGGAAGCGATCGAAGAATTCCCTCCCTACGAGCCGTTCATCGATCGTGGGCAGGTGATGTGGGAAAAACCGTTTGCCAATGGCAAGGGCTATAAGGACTGCTTTCCCGATGGTCCGGCGATTGCCCACAACTACCCACGCTGGGACCGGGAGCAGGGGCTGGTGATGACCCTGCCGCTGGCACTGAACCAGTGCCGCAAGGCCAACAGCGAGAAGCCCTTGAAGTACAAGAAGGGGCCGATCAACGACATCCTCTCCTACATTGCCTTCCAGTCCCGGGGCAAGGTGGTTAATGTCGAAGTCCCGAAGGATGATCCACGTGCAATGGCCGCCTATGAAGATGGCAAGAAATTCTACTTTACCCGCCGCGGCCAGCTCAACTTCTCCTGCGCCACCTGCCATGTTCAGAACACCGGGCTCAAGGTGCGTACCGAGATCCTCAGTCCCTCGGTCGGTCATATAACCCACTGGCCGGTGTACCGCTCCAAGGTCGATTGGGGCACCGTGGGCACCCTGCACCGTCGCTTCACTGGCTGCAACAAGAATATTCGTGCCAAACCGATGAAGGCGCAGGGTCCGGAGTACCGCAACCTGGAGTATTTCCTCAGTTACCTGAGCAATGGTCTGGAGCTTAACGGGCCCGGCGCACGAAAATGAGCCTGCTGGATAAGTACAGAATCAGACAAGCAGAGAATCTGGAGAAGACTATGAACAGAGTACAACGATGGGCCGCAGTAGCGATTGTTCTCGGCCTGATGGCTGGCAGCACAGCACTGCTGGCGGGTGAGATGAAGGCGGATGCTGCAACAGCCTCCGAGGCGATTACCCGGGCGGAAGCGGCACAGAAGAAGGCGGATTCGGTCAATGGCGAGTGGCGGGATACTGGCAAGTTCATCAAGAACGCCAAGAAAGCGGTCGAAGAGGGTGACTACGCAAAAGCGATCAGGCTGGCCAACAAGGCCGAGAGCGAGGGCAATCTCGGCTACCAGCAGGCGGTATCGCAGAGCAAGCTGGAGATACCCTCCTACCTGAAGGCAATGTACTGAAGACCGATCACTGAAGGAGAGAGACTATGAAATATGGCAAGGCACTTATCAACCTGATCCTGGCCGGCACCCTGGTACTGGCAGGTCAGGCTCTGGCCGGCCCGAAAGCCAAGATTACTCCGGCGATGGAGTCGCTGGAGGTGATGCACCAGGGGAAGACGGTAACCATTCGTCGTATCGACGATGAAAACGCCACTATCCCGAAGGCATACGCGCGTACTTCACGCCACTGTCCGCCGTTCTGCATCCAGCCGATGCAGCTGGTACCGGGGGTGGACACCGTAGGTGAGCTGGAGGTGCTGGGCTACCTGAAACGGATCAGCAACGGGGACCGCTCGGTGATGCTGGTGGATTCCCGTACCCCGGACTGGATCCAGCGAGGCACTATTCCTGGCTCGGTGAACATTCCCTGGAACTGGATCAATATCGATGTTGCCGGCAACTTCGAGATCGAGGCGGAAGCGGAGACCCTGCACGATATCCTGGTCAAACAATTCAGTGTCCAGGAGATGGATGGCAAGTGGGATTTCCGCAATGCCAAGACCTTGGTGCTGTTTTGTAATGGCATATGGTGCCCCCAGTCATCAGTGAACATAAAAACACTCACGAAAATGGGTTATCCAGCCTACAAGCTGAAGTGGTATCGCGGTGGTATGCAGGATTGGGTTAGCGTAGGCCTGACCACCGTTAAACCCTGAGCATATAGAATCAATACAGGAAACAGTTATGAATAATTTACGCAGATTGATTATCAAGGGTTCCATGGCCGCCAGCACTCTGGGTGTGGCGGTAAGTGCTGGGCTGTTAATGCCAACGACCGTCCTTGCTGCCTGGCCGGCCAAGGCTTTTGGTGCAAAAGATATGACAGAAGGACTTGCCAATTTATTGGGATCTTCTGAAATGATGGAGAGTGGTGATATCAGCATTAAGGCCCCCGAGATTGCTGAGAACGGAGCGGTGGTACCCATTACCGTAACTGCAACCATGGCGGGTGTTGAATCCATCACTATTGCTGCTCCCAATAATCCTGCTCCCCTGGTTGCTAGTTTTGACCTGATGGGTGGAGCGCATGGATATGCATCAACCCGTATTAAAATGGGTAAGAGTGGTGATGTCATTGCTGTGGTCAAGGCAGGTGGCAAGCTCTACACAGCAAAAAAAGGTGTCAAGGTGACCATTGGTGGTTGTGGCGGTTAATGCCGTTTTACAACTCAATCAATTAAACATTAGACACATATTGAGGTATCGATCATGGCATCAAAGAGCATCAAGATTCGCGCAAAATTTAAAGATGGTGTCACCACCGTCAAGGCACTGTTAACTCATCAGATGGAATCTGGATTTCGTAAAGACTCCAAGGCGGGTGGCATGGTGCCGGCTCACTATATTCAGGAAGTAGTCTGTGAAGTAGGCGGCAAGATGGTGATGAACGCACATTGGAGTGGCGGTGTTTCCAAAAACCCCTATCTCTCTTTTAAATTTGATGGCGGTGAAGGCGAAAAACTCAAACTAACCTGGACTGATAACAAAGGTGAGACGGATTCTGCTGAAGAGGCCATCGGTTAGTTTTGATGTTTTGGGAGGTATGCTGCACCTTGTGCAGCAAGTCCAAACCACTGTGAAACGGGCTGTTTCACAGTGGTAAACAATAAGAAATTACAGGCCCTGTCATTGGTTTGATCAGTGCCTGGAAAAAGGTTAATTCACTATGACCCTATCAAGACGAGAGTTCCTGCACCTCATGGGTATGGCAGGTGCGGCTGGATTACTGCCGGGATCACTTCGTGCTTCCAGTCAGCGTCCGACCGATCTCTATGAGATCCCACGGTTCGGTAATGTCTGTCTGATGCACATGACAGATTGTCATGCGCAGTTGAATCCAGTCTATTTTCGTGAGCCCAATGTCAATTTGGGTGTGGGTGGCGCATTGGGTAAAGCACCCCATCTGGTGGGTAACGCTTTTCTGAAGCACTTTGGCGTCACGCCGGATAGTTCGGCGGCTCATGCATTCAGTTATCTGAATTATGATGCAGCGGCTAAAACATACGGTAGGGTCGGTGGTTTTGCTCATCTCGCCAGTCTGGTCAAGCGATTGCGTGCAGAGCGGGGTGATGGTAACTCGTTGTTGCTCGATGGTGGCGATACCTGGCAGGGTTCAGGTACCGCGTACTGGACCCGTGGCAAGGATATGGTGGAAGCCTGTAATCTCCTGGGCGTAGATATCATGACCGGGCATTGGGAGTTCACTTATCAGGACCGTGAGGTCATCGAAAATATCGGTGAGTTCAAGGGTGAGTTCATTGCGCAGAATGTGAAAGTCACTGAAGAGGCGCTGTTTGATTACAAGTTCAGTGATTTTGATGGCTTCAACGAAGATGCGGGCCTCGCTTTTAAGCCGTATACAATGCGCACAGTGAATGGTGTTCGCGTTGCTGTGATTGGGCAGGCCTTCCCCTATACGCCAATCGCCAATCCACAGCGTTTTATACCTGATTGGACCTTTGGTATTCAGGATGAGCGAATGCAAGCCGTAGTTGATCAGGTGCGCTCCAACGAAAAACCCGATCTGGTCGTGGTATTGTCACATAATGGCATGGATGTGGATCTCAAGATGGCGGAACAAGTCACCGGCATTGATGTGATTTTTGGTGGCCATACTCACGATGGTATGCCGGCACCAACGGTGGTTGAAAATAGCTCAGGAAAAACCTTGGTGACCAATGCCGGTTCCAACGGAAAATTCCTCGGCGTTATGGATCTGGATGTGCGTAATGGCAAACTCCAAGGCTTCCAATACCGGTTGGTGCCGATCTTCTCCAATCTTTTGAAAGCTGATCCTGCCATGCAGGCTTACATCGATCAGGTACGTGCGCCTTACAAGACGCAACTTGAAGAGCCTTTGGCGCTCGCTGAAGAGACACTCTATCGGCGTGGAAACTTCAATGGCACCTTTGATCAAGTGATCTGTGATGCATTAAATAAAGTGAATGATGCACAGATATCGCTCTCCCCAGGCTTCCGTTGGGGAACGACCGTCATACCCGGGCAGACCATTACCATGGAAAACGTCATGGACCAAACCTGCATCACCTATCCAGAAACCTACCGTCGAGAGATGAGTGGTGCCGACATCAAGGCGATTCTGGAAGATGTGGGTGATAATCTGTTTAATCCAGACCCTTACTTCCAGCAGGGCGGAGATATGGTGCGGGTAGGTGGTCTGGATTATGTGTGCGACCCCAATCAATCGTTCGGTAAGCGTATCAGTGACATGACACTGGATGATGGCACCAAGATCGAAGCGAATAAAAAATATATGGTCGCCGGTTGGGCAACGGTGGGCTCACAATCACCCGGTCGTCCTATCTGGGATGTGGTCGCCGATTATTTGCGTGATCAGAAACAGGTGAAGATCAATAAACTGAATACCCCAAAGCTGGTTGGCATGAAGGGTAATCCGGGCTTGGAAGATTATCCTGCGGCCTAATCGGCAAAGGGTCGGAGTCAAAAATTGACTCCGACCCGAATGGTACTTACTTAAGCTCAAATGTAGGGTGGGTTAGCGTTTTTTGCGTAACCCACCAAGCGTTGCGCAGCAACACAAGTCGTTTATTTAAGGTGTGCCTGACGGCACCGTTGGTGGGTTACGGCGCAAACAACGCGCCTAACCCACCCTACATTGGATACGAATCTGCTTAAGTAAGTGCTATTCGACTCCGACCCTTATCGGCTTATCTGATTGCACCAAACCCAGCCGCCATTAATATACCCAGCAAAGGCAGGCAGAGTATCCCCGTTAATTCCAGTGTGATAACTGTTTTCATGCCTCTCGGTAGGTCAAGAGTATCCGCATCATTCCCCCGTCGGTTACGAATAAAGAAAACCGTTGGGTAGGCTGAAATCAGCCCGATGACAATGAATAGGCTGTATTTGAAGTGGAAAATCCAGTTGTTCAGATAATAGTCCAGTGGCTTGGCTAGCCAAAGCGCCATTGCCAATCCACTCATTAAAACCAGCAAGGCAGATAATCCAAAAACAATATCGACGCGTGCTAATCGCTTAACCTCTGCACGTGTAAGTATTGGCTTGAGCCGCTGATATTCCAGTAGACAACTGGAAAACAGCAGCAGAATACCGAGGAAGTGAGCGTATTTGGTGATGATGAAAGCCATAGTTATTCTACCTTGCCCAGTACGTCACGTTATCCCACAGATATTTTTTCCGTCCAGTTCTCTGTTGTGGTTGTAAAGTACAAGATCGGCGTATGATCTAAACATTGATCTCACATTCAATGGACGAGCGCAAACAATGTTCCATCCCTTGACCCGAAAATTCACCTATTCTCTGTTGCTGATTGTTTTGATGGCATTGATCCAGTTCGGCACGCTAGATCGGTTGGGTCATGAATACACAGAGGCGGGGTTCAAGCGTGCGCTCGTGGTTTTTGCTTTGAGTCGGGGATTAAATGGGGTTATTTCAGTGGCCCAGGGGACTGAAGTAGCGATAGAACCAGTAGGAATTGGTCTTAATTTTAAACCGGGAGAAATACTGGATCCGGTTAATGATCTAGTCGAGCGATTCTCCTGGGTGATGCTGGCCAGCAGCACCTCGTTTGGTATCCAGCGCGTCCTACTGGATGCTATGGCATCGTCCTGGCTGACTTACATTACGCTTGGAGCGGTAGCCAGCTTGCTATGGGTGCTCTGGTGGCCAAGTCAGTCGCTGATTGGTACACGGAGGTTTTTGTGCCGGATTGCGCTGGTCTTGTTGGTGCTGCGTTTCTCTGTTGCATTGATGGCAATTGGTAGCGAAAGTTTTTATCGTGCATTTTTAGCGCCGCAATACAGTGAATCTCAAACACAACTTGAACAAGCGGCCACTCATATTGGTGAAGTGAATAGTGAGATTCAGCCGCCACTGGCGAAGGCCGATGAACGATCACTGCTTGATGAAGCAAAGCGCGTCTATGAAACGGCTACTCGTGCGATAGATATTGAATCCCGAATGGCCGCATTCAATCAAGCGGCGACCCATATCAGCGAGCATGCCATCCAGATGATCGTGGTATTTCTGATGCAGACCGTGTTATTTCCACTCGCCTCTATCTGGCTGCTTTTACAGCTGTTAAAGCGATTGTTGCGAGCAAGAATGGAGTGGGTAGGGCGCGACTTGAACAAAGAACAAGCCGCGCCGGAGAAGCATTAACGGTCGTGCAGTTCCCGTGCTTGCAAGGTGTTTTCGAGTAGTGTGGCGACGGTCATGGGGCCAACACCGCCAGGCACGGGCGTAATCCACGCCGCCTTCTCGGCCGCCGAGGCGTAATCCACATCACCGCAAAGGGTGCCGTCTTCAAGTCGGTTAATACCCACATCGATCACCAGGGCACCAGGTTTGATCCACTCGCCCTTAACAAAATTGGCTCTGCCCACGGCGGCAACCACAATATCCGCCTTGGAAATCTTCTCTTCCAGATCCTTGGTGCGGCTGTGGCAAACGGTGATGGTGCAGCGGGCGGCGAGCAGCTCCAGCGCCATGGGTCGACCGACAATGTTGGACTGCCCAATAATCACCGCGTCTAGCCCCTCCAGGCGCTGTCCAGTGCGCTCCAGCATGGTCATAACACCCTTGGGGGTGCAGGGGCGCATAATCGGCATACGCAGCGCCAGACGGCCCACATTGTAGGGGTGAAAGCCGTCTACATCTTTGGTGGGTAGAATGCGTTCGGTAACGGTCTCTTCATCGATCTGCTTGGGCAGTGGTAACTGCACCAGAATGCCATCGACATCTTCCCGGGCATTCAATTCATCGATCTGCGCTATAAGTTCGGCCTCGGTCGTCTCGGCGGGCAGTCTGCGCAATTCTGATAGGAATCCTACCTCTTCACAGGAGCGCTGCTTGTTGCGGACGTATACCTGGGAAGCCGGATCCTCGCCGACCAGTATCACTACCAGACCCGGTGGACGCTCGCCAGCCTCAGTCATCCGGCTCACCTGGGCCTTGATGTCGCTGCGAAGATCGGCGGCGATGGCCTTGCCATCAAGGATATTTGCACTCATTTCGTGAGATTCCACTACAGTTTGAAAGGAAGGGGCGCATAATAGCGCGATTGACCACTTTTTTCACCGCGTGAAGCACCCCATTAGCGAATTTTTTCGTTGACTCATTGCAGATGGCTGCGTATTATTCCGGCCTCTTTCGCGATACGGCGAGGGTCCGGTCATCGGGGTATAGCGCAGTCTGGTAGCGCGCCTGCTTTGGGAGCAGGATGTCGGGAGTTCGAATCTCTCTACCCCGACCATTTTTTTTCGATCATGCGCCCGTAGCTCATTTGGATAGAGCATCGGCCTTCTAAGCCGAGGGTAGCAGGTTCGAATCCTGCCGGGCGTGCCAAGTTCTTTACAGTTTATGGTGGGCGTAGCTCAGTTGGTAGAGTCCCGGATTGTGATTCCGGTTGTCGTGGGTTCGAGCCCCATCGTCCACCCCATAAATTGGGCCATTAGCTCAGCTGGTAGAGCAGTGGACTCTTAATCCATTTGTCGTAGGTTCGACCCCTACATGGCCCACCACAATAAAATCAAGGAGTTAGGAGAAATCCCAACTCCTTTGTTTTTTCCCCGGTGCACATCTGGTGCACATTTGAAACGCACTAATCACCCAAAATAGGCAACAAATGATCCTTGCCTGACCCTGATTTGAAATGTTCATTTTGGTGATGTAGAAATATACCTTGGGCGTCGGTCACTGGGCTGTCAGTTGTGGACTTTTGACCCACCCCTATCCCTAATTGCGTATGCAAGCCTAAAGCAGTGAAACTAATACAGCCTCTAATCGCTTGGTCACTGAGCCGTAAACTATCTAAATTGTCTCCCTCCAAACCCCTGAAAAGGACATGAAGGTCGATCGTCTCAATGCAGGAGAACTAAAACAGTGGCTTCAAACAGAACAATTTCAAATGATTGAGCTCTTTAACAAGCTTAAATATGCGGTAGGTTGCACACCTGTGATTTGACATTTACATTTTGGATGGTTATCAGTTACTCAGTACAATAACTATATATGTGACTCTCCTGCAGCCCGTGGACAACACCGGGCGCGGATGACTTGGAACATTAATCAATCCTTGTAAAGGAATACTTAGTTGCAATACAGAAAAGAGATAGATGGTCTACGCGCCATAGCCGTTCTCCCAGTCATATTATTTCACGGAGACTTCTCTGGCTTTAGTGGTGGCTATATCGGCGTTGATATTTTTTTTGTTATCAGCGGTTATTTGATTACATCAATTATTGTAGCCGAAATAAGTAAACAGCAGTTTTCACTTATAAACTTCTATGAACGCCGAGCCAGAAGAATACTTCCCGCACTAAGTCTGGTTTTACTTTTCACCACAATCGCTGCATTTATATTAATGCCTGCCGACTTATTGAAATCTTATTCTCAAAGTCTTGTCTCAGTAGCGACATTTTCGTCAAACATATTTTTCTATTTAACAAGTGGATACTTTTCAACAGTCTCAGATGAAAAGCCACTGCTGCATACATGGAGCCTTGCAGTTGAAGAACAGTATTATATTTTCTTCCCTATCCTATTGATGCTTCTTTGGTCAGCAGGCAAAAAAAACATCATCTCTATACTAGTTGTAATATCTCTAATTTCGCTTTTTCTCTCACAATATTTATCGACAAAAGGCTGGGTAGATGAAAATTTCTACTTGATCTTTAGTCGTGCGTGGGAATTGTTGTTTGGATCTTTAGTGGCTTTCATGAATTTAAAAACGATATCCACGACCAAATTAACGAGGGAAATAATAGGGTTACTTGGGCTTTTACTAATCTTAGTGTCAATATTATTCTTCGACGCACAAACGCCTTTTCCAAGCTTTTTTACTCTAACCCCTGTTCTTGGAACATGCTTCATTATTATCTTCGGGAAGAGTGATACTTTTGTTGGACGATTCCTTTCAACCAGACTGTTTGTATCTGTAGGGCTAATATCATATTCACTGTATTTGTGGCATCAACCACTGTTTGCATTTCTCCGTCTTAAAACAATCGGAGAACCAAGTACTCCGATGCTTGTATCGGCTATCATAGCTACCTTTATATTGTCGTACTTGAGCTATCGATTCATTGAAAAGCCATTTAGAAGCAAAACGTCGTTTAATAGAAAAGCTATTTTTCAATATTCTGCCGCTTCAATCATTCTTGTATTATCGGTGGGACTTTCAGGCCATTTATACCAAGGGTTTCAGGGGCGCTTTGCAAATAATATATATACTGAAACTATCCAACCTAGCCCTAAAAGAAAGGAATGTCACACTAAGGGTGCAGATTACTTGAGTCCTGATGTGTCTTGCAGATACTTCGAAAATAATGTTACTTGGGCAAGTTTTGGAGACAGCCATATAGTGGAACCAACCTATGCTCTTTCTAAAATTCTCGAGCAAGATGGAAAAGGATTATTGCATCTAAGTTTTAGCGGCTGCCCACCTGCACTGCTCTTTGAAGTAAAGCAGCCCGGCTGTTCTAAATGGATTAAAGAATCACTTGTTTATTTAGAAACCAATGATTCTATAAAAAATATCATATTGGGCTTTAGACATAGCGCCTACTTATTTGGCGATCAACTAGATTCATATCCAGGTCTACCAAATGAGAATCCTAATAATCTTTTTAGTGAATCTTTTCGCAGCTCTACTGCCGAAGGTGCAAGAGAAATATATTGGGAAAGTTTTTTTGGAATTATTACACGCTTATTAAAATCAGGAAAAACCGAGTTACCCACGAATAGTAGACACCTTCTATAGTTAGATTTAGGTCTAGCACGGAGATGTCACATGACAAAGCATAGAAAACCAGCCTATACCGAAGAGTTTCGCAGAGAAGCTGT
>NZ_VMNH01000034.1 GCF_007625115.1 Sedimenticola selenatireducens | reverse complement strand
GTGACCACATTGACCGTCAGGGTTGAGGCGGGCGCCTTATCAACCGTGACAGTGTAAGTAGCGGTTTCGCCTTCAACAACACTGGCGGTACCGGTGATGTTCAGGGTGGTGGTGTCTTCCGCGCCCGGAGGATTATCCGAACCCGTCTGATCCAGGATGGTTGTGGTGACACTTGAGGTACCCACAACCAGGTTCTCATAACCACCACCGGAGGTGCTGGCGATGCTCGCGGTGAACTGCTCACCGCTGTCCGCGTACGCATCATCCAGGGTATTCACAGTGAACGTGGCACTGGTCGCACCGGCGGCGATGGTGACTGCCGTAGTGACAGGTACCAGATCACCGTTGTCGGTCGTAATATGACCCGTGACCACATTGACCGTCAGGGTTGAGGCGGGCGCCTTATCAACCGTGACAGTGTAAGTAGCGGTTTCACCTTCAACAACACTGGCACTGCCGGTGATGTTCAGGGTGGTGGTTTCGCCAGCGCCCGGAGGGTTACTGGCATCTGGTATAACCGCACCCGTATCATCCAGTATTTGATCAAACTGAAATGCTAATCCCGTCGTTTCAAAACCACTCTCTGGTGTTGTCTCTGCACCCGTCCGCTCAACAGCCACTTGCCCTTGATTGCCATCACCTGCTCCTGAATCGCCCGCACCTGCAGCCGTGGCATCAAGTATGTTAGTAGGATCGGCACCGGCCAGAATTGCCTGCTGGATAGCATCAATTGTACTTGCGTTATCTTCAACATTTTCTGCTACCGAGGGATCGTAAACTTCGTCATCAAGTAGGGCCTGACTCTCACCACCCATACTTAAGTTGCTACCATCTCTCAGCTCAATAACGATTGCGGCCTGAGGGCCTGTCACAATGGTTTCATCTGCGAATACGGTATCGCCTATCTGCAGGTTTCTCTCAACACCATTAATATCGACTGCTTTTACAAGTCCACTCATCAGCTTTACATAACCGATAGCACTACTCGTATTCTGGGTGTTTGAATCTGCCATAGTTTCCTCTTGGATTAACCGTCAATCAGGCCACATGCCCAATACGGGCAACATAAAGCTAAGAATGGATCAAAAAGAATGTTCTTTCTATCGGACTTTGGTACTAGAGGATGTTTCGACAAAAAAGCCAGGATCTTTAGCGAAAAAAGATCCGTATATTAACTATTTACGAAATTATTTAGGGGTGCCAGGAATGAGCCTAGAATAACGATCATCAGCCATCAATTGCGAAAAGGTTAGCGTCCCTGATTATTGACCAACAATGCCAGCTGAAGACGGTCTTTAACATCTGTTTTCTGGAAAATGTTACTCATATGAGCCTTTACTGTTCGCTCAGTAATCCCTAACTCATAGGCAATGAGTTTATTACTTTCACCCGTAGCGACCCTCTCTGTAATCTCCAGTTCTCGTGCCGTTAAATCGGCTAGCCTGGGATCAGATATTACTGAAGGGTCCGAGGTATTTTGTTTTCCTGTGACTATACCTTTAATAAGATGTTGAATAACTTCTTGACCCAGCCACACCTCACCTGATCGGATAAGACGCGATGACTGACGAAGTGTCTCAGGATGCATCCAGCAATTTCCGTAACCCCTTATGCCCACTTGTACAAGCCCTACACCCTGCTCTAGACTTGGTTTTGATGACAGCGCGAAGAGATTAATCGCCGGTTGTAATGAGAGTAAGTTAGTCGCTATTGAAACTGATTCAGAACTCTCTTCATCCAGGTCCAATAAAACCAGCACGCCAGAAGAGCCATTGAGTTTAGTACGAATTTGTTCACTATTATCCAGCAACACAACAGATTCATCTTCATCAGCCAAGCCTTTCAACCAATGCTCTTTGAGTTTGCTATTCTGGCTACACAGTAGAATCATATATTCAGCGCTCACGCATTGCGCGCTCATTGGCGCGAAGCACGGGTTTCAGCAAATAGCTCAATACCGTCTTCTTACCAGTCAAAATATCTACTTCCGCCTGCATCCCTGGAATGATCTTTAGTGGATTCGTTTCGCTACCCAGTTGGTTTTTAGCCGTACGAACCCGCACCTGATAAAAGCTGTTTCCTTCATCATCTTTAATAGTATCGGCACTAATATGTTCAAGTTTACCTTCCATGCCACCAAAGATAGCGAAATCAAAGGCTGTGAATTTCACAATCGTCTTCTGACCGGGGCGTAGAAAACCAATATCTTCTGGCCGTATTTTGGCTTCAACCAGCAAGTTATCTTCCAGCGGAACTATCTTGACGAGTTCCATGCCGGGCTGAATAACGCCCCCTACTGTATTGACCATCAACTGCTTGATCGTACCCTTTACCGGTGATCTAACAGCGGTTCGTTTCACCCGATCTTCCAAGGCAACACTGGAAGCAACCAAGCCTGAAAGCTCTGTATTAACCGCGTTCCACTCTTCACGAGCTTTACTCTTGAATCGCAAATCTAGCTCTTCGAGCTTCCCTAAAGATTCATCAAGTGTCGATTGAATTCGAGGGATTGATAAGGTTGTTGACTCGAGTTGCCCAGCCAATTCATTCACCTCACGCTCCAACCTGAGGACTTCAACCTCTGAGATAGCGCCCGCCTTTACCAGTGGCTGGGTCATGGACAACTCACGCTCGACCAGACTTAGGCTTCGGCGAAGCTGATTTTGCCTAGCGTTCAGTTCTTGAAGCTCCTGCTTACGCTGCGCAGTCTGTTCTTCTAAAATCTTGCGATTATTATCAAGCTCAGATCGTTTTGCCTGGTAGAGACTTTTCTCTAAGTCGATAAAATTCGGGCGTTCTTCCAATACTTCCTGCGGAGGGATATATTCACTCAGCTCTGATTCTGCCTGGAGTCGCGCGGCCTTGGCCTTTAATGAGAGATATTGAAGGCGAGTTTCACGCAACGAGGCCGAGAAGCGGGTATCATCAATCTGTAGCAACACCTGATCTTTCTCTACCGTCTCCCCCTCTGATACCAATAGCGCCCCTACGATACCCCCTTCCAGATTTTGCACCACCTGAATTTGACTGGAAGGGATAACCTGGCCTATCCCCGTTGTTACCTCATCCAGCTTGGCCCAGTTCGCCCACACCAACGCAGCGCTAACAAACAGAACCGCCATCCACAGAATGAGTCTTCCACCTTTAGGTGTTTTGATGAGCTGAGCAGCTGCAACATCGGTCATATATTCCAAATCACTGGTCTGTATGGCCTTTTGCGAAGTAGCGCGATGCTCTGCTGGTTTAGTTAGCACGTTATCTTTTTTCTCTTCAGACATAAGCTGAGATGTCTCTAATAAGTGGTTCCACAGTGTGCATCCTCAACCGCCTCGCAACGAGCCATCGCGGAGCGATTGAAGCACTTGATCTTTTGGACCATCTGCCATTACGCGACCAGAGTCCATCACGATCAACCGATCGACCAGCTCCAACAGGGAAGCCCTGTGCGTAACCAATACCAGTGTTTTGTTTTTGACATAATTGGTCAGGTTTTTCTTAAGCCGCTCCTCCGACGTATGATCCATCGAATTAGTCGGTTCATCCATCAACAGGAAAGGAGGATCATTCACGAGTGCGCGAGCAATTGCGATACTCTGACGTTGTCCGCCTGAAAGATTATCACCCCGTTCACCCACTGGCAGATCAAAGCCCAGTGGATGCCTATTCACAAATTCAGAAGCACCAGACAAATCGGCAGCATTCAGAATATCGGCATCATCAGCATGTTGGGCACCCATCAATATATTGTCTTTAACCGAACCAAAAAAGAGCATCACATCCTGAGGCACATAACCCATATTGCGTCTCAGATCAGCAGGGTCAACCTGCCTCATATCGGTCCCATCAACGCGTACTGCGCCTTCTGTGGGATCAAATAGTCCCTGCATCAATTTTTCGATAGTGGTCTTTCCGGAACCGACGCGTCCAATGATGGCGACGCGTTCGCCCGGTTTAATAACAAACGAGACATTGTTCAATGCCTTATTCTCTTCACCAGGATAGTTAAAACTGACCCCGTCAAACTCTATGCCGCCCAACAGATTGGGACGGCTGATAAACGATTTGCCCTCGGGGCGATCGATGGGCATCTCCATAATCCCGTTAAGACTGCTGAGGGCTGTTTTAGCCTGAAAATATCGAACCGCCAGATTGGCATATTGGCTCATAGGCCCTAGCGCTCTTCCGGTCAACATCACGGATGCAATCAAGCCACCCATGCTCAGCTCACCTTTTGTCACCAGATAAACACCAAACACCACCACGGCGACTTGGGAAAACTGTTGGAAGAAAACCGCCACATTCACGGCGGAGGAAGAGATCAAGCGCGAACGCACGCCCCAATGTGCAATATGTGCGGTAAGCTGCTCCCATTTCCTTTGTAGTGCACTTTCTGCTCCTAGATGCTTGACCGTTTCGATACCGGTCAAGGTCTCTATAAGGGTTGCACCTTTCTGGGCAGAAGCCCGAAAAGAGCTTTCAACCGCTTTACGCAGCGGTGTCTGAATGATCCAACCGTAAATCAAGACTATTGGAATAATCACCAATGGCACCAAAACCATCGGGCCACCTATAAACCAGATAACCAATAAAAAGAAGATAATAAAAGGGAGATCGACCAGCGTGGTGATGGTGGCCGAGGTGATAAAGTCCCGAATACTTTCAAACTCACGGAGATTATTAGCAAAAGCACCGACAGAAGGAGGCCGGGCACTCATCTTCATCCCCATCACTTGTTCAAAGATTCGCGCAGACAGCAGAATATCCGCCTTCTTACCGGCAAGATCAATAAAGTAGCCCCGTAACAGCCGCATGAGAAAATCAAAGGCATAGACCACGGATACGCCGATTGCTAAAACCCAAAGTGTCTCCACTGCATTATTAGGCACAACCCGATCATAGACGTTCATAACAAACATCGGACTTGCCAAGGCAAACAAGTTGATTAGAAAAGAGGCAACCAACACATCTCGATAGATGCGCCATGAACTGAATATCGTCCCCCAAAACCAGTGCCGATTACGCAGTTTTATCACCTCAGGTGCACGTTCATCAAATTGATGCTCTGCCTGCACAAAGATGGCATAACCGCTGTATTCTTCCTCTAACGTTGCAAGTGGGATCTCATTCTCACCCAGACCGCTTTCTGGCTGTATGATCTTTGCAATCCCGGTCACATGATCGACGGACGCCAGAATACAGACCTGACGACGCTTCAATAATAAGACGGCAGGGAGGACATAGTCAGATATACGTTTGATGGGTCTCCGCACTACGCGCGAAGAGAGCCCTGCCCGGGCAGCTGCACGGGGAAACAGTTCAGGGGTGAGCTGATTATCAACGAGCGGCAATCCAGCACTCAAGGCCTCTGCCGAGAAACTGCGGCCTTCTAATTTGGCCAGAATAACGAGAGAAGCCAATAGCGGATCATCATGGGTAGACCCATCACGAGGATGGGTCCAAGATTGATCCAACTGTTCTTCTACAGATCCATTCATAAATTTTTATTTAAGTTCCTATCGATTTTCCCAACGCATTATACTAAGTTCAGTATCAAGGATATCAATTTACAGGACGCCGTAAGTTCCGTTAAATAGGATGTCGCCTAATTTCCCAACTATAGATAATTAACACTATGCCTTTTGCCCAACGTAACGAACAAGGTCAGATTATTGCACTCTTCTTTGAACCTAATACTCATGCTCAAGAAGAGATTGCTGCCAGTCACGAGGATGTCTTAGCATTCCTCAGCTCTGGTCAATTCGATGACACTGAAACCAAAGCTTATCTGTCACAAACCGACTATGACATGATCAGGGTGGTCGAAGATGTCATTGATCTCATGATCAACAAAAACCTGATTCTACTCACTGATCTACCATCAGCAGCACAACATAAGCTGATTGCAAGAAAGCGACTGCGGGCAAAATTCTTACTGGAAGACACCTTATTGATTGAGGATGACAACATCCTCTAACGGGTACTCCCTTATTCCAATAACCGCTACGGCCCTGCTCTTAGTACAGGGTAGCGGCATCGGGAGGGGATTATTGAGTGTTTTTTATAACAAATGGCTGACGAGACCATCCGCCAGCTTGGGTTCGAACCAGGTTGATTTCGGAGGCATGATTTTTCCCGCATCGGCAACAGCCATCAGCGCCCCCATAGAAGTAGGCAACAGTGAGAAGGCCACCGCCCATTCTCCACTATCTACCCGCTCCATCAGAGCCTTTAATCCACGGATACCACCGACAAAATCTATCCGGCTATCTGTTCTTTGATCGGCAATGCCGAGAATAGGCTCCAACAACTCATTAGCCAGGAGGCTAACATCAAGACTAGCCACTGGGTCTGAGACCGGGATCTGCTTCGCACCCAGTGTGAGCCGATACCAGCACCCATTCAGGTACATACCAAACTGCCCTGTTTCTGAGGGCTTTACCGGCTCGCTGGTCATTTCGACTTTGAAGCGCTCACCGACAGTCTCCAGGAATTGATCTGACGTCAGACCCTTGAGATCTTTCACGACCCGATTGTAGTCAAGAATGCGCGTCTGCTGATGAGGAAAGATCACGGATAGGAAATAATTGTAGGGTTCATCGCCCGTATGATGTGGATTGGCTGCTGCCCTTGCAGCCGCTACACGCGATGCGGCGGCTGATCGATGATGACCATCAGCCACATAAAGTGCAGGCAGCGCATCAAATAACATCGTCAAGGCGGTGATGCGCGTCTTATCCGACAACACCCAGATCTGGTGTCGAACAGAATCTGCTGCCGTGATATCAATTGTGGGCTCACCCTCAGCAACACCGGCGAGGAGATCATCGATTCTTTCATCACTGGGATAAACCAGATAGACCGGGCCTGTTTGGGCATTCAACGCATCGATTTGATTAACGCGGTCCTGCTCCTTGGTGGGCCGCGTCAACTCATGGCGCTTGATTCTATCAGAGTCGTAAGCCGCAACAGATGCCGCCGCAACGACACCTAACTGACTATGTTCTCCAATTGAAAGTCGGTATACGTAGTAGCAGTCACTACTATCCTGGACTAACACGCCCTCATGTCGCATTGTCGCCAGATTCTCAGCCGCCTTGGCATAAACAACTGACGAATAAGGGTCAATTGTCGGTGGGAGGTCCACTTCAGAACGTGATATATGCAGAAAACTCCACGGCTTTCCCTTGACCATCTCCCTCGCCTCCGCATCATTCATCACATCATAGGGCGGAGCGGCTACTTCATCAGCACGACCAGCAGCTGGTCGTAATCCAGGGAATGCTCTGATCAACGGCATATTTGTCCTCTTCACTGTTCTACATGGTTGGAAATAGATCCTATGATCGCATTGTTCCAAAGCGTTCAGAGCCTGTCCATACAGTCATGCTTATCGATCGATTAATAAACAACGCTAGAACGAGTGAGCCTCGCCTGCCTGTCGAGTCCATTTTCCTACAATCGATAACAAATCAGATTCCTCGAAGGGTTTAGCGAGACAGTCATCCATCGACTGCTCCAACAGCGTATCCAGCGTCGGTGAATTCGAATAAGAGGTCATAGCAATAATAGGGACATGGGAATACCCACCTATCTGACGAATCTCCTGTGCCGCCTCATGACCACTCATACCAGGCATTTTGATGTCCATAAGAATCAGGTCAACGCTATGCTTACTGGCCAGATCTATAGCTTCAGCCCCATTCTCAGCCTGAAGCACCTCAACACCCTGCTCCTTTAATATGGCCACCACGAAAAGTCGAGTAACGGAGTCGTCATCTACAACTAGTAGTCTGGATGGCCGGGTATTCACAACAAGATCAGCTCGGGTAGAAGGCACCGCCCCGCTTAATAGGCCTATCAAGGATAGACGTAATTTTGATAGGGAGATATGAGAAGAATAGAGATGTACGGAAGCAGGAAAGTCGCAACCGAACCGATCCATCAACACAGGTGTGATCAGGTAGAGTGGCGGTCGCTGAGCGTTATAACCATCCCGTTTGCTTATCACCTCTTTTACGGCCTTCTCATTCGTTAAATGGATCACGCTGCAATCACTAGACACTTGCTGACCAAGTGGGCCTTCCACTACCTCTACACGCATGCCTAACCGTAGCAACTTGTGACGCAAGGCACGTCGAGAGAGTATGCTCTCATCATCCAGGCTTACGACCTTGCCTATCAACTCCTGATCTAGTGCAAACGGTGCTGCTTCTGTAGCAGATTGCTTTAAGTCCAGCCTGATCCAGAAAGACGAGCCATGTCCGGGGACACTCTTGTAGCCAATCTCACCATCCATGGCGTCAACTAATTGCTTGGCGATAGCCAAGCCTAAACCGCTGCCACCAAACCGACGACTCATTGATGAATCTGCCTGAGAAAAGGCCTTGAACAATTCATCCTTTTTCAAAGCAGTAATACCAATGCCGCTGTCTTCAACCAGAAACAGCAAACCCTTTCCAGTATGTTGAACAGGCTCTACCCAGATTGAAACGTACCCATGATCGGTGAACTTAATCGCATTCTCGATCAATTTTGTCAGCACCTGAGCCAATTTCTTAGGATCACCCTCCACCTTTGTTGCTATATTACTATGCACACCCAGACAGAGGGTTAAACCTTTCGCTCTGGCCTTGGGGGACATCCTTTCAACCAACTCCTCCAGCAATGTATTCAGATCAAAGGCTATTTGGCTGCAGGTCACCTGGCCCGATGCATTCGCCGAATAGTGCAGAATATCATCGACCACTTTCTGTAGCGCGTTCTGTGAATAGCTAACCGCTGTAAGATATTGCTGCTGCTCAGAATCAAGGGGGGTTTTTTTTAGTAACTGGGTGTAGCCAGCAATACCGTTCAGTGGCGTTCTGATCTCATGACTCATACTTGCAAGAAAGCGGCTCTTGGCCTGATCAGATGATTCGGCCTTCTCCTTAGCAAGTCTCAAATCAGCCGTTCTGTCAGCCACTTCTCGCTCAAGCCCCTTATTATACTGACGCAGCAAAATCTCTTTCTCAGTGACCGCATCATGCATCACCTCAAGATTCTGCTTGAGCCGATCAATTACATCAATTTTAGGTTGCTGGTTAAAGGAATCATTCCGGGAGTGCGTCTCTCTCGAATTGAAAAATGAGAGGGCCTGATAAGGTGTGATAGATTCAGCAAATCGAGACACCTCTTCCAAGCGTGAAAATATCGTACGACGTAAAATCAAACTGAGTGAAACTGCCAGGATTGCAAACAAGGTCAGGACAAAGGCCCATATCCCCCGAATACTCTCCTCAATCAAACGATGATTTTCATCTTCTGACAACTGAAGATCAACTTCTCCCTCCTTGCTAACCAGGGTGCCATCCTCAGTGTTGTGCATGATGTTCGATTGGAATGACCTACCGCCAATAGGCAACCCACTCTGATAAGACGCGACTATTTCACCATTGCGCCGCACCTTGATAGACAGAATGTTCTCGTTGCCTTTTCCAATGGATGTCAGGACAGTATTCAGAAGGGAGTAATTTTCTTCTAAAAGCGCATTGACACTAAACATGGATACCGTGCTTGCGATGGAGTGGCCCTGCCTGTCTAGCAACTGCTCCAAGACCTGCCGCTCCTGTTTTACAGATACCCAACCAAATACCAACAGTACTATCGTCAGTACAGTAAACAAAATAGCGGTAATGCGAAGTGTAAGATTCATCACGAACGTCCAAATCCACCTGCAGATTTAATGCATTTGGTGAATAAATAAAACGGATCAGTCGTGAATGAAATGCGGTAAAAAAGGTACAGAAAAAGAGGCAGGCTTTGGTATAGACACTGTGAGTGAACGTCTATTAGGGAGGCTTCTATTGCGTGTTTTCTTTGATAACTCACAGTCTCAGTTTCATATCTTGGACCCAGATGTGAAACATACCAGAACAGGTGATTTATTCCGACTATTTTCTTACCCAGACAATCCTGGAGAAAAGCGGCGATTATCGAAAGATGATCATTCCACGCTATATTGTTAAATTATGCGGCAACCCGAGTTACTCCCGCTCGCCAATCCAGGCCATCTGTATGGCTTCCAGAATCCGCTCACCCGTATGTTCCGGATCATCATCGAAATCAGGCAACGATCTCACCCAGTTGTGCAGATCAACAAAATTTACATATTTTGGATCAATTTCCGGATAGGCCTCATCAAGCTCAATGGCAATATCCAGTGAATCTGTCCATTTCAATCCCATCTCGAAGGCCTCCTGTTAGTGATTTTCTGAAACCATATTGATGGTGTATTTAGGTATCTCAATGACCAGATCTTTGTCACCGACAACCGCCTGACAGCTCAGACGCGACTCCGGCTCAAGCCCCCATGCCTTGTCCAGCAGGTCTTCCTCTACTTCGTCGGCCTCACCAAGAGAATCAAAACCCTCACGGATAATCACATGGCAGGTGGTGCAGGCACAGGATTTTTCGCAGGCATGCTCTATATCAATACCGTTTTTATTTGCCGCATCGCAGATGGTTTCGCCGGGATCCACATCAATCACTGCGCCTTCCGGGCAGATCTCTTCATGGGGTAGAAAAATTAGTTGAGTCATGTGAATTTAAGGCCTCTGCTTTTATTCAAAATCGTTGACGCTGTGGCCGGACATGGCCTTGCGTACACTGACATTCATACGACGTTCCACATAGAACTCGCAACGCTTTTCAAGTGATTCAACGGCAGCCTTGATTTCAGCGAAAGTACCACTGCTGATGATCGCCTGAAGATCGTGCAATGCGGATTCAACACGACTGCGTTCATCCTCATCCAGTAACTCCTCGCCATCATCGGCAAGTGCAGCCGTCAACGCCTCAATCACGCGTTCCGCTTCGACCTGCTGTTCGCGAAGTTTTCGTGCTTCCATATCTTCCTGGGCATGCTCAAACGACTCCTTCAACATGGACTCGATCTCACCATCCGTCAGGCCATAAGAAGGCTTCACCTCAACACTGGCCTTAACACCACTGCTCTGCTCTTCAGCCTCTACACTCAACAGACCATCGGCATCAACAGAAAAGGTCACACGAATACGTGCGGCCCCAGCCACCATTGGCGGAAATCCGCGCAGTTCAAATCGGGCCAGCGAACGATTATCGCTCACCAACTCCCGCTCACCCTGCAGCACATGGACTGCCATAGCCGTTTGCCCATCCTTAAAGGTGGTAAACTCCTGTGCCCGAGCAACCGGGATGGTGGTATTGCGTGGGATAATTTTTTCCACCAAGCCACCCATGGTCTCAAGCCCAAGCGACAGCGGATTAACATCCAGCAGCAGCATATCACTATCGGGCTTATTGCCCACCAGGATATCGGCCTGAATCGCTGCGCCTATGGCAACCACACGATCCGGATCAATACTGACCAGTGGCTCAGTGCGGAAAAACTCGCCGACCAGTTCCCGTACTCTTGGTACGCGGGTCGATCCACCCACCATCACCACATCTTCTATCTCTTCCGCACTCAAGCCTGCATCACGTAAGGCACGGCGGCAGGGTGCAAGGGTCTTTCGTATCAGAGGATCTACCAATATATTGAACTGTTCACGACTGAGATCACCGGTCCAGACCGCCCCATCGGCCAGTGAGACCTCAATCACCACATGATCCTGTTCGGTGAGTGACTCTTTCGCCTTGCAGGCAATCTGCATCAGTTGACGCAACATAGCATGGTCGGCATCCTGTTCGATCCCGGCCTGTTGCATAATCCACTCTGCAACGACGTGATCCAGATCATCACCACCCAACGCGGAGTCCCCTCCCGTTGCAAGGACTTCAAAAACGCCCCTATTCAGTCGCAGAATAGAAATATCAAATGTACCACCCCCCAGATCATAGATAGCGTGTATGCCATCCGATCCAGAATCCAGACCGTACGCGACAGCGGCTGCGGTAGGCTCGTTAAGCAACCTTAATACCTTCAATCCCGCAATGGTCGCCGCATCTTTGGTGGCTTGTCGCTGTGCATCATCGAAATAAGCCGGCACGGTAATTACAATACCTTCTAAATCACCACCCAGAGAATCCGCTGCACGCTTTACCAAGGTCTTGAGAATTTCTGAAGAGACCTCAACTGAGCTGACGGGGCCACGAACAGTGATTATGCGAGGAACAGCCGCCTGAGCATCCTGAAACTCATAGGGCAGTCGACTGCCGAGTGATTTAATATCAGACAGACCTCGCCCAATCAGTCGCTTCGCCGAGATTATTGTATTGAGCGGGTCCGTAGCAGCCATTGCCTTGGCAGCCTTACCCACCACAATGCCATCAGTGGTGTAGCGAACAACGGAGGGTAGTAGGTGTTCACCTTCGTTATCAGGGAGTGTCTCTGCCTTGCCACTGCGCACCGACGCAACCAGCGAGTTAGTAGTTCCTAGATCAATACCAACCGCCAGCTTGTGCTGGTGAGGTGCCGTGGATTGCCCAGGTTCAGAAAGTTGTAGTAACGCCATATTCAGGACAGTCTGCTGATTAATTAAAGGGCATCATCCAGCTCGGCTTCGAGGGATTCCGCATCATAGCGCAGCTTTTTCAGGAATTGCATCTTGAGAAGATTTTCCCTTGCTGCAGCCAATTGTTCAGGTGTTGCCGATTCAAACTGAAGGGCCATCTGACCAATCAGCGCATTAATACGTCGATTTACTTCCAGTAAAAAATCAGCTATTACCGCATAGGGGTCAGGTTGCTGCCGAGACGCCTCAAGCGCTTCCCGTAATTCCAGTTGCTCCATCAGAAAAACCGCATCATGCGTAGTTTCTATCTGATTATCGATTTCAATGCCATTTAATTCCAGGAGATAGCGTGCACGCAGTATGGGATCTTTAAGCGTCTCATGGGCTTCATTGATTCGAACCGCTCCCTGCATGGATAGGCGGCGTTCCTGTTCAGTTGCATTAGCAAACCGGTCTGGATGCACGCTCTTCTGCAGCTCACGGTAGTGCGCTGCGAGCTGTTCTGCATCTACGACATACTCTACCGGCAGCCCAAACAACTCAAAGTAGTTCTTTGAGAAATCCAGCATCGTTATACATCAAGTAGTTATTGGGTATTTAGCGTCAGAAGCACTGAGTTTAAACGTTAAAGCTTTCACCACAACCACACGCATCCTTCACGTTGGGGTTGTTAAATTTAAAGCCCTCATTCAAACCTTCGCGCGTGTAGTCCAGTTCGGTCCCGTCGAGATAGAGCAAGCTCTTGGGATCAACCAGGACTTTAACCCCATGTTGCTCAAAGATCTGATCATCTTCTTCACTTTCATCTGCAAATTCAAGTACATAAGCCATACCTGAGCAACCAGAAGTACGAACACCTAGTCTTATGCCCAGGCCTGAGCCCCTGTTTTGCAGAAAATTACGGACATGGTTAGCCGCCGCTTCGGTAATGGTAATCGTCATATCGTCTCACTCCGGGGTTTAATCTAGCCCCCGATCCACACTTCTATAGAGGCAATATAATGCCTTAACCACTAGCTTTTTGCATTCTTTGCCGCGTAATCCTGTACGGCGGCTTTGATTGCATCTTCGGCAAGTACTGAGCAATGCACTTTTACCGGAGGCAGAGCCAACTCTTCAGCAATCTGGGTATTCTTGATCTGCTGGGCCTCTTCCAGGGTCTTACCCTTGACCCATTCAGTCAACAAACTGCTTGAGGCGATAGCCGACCCACAGCCATAGGTCTTGAATTTGGCATCTTCAATCACACCCTGATCATTCACCTGAATCTGCAAGCGCATGACATCACCACAGGCTGGTGCGCCCACCATGCCGGTGCCAACATTTTTGGCTTCCTTATCCATACTCCCAACATTGCGTGGGTTCTCATAGTGGTCTAAGACCTTGTCGCTGTATGCCATGATCAATTCTCTCCGGATTCGGTACTGGCCAAGTAAGGCCGGTACTTTAAAAACTGCTAACGGTTAAGCCTTTACTGCATTCGAAAAAACAGTCGCTCAGTGCGCTGCCCATTGCACTGATTTCAGGTCAACCCCATCCTTAAACATATCCCACAGAGGCGAGAGTTCACGCAATCGATTCACTTGATTACTGATGGTATTGATCACGTAATCGATCTCCTCCTCCGTTGTAAAGCGGCCAATAGTGAATCGAATTGAGCTGTGCGCCAGCTCATCCTCCCGACCTATCGCACGTAACACATAACTGGGCTCAAGACTGGCTGAGGTGCAGGCTGAACCCGAAGAGACCGCAAAGTCTTTCAGCGCCATGATCAGAGACTCACCTTCAACATAGGCAAAGCTGACATTCAGATTTCCAGCCACACGCTGTTCGAGGTCACCATTCAGATAGACCTCATCCATATCTTTCAAACCATTCCAGAGTCGGTCACGCAGCTTAATAAACCGCTCGTTCTCCTGCGCCATCTCCTCTTTGGCTATTCTGAAGGCCTCACCCATGCCTACAATCTGATGCGTTGCCAGAGTGCCGGAACGCATACCGCGTTCATGTCCGCCGCCATGCATCTGCGCCTCCAGGCGCACGCGCGGCTTACGCCTGACATAGAGAGCGCCAATACCTTTGGGGCCATAAATCTTGTGGGCAGAGAGTGATAACAGGTCCACCTTCTGGCGTTCCATATCCAGCGGAACTTTACCGGCACTTTGCGCCGCGTCCACATGGAAGAGAATCTTGCGTGCCCGGGTGAGCTCGCCAATCGCACTGATATCCTGCACCACACCAATCTCATTATTGACGTGCATGATCGATACCAGGATGGTGTCATCCCGCATGGCCGCCTCAAGCTTACCCAGAGCAATCATGCCGTTAGATTCTGGATCGAGGTAGGTCACTTCAAAACCCTCTCGTTCCAACTGACGACAGGTATCAAGAACCGCTTTGTGCTCAGTCTTACAGGTGATAATGTGCTTACCTTGTCTCTGATAGAAATGGGCCGCACCCTTAATCGCCAGGTTATCTGATTCGGTAGCTCCGGATGTCCAGACAATCTCTTTTGGATCGGCATTCAACAGTGCCGCAACATCCCTACGTGCCTTTTCAACCGCATCATCCGCATCCCAACCAAACTGATGTGAACGAGAGGCAGGGTTGCCGAACTTGCCATCTGGTGTCAGATACTGGCACATCAATTCAGCAACACGCGGATCAACTGGGGTGGTTGCCGAATAATCCATATAGATGGGTAATTTCATTATCACTCCGAATATTAAGTAATCAACGCTATCAGGCTTGTATGCCTGTACTCGTCGTCACGCTAAAGTTCACATCTGCTGAAGCCGCAGTCTCACCGGCAACACGTCGTTTTTCTTCATCTTGTCGCTGCGCAACCTTCTTTGCGCCTCGACGCTCCATCAAATCATGCAAACTGATACGGTTAAGGTAGTCATAAATCTGATCGCTCAAGTCATGCCAGAGATCATGGGTCAGACAGCGCTCGTTGTCCTGACAGTTGTGACTACCTCCGCAGCGCGTGGTATCCACCTTTTCATCCACAGCAGTGATAACGGAAGCAACATAAATCTGATTGGCCTCTTTACCCAACACATAACCACCACCCGGCCCTCTAACGCTGGCCACCAGAAGTTTCTTGCGTAGACGGGAAAAAAGTTGTTCCAGATAAGAGAGGGAGATACCCTGCCGCTCAGCAATATCCGCCAGAGTGATGGGGCCCTGGCCCTGGTGGAATGCCAGATCCAACATCGCGGTGACAGCATATCGTCCTTTGGTGGTTAACCTCACAGCAGACACTCCTTAAATATTTGATGTCGCTAATATATAATACCTGACTGATTCAGTCAACTATTTAGGCGGGGTATCTTGTGTGGACTGAGGGTTTGCCTGAGACCTTCCAACCCTTTGTATTTTAAGTAGTTCTTCAGCTGTTGAGGCAATTTCACACGAATCTATCTCCGGAATATCCAGGTCGGGATTCTCCTCATTGACTCGCTTGAGTATTTGACACATTGCCTGCATGCGCTGATCCATCACATGGATATGGTCGAGCATACAATTGATGGCATGTGCCACCGGGTCAGGTGCGTCACTGGTAGCACCGTAGGCATCAAAACCCATTTTTTCGGCCATTTCTGAACGACGGGAATCCGTTTCTGCCGCTACGGTTTCAATAAGACGCCCAGGAACCCCAACCACGGTAGTACCTGGCGGGACAGGTTTTAACACAACTGCATTGGAGCCAATACGAGCCCCCTCACCAATATCAATAGGACCCAACACCTTAGCACCCGCCCCTACAACAACATTATTTCCCAGCGTGGGGTGTCGTTTACCCTTCTTCCAGCTGGTACCACCCAGTGTCACACCATGGTAAAGCGTGCAATCATCCCCAATCACGGCAGTCTCACCGATCACCACACCCATGCCGTGATCGATAAAGAAACGCCGACCAATTGTGGCCCCGGGGTGTATTTCGATACCGGTAATCCAACGGGCAAACGTGGAGAGTATCCGTGCTAACCAGCAGAGACCTATATTCCAAAGCCAGTGAGTTAGACGATGAATCAGTAGGGCATGCAACCCAGGGTAAGTAGTGATCACATCGAAGGCATTTCGAGCCGCAGGATCGCGATCAAAAACACTGGCGATATCTTCTTTGAGTCGAGAGAACATGCAGAGGGTTCCGTTTAAACCAGCACAGCGCAGGCTATTCTTAATCCCGACTATTCTACTCGATTATTTTCCTAACTGGCCAGCACCCAGGCTAAATGTCTCTCACATGCTTATATCGATGCAAAAAAAGAGCCGCGCCTATTCACGCCGCATTGACTTACGGCCTTGAGCGGCACTGAGGATTCCGCGCAGGATATTGAGTTCTTCCGGATCAGGACGGGCGCGAAAAAAGAGCCGTCGCAAACGGCGCTGGAGCTTTTCAGACTGCTGCGGATGGCTAAAACCCGTCTCTTCCATGGTCTGCTGCAGATGCTGAAAAAAACCTTCCATAGCGCCTGCAGACGCTACCTCGCTCGCCGCTGCAGAAGCCACTGACTCTTGAGTAAGTGACTGCAGATGCACCTCGTAGGCAATTACCTGAAGTGCCTGGGCAATATTCAAAGAACTGTATTCAGGATTCGCCGGAATATGCACCAGATACTGACATCGATCCAGTTCGCTGTTGCGCAAACCGGAGCTTTCCCGACCAAACAGGATCGCCACCTCACCCTGCGCAGCCTCGCTCCACACTTTTTCGGCACACTCTCTGGGGCGAACTTGAGGCCAATCGACGGTACGCAAGCGGGCGCTAGCACCCACAACCAGGCGGCACCCCTGAAGCGCTTCATCAAGCGTGTCATACACCTGGCAACTCTCCAGGATACTGTCAGCCCCCGCAGCCCTGGCCGTAGCCTCAGCACTCGGATAAACCTTAGGAGAAACCAGACACAAATTCTCCAGTGCCATATTTTTCATGGCCCGGGCGGCGGCCCCGATGTTGCCAGGATGAGTCGTTTCGATCAGAACAATTTTGATGTTTTTCAGCATAGCGACGAAGCGTACAACAATCCGGCCGATTTCTCAGCCGGGATAACGCATAGAAGCTAAAAATGTTGCCCTTCAACAGCTTTTTCCCTTTATTACAGGCTTCGGTTCATGTATCTTCCACGCCCATGCACCCGATGATGAATATTGCCGTCCGCGCAGCCCGTAGCGCCGGCAGCATACTACTCCGTTATTACGAGCGAACCGATACTCTGACGATCACTCAGAAGAGTATTAATGACTTCGTATCCGAGGTTGACAGGGCCTCCGAGCAAGCCATTATCGATACCCTGCGTGGCGCCTACCCCAATCACGCCATTTTGGCTGAGGAGAGTGGCAGCAAAAGCGGTAACGATTACCAGTGGATTATCGATCCGCTCGATGGCACGACCAACTATTTACATGGATTCCCGCAGTTTTCTATCTCGATTGCATTGAAACACAAAGGCGTCCTGGAACAGGGCCTGGTCTACGACCCGCTGCGTGACGAGATGTTTACTGCCACTCGTGGTGATGGTGCGCTGTTAAATGATCGCAGAATCCGCGTGACCAACAGAAAAACCCTGCAAGGTGCACTCCTTGGAACAGGCTTTCCCTACCGCGACCAATCTAATCTGGATGCCTATCTGGGTATGTTCAGAGACCTGATTAAAGACACCGCCGGGATACGTCGTCCTGGATCTGCCGCACTGGACTTGGCCTATGTCGCCGCAGGTCGCCTGGACGGCTTCTGGGAGTTAGGCCTTTCTGAATGGGATTTTGCAGCGGGTGCTCTGCTTGTCAAAGAAGCCGGGGGAACCGTATCGGATATCGGTGGTGGCGGTCGTTTCCTGGAAACAGGCAATCTGATTGCCGGTGGCTTGAGACTTCACTCGGCCATGTCATCCGTCATTCGCCCACACCTGACTGATCGCATTCGGGCCTGATAGATAGAAGCAAACCTTACTCCACCTGACATTAGTCACGTGGGGTTTCACGAACCGACTATCTGTTCACATATCCCAACAAGTCACTCAAGTTTCTCTGATCGATACCGCTAACCGGTTTATATCAGTGAGGAGTGATCCTCCTTGGATCTACTGGAGACTTGGGCATCATGAAGGACAAGCCGGACACGACCAATACAGTCAGCGATCGAGCGCTTGAGATGATCATGCGTGATGTGCTTGATGGCCTTTTTGAACTCTCACTTGAGTCCTCTTTCACGGCACATTGCAATGACGTTGAGATACTGGAGATTCGACAAGATCAAGTAACTTGCGAAGAAAACAGGGCGCAAAAATCTGAACAACAAAATGCGGAAATCCTCGAATTCCCCGGCCTGAAGCGCGCCTACGGATGATAACCACGATTATTTTTCAGGCAAAAAAAAGCGCAGCGATTAATTATCGCCGCGCTTTTTTTATTTATGTATTAATCAGGGTTCTGCGTCGACCTCTCCACCCTCTTTTACAACCGGCATCAGATCAGCCTTACTGATGCCGAGCATCAATACCGCCGTACTGGCCACATAGATGGATGAATAGGTTCCCACCACCACGCCGATGATTAGCGCAAAAGCGAATCCATGGATAATCTCACCCCCAAATACAAACAGCGCAATCAGCACTAGCAGGGTGGTTAGCGAGGTCATCAAGGTACGCGACAGGGTCTGATTCAGAGAACTGTTAATAATCTCATCCGCCTCACCCTTGCGCATCTTACGGAAGTTCTCACGGATGCGGTCAAAAACCACTATAGTGTCATTGAGTGAGTAACCGATGACCGCCAATATCGCCGCCAATACGGTGAGATCAAACTCAATCTGGAACAAAGCAAAGATGCCTATGGTTATCACCACATCATGAATCAGGGCAATCACTGAGCCCAGTGCAAAACGATACTCAAATCGCAACGCCACATAAGCCAGGATACCTAACAACGCATAGAGCATTGCCAGGCCACCGTCTTCGGTCAATTCGTCACCGACCTGCGGCCCAACAAACTCAACACGTCGCAGGGTAGCTTCACCGGCATCCGCTTGCTTGAGCGCCATAAAAGCGCGGTCACTCAGTTCAGCGCTTTGCAATTCGGAATCCGGTGCCAGCCTTACAAGGACATCTTTGGAGGTACCAAAGTGCTGCGCCGTAACATCTTCAAAGCCACCAGACTGGAGCACCTCTCTCACCTTAGAAAGTTCTACGGCCTCTTGATAGCCGACTTCGATCAGTGTGCCGCCCGTGAAATCGATACCCAGGCTAAGCCCCCTCGACAGGACTGAACCCAATGCAATGACCATCATGGCAATAGAGAAGTACATGGCCAGCTTACGCTTGCCCATAAAGTCGATATGAGTGTTCTTTTTAAAGATCTGCATCGGCGTTGCTCTACTAGATACTCAGTTTGGCGACGCGCTTGCCGCCATAGATCAGATTGACTACGGCACGGGTGCCGACAATCGCTGTAAACATTGAGGTCAGAATGCCTACAAACAGTGTTACGGCAAATCCTTTAATCGGCCCCGTACCAAAACTGAACAACACCACCGCTGCAATCAGCGTGGTGATATTGGCATCCACGATGGTTGAAAACGCCTTCTCATAGCCCGCAAAGATGCTGGCTTGCGGCGTACTTCCCACACCAATTTCCTCACGAATACGTTCGAAGATCAGTACATTGGCATCCACCGCCATACCCACCGTCAAGACGATACCCGCTATACCTGGGAGTGTAAGGGTCGCTTGCAACATGGAGAGGATCGCTACGATGAACACCAGGTTCATCATCAAGGCCAGATTGGCGACCAGTCCAAATACTTTGTAGTAGATCGCCATGAACACCATGACCAAAGCAAGGCCTATCACTACCGAAGCAAAACCCTGATCGATATTATCTTGTCCGAGGCTTGGGCCAATGGTCCGCTCTTCAACGATATCGATTGGTGCCGCTAGTGCACCCGCCCTTAATAGCAGCGCTAGATCATGCGCTTCACCAGGACTATCAAGCCCCGTTGTTTGGAAGCGACGCCCGAAGGGTTCCAGGATATTGGCAACACTGATCACCTCCTCCACTTGAACCTTTCGGGTCACAGGTTCACCGTCCACAATACGGGTGTCTTTACGGGTCTCAATAAAGACCACCGCCATCGGCTTGTTGACATTTTCGGTCGTGACATTACGCATCCGGCGAGCACCCTGGCTGTCAAGGCTGACAGAAACCATGGGGCCACCACTGCGTTGATCAAATCCAGAAGACGCATCGGTGATCTGATTTCCGGTTACGATCACCCGCTTCTTCAATAGAATGGGCCGACCATCACGGGTTTTATAAAGTTTTGATCCTGGAGGAACTTTACCCGCAACGGCATCTTCAACACTGTGTTCCGTATCTTCCAAGCGATATTCGAGGGTAGCCGTTGCGCCTAGAAGCTCTTTAAGCTTGGACGGATCCTGTGCACCGGGCAGTTGCACTACGATACGGCGATCACCCTGCTGCTGAATGACCGGCTCCGAAACACCGAGGGCGTTCACGCGGTTACGCAGAGTGGTGATGTTCTGGTCGAGCGCGAACTTTTTGACGGATCGCTGTTCAGTTGGGCTGAGCTTGGCCTCAACCAGATAATCTCCATCACTGTCCCTGGACTCAAGAATCAGATCACGAAACTGGTCACCAATCACCTCTACAGCCTGATCACGAACATCCGACTCGTTAAATTTGATGACAATCAGCTCACCATCGATAGAGGGCCTGGAGGCGCGCAGTTTTTTGTCTCTTAGCTCGGTGCGAATATCTTCGACATAGCGCTCCATTGCCTGACCCAAGGCGGCATCCATATCCACATCAATCAAGACATGAATACCCCCGCGAAGATCCAGACCCAGGTACATAGGCAAAGCGCCCACCGTCTGTAGCCACGCGGGAACATCTGTAGAGAGCGTTAGTGCCTGGGTGTAATCACCGCCCAAGGTAGTCTCAAGCAGCTCCTTGGCACGCAACTGACTTTCAGAGTCCTGAAAACGGACCAGCAGTTTATTCTCGCCAGTCTTGGTTGACTTGATCTCGATATTGGCACCCGTAAGGGCACTACGAATAGTCTGTTCGGTCTGTGCATCGACAGCAGCACGACGGCTGCCACTGATTTCCAGTGAAGGATCCTGATCAAAGATATTGGGCATGGCATAGATCAGTCCAAACAGTGCCAGCATCACTACAAGGACGTTCTTCCAGAGGGGATATCGGTTCATCGTTATCAGTTATTGTGGAAGCTCTTAGCAGGCGGACCAGTAATCCCTGGCCCAACCTCCTGTAAATAAAAAGTCAGCCCCAAAGGACTGACTCGTGATTAAAGCTCTTTCAGCGTACCCTTGGGCATGATCGCTGAAATCGCCTGACGACGGATTTTCACCTCGACCCCTTCCGCGATCTCTACCTTGGCAAAGTTCTCACCCAGGTCTGAAATCTTGCCCATCAAGCCACCTTCAGTCTGTACCTCATCGCCTTTAGCCAGGGTTTCAACCAGCTTACGGTGTTCTTTTTGGCGTTTCATCTGAGGACGAATCATCAAGAAATAGAGCATGATAATCAGGCCAATCGGCAAGATCAGGCCCTCTAATCCGGGTGCCCCAGAACCGCCGCCAGCGGCCTGAGCCATGGCATCTGAAATAAAGAAACTCATGGTGCTTTTACCTTAAGTCAAGTGGTCAATATGAACTGATTCGGCACGGACCACACCGCGCAAGAATCACAAGCGGCGCATTATGCCACAGTTGTCGAGATTAAAGAATTTAAGACGCTCAATCATATAGACAATTCGTGGCCCTCACACCCAAATAGGGGCAAGCGACAGATCATTCAACCCCTGTCAGGCGCGTAAGGCATAAAAATCCCGGGCAAATACATCAAATCGCTGCTCCGAGATCGCCTGTCGGATATTGCGCATCAGGGTTTGATAGTAGTGCAAGTTATGAATTGTATTCAGCCGCGCCCCAAGAATCTCATTACACCGCGACAAATGTCGCAGATAGCTCCGGCTGTAATTCTGACAGGTATAGCAATCACAATGAGGATCCAGCGGACCCGTATCATTGGCATGAACGGCATTGCGGATACGCACCACCCCCTCATGGGTAAACAGATGGCCATTGCGCGCATTGCGAGTCGGCATGACACAGTCGAACATATCGATACCGCGGCGTACCGCTTCGACAATATCTTCCGGCGTCCCAACGCCCATCAAATAATGGGGTTTATCGACTGGCAATCGAGAAGCCAGGTAGTCCAGAACGCGCCAACGGTCTTCGGGTGGTTCACCCACTGAGAGGCCCCCAACGGCGTAGCCATCAAAGCCAATCTCAATCAATCCCTCCAGAGAACGGCCGCGCAGCGACTCATATACCCCGCCTTGGACAATACCAAACAGTGCGGAGGGATTGTCTGCGTGGGCCAGCTTGCTCCGTTCTGCCCATCTGAGCGAGAGTTCCATCGAGACACGGGCCTCTGTCTCTGTGGCCGGATAAGGGGTGCACTCATCAAAGATCATGACGATATCCGAACCGAGCTTGCGCTGTACCTCCATGGATTCTTCCGGCCCCATGAAAATCTTGCTGCCATCAATAGGAGAGCGAAAATGCACACCCGCCTCTGTAATCTTGCGCATTGCACCCAAGCTAAAGACCTGAAAACCACCAGAATCGGTCAATATGGGGCGCTGCCAGTGAGTAAAATCATGCAGGTCACCATGTGCAGCGATGATCTCGGTTCCAGGCCTCAGCATTAGATGAAAGGTGTTACCAAGAATGATCTCCGCCCCACTCGCCTCCAACTCTTCAGGCGTCATAGCCTTCACCGTACCGTAGGTACCGACCGGCATAAATGCAGGCGTCTGGATCGTTCCCCGGGCAAAGGTCAGTTGCCCCCGTCGAGCGGCACCATCAATTTTTTCAACGTCAAATAACATGATTTATATCAACATAAATGATTTTTAAGATCTTGACACACTGCAGCATATATTAGAAACTACGCATGTACTGAAGAACAGCTCAGTGCACACTCCTCCATCCTCCTTTGGTGGATATATTTACGCGGCAATCCACTTGCCGCGTTTTTTTTGCCTGTATTAAACCTTGCCAATCCTTTCCAGGAACATCGCATCACCATAACTGAAAAAACGGTAACGCCGTTCTACAGCATGTCGATAGGCAGCCATAATTCGGTCATAGCCCGAAAAAGCCGCAACCAACATCAGTAAAGTCGACTCTGGTAGGTGGAAATTGGTTACCATGGCATCAACACTGTGAAACGCATAGCCAGGCGTAATAAAGAGCCGGGTATCACCATAGAAGGGCTTGATCTCGCCCTCCTGTGATGCGGCCTCCAGGCTTCTTACACTCGTAGTGCCCACTGCAATCACCCGTCCGCCACGGGCTCGGGTGGCCCGAACCTGCTCACAGACACCCGCGCTCACTTCCACATACTCACTGTGCATCACATGATCTTCCAGCCGATCAACCCGAACCGGTCTGAATGTGCCTGCCCCCACGTGCAGAGTGACATGGGCCTGCTCAATCCCCATAGCCTCCAATAGTGACAGCATTTCCGTACCAAAATGGAGCCCCGCCGTGGGGGCAGCCACCGCCCCCTCGCGACGAGAATAGACCGTCTGATAGCGCTCCACATCCAGAGCCTCGTCATCACGACTGATGTAGGGCGGCAGTGGAATATGCCCTGACTGCGCCATGAGACTGGGGAGATCCGATTCGACTGCAGCCACCAGAAACAGATCATCCGCGCGATCAAGCACCTCCAAGAGGCCCCCGCCATCCAACAAGATACGGCTTCCCGGCTTGGGGGATTTACTCGCCTTGATATGGGCAAGGCCCTGTTCCGGTTGTAGCACCCTTTCGATCAACAACTCAACGCGGCCGCCACTCTCTTTCTGCCCATAAAGACGGGCTCGCATCACACGGGTATCGTTAAAGACCAGCAGATCGCCTGGATTGAGCAAGCCGGGCAGATCGGTGAACTGACGATCGACTGCCTCCTGTGCTCCCGCAGGCAGGTGGAGCAAACGGCTATCTTGCCTGTTCCGGGTAGGAAACTGGGCAATCAGCTCATCAGGCAGTTCGTAATGAAAATCAGATGTTTGCATGGGGGCGGAATATTACCATAGAGAACGCCTCCGCCAAGGGCTATATATTGAGTATCATGGGGGATTGCACAGATTGAGGAAATGATTATACTACGCCTTCCCTAATGCTAGGGTGGTGAAATTGGTAGACACAGGGGATTCAAAATACTAGGGTGTATTCTGGATACCTGTATGATTATCAACAGGTTAAACTAGACTGGCAGATAGCTGGATAATATCAGGGTAACAAATTACTAAGTTTTAGATGGCGGTGTGGTGAAATTGGTATACACGACGGATTCAAAATCCGTTGCCTTTGCGGGCGTGGCGGTTCGAGTCCGCCCACCGCTACCACTAAAACTCAACAGAACGTAACCCCCCTCAGCACCAAATAGCTTCCCTCAAGATAAGCAAAGACAAAGGGCTACATTCGATAGTTTCTTCAGTAGTTCGGCATACACTGACAATGCATTACGTTACCAGCGTCGGCCACTCGGCCTGGAAATATCCGAACTGTCTCTATACCCGGTTTGCCAACCGCAATCCGGGCGACCGCTCAAACTCCTTCATGTTGTTTGTAACCAGAATCAAACCCAATGCTCCGGCATACCCTGAAATAAGCATGTCACAGGGACCTATTGGCTTTCCGATCTTGTACAACTCTGCTCTCGATTGCCCGAAGTGTGTAGCCGCCTGATCATGGAAGGGAACAACATCAAGCCTAGCCGCCAGCCCTTCTATCTCGGTAAGGTTTCTTTTCGGCTGGGAATATCGCTCTGTTCCATAGCCCAACTTCCCCCAGGTAACAAAAGGCAATATTTCCTAAATCTGGCAACTAATATACTCTGGGCCATGACCACTACCGTACTGTTATCTATTATTTTTTTATACTTTTACCGAGGGGATACTGATAGCTCTAGATCTATTAAATAAGGTACATACGGTTCCCTCGACACCCGAATTTAGAGTCCATTAAATCAGCCTTTCACTTCTCCGTGCGTGGGAATAACCGGCGCCTACGCACAACCAATAATCAGCGGGTGTTCGGTCTTGATATCAGGCTAATGCCACAACCCAGTGATATGCCACCCCGGTGAACGGGAAATCGGCTTTCCAAATACCTCATCATCACGCTCTGCTGACGCTGTAAAGCCTTGCCTTTCACTTCGCGTCATACGTGGAGACAGTTCGATCAATCTTTTAATACGCTCTGCCGTATGCGGATGAGAACGCAAAAGGGAGGGATCGGGAATACCGCGCCCCGGCAAAATGAGTTGCTCCAGCCAGTCTCTCTGTTGCGTATCAATTTTCATCAGTGCCCGAGCCAGACTATCTGGATCACCGGTCAGATATGCCGCATTCAAATCGGCGTCAAATTCCCGGGTCCGCGAAAGCGCTAATTGTGCAAGTACACTTAAACTTGGCGCAATAACCAATAGAATAATGGCAAACCAATTCATACTGATCTCGGTAAAGAGGATCAATGGCAGATTGATTATGAAAAGCAATTGCCCGAACAGTGACATTATGTTGGTCACACGACTGATCATATCCGCCACGCCCATGACCCAAAGGTCATTACTTCGAATATGACTCACTTCATGTGCCAGCACGGCAGCCACTTCGTTCAACTCCAGCTTTCGTAATAAACCGTCGGTAACCGCAATAATGGTGTGATCGCGCTTACCAACCGAGAAGGCATTGAGCACGCTGCTGGGTATATAATAGAGTTCTGGACAATTGGCGAGTCCAGATCGATCCGACAGCCAGGACAATGTATTCCAGAGCGCGGGGGCCTCGCTCAACTGAATAGGCCGGGCACCATAAAGCCGCATCGCCAGCCGTGGTGGAATCACCGGGTGAAACAGTATGGCTACCAGACCTACTGTAACCAGCAAAAGCATGCCATCCCTGCCCCATACCAGCCAACCCAGCAACATCATGAATGCGATCATGAACAAGAGTAGCAGCAATGACTGAATCAGATTGCGTCGCGCGTGTTGTAGCCGGACACGCTGATTCACGCCGTTCATATTATTGCTCAAACCGCCTTAATTTTTGCCTTAACCGTTGTACTTCTTCAAGCAAGTCGAGGGCCAGGGCAGCCCCTGCTGCATTAATTCCCAGATCATGCTGAAGATGCCTGGCACAACGTAATCGTCGTATACTGACACTCTGAAAGCGCCAATGAGAGGGGCTATTACCCTGTGCTTCTACAACACCTTGTTCCACGAATTCAATCACCCGTTCTGCTGGCAGTTGGCACGCTTTGCAAAGATCAGCCAGCGTCAACTCCATTCCATCATCCAGCACTTCACCGATTATTAGTGATAAAAGATCATTCTTGGTCATGAATCATATCCCCAGGCTTGTCCGTGGATTGAAATCAAATGCCTGCTTAAATTCAGCATAGGCTGATCGCTCTGCCTCAGTTTCTGCTTTGGGTAGGGCGATCTGGAGTACCACATAGAGATCACCTGGCGTCTTGGCCGGAATACCACGATTTTTCAAACGCAGCTTTCGACCACCGGATGAATTAGGCGGCACTTTCAATTCAACCTTCCCGGCAGGGGTGGGGACGGAAATGACCGCACCCATGGCCGCCTCCCACGGGGTGACAGGGAGATCTACAAAGACATCCTTCTCTTCTACATGGTAGAAACGGTGGGGCTGGAACTCAACCTCCAGGTAAAGATCACCGGCTTCACCACTCCCAATACCAGCCCCGCCCTGTTTGGCCAGACGTATATGCTGCCCCTGACGAACACCCTTAGGTATACGAACATTCAGCATACGCTCTTTAATCACTGGGCGGCCATCAGCACCCAACTCACTATGCTTTAATGTGAGTGTCTTGGTAGCGCCATGGTAGGCATCTTCAAGCTCAATCAGGATCTTCGCATGGGTATCCTGACCATGGGCATGGAATTCACGCCGTCCATAGCCGGCAGCGGGGCCCGCATCAAAACCGCCCTGCCCAAAGAGACTGCTGAAAAAATCACTGAACTGTTCGGCATCGGCACCGGTAAATCCCCCGCCATGAAACTCAAAACCCTGATCCCAATCAGGCGGTGGATTAAACTCCTGGCCCGCTCGCCAGTTGGCACCCAGTTGATCGTAAGCCGTCCGTTTTTCCGGATCTTTCAGGACTTCATACGCCTCGCCCAGCTCCTTAAAGCGGGCCTCGGCATCCGGCTGATCACTGACATCAGGATGGTACTTACGCGCCAACCGACGATAGGCGCGTTTTATCTCATCCTGCGTGGCGTCCCGTTCGACACCCATAATGGTGTAATAGTCTTTATATTCCATCACTGACCTGTCTTCATCTGATACATCACACTGGGTGGTTGGTGGCGGTACAGAGGCCTCCAACCAACATCGAGTTCGGTAACTACCAACTCAGCGCAACAAAACGCTGCATACCATTCATGCGAACAAGCAGCAATACATGCCTTTTATTCGCACCTTGTTTGACCAGTCTTGCAAATTCTTCTGCACTGGAGACAGACTCTCTGTTGACCTGGAGGATAATAGCACCCGGCTCAATGCCCGCCATCGCTGCGATCGATCCCTGACGAACATCAGTGACCACAACACCCTCCCCAGCATTACCGTTAAATTGTTCGGCAAGTTCTGGCGTCAAGGTCTGTACCACCAACCCGATCTCATCACTACGCTGTGTAGAATCCTGTGCACTCATCTTCTCTTTGCTGAGCTGTCCAATTTTGACGCGCAACTCAATCTGCTTTCCATTTCGCATGATTGTGAGTTCAGCCATGCTGCCGGGCGCGGTTAACGAAACACTGTTGCGAAAACTGCCCACATCTTTTACCGGCTCACCTTGATACTGAAGAATCAGATCACCTTGCTGAAGACCCGCTTTCTGCGCAGGGGAATCATCACTGACCTGACTCACAAGAATGCCCTGCATCGCCTTCAGATCAAAGGATTCTGCCAATTCAGCGGTTAACGACTGGATGACCACTCCCAGATAACCCCGGGTCACCTCACCGCTGTCAACCAACTGATAGGCGATTGTTTTGGCGAGATTACTGGGAATGGCAAAACCCACGCCCATATAGCCCCCGCTGCGGCTGAAAATGGCGGTATTGATACCCACTACCTCACCGTTCAGATTGACCAGCGGCCCACCTGAATTTCCCGGATTAATAGCGGCATCGGTCTGGATAAAATCTTCATAGTCATTGAGACCAACACTGGTACGGCCCTTGGCACTGACCACACCCACCGTCAGGGTATGGCTGAGGCCAAACGGATTTCCTATGGCCACTACCCATTCACCTACTTCCAGTTGTGTTGAGTCACCCCATGCCAGCGCCGGCCTGTCGCTGCTTTTAATCTCGATGACGGCAATATCCGACTGGGGATCGCGACCGGTTATCTCGGCATCAAACTCCCGGCCATCCTGAAATTTAACCTGGATTTTCTCTGCGTTCTGGATCACATGATTGTTGGTAAGAATGTAGGTTTTGCTGGATAAAAAACCCGCTTTCTGGGCAAATACAAAACCCGACCCCTGGCCGGTTACCCTGCGCTCTTCAGGCTGCATATCAGGCCGCTGTTGCTCGGGCATACCAGGGAATTTATCACCAAAAAAACGCTTGAAAAAGTCATCCTGAAACGGGAACTGATTGCCGAACGGCAGAGAAAAACGGCTACTGGCCGCCTCTTGGCTTTTTCCTTCTACCTGAATAAACACGACCGATGGCGACACATTGCGTGCAACCGATGCGAACGCCTTGCCTGTCTGCCGCAGACTCTCTACGCCACTGTCAGCTGTCCAGCCTGGCGAGGCTATAAAAAAAACAAGCAACAAAATGATTTTAATGATCATATTGCTTTTCATTTTTTCAATCTCCTTACGTGTTCTACTTGGTTTCTACTTTGATTTTTCTCCGCTGGCGACTCACTGTTTTTGGCAATTCAACGCGTAGTACACCGTTTTTATAGCTGGCCTCTGCCAGATCGGACTCGACATCATCGGGCAGTGGAATCGCCCGCTCAAAACGACCATAAGCACACTCTGTCACATGATAGTGCCCCTCCGTATGCTCTCGTGCTATCTGCTTCTCTCCGCGTATCACCAGATAGCGATCCAGCACCTCAATATCAAAATCACCACTATCCAGACCCGGTGCTTCCAGGCGTATTACAATGGAGCGATCATCATCGAACACCTCTGCCGCCAACACACCCCAGCCGCTACTTCTTACCGCCATTTCACGCTCAAGCGCTTTGTTGTCCTGATGCTCAGACTTGCCGCCTGGGGTGAAACGAGTTATGGCCCCAGCCGCCCGCCGATAAAGCCTTTGCCATCCATCCATCAGGGTATCCCAGGCTTCATTCAACCCTTCCCGTAATTGATTCAACGTGGACATGATTCATCTCCCAATTGTCTAATCACATACTATTCCTGGGGTCAGAAATATTAATTTCAAGACGGCGTTCAAACTGCCCTCTTAAACACGAAGCGTTCGCCATGAAAATTCCTATATAAAATGCCCATTGATTAAAGCATTTATTACAACCACCCGTGGCAACCCGTTTAGGAATATCCTATGCTTTTCAATACAGACTTAGGGTAATGATCACGGAGAAAGGGATGTCTATAAAAATTGACGGCAATGACAAGAGGATTGGCCTGGCACTTTCAGGCGGCGGGTTCAGGGCAGCCGCCTTCCATCTGGGTGTTTTCCGCCAGCTCAAAGCACTGGGCCTTTTATGGAAAATCGATCTGCTTACCTGCGTGAGTGGAGGCAGTATCGCCGGGGCCTTTCTGGCCACTCATTGGGGGGATGACAGCGTACTCGACAAGCTTGATAGCTATCTACAAAATACTTCCATCGCCGTCTCCTCTGTGATTGGTGGCATCTTTGACCCGTTCAGTAGTCGTTTGGATAAACTGGCGGAAACCTACGAGCGAGATCTTTTCGGACAAAGTACACTCGATGCATTAAAAGGCGGGCCTCGGCTTTATCTCAATGCCACCAACCTCGCTACCGGGAATATGTTTTTCTTTGTCACGGGCGGCAATGAATCCGTCGAGATGGGCGAGTGGGAACTGGGCACATCTTCAGCCGCACATTTCAAAATCAGTAAGGCCGTAGCGGCCTCGTCCGCCTTCCCTCCGGTATTTCCTCCTTTGCGTATCGATCAAGCTGATTACCCCGCTGCCGGCGTTGACTACGTCACGCTCACTGATGGTGGTGTTTATGACAACCTTGGGGTCAATCCACTACTCAGAAAACGCAACGCTTTAGACTATGTGATAGTGAGTGATGCGGGGAAACCATTCGACATGGATGATCATCCTACTGAGTCAAGTACCGTTGTTTTGACTGAGTCGATTGGTATCCTGATGGAACAGGTGCGCGGCCTACAGTTCAAACGACTGGAATTGAGTGCCAATGAAGGCGGTCCAAAACCGCTCTGGTTCTCTATCAATAGTGATAAAGGGGAGAGTCAAAGTGGCGATGCGGTATTCGCCTCATCGATCAAGACCCATCTTAAGCGGCTCAACACTGCGGAGATGGGTGTCCTCACGCGACATGCCGGTGCACTGCTCATGCATCGATTAGAAAACTACACCCCTGAACTACTGAATCTGGACGAGTAAACTAAGGAGATGTCGGCTGACACAAGCAAGGAGCCGCATATGGTAGACCTGGTAGACAGGGCATCACTGGCACCACTGATCGCCATTTCCCGGACTGATCCAGATCCTGATATAAGGATTGCAGCACTGGAGGCGGCCACGCGACTTCCCTTATCGGATGCGGCATGGCGTGACCTTGCGGTGGTGATTTTTAAGTTTATTGATAAAGAAGCCAGTGGAACTTTCACCCGCAAACGACTCCTGACCTGCGCAGCCAGAATTCCGCTTCCCACATTTCAAGAACGACTTCATACACTGGCAAGCACGGGAAGCCAATCCGATCAGGCCATCATTCATCAGGCCTTACATGACAACGAAAGATCTCTACACGAAGAGGGAATCAGGCAAAACTCTGGTCTCAAAAAGTCGCACCCATCCGGGCCATTACGGGGCAATCAACCTCACATCAGCGTAAAAAAAACGACCCGTAGCATCCCAAGGATTCTGTTAAAGACCCTCAAAAAGGCTAATCAGCATGCCGCCGCACTGACAGGACACGATACTAAAAGCGATTGGTTTGGGGATGAAATTATTCACTCAATTCGCAAACAGATCGTCGGCAAAACGATCGGCACTGAATGGCCCGTAGCGAAAGCTGTCAAAAAGCATTTAAACACACCAAAAACGGCACTGAATGACGACCAGATGGTCTGGGTACTGTCCCGCGGAAAGCCAAGCCATATCATTCGTCAAATGACCGGCCTGCTGACCCAAGATCGCCCAGCGAAGGAACGACAACAGCTACTCAAACTATTAGGTAAGGTCGGGGATAATCTCAGCAGTGGGGCAACACATGGGCAAGAGGCTGAGAAAGTAACTCGACATAAAATAGGGCGTGCGGGGGCCATCATTAATGGTCGGCCAAAAATGTCCGCACGGAGCGCCCCCTCGCCCATCATTGATTCACCGGAACCCACCTCTGGCAATGAGCCTGACTTCTCTACAGAGATGGCTGAGGTCGATGAGATGTACGAGGCCAGCGAAGCAGAGGCGCCCTCACCAGAGAGGCTAGCTGACCAGCAATCTGAACAACGAAGGGTGCATGCGCAATTACGCCAGGCCAATCAACGCCGCCACACCTTTTTGGCTGGAGTAGACAACACCATTCGTTGTTGGATCGGCCTACCTGATGAGGCATCCGCGGCAGTCGCCCCGGCGGCCATCCCTGAGATACCCATACCCAGCCAGGGACTCCCCCTAACGGCAGAACTCTGCTGGCGAGATCAAAGCGATGCCCAGCCGTTACTTTTACCACCTAGCCGGACCGCTCGCAGCGGTGATTGTGACCTGAGCATTTTTATACCGGAGGGTGAGCGTTACGTCAGTGCCGAGATCGTTTTCCGCTATCGGGGTCGCGCATTTGAAGTGGTGCAGGTAGAGGCCTTTGTCATCAGCCAGCAGGAAACTGAACAACCCCACCACTCTGTCCAGGTAAAAGTCATTTCAAGTCGCCGACAGCTTATTGAGTTACCAGACAGCCATCCATTTGATGCAACCCTGATATGGGGCAGAGAAACAGCTAACAACACAACATCAACCAAAGCCGCATCAAGTCTGCGGATTTTTGGTGGCCAAGGTGGTCGCCGGTTTGAATTGCCCGGTTCGGTCATCGCGCTGAACTGGCTTAATCAATCACTCTTTAATACACAGAAAAGCTTGATCAGACAGCGCCCTGATGAGGCCGATAATGCACAGAATGAACTCGATGCAGATTCACCTGAACTCCTGGCACTTTTTCGTGACATGGCAAGACACGGCGCCACGCTCTTCAATGAACTCGGCGCTCAGCAATTCACTGATCCCGGTGAACGCATACAGTTACTCAATCGTGAACCACAAGCCTATGTACCGCTGGAGTTCATCTACGACAAAGGCTATCCCGCCGATGATGCAGTATTATGCGCGGGCTGGCAGGCTGCCTTGCTCTCTGATGAACAACACTGCCCGACTTGCAGCCAACAGACACTCACACCGGAACAGCGCGATTGGACGCCGACAATCTGCCCGCTTGGCTTCTGGTCCATGCAGAAAATCATTGAGCGGGTTGATCCTGGGGATGCTGATCTCAAAGAGACATCTGATGGGCAATCTCACCCAAGCCTGATCCGAAGAAGCCTGCCGCCGATAGACAGCATCCTCTTCGCCGCCAGCCATCGAGTGCCCGAGGCCGAGCGACTGGCAACAGAGCAAGCCCTCCGGCAGCAGTTCCTTCACCCCCAACTGGTCAATAACTGGGAGGAATGGAAGAGCGCTTTGCGCCCAGCCACGCCACCCCTACTATTGGTATTGCCCCACCATGATGTCGCATCAGCCCTGGACTTCCTCGAGATCGGCGATGCCCAACTGCCGGTAAAACAACGCCGTCTGAGTCGGGCACAGATAACAGATCGTTATGTCAATCCAGAGGGCAGAGACCCAGGCCCCATACTGCTCCTGCTGGGCTGTCGCACAGGAACGAGTACAGAAGATGGTTATGTGCGATTAACCCGACGCTTTCAACAGACCAAAACATCTATCGTACTCGGCACCATGGCACAGATACTGGGCAGACATGCCGCCCCGGTCGCCAGAGAGCTGGTAACGCAGCTGGTTGAGACGGCTGACCCTCAAGCAGACTTTGGAACACTCATGCGCCGGGTACGCCGCAGGATGCTTGCGAGGGGTTACCTCATGGCATTCTGCCTCATCGCTTTAGGCGATGCGGAATGGCGACTCACCCCCAGAGTAAAAATTCAACCTACCCCCACGGAGAGTGACCATGTTCCGCATTGAAATGCTCCCTGCCGCACATGGCGACTGTCTCTGGATTGAGTACGGCGCGGCAGACCAGACCCATCGGATACTAATAGACGGTGGTCCGGCACACACCTATCCCTCATTGCGTGAGCGCGTGCTTCACCTGCCCTCCACACAACGTCACTTTGATCTTCTGGTTGTTACGCACATTGATGCCGATCATATCGAAGGCATCATTCGGCTGCTGCAAGATGCCCAAGCACTGGATTGTGTTTTTGATCGCATCTGGTTTAACGGCGCCCCGCAACTGAATCAGGTGCCCGATCCTGCAGGAGAAGCATTGGGTGCAATGCAAGGAGAGATCCTTGGCTTATTGATCAAAGCATATGAGGAGCAGCGTGGTGAATCTGTCTGGAATAAGGGGATGTCTGAACAGATTGCCTATATTCCAGCCACTGCTGAAAAACTGCCCGTGATAGATCTGCCCGGTGATTGCCGTCTAACCTTACTGTCACCCGATCATGAACGTCTCCTTGAACTGAAAGACCATTGGAGAGATGAATTGGATAAGGCTGGAGTCGATTCCGGTGATCTGCAGACACTCAAATTCAAACTTGAGAGTAGTCGACACCTGCGTCCGCTAGGCGATGTGCTCGGCGAAGATGACGACGCACTGGAATTAGAAGAACTGGGTTTTGATCTGACTTGGCAACCGGATGATATGTTGGGCAGCACGAAGGGTGAACCTGGTGGCGATGCGCCTTTTGGTAGCGACACCAGTCTGGCCAACGGCAGTAGTATTGCATTCTTATTGGAGTATCCAAAAGATAAACCAACCACCCGTTTTCTGTTAGCGGGGGATGCCTGGCCCTCAGTCCTTGAATCCAGTATTGAAAGATTGCTGCCTCAAACTACAGGACAGCTTAAATTGACGGGTTTCAAGCTACCCCACCACGGAAGCATCGCCAACCTGTCACCCGGGCTGTTATCACGAATTGACTGTAAGCATTACCTTATCTCAACCAATGGCGCACTCTTCCGCCACCCCCATAGCAGAGCGGTTGAACTGCTCCTGGAGAGACATAATGCCCGGGCACAAGCCAGACTCCATTTCAACTATCTGACCAGTACCACCTCAGCATGGGCTGATGAGGACGACCAAAAAGCACGCAAGTACCTAGCCTTTCACCCCAAAGGGATCTCTTTGGAACTTTAAAAGAAAAAACGAACAGTTCGCAATATACCCTTAATTTAATTGAAAAGCGGCCGATGTACTGCTTATGTTGGATGTCATGCAGCTATATGGCAGCCACTTTATAGCATGCAAAACCATAAGCATTGCAATACCGAAAAGCCTGATTTCCTCTTTTGTTCAATGACTTACAAGCAGTCTCGTTGCGTCTGACAAGAGTTCAACAGGACTTCTCCTTGGCCTGGATTTTCCAGATTGCATTGATTCGACAATAGATAACGAGATGGGCCTAAGCCCATGTGAGAGGATGAGAAAAGAGATGACAGATCACAGTTCTGACAAGTTCAGCACCCTTTCCCGGCGTGGCTTTATGAAGTTTGGGGCCGCATCGGTTGCTGCAGCCAGCTCCCCCCTGTTTTTTATTAAAGATGCCTGGGCGGAAGAGAAAGCTATTGGCAACTTTCCGGTAAAAGGAAGCAGTGTCAAGTTTGGTTTTAATTATCCGCAAAGCGGGGCTTATAAGGATGAAGGGGCTGATGAGGGCCGTGCTTATAAACTGGCCGTTGAGCATATCAACAGCGGTGGCGGCATGTTATCAACCCTGCAACCACTGGCACTAAAGGGCAACGGCGTCCTGGGCAAGAAGGTTGAGTTCGTCATTGGCGACACCTCATCCAATCCAGCACGGGCGGTAACCAGTGCCCGCCGAATGATCGAACAGGACGGGATTATTATGTTCTCGGGTGGCTCTTCCAGTTCAGTGGCCATCGCCCAGCAGTACTTAGCGCAGAAGACCGGCGTCATCTTTATGTGTGGTTTGACTCACTCTAATGACACCACGGGTAAAGACCGGCGTCGCTATGGGTTTCGGCACTTCTTCAACGCCTATATGAGTGGTAAGGCCCTCGCCCCAGTGCTGGCTAAAACCTATGGTAAAGATCGCCGCGCCTTTCATTTGACAGCCGATTATTCATGGGGGCACACACAGTATGCCTCGATGAAAGAGTTTACTGAAAAACAGGGCTGGACAACGGTCAATAACATCATGACCCCCCTGGGATCCAATGATTACTCGATGTTCCTGACTGCCATCATGAACTCGGATGCCGATGTCATCATCCTCAACCACTACGGCAAGGATATGGTGAACTCACTGACCCAAGCCGTTGAGTTTGGCATGCGTGATTTGCAGAAGAACGGCAAGAATATCGAATTTGTTGTTCCCCTGTTCAGCCGTGTAATGGCAAAAGGGGCCGGCGCTTCCAACATCGACGGTGTATTTGGCACCACGGGTTGGAACTGGACGCTACAAGACGCGGGTTCTCAGGCATTTGTAAAAACCTTCACTGAAAAATATGGTTTCCCACCGTCCCAAGCAGCGCACACCTGCTATGTACAGACCATTCTGTATGCCAATGCCTGTGAAAAAGCGGGTACCTTCTATCCGCCTGAGGTCATCAAAACCCTGGAGAACTCTCGTTACACAGGTATCGGTCCGGGCGAAACTTTCTATCGAGGCGAAGATCACCAGTGCTTTAAAGACATGCTGGTGATGAAAGGAAACGGCCCCGATAGCAGAACAGGCCAATATGATCTCCTCAAGATAGTTGAGCAGGTCAAGCGGGAAGACACCCTATACGACCACAAGACCTTCCCTGGAGAGCTTGGGCCTTATATCCCAGCCTGAGAAAACAGCAGTTCATTACCGCCCCTTACCGGGGCGGTTTCCTTTCCACCAAGCGTTAACAACTTTCTGCCTATTTTATCGACTTGAAATAACCCCATCCAAAACAGTTTGTTCAAGATGCTCTTTGCGGTTATTTTGGGTTCATGAATCAACCACAGAATAGGCGAAAAATGGGCAGCCCCTTTAAAACCTTGCTGAAGCTGCTGACGGGTCTCGCGCTTGTCAGCCAGATGGCAATCGCTGAAACCTTTGTCACCATCGGAACAGGCGGCGTAACCGGGGTTTACTATCCAGCTGGCAGTGGTATCTGCAAGCTGATCAACAAAGAGTTGGCTTCCCATGATATACGCTGCGCTATTGAGTCCACGGGTGGATCAGTTTACAACCTACAACAGCTGGTGACCGGTGGACTTGATCTGGCGATTGCCCAATCAGATGTACTCTTCCACGCCTATGAAGATGCCCATCGCTCCAACAGCGACAATCAGAATTTGCGCACCCTATTCGCGATCTATCCAGAACCTTTTACAGTAGTAGCTCGAGCCGACTCTGGCATTGACACCTTTGATGATCTAAAAGGGAAACGGGTCAATATTGGTAATCCAGGATCTGGCCAGCGTAACACCATGGAGGTGGTCATGCAGGCCTACGGCTGGACAAACAGCGATTTTTCACTGGTTTCTGAGCTAAAATCAGCAGAGCAGTCCAAAGCACTGTGCGATGACAAGATTGATGCCATGGTATTCACGGTGGGCCATCCTTCACGCTCAATTATGGAAGCAACCACCACCTGTCAAACCAAAATTGTCAGTGTAACTGGACCGATCATTGATGAATTGGTTAAAAACAATCGCTACTATCGCCTGACCAGTATTCCGGGTGGCATGTACGACGCGAATCCTGCCGACATTTCAACCTTTGGCGTTGGCGCCATTTTTGTCAGCACAACCCGACTCTCAACAGATACCATCTACGGCATTGTTCAGTCGTTATTTGAAAACTTTGAGCTGTTCAACAATCTACATCCAGCCTTTGCCAATCTACAGCAGAAGCATATGATTGATGATGACCTCCCGGCCCCACTCCATGAAGGTGCCATAAAATACTTTAAAGATAAGGGATTGATGTAATCACCCCTCTCCTAACCCCTCTCTTGAAAGTGGGCGAAATGCCGCCATCTCCTATTTTTAATACCGATCATATGGATAGCCGATTATGAACAGCCTGGATCTACCACTCATTGTTGAGCCGGAGAAGCTCGAACCCCTCCTGGGAGAGCGCCAATTGCTGGTAGTCGATATGACCAAGCCAGCAACCTACGCACAACTGCATATCCCCGGGGCTGTCTATCTCGATTATGGGCAGATCATCGCTATGCGGAAACCCACTATGGGACTGTTACCAGAGCCTGCAGTGCTGGAAAAATGCTTTTCCGATATCGGCATTGATGACACTGTCCATGTCGTGGCCTATGATGATGAGGGAGGTGGCAAAGCGGGTCGACTGCTCTGGACACTTGAGGCAATGGGACACTCTCGATTCTCTCTGTTAAATGGCGGCCTTCACGCTTGGGCCAATGAGGGCCATCCGATTCAACAAGCCCCCGTCACCCCAAGCCCGAAAGCATTCCAACCCAAACCCACCGACGCTCCAGTTGCAGATGCCACATACATCATGAAGCATCTGAATGACGGTACTTTGGGCCTATTGGATGCTCGCACTTCGGATGAATTCAATGGCAACAAACGTTTTGCCGATAAGGGTGGGCATATACCCGGCGCAGTCAATATGGACTGGATGCTGGCGCTCGACCAACAGCGCAATTTGCGCCTAAAAAGCAGCCGTGAACTGGAACAAATGCTCGACAGCCTGAATATCTCCAAGGATCAGCAGGTCATCACCTATTGCCATACCCACCATCGATCATCACTGACCTACATCATGCTCAAGTCTTTGGGCTATCCACAGGTTAAAGGCTATCCGGGATCCTGGTCTGACTGGGGAAATCGCCAAGACACCCCTGTTGCTTGAGGAGTCTCATTTACCTGGCCGGTCGATATGGGTAGTATCCCAATCGACTAACCGCCAAATCATGGACTATTGAATGAATCATCCCAGTTATCAGGGTACGGCTAAAGACGCCAACCTGCTCGATAAGCTTTTTGCGCTACTGCTCTATCTGTTACCCCATCATCTGCTCTCTCAGGCAATGTACTGGCTAACCCGTATTGAGTGGGCGCCACTTAAAGATCTACTGATTGCAGGGGCCATCAAACTCTACAAGATCGACATGCAGCTGGCTGTAGAGCAAGACCCCACGCGTTACCCCAGTTTCAATGCCTTCTTCACCCGTGCATTACGACCTGATGCTCGCCCGCTTGATGAGCGAGACGACACAGTGCTCTCACCCGTTGATGGCGCCATCAGTCAGATCGGACGCATTCAAGATGGCCGCATTTTTCAGGCTAAAGGGCAGAGTTACACATTGAGTGAGTTGCTGGGCGCAGATGAAGCATGGTGTAAGCAATTTGACGAGGGCCACTTTGCCACCATCTACCTGTCTCCGAGAGATTATCATCGCATCCATATGCCACTGTCTGGAATATTGCAAAAGATGTTACACATCCCTGGCCGTCTCTTCAGTGTCAGCCCCTCGACCACCCGTGTGGTACCCCGTCTGTTTAGTCGCAATGAACGTCTGGTCAATCTTTTTGAGACCGATAAGGGCCCGATGGCCGTCATCATGGTGGGCGCCATCTTTGTGGCGAGTATGGACACCGTCTGGGCCGGTACTGTCGCCCCCACATCCCGGCGCATCAATCAATGGCATTATGGGCCGGTCAATCCGACTGCATCTGTAGCGCTAGACCGTGGTGAAGAAATGGGTCGATTCAATATGGGATCAACCGTTGTCTTGCTGTTCGCTAAAGATACAATTGAATGGAGTGATGAACTGACGGCCGATTGCAAAGTTGAAATGGGCCAACAGATTGCTACATTGAAAGAGTAGTCCGGCTAAGCACGATACAGAGGGAAGGCAATGACCGAATCAATATGGGCTGATCCCGTCATTTGCATCAACAGCCGATCAATTCCCAAGGCCACACCAGAGCACTCCGGCAGACCGTACTTCATCGCTTCAATCAGATGCCCATCCATCGGGATCAATGGCTGACCTGAGATTGAGCGTTGCTGTAGATCCTGTTCAAATCGCTTTTGCTGTTCAGTGGCATCGATCAACTCATGAAAACCGTTGGCGACTTCGATACCATCAATATAGAGCTCAAATCGTTCCGCCACAGGAACAACGTCCTGACGAATATTTGCCAGCGCGGCTTGGCTGGCGGGGTAATCATATACAAAGCAGAGTCCAGGCCCCATGGCAGGCTCGATACAATGTGTCATCAGGATATCCAGCCAAGCATCCCGGTCCGGCAGATCCAGACATTCCAACCCTGAAACATCCTGGTGTAATGCACATTGGCGCAGTTGTTCTGCTGTTGTCTGATGGGGATTCACCTGAAGATGCTGTTCAAACAGCCTTTGATAGCTGATTTTATGGACAGGCCCCGTCTGTGGCATCAGCTGACAGATCAATTGCTCCACCTCATCCATCAGCTGATGATGATCAAAGCCGGGGCGATACCACTCAAGCAAGGTGAATTCCGCATTGTGTCGTCGGCCAGATTCACCATCGCGGAATACTTTGCATATCTGGTAAATAGCCCCTAACCCGGCAGCCAGCAGCCGCTTCATTGGAAACTCGGGTGAGGTGTGTAAATAGAGCGGTGTGCCCGAAGGGGCACCGGGACCGGTGTAACGGGAGGCAAGGCTCTCGATAGCAGGGTCGGTCGTCCCATGCCGCGAACAGACCGGCGTTTCAACTTCCAAAATATCCCGTTGTTGAAAAAAGGCCCTGATATCGGCCAGCATACGGGCACGTCTCCTCAACATCTCGATTGAAGCTGTTGGACGCCACCCGTCTGCTACCGCTGGACTCACTCCCCGTTCGTCCAAATCAATCCTCTTTTGCGCGCGAGACATACTCCCCAGAGCGCGTATCGACCTTGATCAGCTCACCCGTTTGCACAAATAGCGGCACCCTGACCACTGCACCGGTCTCCAAAGTTGCAGGCTTGCCACCACCGCCAGAGGTATCGCCCTTGAGCCCTGGATCAGTCTCGGTAATGGTCAAGACCACGAAATTGGGGACTTCCACAATGATTGGGCTCCCGTTCCATAAGGTCACCGTGCACATATCCTGATCTTTCAGCCATTTCACCGATTCACCCACGGCACTGGCATCGGCACTCACCTGCTCAAAAGAGTTGGGATCCATGAAGTGCCAAAACTCGCCATCAGAATAGAGGTACTGGAGTTCCACTTCCATGACATCCGCTGCTTCAACGGTCTCACCAGACTTAAAAGTCCGCTCAATGACGCGCCCAGTCTTCAGATTACGGATTCTTACCCGGTTAAACGCCTGGCCTTTGCCAGGCTTCACAAATTCGTTTTCAATAATGGAGCAGGGGTCGCCATCCAGCATTAGCTTTAGCCCACCCTTAAACTCACTGGTACTATACGTTGCCATCTTGTCCTCACCAAACAAACCACTGGAAACGCGCATGATACATCGAATAGAGCCTGTATGTCAGACTCCCCTGTGGCAACATGCCCTCGCAACCGCCTTTACCGATGTCGACGAATTTGTTGATTACCTACATCTGGACAAAAACTTGCTTCCGGCAGCCCGCCAAGCCGCCGCACAATTTGGTCTAAAAGTGCCGCGTGAATTCGCTGAATTGATCAATAAAGCAGACCCAGCTGATCCCATACTACGCCAAGTACTTCCTATCGGCGCAGAATCACTATTGTCTGAAGGTTTTTCTGCCGATCCGGTTGGGGATTTAAAAACCGCCATTGTTCCCGGAGTACTGCATAAATACCAGGGACGGCTGCTACTGATTGCCAGTGGTAGCTGTGCCATCCATTGCCGCTACTGCTTTCGCCGCCATTTCCCATACCAGGAGACGGCGACCTATCGGGACAAGTGGCAGCAGGCACTTGCCTATATCAAGGACGCAAAAGATATCCATGAGATCATCCTAAGTGGCGGCGATCCACTGAGCCTTTCAGATGGCAGGCTGAGCCAGCTTGTGACCCAGCTCGAAGTTATTCCACACCTGAAAAGGTTGCGCATCCATACGCGATTGCCAGTAGTCATTCCAGCAAGGCTCACAGCTGAACTTGTGAAGTGGATGACCGCTGGACGACTGAAAAAAATTCTGGTTCTGCACATCAACCACCGCAAGGAGATCACCCCCGAACTCACTCGGTCACTCACTGGGCTACACCAGGGTGGCGTCACACTGCTTAACCAGTCGGTACTACTAAAAGGGGTCAATGACAATTTGACAGCCTTAATAGAGCTGAGTGAAGCGCTCTTTGAAGCAAACATCCTTCCCTACTACCTTCACATGCTTGATCGTGTGCAGGGATCAGCCCATTTTGAAGTAGCCGATGAAGAGGCCTTGCGACTGGAAAATTCACTACGTAACAACCTGCCTGGGTACCTCATGCCAAAATGGGTTAGAGAGCACGCTGGAATGGCCGCTAAACAACCGGCCTTTTGAACTAAAAAATCCTCACAGGATCGCTTTTAAATAACAGAAACTCGCTTACAATCAAAATATTACTATAGTAGGATCATATCCTGCCGATAACCTGAAGGTAATACTTTGCGAACAGCCTGTAGCTGTTGTTGATTTTTTAGTCAGGATTGTAAAGATTTCATGGAGATACAGAACACTCTCGGTTTTAAACTACCTGAGCGCACCTCTGCGCCTGCCGGATCTATCTTACTGAATCCCAAGGAGGTTTCCAGTTGGGTAGGTGCCCTGCCAATGGCCAATGTGGGTGAAACATCCAGGCAGGTATTTAAAACCATCGTCGAATTCAATCGACTCGATATCCCGAATATTAACCGTATTAAGGTGGCAGAACTATTTCGCCGCCCGATTAACTATATCTCCGAAAATCTACACAAATACTATTACGATGTCCCTTTCCCTTTATCGGCAAAAAATCGCAAGATTGCGGTATTGAATAGGGAGCTGTATACCGAACTGGCATTGGCCTACAAAATATTCATTGAGAATATGATTTCAGGCAGTTCGGGGAAATTTGACCGGAAGCTGCTTATAATCGCTATTCACCGTGTCATTCGTTTCCTTTCCATGGTCTCGTATCACTCGGCTATCGTTTACGACCCCATTCCCCAGACAGTATGGAAAGAGATCCATCTGCTCTATGCCTATGCTGAACAAAACAACATCCATACCTTGCCAATAAAGGACGGCAAGAACGATGAGACCGTTAGCAGTATCGAAAATTTATATAAGCAGGCGCTGCTCTTCTCAATCTGTTCTCCTTATCGGATGAGGCAACGTGAGATTGACTATCTCAGGACATCACTTGACGACTGGAACAAGCTCACGACACTGGAAATACCGAATGAAAACAGCCTGACACCCTGCCAATTCGTGGCTAGGCTTACCACGGACTCCCCGCCTATCCATGGGGCGCTTGAGGAGAAAGAGCTGAGTCAACACTGCCGAGTGCTAAACACTCAGAAACTGGTTCAGTCACTTCGGGAAACATTCGATAATCTGCCACCGGAACAACGAGGCAGCCAAATTAGTCCAACCAGCAAGCAGCCCTCGGCGCATTTATTGCGGCAACTGATCCAAGTGCTCAGTTCAGCACCAAAGCGGGAGTTTGTCAGAACCAAACTCAACTTTGAGTTGAAGATTGCTGTGGGTATTACTGCCACGCACGCCTTGCTAACGCCCAATATAGCAGTGGAAGAAACACTCGAAGATACCTCTTCTGATATCGAGCTTGAGTGGATTGATCAACCCGATGGAACCCGTCTAAACAAATCACTCTACACCCTATCGGAACAGAAACTGACACTTGATGGTTTTGATGAGAGCATTCAAGAGACCATCGTTGCCAGTAGTTATGATGAGCCTGGCTTTGGGCAAATGGGCATACCAACGTGGGCTTCAAGTATGACTGAGCACTCGTTTGAGACTTTCGCCTGTAAAACAATCAACGAAAGTGCTGGAGGCTATTGCATTAACTGGCAAGGTTTCAACGCACCTAAAATCAAGATTGGCGAAGTAATCGGCATTCAGTCTGCAACCAATAGGAATCAGTTTGGTATTGGCATCAGCCGATGGATGAAAAACACCCCTGGCCAAGGATTGCAGTTGGGCATGGAGATGGTCTCCCCCAATGCTTCAGCCGTTGAAGTAGACCTGCTTAATAGCGAAAACCACAGTGGCGTTCCACAAAAAGGTTTATTGCTCCCTGAGCTCAAGTCGTCCGAAAGACCAGCCAGTATGATTTTGCCAACCCTGCCCTTTAAGGTTGATGATGTCGTAATGCTTAAGTCTGGAACAACCAAGCGAAAAGCAAAGCTCATACGCCTGCTTGAGACAACCGGGGCATTTGCTCATTTCCAGTTTAACTACCTTAACCTTCTACCCGGGGAAACGGACAAGCAAAAGAACAGTGATGACGATGATTTTGACAACATCTGGACCATGCTCTAACCGTATAGAAATAGATAAGACCACCATGGTGATACCTTTGGACAATAGCCCCCTATGATTGGAAACCTGAACACTGACATACCAATAAGACTCTTGATCATTGAGCCTTCGCTAAATGAAGCTGAAGCTTATATCAGTGCGCTACGTAACGCCGGCATGGTAATCCATCCAACAATAATCGCAGATAATGAAAAACTTCTTGATGTCTCCGATACGGAGAAACCTGATCTAATCCTGATATCCATGCAAGGAAGCAAAGAGAAGTTTGAATCAACGACCAAACTGTGTCGCACAGCGTTCACGGACACGCCCAACGTCATCATCTATAAAGACCAAGACATTGATCCGCAGCTACTGTTAAAAGCCATGCTTGATGGTGCAAGAGATGTTGTTTCGGCCACTGATCCCGATCATTTGCAACTGGTCATCAAGCGCGAAGCTGAAACATTGCAGCTACGTCAAGAACTGGCCATCACACAACAAAAACTGAGAGAAGCTGAATCTCGCTGCACCACACTCATTGCCAGCTCACAAGATGCCATTGCCTATATTCATGAAGGCATGCACATGCAGGCCAACCCCACCTATATGGAGATGTTTGGCTACGTAAGTTTAGAAGAGCTGGAAGGTCTCCCCATCTTGGATATGGTCTCTCCGAAAGATCACAAAAGCATCAAGGCTTTCTTGAAAACACTGGGCGATGAGAAGCAGGAACTCAGTATTGAATGTCAGAACAGTGCCGGAGATACATTTGATGCAAGACTCGAGTTCTCACCTGCTACTTATGATGGAGAACCCTGCACACAAATCGTCATACGCAATGATTCACAGAGCAAAGAGCTCGAACATACAATCGAGTTACTGAGTAATCAGGATACACAGACGGGCCTGGCCAATCGCCAATATTTCATGGAGAAAATGGAGCAAAAAATCAGCGCACTTCAACAAACAGAAGGCAGCTGCTCACTGTTCTATATTGTTGTTGACAACTTTGCCGAGATACGGGCAAATCTGGGCATTATAGCCAGCGACAAGCTCCTCAAAGAACTTGCTGAAATATTGTCCAATAACACTGATGAAGGTGAGCTACTCGCACGCTTTGGCGATCATACCTTTACAATCCTGAGCTGCATTAGTGACCATACAGAGGCTGAATCAACGGCAGAACGACTTCGTCAGCTAGTAGAAGACTATATTTATCAGGAAGTTAATATCACCTGCTCCATTGGAGCCGGCCTGCTTGGGCAAGATATCACCAGCAGTCAGGAGTTTATTAATCGTACCTACCATGCCTATGAAGCAGCCCGGAATAATGGCGGTAACAGCATATCCTTCTATGATGCCAGCGAAATGCAGGCAAGCTATGGAGAGGACAATACGGGCGATGAAGCGCGCATCAATCAACTGATTGAACACGCCCTGGAAAATGACCGCTTCCGTCTGGTATACCAACCCATCGTCAGTCTGCAGGGGGATAGCCGTGAAAACTATGCCGTACTTACCCGACTGCTAGACAACAACAATGAAGAGATTCTTCCTGACTACTTCATTAAACACGCCAAACAGGGAGAACAGATGGCCAAGGTCGACCGCTGGGTAATTAACAAGGCGGTAGAAGAGCTTGCCCAGCAACGGGAAGAGGGAAGAAAGGTAAACTTCTTTATCAGTTTATCCAGTGCTGCACTGGAAGATGAAGGCATACTTCTCTGGATCTGCGACTGCTTGAGAAAATATAAAGCAAAAGGCGCCTGGATCACCTTCCAGATACGTGACAAAGATCTCCGCAATCATATCCAGACTGCCAAGAAGTTGATCGATGGATTGAAAAAAATAAAATGCCAGCTAGCTGTTGATCAATTTGGATCAACACCAAAGGCAGAAACATTGCTAAAACACCTGCCTGTCGATTTTGTAAAATTTGATTTTGACCTAATGGAAGATCTTGCTACCAAACAAGACCGCCAAGACTACTTGAATGAACTTAATGCCCTGGCCAAGAGCCACAACGTAAAGACTATTGCGATGGGTGTAGAAGATGCCAATAGTCTTGCCATACTCTGGACAGTCGGTGTCAACTATATTCAGGGTTATTTCTTGCAGGAGCCCTCTGAAAATATCTCTTACGAATTCAGTTCAGCCTAATGAACCAAAAGAGTGGTTACTCTCTCAAGCAGTGCAAACACTGCAACCACAAGATAGAAGACCCCGAGGCTCTATTCTGCGCCCAATGTGGACGATCCCTCTGTCGGGAAGGTCACTGCTGCAGCTGTGGCAAGCATCTTCAACCCAAAGCTAACTTCTGCGACCGCTGCGGTACCGCTGTAACTAAACCCGCAAAAAAATCAACCAGCACACTTTATGCCGTTGATTCATCATCACCAACTAAAGAAACAGCGCCACTGACTGGAAAAGATGATCAAATCAAAGAGATCATCGAAGAACAAGTTAAGCGACGTATCACCGAAGCGCAGATAGAACGTACGCTGGAGCGTAACTTTCAAAAGGAAAAAGCGCTTGAGGCAAAACTGCTCAAATACGGACTAAGGGAGAGCGATTGGGTCAGCATTACCGGTGGCAACTATATCATGGGCTCACCCGCCTCAGAGATTGGGCGATTTGAAAACGAGCAACAACATGAGGTAGAAATTGGGCGTTTTGAAATGCTTAAAACACCTGTCACATTTGCCATGTTTGATATTTTTTGCGATGAAGTACGCCATACGCGACCGCCAGATGACACTTGGGGACGAGAGAATCGACCGGTAATCAATGTGACCTACTGGAGTGCCACTGAGTATTGCCACTGGCTGTCAAAGCGTACCGGCAATAAGATACGACTGCCTACAGAAGCAGAATGGGAGTTCGCTTGTCGCGCAGGGACCAGCACCCCATTCTGGACCGGTGAAACCATTACCACAGAGCAAGCCAATTTTGATGGCAACTATACTTACTCAGGTAGTCAAAAAGGTGTGTCGCGTGGACAAACAACCCCTGTTGATCAATTCCCAGCCAATCCCTGGGGACTGCATGACATGCATGGGAATGTATGGGAATGGTGTGGCTCGGTGTTCGACGAGAACTACGGCGGGCTTGAGCTGCTGAGCGCAGAAACCCTGCAGGATGACTTGAGAGAACGTATTGTACGAGGCGGCTCATGGCACAACGTCCCCGGCGGTATTCGCTCAGCGATTCGCAATAAACTGCTCCCTCATTATCATTATCTCAGGGTCGGCTTTCGAATCGTACGCGAAGTCACCTAGGCAGAAATAAAAAAACCTGCGACCTTCCGATAAAGGAAGAACACAGGTTTTTTATTAGGAACGATAGTAAAAAATCAGATGGCCAAATACTGCTGTCTGAGTTCCTCGTTATCAAGTACCTCCTGAGCCAAACCGTCAAATACGATCTGACCCATATCCAGGATAATGGCCCGATCTGCCAAGCGTAGAGCAGCCACAGCATTCTGTTCAACAATAATCGTCGTAATGCCCAATTTCTTGATGCCATCAACGATACGCTCAATCTCATGAACGATCACAGGAGCCAATCCCTCATAAGGCTCGTCCAGTAACAGCAACTTGATGTCACGTGCAAGCGCACGGGCAACCGCGAGCATCTGCTGCTCACCACCTGACAGGGTCGTTGCCTCCTGAGTGCGCCGCTCAGCCAGACGCGGGAAATGCTCATAGATGCGCTCAATGCTCCATCCAATCGGTGGCGCAATCTGCGCCAGGATCAGGTTCTCTTCAACCGTCATACCCGCAATGATTCGACGATCTTCGGGAACCAGGCCAACACCATTTTGTGCCGCCTCATGCGATTTCATTTGATGCAGCGGTTTGTGGTCCAGCCAAATCTCCCCGTGCGTCACCTGCGGACTATCGACGCGAGCAATAGATCTTAGTGTAGAAGTCTTTCCTGCGCCATTACGACCAAGGAGCGCCAGAACTTCACCTTCACGAATATCAAAACTGACCCCTTGTACGATATAACTCTCGCCATAGTAAGAGTGGATATCCCAACAGGAGAAGAAAGCCGGATCGGAACCCGTCTTGTTGACCGGAGAAACACGATGGGTCGTACTGTACTTACTCATAGCTCAGCCCCTCCCAGATAGGCTTCCTGGACTTTTGGGTTACCGCGAATCTCATCTGGCGTGCCACTGGCAATAATACGGCCTTGGGCTAAAACACTGATCCGATCAGCAAGACTGAATACCACGTGCATATCATGCTCAATGATAATCTTGGTCATTCCACGCTCTTTAATCCGCTTCAGCAGATCAATCGTACGATTGGTATCATGGCGAGCCATACCGGCAGTAGGTTCATCAAGCAACAATAGCCGTGGGTGTTGCACCAACCCCATAGCCAGTTCAAGACGACGCTTATCGCCACGCGACATGCTACCCGCGTGTTTTAAGATATGTTCACCTAATCCCATATCTTCCAGTATATGGATAGCATCGGCCTCTAGTGCTTTTTCAGAAGAGAGACTTTTGAACGCATTAAATTTAAAAATACCATCTCGTTTGGCAAGCGCAGGAATCATCACATTCTGCAATACCGACAGATCAGGGAAAATTTCAGGGGTCTGAAAAACTCGCACCATACCTGCATGATTGATCTCATGCGGCTGCATGCCAATCATATTCTTCCCTTCAAACTCAACCGTACCATTATCAGGTATCAGACGACCAATGCAGCAGTTCAGCAGCGTCGATTTACCTGCACCGTTTGGACCGATAATAGCGTGGGTTTTCCCCTCTTCAATGTCCAGATTGATATCACCCAAAGCGTGCAATCCACCAAAGGTTTTATCGACATTTTTGATGCTTAATACAATACTCATCACATCACTCCTTCTCTGCCGACAGTTCACTTTCGTCAGTTGCTGACTTATTGAACATATTACGTACGAAAGCGGATGCGCGACGAATGCCTTCAACCACGCCACCCGGCAGGAAGATCACCACAATCATAAACAGCAATCCAAGCGTCAAATGCCAACCATCACCGACAAATTCACCCGCAATTGCTACCACAATATTCTCCAGCCAATCCGGAAGGAACGCGAAGATCTCATGAAGCTGACCATCATTAAGGGCCGAGAAAATGTTCTCAAAATACTTAATAATACTGGATCCAAGTAAGGGGCCCAGTAACGTACCCGCCCCGCCAAGGATAGTCATTAACACCACCTCACCTGATGCGGTCCATTGCATACGCTCAGCACCCGCCAGCGGGTCTGTGATCGCCATCAATGAACCCGCCAGGCCTGCGTACATACCGGAAATCACAAACGCGGTGAGCAGGTAAGGCTTGGTATTGAATCCGGTATAGCGCATGCGCGTCTGGTTGGACTTAATCGCCCGAAGCTTCAATCCAAATGGCGAACGGAAGATACGCAGCGAAATAAAGAAGGCAATGATCAGCAACACCGCACAGAAGTAAAAGCCAGGATAGCCGCTCATATCCATGCCAAACAGTGTTGTTGAGGGTAGCCCTTCGGTAGTCGCGCTATCAAATACTCGCGGATCATCCATTGTCAATTGAAGACCTGTCTCACCATTTGTGATTGGTGTTAACACTGAATAGGCCAAATTGTAAGACATCTGGGCAAAGGCCAAAGTCAAAATGGAGAAATAGATACCTGACCGACGTAGACTCAGAAAACCAATCACAACCGCAAATACACCCGCAAGAAGCGTGGCAAGTACTACGGCCGGGATGACATTCATGGTAAGCAGTTTAAAAGACCAGACCGCCGTATAGGAGCCAATACCAAGAAACACGGCATGTCCAAACGATAAGTAACCAGTAAGGCCAAACAGTATATTAAAGCCTATAGCAAAAATCCCAAAGATGGCGAATTTCTGCAACAGATCTGGATACCCTGCACCAACGGGACTAAGCCATATAGGGGCAGAGAGGACAACGGCAGTAAACAGGGCCATGACAACCCAATCATTGCGTAACAGTGGCATACTCATATCAATCCTCCATCACGCCCTTTCGTCCCATCAGACCGCGAGGTCTTACCAGGATGATTACTACAGCAACCAGATAGATAATGATCTGATCGATGCCAGGGATGATGTCTTTAATTTCATTCATGGACGCAAAAGATTGCAGAATACCCAGTAGGAATCCTGCAGCTACGGCACCGCCAAGTGATCCCATACCTCCGACCACTACCACCACAAAAGAGAGCACCAAAAAGTCCATACCCATGTGATAATCAGGTGGAAGAATAGGCACATACATGACACCGGCCAATCCAGCTACAACCGCCGCAATACCGAAGACAATGGTAAACCTTCGCTCCACATTGATACCCAGCAAACCTACGGTCTCTCTGTCATGCATACCGGCTCGTACCACCATGCCAAAAGTAGTGAACTGGAGGAATGCAAACACAGCAAAAATAACCACCCCTGAGAAAAGCAGATAGATCAATCGCCACCAGGGATAAACCACTGATTCGCCCAATCCAAGCAAAACACCGATAGGCGCACTTCCCGCTACAATTTCAGGTGCTGGTGTTGGAATTGGATTGGCACCGAAAAAGGATTTGATGATCTCTTGCATCACGATAGCGAGACCAAAGGTAACCAAAATTTGATCGGCATGAGGGCGCTTATAGAAGTGGCGAATCAGGCCTCGTTCCATAGCAAGCCCGATAAGCAACATTATTGGGATTGCGATTACGATCGATATCGGTACTGACCAGTCGATGATCTTTGTGCCAAAATCACCAAACCAAAGTTCTAAATAGGGCTGTTCTTTGTACGCATCGAAGAAGGTGATACTTTCGTCTTTTACTTTGAGTGAAAGTGTCAAAATCTTTTGCACGGTAACCGCACAAAATGCACCCAGCATGAAAAGCGCCCCATGGGCGAAGTTCACGACACCGAGTGTTCCGAATACGAGTGTAAGGCCAAGGGCGATGAGGGCATAGGCGCCGCCCTTATCGAGGCCATTTAAGATCTGAAGAAGGATCGCATCCATTACTGTCTACACACTAGTGATGATGAAAGAAAGGATAATGCCGGCCACCCAAAGGTAGCCGGCATACACGCTAGAGCAGCTTAAACCTCGTAGGGGCCGAGTTCACCGCCAAAGATCTTGGCGTCGTACTCAACTTGCGAGCGAGGAACGATCTGCTCAACATTGAGCAGGTCAAACTGTGAAGTTGGATTCTGGTTACCACGTACAACCAGTACATCCTTGAAGCACTGATGATCTTCAGCGCGATACTCGGTAGGACCGTTACCCGTACCATCAAACTTGAAGCCTTCCAGAGTTTTAATCACTTCTGGTGGATAGAAGCTACCGGCCTGTTCAACCGCATTGGCATACAGCAGAGCCTGCACATAGCAGGTGTGAGCTGCCATTGAGGGTGGGAAACCGTATTCTTGACCGAAGGATTTAACAAAGGCTTTAGAACCTTCATCCTGCAGCGCCCAGTTCCAGTTGGTGGTACCCAGGATACCTTTGATATTCTCGCCTGCACCCTGTGCCATCAAACGAGAGAACAGCGGAACAACGATCTCAAAGTTCTTACCATTCACCTGTTTGTCACGCAGACCAAACTGAACCGCCTGTGTCAGAGAGTTGATCATATCCTTACCGTAGTGGTTCAGGATCAACACATCGGCACCCGAGTTCAATACAGGAGTAATGTACTGGGAGAAGTCACCGGCACCCACTGGGGTACGAACAGCCGCGGTGGTTTTCCAACCCAGCGCCTCAGTGGTGTTCTTGATTGACTCTTCCTGGGTCCAACCCCAAGTATAGTCAGCGGTCAAATGGTAAGCTTTACGTTCGGTACCCATCTCTTGCTTTAACACAGGACCCAGTGCAGCACCGGACATGTAGGCGTTAAAGAAGTGACGGAAACCATAACGGCGTTTGTCTTTACCCGTGGTGTCATTAGAGTGGGTCAAGCCCGCCATAAATATAACACCCATCTCCTGACAGAGGCCCTGTACAGCAACAGCCACACCGGAAGATGAACCACCGGTAATCATGACCACGCCATCTTTTTCAATCATACGCTTGGCCGATGCACGAGCGGCATCAGACTTGGTCTGAGTATCACCCGTTACATACTCAAGCTTCTTGCCCAAGATGCCATTGCCTTTCAAAGAGAGTGGCTTCATGGTGTTGAGCATACCGCCATCACCCTCGCCATTGATGTGTTTTACCGCCAACTTATAGGCGCGTAACTCATCAGCACCCTCATCTGCATAAGCGCCAGACTGGGGAACATTGAAACCAAATTTTACTGTGCCTGCATTACCTGGGTTATTGCGAAATTCTTTCGCTGCCCAAGCATCTTTAGTGAAGAACATCGGCATGCTGGCTGCGGTGAGTGCCGCAGCACCGACCTTCATGAAGCCACGACGGGACAATTCGCTGGTATTCGTCTTATCATCACTCATTACTATTTTTCCTCTCTCTCCGTTTTAGGCTGAATGCCCATTTTGTGTAATTACAACTCAGGTCGGCTGAATTACTTGGGTATCGCTGTAATTTAAGGACTTACCGCAACAACCCAGGTTCCCAGAAAGCACTTTTACGTACTTTCTATCTGATCAATCAGGGTCTAAAACCTGTTCAATTCAGTGACTGACTCATTGTCAATATCTCTATTTATTGTTCAAACTGCCCGTGCTTGGCGTTATCAACCACACTAATCACTATATCTGGTGCATACAGACAATCATTATTGGGCAGACTACCAGAATGCAATATTAATGCCGTCTTTTGATTCCATTGAGAATCAAATAGATAGTCATCACAGAACAAGGCAGTGTTACTGAAGAACACAGATATCGGTAACACAGTCCGTGTAGAATCGTAACACCGCTATTCGCTGCGGCAGAATAAGTAAGCCCATTCACATTAATGGTCAACTTGAGCAGGAATTCATTAGGAGAGGTGAACAGAAAGCTGGCTAAACCATATAGACATACAGCCCTGTGTATCGCTTGGGAAAAATATAATAAGTGGCTCGGAACCACTGACCGTGGCCCCGGTGAAGGGATGAGTTACAGTTTGGCTAACTTACCAGGGCATGAAAGTGTTCATAAAGGTCATTGGACGAGAGATGTTATGATTCATTCTCGATATATCATTACGCATGATATAGGTGGATTGGGTCATTGATCCCATCGATCGATCCATAGAACCGATAGTCGCCAACATCGGCTCAAGTGTACCTACCTTTTCATTTATTTCAGCCATGTGACCTGACATAACCTTAATGTTGGCCGTCATATGCCCCATATTGTCTGAAACTGACTGCATATTACTGGCAAGAACCGTCATATTCGAATCCACACTTACCGCGAGATAATGAACATCCTTGGCTAGGCTGTAGACTAAAAAAAATCCATACGCCGCCAATATGATGAAGGCAAATAGAGACGGATAAACAATCAGTTCCCAGCGCCTGGCGCTGGTTTCAAATGCCTCAGACAGGCGATCCATTGAATAAACCGGCTCTTTCTCTGCAGTCATGTCCTGATGCTCATTCTCTTTATTCTGGACCATATCTACCACCCTAGAACCAGCACTTGCCAGTAGAGATTATTTCGTTATTAATAATATTAAGTACTTCTAATATAGTAGCACGGATAATTACCTTTCGCCCCTACTTTTTGACAGGACGTCGCACTTGATAGCCAGAGGAATCATTCGAGTCTTAGTAGCACGATCGGTGCTTTACAAACGACCTTGTCAGATCTTGCGACTCACTCAGGCGCAAAAAAGTGAGTCGCATCTACACACTAGAAATCGCCTATCGCGCCACGCCGCATGATCTCAAGAATTACATTTTTAACATGCACGGCTTCTTCCTTGAGTGCGGGTGGTAACGGCTCACCGCCATGAATCATTAAATCCATATTAAGCGCATAGAGCCAGAGTTTGCCCTGTTTATCTTCAACCATTGTGATTCTGCAAGGCAAATAGGCGGAAAAGGCATCGCTGTAATCAAGCATTCTTGCAGCGGTCAGCGAATTACAGAACATATAGATCTTCACAAAGCGGTATTTTTCACCACTTTTTGCCTCAACATCCTTATACAGTGGTAATTCGCCTACATTGGAAATGTTCAGCTCGTTTGCAACTGTTTTCATGGATTGCTCCACATCTTCAGGCGTGATGCCCTCTTCAACCGGGACCTTCCAAATGGTCGCTTCAGCTGCATTCCGAGTCTCAATAATATTCTCTGCCAATTCTTTGTAAACACCTGCGGCACCAGGATCAAAACTGTCCAGAATCGCTTGTGTTTTTAGCGTTGCCACAGCCACAGCGATAACCGTTAGAAGGCCAATCAGGGCAAATAGATTTCTGATGATACGCATGTGTCATACCTCTCCGTCTTCTCACCCGCTAGAGCGGATGTATTATTTTTTACAGACAGCGCCTACCTTTGCCTGATAATTATTAATCACTATTTCAGCACATTTGGATAGAGCTTCGCGCATAAGGAATTCAGCTCTTTAGCGCCCTTCCCTTTCTGATTCAACTCAAAAACAGCTAATCCCTCACTGAATGAGCGCCGGAATATTGTCCTTTGCGACAGGCGGGGTTTGATAAATTTCATCCCTGGCAGTGAAACCAATGCTGCGGCCGCTTCATCAGTCTCTCGAACCGCATGATGGGTATCCCCACGATTTATGAAGCCGATCATTTCAGGCTTCTTCTCATCCGTTATAGAGTTCACAAACTGGATAAATCTTTGTGTTGACCAGATATCAGCCTGGGAGGGAGGTACAGGAACCAGTATACGATCGGCCAGACGAATCGCCTGCTTCATCATCTCAATATCCGCTGTGCCGATATCAATCAGGACTTCGTCAGCATGCTGAAGCTTTTCGCTCTCCAGGTACTTCTTACCCTTAACAGAAATCTTTGGACGGTAACCTTCTTCGTCACGAACCTCTGCAACATCACGCAAGGTGGCCTGAGGATCGAGATCAATTACCTGTATATTCACCTCAGCCATCGCTAGCCAGATAGCGAGATTAAACGTTACCGTACTTTTTCCAGAGCCACCTTTCAGGCTACCAACGACTGTTATCATACCCAAGCCCTTGTTTTTATTATTTCAATAATGGAACACCCAGAACAGTATATGCAGTTTCCCCAATCAATACTTTCCCACATAGGGTGCATTTGACCACGCCAATGTCTCGTTTTGATGCGCAGTATAACTTTTGGGATAACGTCCAGGAGCAGGCCTCATTGCATAGGGACCCCAAGGGTTGATACCGACATTAGGGTTACGGAGATCTGGCCTGAAATTGTAATTCACCGGATAACTTGGGCGATAGGGATACGGGGTAGACACCGGGTTTCCCTGATATGCAACCGCAGACGGCGCAGGCCTGAATCGATAATTCTGGTGGGCAGCTGGATGATTATAATAAGGCTGATAGCGGGCAAGTCGTGCTGGCATCGGCTGATGCAGAGGCATTGCAGGCCGGGTAATTCGTTGCTGTGGATACCCATAAACAGGAGGACGCATCGCTGATCGCACCGGCGGCATCCAGGCATTAGGCTGACGATAATTCACCGGTGCTGGAGGCCGGTATCCACGATAACCTGGATACGCAGATTGGGCACCTCTCCAAGGCATAGCGCGCTGTGGATAAGGATACCCATAGGCCATTCTTGGCATCGGCCTTGTCTGATAACCCGACATATGACTCGGAATCATAGGAAAGCCGCGCACGCCCCATGGATAGACCTGGGGTGGAGGCAGTCGCCGTGCAATAGGTTGATAACTCACAGGAAGCGGCCAAGCCACTGCCCTCCGAACAGGGTAATATCCTGCAGGTGGCATGCCCTGCCGCGGTGTATTTACCGGGAGATATCGAACCGGTTGCTGTGCTCGATACCGAGGACGAAAACTCGCGACGCTCCGCGCCGGAGATGCCGGCATGTAGGCTGGGACCATATACTGCGGCACACCAGTGGGTGCTGCAATAACGCTACCAACAAATAAGGGCAACATACTTAGCCCAGTCACGATAGCAAATATCTGTCTCATCTTGATCATTATACTTTACCCATGACTGTAGATTCGTTCATCTGGTTCAAAGAACACGCCAACATCATTGTTTTTGCGGCTGCTGTGGGATAATTTTCCTGAAATGACTGGGAATCGCAAATAATTCAGGGTCTTGACTTCCAATCTTGATATTGCGCAATTCCCGAACATATCCTCCGGCATTCATCTCTTTAATCGCCAGATTCAATTGCGGATCAAACCAGCGCGTCGAACTTTGCGCTGGCTGATTACCCTGACTCATGGTCATCTCCCACTTCTCTACCTGGCGTCCATTGAGTTCCTCAACAGCCTGCATATGCTGCACCATAACCGGCCCGCCATCGATCTCCTGCCGCAACAGGATTGACCGCTGCTTGCCGATCCACTGGGTACTGCGCATCGCACCGCTCTGCCCGGTGATCACAACACTCCATTTGGTTGCCGGCCTGTCCTGCACCATGTCATCACCCAAACGCTTACATTCAGCCCCTGGAATCCCTTCACAAGGACTCCCTTTCTGACCCGTAATGTTTTCGGTGCTCCCCATAGGATACTCAATATAACTCTGCTGCTGAGGATAGAGTACCCAGGTTAACTTATTATCTGAGTCGATGATATTAACAACAGGCTGGCCATTTTGCTGGGTTTCACTCCGTATTCTATTTTTTCCCACATAAATACGACCCACGCGCTGCACCTGTTTGGGACCTGACTGATAGGTGTCTGCCGAAAATTCTACCGCGGCTGGTGTTGCAGCCTCAACAGGTGACATCCCTGCCCACATGACAACAAAGCCTACTGATATGAACTGACGAAAACCTGACATCTTAACCTCCAAATTGCTGGCTTTTGAAACATCTGCCAGTCCAGCTTATCCACCGATCCACCCTGTAATCCGGGTATTCCGGTTTATCCTTTCTAATTGTAATTACCGCACTTTTTCCTGCGGGCGAAATCGATAGCCCGGATGCATCCGTTCAGGAGTGATCACAGAATTCCCAGTACTTCCTTGCGGTGGTATCGGCATCTGCTGACCTCCGTTCCAGGGGATAACAACTCCTCCATTTTGCTGATTAAGACGCGGCGCGATCCGCGGCGCTGACTCCCGGGGCATGGCATAGCGATTTTTTCCGCCAGTAGGTGCAGGGCGATATCGATACCTCACATCTGGACGCACTTCGTCGCCCGCATATCGATCGGACTTCTTGCCTTGCACCCCAAGAGTAGATTCATTGAGAGGCCGGAAATGACCAAATCCTCTCTTTACACCATCTGCTATCGCAGACTGCATCACCAGAACAAAGGAAGCCACTGACATCAGGATGGCTCTTCGTCTCATCCCAGAGTATCGCATCAGACTCACTCGATACCGCTTTCATTATCAACTTTGAGTCGAATTCCACGGCGTCCACCCTTCCGTATCGCAGGATTCCCCGTTGCAGACGCATCGACTTCGGGTGTAGAACCGGATTTCTGGACCCGCTGTGTAGCCGGTACACTTTTTTCCACAACTTTTTTTACTACTTTTTTCTTCACGACAGGCGGCTTCTTTACTACGGCCTTCTTCTTGGCAACCACCTTCTTCTGAGCTGCCTTTTTTGTTCGCGTTTTCGCTGTTTTCTTTACAGCAGGTTTCACGGGGACTTCAGCCGCTTCAGGTTCCGACTTATCTGGAGACACGCCATTTTCCGCCGGCGCGACAGATTTAGTCTCAATCGATGGAGCCACATCCACGGGTGGTAAATCGTGATTTTGTGATGTCTCGACAGGCGCTGGGGTAGCAGGTGAAGCGACTTCATTAGCAGAAGCGGCTTCTGAAGCCTGCGCGGATGATGCCGGAGCTGCCTGCGCTGCTCGTTTAGGTAACAATTGGCCCAGCAGGAGAAAAACGCCGCGAACCGCATAGAAAAGCATCAGAAGAACTGTTGCAACCTTACCCCACACAGCCATAACAAATGACGGCCGAGGTGCCACTGGCTTGGCCTCTGGCATCGGCATATCTTCGAGCTCCAACAGAGGTCCATTACTCCCGTCATAACCCGCTGCCGCAACTTCGCACAAAGATTTACTGGCTTTGATACAACCCAGGGGGATGACAATAAGTGTCAGAATGGTTGACACCATAACACCAGAGGCCAGTGAAATAGCCATACCCTGGAAGATCGGATCAGTGAAGATCACACTCGAGCCGCACACTAGGGCCAGCGCCGTGATCATAATAGGGCGGGTTCGCGTCGTACAGGCACGTACCACGGCCTCAGAAACAGGGACGCCACGCTGGATTTCATGGATGGAGAAATCAACCAGCAAGATTGAGTTTCGCACAATAATACCCGCCAGCGCGATCCACCCAATCATAGAGGTAGCCGTAAACTCTGCACCCATAATCGCATGCATGGGAATAATACCCAGCAGGGTCAGCGGTATTGGCGCCATAATCAAAGCCGGAATTCGGAAATTACCAAACTCCCACACCACCAGAATATAAATCAACACCAAGGCGACCATAAATGCAGCGCCCATATCCCTGAAGGTTTCAAAGGTAACAGTCCATTCACCCGTCCACTCAATACTGGACTGATTGTCGTCCGCTGGCGGTTTGAACCAGAAGGCATCCACCGCCACACCATCGGGTGCAATATAATCGGCAGCGAGTATATCTTGGACCTGGAACATACCATAGACGGGAGCGGCCAATTCACCACCCACATCGGCCACGACATACTCAACCGACCGCAGATCCTTGTGGTAAATAATTGGTTCTTCCTGCATGCGCTCGAAAGCACCCAACTCCCTCAGTGGCAATGTGACACCATTCTTTGACATGATGGGCAGATCCCCAAGACGATTGATCTGTGAACGCTCAGCCAAGGGCACCTGAATAACAATGTTAACCGGCTCATGTCCCGCCTTCTGCTTCACATCACCAAGACGCATACCGCCAAGCGCCATAGACAGATTTCTATTGATCGCATCAACCGAGATCCCCCGTCTTACCGCCTTTTCCGTATCGACCTTGAATAGCCAATACTCATAGCTACCGCGCATGTAGTTATCGACATCAACCAGACTCTCGGCCTGCTCAAAAATGGTGGTCAGATCAGCAGCCAGCTGGCGACGTATCTCGGGCGTTGGACCATGGACTTCGGCCACCACTGACTGCAATACCGGTGGGCCGGGCGGCATCTCTACCACCGCAAATTTTGCATTGCTATCCCCCACCAACCCTTTAACAACTTCGCGGGCGGCTACGGCAATTTCATGACTGGTCCGCTTGCGTTCACTCTTGTGCAATAACTGAACTTGAACTTCCGCATGCCAGGGATCCTGACGCAGGTAGTAGTGGCGGACCATGCCATTGAAATCAAATGGTCGGGCCGTACCGGCATACACTTGCAGTGCAGTCACCTCTGGCATCTGCCGTAGATTCTCCGCAATCTGATGCGCCAGGTTGGCCGTCACAGGCAATGCCGTCCCTTCAGGCATGTCCAGCACTACTGAGAACTCGGGCTTGTTATCGAGCGGCAACATCTTAACCGCAACCCATTTGGTGTAGAACATGGAACAGGCGAAGAAGAAGGCACCCCATAGCACTACCCGGAATATGACGCGCTTGGTCGAAGACTGGATCAGCGGGGTCAATATTTTTTCATAGAAGCGGGCCAGTCGTTCAGTACCCACTTTTTCCCGCTCTTCGGCTACCTCGAGGTAGGCCATGCTCGGCCGCAACCAACGTGAAATCGCCAGCCAGGGGGTGAATACAAAGGCCGCAAACAGGGAGATCAGCATGGCCGCAGAACCCAACGCGGGAATCGGCTCCATGTAAGGGCCCATCATGCCGCTGACGAAACCCATTGGCAGCAGGGCGGCGATGACCGTGAAGGTCGCCAAAATGGTTGGATTTCCAACCTCGCGAACAGCATCTACCGCCGTATTAATATCGGTTTTACCGCTCTCCAGCCAGCGACGATAGATATTCTCCACCACCACGATGGCATCATCCACCAAGATACCAATAGAGAAGATCAGGGCAAACAAACTTACCCGGTCGATGGTGTAACCACCCACCCAGGCGGAGAAAATAGTCATTAGCAATACAACGGGAATAACCAGCACGACAACAATTGCAGGGCGCAAAGCACGGAAGGCAAACAGTACCAACAAGAACACAAAGCCGGTCGCAACAAACAGCTTAAAGATCAGTTCATTAACTTTATCCTCAGCGGTTTCACCGTAGTTCCGGGTAATGCTTACTTCAACATTTGAAGGGATACGGATACCCTTTAACATCTCAACCCGCTCAAGAATGGCACTCGCCACGGTCACACCATTCACGCCTGGTTTCTTGGCGACCGCTATGGTGACGGCGGGAATACCGCTGGCTGGCTGGGCATGATCACCTGCAGGACCGGTGTAATACGCCACCAATTGACTGGCATCTTCAGGCCCCTGTACTACCCGGGCAACATCATGAACATAGACAGGAACGTCATTGTGGGTACCAATTACAAGCCGGCTGATGTCATCCGTCGTCTTTAAAAAGGCACCTGTCATTACCGTCAGCCGGGTATTGCCCGACTCAACACCACCCGCCTGCTGCTCGCTGTTTGAGGTCTGAATTCGATTCGCTACCTGATCAAGACTGATGCCGTAACCGGACAGTCTCTCAGGTGATACTTCAATGGTGACTTGTTCGGCACGTCCACCGACAACAAACCCATTACCGGTATCGGGGATCTCTTTCACACTCTGCAATACATCATGGGCCAACATGCGTAGCTGACCATCATCCACATCCGGCACACCATTACCGTCAAGGTCCTTTGACCAGAGCGTAATGTTTACAACAGGGACGTCATCAATACCTTTTGCTTTAACCAGTGGAGGAGAGACGCCTGGGGGAATCTTGTCCATATTCGAGTCAAGCTTGTCGTTCACCTTAACCAGTGAAGGCCCCATCTGTTCGCCAACATCAAACTCGATGGTAACGATACCCATGCCACGCTGCGAGGCTGAGTAGACATGTTTTACACCATCGATCTCGCTCATGATCCGTTCAAGCGGCTCAATGGCAAGATTGGAAACCTGGTCGGCAGAGGCACCCGTATAATTCACGAAGATGTCGACCATCGGGACAGAGATCTGCGGATCTTCCTGTCGCGGCGTCATCATCAGGCCCAGCAGCCCCATGAGCATCATGGAGATAAAAAACAGGGGTGAAAGCGGGGAGTTAATGAAGAAGCGCGCGGTACGACCAGCAAGACCTAGTTGGTCATCGGTTAACTGCACCTCATTCAGATCTTCTTTTTTTTCTTCCTGATTCATCATTATTCACACTTGGTTGCAGCTGCATGACAGGAGTTGGGGGATAATGAGGATGTGTGACAGGCAGCCACACTCATTCACTCAGCGCTTCTCGGCCGAACTTGCCCAACCGGAAGCGACACCGTTCGCCGGGTTACGCAAAACCCTCTCGCCAGAACTAAGCCCGGAAAGGACACTGACATAACCATTATCCAGGCTCTCTCCCACGCGGATCAGTCGCAGCTCAGGGCGATTATTTTTGCCCTGCACATAGACACCAGGAAGGCTGCCGTTATAACGGATGGCCGTCGATGGAATGACAGGGTGATTCCTGGCAGGAGCCGTCATATCCGGCACCCGCACCTTCACATACATGCCCGGAGCAGAGACACCTTGGGGCAAGTCAAACTTAATTTTTACCGTGTGACGCTGAGAATCAGCCGTTGGAAAAATCTGGGCAACCCGCACAGGGACCACCTGTCCGGTTACATCGAGTTCAGCCTGAAGCATCATCTGCTCGTAAAGGCTGGGGCGAAGTCTGGCGGGAACATCCACCATGATCTGCAGATATTCCACATCCGCGTAGACCAGCAGCGGCTGGCCTGGCTGCATGGTGTCACCCACTTCTACATGTTTTTTCAGAATAACCCCATCAAATGGAGCCAAACTGATCGCATCACGCAACTTGGCATCAATGGCCTGGATCTGTGACTGAGCAGCAAGGATGGCATTTTGTGCCTGGGTAATCTGTACCCCGGAATTGTAGAGGTCAGCGCGTCTCTCAACCCCTTGATTCCGGGTTCCAGACATGCCCTCCATGGGACGGGTAAACATCTGATCAAACAGATTCGGCAGCCCCATGCCCCCCATCGATTGTTTGGATTGCGGAGACCATAGCTCCCTGTTGTACTGCACCCCTGCGGCACGCATCTGCGCATCGGCCGTTGCGAGCTGAGCTAGCGCAGAGTTGCGCTTAGCCAACAACTCCGAATCATCTAAAGCTACCAGCAAAGTACCCTTTTCAAAGGTATCTCCCTCAATACCAGCAAGGTGTTTGACCCGCCCAGGCACCTGTGCAGATAGGGTAACTTCCTTATAAGGGATGACGGTTCCACCTAGAGAGACGGTTGAAGCCCCTTGTGCCTGCTGGACGGTGAAGTAATCTGCGTCACCCTCTGCCCAAACAGTTAGAGGTATGGCTGAAGCGACAGTCAGTGCTGCCGCCAGCGTAATCGCATGGATCTGGATACCCATTGTTATAATTATCCCGCTGATTAAGAACTGCTATTGATATACCACCCTGCTGACTTTACCACGACAAACAAAGAGCAGGGTACTCTCAGATACTCAGGCGTCTCTTTCAGCATCGCGCCCAAACAATTCATCTCTGTATAGCTAAGGTTACAGTTGTAGCGGCCACCCCAGAGTCCATCGGGGTGGCTGCCTATCACTTCATGTCACTCAAAAACTGTGGCTACCGGGCTCACACCCGACTTTAAGCCCTACCCATCACAGAGAAGCTCTTAATAAAGGGCCCTGCCATGCGTGGATCTTTGAGCATAGAACCGTAATCACCTACTTTGAACTTCATTTTCCCTGAAGTGAACGCCATACCAAGCCCCATCATGCCAGGCGGTTTGCTGATCCACTTTTTCCATTGGGCATCGCTGCAACGGATATCCCAATTAAGATTTTCACCATTATAGGCTCCGGCTGCGACGGCCTTACCATTCTCGACCGTGATCACGCCACGGGGAGCATCTTCGCCCTCAAACCCGTATCCGATCACACTCCCAAAACCGATCTGCTCCAGCGCTCCAACTAATTCAGACTCAGCATTCCACTGGGTCATGAAACTCTGCATCCACTCTTCAGAAAACAGTTCAGCCATGTTTATCTCCCACTCTTATTGTATGTTTAGAGTCATTGATCCGATCAATGATTAAACGGTTTGAAAAAACAGGTTTAATAGTTTATTAAGTATCTCTTATATACTCATATAATGCAATATTTATAAAGACACATCATCACAGCCAAACATCTATAAGTATTTGGCCAAATACACTTTTTTCTAGGTGCAACTCGACCCTGCGAACTCGCGAACCAGCAAAAAGCAGTTGCCTTGGGTCGTAATTTCGCCATGGTCTACCAACAGCTACAGACTACCACCCGCCGCCCTGGCGCGTTAGTATGGTGTATATAATCTTTTAGGGTAATGCTGATCTAGGGCAAAAAAATCGAACTCAGCAACCCTTTTCAGACATCAGGAGCAGTTCATGAACACGGCAGGAAGACTCATCGAGGGACGCCTGAAACATCTTGAGACTCATCTCGAACAGGAGAATCCCGTACTCCTCAAAACTGTCCAGAGCTTTAAAAAACTGGACCGCATCGCCTACCGTACCGGCCTGCTTGATACCGATGAATCCTATGCCACGCAAATTCCGTGGTGGCCATTGATTTCAGTACTCGGCACCTTCTCATCAGGCAAATCCACCTTCATCAATCACTATCTGGGATACAAACTCCAGCGGACGGGCAATCAAGCAGTCGATGATAAATTTACTGTCACCTGCTATAGCCGAGAAAAAACAGCCCATGCCCTTCCTGGTGTGGCCCTGGACTCTGACCCCCGCTTCCCCTTCTATCAAATGAGTGAGGATATCGAACTTGTAGCGAAGGGAGAAGGCCAACGGATCGATTCTTACCTGCAGTTGAAAACCTGTCCAAGTGAGCAACTCAGGGGCAAAATATTGATAGATTCTCCGGGATTTGATGCGGATGCACAACGCACCTCAACCCTGAAGATTACCGATCACATTATCGATCTCTCCGATCTGGTCCTGGTCTTCTTCGATGCGCGCCATCCTGAGCCCGGTGCGATGCACGACACACTGGATCACCTGGTCAGCAACACCATCAACCGAAACGATGCTGGCAAGTTCCTCTACATACTCAACCAGATCGATTCTGCTGCACGCGAAGATAATCCTGAAGAAGTAGTTGCTGCCTGGCAACGGGCACTGGGTGAGCGCGGACTCACGGCGGGCCGTTTTTATACGATTTACAACCCGGAAGCAGCAGTCCCCATCGCCGATGACAACCTTCGTCAACGCTTTGAAAGAAAGCGCGATGCCGATTTGGAGGAGATCCACAACCGGATGCATGAGGTAGAGATCGAGCGCGCCTATCGTATTGTGGGCGTACTCGAGCGCACCGCGCGCGATATTGAAGAGCGCGCCATACCCGCCATCAGTGAGGCCGTTTCAAGATGGAAACGGCGGGTGCTATGGGGTGATGCAGTCGCCTTCAGCCTTCTCCTGATCGCACTGATTGGCATCACAATTAACCTGGGTTACTGGGAGGGCTTCCGCTTCGCTCCACCTTGGCTAGATTCATTAATGACAAACCCTGTCGCACAGATAAGTTCTGGCGTTGGCATCGTGGCTGTCATTTTGGGGCTTCATTTTGTTATTCGCGCCCTCTCCGCTCGCAGTCTGCTAAGACGATTGAGAAAGCAGTCCGCTCACTTAGCCATTCGAGGCAATCTGGCCAATGCCTTTTTGCGTAACACCAAACCGTGGCGCAGCATTTTCAGCACATCACCTGCAGGCTGGGGACGTGGCGCTAAAAAGCGACTGACGCAAGTCAAAGAGGACGCCGACAACTATGTCCAGTCCCTGAATGATCGCTTCACCAACCCCTCTGGCGAGGAGACATTCAGCCTCAGCGAGATGGGACACCAAGCCCCTGCAAGAGAGAAACAGGCCGATGCAGAGGTCATGGAAACCGTTACTGCGAATCAATCCTGATCAACTCAAGTAAGCGATGCGTATCGGGATTGACCTCGGCGGCACTAAGATAGCGGCAATTGCCCTGGACCCTCAGGGTAATTGTCTATATCAGAGACGAATACCGACACCAGCGGGGGACTATCAGGCCACACTCGAGGCATTGAGTGGACTTGTCCAAGCGATTGAAGAGGAGACAGGGCAATCTGGAAGTATCGGCATTGGTACACCTGGCTCTGCCTCCCCGGCTACAGGGTTGATACGCAACGCCAACTCAACCTGCCTGAATGGCAAACCGCTGCAGGAAGATATTGAACGCCTATTGCAGCGGCCCATCCGAATCGCCAACGATGCCGACTGCTTTGCCCTTTCAGAAGCTACCGACGGGGTCGCTGCGGGTGCAGATTCAGTATTTGGCGTAATCATTGGCACCGGGACTGGCGCTGGCATTGTCATCCGGGGACAGCTATTCATTGGGGCAAACAGAATCGCCGGCGAGTGGGGACACAACCCACTCCCCTGGCCCACACCCAGCGAATTACCCGGGGCACCCTGCTACTGTGGCAAAAGAGGTTGCATCGAAACGTTCCTGTCCGGAACCGGATTGTGTGGACAGTACTACCAGACAACGGGCATGCAGATTACCGGAGAAGATTTCGCCGATCGGCTTACAGCGAAGGAAACCGCAGCAGAAGAGGTGATGGCCCTCTATGAAGACCGCCTCGCGCGCAGCCTTGCCAGCGTGATTAATATCATCGATCCAACGATGATTGTCCTAGGCGGGGGCTTATCAAACCTCACTAGACTGTACCAGAATATTCCTACCCTCTGGTCGCGCTACATCTTCTCTGATGTGGTTAGCACCCAGCTATTACCACCGGCACATGGTGATTCCAGTGGTGTCAGAGGTGCCGCGTGGTTATGGGAGGTCAACGAGGAGCATCAGAGGAACCGAGAACAGATTTAGATTGACACGAATCTAACCTACTCCAATCAGACGCCAGAAGGCATACGTTCAATCTGGTCCATCTCTCGTGAAAAAAACATTCGGCGATTGCGACCATTCAACTTACATTGATACATGGCCAGATCCGCCTCGTGATACAGTTGCTCCAACTGAACACGCAACTCTGTAGACGTACGCGCCCCGAGCTCAGTCATCCCTATACTGACGGTCAAATCGATCGATTGATCGACAATTCCAAAACCCATACTGGCGATCTGCTCTTGGATCCGATTTGCCATCATATCCAGACCCTCCGATGCGGTATTAGGCAGAATCAGCACAAATTCCTCTCCCCCCAAGCGCGCGACCAGATCGCCTGTCCGGGCCTCACTGAGTAAAGTATCCGCAATATGGCATAACACCTGATCCCCAACAGTATGCCCCCAGGTATCGTTCACCCGCTTGAAATGATCGACATCGATCAACAGCAAACTCAAAGGCGATTCGTAGCGGACAGCCCGCGCTAGCATCGCCTCACCCTCTGCAAAAAAGTAACGGCGATTATACAAACCGGTCAGTTCATCCTTGATGGACAATTGCTGGTAGCGATTTCTTAATGCATCGGACTCTTCAAGTGCTTGCTCCAACGATTGGGTACGTACGGCGACCTCGTCTCCCAGTGCATGAATCATCCGATGCAGGTGTAGCAGACGGCCCAATGTATTGGCAAACAGCACAAGAAAGTGTTGATGCCAGGTTTCAAAAAACTCCGGTAAATGGTGCGAAACATTGAGAACACCTAGTACCTGTTCTCCAGAAATCACGGGGATCGACAGTAGCGATCCATCACCATAAAACAGTGCCCTTCTCACAAAGGGTTTGAAGCGGGGATCAGTTTTACAATTTCGACAGTATTGGATCTGCCCGGTCTGATAAGCCAGACCCATGATGCCCTCTCCAAGCACAAACCGCATACTCTCGACGGATTCTGCCTGATGGGACACCCCATCACCCCCAAAGGTGTCAACACCTGCTCCCACTGCGCACTGAAGCAACCCCTCTTCTGCAGTAAAGATTGAGCACTGGCCTAAGTTTTGATGCGCCATGAGTGCATCAAGGGATTGGCGTAAAAAGTCCTTCTCTGCCACCTCCTCTATTGGCAGTCGAGCGAGTACCCTTATCGCCGAAAGTGCATCAACAAGTTCGAAGAAATGATCCTGATGGTCAAATATCACGCTGTCATTCCCAATATACCTATCATGCCAATTGTCTGGCCACCAACTCCAGATCATCTATTTGACAGAGAAAAGACTCTTCAATACGCCCTAAACGATCACTATCCAATCCCTCAATAGTCTTCAACCAAGGAGACTCTAGCAAGGGATTAACCCGCCCTTGCCGAAGATCAGCGACCCACATTACAGCAGCACTCAGCAAGCTCACCTCAGTCAAGTGATCACCTTGGTAATCTGACTCACCTAACCGTCCCATCAGTGTCACAATCACGGGAGGCAGATGCCATTTCTCCGCCAACCAGGTACTTGCGGTCCTATGATCAACCCCTAAACGGTCGCGTTCGATGGTCAGTAGATCGGCCTCAGGCTTTTTCGCCTCCTGCAAGACAGCAGAATAGGCCTCCCCTACCACATGAACCAGTAGCAACATACCCAGATTATGGAATAACCCACCGAGATAGAGCACGCTCATATCGGGTCTTGATTTAGCGGGTAATGCCATCACCAGTGAACGGGCCAGTTGACCAGCAGCAAGCGCCTCAAACCAATATCCTGACAGATCAAACCGTGGGCAGCGCTCAACCTCAAACACACCCGCAACGGTGATTCCAAGCGCAAGACTCTTTACCATATTCAACCCAAGCACACGAATAATGGCCTCTTCCACGCTGTAGACAGGTGTGGGTTGAGAAAAATAGGCGGAATTTGCCAAGCCGATGATCCTTGCGGCCAGACCTGGATCTTGATCAATAATACCCGCCAGTTCTTTAAGGTCGATATCATCATCTGTGACAGCTTCCATCAATTTACTGGCGGTCATAGAGAGCGGTGGAAGGTGCTTGACCTCAAGCACCGCAATTTTGATACCCTCTTTGTCAACGTCCATAAAGTAACTCTTCTAAGTGACTATGACTGCTATTAAAGATAATAGCGGATCTAAACCAGTTTACTTTAACCGACAATGGATTACTGGACATTAATAAAGTTATACAAAAATATTTTTTGTGGCTTGCTGCGCTGCAATGAAACGCATATAGTGTAAAATTGACACTTAGTAACGAGCCGACGTGACTTACACCTACGAGTACCCCCATCCTGCGGTAACAACTGATGTGGCTGTTTTCACCTTGCGCGAGCAACAGCTACAGCTACTACTCATTTGCCGGAGGCATGATCCGCATAAAGGCAAATGGGCGCTACCGGGCGGCTTCCTAGAGATCGATGAAGACCTGGAAGAGTGCGCAAAACGTGAACTGAAAGAGGAAACAGGGGTTTCAGATCTCTATCTTGAACAGCTTTTCACCCTCGGACGACCCAACAGAGATCCAAGAGAGCGCGTCATCAGCGTCACCTATTATGCACTCGCACCGGCTAATAAACTCACTGTCAACGCAGGCAGTGATGCGGCCGAAGCTGACTGGTTCCCACTCAGTCAACTCCCGGAGCTAGCCTTTGACCACGCCGAGATTATTCGACGGGCGCAGGAGCGCCTAGCGGCCAAGGCACTCTACTCAACCATTGCATTTCAGCTCATGCCTGAGACATTCACCCTCAGTGAACTACAATCGGTTTATGAAATTCTGCGCAATGAATCACTCGATAAAAGGAACTTCCGCAAATGGATACTCTCGCTGAACCAGCTTGAAGAGGTTGGCGGGAAACAGCGTAACGGAAACCACAGGCCGGCAAAAATATATCGTGCATTAAACCCAAATCATGTTGAAATTATCCGCTGAATACCCAGCTTTTTGAGAGAAGATCATGACCCAGTCTACCGCCCTTAAGCCACATCCCGTCATTGTCCCGCCCCATCCACAATGGCCGGTTTTGAGTAGCGATGAGAAAAGCGCCATGAAAGCGCGCATTAAGACCTTGCTGAAACAGCGTAATGCCGTACTGGTAGCGCACTATTATACCAGTGGAGATCTACAGGAACTGGCAGAAGAGACAGGCGGCTGTGTCTCTGACTCATTGGAGATGGCCCGCTTTGGAACAGAGCAATCAGCAGAAACACTGGTTGTATGTGGTGTTCGTTTTATGGGCGAAACGGCCAAGATCCTTAATCCGGAAAAGCAAGTACTGATGCCGGATCTAAATGCCACCTGCTCGCTTGACGAAGGTTGTCCAGCAGAGGAATTCACTCGATTTTGCGATCAGCATCCGGACCATACGGTAGTGGTGTATGCCAACACCAGCGCCAAGGTAAAAGCCCGGGCTGACTGGGTAGTCACCTCTGGAATCGCCCTGCCTATTATTAAGCATCTGGCTGAACGGGGTGAGAAAATCATCTGGGCGCCGGACAAACATCTAGGCCGATATGTTCAAAAACAGACCGGGGCCGATATGCTTTTCTGGAACGGCTCCTGCGTTGTACACGAGGAGTTCAAATCTGTTGCGCTGGAACGCATCAGGCGACTGCATCCCGATGCAGCGGTACTGGTGCACCCTGAATCACCGGAGGAGGTCATCGCACAGGCCGATGTTGTGGGATCAACGACTGCCCTGATCAAGGCGGTTACCGACATGGATAATCAGACCTTCATCGTCGCGACGGATGGCGGCATTTTCCACAAAATGAAGCAACTTGCGCCCGGTAAAAAATTAATCGAGGCCCCAACTGCAGGTGAAGGAGCCACCTGCGAGAGCTGCGCACACTGCCCCTGGATGGGTATGAATGCCCTGCAAAACCTGGAACAGGTTCTGCTAACCGGAAACAACGAAATTCACATTGATCCAGAAATCCGTGAACAAGCGGTCAAATCGATCCAGAAAATGCTTGATTTTTCCAGTAGCCAGAAGAAATAGGAATACAGGTAATTGGTTAGCCGATCCAGATCAATTTCTCCTCAAGATTTTGCCTTGACAGTCGCCAACATCTTCATGCAACGGAGGGCACACCATCAACACTTAGCTTGACGCTGCAATTGACGGGAGTGAAGTCTTTGCGGTGACAAGGAGTCTCAAATGAATGCGTTGCGCCGCCTGAAAATTACTCACCGCCTCTGGGCACTGATCTCGTTAGCTGTTATTGGCGTCACAGTCATCACGGCAATCTCACTGATCCAGCTAAAAAGCAGCCTGCTGCATGAGAAGGAGCAGCAAACCCAGAAACTGGTCGAAACGGCACACAGCATTATTGCTGATTTCCATGGCCGTTTTAGCAAGGGCGATATGGATGAGGCCTCAGCTAAAGCAGGCGCACTGACCAGTATCAAATCCTTACGCTATGAGGGCGGTAACTACTTCTGGGTCAACGACATGAACTCAGTGGTACTGATGCATGCCGTAAAACCCTCATTAGATGGGAAAGATATGTCAGGACTCAAAGATGCCAATGGGACAGCCATTTTCGTCGAGTTCGTGAAGACCGTTAAGGCCAACGGGGAAGGCACCGTCCCCTACCTCTGGCCAAAACCCGGAAGTGAAGAACCGGTACAAAAAGTTTCGTATATCAAAGGATTCAAGCCGTGGGAGTGGGTCGTCGGCACAGGCATTTACATTGACGACGTGGAAGTCACCTTCTGGAAGAGCGCAACCACTCTGGGAATCATCGTCGGCGCAGTATTGCTCTTCCTGATCACTCTGTCGGCCATCATTGCTCGAAGTGTCTGCGTACCACTACAACTGACAACACAAGCGATGCACAACATTGCCGCAGGTGACGGCGACCTTACACAGCGCCTGGATAGCAGTGGCAATGACGAGGTCGCGAAACTATCCGCTGCATTCAATGAATTTGCCATCAAAGTCCAGAACACCATCGCCCAGGTCAGTTCGGCCACCAACCAACTCACCTCTTCCGCCGACGAACTTTCTGCGATTACAGCAAAAAGCCACGAAGGCATGAACGAGCAACGTACAGAAACTCATCAGGTTGCAACCGCTGTCACCGAGATGGCCGCCACCGTGCATGAGATTGCACGAAATGCTGAAAAAACTGCCAGCTCTGCTCGTGAAGCCAATGACGAGGCAAAAAATGGCAGCAGTGTTGTCGACGAGGCTTCTCAAGCCATCAACACCCTCGCAAGTGAGGTAGAACGTGCTTCAAGTGTCATTAATCGATTGGAGTCAGAGGGTGAAGCAATAGGTTCAGTATTGGATGTAATCCGGGGCATTGCAGAGCAAACCAATCTTCTGGCACTTAATGCGGCAATTGAGGCCGCACGTGCGGGCGAGCAGGGGCGTGGTTTCGCGGTGGTAGCCGACGAGGTAAGAACACTGGCCAGCCGTACACAACAGTCGACCCAAGAGATTCAGCAGATGATTGAGCGACTGCAAAGTGGCACCAGCGAGGCCGTTCAGGTAATGACGAGGAGTCAATCAACCACACAAATTACCGTAGACAAAGCGCAAGCTGCGGCTGAATCACTCAACAAAATAGTTCAGTCCATCTCTACCATCTCTGATATGAACACACAGATTGCCAGCGCTGCGGAAGAGCAGTCCGCTGTTGCCCAGGAGATTGACCGCAGTATTGTGCAGATATCTCAACTCGCAGAGGAGGCAACCCGTGGTTCCGATCGGGTAGCCACATCCAGCCAGGAGCTTTCACGGTTGAGTGAAGGCCTACAGGCTCAAGTCAGTCAATTCAAGGTTTAAAGCAGCGATTTATAACGGCACCACTCATCTTAAAACTAAAACGGGGTGCAGAAGCACCCCGTTTTAGTTGTGTATCCTATATCCGGTGACTAGCTCTCAGGACTAATATGTTGTCCACAAACCCCCGAAGATTCAGCATGCTTACGCAGCCCCTCAACATCCAGAATCTCGATATGCCCACCCTTTACTTTGACCAGTCCCTGATCAGTAAAGTTATGCAAAATCCTCGAGAAAGTCTCGGGCTTTACAGAGAGACGTGAGGCCAAAACACCTTTTGGTGTAGCGAGATCAAAGGCCACTCTGACCTGCCCTTTGAACATCGATTTTCCACAGAGATAACCGGCAACACGTCCGGTCGCACTCTGCAACGTCAGGTCATCGATCTCTTTAATCATGCGACGCAGACGCATACTCATGTCACCCATGACACGGAAGCAGGTATCTGTAGACTCACGGAGAAGATCAAGAAAACCCTTACTTTCGACTGAGATCAGGGATGTTTTTCCAATAGCGGTAGCTCTCACCGGATAGGCCGGCTTGTCAGAGAACATGAGTGCCTCGGCAAAGGTGTGTCCGGCAACAACGACCTCAATCACTTTCTCATTGCCATTGAGTGAAAGCCTGGAGAGTTTTATCTGCCCCTCCTTGACCAGGAAGAATCTTTTCGCTTCATCACCCGCCTCAAACAGCGCCTCATTATCCTGTAGCTGGATTTCATTGCTCATCTGCCTGACACGCTGCAGCTGCTCATCATCCAGCTGGGAAAAAAGGTAGGCTTCTTTCAACTCACTCAGCATAGTGCACCATATTTAAAGATAAACATTTAACTATCAGATAGTTATCCATTCAAGATAGGGCATTCTACCGCAGATATAGTGCAATGAAAATCAGGGGCTCAATAAAACTTTTACGCAATCACCAAACAGCATGCGAAGAAATCATGCCCGAGAAACAGGGTCGGGAGAGGATAGTTAATAAATTTCGTTAATTACTTATCTGAATCAACAGCATACGACAACAAGGCCTGGTTTGTTGTGTAGTATCGCGACATCGCAATTACGAGATTTCTAAACAGCATGATATTAGAGAGCAGGAAGACTAGTCCCGCCATATGGGCAAACCATTCCGGCTTTGTCACCGCAGCAAACAGTAAAAACAAAGACGCCACATAGACATTATATTGGTATCGCGCCGCCTTATCGGAGATAAACTCCTTCATGTTTGGCACCTGGACTGTCATGCACATGAGACTCAGCTGACGATTCTGCAAATGAAACCAGGATAGAAATGGGACAATCTTGTACAGCATCCCATTCACGACAGAAACACCCGCACCAGCAATCAAGCCAACCCCCAACAACAAGTGGTATTGCGGACTATTGGCAACTACAGTCGATACATTCCCGATGATCCAGACGGCGGAACTGAAGAGAATAGAGAACATCCCGATTCGCCAAAACTTCATCGTGATATCGGGAATTCGCCGTTTTCGCTGCTGCTGAAGCCGGAGCGTTACCACGGCATAGAGCATGAAACCCGGTAACACCAAAAACATCCAGAGCGTTGGAATAAAGTCCCCTATCAGGCTAAAGATGGCTGCCAACATTAATAATGTCCAGACCACTAATGCCATGAATAACACGGGCGCCAAAAACCTCCGCATCAGCATTGGGTATTCTGGCGTCACCTGAAACATGGGAACAACCTGATAGGAGATACCGATCAGTAAAAGTCCAATCCAGCCTAAGACACCCCACCCGAGATGCACATCAACCAGTGGTGCAATATGACCAAACCCTACCTTACTGAGAACGCCACTCCCCAGTAACAACCCAAGCACCAGGGTAAAGAGAAAAGCTATCACCGCCAAACGCATTGCGGTGACAGTATGGGTGACCTGTTTGACCCGTAATAGCGCTACTGCAACGGCAATGAAGAAAAGAAATACGCCAGCGCCCAACAAGCTCAACGATAAAGCGTTTGCGATACCACTCCCTGTAATAAATGAGGACACCAACAACCCAGCACCCACAGTAATTAACAGATGGCAAAGACGCCCCACCATTACCACGGCCGGAACCGGTGACCCTGCTAATACAGGTAACATCTGCAACAGCGCACCACACATCACCATAGCCAACATGCCCAGGGTAATAAGATGGGTCAGCCCCAAGGTCATCGGTGCCCAACGCGTTAAAAATAACGTAGGGCCATACACCAGCAGCAACAGGCCAGCCACCAGACCAAACAGAGGTGCCGTCAAAAAAAACCGGAATGGAATCGATATGGGTGGAGCTTGATCCAGTGAAAGGCTTGCAGTGTTTAGCATCAACTCTCCAATTGAGCAAAGGCGCAGAAATATAGTATCAAACGATACTATATTTCCTATACCGCAGAGATCAACCTATTTCGAAAAATGAGATGTCGCTTCTTTACCGGCCACCTGATCACTCTCCCTCCAGATATATATTGCATACTGGTCTGAGCGCTCTTCTACGCAATGCCAAACAAAGCCGCTTTTTTCCAGCAATGGATAGAGTAAATGGGGTTCACGCCGGTGCATAACATGCAAAAAGTCCCCTGATGACAACTGCTGAACCGCCTCAAGTGTACGCTCCAGGGGCTCACAGGGTTCCAGCATACTGACATCAAGCCTTTTTTCCATGCTACTTATGTCTCAAATAATAATGACAATATCCCTATATAGATCATCCATGTGGGTCTCTATCGGGTTGATCGGTACAAGCCTTAGAGCATTTTCATCTCTTGCAGTGTCGCCTCTGCATCGCCGGCAAATACCTGATCAGTCATCGGATAGAGCATCTGCTCCTCTTTCATGTTGTGCTGCTGCATCACCATCATCATGGTTTCTGATAAACCCAAATAGCGCTCATCATCCTCATGCGTAACGGCCGCTTCCATATCCGCCAATAGCTGGCGCATCTGCGTATGCTCCATACGCATCATCTGGGTTGGGCCCATTGTCTGACCTGTTCTCTGTTCAAATTTGGGAAAAAGTATCCCTTCTTCCATAGAAAAGTGATTTTCTGTTGCATCGCGGAACTCATTGAATTTTGCCCGTCCCTGCTCCCAATCGCCCTGTGAGATCAGCTCTTCTGCTTCTGCAAAAAACTCATCACAATGTCTGTGATCACGGGCCATTGTTTCAGTGATTGTTGTCATGTGGCTTTTCCTAATCCTTGTAGTCGGGGTAGATATAGAAGTGCGAGTATCGGAAATTCGCCACCACTCACACCTTGATTTCAATCAATCCAGTGCAAATTCAAAATGTTACTGATCCTTAATATTCTATTGACTCAAATCAAGGAACTGATCAGAACATGCAGGCCTAATGCACCCTGTATACCTTTCGCGTTACTTACAAACGGAAAATAATAGAGGGGATAACAATGGCCCAGGCCTTCACAAAAACTATGGCGCGGAACATCTTTTATGGTGGCACCGCGTTTTTCTTCCTCCTTTTCCTGGCACTGACCTTTGATTCTGTTGGCCAACTTCCCAATCGCG